>CALOCX010000024.1:0-153967 GCA_942491995.1 uncultured Gammaproteobacteria bacterium | reverse complement strand
GCATTGCTAAAGTGGATCATTGAAAATCAGCAGGCGGTCACCGCAGAATGAGCAGCGCGAAACTGGCCACGCCAATAACACGGTCCAAAAGCAAAATCGTCGCCAAGGCCACCTTGCCCCGCCCCCAGTCCCCTTGCAGCATGGCGAACTTGGCGACGTCCAGGCCGAAGCCCAAGGGCACGAACAGATGATAAAACATGGCGCGAAAGCGGATGCCGCGTGCATATGTCAGCGCCCCCCCACCCGTGCCGATCAGCAACGCCATTCGCACGCCCGCCAAAACGGCAGCAAGCAGGAACAGCCCCACGCCGCCCAACACGGACAACGGCCGAATCGGCCAGGGACTGTCGGCGCCCATCGTGCCCAAAGCATAGATCAAGACCGCGAGACCGATTTAATCCCCACCAGCTTGATATAGAAAATCGTGCCCATCGCGCGGTAGGGCGGGCGACGTTTGGGCGCGTCTGATGGCGTTTGGGTTTCGGTCATGGTTCCCCCGGTATTGCGCCATTATAATGATTCAGCGCACCTATAAGGGAAAACTCCCGGACGGACAAAAACAAAGTGTGCGAGCATCAAAATGACACACTAGTGTTTGTACAATAATGCACCTTCTGCACGCCAGTATGTAAAACCAACGAAGCAATGTTCGACCACGATGAGGTCATTCATTACATGACGCAGACCGCACCCGCCAGAAAGATTCTTTTTGATCAACGCGCCCCGGTTTGGGGAACTGACTGGCAAACCCCTGCCATCGTGAAAAACACTGGGGTTCAACCCGCCGTTGGGGCTTGAAAATTTTGCGGCTATCTGGAAGATCGTCGTAAACTACCAGGTCGAGGTGCTGACGCATGGCCCAAGAGCTATACCTATGACCAATTGGCGCGCGAGATTCAGCTGGTGGTGACTTCGACGTGTGCGGCCTGACCGCCATGATGTTCACTCCTGATCGACGTATCGAAACCTTGCTACGATACGCCGCGTCAACCCGAAGGCCAGACGTGCCATGCAGCCCGCATGTGCACCTGTTTCCCAACGGAACCATTTGGCATGACGAAGTGGGATTTTGATCCGGGCGAAGGTGAGATCGCGTTTTTGACCTGCCCGAAAAGCCTCGACCGCCCCGACGCGCGGCTGAGCGTCTCCCGACTAGTGTGGCATGACGGCCTTGACGTCATCCACAACAACGGCATCGCGCCCTGATCGACGATCTGGATCTGTTGGGCTTTCCCGCGCGCAACAAGCTCGACCCCGAGGACTACCGCTCGCTTTTGGGACGACGCAACATTGTCACCACCATGTTTACCAGCCGGGCCGCTCCGTTCCGCTGCACGCCCTGCGACCGCCCCAGCTCGCCCATCATTTCCGGGGTTCTGCTGGCGCAGTCCGGGCCATAGCCGACGAGATCGGAACAGTGCGTGGCCCAGGGTATTGACGGCTTCCTTCATCTATGACGACACATTCACCGTGCGCAAGGACCGGGTGCAACGATCTGGTGGATGAGATCATCAAGCGCAAGCTCGACTTCACCTGGGACGCATGCGCGACAACATGGTGGATTTGGACCTGCTCAACACATGAGCGAAGCGGGGTGTGACCGCATCCACTTCGGCGTCGAGGTCGGCAACGACCGTATGATGAAAACCATCCGCAAGAGCACCAACGTGGAAAAGGTGCGCAAGGCCTTCGCGGCGGCCAAGAAAGCACGCATGGAAACGCTGGGCTATTTCATGGTCGGCCAGCAGACCGAAACCGCAAGCGACATCGAAGACACGCCGAACCGAAGAAAGTCGCTCAAACCGAACTGGCGCACTTCACGATTTTCTGCCCGTACCCCGGCACGGTGACTACGCTCAGGGGCTGGAGCAAGGCATCCTGGTAAAAGAAGACGTGGAAGACGTTCGCCCAAACCCCACGTCGGATTTCGAACTACCGGTGTGGGAAGAAAACTTCACCCGCGCCGAACTGCGCGAGATTCTGGTGCGCATGTATGTCTCTATATGTCCTGGCTACATGATGAAGAGTCTGATGCGCATCCGCTCCTTCGAGCTGGCTGCTGGCGCATGGGCTTTCTGGTGTCTACCAGCACGCCGAACCAAAAGCCGGACATTGGCCAACCAGGTCGTGCCCGACGCATCGTACAATACCAACGCCGGTTGACAGCTGCGCCGCAATTGCTGAAATCGACGGCACGACACAATCGGGCACGCGCCTTGAAGAATTAGCCTACATCGAAGGGCGCGGCCCCGGGCCGCCAGGCCATGCGGCTCACGCGCTGGCTGCGCGCGCGGTTAACGTTGAGGCGCTGATTCCCGATGGATTGGAGGTACAGGTCGGCTGCTCGAGAGCATCGGCTGCGGGATGAAGCGGCTTCTCGATCGCGCGCGTGCTGGAACGCTACGGCCTGGACCATAAAATGGGCGACTGGCCCGAAGACGGCCTGGACTTTCCGTGACGCGCATTTCGATGTTGTCGCGATGCTGGCTGTGATCGAACACATCTGGTGGACCCCCACCCGATTTTGAAAGAGATTCACCGCGTGCTCAAACCCGGTGGGCGCTTTGATCCTGACCACGCCCAAACGAAGCGCGGAATGGATCATCGCGCTTTACGCACGCGACATCGAAGACGAACACGTGACGTTTACTATACCCGCGACACCATCGAAACGCTGGCAGGCGATCGGTTCAAGCCGAGCGACGCGCAGTCACTTTGCTCAGGCCTGGAATCAGGTGTTTATCTGGTTCGGCAGTATAGGCGCGCGCATGGGGGAACGCGCAACAAAAATTAAGTCCCGCAAAACGACGGCCCTTCTGGCCATCAGCTTCGCGGCCTTAGGTGCGGGTCTGTGGCAGGTGCCTGTCAATCACGACAGCGCCATTTGATGCTGGCCGCCGAGCGCTACCTGGACGGCCGAAGCCTTTACATCGATCAATCCAGCGGCCAATCCGCCGCCAGCGACATGGATGCACGCCTTCTGTATGGACGGACCGCATGCTGGGCGGTTCAGCATCGGTCCTTCGGTCTTCAGATACCGGTCCCCTTCGTGCTGGTCGCCATCGCGATGAGCGTAAGTTTGAGCGCGCGCGTTTTGGCCCAGGTCCTGACCCTGGACGCCTTCACGGCAGTATGCATTCGATCGCGGCGTTCGCGGTGCTGGCCGTGGTCCCCATGCACGACTTCGGCCAACGCGATCATCTGTTCGCCGTGTTCATGCTCTACGTGATGCTGACCAGCGCGCGCCGAACGCGCTATGTGCCCTTCGGCCTGGGCATTGCCATAGGCGTCGCGGCCTTTGGTGCGGCGCTCAAGCCCACGCTCTGCCGCCCATCGCGCTGGAAATGATGCCGATGCGCCTGCAACGCTTCAGCGCCATCTTCCGCACGGAGACGTTGACGCCCGCAGCCTTGGTGGTGGGATATGGCCTCAGCGTCGTGACGTTTACCTCGAATACTTTTCGGACGTGCTGCCGCGCTACGCGCGCGTCTTTTTCGCGTTCACCCAGCCCGCATTGCTCTTGCTGTTCCAGAGCGAAGTGATCATCGCCCTGTTCGCCCTCCTGCGCTGGCGTGGCAGGGGACACGGTGATGGACCATGGCACGGAAGGGCGTGCCGGCGACGGCGTGATCCAAGCGGGCGCGGTCGCGATTGCGGCAGGGCGATAATTTTCTTTTTGCAAAAGAAGGGCTGGTCGTACTCGAAGCGCGTGCCAATGTTTGTGTTTGCACCTGACTCGCGTCTGGCGGTAACGCGTCTCGCGCGTGCGATGTTACGTTTCAGCGCCTGTGGGCGCCCGTGGGCATAGGCTCGGCCTTCTTGGTCGCGTTGGTGCGCCCCAGCGCCAACGTCTATCAAGCGACCGTCGCTCGGGCGCTCGCGGACGAAAGCAGTGGCGGCACGGTGTACGTGTTCACCACGTAATCGCTTCGGTGGCGTATCCTGGATTGGCCACGCGGGAGGTAGAGTTCAGCGTCGCGCTTGCCGACCTCGATGCCGCCGGGATGGGCCTGATGCAAAACCGCGCGGAGGCCCAAGGCGCGCTGAAAGACATCGAAGGCTCGCGCGATGCCATCTTTAAAGATTTCAACGTCACACCCCGTTACCGTGCTTAATGCCGAGACCTGAAGCCGTATTTTGAAACGGCGTAGCGCTCGACTACCTCGACTTTACGCCGGAAGATCCGCGTCAGCCCAGCGTTTGGTCGTCCGCATATCTTGGCGTCGGCCTGCGTATTTACATCGCGCAAACCCGAACCAGAGCAGGTTCTCAATGAATGAACCTCGAAAACAGAGCGACGGCCTGAGTACACCGTGGTGCCGTGTTACAACGAGCACAGCGCGGTCACCGATGGCATCGAAGCACTGCTCAAGGTGCTGATGGTATGGACACGGATTACGAAACCGGCTGTGGATTGATGGTCGGAAAGACGGCACGTTCAAATGCTCGAAGCCTCGGCAACGTGCTGCAAAATCCAGAATATGGGCGATGTACGGCACGCTGGGGCGCCTTGGCCTGCGCAAAGCCTGGCGTTACGCGATAATTGCCATTAGTGGACGGCACTATCCGCCTGAATACCTGCCCGCACCTGTTTGCAGCGGTCAATGCAGATAACTCGACATGGCGGTGGCGCTCACGGGTGAGAATGCCGCTACTTTTGATCCGTAACCCGCTGGCGGGCATGGGCAAGCCTCTGCTAATTCTCGTGGTAAGCTGCTACATCCCGGATATCACCCGGGCCTGCGAGTGTTTCAAAGAAATCGCCAGCAAACGCATTCCGCATGTTTCCCACGGCTTTTCGTCTACAACCACACTACGCTGGCGATGCTGACCAATGGGTTCGACGTGCGCTACAGCCCGATCGATTACCGACGTAACGGCCAGTCCAAAATCGTCCATCCAATGCCACCTGTTCGCCGACTTACCCTGCTGGCTTCGCACCGATGAAATTGTCGCCACTGAGCCTGGGGCTATTCGTGCTGTCGGTGGCGTGGGGGCTATTCTCGGCGGTGTTGGGCCAGTTCGCCGACGCTGGTACTACGTTGGTGCCGTTCGTCACCGCCTGTGCTGGTGTTTGTGGCGTTTGCGGAAATGATGAACATGGTGTCACCGTGCATGAAAAGAAACGCGACTGACAGCTTATCCACTTCAGCCAAAAATGCCTTCACTTCAGCGGAAGCCCCATAGCCACCATCTAATTTTGTGCAGATCGGTATCGGGTTTGCCGTATGCAAGCATTCCCACTCTTAAAAACGTAGGCATATTCATCCTCGATCGGCTAGGTGCGCCAACGCTCAATATGCGGTTACCGGGTCCACCCCGTAGTCCTTGCCCCGGAAATGGTGGTTTTTTGCGAATAGATCCCTGTCAAATCACTGGGAAGCCAGATGGAATCAATAAGGCTCTTGATTTGTTGATCGAATCCAAAATCATACTGCGTTGTCTGGTGTTGACTTGGCAATCAGTAAATTTTGTATTGTCGCCATTTAAGTATACCTCGCAGGCATCATCTTACGTAACAACGGCAAGGGTGCTTCGGAGGGAGAATAATGAGTGAATTGCAAACGGCCTCTGTACGCTTCCCAGGAAAAGGTCATTGTATTGTGGTGCGTGAATAAACTTTTCAGCAATCATCCTTTTAATTGAATAGTATATGACTGTCTGTTGGTAGACATTATTATCTATTAAGTTTTCTGGTATGTCTTTGCCTACCACTGTACAGATAATGCGACCATGAGCGGACAGTCCCACTTTCGTACTTCTCCCTCCTCGAGCGGTGTCATTTTTCTGTGATCTCCGACTATTAACAACAGACCTGATTCAAAAAAACCCATCTCAAGCAGGCTCTCATAAAAATCGCCCAATGTATCATCGGTATATTTATACATATTGCTTTTCCCAAACCCATACGGGGTGTAGTACACAAGGTGTTGGGATATGGTAAGCAGAGTTAGGAAATATGGTTTGCCACTATCTTGTAACTGGTGAATTTCATCAATTGCTGCATTGTATAGGTGTTCATCAGCTGCTGAGTAAAACGTGTATTTCTTTTTTGTCATTGAATAACTCGGATCCTGTGATTCTTCTGTAGCCCACATCCTAAAGAAAGCTTTTCTTGTCTAAAAACGACAAGGGTCCAGTTGTTATAAACGAGGTATTATATCCATTCTGATGCAGGTACTCAGGTAATGGTACTTCATCTGTTTTATATGACTCATAATTATCTGTGTTCACTGAAAAAGGTATTGTATTTATGCCTTTTAGTATTGAAATTAACCCAGTATCAGTAGTATTGCTATTCGCTACGAAATTAGTATAAGTAATACCACTATCCTGAATTGCATCGAGTCTTGGCAGATAATCCTTTACACCAGCTGTTCGTTTTGAATCTATGGAAGAACCGGATTCCAGGACTAACATGATAATGTTCGGGTGTGTCCCGTCAGATTCTAACAGGCTTATAAGACTCAATATACTTGTCAGCAAGACCGTCTGTATTGTCGTACCCAATTAGGTAGTATAATTCCAGGTTATTAATTATATTTTTCGTCAGGAAATCATATTTCATGTAGTTTAATTCGGGCTCAAACGGTACAAGGTAAAACAACAAGAAATACCCTGGAATCAAGAGATTATTCTTTTCAAATTACTTGATGTGCTTTTCCAAGACTGTCTTAACAAAGCCACCGACACATACAAAACAAGCATGATTACAACTGTACTTATTATGGGTATGATGTAATAAACTTGGGTAAGTCAAAAAGAATCAGTCTGTTATTCAGTAACAACAGAGAAAATAAATCAATCAAGTAAGCTGTAAGTAAAACAGATACTATAACTGAAAAGAAAGTGCCACAGGGGCTTTTTGCTAATTGTTATAAGGATCATCAGGCATGCGAGCAAACACATAACCATGGAATCACCTTGTAAAGTACCAACCAAGATTGGCCTCGTAACATCAGATGCAAATACCACGTACTTGCCTCCTATAGCAGTTAACATCCTGTACATGGCGAAGAGTTTCGCAGCACAGATTCCACCGCAAAAAATCAGTATGGGTTTTATAGTATCTTGAATCATAGTGATCTAAAGGATGTCTGGGGCGTTTACTGAGAGATCCAATGGTTTTAAACGGGTTCAAAAGGGTTATTCATGGTGGTTAGCCAACTAGCGTACTAGCTATCTGTGCATTCCATGATTCCAGCACTTCTTTCTTCCACCACGCATAAAAGCCGACCACCAGATACATGTCAGTGAATGACTGTTGTACCCATTAGGCTAACATGACTGGTATCCGAGCGGTTTAACCAGTTCATTTGACATACTTGTGCATCATCATTTGTAAAACAAATTATTTAGCACCCAGATGGTGTGACACGATAAAGTTCCATAATAAGTCTGCCATGCTGCCCACACCCACCGCGATGATGGATATCCGGCGAATAGTCCCACCATTGTCACCAACAGGGCGTAGATGGTATAGTTGATCAAGGCTCCAACCGCATTGGCGGACACGAAACGCCCCCACTCGCGCAGCAGACGCGGATCCCGGCTGGCGAAGGTGTAGATGCGGTTCATATACCAGGTTGCTGTGACGGCGCAGAAGAATGAACACAGGCGTCCAGTGTAGAAATCAGCACCCAGCGACAGGGCCAGGGTCAATACGCTTGCGTCAACGATGAAGCCCGCTACACCGACCAGGGCGAAACGCAGGAACGATTGGCGGATTGTGGGCCTGCCTGATTCAGCCATTGCAGGCATTACGGCGTGCAAGGATTGACAGCATGCTGGGAATCTCCAGGTAACGCATGCGCTTGGCTTCGCGCCGACCGCGGGTTACGGTATCGAGAATCAATCCGGCGGTCAGGCTCAGAAATGCCAGCAGGCAGATACCCGTGGCCAGTATGGCCGTGGGGAAACGCGGCACCTGTCCGGTCTCAAAAAAGGTCACAAATATCGGATAGCTCAGCACACCGGCCAGGATCAGTAACAGTACACAGACTAATGTAAAGGTAATCATGGGCCGTTCCTGCTTGAGCAGGTTGGCGATGGTCCAGAGGATACGAATACCATCGGAGAAAGTGTTCAGCTTGCTTTCACTGCCTTCACCACGATCTTTGAAGGCGACACCGACCTCCGCCGTGGGCATCTGCAATTCCAGTGCATGTATGGTCAGCTCCGTTTCAATCTCGAAACCACCTGAGGACTGCGGGAAGGACTTGACGAAGCGACGCGAGAATATTCGGTACCCCGACAACATATCGTTGAATCCATCGCTGAAAATGACCCGCACCAGCCCTGTCAGCAGACGGTTGCCGAATTTGTGGCCTGGACGGTAAGCCGTGGCTTCCTCCTCTATACGGGCACCGTTGACCATGTCGAGGTTGTCGCGTACCAGCTTATCGATCAACTGATGAACGACCGTTGCATCGTAGGTATCGTCACCGTCAATCAATACGTAGAGATCCGCCTCGATGTCGGCGAACATACGTCTTACTACATGGCCTTTACCCTGGCGCGGCTCGCTGCGCACAATGGCTCCCGCGGCTAGTGCGCGGCTGATCGTGTCATCCCGGGAGTTGTTGTCGTAGACGTAGATTGTTGCGGTCGGCAGGTACTTCTGGAAATCCGTGACCACGGTCGCGATGGCGGCGGCCTCGTTGTAGCAGGGGATAACGACGGCGATGTTTAGTGCTGCGATATTAATTTCCGGAATTGAGCAGTTGCTATGTTGAACATCTGCTGAATTGTCCATGTGTTCTGCCCGTCTGTTATGATTTTTCTTCCTTCTAATGGAATGAGTCAACTAGAACGTGAAATCAGTTGCCGCAGCCGTCACTGCCGTATGGGCCTTGCGTGTCCCAGCACTCGCATACGACGGAGCCCGAATCCGGGTTATAGCCCAGGCTTTCTGATGGTAATATGGTACGGAATTCGGGTGTTGACCACGTCTTGCCTCCGAAAAACAGCAAAGGAAGCTCAAAGCTGTCGACGGATACACGTACAAATTTTACGTCTTCGAAAACTGTCTCGGTATTCCCGTCTACGTCCAGATATTCGACATTTACGTCGCTTGTTGATAAAGCCCCGACATGTGGACTTTGAGTACTGGCACCTTCAGGGTCAGCAAAAATAGCAGCCTTAGCAACGCCCGGGTGGTCGATAGGACACACAGCCGCTACCCTCGCACCCCGGCGTGTGACCTCATCCAGAAAGTTCCAGACAAAAATGGCACGGGCGATTTCGATGGTTCCGAAGAGCAGGATGAGCATGAGGGCAGCACCGATGGCTGCCTCAACGGTTGTCAACCCCTGTTGTCGTTTTTTCATAATGTCCTCATAGAGTGGCCAACCGTCATCGTGAAGCTGGCTATTTCGCCGACAATGGGGAACTTTGCAGCGAGCATTGGGGCAAAGTTATAGTCAGCACTAACGCGGACATGGTCGTTGAACACTGCATCTACCGAGACGTCACCCGTGCCAAATCCCGGGAGTACGACGGCTCCGCTGCCATCAGGGGAAGCCGTGACAACCAGATTTTTGGTCGTTGCTACCTTGTCTGTTGTGATGGTTAGGTCATTCACAGCACTGGCGTAGTAGCGTGTGCCTGCCTCGATGGCCTTCGTCAGCGTGGTGTACTGGAAAAACGCACGCCCTAATTCTGCGGTGGCAAACATGATCAATACGATCAATGGCAGAGCAATTGCCAGTTCTACGACAACAAGGCCACGCTGCCGGCCGGTGGCACCGGGGGTGCGGTCAGGTAGTGCACGCGTGTTCATGAATCCGGCCCCTGATAATCCTTGTAGAGTACAATCTTATAAATATCGAAGACAGTTGGTGTTTTTGTTATCGGCCCTGTACCTGCACACTTCTCGACGAATTGACCCCATATAACCGGGGTGCCCCCGCCTTTCACGGCACTCTCGGTGGCAAAAAAGCACCCCGTTGTCAGCACCTTTACATCCGTTTTTCCGGGCTTGATGTCCGGGTCCGTACAGTCACCGATGACGACACCAAGTATGCGACGCCCATTACCTGCTGTGGGTATATTATTAATGTAATCAGAATAGAACAGAGGATCTGTTGAATTGCTGTCGCCGCCGGGCAGGCCATCAAAGATGGTATTGAAGGCATCGATTACGGATGCTGTGTTGCCCGGTTTGGTTGTGACATAGCTCCCATTTGTTGGGCATCCGCCTACAACGACTGCTCCACCTTCTTTAAAGGCCTCCTTGATGCAAGGTGTTCCCTTTTTACCGGACACGCAGGTAAAGTCGAGCAGTTCAAAGTTTCCGGGGCTGACATCGGCCACCTGACTGCCACCACCCGTTGGCTGTCCCTTCTCGTAACCACAATTGGTGCCATTATCCAGGTCGTCGCATTTTGAGCCGGGAGGACAGGCCTTCAGGTAACACTTGTCCTCAACATAGTCATCATCGTCTTCTCTGTAGTAATCAAATCCGTAACACGATCCGTCCGTGTCCCCGTATTCACAATCGTCGTCAGGGTTCCCGCATACCAGCAACGGCGCCGGGTTGCAGTTGTCTATGAATACGGACCTGCCACGGCACTGACATTCAAGCCCAGATTCTCTATGCCTAAAATGCGGACCAGTCGCGTGGATATTGAATAATTGTCTACCTCGCAGCGGACATAGCGTGGTGAGTCCTCGGTTGCAGAAAAAGTACCCTTGAGAGTCTCTGAAAATGTTACCTGTATGTCTCCCCTGGCGAGGTCCGCGAGTTTGTCCTTGTGGTCCTTGTCGTATTCAGCGAAGGTTTCGTCGATTGCAGCTAATGCGGCCGTTCTCTTTTCCGTGCCATCACCTTCCTCTTCCATTAATGCCTTTGCGCCGCTTAATGCACAGGCATCCATGCCGTTTTGTATTCGTGCATCATCGAGCATCACACGGCTAAGATCCAGTGCAAGACCTGCTATGCCAATGATTACGACCAGGCCGATGGCAAATACAACAAGTGCGATGCCTTGTTGGCGGTGGCGTAACGTATTTCGTGTTTTCATGATTTTAATTCCTCTGAATTCAAACCAGAATTCAACGGCTTGGGTGATTTATTCAATTGTCACTGATAGGTGCTATAAAAAATCCTTTTTGCGTACTTCAGTCAAATAACCTGTTGTTGACCTTATATGCTAAAGCATCTACTTAGATAATAATATTTATAATACTAATCTTTATACACTATTTATATATTTTGTAAATAAAGTTATGAAAATTTTACAATTAGTTATAAAATCTGTACGTTCCTGTTCGTGATGTGTCTACCCGGAAAGATCATATCCATGCGTATTTACTGCTTTCGATTTAAGACACTCTCGCAATATGACTGATGGCACTGTCTGACTCAGTTCAACCCATCCATTCTTTCTGGCTCTTCAATCTTGCACCGGTTTGATAATGATTGACTCGATGAATATTCGTGCTCCGATAGTCTAGTACCGGGCCGTTCCATGTTGGTATACACGATTACCATGACCACAGCGAGTCTTGCACATGCCGCTGCTACAGGAAGGCCCATTTTTTGCAATGAACGGCGTCTACTTTGTACAGTCGTTTTTGCCTGCTGCATGTAATATGGCAGCGTATACAATGAATCCCTCAATAGCTCGACTTGCAATCAGCTTTAAAGTAGTGTTTACGCGCATTTACCTTAAGCAATGACGATAAAATCGTGTATCCCATGCATTTTCTGACCCACAAACCCCTGCTGGTTGCACTCCTGCTGCTGTTACTCAATGCCTGCGCTACCACCCCGCCACCCGTAAAGGCACCAACGGTCAGTGACCGTTTTCTGGAGGCGGCTGAACAGCATGGCCGCTGCCGGTGATTACGAGGGTGCGGTTGACAACTATTTGCGCGCGGCAGCTGTTGCCAGCGACGAGGAACGCCAGGGCATACTGTTGCAGGCCGCCAGCAATCTCATGGAACTGGGCGAAGTCGAACGTGCAAAAACGGTCCTGGGTCGCATCACACTCCCCTATCTGTCCACTAGCCAGCGTCAGCACTATTACATTATCCAGGCGCAGATTGCCTATACGCAGAATCAGCCTGACCGGGTGTTGTCGCTTTTAAAGACGGTGCCGGAGGATAATGCCCTGAAAGCGGACTATTACTGGCTGCGCGCTGAAGCCCTGCAGCAAAACAGGGAATTCATTGCCAGCATACATGAACGTATCGTGCTCGATCCCCTGCTGGTGAACCCGGAGAATCGCCTGGATAACCACATGGCGATCTGGGTGGCGCTCACCAGCCTGACGGATGAAGAGTTGCAGCAGTTGCGCAGTGCCCCACCCCCGGACGAACTGAGTGGCTGGGTCGAACTGGTGGAGCTCAGTCGCCTGTATTTACAGGAACCCGACATGCTGGTGGATGTTATTCCCCACTGGGAAACGCGATACCCGAATCATCCTGCGCGGGAGGCATTCACAGCCAGGCTTGCGGGAGGCATGCGGATTGCCGGTCAACCCCCGCAACAGCTGGCGTTACTGCTCCCCCTGACTGGCAAGCTTGCACAACCCGCGGCGGCAATTCGCGACGGTGTGCTTGCGGCCTACTACGACACACCTGAAGATACCCTGCGGCCCGCGATAAAAATTTATGATACCGGCGGACGAGCAGATGCGGTACTGGAAACCTATCAGCAGGCAGTTAATGAAGGCGCCCAGTTTGTCATCGGCCCGCTGCGTAAAGAGGCCGTGCAGCAGCTTGCCTCGCAAGCAATGTTAGCCGTACCCGTGTTGTCCCTGAATACTATAGATGTTGGCACAGTAAACAACACGATGCTGTTCCAGTTCGGGCTGGCCCCTGAAGATGAAGCGCGCGAGGTCGCTCGCCGGGCCTCACAGGACGGCCACCGCAAGGCCATTGCCCTCATCCCAGAGGGCTCATGGGGTGAACGTATTTATAGTGCCTACCTTGAGGAATGGCAGAGTCTTGGCGGCCGGGTGCTGGAAGTCGGCTATTACGACGCTGCGGAAACGGACCACGGTGCGGAGATTAGCGCGGCGCTGAATCTGGACAGCAGCAAGGCACGTCATCAACAATTGGTCCGCCTGGCAGGGCAAACGCTGGAGTTTGAGCCACGTCGCCGCCGGGATGTGGACATGATCTTCATACTGGCAACACCCCGGCAAGCGCGCCTGATCAACCCGCAATTGAGTTTTTACCGGGCGTCACGATTACCCGTGTATGCCACTTCCCACGTCTACACAGGGCGTGCGGACAGTTCGCTTGATGCGGATCTGGAAAATGTGGCCTTCTGCGATATGCCCTGGATACTCAACAATGCTGATGCCGGTGACTACCTGCAAACCAGCATAGAGGAATACTGGCCTGCCAGCGCCACCCGCTACGGGCGCTTTCATGCGCTGGGTATCGACGCATGGCGTGTCATTCCCTATGTCGATCAGCTGGAAAACAGTCTTATGGGCGCCTACCAGGGTGTAACCGGTAATCTGACGCTTGATTCCAGCCGCCAGATACATCGTAGCCTGAACTGGGCACAATTCCAGCAGGGCCTGCCGGTTCGTCTGCAGTCTAGTGCTGAGGTGATGGAATCTCCGCTGGTGGCTACCCAGTAAAGGTACAATAGATAAAGATAGCGTATAGAATGACGCTATTTACCTACGTCCGATATAATGTTGATTGTGTTGGTAGTTAATAATGATTTTGTCCCCTCTCCCCAGCCCTCTCCCTGAGGGAGAGGGGATCTGAGACCGCTGAATATACGGATATATTGAAGCCATGAAGAAACCAGTGTTCAAAATAGTATGTGTGCTTGTAGCTATCTGCGCGTTGTCTGCCTGTGACAACAACGCTTTCCCGGAACCTGATGAGGTCCTGACTGACTACCTGCTTGCCGTCTACACGGGACAGAATGAGGTGGCTTACGGGTATGTGTCTTCCGAGGACAAGTCCGTCAAGGGTCTGAATGACTATCTGGCCGAGAATAAAAACCGGGCCGATCCCATGGCAAAGGAATTCGTGGATGAGTTCGAGGTCAGGATTGTTTCGCTTAACCAGTCAGATGCACATGCGGCCATCAAGGCATCCATCATACTCCCTGATCTCGATGGCATGCTCAAGGGGCTTCAACCGGCATCCGGCAAACCCGATGATGAGAAGATCGATCCAAAGATAGCGGCACAAATGCTGAAGAAAAAATACAAGGATCTGGATATCCCGACGGTCTATAAAAACGAATCCTTTCAGCTGGTCAATGAAATGGGTGCCTGGAAGGTGCATCTCGACTGGCAGGGTGAGCTCATGCAAAAGGCCAGGGAGGAACGAATTTCCAGTCTGCTGGCAGAGGCCAGGGAACTGCGCAAGTCCGACAGCACCCTGGAGGCAGCGATTGAAAAGTATAAAGAAGTACTTGAACTCGATAGCAATATGATTATTGCCATTCATGGTATCAAGGATACGGAGCAAGAGATCAGGGAATATGAACAGAAGCAGGCTTATATAAAAAACGTTTCACTCTATGACCTGGAGTCAAAGTTCTACACGACCTTTTCCAACACCAAGGTGCCGGGCGTAAAATTCAAGATCAAGAATAACGGCGATCGCCTGCTCCGTGAGGTGGAAGTGACCGTGTATTTCAAGAATGCCAGCGGAACGGTGATCGCAGAGGAAAGATATCGTCCGGTGCTGGCCATGAAAAAATCATACAGTGGTGACCAGGTTATCCTGAAGAAAAACTACATCTGGCAGATGGAAGAAGGGAATTTCTACAAGGCCGATGCGGTGCCAACCGAATGGAAGGAAGGCGCGGTTGAGGCAAAGGTCACCAATATTAAATTTGCCGAATAGGCAGCCCCCTATTCCTCTTCGCCATTTTCCCAGTACTTGGCCATCAGGAACCAGAAGACGGTTCCGTAGCTGATGCTGGCGATCAGTATGGCGAGCAGCCGTTGACCCGCGACGAGATCCGTGCAGGTGAGGCTCTCCGTGAGTAGTGACACCGAGCCGACAACCAGTCCTGCACCCAGCCAGCAGGACCACAGTTTCCAGTGAATGATCCAGCGTAACAAATAGAAAACAGGCAAGCCGATTATAAACATCATGGCGGCGGCCGGTGCCAGAGCGATCAGGCACTGGGAAAGGCCGACAAATGCCTCGCTGACACGCGCGAGTGAATCAATGTTCTGAAACAGGTAGGGGCCCCTGAAGACGGCAGCCACAAAAAACACGGCGGCCAGCGGGCCGAGAAAGAACGCACTGTATTTCTTTAGTGAATATAACATCTTAAAAACAGTACCTTATGGGTTCATATGATCCAGACAGCATTGTACCCCCTTGTTATGTTAATTATCGATCCCGTTGGATCATATTGCCATTAATCTTGCCCATGGGTCGCATGTCGTGTCCCGGTAGTGGTTGTGGGGACAGTGGAAGGTGGCCATAGGCCGGTGCCACACAACGACCATCGTTGGTGTAATAGAAGCCGTGACGTTCGCACTGGAACTGGGCAGCCAGATCTCGCTGAGGCGGTTGTCGTTTGACTCTTATACGAACCGTCCGTGTTTCCTTGTTTTTCCTGCTAGTGTTTGCTGCCTTTTCAGCATTCTGCCCAGAGGTGGCGGGTTCATCCTCTTCTCTGGAAGATCGTTCCAGATCGAAGTCGCCGCTGGCACTTGTGGCAAACCCCGATTCCAGCGGGTCCTCGGCGGTTGTTTCTCCGTCTGGCGTGACAGTGTAGAAGCCTGTCATGGCCGGGCTTGTTGTATCCGGCTGCTGCAGGTCGGTGATGTCATATATTTCTGCCCGTGTGGCGGGGCTTTGCATGCCGAGGAAGGCAATGAGCAATGAACAACTGACTGATATTACGTGCTGACATGCCATGGCGTTACCTGTGCTGCTCCATTTTACGCTTGTGTGCCCTGGCGCTGGCACGACGCCTGCTCCATAACCATACACCACTGCTGGCCAGCAGCAAGAAGAGGATGGCGGCTGCATCGACCAGCAGGACTCCGGCATCACCGAGTAATCGTCCGCTGTGTAAATCCAGCACCACGCGCTCCAGTGGCAGTCCCTTGCCGCGGTAGCTTGCCTGTAATGCCTGCGCCAGTTCTGGCGGCGTGTCTGACAGGGTGGACCATGCTGCCTCGACCGTGTCTGTTTCGATCCACTCAAGCAGGTTTTCGTCGGTCAGGTAGTAACCGTGTGCGGCCTTGATCGCGATGGCACCGTCCGTGGTAATCCCTATGGCCTTCATGCCCGCCGGCACGCCAGCGGCACTGCCAATGCTCTCGATCAGTTCACCCTCCCGGTTCAACAGGGTCAGCTGGTCAAGGCTGGCGATGATGATCAAGTCATGGTAGCCAATGGCGCCGACCAGTGGCACCAGGACGCCATCAAGGATTTCGCCATCCCTGAAGACCCGTTCGTTGACCTCCGTAATAAGAACCGAGTCGGCCGAATAACTGACGAGATCGTTCGGTGCATGGATGCCATACCAGTCGAGCAACAGCTCTGACTGAACGTGAGTCGAATCCATGTGCAGTGACTCGGTATGATTCAGGGCCAGCCCGGTCGCAGACAAAACCATGACAAACAGCGCGGCACTCAGGCCAAGGTAGCGGTGCCAGATATACAGTGAGCGCAGCAGCTTGGCGCGTGACCTGGATTTAGGGTGTCGTGTCATCGGACAGGCGTGTCTGACTATGCAGATAGAGGGCCAGTCGGGCCAGCTTCTTCAGGGCGCGTACTGACAATGTTGCACCGGAAATGCCGTCTATCGACCGGTTCAGGTCATTGTCGTCGGTCAGGCCGATGCCGGTAAACTGATCGGTAAAAAAAGGATAGCGGACTTCCCAGCCACGGCTTTCCCGAAAGGCCAGTACCCGGATTATCTCAAGTCCGTCGTCATTGACCACCAGTCCGACGGTGATGGGTTTGACCTTGCCGATTTCTTCGAGTATCCAGGCGCTACGGTCGCCCTCACCCCAGTAGCGTATGCGCAAACCCGGGTATGGATGCCCGAGAATGTCACTGGCAGTGTTCTTGACGTCCCCCTTGAGCCAGATTACCCCCGGATCGGGTGTGACACCGCTGAAGGCCTCCAGCAGAAAGTCCTCCTGGCTCTGGTAGGCGTCATCGGCAAACGTGGTGCCGGCTGCAAGCAACATCAGAATGACGAGGCAGGCCCTGATCATAAAAACTGGTTTCCATTCGGGAACGCTGACATATATCGGAAATGGCGCAAAGATGCTAAGAAAGAAATATTGAACCTGCAGTTGCAACTGTTTTCCTGTAGGAGCGGCGTCTCGCCGCGATTCGCGCCGGGGACGGCGCTCCTACAGAACTGAGCCAGAACCGACCAGTCGGGAAATTTCAAGCCGAGGCTCATGCTCATAACTTAGCGATCCTGGCACATTAGCGAGAATATTCTGTTTAAAACTGGTAGCCGAGACCCAGGTCGAAGGCGGTGAAATCTACCGACTTCGCGGCGATGTCAACGGTGTCAACGTTGCGGTTACGATAGTCGACCTTGAGGACAACATCCTCGTGGGGCCAGTAGTTGGCGCCGATTTCCCACTGCTTGAATTTATCGCGGGTGCGGGCGCCATCCAGGTCTTCATAGCGGGCGTAGAAACCCAGTTGTTGCCACGGCCGAATACTGGGTTCGATATACCAGCCAGTCTGCCGATTGGCATCGGCTGCCTTTACAGCATAACCATCGAAATCCCAGCCCGCATACAGCGCGCGCAGCTGGAATGGACCGTTTTGATAGATGGCATGGGTTTCAAACAGAAGACCACTGCCCAGTCCGTCATCGGGTTCCTGCGAGGCATCTGACTGGTAATTCAGCGCTCCGGCAAGTTCCAGACCCTGGATGCCGGTGTATTTCAGGCGACCGGTATAGGCAAAGTCATTGGCGATGGCCTCGGAGACTTTTTGGCGGCCGCTGCGAACCACGAAGGCATTGTCACCCGTGGTGGGTATCGCCAGCCCGGATGTCAGCGCCAGATCCCAGCTGATGCCATTGTCAAAGTAGCCATTCAGCGCTGCGCCCGCTTCCCACCAGGTGCTGGGTACAATGATGGTTTCAACATCATTGCGCTCCACGCCATAGAAGGTGGTGGGTTCGTGGGTCTCGTTGAGAATGCCGACCGGCATCAGGAAGACACCGCCCTTGGTCTGCAGGTTGTCACGGATGTCATATTCAATGTAGGCCTGTTCAAGCTCGACTTCACCGTTCTTGCCATCACCGGCCAGCGCATGTTCGAGCTCGAGTTCAGAGAAAAAACGCAGCCTGTCGGTAAATTCGTGCCCAAAGAACAACACGAAACGGTGGAAGTCGATTTCATTTTTATCATCAATCCCGTCATTGTTTATATTGTTGTAGTGCAATTCACCGTAGCCCCCAATGGTCGTTCTGTCGGCCCAGCTGGACTGGCTGCTTTTCCCTGAACCGGAATCCTCAACCGCCACCACGGCGGCCTCGGCCTTTTCATCCGCCTCTGCCGCCTGTTTGGCGGTGTCCTGCTGCTGACTCTTGAGGGCCTCGATTTCGGCCTGCTGCTTCTGGATGATCGTCCAGAGTTCTTCGATGGTTGGTGCCTTATCTGCAGCGGATACCATTAGTGGCAACAGGCATGTCAATAAAACGGCAGATAGAAACGGGAATTGCATGCGGGTCTCCTGAATAGACAGTAACTAAGGAATACGTTGATATTCTAATAAGATAATTCAAGAATGCAAACAATTATCGTTTAGATTCGTCTTCTTTATATGTTTAACTCTGGCATTTGTGTTGACGCAACCTTTAGTGAGAGAAGATAATGAGGGAAGTTTTTAATTAACTCGCACTCCAAGCATATGAAGCACGTACAAAAAACAATGACGAACCTGTCGAGGCTGGGTACCGGTGAGACAGCACACATCACGGGTATCCACGCACCGGATGACATCCGGCAACGCCTGCAGGCGATGGGATTACGTACCGGACGGGAAGCCCGGGTCATTCGTTGTACCCGCCTGGGTCCCATGCAAATTCGTGTTGGCAGTGTTGATCTCATTATGCGACGTTGCGATGCTGCACGTGTTGAAATTGCTGCGTGCAGTGCAGCCCGTATCGATACTGTCGCGAAGAAGTGAAACGCATCGCCATTGTCGGCATGCCCAATACGGGCAAGTCGACATTCTTCAATCGATTAACAGGTTCTTCCTCGCGCGTTGGTAACTGGCCAGGTGTTACCGTCGAACTGCTCAGTGCCCGAACTATTATCGGCAGTGAGGCTGTCGAGGTAGTCGATCTCCCCGGTATCTACGACCTGCACGGCTTCTCGGATGATGAGCAGGTGGTGCGCTCATTTCTTGAGAACAATGTCGTAGACCAGGTCGTCATGATTCTGAATGCCGCCCAACTGGATCACCAGTTACCGCTGGCATTGCAAATACACAAACTCGGTATGAAGCCGGTTCTGCTGGTCAACATGATTGACGAAGCAGAGCAGTTGGGTATTCGCATCAATGCCCGTGCCTTGTCGAAATCGCTGGATTCCCCGGTCATCCTGATGAGTGCGCGTAATGGCACCGGCATCAAGGAGGTCAGGGAAACACTCATCGATAGACTCCAGTCTGTTCGCCCGGTGAAACCACAGGAACTCAAGGCCTACCTGCACGCGGATGATGAACTGGTAGCACACGCCGAAACGCTCGTTAGTGAGCATGTGTCCTCACCGAGCCGTTTGGTTCGCCGCATGACGGAACGTATTGATAGCGTCCTGTTACATCCATTTCTTGGGCTGCCACTGTTTTTTCTGACGATGTTCCTGATCTTTCAGGCGGTCTATACACTGGGTGCCCCCTTGCAGGATGCAGTCGCCTACCTGCTGGAGCTGTTTCGCGGCTGGGCGCTGGATCCCCTTGCCGATGTCTTGCCTGCAACCCTGTTCGGTTTTCTCGTCGATGGCCTGTATGACGGTATTGGTACGGTTGCCTCGTTTGTACCGGTTATTATCCTGTTCTTCTTCCTGTTGGCCGTGGTCGAGGACAGTGGCTACCTGGCGCGAGCGGCTTACCTGACAGACGCGCTGATGGCGCGACTGGGACTGGATGGCCGTGGCTTTGTCATGCTGTTGATGGGGTTCGGTTGCAACGTACCTGCATTGATGGGCACCCGTGTCATGCGCAGCCGCTCGCTGCGTCTGCTGAGTATGCTGGTAATACCCTTCTCCCTGTGTTCTGCACGACTGCAGGTGTTTATTTTTATCACCACGGCATTGTTCACGCCGCAACAGGCGCCTGTCATCCTGTTTTTCATGTACATGGCGAGTTTTGCGGCGGCTTTTCTGACGGCGTTGCTATTTGGCAAACGACTGAAAAGTGATGAGCCATTTGTGCTGGAACTGCCACCCTACCGGATGCCGGTCCTGTTCCAGGTGTTGATGCGCGGCTGGCATGAAATTTCACACTTTCTGAAGCGCGCCAGTACCTTCATCATTACCGGCGTGGTGCTGGTGTGGTGGCTTACCCACTATCCGGAAGGCAGTACCCCTGGTGGTGCAGGTACCTACGCCAGTATGCTGGGTGACTGGCTGGAACCGGTGCTTGAACCCATCGGCATCAGTTCGATGATGGCGGTTGTGTTGCTGTTTGGTTTCGTGGCAAAGGAAATAGTCATTGGCGCGATTGTCGCCATGACCGGGCTGCAGGGTGCTGCACTGAATGGCTACCTGAGTACACAGATGGATAGCATTCAGGCGATCAGCTTTATGCTGTTCATACTGCTGTATACACCCTGCCTGTCCACACTGGCTACCCAGCTCAGTGAATCACGCAGCTGGCAATTTACCGCTGTCAGCCTTGTCTGGTCACTGGGCCTGGCATGGGTGGTCAGCTTCGGCTTCTACCAGGGAGCCCTGCTGCTGGGCTACTGATCACCACCCTGCATCCGTCTGTTGCGCTATTCAGGATCTGCTGAATACCAGACGCGTCGCCGGGTGAATGTTGATGTGGCTGATCGGTATCCACTCCACCAGGATATTGTTGAGGCGTCGATCTGGCTGGGTGCGCCTGTTGCACTTGAACAGGCGATCCTGCTGCTGATCATTCGCGCGTCTTTCGGCTGTTTTCCTTCTGTCGTTCATGTCTGGTCCGTTGTTGTGTCACACACCCCTGCACTCCTAATGATGGTCCCCGTTTTGCTACCCGGCTATTGGACAAAAGTCGTACCGGGTAACATTTCAATTCCTTTCAATGGGCTATAATTAAGCTAGTAGTTGTCGGGGAGTGTTCGATTGGTAACCAGGGGGTAGCTGATGAATACAGCCACTGATAATCCGGTGCCTGCCGAAGAGCTGGATATTAGCAGCATGCAACTGGGTATAGACCGGCTCGGGTTTTCTCTGCATCGACGTGAAGAGGTGCGCGCCATGGCGCAGACTCTGGCGGAACAGGCGCAGCGAGGTTTAATGTTGCTGACCCAGGACCTGGAGCCTGCTGTCTTTGATCAACAACCGTTTTTGAATGCCATCAGCACGCTTGCCCGGCAGCATCGCGATGCCTATTTCAGGATATTGATTCTCGACAGCCGCAGGACCCTGCAGCATGGCCATCGCCTGCTGGAACTGTCACGCCGATTGAGCCCGAATATCGAGTTCAGGCGCCCTCCTCCTGACTTTCATAATACCGGCAAGACATTCCTGCTTTGTGATGATGCGGGCTATTACTTCCGGCCGCTGGCAAGCCGCTACGAAGGCACCGCCAGCTTCAATAACCCGGGTGAGGTCGGCAGGTTGAAGAAATACTTCATGGAACTCTGGGGGCGCAGCGAAGCCGACAGCGAGCTGCGACGTCTGCACGTGTAGGAGCGCCGTCCCCGGCGCGATGCGATGTTATAACAAAAATCAATCGCGCCGGGGACGGCGCTCCTACATCAGCAGCATGTTTTGCGGTTACGGGAAAGCAGGAATAACCGGCTCGGTACCTTCGATCTCTGCTTCCGGGTGATGCTGTTTGATCAGGTCAGTGATTTCCTCCACCCGGGTTTTTGGTACGTCCACCATCATCAGCAGGCTGCCCTCCTTGATGGCTTCCTCAAACTCGGTCAGGCGTGAACTTGGTACGGAGATACCGATCATGCTGGATAGCCATGCGCCCACGCCGGCACCCGCCAGGCCAATACCCAGTATGGCACCGCCACCCAGTACCAGGCCGACACCCGGTAAAGCAACGGCCGCGATTCCGGCAAGGATCCCGGTTGCACCTCCGATGGCTAATCCCCGTTCCACTGCGGGGATGAAGTCACTCTCCTGCAGCAAATTGGCTTCAGGCAGATTGGCCTCGGTCAGCGCATGATGGTCTGCTGCGGCAATGTGCATATGGCGTTGTTCGACACGTGCCAGCAACAATTCATCGACGATGGTTTTTGCGCTGTCTACGCTGGGGATCAAGAAATAGAGCCGTCTCATATACTGTCTCCTCGTTCTGATTATGGGTGTCTGGATGCATACTGTGGTGGTAAGTATCAAGACGATTATATGTACTTATTAGGATACTTTTCCGGGTTATGCCACTCAATAAAAGTTTGACCGGATAGCGATGATTTAATTCCCTCCCCTATATACCGCATAATCCTCAGGTGTATCAAGGTCTTTGCGCAACGGCAACCTATGCAGACGCAGGTTCTGTCTCCGTATCCGCTCCTCGGTGATGGCCAGCACGGCCGGCGTGCTCCAGGGTATGTCGGTGAACAGCGAGGCATGATGATGGCGCATGCCAATCAGGTAGTAGCCGCCGTCTTCAGCAGGTCCGATGACAACATCGGTGCCGCTGTTTAACGCATCGAATGCAGCGACAAGATCTGCGGGGCAGAGCGTCGGGCAGTCGGCCCCGATCACGACAACGCAGTCAGCTGCTTCCAGCGTTGTCCGGATTGCCTGCGACATGCGTTGTCCCAGGTCACCGGGCTGTTGCGTGTGCAGCGTGGCCCGGTAGCGGGCTTTGCATTGCTGGAAGAACGGGTGATCGCTCGACGGGCTGCACCAGATATCGACCGGGCTCAGTGCTGCAGCAGTGCACATTCCGAGGCAGTCGTGCAGCAGTTGTGAATAGAGTGCTGCCGCCGCATCCTCGCCAAGTAGCGGGATGAGCCGCGTTTTTACCTGGCCGGGGTCAGGCGCCTTGGTCAACAGCAGCAGGCGCGCACGCGGGTATTTCACCGGCTCTTGACCGGATAGAATTTCACCAGTCGTTCGGGCTTGATGCCGGCAAAGTAGGCCAGCCGCAATCCCCACATGGTCACGATCGTTCGCAGGATGCCCTGTGCATGCCAGCGTCGTGGTGAGGTGCCAAGTGGCTGCGTTACACGGCAAGGCCGGTCATGTTGTTTGAGCGAGCGACTGAAGCTGATGTCTTCCATTAATGGAATCGATGGCAGGCCACCGACCTTGTCAAAAAGGGTGCGCCGCACAAAGATGCCCTGATCGCCGGTAGCAATCCCGGTCAGGCGGGTGCGTTGATTCATGAACCACGCCACGCACTTCATCAGGGGGTGACTGCCGGTGAAGGATATATCGAATCGTCCCCAGTTCGTGTGGGCCTTTTGCAGTGCCGCCATGATCAGGGTATCAGCATGACTCGGTATATTGCTGTCAGCATGCAGAAACCAGAGGATGCTGCCACTGGACAGGTCGGCACCCGCCTGCATCTGGCGCGCCCGACCGGGTGGTGACTGCACTGCCCGGTCAACGAGTGGCTGGCTCAGGTCGAGCGTCGCATCGCTGCTGCCGCCATCAACGAGGATGATTTCATGACCACGTGAACGCAGTGGCTGCAAGGCCTCGAGGGTTGACAGAATACATCCTGCTTCGTTCAGCGTGGGTACGATAACGGAGAGTTGCTCGTTATCAGCAGCAACTGTTGCCATCTGATGATTCCGTGCTGCAACAACTGGTCGCAACAGTAACGCCAGTATCCGACAGATCGATAAAAGCCGTGTCGTATGCGGGGTTTGTCAGCAGTGCGTGGGTTGACCCGGGGACAGCGGTGCGTTGACCGCGCTGATAGGTGTTGCCCGCGTCATCTGCAACCATGGCAAAGGGACCGCGATAGATCACGGTGTGCTGGCTGTTCGAATCGACGGTAGCGTCAGGTTTGATTGCGGTTAATGTGACTGACCGGAAATCGATGCCATTAATGGTTTTCCAGGGGGCGCTATCCCACTTGTCGTATTTTGCCGCCATGAAGCCGCTTGCCGCGAAGGCATCGAGGAATTCTGTTTCCTGGAAGGCCCCGGAAATGCAGCCGCTCCAGAGTTCCGGGTCATCCTTCATCGACCGGGGAATGGCGCGATCACTGACGATATCCGCGATGGCGACACGGCCGCCCGGTTTCAGCACCCGGAATATTTCCCGCAGTAACTGCTGTTTTTCATGATCAGCGACCAGGTTCAGCACACAGTTGGATATCACCAGGTCAATTGAATTATCGGCAATCATCGGGTGTTCCTGGCGTAGTGCCGACTCCCAGGCCTTGAGTGCAGTGTAGTCGGCATGACTGGTGACCGGGTGCGTTGCCAGGTACCCGTCGAGGGCCTCGACATCCATGGCAAGGTCCTGGATGTTGCCTTTCCTGAAGGTGACGCGGTCACCGCCCAGGCGTTGTGCCATTTCGTCCTGATAACGGCGTGCCAGCGCGAGCATGTCATCGTTGATGTCGACGCCTATAACCTGCCCGTGTTGGCCAACAAGTTGCGCGGCCATGTAGCAGATTTTGCCACCGCCCGATCCGAGATCCAGTACCACGTCTCCCTCCCGCACGTAGCGCGAGGGGTCTCCGCAACCATAATCCCTTTCAATGATTTCTTCCGGCAGCATGGCCAGCAGATCGTTATCATAGGATACCGGGCAACACAGTGACTCCTGCCGTTCCCTGGCCCCTTCCGAGTAACGCTCCAGGACCGTGATATCAACATTCATGGACAGTTTTAACTCCTGATTCATTGTGTTCTAAATGTAACTGTAGGAGCGGCGTCCTCGCCGCGATTAATCGCACATCAACACACATTACCTAATCGCGCCGGGGACGGCGCTCCTACACAAAGAAGATAGACCTGTAGGAGCCGGATTGCATCCGTGGTTCCTGTGATCGTCCTAATCGCGCTTGCGAAGCGCTCCTGCGCCAATAGAAACTTCCGGGGAAATTCATGCCAGGTACCCGTCATTACATTTCATGTGTCCAGCGCGCCACCACAGCTTGATCCCTGGCCGGCGGTGCAGGCATAGCAGTGATCAGCCACCTTAATGGGCTGGTTGTCCAGATCAACGCCGGTCAGTTCGCTGATATGCAAGCGGGGTCTGTTTTCAAGCTGCAGTGGCATATCAAGCATCTGGTTAAAGTCACAATCGTAAACATAACCCCGCCAGTCAACGCTGATTAGCGAGCGGCACATGACCGAGGTGGTGTTGTCTTCAAGATGCGCAGTTTTCAGCAGTGTCATGTAGCTGTCAAATTCCCCGCGACTGACGAGTGTGCTGCCAAAGCGATTGATGGGCATATTGGTCAGTGTCAATAAGCTGTTAAATCTGATGCCATACTGTTTCGCGAGGTATTGTTTGTAATCCTGTTCGAGCGCTTCCTGTGGCGGTGGCAACTGTGGACCCTGTGGGTTGTATACGAGGTCGAGTATCCGCCCTGAACCGGCCTGACCGTAGCCCAGTGTGTTCAACAGTCGCAGTGCCTTCAGGCTGTCATCAAACACCCCGTCGCCCCGTTGCCTGTCAACATTATCTTTTAGATAACAAGGCATTGAGGCAACTACTTGGACTTTATTGTCAGCAAGATAGCGGGCGGTATCCTGTTGTCCGGATTCAAAAAGGATCGTGAGGTTGCAGCGATCAATGACATGCAGTCCGCGTTCGCGCGCGGCTGCGACAAAATACCGAAAGTGCTGATTGAGCTCCGGGGCGCCGCCGGTGAGATCGAGAGTCCTGACCGTTGATCCATCGATAAACGCCAGCAGTTGTTCGATGGTCTTCCGTTCCATCATCTCCGTTCGTTTGGGGCCGGCATTGACATGGCAATGCAGGCAGGACTGGTTGCACTTGTAACCGAGGTTGACCTGTAGCGTTTCCAGTGTCGCACGCCGAATCGCAGGAAAATCACTGGCAATCAATAAGGGCAGGGTTGCATGCATGGTTGTGTATGCCTGTAATAACCTCTATGGCAGCAATCGATTCAGCATCCAGACAAGCATGTGCACCTTTTTCGATTTCAGCAAGTGTGCATAAGATGTGTTGATCGCTCTGCGATGAATCTGCGCGTAGGTTGGATAGGCATGTATCATCGCTGCGATGTCCTTCACTTTTGTATTGACCTGCATGGCCAGTGCAAGTTCATGTATCAATTCGCCCGCATGTGGTCCGACAAGGCTGGCACCCGCTATGCGTCCCTTGCTGATCAATAGCCTGGCGCGGCCCTGTGTTTGGCCGTCGGTGATGGCGCGGTCAATCCCGGCCATCTCAAATTCTGCCGTATGATACTTGATGCCGTTCTTCTTCGCCTCGGTTTCCGTCAGTCCGACCGAGGCCACCTCGGGGTCGGTATAGACCACCCGTGGTACCACCCGGTAATCGGTCTTTTTCGGCGTGCGGAACACGATATTGGCGAGTGCGATACCGGCCTGGTATTCGGCCATGTGCGTAAACTGATACGGGCCACAGACATCGCCAACGGCGTAGATATGTTTTTGCGAGGTGCGCAAACGCCGGTCAACGCGAATACCCTGTCTGCCGAATTCGACACCTGCTTCCTCCAGCCCCAGCCCGTGAACTGCCGGACGTCTGCCAGTCGCAACCAGTATGCGTTCGCATTCGACCGTACGGCCATCCGCCAGTGCAATCTGCCGGGCATCACCCTCACGCCGTACACCACTGACCTGGGTTGCCGTGTTGATGTGTATGCCCTCCTCTTCCAGGGCCTGCCGGAGCAATAGCGAGGTCTGTTCATCTTCATGCATCAGCAGCCTGTCAGCCGCTTCAATCAGGCTTACCTGGCTGCCAAGTCGTGAAAATGCCTGGGCCAGTTCAACACCCACCGGGCCGCCACCAATCACGGCGAGGTGCTCGGGCAGTGACCGTCGCTTGAAAATGGTCTCGTTGGTTTCAAAGCCGGTCTGTTCCAGCAGGGGTATCGGCGGGATGGCTGGTATGGACCCGGTTGCAATAACAAAGCGTCTGCCGCTGATGATCTCGTCATCCACAGTGACTTCATGCGGGCTGATGAAACGGGCCGTGCCAAAGCGTACGTCGCAACCATAGCTGCGAAAGCGCTCTGGATCATCATGCTGCTGAATCCTGTTGATCACATCCTCGACCCGGTCAATAACCTTGCCATAGTCAATGTCAGGCATGACGGAGAGCAGTCCAGATGCTGCGCCCCTGCGTGCAATGTGTGCGGTGCGGGCCATGTGAATGAATGTCTTGCTGGGTACACAGCCGCTGTGCAGGCAATCTCCGCCGAGGTGCTCCGACTTTTCTATGAGGGTGACTCGCAGGCCAACCTGTGCGGCGACACTGGCAACGACCAGACCTCCGGGGCCGCCACCAATAACGACAAGGTCCTGTTTCTTTTTCACTGCACCTCGATCCTGCTGCGCCGATTGCGCATCCATATCCTCGAGACAAAGGCAATCGTTGCAATCACGGCAATTGCCAGCAGGACTTTCCTGACGACATCTTCACCGCCTGCAGCAGCCTCGCGACCGGCATAACCCAGGTAGGTGTACGCCGCACCGCTGGGTGCCATGAAAATGAAAGAGGTCACAATATAGTGAGACAGGCGGATATTCGTCAGGCCCAGAGCGTAGTTGAGAAGATTGAATGGAAAAATCGGTACCAGCCGGGTAAAGGCAACGAAGCGCCAGCCCTCTTTCTCGACGCCTGTGACCAGTTGCCGCAAACGCGTACCCGTTCGTTGTGCGACCCATTCGTAGGCAACATAGCGTGCGGTCAGGAAGGCCAGGGTGGCACCAATGGTGGCGCCGGTGAGGTTATAGAAGGTGCCGTACAAGGGGCCAAACAGGACACCGCCGGCCAGCGTGAACAGCAACCCGGGCATGAAGAACACAGCAGACACGGCATAGCAGGCAATAAACACCAGCGGTGCCAGCCATCCCAGTTGCTGAACCCACGCAACCAGTGCATCAACCGACAGGTGATCACGCCAGATAATCGCGGCAGCAATACCTGCAAGCAGCAGCGTAAAAACAACAATGCGTCGCCGTGTATCAGGACTCATCGGGTTTTTCCCAGCGGCGGCTATTGATCGCGTAGTCGTTGATTCTGCCAACAAACGGCATCAATAACAGCCGCGGCAGCCGTGTGCATTGTGCGCCATCGCGAAAGGTGTCGATGCCTATTGTCATGCCGGTATGCCCATCCTGTGGCTGCGCCCGATAGGTACCGAACAGGCGGTCCCAAATCGACAGGTTAAAGCCGAAGTTACTGTTGGTCTCGTGTGCGAGGTGCGAGTGATGCACGCGGTGCATGTCCGGTGTCACGATAAACATCCGGATAATCCGGTCCAGTGGCAGCGGCAATCGTACATTGCTGTGATTGAACATCGCGGTGGCATTCAGCAGCACCTCGAAAATGACAACGGCCACCAGCGGAGGTCCCAGAAGCACAATGGCGGCAAATTTGATGAGCATTGAAAGCAGTATTTCTATAGTGTGAAATCGTGAACCGGTGGTGACATCAAAGTCGAGATCGGCATGATGTACGCGGTGCAGTCGCCAGAAGGCCGGTACGGCATGGAACATGACGTGCTGTATATATATAACGCCATCAAGAATAATGACGGACGCGAGGACCGCTAACCAGGCGGGAACATCAAGCTGGTTGAACAGTCCCCAGTGCTGCTGCATGGCATATGCCGCAACACCGACCGCGGCTGTCGGAAAGACGATGCGTACAATCACGGTATTCAGTACCACCAGCCCGATATTATTCAGCCAGCGGGTTGACTTGGGTTGCGTGAGTTCCCGGCGAGGGGCAAGTATCTCCCAGACCGCCATAATGGCAAAGACACCAAAGAAGAATCCCAACCTGATCGATGCCTCGTGTGTGCTGACAAAGTTATCCATGAATCTGACAGTCCTTACGCATGCTTGAATGGGTATCCCCGTAAGCGGACAGCTTTTCCAGTGCCTGGGTTACTACCTCGATGCCCGCACCGCTGCGAGGGCCGTATTCACTTAAATGTCTGCGCCAGTGACGCGCGCCGGGCATACCCTGGAACAAACCCAGCATATGTCGTGTGATATGTTTGAGTGGTGATCCCTGATTCAGTTCCCTTTCAATGTAGGGCAGCATGCGCAGCACGATCTCTTCGCGGCTCGGGGGCGGTGTCTCGTCATGGAACAGGCGCCTATCCACGTCTGCAAGTATATACGGGTTATGGTAGGCGCTGCGTCCGAGCATGACGCCATCCACGGCCAGTAAATGCCGTTCAGCTGCATCCAGATCGGTAATGCCACCATTGATGATGATGCTCAGCTCCGGGTAATCTTCCTTGAGCCGATAGGCAAACGCGTAGTTGAGCGGCGGTACTGTGCGGTTCTCTTTCGGACTCAGTCCCTGCAGGAATGCCTTGCGCGCATGAATGATAAAGGTTTCGCAACCGGCCTGCTGTATGCAGCCGACAAAGTGCGCGAGCTCTTCGTATGAATCCCTGTCATCAATTCCGATACGTGTCTTTACCGTGACAGGCACTGACACGGCCCTGCTCATCGCCGCTATGCAGTCGGCCACCAGCGCGGGTTCTGCCATGAGGCAGGCGCCAAAGCGTCCGGACTGGACCCGGTCGCTGGGGCAGCCAACGTTTAGATTGATTTCGTCATAGCCCGCATCTTCAGCAATGCGACTGCATTCGGCCAGTTGCTGTGGATCGCTACCCCCGAGCTGGAGCGCCAGCGGGTGTTCGCAGGGATCGTAACGAAGGAAACGTTCACGGTCACCATGCAGGATGGCGCCGGTTGTGACCATTTCTGTATACAGCAAGGCGTGTTGACTGATCTGACGCAGCAGGTAACGACAGTGACGGTCCGTCCAGTCGAGCATGGGGGCGACGGAGAATCGGTGTGACATGGGCTTTGTAATTCGGGTTTCTCCGGTTATTCAGGTTTCAACCTGCCGGGTGCTTGGCCGATAGCTGCATAGTGATTGGAGATATTATCTGCAGGTGAGTGATTCATATCACATTATATTAAGAATTACTTTTGTATTCTGCCTGTCAGTGATATAGTTACTGGATTCTCCAGAAAATATTATATTTATTAATTAAATCAAGGAGTTACCAATGAAAAGCAGTCGTGTATTGATGTCGCTATTGACGCTCCTCCTGATGCATTCAGGTCCTTCTCTTGCCGATGTGCTGCTCGTAGACAGCATTCAGTCCGCACCCCGGATCCAGACACCCCAAAACGGTCAAAGCATGTCACAAGTTCGCCAGCAGTTCGGTAGTCCGAAAGCAGAAATACCCGCTGTCGGTGATCCCCCCATTTCCCGCTGGGAATATGATGGTTACTCCGTTTACTTTGAATATGACCTGGCTCTGCACTCTGTGATTCATCACCCGGTGAATAAATAGTCAATTTAGTCATACTATGCTGATGTTTGCGATGGGCTAGCGTAGCAAACCCGTCGAATGCCCTTCCCTCGCCTGGTTCCCGAATTTGCACCCCAGTCCGGGGTGATACTTACCTGGCCACACCCTGATTCCGACTGGCAAGCCTGTCTGGCTGATGTAGAGCCGGTTTATCTGGCAATCACCTGCGCGATCAGTCGTTATGAGCGCGTGCTGCTTGTTTGTTATGACGACCCTCATGTACGACATGTCAGCAACCTGCTTGAACAGGCAGGTGCCAGCGCGCATGCCATTCACTATGTCGCGGTGCGTACTAATGACACCTGGGTGCGCGATTATGGTCCACTGTCTGTAGCCGGCAGAAATGGAACGCGGCTGCTGGACTTCACGTTCGATGGCTGGGGTGGAAAGCACGAGTCAAAGCGCGACAATCAGGTATCACGCAAGCTGTTTGATGCGGGGGTTTTTAGCGTACCCGAGTTAACACAGCAGTCACTGGTGCTTGAGGGGGGCGCAATCGATACCGATGGATTCGGGACCTTGTTGACGACGACGCGCTGCCTGCTTGAGTCAGCACGCAATCCGGGTATGGACAAGGCGGCAGTGGAAGGCTGTTTCCGGGATGTCCTCGGTATTGAACGGACCCTGTGGCTTGATCACGGCATGCTCCGGGGTGATGACACCGATGGCCATGTGGATATGCTGGCCCGGTTTTGCACCGCGCATGATATTGCCTACCTGCAATGCACGGATCCTGATGATGTGCACCACGGGGACTTGAGCGCCATGGAACAGCAACTGCGCGGTTTTATCGCACATGATGGAACCCCCTACACCCTGCACCCCTTGCCGATGCCCGGGGCGGTCTATTCAGATGCCGGTGAACGCTTGCCGGCGAGTTATGCAAACTTCCTGATCATCAATCACGCAGTGCTGGTGCCGGTTTATGATGACCCGGCGGACCAGCAGTCCCTGGGAGTATTGCAGCGCTGTTTCCCGGACCGGGAAATCATAGCGATCAATTGCCTGCCCCTGATACAGCAGTATGGCAGTTTGCACTGCGCTACAATGCAGTTACCGGAGGGTGTGCTGCAATTCTGAATGGTGCGTGCACTCCACTCCTGCACAATCAACGAGTCTGTGGACGGGGATTAATCCAATCATTGCAAAAAGTCTTATTGTAGGAGCGGCGTCTCGCCGCGATTCGCGCCGGGGACGGCGCTCCTACAGCACTAATCCAGAACTTCACTGGTAGTGAACTCCAGGATCACAATGAAATATTCATTTCATCCTGTAAATCATCTGGCGAACCAGCTTTCAGGCCGGGATTTATGCAATTATCGGATTAACTCATGAGTAGCAAGTTATTGTCAGTCGGACTGGTGCAGCAGGCATGCGTTGACAGTCGCGAGGCGAATCTTGATGCAAGTATTCGGGGGATTCGTCAGGCGGCGCAACAAGGCGCAAAACTCGTGTTGTTGCAGGAACTCCATGGCAGTCTGTATTTCTGCCAAACAGAGGATCCCGGCCACTTCTCCCTTGCAGAAACAGTCCCTGGCCCAACCACTGACTTGCTTGGCCAGGTCGCCGCTGAACTCGGTATCGTGATTGTTGCATCGTTGTTTGAACGTCGCGCGAGTGGTGTCTATCACAATACCGCAGTGGTGCTTGAGTCTGATGGCCACCTTGCCGGTTGCTATCGCAAGATGCACATACCGGATGATCCCGGCTACTATGAAAAATACTACTTCACGCCGGGTGACCTGGGATTTCAACCGGTTTCCACCTCCGTTGGCAGGCTTGGTGTGCTGGTATGCTGGGATCAATGGTTCCCGGAGGCGGCACGCATGATGGCGCTTGCCGGGGCCGACCTACTGCTTTATCCGACGGCAATTGGCCGGGATGCCAGTGATGATCTGCAGGAACAGCAGCGGCAGCAGGATGCCTGGTTGACCATCCAGCGTGGCCATGCAATTGCCAACTGTCTGCCGGTGATGGCCTGCAACCGAACCGGACATGAAGCAGACCCGTCCGCTCACAGTGATGGCATTCATTTCTGGGGCAGTAGTTGCGTCATCGGTCCACAGGGTGAATTGCTGGTACAGGCTGATGCCGATCGGGATGCTGTACTGGTCACCCGCATCGATTTCGCCCGCACCGAGGCATTGCGTCAGCAATGGCCGTTTCTGCGCGACCGCCGCATCGATGCCTACCAGGATCTGCTGAAACGTTACCGTGACTAGTACCGTTGCCGGGTGCGGCGGCATGGTCAATCAGCGGTATTTCAGGGATAATAGCGCGCCATTCCATTCCAGCAGTCAGGGCAACAGGCATGATCCTTATTCTACACGCCGATACAGACAAGAACGGTGATGATTACCGGCAGCTGATGGCGTTCCTCTCCAATCTCAGCAATATCCAGACCCGTGTACACGATGAAGTCGGCGCCCTGCAGACGCTGACGGAAATATACCTGGTGGGTGATACCGCGACGTTATCAGCAGAGGAAATGCAGAGTTTTACCTGTGTGGAACGCGTGGTACGGGTCTCCGAGGAATACCGGATACTGGGGCGTCATCATGATGACAAACGCGCGACCTATTTTGATTACAACGGCGTGCGCTTTGGTCAGGACAATCTGCATGTGTTCGCCGGTTTGTGTGCGGTGGATACACCCGAAAATGTCGAGATCATGATGCGTGCCTTGCAGGAACAGGGTCAGCAATGCACGCGCATGGGTGCCTACAAGCCGCGAACGAACCCCTATTCATTCCAGGGTCACGGTAAAAGTTGCCTGCCGTGGGTATTCGAGCTGGCGGGTAAATACGGCATCAAGGTCATTGCGATGGAAGTGACCCATGACACCCATGTCCGCGAGATACACGAGGCGCTGGAATTGACCGGACATCCCACCGGTGTCATGTTGCAGATCGGCACCCGCAATACCCAGAATTTCGAGCTGCTGAAATCGATTGGCCGCGAACGTGAATTCCCGGTGCTGCTGAAGCGCGGTTTCGGAATCACCCTGGAAGAATCGTTAAATGCGGCGGAATACCTTGCCAGCGAAGGCAATCGCCGCGTGGTATTCGGTCTGCGTGGCATGAAGACCAACATGGGGGATCCGCATCGCAATTTTATTGATTTTGCACATGTACCGGTCGTGCACCGTCTGACGCGGATGCCCGTGTGTATCGACCCGTCGCACTCGGTTGGTAGCCGCGAGGCGACACACGAAGGCATAATGGATGTTTTTCATGTGACTGCCCAGGGTGTCATCGCCGGTGCCAACATGGTGCTGGTCGATTTCCATCCGCACCCAAGCAAGGCGCTGGTTGATGGTCCACAAGCCCTGCATATGGACGAACTGGGTTACTTCCTCGAGGATATTCGCATTGCCCGGGACGCCTATGAGCAGCGCGTGGCACTTGCCGGGCAGCAGAAAAAGAACCCGGTATCCCTGTCGTGAGGCAGGATCGACATCGATGCCATTCTGCAGATCCTGCCATGACTGGCGATGTCATATGCTTTTGTTATTGTGATCTGAATAGTGACTTGTTATTTACATATGTCATACTCACGTCACTGTACAACGAGGAGCATTAGCAATATGAAATGGATGAAAACCCTGTTTGCAACATCAATTGTTTCCAGCGCACTGTTGGCTTCTAGTGGCACCTTTGCCGCAGACAAGGTCGAAGTAAACATCACGCCGGACATGGCGTCCGTTGAAGTGTTGCATGATGGCAAAAAAACCACTATATCGCGTAACCAGAATCAGAAGAATACCGTAAATCATGATTTCGCCTGGACCTCGCGCAAGTGCCCGCCGTTCTGTATCCAGCCTGCTGTCGTTGCACCTGGCGTGGAAACGATTGCAGAGCTTGAAGTGCTTGCATACCTTGCGCGGATAAATGCAGGTGATGAATCCATCCTTGTGATTGATTCGCGCACGCCGGACTGGGTCAGGAAAGGTACGATCCCGGGTGCCGTCAACATTCCCTGGACTGCCCTGAATCCGGCCCGGGGTGCTGATCCGATCTCAATCGGAGAAATCATGGTGGAGAAATTCGGTGTCAAGGAACTGGAAGGGCTGTGGGACTACTCCAGTGCGAAGACGCTGGTGCTGTTCTGTAACGGCATGTGGTGTGGTCAGTCTCCGAACAATATCCTGAACCTGCTGAAATTCGGTTACCCGGCTGACAAGATCAAGTGGTACCGTGGCGGTATGCAGGACTGGGAAATTCTTGGCCTGAGCACGGTCCCAGGCAAATAGGATGTTACACATACTTCAACACAGAGGGCGGCATTAGCTGCCCTTTTTTTATGGTTTCTGTTCCGATTTCCGCTGAATGCACTATAGTAAGTCTGACCTGACTCCTGTATAGCCGAGGACGCCATGATGAAATACCTGCGTGTTGTATTTGTATTCACGATTGCCATTGCAAGCCTGACGGGATTTGCAGATGACAAGGCATCACGCGTTGTGCAAACGCCCTATTCCGAACAACAGGTCGTATACGACTTTTATTTTGACAACCCGGACAAGATTGCCAATGCACTGTACTGGATTCGTTCCCTGATGAATCCACTGATGGATGATCCCTACAATCTTGCACCGGAGTTTCTGGATATCGTTGTTGTCATCCACGGCACCGAGATTGTGACGCTTGCGCGCAAGAACTATGAAAGATACCAGGACACGGTTGAGCGCATGCGCTACTACGCCAGCCTCGGCGTGAAGTTCAAGGTATGTGGTATTGCGGCCCATGATTTTGGCTATGAAACCAGTGATTTCTACGAATTTGTCGAGGTTGTGCCCTCTGCCATACCGGAACTGGCACACTGGCAGCTGCAGGGCTATGCACTGATTACCCCGACGGTGATGGAAAAGAAATTTTCGATAGAAGAGATTCGCTAGTTTCTCGTTACCTGGCTTTCCTGTCTGCTTTCATCAACAAGGGTGGCAGGAATATGAAGTCGGCTATCAGTGCCAGCCCGATGGTGATGGCTGTCAGCAGGCCCATGTCGGCATTCAGCTTGAAAGCCGACTGGGTCAGCACCATGAAACCTGCGATCAGCACCAGGGTGGTTACGACCAGGGCAATACCTACGGTGTGAAATGCATAACGTACGGCATCTTCCGCATTCAGTCCCTGCTCCCGACGGGCACGCAGATACTTGCTGAGAAAATGCACGGTATCATCAACAACAATACCGAGTGTCAACCCCATGACCACCGAGAGTCCCAGACCGATCTGGCCGTTAAAAAGTCCCCACAGTCCGAAGGCCATGGCCGCCGGAGCGAGGTTCGGGATCAGGCTGATCAGGCCGATTTTCACAGAGCGCAGGGCAACAATAAGGATCAGTGAAATAAGCACCAGCGCCACACTGGTACCGGTGAGCATGCTGCGAATATTGCGTTGCCCGATATAGGCAAACATGACCGATGGACTGGCGCCACCGGATTTCATATAGGGTGCATTGTCGTGCAGCCATTGCTGGGCCCGGGCCTCAATCGAGAGGAGTTCGTTACTGGAAACGCTCTCGAGTGATACCGTAAGACGGGTTGACGACTTGCTGATATCTATCTGGTTATTGAGATCCAGACCGTAGGGTAATGACATCTCGTAGAGCAGCAGGTACTGTGCCGCCAGGTTCCGCTCTCCGGGTAGTCGATAATAGTCCGGATCATCAGCATGCATATTCTTGTTGAGTCGCTTCATGATATCGGTCAGCGAGTTGACATGTAACACGTGGGGTTGCTCTCTGAACCACTCGGCAAAGCGTTCCACATCCTGGAGGAATGCCGGCTCGTTGATGCCACCACTCTCACCTTCACTCAGTGAGTATTCAATGGTGTAGATGCCGGTGATATTCTCCGTGGCAAATTCTGTGGCGGTCCTGAAGTCAACCGTCTTGTCAAAGTACTTGATGAATTCATCGTTCAGTTCGTTGCGGGGCAGAAAAGAAACCAGCATGAGGACGATAATGCCCATCCCCCAGAACAGTGGATTGCGGCGGTTGACGACAAAGTTGGCAAAACGGTCGACAAACTCGGTATTGCGTTCGCCCCCCGGTTTTACCCGTAACGGCAGCATCGAAACCAGGGCTGGCAGGAAAGTCACGGAGAAAATGAAGGCCATGGCCACACCCATGGCAACGATATTGCCCAGGTCCCTGAAAGGTGGCGCATCGCTGAAGTTCATGCTCAGAAAGCCAATGATGGTTGTCACCGAGGTGAGAAACACCGGTTGCATGTTGATGCGCAGGCTGTCGACGATTGCCGCTGTCTTTTCAAGACCCTTGCGCATACCCTGCAGCAGGGTAACCAGGATGTGAACACAGTCAGCCACGGCCAGCGTCAGAATGATGGTGGGTGATGACGCCGATGGCGGGGTCAGTGCAATTCCCATCCAGCCGGCCAGCCCCATTGCCGTCATGATGGAAAAAATGATGACCAGGAAGGTTGCCAGCATGGCGGTGAACGAACGTAACAGCAGCACCAGTGTGAAAAGAACCACACCGAACATGATCGGGATCAGGGTCTGCTGGTCATGAATGCTAACCTCCGGAAATGAATTGTTCATGACAACCATCCCGGTGAGATAGACATCCAGGTTGGGGTTGCCTGCCTCGATTTCCTTGACCAGATCGCGGGCAAAGGCTGTGATTTCGGGCACCTCCTCGCCAGTCCCTTGATCCGGCAACTGGATAGTTACATTGACGGCGGTTACCTGCCCGTTCTCCGAGATCAGACGATGGACCAGCAAGGGCTCATGCAGCGCAATATCACGGATTGCCTCGAAGTCTTCCGCCTCGAGTAACTGCGGATCTGCTGCCAGATCAGCGACTACCAGATCATCGCCATCGGCCGAGGTATGCTGGTAATTGGTCAGCGAGTCGACACGCAGTGACCAGGGCATTTGCCATGAGGCTTCGGTCAGCCGTTCAACACTGGCCAGTGTTGCCCGGTTAAAGACCTGTCCGTCTTTGGGCGCCAGCACGAACATGACATTGTCCGTCTTGGTGTAGGTGTTCTGCAGTTCTTCAAAGGCCAGCAACTGGGGGTTATCAGCGCTGAAAAATACCCGGTAATCGGTTTTGAAGGTAATGAATTGCAAACCGCCAGCAGCTGCCGCAACCAGAATGAGTGTTGCGATCAGGATCAGGTAGCGCCAGCGAATTAGCCATTCTGCATAGGATTTAGCCACGATAGTTCCCTGGTCTTATTGCCCTTTTAGCGGTATAAATATTTGTAACGTCACAGCAGGCGGCATAAAATGGCGGCTCTTGCTGACCCTTCCTGATATACATGCACAGGTCAGTAGTGCTGCGATTCATTTCCGCCGCCGCGATAACCCCGTAACGTATCCCGGCCTGTCAAAAACGAGTATGGATAATACAGGAGTTTCATCATAATGAGTGCGATTCGAATGCTGTTTCTGGTGATGGCTGCCTTGATCCTGCTGGGGATATGGCTGACAGGATTTAATACTGTTCACTGGGTGCTCTATCTCCCGGTTGCCGCGTTGACGTTTGCCGGTGTTACCGGCATTTGTCCAGGCTACATGGTCTTCAAAAAACTCGGTTTCAAGGGGCAAACCATCGGCGACAAGCTGTAAGCAAAAAACGCTATCCTGTTCTGACCTTAACCCGGGCCCCGGACTGACAGCAGGGTCCGGGGTTAATAACTGTCCTGTCCCGCTCATCACATGTCACGCATAGCCCAGGCTGACCATCACTCCGTTATACAACACTCGGTGCTGACCCCCGACGTGCCGCACGCTCCTGAACAGCTGGTCTGGACAGGCCTTGGCGGAGACAGTCTGCCACTGGCGATTGCCAATGCGGCCCGTCAACATGAAGGCCTGGTGGTTGTCGTAACGCCGGACATGCAGACTGCAGAATTGCTGCAGGACCAGATCACATTCTTCGCGGCACAGCAGGCACTCCCTGTCACGACCTTTCCTGACTGGGAAACCCTGCCATACGACAGTTTTTCGCCGCATCCGGATATCGTTTCCGAGCGTCTGGCCACCTTGTATGCATTGCCGGAGCAACGTCGCGGCCTGCTGATTGTGCCGGCACCCACGCTGCTGCAGCGACTGCCGCCACGTGACTACATCACCCGCAACAGCCTGATTCTGAAAACCGGTGACAGCCTGAATCTGGACGCCATGCGCACGCGCCTGGAGAGCGCCGGCTACCGCTGTGTCTCGCAGGTGATGGAACATGGCGAGTTCGCGGTGCGCGGCTCACTGCTGGATCTGTATCCCATGGGTAATCCCCTGCCCTTCAGGATCGACTTGTTTGACGATGAAATCGAGTCGATCAAGACGTTTGACACCGAGACACAGCGTTCACAGCAGACACTGGACGAGATTCGCATGCTGCCTGCCCGCGAGTTCCCCATGGACGACGCTGCGATCCGCTCGTTTCGCCAGCGTTTCCGTGCAAACTTTGAAGGTGATCCACAGAACTGTTCGATCTACCGGGATGTCAGCAATGGTATTGCGCCCGCCGGGATCGAATACTATATGCCGCTGTTCATGGAGCAAACCTGCACGTTGCTGGACTATCTCCCGGCAAACGTCTGTGTGTTGCAGCTGGATGCAACCGGGCCTGCCTGCGAGGGTTTTCAGCAGCAGTTGCTGGAGCGCTATGAGGCGCGGCGTCACAATATCGAGCGGCCGCTGCTGCCGCCGGACAGGCTCTATATCGAATACCGGGAACTGCAGCAGCGCATGGCTGCAGCGGCGCATATCGATGTCGATCTGTTTCGCGGCACAAAAACACCACACAGGAAAATCGACTACGCGGTACATCTGCCCGGCGATCTGAAATTCAGGCCGCATGCCGAGCAGCCGGCGGCTTCCTTGCAGGCCTTTATCGCCGGGTTTGACGGTCGCATTCTCATTACCGCCGAGTCGACCGGGCGACGTGAATCCCTGCTGGACCAGCTGCGCGGATTTGGCATACGTCCGGAGCCTGTCAGTGACTGGGATGGTTTTCTCAAGTCGAACAGCGACATCTGCGTGACGGTTGCCCCCCTCGAACAGGGGTTGATCCTGGACACCCCGCGGCTGGCGGTCATTACCGAGACGGCATTGTTCGGCGACCATGCCCGGCAGACGCGTCGCCGCAAGCCCTCGCGGGATCCGTCGAGTATTGTCAGGAACCTGACCAACCTGGAGATCAATGCTCCCGTTGTTCACGAGGAACACGGCGTCGGGCGTTATCTGGGACTGGAGACGCTCAAGGTCGGGGACATAGAAACGGAATACCTGGCCATAGAATATGCCGGTAATGACAAGCTCTATGTGCCCGTGGCCTCGCTGGCACTGGTGAGTCGCTATACCGGGGCCTCACCCGAACATGCACCGCTGCACAAGCTGGGCGGCGAGCAATGGGAACGGGCACGGCGCAAGGCAACCCGGCGCATACACGATGTGGCCGTGGAGCTGCTGGACATCTATGCGCGCCGGGCGGCCCGCAAGGGCCATGCCTATAGCGGGCCGGGTGATGAGTATGCGGCGTTTGCGGCGGACTTCCCGTTTGAAGAAACGCCGGACCAGGAAGAGACGATCAACGTCGTGCTGGCGGACATGCAGTCCGGCATGCCCATGGACCGGCTGGTGTGCGGCGATGTCGGCTTTGGCAAGACCGAGGTGGCCATGCGTGCAGCGTTCCTGGCGGTACAGGATGGACAACAGGTTGCCGTGCTGGTGCCCACTACCCTGCTGGCACAACAGCATTACCAGAACTTTTGTGATCGCTTTTCAGACTGGCCGGTTCGCATCGAGGCGCTGTCGCGTTTCCGTTCCGGCAAACAGCAGGACGAAATTCTGGCCGCGCTGCAGACCGGCGCGATTGATATCGTCGTTGGCACGCACAAGCTGCTGCAACCCGCCGTAAAGTTCAAGCGCCTCGGCCTGCTGATCATTGATGAAGAACACCGCTTCGGGGTGCGGCAGAAAGAAGCCGTCAAACGCCTGCGTGCTGAAATCGATATTCTGAACCTGACCGCGACGCCCATTCCGCGTACCCTCAACATGTCGCTGTCGGGCATGCGCGATCTGTCCATTATCAGCACACCGCCGCCCAACCGGCTGGCCATAAAAACGTTTGTCTGCGAGTGGGACAGGGAAACGATACGCGAGGCCTGTCTGCGCGAGATCAAGCGTGGCGGGCAGGTTTATTTCCTGCATAACGATGTGGCCTCGATCGAGCGCATGGCAACAGAGCTCGGTGAGATCGTTCCCGAGGCGCACATTGAAATTGCCCACGGGCAGATGCGCGAGCGCGATCTTGAAAAGGTCATGCTGGATTTTTACCATCGCCGCTTCAACCTGCTGCTGTGCAGTACCATTGTCGAAAGCGGTATTGATGTACCGACGGCGAATACCATCATCATGAACCGTGCCGACAAGCTGGGTCTTGCACAGCTGCACCAGTTGCGCGGGCGCGTCGGACGCTCGCATCACCGCGCCTATGCCTACCTGTTGATCCCCTCGCGCCGCTCGCTGTCCGCGGATGCCGAAAAGCGCCTCGCGGCGATTGAGTCCATGGAAGAGCTGGGTGCCGGTTTCACCCTGGCAACCCATGACCTGGAAATACGCGGTGCCGGTGAATTGCTGGGCGAAGATCAGAGCGGCCAGATCCATGAAATCGGCTTCTCGCTGTATACCGATTTGCTGGAACGTGCCGTCAAGGCGCTCAAGGAAGGTCGCACCCCCGATCTGGACCGGCCGTTGCACCAGGGAACAGAAATCGACCTGTCGGTACCGGCCCTGATCACGGATGACTATGTCCATGATGTGCATACCCGACTGGTGCTCTACAAGCGGGTCGCCGGCATGGAGACGGATGAGCAGCTGCGTGACCTGCAGATCGAGATGATCGACCGCTTCGGCCTGTTGCCCGAGCCCGTCAAAAACCTGTTCAGGATCGCCGCGCTGAAACTGCTGGCCACCCCCATGGGTATCCGGAAAATCGAGATTGGCAGTGAAGAAGGACGTATACTGTTCGACAATGAACCGGCCATCGATACCGACCGCCTGATCGATTTAATACAATCGCAGCCACAGCATTACCGTCTGGAGGGTGGCACCCGACTGCGACTCTACGGAGACTTTCACAACGAGTCAGACCGCTTTGACAGGCTTGCTGAACTACTGAAGACACTGGCTCGAAAAACACACTGACACAGACCATGCGAATGAACCCTATGCAATCCCCTGACGCTCTTTCCCGCAAAGCCAGCCAGCTCATGCTGTGCACTGTGGCGCTTGTCCTCGCCCTTGCCGGCAGCCCAATGGCCCTTGCCGAAGTGCCAGTCTACGATGTCGAGGTGATTATATTCAGCAATCAGAACTCGGGTGATGACGGTGAGCGCTGGCCAACGAGCGTCCGCGATAACCCCGCTGCACAGGATTTTGTGGCCGAGGGACAGATCAGTGAGCGGCCCGAGTCCAGCTACCAGCTGGGGGGCATCGCCTACGGATTGAAGCAATCGCGGGGCTATTCGGTGTTGCTGCACACTGCCTGGCGACAGCCTGCCTATGACAGTCGCAACGCGATCGGGTATTCCGTTGATACCAGTGTGCAGAATGGCAGCAGGCGCCTTTCCGGGCGTATCAATCTGGTCCGTGAACGCTACCTGCACCTCGATGTGGATTTATTTCTGTCATCCGCGTATGCGACGTTGTCGGCTACAGAAGATGCGACCGGTTCGCCCGTTTATGAACTCAGTGAAAGGCGTCGTATCAAGAAGAGTGGCAAAGTGCATTATTTCGACCATCCGCGCTTTGGAATGATTGCTATCGTGACGCCCTACCAGTCGCCACAGATGCAACAGCAATTGCTTGAGGAAGAGATGGAGGCCGCAGCCGCCGAAGAGGAAAGCGCCGCGGATGATGAACCGTTGCCGGATGACGATCAGCTGACACGGTAATTCCTGTAGGAGCGCCGTCCCCGGCGCGATTGTTTCTTGTTACACCCCGAATCGCGCCGGGGACGGCGCTCCTACCTGTTTAGCGGCGTGCCTGCAGAAAATGCTGCAGTATCAGCTTGACGTTGTGCAAGCCGGTGTCGAGGTTGACCTTTATTTCATCCATTTCAATCGGGCCGTCACCGCGCCCGGCGGCGTCATTGGCCGACACCGCAATCGCCGCATAGCAAAGTCCCAGTTCGCGGGCCAGCGAGGCCTCGGGCATGCCGGTCATGCCGACGATGTCACAGCCGTCTCTTTCCATACGATTGATTTCCGCGGCTGTTTCCAGTCGCGGCCCCTGCATTGCTCCGTAGGTCGCGGTCGGGAAAATCTCGATACCTGCAGACGCCGCCGCATCGATCAATGCCATGCGTAACTCGGCGCAGTAAGGTTCGGTGAAGTCGATATGGGTCACTTCCGCCAGGTCCCGCTCATAGAGGGTGTGTTCCCTGCCCCAGGTGTAGTCGATCATCTGGTCCGGGACGACGATGGCACCCGGCCTGATCGCTGCGCGAATACCGCCAACGGCACACACTGAAATGACCGAGCGGATACCCTGCTGTTTCAGGGCCCACAGATTGGCCCGATAGTTGACCCGGTGTGGCGGGATGGTATGCGCGGCGCCGTGCCGCGCAAGAAACACGACACTTTCTCCCTGCATGGAGCCGATGGTGAGCGCATCGGACGGCTCACCGTATGGGGTGGATACGGTTTCAGCGTGGCTGTTATCGAGGGCGTCCAGCTGGTAGAGGCCGCTGCCGCCGATAATCGCGATGCCCGTCACTGGTTGCCTGGCTCCCCGAGCGCATAGATGCCGTTCATGTTACGCAGATAGCCTTTGTAATCCATACCAAAACCGAAGACATAACGGTCCTCGACCTGCAGTCCGACAAAATCCGCGCTGACGCCGGCGGCGCAGCGCTGATGCTGTTTCTGAACCAGTACGGCACTGTAGACCTGTGTGGCACCCGAGCTCTCGCAGAAATCAACGATGTCAGCCAGTGTCAGGCCTTCATCGAGGATATCATCGACGATCAGTACCGTACGGTCCTGCAACTCGATCGAGGGTTCACAGAGCCAGTGCATATCTGCGCCGCGGGTTTTGCCGCGATAACGGGTTGCGTGCAGATAGCCGGTTTCCAGCGGGAATTCCAGGCGTGTCAGCAGCTGTCCAGTCGGGATGATGCCGCCGTTGAGTACGCACAGGACAACCGGCAGGGTCTCGCCGAGGGTCTCGGTGATGGCTGCTGCCATTTGATCGAGTGCCTGGTGCACTGTGCCGGTATCATGCAGGCACTCGGCATGGTCCTGAATCTCGATGATTTCAGCGCGTGACAGGGGCATCGTTGAATTCCGGAGAAGTGTTTTTAAAATACATAATATTTAGCATGCAATAGATTGTTTACTCGTAACTATTCAGCTCACCACAGAAACAAAGAGGCGAAAGGCATTTATTTGAACATTTTGCCACGGAATCCACGGAAAACACGAAAAAATAAAAGCCTTAGAAGTCATATTTCCGTGTTCTTCCGTGGATTCCGTGGCTAATGGGGTTTTTAGTGATGACATCCTCTGGATAGGTGTCATATACCTCTGAGGTGAATAGTTGCGTTTACTCTAATAATCCGTGTCCAGGTCGAGCTCAGGTGTTTCCTCGTAACCCTTGACGGCCGCAACCGCCTGCGCCCAGCGGGGGTCGCTATGCAGTATATTCAGGTTGAGGGGCTTGCGTCCGTGCATGCGCATCATGCGGGTATGTGCGATGGGATTCTGGTAGTCACCAAGCAGCTCCGCAACACAACCGGCCTGTTCACGATTATTGCACACCAGTACCATGTCACAGCCAGCCTCCAGTGCGGCTTGCGCGCGCGCGCTATGATCGCCGATACACGCGGCGCCTTCCATGCTCAGGTCGTCGCTGAACACCAGGCCGTTAAAGCCGAGTTGCTCACGCAATATGGCCTTGATCCAGTAACGTGAAAAGCTTGCCGGTTGTTTATCGACGGCAGAATACACCACATGTGCCATCATGATGGCCGCCAGGCCGGCATCGATCATGCGCCTGAAGGGCACCATGTCCCACTGTGCCATATCTTCAAAGCGGCGCTCGTCGACCGGCAAGGCAACGTGCGAATCCGCAGCGACGGCACCATGGCCCGGAAAGTGTTTGCCGGTGGCGGCCATGCCGGCATCGTGCATTCCCGCCTGGTAGGCCAGCGCCAGTTCCGCAACGACCTCGGGACGTTTGTGCAGGGCGCGGTTACCGATGATGGAAGAGACACCGAACTCGAGATCAAGCACCGGGGCAAAACTGAGATCGATACCGACGGCACGCAGCTCGGATGCCATCAGCCAGCCGCTGACACGGGCAAGATGCCGGGCACGGTCCGCGTCCGTGTCATGTATGCTGCCGAGACAGGCCAGTGGTGGAAGATGGGTAAATTCATCCCTGAAGCGCTGTACCCGTCCACCCTCCTGGTCGACGGCAACCAGCAGGTGCGGATCACGCAGGCGGTGCAACGCGTCGACAAGTGCGCTCAGTTGCCCGGTCGATGCGTAATTGCGGCTGAACAGGATGACGCCCCCGACGGCCGGGTGGCGCAGTAATTCCCGGTCCTCGTCAGTTAGCTCGAGGCCCTCGATATCCGCCATCAGCGGGCCCAGTGTCATGGCGTTGTCATTCTCATGATTGCGTGCCGTTCCTGTCTGTCAGTCTGATATCCAGTTTGTCGCGCAAGCGGTCGCCAAGCAGGTTCACCGACAATACCACGGCGAATAGTGCCACCCCCGGTGCCAGCACCATGTGCGGCGCGACCAGCATGTAGCGTGTACCGTCACGAATCATGGCACCCCACGAGGCCTGCGGTGGTTGTACGCCAAGTCCGAGAAAGGATAATCCGGCCTCGGCAATCACCACTGCCGCGATACCGAAGGTCGCCTCGATAATCAGCGGCGCCGCCATCAGCGGCAGCAAATGTTTGCGAATAATACGCCATTTGCTGTTACCCAGTGCCTCGGCGGCCTGAACATGCTCGCGGTGCTTCAGTGACAGCACCTGTGCGCGTGACAAGCGTGCATAGCCTACCCAGCCGACGGTGGTGAGTGCAATCACCACGTTGTCTATCCCCGGTCCCAGCAAGCCGGCCAGGGCGATCGCCAGCAGGATGCCGGGAAAGGCGAGGAATACATCCACCACCAGTACCGTCGTGCGATCCCACCAGCCACCGTGGTAGGCACTCGCCGTGCCCAGCAGAGTGCCCAGCAGCAGGGAGAGGCTGACCACCCAGGCGGCAACCAGGAAAGATGTGCGTGCACCGACGATCATACGATCGAGGATGTCCCGCCCAAGGTCGTCATAGCCGAGCCAGGCATCGTCACCGGGTGCCGCCAGAATTTGTTGCAGCTGAATCACGTCGGGTTGCAGCGGCAGGAAGTGGGCGCCGATCGACAGCATGGCCCACAGTGCCAGCAGCACAACGGGTACGGTGCCGGTCAGCCCGTTGCGCATCAGTGTCCGCTCCCGAGGCGGATACGCGGGTCAATCCAGGCATATGCGAGATCGGTCAGCAGGTTGACAAGCACGTAGGTGATACTGATGAGCAGCACGCAGGCCTGTACCACCGGGTAATCACGTGACTGGATTGATTCAATGGTCAACAGCCCGATACCGGGCCAGGAAAACACGGTTTCCGTGATCACGGCCCCGGCAAGCAAGGCGCCAAGTTGCAAACCCAGCAAGGTGATCACCGGCAGCAGGGCATTGCGCAAGCCGTGATGCAGGATCACCCTGCCTGGCGGCATGCCCTTGGCCCTGGCCGTGCGCATGTAATCCTCGCCCAGTACTTCCAGCATACTGCTGCGCACCATGCGCGACAGCACCGCAATCAGCCCGGTGGCCAGCGTCAGTGCCGGCAGGATCACCGATGAGACGCCGCTGCGACCACTGATCGGAAACCAGCCCAGCCACAGTGAAAACACCAGTATCAGCAGAGGACCGAGCCAGAAATTGGGTATCGATATCCCCAGCATGGAGAAACTCATTGCCCCGGTATCCCACCAGGTGTTGCGGCGTATCGCGGCAATGACACCGAGTGGCAGTGCCAGCGACAGCGTGATGAGCAGCGTTACCAGCGCCAGCAGGCCGGTCGCCGGCAGGCGTTCCAGTAACAGGTCCGCGACCGGTCGTCGCAAGTGAATGGAACTGCCGAGATCCAGCTGCAACAGGCCGTGTAGATAGTTCTGAAACTGCACGCCGATTGGCAGGTGCAGCCCCAGCGAAACGCGCAGCGCTTCCCTGTCTGCCATGGACGCCGATTCGCCCAGCATAATCTCGACAGGATCACCGGGAATCATGTGTACCAGCAGGAACACGATGCTGACGACGCCAAGGATTACCAGAAGTGCGCCCAGCAGGCGCTGCAGAATAAAGGCCAGCATCGCCTGATTATACGTATGATCAGGCATTATGTGACCGAAATTCGCCCGTGTGCCCGGGTACATCGGCCGCTGTGTGTGCTGGTCTGTTGCCTGGCAGAGAAATATACTGGGAGACCATGATGATAATCGATCGCCAGATCGCAGGTACTGTCCCGCTCCGCTGGATGGCCGCGTGTTGTCTGTCGCTGCTGCTGTCCGGTTGTTCGGAAGTGCCGGCAATGGTCACCACCGTTATCCAGCCGCAGTCATCGCAGATTGCCTTTACAGCGGAGACGCTGAAGGTCATGAGTCTGAACATTGCACATGGCCGCAAAGACGGCATCAACCAGTTGTTTCTCAGCGGTGCCACGATCAGGAAGAACCTGGATGAGATTGCCGCGGTGCTCGTTCAAAGGGATGCGGATATTGTGGCCTTGCAGGAGGCCGATGCACCTTCCCTGTGGAGTGGACATTTTGATCACATTGCCCTGCTGGCCGAGCGGGCAAATTATCCCGCCGCCGTGCACACGGCACATGCGCGCAGCTGGCTGTTTAACTATGGCACCGCGATCCTGTCGCATGCCGATTTCACCGAGACGCTCAACTATACCTTTGAGCCATCACCGCCCACCCTGAACAAGGGCTTCACCCTGGCGCAGATCGTGTGGCAGCCGTACGGACAGGATCAGCCTGCCGTTGTGCTTGATATTGTATCCGTGCACCTGGACTTTTCACGCAAGCAGATCAGGGAGCGCCAGATCCGTGAGATTACACAGGTACTTGAAGGGCGTGACAACCCGTTAATCATTCTTGGTGATTTTAACAGTGACTGGCTGGCGGACGAACGGGTGGTCCGGGCGCTTGCCAATGATAATGAACTGAAAGGCTACCGCCCCGCGGCGGACGATCTGGCTACCTACCCGTCAGGCAATAAACGCCTCGACTGGATCCTGGTATCGGACACACTGGAATTCATCAGCTACGAGGTGTTGCCCGATGTGGTATCGGATCACAAGGCGGTTCTTGCGGAGATCGGTCTCAGGGATCGAGCGCAACCGATTGAAGCAGGCATCAATCAGCATGCCACCAATATCCCGCTGATGGCACCGGTAAACAATAAGGGGACGACTCCATGAAACTATCCAGACTCTTTCTGCAGCTGTTACTTGTTTCACTGCTGGCTGCCTGCGCAACACCGGGAAGCAGACAGGTCTATCCCCTGGAGTCGACCGGGCAACTGATGGATGCTGCGAGTGTCAATGCCGGTAATGATGAATTCATTCGGCAGCTGTACGATTCCAGGACCTGGGTCAGTTACAAACACCTGCAAGCAGATCCGATTGAAGTGGGCAAGCAGGCCGAGATCCCGATACAACATGAAGAAGTAAAAATACTCGGCCCGTCACAGGAAGATTCCGTTCGCTCGCTGGCGCTGAAACTGTGGATGATCGAGAATGCAGAGCACACCATTGATGTGGTTTACTATATTTTCACGTATGACGTTGTCGGACAGGCCATACTGGGCGCCCTGTGTAATGCGGTCAAACGTGGTGTTGATGTGCGCGTGATGGTGGACTCCATTGGATCAATCGATCCGTCTCATACGCCCCTGATGGCACTGGAAACCTGTGCGCAACAGGCCGGCACTATGCGAACGGTTGATGGACAGTTGACCGATTACCCGGCCCGTGTACAGGTGGTCATATTTAACGCACTGACCAGCGTGTACAGCTGGTCGAATCGTCGTTCTCATGACAAGCTGCTGGTCGTTGACGGCGTCTTTCCTGGCAAGGCGATGGTGATAACCGGCGGTCGCAATGTTTCACTCTCATACTACGGTATCAAGGCGGATGGCTCGGAAGATCCCAGTGCCTACCGTGATGTGGAAATACTGCTGAAGTCCCGTGAATCAGACACCTTTAGCGAACCCACGGTCGGTAACACCAGCACCATCTACTACAGTCTGCTGTTTCTGCACAAGGGGAATAAACGGCTTCGGCCTGTCTATTTTGACGATCCCGAGGAGCCCGGAGAAGATCCGGACCCGTTCCGCGCCGAGCGGGAGCGCGCCCGGCAGAGTCTTGAGTTTCTGCAATCGCAGCCCACGATAAAGCGGTACATGTCAGAGATGCCCGGGTATATGCGTAGCGGTTTCCAGAATGCCGATGTCTTGCTGGCGCATGAACTGGCGAACCTGACCAATCGCAACGTGGTGACAGAGGTCGAGCGCAATCTCCAGGATAATCCGAATTCTATTATGTACATCCTTGCGAATTACGGCGATGAACTGGACAGCACTGGTACGCTGCGCATCGTCTCACCCTACCTGTTTATTGCCAAGTATTATGATGCCGACGGTAATGTTATTCATGATGGTGCGACCGAAATGTTGCGGTGGCTGGACGAGCATCCGAACAACAGGGTAGAGATTGTCACCAACTCGGTACTCACCAGCGATAATTTCATGGCCCAGGCGATGATTGACATGGACATGGGGCCGCGGCTGCTGTTGACCCCGGAGCTGGAAGCGGCCTGGTTGTCCAGCCTCAAGGGAGGCGAATTGAACGAGGCTGTGGTGGCAAGCGAGGCATGGCGGCAATGTGTGAATCATCCGCAACTCTTTATCTACCAGACCGGCAAGCTGGATGCCGCGATGCTGGGAAAAGGATCTGTCCATTACGGGAAATTACACGCCAAGTTTTTCATGGGACATAATGCGGGATTTGTGGGTACGGCGAACTTTGATTATCGTTCCCGCCTGTTTAACAATGAAATGGGCTTTTTCTACAGCAGCGATGAGGTGCAGCAGGAACTCATCGATATCTTCGAAGACCTGAAGGCGGATTCCTACCGCTGGGGAACACCGGAGTGGCTGGAAATGCGCAAACAAGTCATGGCCATCAAGGGGATGAAGGGCTGGTCCACCCGCCATCAGCGGTCGATTTTCAAGTTTATGCGTACCACCGGACTGGACTGGTTGATGTAGCGATACCCGGGGAGATATCGTGTCTGATAGCAAGGAAACCGCCGTCATCGGGTACATTGCCGCCGTGATTATCATGGCACCGTTCTTCTGGCTCACACTGGGTGATGCCTATGGCCGGTTTATGATTGGCTTCGATCCTCGCAATACCATCATGAGCGATTATCTTCAGCCCTACACCCGTGGTGTGACCGGGCTTGTCTGCCTGACGGCACCCCTGTTGCTTGCCTATTTGCTGCGTGGTACGGTCGGCCGCTGGATGGAAACATTATGGGACCTGTCAGCCAAAGCGGGCGACTGGCTGCTGGTCAATGGAAGGCAACTGGCACTCTATTTATGGCGTTACCTGGCACGTGCTGGATGTGCGCTACGAAGAACTGTTTCCGGGAAGTTCAATGGGCACAGGCAGTAGTCCCGGTCATGGCATACCTGCCTTGCTGACAGCCATGTCGGCTTGCACGTAAAGCGATGTCGCTGCACAGCCTGCTGCACCTGTTGCTCGTTGTATTCATTACCTGGTGCGGCATTGCGCTGTACCTCTATTTTTCCCAGTCGCGGCTGTTATATTACCCGGAGCTACCCTCACGCACGATTGAGGCGACGCCTGCAGCATTGGGTCTCCCGTTTGAAAACGTGCAGTTGCACGCCGCCGATGGCACCCGCCTGCATGCGTGGTTCGTGCCGGCAACCGCATCTCGCGGTGCCCTGCTTTTCAGTCATGGCAATGCCGGCAATATCGGGCACCGGCTCGATTCAATCCGGCAGTTTCATTCCCTTGGGCTTGATGTCCTGATATACGATTACCGTGGCTTCGGCGAGAGTGAGGGTAAACCGACCGAGGCCGGGACCTACCTGGACGCAAAGGCTGCCTGGGATTATCTGCTCGAGGAACGCCGGATTGCGCCACAGCAGATCATCATCTTCGGGCGTTCGCTGGGTGCGGCTGTTGCTGCGGAGCTCGCCAGTCAGTATCCGTCAGCCGGCGTCATACTGGAATCTGCCTTTACATCCGTGCCCGATATGGCGGCCTCCATCTACCCGTGGCTGCCGGTGCGTTTGCTGTCCCGTTACCAGTACAACAACCTCGAAAAGATCGCCCGCATTACCTCGCCCCTGCTGCTGGTACACAGCCGCGGTGACGAAATTGTACCCTACGACCAGGGTGAACGATTGTTTGCACAGGCGAACGAACCCAAGCAGTTTCTTGAGCTGAGCGGCGGACACAATGACGGCAACCATGTCAGCCAGGACATCTATATGGAAACACTGCAGCAGTTTCTGGAAGAAATCCTGCCCCTCTCCGACAATGAACAGGCACGACAACACTGACAGGACTCCGCTCTAGAACTCGTATTCGATCAGTAGTCTGTAGGTCTGATCAGCGGTATCACTATCCAGCCCGAGGATGGCGCCTGCTTCCCAGTATAGCTTGCGTCGGTCGGCGAGCTTCACGGTACCTGTCACAACCGGGCCCAGTCCAAGGGTATCCTGACCCTTGTAAAGCTCGAGCGCTGGTTCAAAAGACTGCCGGTAGCGGTAGCGCAGCTGCGCTGCAAGGGCTGTTTCGAACTCGTTGTCGATGTCATCACCAAACTCATAGAGTGCGTACAGATTGGCGGTGCCCGCCCAGCGCCCCCATTCCTTCTCGACCAGCAGGGCACTTGAAATCTCCATGCTGTTGCGGGAACGTTGCTTCTCGAGTTCAAACAGCGCGCCCCAGTCTGCCCAGTATTCGCCCTGCTCTGTCAGTTGCCACAGCGCCTCGAGTTCAAAGGCTTCCAGTCGCAGGGCATTGCCATGTTCCTGCTGGCCAATCAGGTAACCTTCTGCGAACCAGGAATCATTCAATGACTGGCCGTAACCCAGACGGTATATCCGCAGTTCCCTGGCACCCTCTGTGTTGTCATTTTCGATACTGCTGCGCAACTCGAGTTCCCGCTCCAGCGGCTGCACATAGGGGTGATAGATCTTGTCGATAATCGTGCCATCTGCTGCCACCTTGCCGTTCAGGCAAAGTGTTACTCCGAGAAACCAGAGAGCACGCTTTATTCCTGCTGTTTGTTGCATCAAAGGGGCTTTTCCAGAGGCGATGGTTGCGGTGTCCTGGTGCTCATCAATACCACTATCAGCAACAACAGCAGTCCACCAAAATAACAGGCGGCCTGTATGGCAGTCGGTGTGGCTTCATAACCGATGAGTGCATACAAAACAGTTCCAGTGAGCGATTGCTCTGCAAGCCATGCAGAGGTATCCCACAGCGGTAGCTGTGACGGCAGCCAGTCTGCCTGTATCAATAGCAGTGCTGCCTGGGAGATCATGCCGGCGGCGACCAGCGAGAGTACGCACAGACCGAGCAGCAAGGCATAACGGTGGCTCATGCTACTGAACAGGTAATAGATCAGGGCGCCAGCGCTGATGCCGACGCCGGCACCGATGAGTGCGCCCGTCAGGACAGCCAGAGACTGTTGCCATTCGTCTGCGAATCCGAACAGGTAGACCAGTATCTCGAAGCCTTCACGGGTAATGGCAAGTGCAACGATGGCGGTCATCACTGTGACGGTGAGCGTTCCATGCGAACCACGACCGCTGACAGATCGACCCGCCAGGAATGCAAAGATTATCAGCAACAAGTAGATCAGGAACTGCATGGCAGCACTGCTGAGCTCCTGTCCGGTACCCGCAAACAGCCCAGAGATCGTATCGATGCCAAGGCCGTAGCCAATGGCGCCTGCAAACCCGAAACCCAATGCCCATAGCAGCCACTGCCGCGAGATGCCCATTATCCCCGACAGGGCAGACAGAATACTGATCAGTAATGCGGCCTCCAGCACTTCCCGCAGAACGATGACGACTGATGTCAGCAGCATGCGCTTACCCTCATTCTGCAATGACCTTTCCCAGCGCTGTTTCCGGGTGGAACTCGCCGAAGAACGGGTATTCTCCGGGCAACAGCGGACCGATAAAAATAACGGCTTCGCGCTTACCCATAATGACCTTTTCCCGATTCAATTCATAACTCTCGAACTCCTCTGGCGAGGGGTCATGATTACGGACCAGTAGCTTGATGCGCGTATTTGCCGGGACAATCAGCACCTCGGGAATAAACAGATGGTCGCGAATTTCCAGCTCGAATACCGGTTTGTCAGCAAACACCCCGCGTATACCTGCCAGCCACAGCAGCAATAGCAGAATTGTCCTCATGACGGTTTGCATGGCAGGTTCCTAACTCGCATTAACGGTCGCGTGGGTGCTGGCTGCCAGGGCGTTACGCGGGAAAATTATACTCACCAGCAGTCCGCTCCCGAAGCCCGAAACACCCAGTTGTACAGTGGCAGCGTGCAACTCGGCGATATGGTTAACAATCGCGAGACCCAGGCCGCAGCCAATGACCCCGGATTCATGCTGGTCGCCTCCCAGCCGGTAGAAACGGTCAAAGACCCGCACCCGCTGGGCATCGGGAATACCCGGTCCCGAGTCTTCAAAATCCAGGGTGACACTGTGCTCGTCGCTACTCAATGTTACCCGCACATGGCCACCCGGCGGAGTATATTTACAGGCATTATCCAGCAGGTTTTGCACCAGTGTCGTCAGGGCAAAGCGGTCACCCGCCATGCGGGTTGCGTTGCCACACAGCTCCAGCTGGATATTCTTGTCCTCGAAATTATCGTAGGCAGATGCCATCACGTCCTGCACAAGCTGATAGATATCAAGTTCATCGAAACTGGCCATGTACTGGTCGGGTGCCGTGCGGTACAGGCTGAGAATCTGCTCGATCAGGTTCTCCATGCGTGCGGTTGCTGCAACCAGTTGCTGTAGCTCATGATCAGCCGCCGGCAATTCCTGTGCAATGTTATGCAGGTGCACTTTCAGGGCGCTGAGCGGGGTACGCAGCTCGTGAGCAGCATCGGAGGCAAAACGCTTTTCCCGGTTGAATGATGCCTGCAGGCGCTGCAACAGTTCGTTGGTCGATGTAACCACTTGCATCAACTCAAGCGGTTGTCGTTCCAGTGGCACGGGAGCAAGATCATTGGCATGGCGGTTCTGCAAGTGACCGGCCAGTCGTCGCAAGGGTGACAAGCCAGAGCCCACCACGAACCATATGAGCAGGCCAGTGACTGGCAAGGCCATCACCACGGGCAACACGGATTCCAGGATCACTTTTTCCGCCAGCGCATTGCGTGCGGCCAGCTGCTCTGCAGCAATGGCCCAGCGGCCGCTATTGGCTGCATCATGCCAGGTATAGGTGCGCCAGCGGTGCTGACCGAAATTGGTGTCCCGGTAACCATTCTCGAAAGCGGCAATGGCCGTGTCCGGGGTGTTGTTTGAGCGCAGCAAGAGTTTACCGTCCTGCCATAGCTGAAAGGCGTATTTATCCGAGAGTTGCACCACGGTACGGGGTACGGTGTGTTGTTCGACAACAGTAGCCAGCAAATGCGCCCGGTCAGCCAGCTCCGAGTCAAACAATTGCTGGACTCCTGCCATGCTTGATCGATACCCATGCAGTGACGACAGAAACACGGTCAGCGTTATCGTCGCCATCAGTACCACGACCAGGAATATCCTGATCGATTTCACGAACCACGTACCGTATATCCGACACCGCGTATCGTCTTGATGAAATCCCCAGGAAGCTTTTTCCTGAGATGGTGGATATGCACCTCGATGGAGTTGCTTGCCAGTTCCTCGCCCCAGCCATAGAGTTTTGACTCAAGACTCTGCCGGGAGTGAATGTGTCCCGGTTGCTCCATCAATGCCTTTAGCAGCATGAACTCACGTCTTGGCAAGTCAATATCCCGCTCGCCGGCGCGTGCCGTGTGGCTGAGTGTATCCAGGGTGACCGCACCGATGGTGATAGCAGCGGTCTGCACGGCACTGACCCGTCGTTCCAGGGCCCGCAGTCGCGCCAGCAGTTCAGGCGTGTCAAATGGCTTGCCGAGGTAATCATCCGCACCCCGGTCCAGGCCTGTGATCTTGTCTGCGGTGGTATCACGGGCCGTCAGCACCATGACCAGTGATTTGCTGTCGCCACTGCGCAGTTGCCGCAGCACCTCAAGGCCATCCATATCCGGCAGACCCAGGTCCAGGATGATGATCTCTGGTTGTTCAGCCGTGATGGCCTGTAACGCCGCCCTCCCGGTTGCCACGTGATTGACGCTGAAACCCTGCCTTTTCAGCGCTGTTTGCAGCCCGTCAGCCAGTGACAGATCATCTTCGACCAGCAGTATCTGCATTACCCGCTTTTCTTGGCATGCTGATGCGCCACCCGGTTCTGACTGCGCACGGCGCGATCCACCAGACCGGGGAAGACCGCATTGATGCGCACAAACAGGGACTCCGGAAAGCCCAGGTAGGACTCTTTCTGACGCTTGCGTATCTTGCTGATGATCATGCGGGCGACCTCTTCCGGTTCATCCATATTCATTTTGACCGCGGCGGCCATATCATAGACCGCCTGCGAATTGATCGCGGTCTTGACGGCGCGCGGGGCAATATACTGGACATCGATACCCGTGTCCGCCAGTTCGCGTCTGAGCGCCTGTGAAAAGCCCCGCATGGCAAACTTGCTGGCAGAATAGGCCGAAAACCACGCAAATCCAATACTACCAAAGGTCGAACCGATATTGACGATCTGGCCGCTGTTTTGCGCCAGCAGGGTGGGCAGCACCGCCCTGACCAGCAGCATGGGACTGATGGTGTTGATCTCGATGGTTCGCTGTATCAGCGCAGCATCCTGCTCGGCATAGACACCGAACGGATTGATGCCGGCCGCATTGATAAGGATGTCGATGCCACCAAGGTGCTCCAGCGTCTCGTCCACTATCCGCTGCCGCTCAGCCGGGTTGTAGAGGTCGGCAGTGATGGTATGCACGCTATCGTTAGCGATGGATTCCCGACACTGCTGCAGTGCCTGCGCATTGATGTCAGTGAGGCACAGTGCGGCACCCTCGCGGGCCAGCATGCCGGCCAGCTGCGAGCCGATGCCACCGCCTGCACCGGTCAGAATGATGCGTTTACCTTGCATATCAGTGTCCTCCCCTGTCAATCACGTCTTTACAGCTTGCTGCGGGCCTGTGCCAGTTTTGTAGTGATCTCCCGCTTGCGGCCAAGGTCCGCCAGCGGCCGGTCCGGGCGCGGCGGAGCCATACCGGCTTTCTGCAGATAGCGCATTGCCTCGGCGTAGTTGTCTTGTTCCAGCATGAAATCACCGTAGAAATAATTGGGATCGATGCCGTCCGGGTTGATGGCCAGCGCCTTCTTCAGGTTTGACTCCGCCTTTTCATCATCACCAAAACCGATCGGCCAGCCTGGCACCTGGTAATACAATGAGCCCAGTGACGTATAGGCCGAACCGTCCAGGACCGTCGCGTCGATCTGCAGGGCACCCTCCAGCAACCGGCGAGCCTCCTTGACCTTGGCTAGCGCACCCAGTCCGCCTGTCACACCGGCATCCGTACTCAACACAATGGCCAGCCAGACCATGGGCTCGGCACTGTCAGGGTACTGTTCGGTCAGCGCGCGGGCGCGTGTCACCAGTTCCTCGAAGGCTTGTTCCTGCTCATCCTCCGGTGTTGCATAGTTCGCCTGTGCCCACTGCTTCTGGAGCTGCAGCAGGTCGGTGTCAAGACCGGCCTGTACTGCAGAAAACATGCAGGCCAGTGCCAGCAGCAAAAGTGTCTGTAGTCGTTTCATTTTCATTTCTCTCTTAATAGTAAAGGGTTAATCAAGTTGCTAATCAAAGGGGGATGCTGCGGAACACGTCGCCGTACAGCCAGTACATCATGTTGGCCATATGGATGACCGCCTGCTTGTCCGCGTCGCTCTGCAGCCGGTTCATCAACGAGACAAAAAATTCCATGTGGCCGACATCGAGAGAACCGTGTGAGCTGAGATAACTGAAGGCGGTTGCAGGCAAGCCCAGTGCATCCCGGATAGCCTGTGCCGCATGGGTTGCCAGCTGGATACTGGTGCCTTCGAGCACCAGCACCATGCCGAAGAAAGCGACCGGATTACCTCGCTGAATAGTGTCGTAGGCATAGGCCACCATGAGTTCTGTTTCGCGATTAGGCAAGCCGTAACGGTGCTGCTCGGGGTCTTCACCACAGGCGCGCAGATCGTTAAGAATCCATTCCTGGTGACCTGTTTCTTCCTTGATATATTCAGCAATGGCCTCGCGTAACCATTCCTTTTCCACCGGCAGGCGGCTGCCACAGGCCATCAGCAGTGGTACAGTATGTTTTACATGGTGATAGGCCTGCACCAGGTAGGCACGGTAGCTCGCAAGTGAAATGTCACCACGACTGCCGCGCAGCAACTGTTCGATGCGCATAAAGCGCTCACGCGCTTCGCGGGTGTCTGCCTGCAACTGTTCAAAGAATGTATTCATGCTGTTCCTCTAACGGTTGTATGCATGCGGCATAATGTGCCTCAATGACGCGACGCCGCAGACTGCCACTGCTGCTCAGTTCACCATTGGCTGCTGTAAACGGACTTGCTGCAACAATGAAGCTGTCGACACGGGCATAGTCGGGCAGCTGCGCGTTGACAGCGTCCAGCGCCTCTTCAAGCAGGGCGTACACGTCATCCGACTGACCGGAATCGGCAGCAACCAGCACCGCGACCAGGCCGCTCATGTCATTGCCAAACAATGCGGCCTGGGCAATGGCAGGATGCGACAGCAACTCGGACTCTACCCACTCCGGCGAGATATTCCGCCCGTAGGCGGTAATAATGCGTTCACGGCAGCGACCGGTGATGTACAGATAGCCGTCGTCATCGAGATAGCCCAGATCACCGGTCGCCAGTTCTGACGGAGGGGCTGCCGTGCCTGTATGCAGGTACGGGCTGCAGGTTTCGCCCGTGAGTATGACCTCTCCCTGCGCGCTGATCCTGACCTTCATATGTGGCAGCGGCCTGCCAGCCGAACCGGGAAAATTGGCACTGGCAGTGTTGACCGCGACGACAGAACAGGCCTCTGACAACCCGTAACCCTGGTACACCGGCAAACCCATATCACGTGCGGCTTCCAGCAGGGATATACCGGTGGGTGCGCCACCCACGGCGATGTAACGAAATGAATCCACTAGCTGTCCTGCACGCGCCAGCGCAACGATCAGTTTCAATAGCTGCGGGGGAACAATCAGGGTAGTGGGCCGAATGCGCTGCAGCATCCGTGCAAAGGCTGCACTATCAACCCGGCTGGAACCGCTGATGCCTGTAGCGGACGGATCCGGAACATGTATTTTTGCCCCCGCGATGAGCGGCGCATACACCGATCCGATGTTTTCCAGCAGGATGGAGAGTGGCAACAGTACCAGTGTACGGTCGCTACTGCTGGCCTCGGCCGCAGTGGCCAGTGCAACGGCAACCGTTTCCATGGCCTGCAGTGACAGGCATACCCCGCGGGGCTCACCGGTTGTGCCCGAGGTGTAGGTCAGCTTGACTGTATCACCATAGAGTTCCCTGGCAGGACTGCCAGAGAGCGACAGGCAGGTGTATTGTCTGCCTGCTATCTCCAGTTCCGAGCGCCGGCGTACCGCAAACAGCCCGGCCACCCGTTGTGGTTTGTCTGTGATGATTGCCTCGATGCGGGCATCGCTGACGGCATGCTGCAACTGCTCGTCACTGAAGAACACGGGCAACGGCACATGCATAATACCGGCCTGCAAGGCTGCCAGGTCAGTGACGATCCACGCGGGTGCGTTCTCCATCAGTACACCCAGGCAACGGTTACCCTGCAACTGCGGTGCGAGTGCCTTGACCGCGGTATGCAACTGCTGCCAGCTCAGGGTGCAGGAACTGCCGATGATGACCGGCGTTTCGGGCTGCTGAGCCGCGTGCCGGTCAAGCGACTGCAGAATTCGGCTCACAGGTAATAGTCGCCGGTTTTTGTGGCAAAGCCTCTGCCGACTTCACCGGCGTGCGTGGAGAATTCATGCAATGCCTGATCAACGCCGATTGCCTTGCTGAAGGCGTGTTCACCAATACGGATATCACCAGTGTATACAGCCGGCCGGCTTTCATAGTAGGAGCCCCAGCTTGCTGCCTGCTCGGGTGGTAAACGCTCTGCGCTGGCATCCGCAAGCTTTGTCAGGGGCAGGCCCATCCGCGTGAAGGCATTCTTCAGTTTTGGTACGGCAGTAAATACCACGTGGGTAAATCCGGCGCCGCTGAGAAACGCGGTCAGGGTGCAAATCAACCAGCGTGCCTGTCCGGCGCTGGCCGGCGCAAGATTACCGATTTCAACAATCTTGTGACGGTCTACACCAAGGATGCATTCAATGGACTCATCAAGGTAGTGTTCGGAAAATAGCGCCTTGCTACCGGCAGGACGAACACCCGCGACGGCTGCATACTCCCCACCGGGGAACAGAATGCTCATGAGCAGGGGGTAAAAAGTTTGCAGTTGTGCCCCATAGGCCTGCATAAAGACCGATTGAACAAAGGCCTCCGCACGCACACGCCGGGGGTGCAACAGATCCATCAGTGCCAGCGACAGTTGCTGCGACCGGGCAGGCAGACTGCCCTGGCCGGGTGTCGGAATTGATAACAGGTTGCTGTTTAAGTGTGACATTCACGCGATCCGGTTCTGTAGGAATGCCGCTATTGTGAGCATGCATCCTTATCTGAACATTAAGAATCACGAAAAAATCGAAGCTGCCGGTGTTTTTGTGACGGCTGTCACGAATAACTGCAGTTTACAGGGGCGCTTCCTGGATCAATACCCGCGTGCCTGACGGTACCCGGTCAAAGAGTTCGATCACTTCAGCATTGCGCATCTTGATGCATCCATGTGATGAAGGTGTGCCCATGGCATCCTCTTCAGGACAGCCATGGATATAGATATAGCGGCGCATCGAATCCCGGTCACCAAAACGGTTGTGGCCGGGTTCCATGCCACACAGCCAGAGAATGCGGGTCAGCATCCAGTCGCGTCCGGGATGACGCTGCTTGAGTTCGGGGCTATAGATTTCACCCGTAGCACGCCGTCCGACAAACACGGTATTGGCCGCCGCACCGCTACCTATCCTGGCGCGGATGCGGTGCCAGCCGCGTGGTGTGCATTCGCTGTGCATGCGTTCACCCGGCCCGTTAGTCGCCGTTGAGACGGCCACATCCATGACGATGCGACCGGACTCCAGCAGTTGCAGACGCTGTTCGTCGATGCTGATCTTGATGAGACGGGATTCGGATTGCATGGAGTGATTATACGTAATCAGGGGGCTGTCGAATGGTTAGCATCGAATGTGACCCAATTCGGGCTGAGTGTCATATTTAATAGCCACGGAATCCACGGAAGGACACGAAAGGATAAATGCCCTGATAATAATTTTTCCGTGTGCTTCCGTGGATTCCATGGCCATTCTATTCTTCGTTGGGATTACCGGCTTCTGGATACGTCGCGCAGGGCATCGTAGTTGCCGTCATAGGACAGCCGGTAACCACTGATGTCAGACCGGGCTGCGAACACGTGATCTTCATACCACAGTGGTATGTAGGGTAACTGCTGCAGCAAGCGCGCCTGCACCTGGCGGTAGGCCGCCGCCTGCATTGCCAGTGTCGTGCCCTGCTCTGCCGTTTCGATGAAGCTATCGATCTGCGGGTCTGACAGGTGGCCACGGTTCGCGCCCTCCGGTGGCAGCGAGGTGCTGTGGAAGGCATAGCGGAAGATGTCCGGGGTCTTGATGCCCACCCAGGCCAGGGTGTACAGCTGGAAATGTCCCGCCTTGATGTCGCCGTAAAAGGTGCCCCAGTCAAAACTCTGCAGTTTCATGTCGATGCCGACATCATGCAGCTGCTGCTGAATGACGGTTGCGATCCTCACGCGGACCGGGTCGGTGGATGTCTTGTAAGTAATCTGCAATGGCTGTCCGGCCGTATAGCCAGCCGCAGCCAGCAGGGCTCGTGACCGCTCCGGGTCGAACTCAAGCCCGCTGAGTGCCGGGTTCCCGGCCCAGTGATCAGGCGGCAGCAGTGCCGCCGCGGGCCGGGCAGCACCGCCCAGCAGGTACTGGATGATTGCCTCGCGGTCGATGGCAGATGCAATCGCCTCGCGGATCGCGAGCCTGCCGGTCACCGGGTCATCGAGGTTAAAGCCGATATAGGCAAAATTACTGCCCCTGTCATAGCTCACCTGCAGCGCCTGTTGTTCGGCGAGGTAGGCCAGCAGTTCGGCGGGGAGATCATTTTGCAGGATATCAATTTCACCCCGCAGCAGTTTCAGTACGCGTACCGTGGGGTCGCCGATGGTCTGGAATTCAACCACCTGTCCGTCGGCAATACGGGTCAGTGACAGCCGCCCCGGTTGCGGCCACGCCTGCAGTCGAAAGGGCCCACTGCCCAGCGGGGATTCATGAAAAGGGTGATTGTTTTTAATGGCGTCAGCAGGCAGCAGACCGATGACCAGGTAGCCCGGAAACAACGGGTCGGCGCGGTTGAGGATAAAGTCCAGGGTGTCATCATCCCGCACGGTAATCGTCTCGATCAGCTTCAGTGTGCCGGCGTGGGCCGAGGGTTTATCCGGATCGAGGATGGAACGATAGGTGGCGGCGACATCGCGGGCAGTGAGTGGACGGCCGTCATGAAAGGCCGCACGCCCCGGCTTGAGGTGAAAACGGTAATGCGTTGGTGAGAGTCTCTCCCAGCGGGCCAGCGCCGGAACCGGCCGAACCTGTTCGTCAAAGTCGACCAGCCGTTGATAGAGCAGTCGATTGATGCGCGCCGAGGTCGCATCGGTGGCATAGCGGGGATCGAGATTGGCCGGTGCGCTGGCCAGTCCAAAGCGGATGACGTCATCCTGTGGCTGGCTGCAGGCGGCAAGCAACAACAGCAGGCAGGCCAGCAGCAAGGCCGCAAGCCTGCTCACGTGGCCCCCGCGTCGATTGCAATCCTGAGGCGCGCACGCAAGCGGCGAAACACATCTTCATCCAGCATATCGGATAACACTGGCAGGTAACGAAAGCGTCGATCAGGTGTTTTGAAATGCAACACCACCAGCCACGGCAGAATAAAGGCCTGTGACGCCAGCCCAACGTCCAGTTGCCGTCCGGATGTCAATGTTAACTGGCAGTGCTGCGTATCCTTCCAGACAACGCTGCGGACGGCGTCCGGATGGCTGCGCCGTACCTGCCTGCGCCATGAATCAAGCAGGCTGTAGAGCACGATGGAACCAAGCAGCAGCTTCAGCCAGGGCGAAAACTGCAGCACTGGCAGCAGTAATAGCGGGCTGAGGTGCACCACTGTCAGCCAGATCGCCATGGCCCGTGACGGGCCAGGCTCAAGGCGCAAGGGTGCTGCGTATTTGCCGGACAATGTGTGCGACATCCCTGTCAGTGGCTGTCATGCGGCCCATCAATAGTTCCAGCAGCACGCTATCGGGGTATTCCAGTAACTTGCTGAAGTGGCTTCTGCCCTGCTCGTCCAGCCGGTTGAATCCGCTACCGAGGAAACTTCCGAGAATTTCATCAAGCTCCCGCATGCCACGCCGGCATTGCCAGGCCAGCCGGTTACGGTTGATATCCATTGCTTCGTTCACAATCACGGCTGCCATCACATGGAACGCTTCAGCATTAACTCTTTAATACGGCCAATCGCCCGCGTCGGGCTCAGCCCCTTGGGACAGACTTCAACGCAGTTCATGATGGTGTGACAGCGAAACAGTTTGAAGGGACCATCCAGGCTGGACAGCCGTTCATCGGTAGCCTGGTCACGGCTGTCGGCCAGGAAGCGCCACGACTGCAGCAGTGCTGCAGGTCCGAGAAACTTGTCCGGGTTCCACCAGAACGAGGGGCAGGCCGTTGAACAGCAGCCGCATAATATGCATTCGTACAGGCCATCGAGCTTGTCACGCTCCGCCGGCGACTGCAGGTGTTCAATCTCGGGTTCCGGGTCCTTGTTGATCAGGTAGGGCCTGACAGCGCGGTACTGGTGGTAAAACTGTTCCATGTCCACGACCAGGTCGCGAATCACCGGCAACCCCGGCATCGGGTTGATAATGACCGGTGACTTGAGGCTGAACAGCGGTGTAATGCAGGCCAGCATATTCCTGCCATTGACATTCATGCCATCAGAACCGCAGACCCCCTCCCCGCAGGAGCGCCTGAAGCTCAGGGTTTCATCCTGTGCCTTGAGTAGTAGCAGTGCATCCAGCAGCATCATTTCCCTGTCGAGCTGCTCATCGTTCAACTCGAACGCCTGCATGGACGGTGACGGGTCGCTGTCAGGATTGAATCTGTAGATGGAAAATTTCATGGCATAGCGTCAATAAGTACGCGGTTTCGGCGGAAAGGTTTCCACTGTCAGCGGTTTCATGCGTACCGGTTTGTAGTCAACCGTATGGGTGGCCTTGTGGTAGAGGCTATGGCGCAGCCAGTTGACATCATCCCGCTCCGGGAAATCGATGCGTGAATGTGCGCCGCGACTCTCCTGTCGCCGCTGTGCTGACATCATGGTCGCGACAGCCACATCCATGAGATTCTCAAGTTCCAGCGCCTCGATGCGCGCGGTATTGAATACCTGGCTGTGATCCCTGAGGCGCACATCCGCGATGCGTTGTTGCAGTGCGAGGATCTTTTCAACACCCTCGTCGAGTACCTCCGCGGTGCGAAATACGCCACAATGTTCTTCCATGGTCGCAGTCAGTTGCTTGCGCAGGGCATCTACCGATTCACCGTCACCGGGCTGTTCCCAGCGTGCCAGTCTTTGCAGCGCCGGTTCCAGGCATGCATCCGCCAGTGGCTGGTGATAGCGGTTTTCACCGAGGTATTCGATGATGTGGTTCCCGGCAGCCCGTCCAAACACGATGATGTCGAGCAATGAGTTGCCGCCGAGGCGATTGCCACCGTGTACCGAGACACAGGCACATTCACCGGCCGCGTACAGTCCCGGGATGCGTTCTTCCGGACCCTGTTCAATCGGCGCGACCACTTCACCAAAGCGGTTGGTCGGAATCCCGCCCATGGTGTAGTGAGCGGTGGGAAATACCGGTGCGGGTTCAACACACAGGTCCGCATTGGCAAAGGTCAGCACCAGGTCGCGAATCGCCGGCAGCCGCTTGCGGATCACTTCCGCATCGAGATGGGTCAGTGTCAGCAGCACATGGTCCCGGTTCGGGCCACAACCCCGCCCCTCGCGAACCTCGGTCACGATGGCCCGGCTGACGACGTCACGGCTGGCCAGGTCCTTCGCATGGGGTGCATAACGCTCCATGAAGCGCTCGCCTTCACTGTTGATCAGGTAGCCGCCTTCTCCGCGTGCACCTTCACTCAAGAGCATACCCTTGCCGGCAATCCCGGTGGGATGGAACTGGAAGAACTCCATATCCTGTAACGGGATACCGGCACGCAGTGCCATCGCCATGCCATCTCCGGTATTGATCAGGGCATTGGTGTTGGTGCGGAAGATCTGGCCGGCACCGCCGGTCGCCAGCAAGGTGGTCTTGGCCTCGATGACCAGTTTTTCACCGTCCGCAATATTCAGCACCAGCGCACCCAGAATCGTACCCTCGCTGTTGTATAACAGGTCGACCGCAAAATATTCATCGAAGAAATGTGTCTTGGCGCGGATGTTTTGCTGATACAGCGAATGCAGGATGGCATGCCCGGTGCGGTCGGCTGCCGCACAGGTACGGGCTGCCTGCTCGCCACCAAAGTTCATGCTTTGACCGCCGAACTGGCGTTGATAGATTCTGCCGTTGTCGAGTCGTGAAAACGGCACGCCAAAGTGCTCCAGTTCATAGACGGCCTTCGGGGCGGCGCGACACATATACTCGATGGCATCCTGGTCTCCCAGGTAGTCGCTGCCCTTCACCGTATCGAACATATGCCAGTGCCAGTTGTCCGGGCGGACGTTGGCCAGTGCTGCATTGACGCCGCCCTGGGCGGCGACGGTGTGCGAACGGGTTGGAAAGACCTTGGAGACCACGGCCACGTGGGCGTCGGCCTGTGACAGTTGCAGCGCTGCACGCAGGCCACCGCCACCGGCACCGATGATGAGGGTATCAAACTGTCGTCGCGGGATACCCACAGCGTTACCCGGCGCCCGGTAACAGGATCTGCAGCGCCCACAGACCGCAGCCAATGAAAACCAGCGCAATCAGTGAAAGTACCAGCAGCCGCAGGCGCAGGGTTTTCACATAATCGAGTACGACATCCCGCATCCCGACCCAGCCATGCACCAGCAACGCAAGGATAAAGGCGGCACTGGCAATCGCCATGGCCGGGTGCGTTATCCAGTCATGCCATTGTTGATAGTCACGTGGTGGCTGATGATAAAAATGCGCCATCAGGTAAACCAGGAAACAGCCAAGGTAGACCGCGGTGAAACGCTGCAGCAGCCAGTCACGCAGACCATGGGTGGGCCGGCTCACAGAATCCACCATAGCCAGGCCAGCGTCATGATCAGTCCGGCGATGTTGGCGAGCCAGGCGCTGCGACGTGCCTGCTGCAGGCTGACACCGCAATCGATATCGATCAACAGATTGCGGATGCCGGAAAACAGGTGATGAAATACTGACCAGGCAATGATGACCGAGGCGGCACGCAGCCAGCCCGCTTGCAGGTAGCCCAGTGCACGGTCAAATCCGGCGGGGCCCTGCAGCGAGATGTCGAGCAGATAAATCAGTAACGGCAAGCTTAGGAACATCAGCACACCGGAAATCCTGTGTGCTATCGAGGTCACTGCACCCACCGGAAAATGAATCCGGAAGAGATTGAGGAAAACGGGCGCAGCTCGCTGATTGGGCATGATATCTTTTCGTGTGCAGTCGCAATTTATACCACCCGTCAGGATGGAACACCAGCCAAACCACGGGGTGACTGTCTGCTGACAGTCCCGGCCACTTCGTCTAGAATCAGTGGCATTGCCATCATGAGGTTGACGCAATGAAGACTGACTGGAAAGCATTTCTGGCCGATGCCGGTGCCGAGTTTGCAGCCGAAAATGTTGCCCATTTCGGTAATCCCCAAAGGGAGCAGGAAGTCGCGCTCAGCGGGCTGGTTTTTTCCGATCTCAGCCATTTGTCCGTGATCGCTGTTCATGGTGCGGATGCAGAATCCTTTTTACAGTCGCAGTTCAGCAACGACATCAGCCAGGTGACTGACAGCAGCACCCGCTTGAATGCCTACTGTACCCCGAAGGGTCGCATGCTGGGATTGATGCGCGTCTTCAGACAGGGTGAAACCTGGTACCTGAGATTACCGGAGGATACCGCTGAAGCCGTCATGAAGCGACTGCGCATGTATGTCATGCGTGCAGACGTGACGATCGAGGATGTCAGTGACAATTTCGTGCGCATCGGTATTTCCGGTGAGCATGCGTTCGAGGAGCTTGGTGCGGCCGTGAACGCAGTCCCTGCAGAGATCGACGAGGTGACGCATGCGGCTGATATCACACTGCTGCGCGTTCCCGGTGTGCAGCCACGTTTCGAAGCCTATATCAGCGCCCATGACGCGGCGCGCAAACTCTGGGATTCCCTCAATGTGCGCGGTGCGCCGGTGGGTGAGTCAGCCTGGCGGCTGCTGGAAATACTCGCCGGCTTACCGACTGTATTTGCGGCAACCAGTGAGTTATTTGTGCCGCAAATGGCCAACCTGCAGCTGGTGAACGGCGTAAGCTTTAAAAAAGGCTGTTATCCCGGCCAGGAAATCGTCGCACGGATGCAATACCTGGGCACCCTGAAACGGCGCATGTATCTTGGCCACATCGAAACCGACGGGCAAGCGCTTCCCGGTGATGCCCTGTTTACCGGGGCAGACAGTGAACAGGCCGTCGGTCGCCTCGTCGATGCCCAGCCGCACCCCGATGGTGGCCAGGCGGCACTGGCCGTGATTCAGATTACCGCGGCGGAGACGAGTGGCTTGCACCTGGGCAGCTCCGGGGGGGCGGCGTTTACCCTCGACACCCTGCCGTACCCGTTCGAGTCCTGAAGGCATTTTCGGCGCTGCCGCGCCTCCCGGTTGTGGCGTTGTGCCGGGCACCATCACCCCCTCAGATCAGTCACAGTGAACTGCCGCGCATGGACGGGGTCTCAGTATTGCAACTGTTGCAGAATTCATCACAAGGGTGCCATCTATGAAGACCTATACCACAGTCTCCGCGTTTGCCGCGCTGACGCTTGCTGCCGTGACTGCCGCAGGGATATCGATTGCAGCGGATGCGCTGCAGGACAGCACGAATGAAAGCACGGCCACGGATAATGGGGCAGCGCCCCCGCTCCCCTGGAACGGTAAGTTCATCATGCCGACCGAGGAGCAGTTACGCAGCCGGCTGACGCCGTTGCAGTACCAGGTGACCCAGGAAGAGGATACCGAACGGCCATTCAGCAATGAATACTGGGATAACAAGGCGGAAGGCATCTACGTGGATGTCGTTTCCGGTGAACCGCTGTTCAGTTCGACAGACAAGTTCAAGTCCGGTACCGGCTGGCCGAGCTTCACCCGGCCAATCGCTGACAGCGCATTATCCACACACACGGATACCCGCTTTTTCATGAGACGCACGGAGCTCAAAAGCAGCATGGCCGGCTCACACCTCGGCCACTTGTTTGACGATGGACCGGAGCCCACCGGCCAGCGTTATTGCATCAACTCGGCATCCTTGCGCTTTGTACCGAAAGCGGAGCTTGAAGCGCAGGGTTACGCGGAATACCTGTCATTGTTCGAGGATTAGAGAATCTGATTTAATCCCTCCTTGCCATCCCGGCGCCCTCTTCGTCATCCCGGCGAGGGCCGTGATCCAGAATGGTTCATCCGCTGGATGCCGGTATAAGCCGGCATGACGTATTGGAAGGAGATTCCCTAGCGGTAAAACGCCCGCGCAGCCTCGACCGCCACGCCGGATGTGACCGGTGCCTTCATGCTGCTCAATACCGCATCCAGTGCACCCAGGCAGAACAGTACATTGGTCTGGTTGCTGGCAAACCCCATCAGGCCGATGCGCCAGATCTTGCCGGCCATGGCACCCAGGCCGGCGCCGATTTCCAGGTTATATTCACTCAGCAGCGCGCTGCGAACGGCGGCTTCATCAACGCCATCCGGAATCGAGACGGCATTCAGTTGCGGCAAGCGCTGGCCTTCCGGGACAACAAAGCTCAGACCCATGGCCTCAAGGCCGGTGCGCAGCGCATCGTGGTTCTTCTGATGCCGGGCCCAGGAGTTTTCAATGCCCTCTTCCTGCAGGATGACAAGCGCCTCGTGCAGGCCGTAGAGGGTATTGACCGGTGCCGTGTGGTGATAGGTGCGCTTGCCCCCCCCACCACCCCAGTAACCGAGCACCAGGTTCAGGTCAAGGAACCAGCTCTGCACGGTGGTCTTGCGGCTGGTAATCACGTCAACGGCACGCTGGCTAAAGGTGACCGGCGACAGGCCCGGGACACAGGAGAGGCATTTCTGGGTGCCGGAATAGACGGCGTCAAGCTGCCAGTCATCGACCATCAATGGTACGCCGGCGAGTGACGTCACGGTGTCGGCAATCACCAGGCAGTCGTGCTGGTGCGCCAGTCCGGCGAGTGTCTTGGCATCGGAGATGGCGCCGGTGGATGTCTCGGCATGGACGAAGGCAAGGATCTTGGCATCCGGGTTGGCCTTCAGGGCCTCTTCAACCTTGACCGGATCGACGGCCACGCCCCAGCTATCCTCGACCATGACCGCCGTCCCGCCACAGCGTTGCACGTTTTCCTTCATGCGGCCGCCGAAAACGCCGTTCTGGCAGACGATCACCTTGTCACCCGGTTCCACAAGGTTAACAAAGCACATTTCCATACCAGCCGAGCCCGGTGCCGAGACCGGCATGGTGAGCGCATTGTCTGTCTGGAAGGCGTAGCGCAGCAGTTCTTTCATTTCTTCCATCATGGACACGAACACCGGGTCCAGGTGGCCGATGGTGGGGCGACCCATGGCTTCGAGAATGCGTGGATTGACGTCGGAGGGACCGGGTCCCATGAGAGTGCGGACAGGCGGATGGAAGGACTGGATACTCATTGTGGGCCTCTGCTAGCTGATTTATCTGGATAGGTGAATTTACAAAGCCGGGATTCTAGCATTTCCGGCCCTGATTCCCACCTCTATTGATGCAGAAAACAGCGCACGCTGTGATCCTCGCGACGGGTTTCTCCCGGGTACTGTGCGCGACACACGTCCATCGCCCGGGGACAGCGTGGGTGGAAGTGACAGCCCTGTGGCGGACTGGAGGGTGACGGCAGGTCTCCTTCGAGGCGGATAATTTCCCGCTCGGAGTCCGGTTCGATCACCGGGACGGCGGACAATAGCGCGCGGGTATAGGGGTGCAGGGGGGTCTCGAGCACATCGGCAACCGGTCCCTCCTCGACGATTCTGCCGAGATACATGACGGCGACACGGTCTGCCAGGTAGGACACCACCGACAGGTTGTGGGTGATGAACAGGTAGGAGAGACCGAGGGTGTTCTGCAGTTCCTTCAGCAGGTTCAGTATCTGTGCCTGTACCGACACATCCAGTGCACTGGTCGGCTCGTCGCATATCACCAGCCGTGGATCAACCGCCAGTGCACGCGCAATACAGATTCGCTGTCGCTGTCCGCCGGAAAATTCGTGTGGGTAACGCTGCGTGTGCTCCGGCGACAGGCCCACCCTGCTGAACAGTTCATTCACACGGGTACGGCGCTGCTGTTTTGACGTGCCGATGCCCTGTGCAATCATGCCCTCCTCGACGATATCACCCACCATCATGCGCGGGTTCATGGATGAGTACGGATCCTGAAAGATGAACTGGAAGTTCGAGCGCTGTTGCCTCAGTTGCCGGCCCTTTAGCGTCGTGAGTTCGATGTCTTCGAATTGCACGCTGCCCGCGGTGGGCCTGATCAGCTGCAGGATGCCCTTGCCAACCGTTGTTTTGCCACAGCCGGATTCACCGACCAGTGCCTGCGTGCAGCCCTGGGGGATCGACATCGACACACCGTCAACGGCATACACATAGCCTGCGACGCGTTTGAAAACACCCTTGTGTATCGGGAAATGTACTTTCAGATCTGTGATCTTTAACAGCTTCTCGCCGCGGCTGGAATGGGCAGCCGCGATAGCGGTAGCGCCCTGATCGCGTGCAACCGGGGCCGGAATGGATAATGTGGTGTCGAGCAGGTGGCAACGCGCAAAGTGCCCGGGCTCCGCGCTGTTCCAGCCCGGCACCTGCGTCTGACAGTGAACCCATGCCTGCTCGCAGCGATCGACAAAGCGGCATCCCGCGAATACCTGGTCCAGTGTCGGTACCGTGCCACGGATGGTGTTCAGGGCATGTTCCCGCTTGCGCACTTCCGGCAACGACTCGAACAGTTTCTGGCTGTACGGGTGCCGGGCATTACCGAAGAAGCGGTCACGGCTGGCCTCTTCCACCAGTTGCCCGGCATACATCACCGCCACCCGGTCAGCCATGCCCGCGACGATGCCGAGATCGTGGGTAATGAGCAGGATGGCCATGTGGGTTTCCTGCTGCAGTCGCTGTAACAGTTCCAGCACCTGTGCCTGGATGGTGACGTCCAGCGCCGTGGTTGGCTCGTCCGCGATTAACAGGTCCGGTTCGCCGGCGAGTGCAATGGAGATCATGACGCGCTGCTTCATGCCGCCGGATAACTGGTGCGGATACTCCTTGTAGCGGCGCCTGGCATCGGGGATGCCGACGGCATCCAGCAATTCCAGTACCCGCTCCTGTGCAACACGACCTTTCATGCCGTGATGCTGGGTCAACACCTCGCCGATCTGGTCGCCGATGGTCAGTACCGGGTTCAGCGATGTCATCGGTTCCTGGAAGATCATGGAGATACGACGTCCGCGTATACGCCGCATCCCGGACTCGGGTAATAACGTCAGGTCCTGGTCACCGAGGGTGATATGTCCGGATATGATGCGGCCGATGGGCTGTGGTAACAGGCGCAGGATGGACAGCGCAGTCATCGATTTGCCGCAGCCTGATTCCCCCAGCAGCGCGTAGGTTTCGCCCTTGCGTATCTCAAGACTGACGTTGTCGACCGGCCGTATGGCCGATGCCCCGTGGCCGAGTTCTACGCTGACGTTGTCGAGTGTGAGCAGGGTCTGAGTCATGAAGTGAGTACCGGAAAAAATCAGCGTTCGTGCGTGCGCGGGTCAAAGGCGTCGCGCACCGCATCGGAGAAAAGGTTGGCAGCCAGCACCAGCACGAACATGAAAAGGAAGGCCGATAGCAGCGACCACCACACCACCGGTTCACGTGCCATTTCCAGGCGTGCGCTGTTGATCATGTTGCCCCAGCTGTTCATGGTCGGGTCCACGCCGACACCCACGTAAGACAGTACCGCCTCGGCCAGTACCAGCCCGCTGAAGTCCAGCACCACGGTAATCAGTACCACGTGCATCACATTGGGCAGGATATGGCGGGTGAGGATCTTGCCGTGTGCGACGCCAAACGAGACCGCAGCCTGGATATACTCGGCCTCGCGCAATTTCAGTGTTTCACCGCGCAGCAGCCGGCAGAGTCCCGTCCAGCTGGTTATGCCAAGAATAATACAAAGAAATAACAGTCGTATATCTGCTCTTTCTACAGTCGTTTCGAAGTATTCCGGGTGATTGGCGATATAGACCTGCAGCATCAGGATCGAGGCGGCAATCAGCAGCACGCCCGGGATGGAATTCAGGGTGGTGTAGATATATTGCACCACATCGTCTGTCCAGCCGCGTGCATAGCCGGCAACGATGCCCATGAAGATCGCAAACGGCAGCATGATGAGTGTTGTCAGTGTGCCAATGAGCAGGCCGGTGCGGATGCTCTTTAACGACTGGTAGAAGACATCCTGGCCCACCTTGTCGGTGCCAAGGACATGGTAGGCACTGGCAAGATTGACGGCAAGAAACACAAGCAACAGCAGCAGGAAACAGGTCACCACGATAGTGCGCCACGGCAGCACGGTTTCGCGTGCGACAATGAGCTGCAGCATCCTGCGGCTACTGCGACCGCTGCGCCACCCCAACAGCAGGGCGGTCACATAGAGGATGATGGCACCTGCCAGCAGTGCCTCGGCAAGGGCCAGCAGGCTGCGCTGCAGGATGTCACGGCCCCTGCCCTCGCCTGATGCAGACAAATGACTCCCGCCGTACTGCAGGCGCGGATAGGCCCGTAGCTTGGTGCCATCCGCCTGCTCGATGGTTTCCTTGGCAAACAGGTGGGTTGCAAACGGCGCCGAATAGGTTTTCTCCACCTGCGTCCTGACGGGGCCGAGTATCACATCCAGCACACTGAGCACCTCCACGGAATAATGCGTTGCGTCACTGTTGCCGTTGTTTTCCAGTTGCAGACGAAAATGCAGCGAGTCCAGCAGGCCCACGACAACGAACGCTAGCAACACCACCACGGACGCTGCGGCTATACGCCCCTTGAAGACCCGGTACCAGGGCATGCGCAGATGCGGTTTGCTGCGTGCGTAGATGACAAAGATGATCACCACGGCGGTGAGCATGAAAATCAGCGCATCGGTCCACAGCAGCACTGGCATCATGTCAGGCGTACCCGCGGGTCAACGATGGTATAGGTGATATCAACGAGAATGAGGCCGATGATGTAGAGCACCGAGCCGAGGAAAACCATGACCCGGACGATGGCAAAGTCCTGGTTGTTGATGGCATCGATGGTATAGCTGCCGAGCCCGGGGATGGCAAAAAATGATTCCAGCAGCAGGCTGCCCATGAACAGCAGCGGCAGCAGGACGACAACACCGGTGACGATCGGGATTAATGCATTTCTGAGTATATGCCTGAACAGCACCAGTGATTCTGCGAGCCCCTTGGCACGGGCTGTACGTACATAGTCCTTGCCGGCCTCTTCCAGAAAAAATGTCCGGTACCAGCGGGCCCCGGAGCCGATGCCGCTGACCACGCCGATGACGACCGGTAACACGATAAACTTGAGTGCATCCAGCCCGCTGTCAAAACCGGAAATCGGCATCAGACGAAACAGTTTTGCCAGCAGGAACTGGCCGCCGATGATGTAGAACATGGCTGAGATCGACATCAGTACCACGCACAGGATCACGCCTGAAACATCGATATAGGTTCCCCTGAAAAAGGCCATTAACAGGGCAAAGGTGATATTCACCATGAGACCGATGATCAGTGACGGGATGGCGATGGCGAGACTCGGCATCATGCGCTGCCCGATATCGTAACTGATGTCCCTGCCATCATCCGAGTAGCCAAAATCAAACACAAACAGCTTCAGTGATTTCTCGAAGAAAATCGTGTTGGTAACCTTGTCGAGCGCCTCCGCTTCGCTGTTCAGCAGCAAGGGTTTGTCATAGCCATGACTGGCTTTCCACTTCTCGATGGCCTCCGGGGTCACCCGTTTCATGCCGAGGTGCATGCGGGCCATGTCATCCGGCGAGTTCACCACGAAGAACAGGTAGAAGGTCAGGATGTTTACGCCAATCAGGATAGGGATGGCGTAGAGCAGACGCCTGATGATGTAGGCAAACATCAGCGCCCGTCCTGATACGCCGCCCGGCGCTGCTGACGACGGAAACCGATAAAGGCCGGTAACACGACCAGTACCATGATGATCGCCATGGCATACAGTGGCCAGCGCACCGGGCGATTCCACTGGTTCTGCAGTTCTGTCCGCAGTGCCGGTTCGATACGCTGGTATTTCAGTGTGTTGTTTGCCATCAGGTTGGGTTTCGAATTTTTCACCCAGCTATGGTGCAGGGAGAACTGTTTTGGAAAGAATCCCCATGCCCAGGGCGCATCATGGCGTGCGATCTTCATCATCTCGTTAATGATTGACTGGCGTTGCGGACTGTTGTCCATGTTCTTCATTTGTTCAAACAGGCGATCGAATTCGCTGTTCTGGTAGTTGGCCGCATTTTCACCACTATGTCCAACCTTGCTGTTCGGGCCATAGAGAAGAAACAGGAAGTTTTCGGGGTCTGGATAATCCGCATTCCAGCCCCACTGGAAGATCTGCGCGGTGCCCTTGAGCATTTTTTCCTGGAAACGGTTGTAGTCGGTGCCGCGAATGACGAGCTGGATATTCAGCTTGGCGAATTGTTTCGTCAGCCAGTCGAGCTGCGCCTTGGCATCCGGCCCGGTCTGTGAGGTGTCAAAATGCAGTACCAGCGGTTTGCCGCTGTTGATGTCACGGCCTTCCGGATAGCCGGCCTCGGCGAGCAGCTTGCGAGCCTCTTCTATGGGGCGGCGCACCGGGCCATTCGCTGTTGCCTTGTAAACCAGGCTGTTGATGCCGTCTGCGCCCTCTTCATAGCCAAATATGCCCGGAGGGATGACGCCCTGCGCCGGTATGCCACGACCGTTCAAAAAGATCGAGATGTACTCCTCGAAATCAATGGCGATGGAAATCGCCTGGCGGAGTTTCCTCGCGGCCTCGGAATCGCCCCCGACGACCGGATCCTGCATGTTGAAGCCGGTATAGAGGATGGACGTGGAGACGGCCGTGTTCAGCTCGATACCTTGCTCGAGCATGCCATCTGTGAGCGTCACCTCGCCGCCGCTGCCGATGTTGATGGCCTGGTCGAAGCTGTCAGAAGATATGCCGGAGACGTCATAGTAACCCTGCAGAAACTTGTTCCAGTAGGGGATGGTTTCCTTTTCCAGGCTGAAGATGACCTTGTCAATAAACGGCAGCGGTTGACCGGCATCTTCCAGCAATCCAGCCTCCCGGTCCCCTGCTGCACCCGCGGACGGATAGTTTTCACCGTGAAAATTCGGATTGCGTTCCATCACCATCTGCCGATTGGGATTGTTGATCGTCAGCATGTAGGGACCGGTGCCTACCGGGTACCAGTCCAGTGTGATGTTGCGCTGCTTCATTCCCGGCTGTGAATAGAATTGATCCACCTCCTGGGGTACGGGGGCGAAGAACGGCATCGCCAGCCAGTACAGCAGCTGCGGATACTTTCCGCGAACCTTGATGCGGTAGGTATAGCGATCGATAGTCTCGGCGCCTTCCAGCGGGTACTTTGTCAGATCCAGATAGACGCCCTGCTCTTTTCCGTCGGCCACTTCTTCCCAGGCGCTTTTCAGTGTGTCGGCATACGCCTCCAGGCCAACGATATATTCACTCATCAAGCCGAATATCGGCGAATGCAGTTGTGGGTGTGCAAGCCGCTTGATCTGGTAGACGTAATCGTCAGCTGTCAGCTCGCGGGTACCGCTGTGCATGAAATCGCCCAGCTCGTGGATGTCTGCTAAGGCATCAGCGCCGAGAAGATGGTAGCGCAACGTCCCCAGTTTATCGCGCGCAAATGCCGGGTGTGGCTGGTACATGATGCCGGTTTTTATGTGAATGTCGTAGATACTCCAGGCAATGTTATCGGAGCTGGCATTCTCTGGCAGCACCTGGCCGTCGGCACCCAGGTAGGTGGCGACCGGCACCTCGGTGGCGGTCAGCGGGATCAGTTCGTAGGGACGTTTCAGGTAGTGGTACTGCAGCGGTGGTTCATAGATTTGCCCGGTAAAGGTGGCCTCATTGGAACTGTACGACTGTGCCGGATCAAGATGCTTGGGGCGTTCCTGGAACAAGGAGTAGAAAACATTGTCACGTGCACTGGCGGCAGGGTACGGACGGTTCCATGGCTGGCCATCGCAGGCAAGCAGCAAGACGCTCGCAAGGGCGATAAACAGCGCCGCCCTTCCCGCCGGAGAGATCAGACTGGATGCGGTGAGCCGGTCATGAAGAATGGACATGTCCGGGCATTATAAGGGTCGCCGCGCGGGGATTCATAACTTTAAACCCCTTCACGTTGCCGCCATTTTCCGGTACCGTAACGGCACGGTTTCCGTCAGATAGTGCGCACGGCAACCCCGATACCCTCTTCATTACGGATTCAAGGTGCTTATATGGGATTCCTGAGCGGAAAACGTGCCCTTATTGTCGGGCTCGCAAGTAATCGATCGATTGCCTGGGGCGTTGCCCAGGCGATGTTGCGTGAGGGTGCCGAGCTTGCCTTCAGCTACCCCAGTGAAAAACTCGGTGAGCGAGTGGCGAAGATGGCCGCTGAATGCGGTTCTGAAATCGTCCTGCCCTGCGATGTCAGCAGTGATGAACAAATCGAGCAGCTGTTCACAGAACTGGGCCAGCACTGGGACGGGCTGGATATTATCGTGCATTCCGTGGCCTTCGCACCGGCCGATCAGCTGGCGGGCGATTATCTCGATTGTGTTACCCGTGAGGGGTTCCGCATTGCGCACGACATCAGTTCCTACAGTTTTGCCGCGCTCGCCAAGGCCGGCCATCCGTTGATGAAGGGGCGTAACGGCGCCCTGTTAACCATGAGTTACCTGGGTGCGGTACAGACGATACCCAACTACAACGTGATGGGCGTTGCAAAGGCGAGTCTGGAGGCCAATGTGCGCTACCTTGCGCAGAGCCTCGGTGCCGAAGGTATCAGGGTGAATGGAATCTCGGCTGGCCCGATCAGGACGCTGGCTGCAGCCGGTATCAGCAATTTCCGCAAGATGCTGGATGTCTTCGCGAACACGGCACCGTTAAAGCGCAATGTAACGATCGAAGATGTCGGCAATGCCGCGGCCTTCCTGTGTTCCGATCTTGCCGCCGGTATCACCGGCGAGATTACCTACGTTGACGGTGGCTATAACACGGTGGGCATGGCGCCACTCGAATAGTCGTTGGAACGCTAATCCGGTTTCCTGACGAGGATTTCAGTTTCACCCTCGAGGCGTCCGATCAGCACGGCACCGACGGAATCACTGAATATATTGACACTCGTGCGGCACATGTCCAGCACCCGGTCGACTGCCAGGATCAGGCCCACGGCTTCCAGCGGCAGACCGATGGTGGTGAGGATGATCGTAATCGCCACCAGGCTGGCGGCCGGTATGCCCGCCACACCAATCGATGTCAGCAAGGCGACCAGAACGACCGTAAACTGTGTCGCGAAGCTGAGCTCAAGGCCGTAGGCCTGGGCGATGAACATCGCCGCAACGCATTCATACAGCGCGGTCCCGTCCATGTTGACGGTCGCACCCAGCGGCAAGACGAAGCTGGTTGTCTGATTCGAGACCCCTGCACGTTTCTCCACGCATTCCATGGTCACCGGCAGGGTTGCCGATGAGGAGGCGGTCGAGAAGGCCATCAGCAGGGCCGGTGACATCGCCTGGAAGTGGCGCAGTGGACTGACGCCACCGACGAAGCGCAACAGCAACGGCAGTACCACTAACAGGTGGATGGCCAGCGCGCCGAGGACCGTGAAGAAGAACGCCATTAGCGGTTCAAAGGCCGCAAATCCGGTTGAGGCAACCACCTTGGCCACCAGGGCGAACACACCGATGGGGGCAAATTTCATCACCCAGTCAGTGATCTTCATCATGACCTCGAAGACACCCTGCCAGAAATCTTTCAGCATCTGTCCCGGGGAACCGGCAACGCGTGTCATGAAATAGCCGAATAACAGGCTGAAGAAAATCAGACCCAGCATTCTGCCCTCTGCCGCGGCGGCAACTATATTGGTTGGTACCATGCGGACGAAGATATCCACCACATCACCTGCTCCGCGCCCCTCGACACGGCTTGCAATGTCGGCGGTGGATTCCTCCGATAGTGCGACCACCTCGCTGGCAGGCTCGCCGTTGACAATCCCGGGCGAGACAACATTCACCAGTGTCAGCCCCAGCATGATGGCCAGCAGGCTGGTGACAAGGTAATACAGCAGGGTCTTGCCGCCCAGCCGGCCCATGGCACCGCTATCGCCGATGCCTGCGATGCCGATAATGATGGAGGAGAATACCAGCGGGACGATCAGCATTTTCAGGGCATTCATGAAGATCGTGCCCAGAAAGGTATAGATGTCAAAAAAACGGATGGTGAAGATTGCGCCTTCCACACCCGATAACTGGCCGGCAATGACGGCCAGTACCAGGGCGATCAGAATTTGCCAATGCAGCTTCAGCAGAAGCAGTTTCCTGGCGATGTTCATGTCGGGGGATTACTGGTCAGATGATGGCGGTATATCGATCACTGCCTGATCCTTGAGGACAGTCATCACCGCTGCCATTTCAGCCTCTCCCTGAAGCTGGCTCAGACCGCGCCATGCCTGCTGACGTGCCGCCTCGGGAAGATCCGAGATGTTGCCTTCCTTGATCTGCTCAAGTGCAATAATGACGTAATCGCCGCCGCGGGTTGCGAGGCCGTCGTAGACGGTTTCACCTTCAGCCGGTGACTGCATTGAAAAGGCGGCTGTGACGATTTCCCGTGCAGGCTCAGCGGCATTGCGGAGAATCAACCCGGTCTTGTGTGGGGTCAGTTTTTCCGCTACGGCGACGTCATCCAGTGTTGTCTTGCCTGTGGTCAGCTCGTCCAGTAGTTCCTTGCCCCTGACGGCCGCCAGTTCGCGTGCCTTCTTGTCCCGGGCGAGTTGTTCAACATCAGCCCTCACCTGTTCCAGGGGCTGCTGCGAGGCTTCCTGGTGCTCCTGTACACGTATCACAACGATATGATCCGGAGCGATCTCAATCGGTGCACTGTTGTTACCATTGAGCAATACATCCTCACTGAAAGCGGCTTCAACGACAGCACTGTTTTCGGCAATTCCGGTTCCACCGCGTTTGCTGACCCAGTCGGATTCCTTGAGTTCCAGCTGCAACTCATCGGCGGCTCCCTGGAGGCTGTCGGGCTGTTCAAATGCGAGGCTGGAAAGGGTTTCAGATTGTTCGTAGAACAGATTGCTGCGTTCCTCGGCAAGCAGCTGGTCTGTCAGTTCATCACGTACATCGTCCAGCGGTATCGCGACTTCAGGCTTGATATCCACCAGTTCTATGACATGGTAGCCGAATGCCGATCTTACCGGCTGGCTGCGCTCGCCCTGCTGCAGTCCAAATACCGCGCTTTCAAATTCAGGATCCATCACGCCACGACCGAAAAAACCCAGGTCGCCGCCGCTGGCAGCAGATCCGGGGTCATCCGACAGTTCTTTTGCCAGTTCCTCGAATGATTCGCCGGCGTCCAGCCGCGCAATGATGCCGCGTGATTTTTCCAGTGCCGCAGCCGTTGCCGTCTCATCGGCATCCGGCAACAAGGCAACCAGAATGTGCCGCGCCTGTCGCTCTTCCGGGGTGACATACTTTGCTGATTGCTCTTCATAGAGGTCCTGAAGCGCCTGTTCGTCGACCTCAATACCCGGATCCAGGGTCGCTATATCCAGTTCCAGATACTGTAGCCTGACCCGTTCCGGTGTCATAAAGGCCTCACGGTGAGCGGCGTAATAGTCTTCGATATCCTGATCCGTGATTTCCAGTGGCTCACTGAATGACTGCAGCGGCAAAACAATATAGCTGAATTGACGTTGCTGACCTTCAAGCATATAGGCCTGGTTGAGTTCCTCCGCGGTTGCCGCCGCGGTACGTCTGATGGCGTCCCGGTACTGGTTGGTAATGATTTCCTGTTTCAGGTTGTATTCAAATTCAGCTGGACGTATGCCCCGGTAGCCAAGCAGGCGTTCATATTGTGCTTTTGAAAAAACACCGTCTTGCTTGAAGGCATCGATTGCATTGATGCTTGCGGCAACCAGTTGATTGCTTGCTGCAAAACCTTCCGTATCGGCGGCCTGCAATAGCAGTTCTTCATTGATCAATTGCTGCAGGGCATTCGCCTTGAGCATATCTTCATTCAGTTGCACCGGATCAAAATTCTCTCCGAGCATGTCCGTCATGCGCGTTCTGAGCTGCTGATAGGCCTGCTGATGACGTGCCAGTGAAATTTCCTGGTCATTCACGGCAGCTGCATAGTTGGCTGCACTGCTCTGCAGATAGGAGTTGAGTCCAAAGAATGCGAATGCAACAAACAGGACGCCGAGGATGATCCATCCTACAACACCCATAATGCGTTCTCGTATTGCCAGTAACATGATCAGTCTCTCGGGAAATGGCCGTTGCAATGCATCGGGCTGTGAGGTGTCAGTGTCTGGTTAACAAAGAAAGGGCACCTGTTTATAAGGTGCCCTTCTGTTAGCCAATATGGCGGAGTGGACGGGACTCGAACCCGCGACCCCCGGCGTGACAGGCCGGTATTCTAACCAGCTGAACTACCACTCCTATTTCCTTGGTGGGTGCTGAGGGGATCGAACCCCCGACATTCGCCTTGTAAGGGCGACGCTCTCCCAGCTGAGCTAAGCACCCGAAGGCGCGCTAGTTTACGGCATCCTTGAAGGCTTTGCCAGCCTTGAATCCCGGTGACTTGGATGCCTTTATCTGAATGGTTTCGCCGGTTTGTGGATTACGACCTGTTCTGGCGGCACGCTCACGCACATTGAAAGTACCGAATCCTACCAGGTTAACCTGATCGCCCTTTCCCAGTGTTGCAATGATGCTGTCCAGTACGGCATCGGTTGCACGTGTTGCATCTGCTTTGGAAAGATCAGCCTCACTGGCTACAGCGTCAATCAGTTCAGATTTATTCATAATTTAGACATCCTCGATTATTTATCATTTAGAAAAAACCGGTACCCTGCAAGTACCTTCACTCTGTATGGCTATTCGTATACCCCCATCTCAAGCAGGGCGTATTAAAACACAGTTATTCGCAGCAAAAAACCCGCCGACAGCCGAATTATCAAAACGACTGGCGGCGGGTTCATTTGAGAACGGGCAAGATTAGTGGGCTCTCAACGGCTTGTCTTTAGCCTTGACTTTGGTCTTGGCAGGTTCCTTGGCATCCGCTTCTTCCAGCGGCGTTGGCTGATGTTGCAGCGCCACCTCGAGCACCTGGTCAATCCAGCGCACTGGCCGTATATCCAGCTTCTCCTTGACGTTCTTGGGGATTTCCGCAAGATCCTTACGATTTTCCTCAGGAATCAGTACGATAGATATTCCACCTCGATGTGCGGCAAGCAGTTTTTCCTTCAATCCGCCGATCGGCAACACTTCACCACGCAGGGTTATTTCACCCGTCATGGCGACATCCGACCTGACCGGTATATCAGTGAGTGCAGAGACCAGCGCTGTACACATGCCGACGCCGGCACTGGGACCATCCTTGGGCGTGGCACCTTCCGGTACGTGTACATGTATATCAAATTTCTGGTAGAAATCCGGATCGATACCCAGTGCGGCCGAACGGCTACGGACCACGGTGGTTGCCGCATGGATTGATTCCTGCATCACTTCGCCCAGTTGACCAGTGTGAATCATCTTGCCCTTGCCCGGTACCACTGTTGCCTCGATGGTTAACAGTTCACCACCGACCTCGGTCCAGGCAAGGCCAGTGACCTGCCCTACCTGGTCGTAATCTTCGGCAAGTCCGTAGCGGAAACGTTTTACACCGAGGTACTTTTCAAGGTTGCGCGGGGTGACCGAAACCTTCTTGCCCTTCTCGTGAAGGATCAGTTCCTTGACAACCTTGCGGCAGATCTTGGAGATTTCACGCTCCAGGTTACGTACGCCTGCCTCGCGTGTGTAATAGCGCACAATGTCGCGAATGGCATTCTGACTGACGGAAATCTCGGCACTTTTCAGGCCGTTACTCTCGACCTGTTTTGGCAGCAGGTAACGCATGGCGATGTTGATTTTCTCGTCTTCGGTATAGCCCGGAATACGAATGACCTCCATGCGATCCAGCAACGGTCCCGGGATGTTGAGGGTATTTGCCGTGGCGACAAACATGACATCCGAGAGGTCGAAGTCAACCTCCAGATAATGGTCATTGAAAGTATAGTTCTGCTCGGGATCCAGCACCTCAAGCAATGCCGAGGACGGGTCACCACGGAAATCCATGGACATCTTGTCCAGTTCGTCGAGCAGAAACAGCGGATTTCTCACGGCGACCTTTGACAGGTTCTGTACGATCTTGCCAGGCAGTGAACCGATATAGGTGCGTCGATGACCGCGTATCTCAGCTTCATCACGTACGCCACCGAGTGACATGCGGGTGAACTTGCGTCCTGTTGCGCGGGCGATCGAGCGTCCCAGGGACGTCTTGCCGACACCGGGCGGTCCGACCAGGCACAGGATCGGTCCCTTCAGCTTCTTGACGCGTTGCTGGACCGCCAGGTACTCGAGAATACGTTCCTTGACCTTTTCCAGACCGTAGTGATCTTCCTCGAGTACATCTTCCGCCGCGGCCAGATCATGACGGATCTTGGAGCGTTTTTTCCACGGCACACCAACCAGCCAGTCGATATAGTTTCTGACAACCGTTGCTTCAGCAGACATCGGCGACATCATCTTCAGCTTGTTCATCTCGGAGGTGGCCTTTTCCTTGGCTTCCTTGCTCATGCCGGCCTTTTCAATTTTCTGTTCCAGTTCTTCCAGTTCATTGGGGACGTCGTCCATGTCACCCAGTTCCTTCTGGATGGCCTTCATCTGTTCGTTCAGGTAGTACTCGCGCTGGCTTTTTTCCATCTGCTGTTTGACACGCCCGCGGATGCGCTTCTCGATCTGCATGATATCGATCTCGCCCTCGATAAGTACCATGAGGCGTTCCAGGCGCGCATGACTGCTGATGATCTCGAGAATCTTCTGCTTCTCATCCAGCTTCAGCGACATGTGCGCAGCGATGGTGTCTGCCAGTCGTCCCGGCTCCTCGATGCCGGACAATGAGGTCAGGATTTCAGGTGGTACTTTCTTGTTCAGCTTGACATACTGGTCAAACATCGCCAGCAATGACCGCGTCAGAACATCCAGTTCTCTGTCATCTTCGTCCCGTTCCTGGGACAACGCTTCAACATGTGCAGTAAAGAAGGCATCTGTATCCTCGTAGCTGGTGACGCGAACACGCTCGGCACCCTCGACGAGCACCTTAACAGTGCCGTCAGGGAGTTTTAACAACTGTAGTATCGTGGATAATGTTCCGATTTCGTGGATATCATTCACGGAAGGATCATCGACTTCTGCATTCTTCTGGGCGACTAGCAGGATTTTCTTGTCTTCCTGCATGGCCGTATCCAGTGCATTGATCGATTTCTCCCGTCCGACGAAAAGCGGGATCACCATGTGGGGGTAAACAACAACATCCCGCAGTGGCAAGACCGGTAAAGCGTGTGTGGCTTGATCTGTCATATCAGTGCCCATCCATTCCTGATTAAGTCTGTTTAGTCCGGGTTATTCAGTCGCAATCTGCCAGATGCCTGTCACGGCAGTTGCCCGCCCGGGGCCTTGCCCGTCGATCTGAATGATTAATTAAACCGCAACCATGAGTTTCTAATATGGGGTCCGGATGCGACACTTCAACCATCTATTTGACAGGTATCCACTACGCAGCAAGGACCATGCCAGAAAGGTAAAAAAGACAACTAACGTGCTAACTTGTTAGTTATTATGAAGTAATTCCATTACTCGGATGCAGCGATGGCATCCGGTGCGTCAAAAATCATGTAGGGTTTGGCATCGCCGACAATAACATTCTCGTCAATGACCACTTTTCTGACGTTTTCAAGCGACGGCAGGTCATACATGGTATCCAGTAATACCTGCTCGAGGATGGTGCGCAGGCCGCGAGCACCGGTCTTCCTTTCCATCGCCTTGCGTGCAACCGCACGTAAGGCATCTTCCCTGAATTCAATTTCACAGCCTTCCATGTCAAACAGCTTTTCGTACTGCTTGGTGAGGGCATTCTTGGGTTCTGTGAGGATCTGTACCAGTGCACTCTCATCAAGTTCCTCAAGCGTTGCCACTACCGGGAGACGACCGACAAACTCCGGAATCAGGCCGTACTTGATAAGGTCCTGTGGCTCAACATCATAGAGAACCTCGCCAAGGTTAATATCCTCATCCTTGCTTTTGATCTCGGCAGAGAAGCCGATACCGCCTGTTTCAGAGCGGCTGCGTATGATCTTGTCCAGACCGGCAAAGGCCCCGCCCACGACAAACAGGATATTCGAGGTATCGACCTGAAGAAATTCCTGCTGCGGGTGCTTGCGCCCACCCTGCGGCGGTACGGATGCAACCGTTCCCTCAATGAGCTTCAGCAGTGCCTGTTGTACACCTTCACCGGATACATCGCGGGTGATCGACGGGTTGTCAGATTTTCTCGATATCTTGTCTATCTCGTCTATATAGACAATGCCGGTTTGTGCCTTGTCGACATCGTAATCACATTTTTGCAGCAGTTTTTGAATGATGTTCTCGACATCTTCACCCACATAGCCTGCTTCCGTGAGTGTAGTTGCATCGGCAATGGTAAAGGGCACGTCCAGCAACCGTGCAAGCGTTTCCGCGAGTAATGTTTTGCCTGATCCGGTAGGACCGATAAGAAGAATGTTGCTCTTGGAAAGCTCTACATCGTCTTTCTTGCCCTGCGCCTCCAGACGTTTGTAGTGGTTATAGACGGCAACAGACAGAACGCGTTTTGCGCGGTGTTGGCCGATTACATATTCATTGAGGGTGTCGTTGATTTCCTGGGGCTTCGGCAGTTTGTCGCCACCGGTGGTGGTTTTATCCTGCATCTCCTCGCGAATGATGTCGTTACAGAGTTCCACACATTCGTCGCAGACGAACACGGAGGGGCCGGCTATCAGTTTTCTCACCTCGTGCTGGCTTTTGCCGCAAAAGGAACAGTAGAGCAATTTACCGTCTTCGCCCTTGCCGTTTCGTTCGTTGCTCATACAAAAACCTCACGTTTATCATTACTGTGTCCGACCGAAGTCCATATTTATCACTAATTGTTATTATAAATCAACTCCTTCAGTATGCTGCCCGGCCAACAAATCGCAGCGATAACAACGGCTTTCAGGAATTATACTGTCTGTAGCTGTTAAATTATGACATTCAAATGCCCGGCGGCGTTCAAATAATTTCCGGGCCGCTGGTGTCATTGCGCTGATGAATGATTTCATCAATCAGTCCGTAGGTCTTCGCCTCTTCAGCACCCATGAAATTATCACGATCGGTGTCGTTTTTGATCTTATCAAGCGGTTGGCCGGTGTGATTGGATAAAATCAGGTTGAGTTTTTCCCTGATTAACAGGATTTCCCTGGCATGGATATCAATATCTGTTGCCTGACCCTGAAAGCCGCCCAGAGGCTGATGAATCATGACGCGTGAATGGGGCAGGCAGAAGCGTTTGTCCTTTGCACCGCCGGCTAGCAACAGTGCCCCCATGCTGGCGGCCTGTCCGATACACATGGTGCTGACATCGGCCTTGATAAACTGCATGGTATCGTAGATAGCAAGGCCGGCAGTCACCGAGCCACCGGGTGAATTGATATACAGGTGTATATCCTTGTCCGGGTTTTCCGACTCGAGGAACAGCAATTGCGCCACGATGACATTGGCCATGTAATCTTCAACCGGGCCAACCATGAAAATGACGCGCTCTTTTAGCAGGCGCGAGTAAATGTCATAGGAGCGTTCACCCCGGGCAGTTTGTTCTACGACAATCGGTACCAGATTCAATGCCTGCGTATTTTGTGCGCCATTCATAGAGTTGCTATCGGTCATTTCAGGGTTATCCTTGAGATTGCTTGGCTTCTTCAACCAGTGCCGAAAATGTGGTTTTTTCATCTTTCACATCAACACCGCTGTGTTCAACGACCCACTCCACAACCTGCTCTTCAATGACGGCTGACTGGACACCGGAAAGCATTTCCTGATTGCCATAGTACCACTGAACGACTTCCTCGGGCTTCTCGTAGGAAGCCGCGATGGTTTCAACCAGTTCACGGACACGGTCAGGATCAAGTTGTATCTGGTTTTGTTTGGCTATTTCCGAAACAATAACCCCGAGCTTTACGCGTTTTTCCGCCCGCTCCCTGAGCGCAGTAGCGTCCAGCCCCTGGTTAGCTTCCTGTTGCTGTAATTCGTTTATTTCAGATTCAATCAGACTGGTTGGTATCTCGACCGGGTTTTGCGTCAGCAAGCCATCAAAAACCTGGCTCTTCATTTTTGATTTAATCAGTCCTTTCAGTTCGCGTTCCATGTTGCTGGTGATTTCGTCAACAAGCGCCTGCACGCCGCCTTCCGTTATCCCGAAGGCCCTGGCGAAATCCTCATCGATTTCAGGCAACATTCTCTCCGCAACGGAATTTACCTTGACATTAAAAACGGATGCCTTGCCGGCCACCTCGGCCGACGGGTAGTCGTCAGGAAACGTGATATTGAGGATCTTTTCGTCACCGGCCGAGACACCGATCAACTGTTCCTCGAAGCCGGCAATCATGCTGTTTGAACCGAGGACCACCGGCATCTTTTCCGCCTTGTTGCCTGCAAATGCATTGCCTTCTACCGTACCTTCAAAATCGACTGAGACCTGGTCATCGTGTGCTGCGGGACGCTCGACCTCATTCCAGGTGGCGCGTTGCTTGCGCAAGTTATCCAGCATTTCCTGTATATCGTTCTCGGCGATTTCTACCAGCGGCCGTACTACCTCAAATTTGTAACTGAGGCCATCGGTTAATTCAGGGAAGATTTCAAAGGTTGCAACAAATTCCAGTGGCTGGCCGGCATGGGATTCAACGGGTTCGACATCGGGCATGCCTGCAGGGCGCACGCCTTCCTGGGTCAATGCCTCCTGTAGCGTTGAATTAATGACCTGGTCCACGACCTCAAACCGAACCTGTTTGCCATATTTCTGTTCGATTACTTTTGTCGGTACCTTGCCAGGACGAAAGCCATCAAGGCGCACGGTCTGGCTCATCGACTTCAATCGGGATTCAACTTCCTGGTCGACGCGCTCGGCAGGCACCTGGACGGTCATGCGTCGTGAAAGCCCGCCGGTATTTTCTATGGACACTTCCATTCCTTCACCTCATTACTCTGGTAGTTTGTACTTCCTGGCCACAATGATTGTGCCAGTGCCCGCTGTTGTATATATCAGGAATTGTGTTAATCCCGGCTCAATTGGTGCGAAAGGAGAGACTCGAACTCTCACGGGTTGCCCCACTGGCACCTAAAGCCAGCGCGTCTACCAATTCCGCCACTTTCGCGAGTACTCTTGATCCATGCTGTCAATCGCGCTGATGTAAGCTATAAATTATAACGAGTTATCGTGTAATTCCGCACCCTTATTTTTCACGACATCGAGGTAACGCAAGCGGCTCGGGCAGACAAAAGATCGCAGGGTCAAAAACCTGATAACAGGACACAAAAAACCCGTGCCTGGCACGGGCAAACCTGGTGGGCCGTGTAGGATTCGAACCTACGACCAAGTGATTAAGAGTCACCTGCTCTACCAGCTGAGCTAACGGCCCAAAATGGGGTGGATGATGGGACTCGAACCCACGACGACTGGAATCACAATCCAGGGCTCTACCAACTGAGCTACACCCACCATTAAACCAAAAATATAATCACAGATACGTCTACACACATCATGTTTGGCGCGCCCGGCAGGACTCGAACCTGCGACCCTCGGCTTAGCTTACCCGCTACGTTTTTCAACGCCCCCTCAGGGTTTGTGGTCTGGACTATCTCTTCACCCTCTCAGGTGCCACACGTATAGTCTCTACGGAACCCATCGATAAATCAGTCGCCAGCCTCACAGCATTGACTGAATTATACACGGGTGTTTCTACCCTCAAACTTCTCGAGCCTTCAAAACACCCGGGTCGCTCTCATCTTCATTCTGGCGATATGCTAAACACCAGACAATGGATGGGTCAACCAACGGTTTCCTCGGGATTGCCATCAGCATGACCTGTTAAGGTTTCCCCGATACAGTGCGGTCCACTTTACGAGTTCCCTTTCCTCATAAAGGCTCCTGTTTGCACACGGGTCGTGGTGTGCGCTTAAAGGCCGATGCTCTATCCAGCTGAGCTACGGGCGCAAATAACCGTCTCCGGAACTGTAGCAAAATACTCAAAATTGGTCGGGGTAGAGAGATTCGAACTCCCGACATCCTGCTCCCAAAGCAGGCGCGCTACCAGACTGCGCTATACCCCGATTTCCATACGCTATTTCCGGGCGCGGAAACCCTCACCCCTCCAAGCCCGCAGATGATACGTGCTACCCCCAAACGGGTCAATCGGATGATTATTCGTGGTCACCCGTTTCAGATTCGCGGTTTACCGCTGTTTGTGACGGCTGCAGCAAGGGATTTACATGCGGAAAGTACCCCATTGTATTGTGCTGATCGCTGCACGCATGCGAGAATCCGCACCTCTTTGACTGACGCTCCGGATTTCCGCATGGCTGCAAAACTGATTGATGGCAAGGCAATCGCCGCCGAGGTGCGTCAGGCGGTAAAAGCGGAAATTGATCTGCGCAGGCAGAACCAGCTGCGTCTCCCGGGCCTGGCGGTGGTGCTCGTCGGGCAGGATCCGGCCTCGCAGATTTACGTCCGCAACAAATGTATGGCTTGTGACGAGGCCGGCGTCATCTCCCGATCGTATGCCCTGCCGGAAGAAACAACGGAAGCCGAGTTGCTCGGCCTGATTGATGAACTCAATCGGGATAACACGATCGACGGTATTCTCGTTCAATTACCACTTCCGGGCCATATCAATGCCGACGAGGTGACCGAGCGCATTCGGCCCGACAAGGATGTCGATGGATTTCACCCCTACAATATAGGACGGCTGGCCCTGCGGCGCCCGGCGTTACGTTCCTGTACCCCGCGAGGGGTTATTACCCTGCTGGAATATACCAAGGAAACATTTTACGGGCGCGAGGCGGTGGTCGTGGGCGCTTCCAATATCGTTGGCCGCCCCATGAATCTTGAACTGCTGCTGGCAGGCTCTACAGTGACGACCTGCCACCGTTTTACCCGTCACCTCGATGAGCATGTGGCGCGGGCGGATATACTGGTCGTTGCCGTAGGCAAACCGGACATTGTAAAGGGCGCCTGGGTGAAACCCGGAGCCACGGTGATCGACGTCGGTATGAACCGTCTTGAAGATGGCAGCCTGGCGGGTGATATTGAATTCGATGCGGCTTATGAACGCGCGGCCTGGATCACGCCGGTACCGGGTGGTGTGGGTCCCATGACCGTGGCCACGCTGCTGCAAAATACCCTCTATGCCGCAGAGGGATTGCATTCCTGACGAAGCGCTAGCTGCGGCGCCAGCGGGTGCCGGACGCACCGTCTTCGAGAATAATGCCGGCGGCATCGAGCTCATCGCGTATCCGGTCTGCCTCCGCCCAGTCTTTTTCCGTGCGCGCCTGCAACCGGCGTGCAATCAGCTCTTCCACCGCCTCGCTGGATATCGTGCCTGCTGCATCGGTCTGTCCTGGGGCCATGTCCCGCAGGTAGGCCTCCGGATTCACCTGCAACAGGCCCAGAATACCACCGAGCCTCAACAGACAGCCTGCCAGCAGGTTTGCCGTTTGCGGCTGCTGTTGCTTGTGCTTGTTAATCTCGCGAGCCAGTTCGAACAGTACGGCAATGGCCTCCGGCGTGTTGAAATCATCATCCATCGCCTTGTAAAAGGCATCATAGTACGTATCGCAACCTGCATCAGATGCTGCGGCGGGTGCAAGACCACGCAGGGTGGAGTACAGACGGGTTAGCGCGGCCTTGCCGTTTTCCAGATTTTCCTGTGAATAATTCAGCGGGCTGCGATAGTGACTGGCGAGGATAAAGTAGCGGATTTCTTCGGCACGGTAGGATTTCAGTATTTCACGGACGGTAAAGAAATTGCCCAGCGACTTGGACATCTTCTCGTCGTCGACCCTGACAAAGCCGTTGTGCATCCAGTAGTTGACAAAATGCTCACCGGTGGCTGCTTCCGCCTGGGCAATCTCGTTTTCATGATGGGGAAACTTCAGGTCCATGCCGCCACCGTGAATATCGAAATGTGGACCCAGACAACGGGTGGACATGGCTGAACATTCTATATGCCAGCCGGGCCGGCCATCGCCCCAGGGTGAGGGCCAGCTGGGTTCACCCGGTTTTGCGACCTTCCAGAGCACAAAGTCCAGCGGGTCATCCTTGGATTCGTCGACGGCGACCCGTGAACCGGCCTGCAGGTCTGCAAGGTTCTTCCCGGAAAGCGCACCGTAATTCTTGAAGCCGCTGACATCGTAATAGACATCACCATTAGCCCCCTGATAGGCATGGCCGTTGTCGACAAGCACCTTGATCATATCGATGATAGCCTCCATCGAGGACGTTGCCCTGGGCTCGATATCGGGTGGTTGTACGCCCAGTGCGGCGGCATCTTCGTTCATGATTTCGATAAACCGTTCCGTGAGCGCGTGGATATCCTCGCCATTTTCATGCGCCCGCTGGATTATCTTGTCATCCACATCGGTGATGTTGCGCACATAGGTCACCTCGTATCCGCGTGCGCGCAGGTAACGAACGACCACGTCAAATACCACCATGACGCGCGCGTGACCGAGATGGCAGTAGTCATAGACGGTCATGCCGCAGACATACATGCGCACCTTGCCCGCTTCAATGGGAGTGAAGGTATCTTTCTGATTGGTCAGTGAGTTATAGATTTTTAGCATCGAGCCCGGCATTTCCGTGTCTGTATGAATGCTTTCGCCGGGGGATGGTAACGGAAAGGTGCTCCTGCTACAAAAAATGTCCATCACCTCCCGGGGCTTGTAAACAACGCCAGAGCTTATATCATTGGCGCACCTGTAATATTCCGGGAGTTGTCAATGAAACAGTTATTTGGCCTGCTACTGGCCACCGTCGTCGGTTTGCTGCCGCTTACCGGCTATTCACAAGATAATCAATCAAACGCAAAAGGAGCTGGCATGGTCAAGGTCACCATGGAAACAAACAAGGGTGTCATCACGCTGGAACTGGATGGTGACAAGGCACCGGTTACGGTCGAGAATTTCGTCACGTATGCCCGGTCCGGACATTATGATGGCACGGTATTTCACCGCGTCATTCCCGGATTCATGATTCAGGGGGGTGGTTTTGATGGTGACATGAACCAGAAGGCCACTAACCCGCCCATCAGGATCGAGGCAGACAATGGTCTGAAAAACACCAAGGGCACGGTGGCGATGGCGCGCACCAGTGACCCGAATTCAGCCACATCGCAATTCTTTATCAATGTCGCGGACAATGGCTTCCTGGATTATAAATCATCGACCACACAAGGCTGGGGCTATGCGGTATTTGGCAAGGTCACCGGTGGTATGGATGTGGTGGAATCCATCGAAAAGGTTACAACAGGGAATAGCTCAGGACACCAGAATGTTCCCCTCGATGATGTCATTATTGAAAAAGTGACCGTCGAAGAGTAATGCAGCGTTAATTCAGTTCCCGTGCCGGACACTCTGTTTATCTCGGACCTGCACCTGGATCCTGAGCGTCCGGCCATCACGGACCTGTTTCTTGATTTCCTTGGTAACCGGGCGTCCGCTTCGAAGGCCCTGTACATTCTCGGTGACCTGTTCGAGGCATGGATCGGGGATGATGACTGCAGCGCGATGAACGATGCCGTGTGTCAGGGCCTGAAGGCTTGCACCGAGTCAGGTACACCGGTCTTTGTCATGCATGGCAACCGTGACTTTCTGCTCGGTGCGGCATTCGCCAAACGCTGTGGTTGTACCCTGCTGAATGATCCAGCCCGGATCGAGCTCTACGGCACGCCTACCCTGCTGATGCATGGCGATCTGCTGTGTACCGACGACACCGAGTACATGGGGTTTCGTGAGATGGTCCGTAATCCCGGCTGGCAGGAGGCACTGTTATCGAAACCGCTGGAGGAACGGCGGCGCATGGCACAGGAAATGCGTGCCACTAGTCGTGAACAGACCCGCGGCAAGGCAGAATCCATTATGGATGTAAATCCCGGTGCTGTTGATCGCGTCATGACTGAACATCACGTCCGGCGCCTGATTCACGGTCACACGCATCGTCCCGCCATCCATGACCTGGAATTAGCCGGTCATCCGGCGCAACGAATCGTCCTGGGTGACTGGTATGAGCAAGGTAGCGTGCTGGTGTGCTCGGCGACGGGGTGTGAGCTGCAGGGTATTGCGACGGCACCCGTCAACTAGACAGTCACTCTCCCAGCTGGATGCTTTCATAGTCATCCGGTATATCAAATAGCGCAGCCGGGACTGTTTCGTGCGCGCTGAAGTCAGTCAGTGTGCTGTAATAGCCGGACTCATCCCATAACTGCACCGGCAGTCCATGGCTGTAATGGCGTGCGGATGCATAGACATAACGTGACAGGAAACAGGGTGTCTGCATCGCTTCAGGCACGGACTGCATGTTGTGCAGCTGCCTTTCACCCAGTGCGGTTGCATACTCGGCCATACCAGCGACTGCCTCATCCATCAGTCCGGCAACCGAGACAGCCTGGTAGCATGGGGTTCCATTCGCGAGGTATTTAACATGTGCCGGCTGTTTGCCGGCGATTGCCGGTGCGTCGTTGTCCTCGGTGCGTTCTTCAGTCAACGATAAATCCGCGGGCCTCGGGTCGCTGACTGGATGATTCTCGATGACGAGTACACTGGCATTCTCATGCGCGATGCTGTACAGCGTGCGCGAACGACGGTCAAGCAATGCATAGTCACTCTCATCATAGCCGTCGTCATAGCGAACATAATCCGGACTCACCAGTATCCTTACCGGGTAAGTGTCGGTGCCGGCCTCACGTTCCATGTAGGTAACGATGCTGACGTTTGCAGGCGTGTCTGGCGGCCCGGATGGTGGCGCCTCCGACTGGCTGCAGGCAGTGCCCAGCAGGGTCATCGCCAGAGTCGGCAATATACAGTTTCGCCAGCGGTTGTTTGTTGTTTTGTTCATGAGTTTTCCCTGAAAGCGGTTTCACCGAGAGGTTCGCAGTTGCCTTTGTATGCAATCACCATATCCATGACATTAGTCCCGGTCGGACCCGTCTGCAACAGGTCGCCGGATGCGGCCAGATAGCGGCCTGAATCTGCCTGCTGCAGGCAGCTGCCTGCATCAAACCGGTTTTGTTGCCCGCGTTCGAGGGTGCCGGCGTCAACAATGGCGCCACTATAGTCAGTCGGGCCATCGGTACCATCCGTGCCGGCAGCCAGAATCACGATGTCTGCGTGCGCAGACAAGGCCTGCGCGGCGGACAGTGCCAGGTGCTGGTTGCGGCCTCCCGTTCCGCTGATCGCCGGTAAGATCACTGTTGTTTCGCCACCCCAGAGGTAGATACCCTCTGGCAAACGCTGCAACTGTGATGCAATTGCCTGCCCGGCTTCCAGTGCATCACCGGTCAGTGGTGCCTCCATGACCCTCACAGCGTAACCCAGTGCCCTGCCCTTGTCAGCGGCTGCCTGCAGTGCCATTTTATTCGTTGCAATAATGTGATGCTGGACCGTATCGGGCAGGTGCCTGTCAGGGATGGGGCGCGATGCCGGTCTTCGCAGCCATTCGGGCAAACTGGCTGTTTGTGGTAAGCCTTCAGCAGGCACCAGCAAGCCGGAACCAATTATGCCCGGATCATCATCGGGTACATCGGAAATCAGCAACACGGTTGTTGGCCGGCCCTTCACATACGCCAGCAAGCCGCCTCCCTTGATCCGTGACAGTGTCTGTCTGACCCGGTTTATTTCGTCTATGGGGAGGCCACTGCCCATCAGCCACTGATTCGCACGCAGCAACTGATGCAGCTGTAGATCATCGGGTAATACCTCGACCAGGCTTGAGGCACCACCGGATATCAGGAACAGCAACCCGCTGGCGTCCGCATCCGCCTGCAGGAACTGACAGAGTGTTTCACCGGCCAGCAGGCTGTCGCGATTCGGTAACGGGTGGCCGGCCTCAATGCAGTGCAGGCGCGGATCGCGCGCGAGTTGCTCATCACCGTGGCCGGTTTTGGTAATGACCAGGCCATTGACGATCTGCCTGTCCAGCACCTCCAGGGCGCCACGTGTCATGGCGCAGGCGGCCTTGCCCACCGCGACAAGGGAAACGGGCCGGTGCCGTGGGTTGCGAGACAGGTAGTCGGCTACACAACGCTGACCATCCACTGCCGCAAGGCCGGCCTGAAAGAGTTCGTAGACCAGATGACGTGCGGCGGTCCTTGTTGCTTGCATCATTGAGCTGTGCAGTTCGCTGCGAAATGCAGGCGTCAGCCAGACAGTGCGGCAAGTCCCGCAGCGAGGTCGGTTTTCAGGTCGTTGACTGCTTCCAGACCGATAGCCAGACGGACCAGGCCATCCGAGATACCCGTATCCGCGCGCTGTTCGGGTGTCAGGCGTCCATGCGTGGTGGTTGCCGGGTGAGTGACGGTGCTCTTGGTGTCACCCAGGTTTGCCGTGATTGAGAATATGCGCAGGGCATCGATGAAGGCCCAGGCGTGTTGCCGGCCGCCCTGCAACTCAAAGGACACAATGCCGCCGAAGCCGGTCTGCTGACTGCTTGCCAGTGCATGCTGCGGGTGTGATGCCAGCCCCGGATGATAAACACGCGCGACGGCTGGCTGCTGCTCCAGCCACTGTGCCAGACTGAGGGCACTGCTGCAGTGTGCCTGCATCCTGATGGACAGTGTTTCCAGACCCTTGAGAAAGACCCAGGCATTAAATGGACTCATGCTGGGACCGGCGGTACGCAGGAAGCCATACACGTCCTTGCCAACGCGTTCACTGTCACCGACGACCGCTCCACCGATACAGCGCCCCTGACCATCCAGGTACTTGGTTGCCGAGTGAATGACGATATCCGCGCCGAGTGCAAGCGGTTGCTGCAGTACCGGCGTGCAGAAACAGTTGTCTACCACCAGTACACAGTTGTTGCTCCTTGCCAGCGTGGATAATCGTTTTATATCTGCGATTTCCATTAGCGGGTTGGAAGGCGTTTCAAGAAACAGCAGGCGCGTTTCCGGACGCATTGCCGCCTCCCAGCTGTCCATATCCGCCTGGGGTACAAAGGTCGTCTCAATGCCAAGGCGTGCCAGATAGGTAGAAAACAGCACCGTCGTGGTACCGAAAATACTGCGTGATGACACGATGTGATCGCCCGCTTTTAGCAGTGCGGCACAGGTGGCAAGAATGGCAGCCATGCCGGACGCTGTTGCAACACAGCGCTCAGCACCTTCCATTGAGGCGAGTCGTTCTTCAAATGTCCTGACAGTCGGGTTGGTAAAACGTGAATAGATATTACCGGCCTGGTCACCGGAGAAGCGCGCGGCGGCTTGCGCGGCACTTGCAAACACATAGCTCGAGGTCGGAAAGATGGCTTCAGAGTGTTCGCCCTCTGCCGTGCGTTGCTGACCGGCACGTACCGCCCGCGTGGCTATCTCGAATTCATCATAATCTGACATGGCGCTCTCCAGTGACGAGCAGTGTTCCAGGCATAAAAAAACCCGCTTTCAGCCAAACGAAAGCAGGTGCCGTCGCTTAGCTGTATTTATCAGGCGCCCGCAAGCTGAAATCAAATCGGCGCAAACTGTAATGAGGTTAGTTGAGCGTCTGTCCGCTGTCAATATACGGGCAACTGTACTCAGGCACTGTTATGCAGGTCGATAACATCGTCATCACTGTTGCGGCGTTTCCTTTTGGCTGCATCGCTGCGGACTGATTGCAGGTCATCAAGATAAATGGTGTCGATATCGCCAGTGACATAGCTACCGGTAAATACCGAATCATCGAAGCCGCTGATATCCGGACTGCCCTTTTTGACGGCATCAACCAGGTCTTCCAGGTCCTGAAACAACAACCAGTCGGCGCCAATCTCCTTGCAGATCTGATCCTCGCTACGGCCGTGGGCGATTAACTCGCTGCTGGTGGGCATATCGATGCCATACACGTTGGGATAACGCACAGGGGGCGCGGCCGAGGCAAAATAGACCTTGTTCGCACCCGCCTCGCGCGCCATGTCAATGATCTGTGATGAGGTCGTTCCGCGTACGATTGAATCATCCACGAGTAATACATTCTTGCCGCGGAATTCAAGATCGATGGCGTTCAGTTTCTGGCGCACTGATTTTTTACGCTGTTGCTGTCCCGGCATGATAAATGTCCGCCCGATATAGCGGTTCTTGATGAAACCCTCGCGGTACTTGATTCCAAGGTTGCTTGCCATTTGCGATGCCGATGTACGGCTGGTATCGGGTATCGGGATGACCACGTCGATGTCATGGTCCGGACGTGTGCGGCGTAACTTGTCGGCGAGTTTGTCGCCCATTCTCAAACGGGCCTTGTACACCGAGACATTGTCAATGATCGAGTCCGGTCTTGCCAGGTAGACATATTCGAATATACAGGGCGTTATCGATGGACTGGCGGCACACTGCTGGGTGTAAATCTGGCCATCCAGCGAAACAAACACCGCTTCCCCGGGTGCAACATCACGGATTAGCTGGTAGCCGAGTACATCCAGGGCAACACTTTCAGAAGCCATCATGTAGTCGGTGCCTTGCGGCGTTTCACGTTTGCCATAGACAAGCGGGCGAATACCGTACGGATCGCGGAAGGCGACGACGCCATGGCCGGTGATCATGGCAACCGCAGCATAGGCACCCCGGCAACGCAGGTGAACACCGCTGACGGCCCTGAACACGTCGCTGACCTCCATCTTGAGCTTGGCATGTTGCTGCAGTTCATGTGCCAGCACATTCAGCAGCACCTCAGAGTCCGAGTCGGTATTGATCTGGCGTAGATCTTCCTGGAACAGTTCCTGTTTCAGCTTGTTGGAATTGGTGAGATTGCCGTTGTGTGCCAGGCTGATACCATAGGGAGAATTGACGTAAAACGGCTGGGCTTCGGCCGAGCTTTCACAGCCTGCGGTCGGGTAACGTACGTGGCCGATTCCCATGTTTCCAAGCAGGCGTAACATGTGTCGTGTGTGGAAGACATCACGCACCAGGCCATTGTTTTTGCGCAGATGCAGTCGTTCACCTTCACAGGTGATGATGCCCGCAGCATCCTGTCCACGATGTTGCAGTACCGTCAGTGCGTCATAAATCGCCTGATTGACGGGACTGTGGGCAACCATGCCGATGATGCCACACATAGATGATCCTCAATGAGAAGCGCGCTGACTTTCGTCAGGCGTAGCTGATACTGTCAGCAATTTCATTCGGCAGGTAGCTGCGTAACCACATGGCCAGTTCCTGAAAATATCCAAGAAATTGTGAATCCTGCCACCAGGGATCCTGTGGAAGCGGCGTGAGCCCGGCAAGTAAAACGAGTATGGCGACGATGACACCCCCTCTGGCGACGCCAAAGACGATGCCGAGCAATTTATCGGTCCCTGTCAGGCCGGTCTTGTCAACGATTCTGCCGGCAAGATAATTAACAATGGCACCCAGCAGCAAGACACAGATAAACAGCACCGCGAAGGCTGTAATCTTCTGGGCAGAGGGAACCGAGATCCACTGTGACAGAATGGTGGCCAGATCTTCGTAAAATGCCATCGCGACCCACAAGGCGATCAGCCAGGTTGCCAGGGCGACTGCCTCTCTTACGAAGCCGCGGAACAAACTCAGAATTGCAGACAGCGCAATCAACGCGAGTATCACCACATCAATCCAGGCAAATGCCATAAGTACCTCTGGGTCTTGGGCCGGGTTTTCCCGGCCTGTGGGAAATTAACGGGGTATCCTGGCTGGGTATTTTACCAGAACTGCGACAGTATCGGCTACGATGATCACTATCAGGGGTGCGTTCAGGGGTATTCGACGACCATCCCGTCCAGTTGCTGCCCGGACTTGAGGCGGGCTGCGGTCTTTTCTGCCCCGGCTCTTGTGCTTGAGGGGCCAACCAGTACACGGTAGGCATACCCCTTGCCGATGGCGACCTTATGCAACCGGGTGTCATAACCGGCTGACTTGAGCCGCTCGCGCAGGCCGCTGGCATTCATTTCCTGTCCAAAACTACCGACCTGAACAAACCAGCCATCTATGGTGGGTTCTGCCACTTTTTCAGCCTTGGGAGGAACCGGCGTCGGGGCAACCTTGGCGGGTTTTGGCGGAGCTGCCACCGGAACAGGTGCTTTCTCGGCGGCAGGGGGTGACGGCTGTTCGACTTGCGGTGGCTGAGCCGCGGCTGGTTCAGCTTCCTGCAAACTCAGGGCATCGGTGATCACACTCCCGGACAGTGGCTCCTCCGCCGGCATGGGTTCCGGTAATTCAAGTTCCATATCGGCCCGATAATCCATTTGCGGTTGTTCCGGAATGCTGTGACTCCGCGGTGTCCAGTCATCATCCGGGCCTTCCAGGATTATCGGTACAAAAATAACAGCCAGTGCGACCAGGACGATGGCCCCGGTCAGTCTTTGCTTTAATTTTTGGTCCATGATGACTCCCTGTTATCAAGCGATGTCCGCATGCCGATCCTGTGTTCACGCGTGACTATACATGACATGTGAGTGTGGTGAAACGGATTACGTGCTGATACGTACACGTTATCGCTTACTCCACAGCAGCGCTTCCGCTACGGTTACAAAGGAACCACTGACGACCACCCGATCGCCGTCTGTTGCATCCGCATGGGCCTGCCTGCAGGCCGTTTCTACATCCTCGAATAAACGCAACATTCCGTGTTCACCGCTGCCACGGATCAGCTGTTGCAGTTGTTCCGCGCTGAGGCCGCGTTCTCCCGGGAGTGTTGCCAGGTACCAGTCATCCACCACGGATGACAGCACAGCCGTGAACGCCGCAGCGTCTTTGTCCGAGAGCATCCCCAGCACCATGCGGGTACGCCCACGGACGCCCCGATCGCGAAGCAGGTGTGCGAGTTTTTCAGCACTGCCGGGGTTGTGCGCCACGTCCAGAAGGGTCTCGATGGTACCCGGCAGCAGCTGGCAGCGCCCCGCCAGTGCTACCGCTTGCAGACCCCGTTCAATGTCTCTGCGCTGTAGCGGGAATCGCTCTGCCAGGACATCCAGTACCATGAGTACCCCGGCTGCATTCTGCAGTTGATGGCTGCCAGGGAGTGCCGGCAGCGGCAGATCCTGAAAACGCCTGTCATGTGATCGCCAGTTCCAGCCGCGCTCGGATGTCGACCAGTCAAAGCTGTGGCCCGCTGCATACCAGCGGGCAGACACGGCCAGGGCGTGTTTGAAGACACTGGCAGGTGGTTCCGGGTCGGAGCAGACAGCCGGCCTGCCAGGCCGGAATATCCCGGCCTTTTCCCTGCCGATCGCCTCGCGATCTTCGCCAAGCCAGGCGCTGTGATCGATGTCAATCGAGGTGACCAGTGCCGCATCGGCATCCAGGATGTTGACAGCATCCAGGCGGCCACCCATACCGACCTCCAGAATGGCGATATCCAGCTGCGCCTGACTGAAGAGGCTGAGTGCCGCGAGGGTGCCAAATTCGAAGTACGACAGGCTGGTGTCGTCGCCCCGGGCCCGGTCGACTGACTCGAACGCCGCACACAGGGCTGCATCGTCGATTTCATCGCCCGCGATGCGTATACGCTCGTTGTAACGCAGCAGGTGGGGTGAGCTATAGCAACCGACGCGATAGCCGCCCGAGGACAGGATGGACTCGAGCATGGCGACACTGGAACCCTTGCCATTGGTGCCTGCGACGGTGATCACGCAGTGGCCGGGTGCCAGTAGTTGCATGCGTTCTGCTACACGCATGACGCGCTCGAGGCCGAGATCTATTTTTCTCGGGTGCAGGGTCTCCTGCCATGCAAGCCAGTCAGCCAGTGTGCTAAAGCGCGGCATGTGTGTGGCGGGTAATGAAACGACGATCGAATGGACAATCCATATTGAGACTGCAACATGGTGGTCTGACTGAGGTGATTGAATCAGGTACCGGTCAGTTCCTGCTTCATCAGTATTGCCAGAATGTTGGCAATCTTCACGCTCATTTCACGCCGATCAACGATCAGGTCGATCGCGCCATGTTCGAGCAGAAATTCACTGCGCTGGAAACCTTCCGGCAGGGTCTCCCTGACCGTCTGTTCAATGACGCGCGGACCGGCGAAGCCAATCAATGCATGGGGTTCGGCAATGTTGATATCTCCCAGCATGGCAAAGCTGGCAGATACACCCCCCATGGTGGGATCTGTCAGTACCGATATATACGGGATGCCTGCCTCCGCGAGCTTCGCCAGTGCGGCACTGGTTTTGGCCATTTGCATCAATGAAAACAGTGCTTCCTGCATACGCGCCCCGCCGCTGGCAGAAAAACACACCAGTGGCCAGCCACGATCGAGGCATAATTGAGCGGCACGTACAAAACGCTCGCCAACAACCGCCCCCATGGAGCCACCCATGAATTTGAATTCAAATGCAACGGCGACCACCGGCAGTCCCAGCAGCGTACCCTGCATGGATAGCAGCGCGTCCTTTTCCCCGGTGATCTTCTGTGCACTGCTCAGGCGATCACGGTATTTCTTGCTGTCTTTGAACTTGAGGACGTCAACCGGTTCGAGGTTGGCATCCAGTTCCTGTGCCGAGTCCTTGTCGAGAAACATTTCCAGGCGCAGACGCGCACCGATACGCATGTGGTGACTGCATTTCGGACAAACATCGAAGTTTCTTTCCAGTTCCGATCTGTATAGCACCGCACTGCAACCATCGCATTTAATCCACAGACCTTCAGGCACGGTGCGCTTGTTGCCGCCGACAGTGCGAATCTGGGAGGGAACGAGTTTGCTAAACCAGCTCATGCGTTTGATTGTACCTTTTCATACGTTGATCCGAGAAGCCAAGTGCCAAATTAATGATTAAATAGTCACGAAACCCACTAAAGGACACGAAAAAACAAAATCTCTAATCTTATTGCCACGGAATTCAACAAAAAATAAAAGACTTGTAAGAAATATTTCCGTGTTCTTCTGTGGATTCCGTGGCCAAAAGCTCTTTTTCAGGCTGAAATAATGCCTATGCTACTTTATCAATACCGGCACGCAGATCTGCAACTATGGTTGCCAGTGCGGCCGGGATGGCCTCGGGGGTCCCGGCGAGCTCGGCGACCTGGTTGACCAGCACGCTGCCAACGACAACAGCATCGGCAATTTTGGCCACCTGCCCGGCTGTTTCGGCATCGCGTATTCCGAATCCCACGCCGATCGGTAATGTCGTATGGCGGCGTAATTCCCTGAGCTTCGCGGCAACCGAGGACACATCCAGCTGATTCGCGCCGGTGACGCCCTTGAAGGAGACGTAGTAAATAAAACCGCTGGCTGCTTCACTGACCTTTTGCATGCGCGCGTCATCGCTGGTGGGTGCCAGCAGGAAGATCGTGTCAATCGCGTTTTCCTTCATGGCAGCGGTGAACTCGGTGGCCTCTTCCGGTGGCAAATCCACCGTCAGGATGCCATCGACGCCGGCGTCCGCAGCTGCCTGCGCAAAGGCCGCGTAGCCCCACACCTCGATGGGGTTCAGATAACCCATCAGGATCACGGGTGTTTTATCGTCATTCCGGCGAAAATCACGCACCATGTCCAGTACCCTGTGCAGTGTCACATGGTGTTTGAGTGCGCGCTCGCAGGCCGCCTGTATCACCGGTCCATCCGCCATCGGGTCGGAAAACGGGACGCCTATCTCGAGCAGATCAGCACCGGCTGACACCATGGCGTGCATGGCCGGTACCGTCACATCGGGTTGCGGATCGCCCGCAGTGATGAATGGAATCAATGCTTTTTTTTGCTGTGACTGCAATTCTGCAAGGCGTTGCTGGATACGGCTCATACCTGGATTCCTTCCAGTTGTGCAATGGTGTGCATATCCTTGTCGCCACGCCCCGAGAGGTTGATGATCATAATCCTGTCCTTACCCATCTCGGGCGCCAGCTTGGCGGCATAGGCCAGGGCATGACTGGATTCCAGTGCCGGTATAATGCCCTCGGTGCGTGTCAGGCCATGAAAGGCCTCGATGGCCTCGGTGTCAGTGACGGCCACATAGGTGGCACGACCGCTATCCTTCAGCCAGGCATGCTCGGGGCCGACGCCCGGGTAATCAAGGCCCGCGGATATGGAATGGGTTTCGATAATCTGGCCATCGCTGTCTTCCATTAAATAGGTGCGATTCCCGTGCAGCACGCCGGAACTGCCGGCGCACAGCGGTGCTGCATGGCGCCCCGTTTCAACACCGTCGCCACCACCCTCGACCCCGTAGAATTCAACCGAAGCATCATCAATGAAAGGGTGAAACAGGCCAATGGCGTTGGAACCGCCGCCGACACACGCAACCAGTGCATCCGGCAGCCTGCCTTCCACTTCCAGGATTTGTTGCCGCGCTTCACGCCCGATGATGGTTTGAAAATCCCTGACCATTGCCGGGTAAGGATGGGGGCCGGCCACGGTGCCGATAATGTAAAAGGTGTTGTCGACGTTGGTCACCCAGTCGCGCATGGCCTCATTGAGTGCATCCTTGAGGGTTTTCGAGCCCGACTCAACAGAGACGACCTCGGCACCCAGCATGCGCATGCGGTAGACGTTACTGGCCTGGCGCTTGATGTCTTCTGCACCCATGTACACCACGCACTCCATCCCGAGGCGTGCCGCAATGGTTGCCGATGCGACGCCGTGCTGTCCGGCGCCGGTCTCGGCAATAATACGTGTCTTGCCCATGCGCTTTGCCAGCAGCGCCTGTCCAACGGTGTTGTTGATCTTGTGTGCACCGGTGTGATTCAGATCTTCACGTTTCAGATAGATGCGCGCACCACCCGCTTGCTCGCTCCAGCGTTCGGCAAAATACAAAGGCGACGGACGCCCGACGAAGGTGGCCAGATCCCGATCGAGTTCTGCCTGGAAAGCGGGGTCCTGCATGTATTGCTGATAGGCTGTATTCAGTTCATCCAGAGGAAGCATCAGTGTCTCTGCAACAAAACGGCCGCCAAAGGGGCCGAAATGTCCGCGCTCATCCGGAAGCGATGCCTGTTGTATGGTGTTGTCAACTGCCTGTGTCACTGTCCTCTACTCCTTGCATGAAAGCCGCTATTTTAGCAGCTGACTTGATACCTTTCGCCAATTCTACGCCACTACTGACATCCACCGCATAGGGTCGGGATGTGTTGATCGCCGCGGTCACATTTTCGGGAGTCAATCCACCGGCCAGAATCAACGGTCTTGGCGAAGATTCAGGTATATATTGCCAGTCGAAGGTCTCGCCGCCACCGCCATGTGACTGTGGCTGCCATGCATCCAGTAAAAATCCGGCTGCATCGGGATAGTGCCCCATACGAGACAATACATCGATTCCGTCGCGCATCGCGATTGATTTAATAAATGGCAGCCCAAAAGATTTGCATGTGGCGTTGTCTTCATCACCATGAAACTGCAGTAAACCCAGCGGGACGCTTTCGATGACCTCTTGAATGGCTCCCGGGGCGGCATTCACGAACAGACCAACCACGGTTACAAACGGTGACACCGATTCGACAATCACACGGGCACGGGCGCTATCAACCCAGCGCGGGCTGTTCGGGTAAAAGACCAGGCCCAGCGCATCGGCGCCGGACTGCACCACGCTCGCGGCATCTTCAACGCGGGTAATACCACAGATTTTTACGCGGGTACGCATCAGCAGAGGATCAATCCCGTTTACTGCACACAATTGTAGAAAGCTGCGCAGTCAATCTGGCCTGAACGGGGAAGATCAGCCAAAGACCGGCAAGCGGGTTCCAGATGGTACCTCAAAATGGTCGGGGTAGCGGACATTTACCAGGTATAGGCCCGCGGGTGAGGCATTGATGCCGCTCACACGCCTGTCTTTTGCCTGCAGGACGTCGTTGATCCAGTCCGGCGGTTGTTCACGACAGCCAATTTTCATCAGGACACCGGCTATGCAGCGCACCATGTGGTGCAGGAAGGCATTGGCGATGACATCAATGGTGACAAAACGGTCGCTGCGCCTGACTTCAAGCGAGTGTATGGTGCGAATCGGGCTGTGTGCCTGGCAGGCAACAGCACGAAATGAGGTAAAATCATGCTCACCCAGCAGATGGCGTCCAGCAGCGGCCATGATGCCCGCATCCAGTTCTGCATGTTGCCAGCAGACATGATTTCTTAACAATGCCGGGCGGCAGGGATGATTGTAGATAATATAGCGATAATGCCGTTGCGTCGCGCTGAAACGCGCATGAAAGGCCTCGTCTATCCTGACAAGCCACTGCACGCTGACATCGTCAGGCAGGTTGGCATTGGTCCCTCGCAGCCAGTTGCCGGTCGGCCGATCTGCCTCTGTATCGAAGTGAATGACCTGCCCGGTCGCATGGACGCCGCTATCGGTTCGTCCCGCGCACACTACCTTGAGGCTGTGGTCCGCCACTTTTGAAAGGGCTGTTTCAACACAACCCTGGACAGTGCGGCCTTCTGTCTGGCGCTGCCAGCCAAAAAAACCGCAACCGTCATATTCAACACCGGCAGCGAAACGCATGGGCACTACTTGTGCGGAGGATTGGCCATGCCGCTATTTTACATCAAGCTTGAGGGTGTACCGCAGGGAGACTCAAATAACGATAAAAATCACGCCACTCATTGCCAGCGGGATGACCCATTGCCACCATGGCGGTGATACCGGTTCGTTGACCTCGATCAGGGTGTCACCCGCAAGCGCTGCCCGATCGAGTACGTTTTTGTAGAGCAGCCGGGATGACCTGGCGATCGTGGTGAATTTTCGGGTCGTCAGCGGATGCTTGCGCAATACATCGCTGGCAAGTGATTGTACCTGCGATACAGCTTCTATCGATAGCAGCACCCGAACAGCAATGCGTTCGCGCATGTGCTGTGTGGTTAGCGGCTTTATCAGCTGCATGATCGCCGGTAGCAGTTCTTCACGTGGGGTGCTCTGTAGTAACAGGTTAACAGCACCAACAATAGCCAGTAATGCCATTACCCGCAGCAGACCAAGGGAAAGCCCCTGCATCGTCGGCGACAATGCGCCCGGCCACAGGTTGTCTCCAGGTGTCCACCATCCATACACAAACACAATAGCCACTAGCAACCAGCGCAGACGTTTCATCATGCGTACCAGGGTCGCCATTGAGGGTATTCCGACCAGTACATATAACAACAACAGAACCGCGGCGCCACCTGCGAGGAGTTCAGGCCGGGCCGTTGCCATGGCTGCGGTAAACAACAGCAGCATGACAACGCGAATCAGCGGGTGCACATCAGGCAAGCTTTGAAATTAACGCTTCAGCTTCGTTTTTCTGCTCGTCATTGCCTTCTTCCATGACCTCTCCAAGAATGCTGCGTGCACCCTCCGGGTCGCCCATATCCAGATACGCGCGGGCAAGATCGAGCTTGGTCGTTACTTCATCCGTGGTGCTAAGCAGTCCTTCCGAGGCATCTTCATCATCAATTGCAGCATCAGCACCTGCCGTGTCGATTACCTCATCGAGGGTGTATTCGATGCTTTCAGGCAGGTCTGAATCAGGAGTTCCGTCGCCCCTGTCCTCCGGGGGATGCTCCTGATCGTCCAGATTATCCACTTCGGAAAGGTCTATGTCGTAATCAGTCCGGTCATCGGCAGTATGGGTCGCGGCCGCACGGTAGAGGTCATTACCCGGTGACATGGTGTGTCCCATTGAAGCCACCTGCATCCAGATGGCGTCTTCCTCTGTGACGCCGTCACGAAAATCACTGGCTTCACGGTCAAATGCAGCGACATTTCCGGCGGCATGGTAAACCTCAAGCAGCTTGAGACGAATGGCTCTGTCCTCTGGCGAGGCGGCCAGTGCTGCCTGCAATACGTCTTCAGCCTGCTGGATCCTGCCATAGGCGAGATACACATCAGCCTCGGTCAGTGGGTCGCTGTCATCATCGGCCGGCTCAGAAGCAGCCTGCTGTCCCGGTTCCGTATCACTGATGTCAAAAACAGGGGGCGTCCGCTCTTGCTTGGTGGTGTCTGCAGCGCTGGCCATGCGTTTCTCCAGCGTTAACTCGTCATCAAAGATGCCCGAATGGTTCTTTTTCCGTGTTGAGAACCAGAGGAAACCACCCAGCAACAAGGCCACCAGTACGCCGAGGCCTGCAAGCAGCGGGTTATCCATCAACTGGTTGACGATACCCCTGGGTTCGTCAACCTTGCTTTCCATGGGAGGCCTTTCCCCGGCCGCATCATCGGTTGCGGCCGCTTCGACGGGCATGGTTTCATCCATATCCACCTCTACTGTCTCCACGGATTCAACGGTCGCCTGGTCGACGTCTGCCGAGAGGCGTTGCTGCATGCTGGCCAGTTCTTCGTCCTTGAGTTCCAGCAGGCGTTTCATGGTTTCAACCTGTTCTTCCAGTTCCGATACCTGTGACTGGTATTCTGCTGACTGGGCCTTGCTGGCTTCCGCCTCTTCTGTGGCAAGTGCAAGCTGCTGATTGAGTAATTCAGTGTTGCGTTCACCAGAATCACCCGTCGCCTCAACCGGGTCGCCAGACGTGGCTACCCCCTCAACTGCATCAACCTCCGGAGGTGTTAACTGCAAGCGTGATTCGCTGGTTGCTGCTTCAGACACGACCCCGGTTTCAGTAACGACAACATCTTCCTGCACCGGCTCGGCGGCTTGAGTACCCGCATTCCACTCGGCATATTGGCGCTGCGTTTCTGCATAGGCCGCTGAGGCGCTGACGGTCAGAATTTCACTCCGCGAAGGGACTTTCAGGGTTGCACCGGCATTGAGATTATTGATGTTGTCGTCCGCAAATGCCTGCGGGTTTTTCCTTTGCAGGGCCAGCATCATCTGGTGCATCGAGATATCGGTGCCCGGACGCAGTCTTTCCGCGATTGACCACAAGGTCTCGTTGCGTTTGATTGGGCCATAGCTGTCTGCGGAGGCTGCCATAGCCGGTGCTGACGAGCGCACCGCGGTTGGTGCCGGCTGGCTGGCGCGATACTGTGGTTGGGCAACTGCCGGGGCGACAGGTACACGGCTGACAGGTGTTGCCGGTCTGGCGGGCGTAGCTGGCATGGTGATCGGCGGATCTACCAGCACTGTGTATTCACGCAACAGACGGCCGTTCGGCCACGTCAATTCAAGCAGGAATTCCAGGAAAGGTTCATGTACGGCGCTGTTGCTGGTGATCCTGACCACGGCATTGCCACGGTTGTCCGTTTCCACGCTGAAGTCGAAATCATTGAGGATTCTGGATCTCGATAAGCCGATTCTCTGGTGGTCTGCCTGGGAGGCCAGGCTGATAGTGACATTCGAAAGGTTGGTCCCTGCTGCCGACGTCAATTCAATGGCGGCGTTCATCGGCTGGTTGAGAGCCGACTGCATATTGATCTCACCGAGCCCCAGCGCATGGAGATTAGAGGAAGCGGTTATAAAAAACAGGGCTGCTGCAATAGCCGATTTCCTGTACATGCCTGAATCCCCTTTTGTTGTGCTAGCCATTGATTACAAGTAATAAATTACAATCCTTGTGCGAGATTAAAGTGCCGCAGTTGTCCCGGTGGCAGACTATATCTCAGAAATACTTTTCGACCAAAATTTCGGCAATCTGAATACTGTTGAGTGCGGCACCCTTGCGCACGTTATCGGCCACCACCCACAGATCTAAGCCCCGCGGGTGTGATATATCTTCCCTGATACGACCGACATAAACCGGGTCTTGGTTGGCACCTTCGGAAACAGCTGTCGGGTAACCGCCATCCTTGCGTTCGTCCAGCACCACAACCCCGGGTGCATTCTGAAGCAAGGCGGTCGCCTTTGCTGCAGTCAGTTTTTTCCGGGTTTCGATGTGTACCGCTTCGGAATGTCCGTAAAAGACCGGCACACGGACGGCTGTCGGATTGACCTGTATGGAATCATCACCCATGATCTTGCGTGTTTCCCAGACCATCTTCATTTCTTCCTTGGTGTAGCCGTTTTCCATGAAGACATCGATTTGCGGCAATACATTGAAGGCGATCTGCCTGGGATAGACTTTTGCTGCAGCGGATCGGCCATTCAGCAACTCGGCGGTCTGTGCAGCCAGTTCTTCGATGGCCTCCTTGCCGGTACCCGACACCGCCTGGTAGGTGCAGACATTGATGCGTTCAATGCCGGCCTCATCATGCAACGGCTTGAGTGCGACCAGCATCTGGATGGTCGAGCAATTCGGATTGGCGATGATGTTGTGACGCGTGTAGTCGGCAATGGCTTGTGGATTAACCTCGGGTACCACCAGCGGGATCTCGTCGTCGTAACGAAACTGTGAGGTGTTGTCGATGACCACGCAACCGGCAGCCGCCGCGATGGGTGCATATTTTTCGGAAATGCTGGCGCCGGCAGAAAACAGGCCGATCTGGACCCTGGAAAAATCAAAGCTGTCCAGGTCCTGAACCGTGAGATAGGTATTACCGAAAGGCACCTTTTTACCGGCCGAGCGGGCGCTGGCGAGGGGGTAAACATGGTTAACCGGAAAGTGTCGTTCGGCAAGGATTTCCAGCATGGCTTCACCAACAGCACCGGTGGCCCCCACGACGGCTACATCATATTTAGCTGACATCGTTTTCACTACCTTTCAAGAGTGTAAATTCAGACATGTAACATCTACCCGGCCTGCAGGGCAGCAACAACCGCATCCCCCATGGCACGGGTTCCAACGGTTTGCATGCCCGCAGAGGTAATGTCGGCAGTGCGCAAACCACTATCGAGCACGTCTCCAACAGCGCTATCAATGCGATCTGCAAGTGCTGCCTCATCCAGGCTGTAGCGCAACATCATTGACACAGAGAGTATGGTTGCCAGCGGGTTGGCAATACCCTGCCCGGCAATGTCCGGTGCCGAGCCGTGAATGGGTTCGTACATGCCTTTACCGTGGCTGTCCAGCGATGCGGAAGGCAGCATCCCGATTGAACCGGTGAGCATGGCAGCCGCGTCCGAGAGAATATCACCAAACATGTTTCCGGTTACCAGCACATCAAACTGCTTTGGTTCCCGCACCAGCTGCATGGCGGCATTGTCAACATACATGTGACTCAACTCGACATCACGGTATTCAGCCGCGAGCCCCGTCATGACCTCGCGCCACAATTCGGAAACCTCCAGCACATTGGCCTTGTCGACCGAGCACAGCCGTGAGGCACGTTTGCGCGCGATCTCGAATGCCGAGCGGCCGATGCGTTCGATCTCCATCTCGGAATACACCAGCGTGTTGAAACCTTCCCGCTGGCCATCATCAAGAGTGCGGATACCGCGTGGCTGACCGAAATAGATGCCACCGGTCAACTCGCGCACAATCATGATATCCAGACCGCTGACGACCTCGGGTTTCAGTGTCGAGGCCGTCACCAGCTGCGGATACAGAATGGCAGGACGTAAATTTGAAAACAATGCCAGTTCGGAGCGCAATTCCAGCAAGCCCTTTTCGGGTCGCAATGCACGCTCCAGTGTTTCCCATTGCGGGCCGCCGACAGCTCCCAGCAGTATCGCATCCGCCTCACGGGCCACGTTGAGTGTCGACGCCGGCAGCGGCTGGCCGTGCGCATCATAGGCGCTACCGCCGATATCGGCCTGTTCGGTTTCGACGGACAGGCCATGCTCGGACTGCAGTACTTCCAGTACCCGGCGAGCCTCCATAACGATTTCAGGACCGATCCCGTCACCGGGTAATATAGCGATTTTATGTGTCATGACGTTAGGTTAAAGAATAAAGTTAGTGTTGATTATTGAATAACCACGGTGCTGTCTGGCGGCGCTTTTCCTCAAAATCGCGGATTTCGTCGGCGTGCTCAAGTGTCAAACCGATGTCATCCAGGCCGCGGATATGACGATCCTTGTGGAACAGATCGATGTCGAAGCTGATGGTATGCCCGCTAGGCAGGGTGATGTGTTGTGCCGGCAGGTCGACCAGTATGCGATAACCGGGGTTATCAAAGACCTCGGTGAACAAATGTTCAATGGTGTCTTCATCGAGCACGATCGTCAGCAGGCCGTTCTTATGGGCATTGTTAAAAAAGATATCGGCAAAGCTGGGGGCAATGACGACGCGGAAACCATGATCCATCAGTGCCCACACGGCGTGCTCACGGGACGAGCCGCAGCCGAAATTGTGGCGGCCCAGCAGGATCGTGGCCTCCTGGTAATGCGGATGATTGAGGACAAAGTCCATGTTCCTTTTGCGGGAACTGTGGTCCATGCCGGGTTCACCGTGGTCATGGTAGCGCCATTCGTCAAACAGGTTGCGCCCAAAACCGCTGCGCTTGATCGATTTCAGGAACTGCTTGGGAATAATGGCATCGGTGTCGACGTTGTGTCTGTCCAGCGGCATGACCACGCCATGATGTTTCTCGAACTGTTTCATTCACCCTGTCTCTTTAAAGTCAGTCCTGTTCAAGTCGAACATCTGAAAAATGTCCGGTGACGGCCGCGGCCGCGGCCATTGCCGGGCTGACCAGGTGTGTGCGCCCGCCCTGCCCCTGGCGGCCCTCGAAGTTGCGGTTGGAGGTCGATGCGCAGCGATCGCCCGGTTCCAGGCGGTCGGCATTCATTGCCAGGCACATGGAACAGCCGGGCTCCCTCCACTCGAAGCCGGCGTCCTTGAATAACTTGTCCAGGCCTTCTGCTTCGGCCTGTCGTTTTACCAGTCCTGAGCCGGGGACCACCAGCGCCTGCTTGATGCCTGCGTCAACCTTGCGGCCGCGAATGGCTGCCGCCGCCGCACGCAGGTCTTCAATGCGGGCGTTGGTGCAGGAACCGATGAAGACATGATCAGGTCGTATTTCGGTGATAGGTGTTCCGGGCTTCAGATCCATGTAGGCCAGCGCATTGCGCATGCCTTCGCGTTTGACACTGTCCGTTTCATCGTCCGGGTCCGGTACCAGGCCATCGATGGCGGTCACCATTTCCGGTGAGGTACCCCAGGTGACCTGTGGCAGGATCGCGCCGGCATCGAGTATCACGTTGCGGTCAAAGGCTGCACCCGCATCGCTGTGCAGATGCTTCCAGCTGGCAACGGCACGGTCCCAGTATTCATCCTGCGGTGCATAGGGGCGGCCATACAGGTAATCGATGGTGGTGTCGTCCACCGCGACCATGCCTGAACGGGCACCTGCCTCGATGGCCATGTTGCAGACCGTCATGCGGCCCTCCATGGTCATTGCCTGCAGTGCGGTACCGGAAAACTCGATGGCGCATCCGGTGCCGCCGGCCGTGCCGATCTTGCCGATGATGGCGAGCACAACGTCTTTGGCAGAAACGCCCGCTGCCAATTGCCCGTCAACACGAATTTCCAGGTTCCTTGATTTCTTCAGTATCAGGCATTGTGTCGCCAGCACGTGTTCGACATCAGAAGTGCCGATACCAAAGGCAAGCGCACCAAACGCGCCGTGTGTGGAGGTGTGAGAATCACCACAGACCACCGTCATGCCAGGCAAGGTGGCGCCCTGCTCCGGACCGACGACATGCACGATCCCCTGGCGCGGGTCATTCATGAGGAACTCGGTAATGCCCAGTTCGGCACAATTCTGGTCGAGGGTCTCTACCTGCAGACGCGAGATCGGGTCAGAAATACCCAGCGAGCGGTCAGTGGTTGGTACGTTATGATCCGGGACCGCCAGGATTGAGTCGGTGCGCCAGGGCTTGCGCCCGGCGAGGCGTAGCCCCTCAAAGGCCTGTGGTGAAGTCACCTCGTGAATCAGGTGACGATCGATATAGATCAGCGCCGTTCCCGCCTCGTCCTGACGGACAAGGTGTGAGTCCCAGAGTTTGTCGTAGAGTGTCTTGCTGGACATCAATAATCGTCCGATTGTCGGTGAATCCCGCTAAACCGCAAAGTATATAGTAAGTATGTAATGAAGCCATCCATTCCTTTCAACTCGCGGGAATATTCCGGAGTGCGAAAATCACAACCAGTAATGCGCACAGGCTGGTCAATGCCGCTACCAGATACATTGCCTGCGGACCGATGTCCGTCCACAGGTAACCGCTGACGAGGATACCCACAGCGCCCCCGGCGCCAAAACTGATGCTGCTGTACAGGGCCTGTCCGCGCCCCTGGTGTGCGCCGACAAACAGTGAATGAATCAGGGAAATCATGACAGCGTGATACAGGCCAAAGCTGGCGGCATGCAGGGTCTGGCTGAATATAATGATGGCCAGCCTGTCGGCAAACAGTGCTGTCAACAGCCAGCGCAGGGTCGTCAGGGCGGCCGCCATGATGAGCAGCTTGCGGGCACCATAACGGGGTAACAAGACCGGTGTCAGCAGGAATATGCCGATTTCCGCAATCACACCCAGCGCCCAAAGTTGTCCGATAACGGCTGTCGGGTAGCCATAGTGCTGCATATAGATACTGAAAAAAGCGTAATAAGGTCCATGACTGGCCTGTGCGAGGAAGCACACGGCGAGTAACGACAACACCACCGGTTGGCTCAGTACCTTGCGTAGCGGTTCCTGGTCGAGCGGCAGGTGTCCGGCGGCAGACTCCGGTACGGTTAAACTGCTCAACCAGATGAGCACGAACAGCACCATGAGGACTGTGGGCAACAGGCCGGTACCCGAGTCTCCAAGCAGTGCTCCCAGCCCGCTTACCGCAATAATGAAACCGATCGAACCCCACAAGCGGATGCCACTGTAGCGATGCAGGTCGTCACCCAGATGGTTCATGGTGGTGGCTTCAAACTGCGGTAGTGCGGCGTTCCAGAAAAAGCTGAAGACGGCCATCACCAGTGCCAGCCACCAGAAGCTGTCGCCTATAAATACACCGGCAAAGGTAATCGCTGCCAGCAGTGATCCGGAGCGGATGATTGCCATGCGATGACCGGTGTGATCGGCAATCCAGCCCCAGATGTTCGGTGCGACAATCTTGGTGGCCATGAGTATGGCAACCAGCTGACCGATCTCGGTGACGCTGAAACCCAGCGACTCCAGGTACAGGCTCCAGTAAGGTAACAGTGCGCCGAGGGAGGCAAAATAAAACAGGTAGAAACCGGACAGTCGCCAGTAAATCATGTCACGCTACAACCGAGCATGCTGTCTCGGAACGGCTGAAATCAGCCCGCTGGCGCGGCCGGGATCGTCGGGGTTGCGGAGTCTACATCCATATTCTGTGCACGATGACGCAGCATGTGGTCCATCAGCACGATCGCCAGCATGGCTTCCGCGATGGGCGTGGCGCGGATGCCGACACAAGGGTCGTGTCGTCCGGTCGTCACTACTTCCACAGGCTGGCCATCGATGTCGACTGTTTGTCCCGGGATGCGGATACTCGAAGTGGGCTTGAGTGCAATGCTGGCAAGGATGTCCTGGCCACTGGAGATGCCACCGAGGGTACCACCGGCATGATTGCTGAGAAATCCCTGCCGGTGTCATTTCGTCACGGTGCTCGGTCCCCTTTTGTGCCACACACTCAAAACCGGCGCCGATCTCAACACCCTTGACGGCATTGATGCTCATGAGTGCATGCGCGATATCGGCATCCAGGCGATCGAATATGGGTTCGCCCAGACCGGGTGGCACGCCGGTTGCGACGACATTGACACGTGCACCCACCGAGTCGCCTTCCTTGCGCAAGGCATCCATGTACGCTTCGAGTTCCGGTACGCGTGCCGGATCCGGCGAGAAAAAAGGATTATCTTCTACCGCTGACCAGTCTTTCAGTTCCAGCCTGATAGGGCCGAGTTGCGCGAGGTAACCATGGACCTCTATACCGTAGCGTAGCTGCAGGTATTTTTTGGCGATGGCACCTGCGGCAACCCGCATGGCGGTTTCGCGTGCTGAAGAGCGCCCGCCGCCGCGGTAATCGCGGATGCCGTACTTTTGCTGGTAGCTGTAATCTGCATGCCCGGGACGAAAGCGGTCCATTATTTTCGAATAATCTTTGGAACGCTGGTCGGTGTTATGAATGATCAGGCCAATCGGTGCGCCGGTGGTTTTGCCTTCAAATACACCTGACAGTATCTGCACTTCGTCTGCTTCACGCCGCTGTGTGGTATGCCGCGATTTGCCGGGTTTGCGGCGGTCCAGTTCTCCCTGCAGGTCAGCGGCCGATAATTCCAGTCCCGGCGGACAGCCATCCACGATGCAGCCCAGTGCCGGTCCATGGCTTTCGCCAAAACCGGTCACGGTGAATAATTTTCCAAAGCTGTTTCCTGACATGAGGATATTGTAACGACTCGCGGGCGAAGCGTCGCCCCTAAATTAAAGAACAGAACATGGTAACCGATACTTTTTCAGTACCCATCACTGACCACTTTCCAAGGAGAATATCGTGGCACAATCACAAACACAGCGGGCCTCCCTGGTCGGCAATTATCTTGGCCAACCCATCTACCAGACAATCGAGTCACGCAGCGGTACCTATGTATTCGATCGTATCGCAGAGAATATCGACGGGGAATTTCCACTGGACCAGTTGAACAAGGATGAATTGCTCATCCGCCCGGGTCTTATCTATCGAGCCAAGACCTGATGCGCGGGATCTAACTAACCCCTGTTCAGCTTTCCTGGATATCCAGACCCTGTCGATGGGTCTGGTTGATATCATAAAACAGGCGGATAAAAGGCAGGTCACTGTCGTTGCGCAGCTTCACGATACGCATGAAGGGTAAATCGTTGCGACCAAACTGGTAACTGCCGTCTGCCATGGATGCGCGCAGCTGCCGTACTTCTTTCAGCAATACCTCGACGTAATCCGTATTGCTTTCCACATCATCAAAATCAAAACGGCTGGCATCCAGAATATCCTGTAACTCACCAATGACCTGTTCAACCAGGCTGGCATACTCCTCCGCAGTCTTGGCACGTCCACTCATAATGATTTACCTCAGCTGTTGTTCTGCGTTGCGACGCTGTGAAACCACCTGGTCGAACAGCGGCTGGAAATGTTCAAGTTGAGCTGCCTCCAGCATGAAAACCCCGCTACCCCCATATTCAAATTCCAGCCACATGAAGGGTACGTCCGGAAACTGTGCAACCAGTAATCCCTCTGTGTGCCCAACCTCGACGATCAGGATGCCGTTCTTATCAAGATGACGAGCCGCATGCTTTAATATCTGTACCACGACATCCAGGCCATCTGATCCCGCGAGCAGGCCCAGCGACGGTTCGTGGCCAAACTCCGGTGCCAGCTGCTGCATCTCCTCTGCGGGCACGTAGGGTGGATTGGCAACAATAATGTCATAGACTCGTCCATGCAATGCTGAAAATATATCTGATTGAATTGCCTGAACGCGATCAGTCAAATCGTGGCGCTTGATATTTTCACGTGCCACATCCAGCGCATCACTCGACAGGTCCGTCACATCAACACTGGCATCCGGAAACGCGTGCGCACACGCTATACCAATACAGCCGCTGCCGGTGCACATATCCAGTATCCTGCCTGCCTGCTCCGGGGTTATCCAGGGCATAAACTGCGCATCAATCAATTCGGCAATTGGCGAACGTGGCACCAGTACACGTTTATCAACATAAAACGGCAGGTTGGCGAACCAGGCTTCGTGTAACAAATAGGCGGCTGGCTCGCGGCTGGTGATGCGCCGTTCCAGCAATTGCACCACGCGCAGCCGGTCGGCCTCGGTGATCTCTTCATCGAGCGCGGCATCCGGCTGGTCGTAGCCGATCTGCAGTGCATGCATGACCAGACAGGCTGCTTCATCAAGCGCATTATCGGTGCCATGGGCGAAAACCAGGCCGGCCTTTTGAAAGCGGTCGGCACCCCAGTGGATTAATGCACGTGGCGTATTTGTCGCTGCAATCATCGAGATGTGGATATTATCAATTCAGGAGTAGTGTATCTAAGCCGGCTCTATGGAATAATCGCAGCCCATGTCAATTTCCAGCAATTCTTCCACATTGAGGCTTGTCCTCAAGGGTGTGATTATAGCCGTTCTTGCCACGGCCGCCGGCATCTGGTCTGCACGTCTGGTGCTGCAGCGGCCGGTTGTTGAGGATGAACTCGCGGCGACACGTTTTCCGGTTGCACGAGCGGTTCAGCCATTTGAGCTGATCGATCACAATCATGAGGTGTTTGACAATGCGGCGCTGCAACAGCGCTGGTCATTCGTGTTCTTTGGTTATACCTATTGTCCGGATGTCTGCCCGACGACATTATCCGTTCTCAACAGCATTGCGCAACGCTTGCAGGATGTGGACGAGGATATTCGCTTTGTCATGGTCACCGTCGACCCGCAGCGCGATACGCCCGAGCGACTGGCCGAATACGTGACCTACTTCAATGGCGATTTTCTCGGTGTGACGGGGACCGATCAGGCGCTGGAGCAGCTGACCCGGCAGCTGGGCATACTCTACAACCGCGTGGAGTCCGAGCCCGGCAGTGAAGACTACCTGGTCGATCATACCGCCGCTGTTTTCCTGTTCGATCCGGATGGCCGCTACCACGCAGTGTTTACACCGCCGCTGTCTGCCGAGAATATTGCCGGCGATTTCAGGAAGATGTTGCAGGCCACCCAATGAAATCATTCAACAGGCAACCACCTGCCGTCTTGTTCCTGATATTGCTGTCCTTCATGGCCACTGTCATGGCAGGACCTGCGGTGGTGGTCGAAGGACAATGGGTGCGTGAAGCACCGCCGGCATCCACGGTACTCGCCGCTTATATGGTGTTGAAAAATACAACCGACACGCCACGGACTGTCACGCGCATCGACAGTCCCGATTTCAGGAATAGTCAGATACATCGTACCGTTATGGAAAACGGGATTGCGAAAATGCACCCTGTCGAAAGGCTGGAACTACCGGTCGACGGCAGCGCTGTACTCGAACCGGGTGGTTTGCACCTGATGCTGTTTGAGCCGCAACGTTCCTTGCGTGATGGCGACACCGTCGTGCTGGTGATCCATGTGGATAACGGCGACAGCGTAACCGTACATGCACCGGTGGTTCGCAAGACTGACGCAACCGACCACGCTCACCATCACCATTAGTCTGTAGTCTTATGTCAACCCGTCCTGCCAGCCTGCTGGACCAGCTGAAGTCCTGGCCGCTGGTCCTGTTACCCCATCAGCTGTTATCCAGGCTGGTGCGCTGTGTGACTCGCTGGCAGATGAGCGGCTTTAAAAATTTGCTCATCAGGCTGTTTATCAGGCACTTCAAGGTCAACATGGACGATGCCGAGGTCAGAGAGGCTGAAGGCTATAGCGACTTCAATCACTTCTTTACCCGTGCACTGAAGCCGGCTGCCCGCCAGTTCCCGGATGACCCACGGGCAATCGTCAGCCCGGTCGATGGCCGTGTCAGCCAGGCCGGTGATATCACTGCGGGGCGTCTGCTACAGGCAAAGGGGCGGGACTATTCGCTGGCGGCGTTGCTGGGTGGAGATTCCGGGCATGAAGCCCTGTTCAGAAATGGCAGCTTTGCCACGCTCTACCTGTCACCGCGCGACTACCATCGGATCCACATGCCCTGCCCTGGAACATTGCTCGAGACGACCTATATTCCCGGCCGTCTGTTCAGTGTGGCGCCGCACACGACCCGTGCAATACCGGGCCTGTTTACTCGTAATGAACGTCTGGTCTGCCTGTTTGAAACGCCTGCAGGCCCCATGGCCCTGATCATGGTCGGTGCCATTTTCGTATCCTGCATGGAAACCATCTGGTCAGGTGTCGTCAATCCACGGATGGCCATGTCTGTGCAGAAAACGCTCTTCGATCAAACTGGCAACCAGATAGTTCAATTCCAGCGCGGTGAGGAAATGGGACGTTTCAACATGGGTTCAACGGTTATCCTCCTGTACGGGGCGGGCATGGTTGAGTGGGAAGACAGCCTGCAAGCCGGACAGCCACTCCTGCTGGGACAAATAATCGCTCACCCCGGCATTCTTTCAAAGTGATAAAACGGATGCTGAAGCAATTCAGGCAAAGTGCCAGTATTATTTAATAGCCACGGAATCCACGGAAGGACACTGAAACATAAATGCCTCACAAAGAATATTTCCGTGTCCTTCCGTGGATTCCGTGGCCATAATACCCGTCTTAATATATCTGCCTTTATCAGGTTGAACCAATAAGGAAGATTCAGTATGCATCCCACACTTAACATCGCGGTTCGCGCAGCACGCAGTGCGGGTAACGTCATTATCAGGAACCTTGGCAAACTGGAGACCCTGACCATCCATTCCAAGGACCGGAATGATTTTGTGACCGAGGTTGACCAGAAGGCTGAACAGGAGATTATCGGTATTTTACGCAAGGCCTTTCCTGAGCACGGTATTCTGGCCGAGGAAAGTGGCCTGAGAGATGGTAACGATTTCCAGTGGATCATTGACCCGCTGGATGGCACAACCAATTTTTTACATGGTTTTCCCCAGTTTGCTGTTTCCATCGCCCTTCGCCACAAGGGCCGCATGGAACAGGGTGTCATCTATGACCCGCTACGTCAGGAACTATTTACTGCAACACGCGGTGCCGGTGCGATGCTGAATGACCGCCGCATACGGGTCGCAAAACGAGACTCTCTTGAGGGTGCACTGCTGGGTACCGGTTTTCCTTTCAAGGCCCAGCATCATCTAGATGCCTATCTCGACATGTTTCGCGCACTGTTTCCGCGTACAGCGGGCATCCGGCGCCCGGGGTCAGCCGCACTTGATCTTGCCTATGTCGCGGCCGGCCGTCTCGATGGTTTCTGGGAAATTGGTCTGAACATCTGGGACATGGCGGCCGGGGTGCTGTTGATCCAGGAAGCCGGCGGACTCTCGAGTGATTTTGTAGGCGGTCACAATTACCTTGAAAGCGGCAATATTGTTGCCGGCAACCCAAAAGTATTTGCCGATATTCTTAAAACCATTCGTCCGTACGTTACTGCTGAGCTCGGCAAATAGTGGCGTTGAAAAAGCTAAAGGTATATTGCTTATATTGCTGATTAATAAGTAGATAATATATTTATTCTATCCGGTGTATCGATCCGGTTGTTGTTCAAGTTTGGCTACCCTGCGCCGATGCATAAATCACGAATCGTGAGCAATCGAACAGGGTGATCTAACTTGAGAAACAAGAGAATCAACGGTGACGCACTGGAAATGATTATGCGCGATGTGATGCAGGGAATGCTCGGTTTCACCCATGAAACCTGCCGCGGCAGCGAGACGGCCAAAATGGAAATCCTTGCCGTAGAAGAAGCCGAAAACAGCACTCAACCATCGGCCACTGTCATTCCGTTCCCGGATAAAAACAAAAACACTCGCTGAGCTAGACCATACTGCCATCGCCTTCCTTTTGTTCGACCTTCGCCGGTATCAGGTCGGACTTCGAAACACCCAGTGCCAGTGTTGCAGTACTGGCCACGTAGATGGATGAATAGGTGCCAACAACAACGCCCAGTATCAATGCCAGTGAAAAGGAATGAATCACTTCACCACCGAAAACAAACAGCGAGCTCAACACCAGCAAGGTGGTAATGGATGTCATCAAGGTACGCGAGATCGTCTGATTGAGTGAAGTATTGACGATTTCTATCGCTGTTCCCTTGCGCATTTTGCGGAAATTTTCACGGATACGGTCAAATACCACGATAGTATCGTTTAGTGAATAGCCAATCACGGCCAGCAATGCGGCCAGTACCGTCAGGTCAAAATCGAACTGAAACAGGGCAAAGACACCGATAATAATCAGCACATCGTGAACCAGGGCGACCACTGCACCTGGCGCAAAACGCCACTGAAAACGCACCATGATATAGATCAGTATCCCGATGAGTGCATAAATCATGGCCAATGCACCCTGCTCCGTCAGTTCCTCACCCACCTGGGGACCGACAAATTCAACGCGTCGCATTTCCACTCCGGCATTCTGCTGTTGCAGACCCGCGACAACTTCATCGCTCAACTGGGCACTTTCCTTGTCGGCCTGCGGAGCGATTCGTACCAGCACATCCCGTGAAGAGCCGAAATGCTGAACCTGTGCACCGTCAAAACCGGATGCAGCAAGGGTTGCACGTATAGGCTCAAGCTCCACTGCCTGCGGATATCCCACTTCAATCAGTGTGCCACCGGTAAAATCTATTCCGAAATTCAGACCCTTGGTAATTAGCGCCGTGAGTGAAATTGCGAGCAAAACTCCCGACAGGATCATCGCCAGCCGTCGCTTACCCATGAAGTCGATATTCAGTTTGCCTTTTAATAGTCGCATCGTTAGTTAATCCTTGCTGTGCTAGATCGAGAGACGTGCAATACGCCGTCCGCCGTAAATCAGGTTGATGACCGCACGAGTGCCCAGAATGGCGGTAAACATGGAGGTGACAATGCCAATGGCAAGGGTCACGGCAAATCCCTTGATGGCACCCGTGCCGTAGCTCAGCAATACAACCGCCGCGATCAGGGTCGTAATATTGGCATCCGCAATGGTCGAGAGTGCCTTCTCATAACCTGCCTGAATGCTGGCCTGCGGGCTGTTACCGTTACGCAGTTCTTCACGTATGCGCTCGAAGATCAGCACATTGGCATCGACGGCCATACCCACGGTCAACACGATGCCGGCGATACCCGGCATCGTCAGGGTGGCCTGTAATAATGAGAGGATCGCGACAATCAGCACCAGGTTCAGTGCCAGTGCCATGTCGGCAACCAGTCCAAATACCCTGTAGTAAAGGGCCATAAACACCAGTACGGCCAGAAAGCCGATGACGACTGACTTGAAACCCTGCTCGATGTTGTCCTTGCCAAGGCTGGGACCGATGGTGCGCTCCTCCACGATATTGATGGGTGCCGCCAGCGCACCGGACCTTAACAGCAGGGCAAGTTCATGTGCTTCCTGCGGGCTATCCAGACCGGTGGTCTGGAAGCGCTTGCTGAAGACGTCGCGAATGGTGGCAACACTGATGACTTCTTCAACCTTCTTGCTGGTTTTCACCGGTACACCGTCAACCAGCGCGGTTTCGGTTTTGTTTTCTATGAATACCACGGCCATCGGTTTGCCGACACTCTTCTTGGTGAAGTTCAGCATGCTGCGTGCACCCTTGGCATCCAGCATGACGGATACCTGGGGGCCACCGGTTTGCTGATCAAGCCCGGAACTGGCGTTGATAATCTGGTCGCCGGTCACAATGACTGCCTTCTTCAGTAGCACCGGGTTGCCGTCACGGTCCTTGTAGAGGCGTGAGCCTGCCGGCACGGTACCGGCAACGGCGTTCTGCACGTCGTGCTCATAATCAACGGCACGGTATTCAAGTGTCGCGGTTGCACCCAGGATACGCTTCGCCTCGACTGTGTCCTGCACGCCCGGCAATTGCACAACAATACGATGCGCGCCCTGCTGAACAATGACCGGTTCGGCCACGCCCAGCTCGTTGACGCGATTGCGCAGCGTCAGAATATTCTGCTGCAGGGCAAATTTCTCAATGTCGCGAATTTCCTGTTCGGCCAGATTTGCCTGCAGGCCGGGATTTTCAGTGTCGATATCCTCAAGCACCAGCAGTGGCAGTTCCTTGCCCAGCAGCTTGCGAGACTGCTCACGGTCTGCCTCGCTGCGAAACATGACGCGCACCCCCTGTTCTTCTGACCGGATCGATGCGTAACGGATGCGGTCATCACGTAACATGGTGCGAATGTCATTGCTGTAGCGTTCAATCGCCTGTTCAGCTGCAGCCTTCATATCCACCTCCATGAGGAAGTGGACACCGCCGCGCAAATCGAGACCCAGATACATCGGCAATGCATTTACCTTGTCCAGCCAGGCGGGTGTCGCAGGCGCGAGATTCAACGCGATGGTGTAGTCTGTTCCCAGCGCGGACTTTACGAAATCAACCGCCTTGAGCTGTGCTTCGGTATCGTTAAAACGGACGAGCAATTGCCCGGGGTTCAACTCGGTGGCCTTTACCGGTATGTCCGCGGCTTGCAGTGCAGTGGTTACCTTGTCGTGTGCCGCTGTGTCGATGGTTGTGTTGCGGCCTGCTGATATTTGCAGTGCCGGGTCTTCTCCATACACATTGGGCAAGGCGTAAATCACGCCGATTACCAGTACGAAAACGAGCAGCAGGTATTTCCACAGGGGGTACTGATTAATCATGTAAAAAGTCCTTCCAGAGCCTTATAGACCTTTAATGGTTCCCTTCGGCATCACATTGGCAATCGCATGACGCTGCAGTTTTACCGTTATGCCGTCGGCCAGTTCCAGTTCGACGAAGTTATCACCGATCTTTGTCAGTTTGCCCAGCAGGCCGCCATTGGTGACGACTTCGTCACCCTTGGCCAGTGACTCGACCATTAGCTTGTGCTCTTTGGCCTTTTTACTCTGCGGGCGTATCAGCAGAAAGTAAAAAACCACGAAAATAAAAACCAGTGGTAACAGGCTGGTGATTGGATCAGCCGACCCTTCCGGTGCTGCTGCGAGTGCATCTGAAATAAAGAAATTCATGCCTTGTCCTCACTCCTCTGTGCCGTGTGCAATGACGGCCTTGTTGACTGCTCGGGATCGCCGGCATACGACTGACCCCGATAAAAGCGCGGTATTATGGCACAGCTGGCGCCATTTGACCCCGCTGATGATAAAAATCCCTGCGGAAGGCATCCAGTGACTGTTCCTCGATGGCGCTGCGGAGACCGGCCATCAGCTGCTGGTAATACGTCAGGTTATGCAGGGTGTTCAGGTGTGCACCCAGGATCTCGTTGCACTTGTCCAGATGATGCAGGTAGGCACGGCTGTAATTCTGGCAAGTATAACAGCCACAGGCTGCATCCAGCGGCCGGGTATCGGTTTTATTGGCACTGTTGCGCAATTTGACGATGCCGTCGGATACGTAGAGATGACCATTGCGCGCATTGCGCGTCGGTAATACACAGTCAAACATGTCGATGCCGGTATACACGGCCTCGACGATATCTTCCGGCGTACCCACCCCCATCAGGTAACGCGGGGCGTTTTCAGGCATTACCCTGACGGTTTGCTGCAGCACCGCCTCGCGTTCTGCACGGCTTTCCCCCACTGACAGGCCGCCCAGGGCATAGCCATCGAAGCCGATTTCCTGCAGGCCGGCGAGCGATTCCTGCCTGAGCGACGGGTACATCCCGCCCTGCACAATGCCGAACAGGGCTGCCGGATTATCGCCATGTGCCTCATGGCTGCGACGTGCCCAGCGCAGCGACAATTCCATGGATATCCGTGCCTCGGTCTCCGTGGCCGGATAGGGGGTACATTCGTCAAAAATCATGACAATGTCCGCGCCAAGCGCGCGTTGCACCTGCATGGATTCTTCCGGGCCGAGGAACACCTTGTCGCCATTGACAGGGGAACTGAAGCGCACCCCTGCTTCGGTGATTTTTCGTAGCGCACCGAGGCTGAAAACCTGGAATCCGCCCGAATCCGTCAGGATCGGCCCCTTCCAGTGCATGAAATCATGCAGGCTGCCATGCAGGTTAATAATTTCCGTACCCGGTCGCAGCATCAGATGGAAGGTGTTGCCAAGAATAATCTGCGCACCGGTGCTGCTGACGGCTTCCGGTGTCATTGCCTTGACCGTGCCATAGGTACCGACCGGCATGAACGCCGGCGTGTCCACGCAACCCCGCTCAAAGATCAGTTGCCCGCGGCGGGCACGTCCGTCTGTCTGCTGGGGCTCGAATTTCATGGCATGGTGACTCAGGCAGCGTGACGCGATTCAATAAACATGGCATCACCGTAGCTGTAGAAGCGGTAACCCTGTTCTACGGCATGCTCATAGGCCCGCATCATGCGCTCGTACCCGGCGAACGCACATACCAGCATCAACAAGGTCGACTCCGGCAGGTGGAAGTTGGTCAGTAACGCATCGACGCAGCGAAATGTATAACCCGGTGTGATAAACAGGTTGGTTTCACCCTTGCACGGTTCCGGCAGGCCGTCTTTGCAGGCTGCTTCCAGTGTGCGTACCACAGTGGTACCTACTGCCACAACGCGCCCGCCCCGGCGTCGCGTTTCAGCAATCTTTTCACAGGTCTCCGCGTTGATTTCAAAGCACTCATGGTGCATGACGTGGTCTTCCAGTCTTTCTACCCGCAGTGGCTGGAAGGTGCCTGCACCGACGTGCAGAGTGACGAATGCACTTTCCACGCCGCGGTCCTGTAATTGCTGCATGATAGCGTCATCGAAATGCAGGCCGGCGGTCGGCGCTGCCACTGCGCCGGGTGTCTTTGCATAGATGGTCTGGTAGCGTGCATGGTCCTGCGGCTCATCGCTTCTATTTATATACGGCGGCAAGGGAACATGCCCGTGTCTCGCTAGCAGTTCCAGCACTGTTGGCTGGCCTTCGAAGGCAAGCCTGAATAAATCATTAACGCGTTCAACGACATGGGCGATCAGGGTGTTGTCGAGCAACAGCGTGCTACCGGGACGCGGTGACTTGCTTGCGCGGACATGGGCAAGCACCTCGTGTTCCGCAGTGATGCGCTCGACCAGCACCTCGACGCGGCCACCGGATGCCTTGACGCCCCACAATCGTGCAGGAATGACCCGTGTGTCATTAAATACCAGCAGATCACCGCGTTCGAGTTTGGCAGGAAAATCACTGAACCGGGCATCGAGCAGGTCACCCGTATCAGGTTTAATGCACAGCAGGCGGCTGGCACTGCGCACCCTTGAGGGGTGACGTGCAATTTGAGCATCGGGAAGGTTGTACTGAAAGTCGCTGCGCCGCATGGCGCGGGATAGTAGCACAAGCCTGATAGTGGCTGGCGCTTGCCCATGCTCACGGAATCTTTATACTAAGCGGCATTTGCATCAATCAATGGTTCCTTATTGCCGGGGTGGCGGAACTGGTAGACGCAGTGGACTCAAAATCCACCGGTAGTAATACCGTGCGAGTTCGACTCTCGCCCTCGGCACCATTTATCGCGCAGCAGCATATTTAGCATCACCGGGATTCTCGAATCTCACAATTAATCAACAGGCAGGAACACATAGATGTCAGGTACACGCTTTTCCCTCGAAGTACAGCCACACATTCCGGCAGCCTTAAAACAACTCGAAGATCTTGCCAATGACCTGTTCTACAGCTGGGATCGTCAGGTCAGGCGCCTGTTTACCCGGCTTGACCAGGACCTGTGGGGGAGTTCCGGTCACAACCCGAAAACCTTCTTGCGGCGTGTCTCGCAGGAACGTCTTGAGGAAGCCGCTGATGACCGCGTGTTTATGGAAGATTACCAGCGGGTGCTGGCCGCTTATGACACGTACCACAAACAGGGCATGCCTGAGGGCATCAGTCAGCATATTGATGCCAATGATGACCTGATCGCCTACTTCTGTGCAGAGTTCGGTTTCCACGAGAGCCTGCCTATCTACTCGGGGGGGCTGGGCATACTGGCGGGTGACCATTGCAAGGCCGCCAGCGACCTGTGCATTCCTTTTGTCGGGGTGGGCATCCTCTATCGTCAGGGCTATTTCAACCAGACGATTGACGAGCACGGTAGCCAGATTTCTCACTACTCACCGTCTGATTTTTATGATCTACCGGTCACACAGGCCGTTGACAAAGAGGGCAATCCTCTGGAGATCGAGATCGATTTCCCGGGGCGCAAGGTTTATCTGCATGTCTGGCGTGCCAAGGCAGGACACATTACCCTGTACCTGCTGGACAGTGATCTGGACAAGAATCAGGATCACGATCGCATTATTACCCACCAGCTCTACGGTGGCGACAAGAACACCCGCATCCAGCAGGAAATCGTGCTCGGCATCGGCGGTGTGCGGGCACTGCGGGCCCTGGGGATCAAGCCAACTGTCTGGCATATCAATGAAGGTCATTCCGCTTTCCAGATCCTGGAGCGCTGTCGCGAAGGCACCCTGAAGGGTTTTGACTTTGCCTGCGCCCTGGAGGTGATTGCGGGTGGTACGGTCTTTACCACGCATACACCGGTTGCCGCCGGTCATGACATCTTTGATCATGAACTGGTATCCAGTTACTTCCGTGATTTTATAAAGGATCTGGGTATCGATATGCAGACGTTCCTGAAACTGGGTGCCACACCCGGTAATCACGGGGCCTTTAACCAGACAGCATTGGCGCTGCGCGGCTCGCGTTTTCACAACGGCGTCAGCCGTATCCATGGAACGGTTGCCTCGGAGATGGAGCACTACGTATGGCCGGATGTGCCCTACCGGGAAAACCCTATCCGCTACGTCACCAACGGCGTACACCTGCAGACATTCCTGGCGCGTGACTGGTCCAATCTCTATGACATGCGCTTTGGCCGTGCCTGGCGTGATGAACTGCTGAATGAAGAGTACTGGGATCGTGTTGATGAAATCCCCGATCACAGTTACTGGAGTCTGCGCCAGTCGCTGAAAACGGAGCTGTTTGAAAATGTGACCTACCGTGCACTACGCCAGTTTCGCCGCAACGGTTGCAGCGAAGTGCTGATGGATCGTTTGACACAGCACATCAGCAGCGGTGAATCCGATATTCTGACGGTCGGTTTCGCGCGCCGCTTTGCAACCTACAAGCGAGCCACCCTGTTATTTTCCGACCCGGAACGTCTCAGCCGCATACTGAAAAACCCGGAACGCCCGGTGTTGCTGATTTTCGCCGGCAAGGCACACCCCAGTGATGCACCCGGTCAGGAACTGATCAGGACCATTCATCAATTTTCACTGATGCCCGAATTCATGGGTCATATCCTGTTGCTCGAGGGTTATGACCTGGCGCTGGGCCGGAAACTGGTAACCGGCGTCGATGTCTGGCTGAACACGCCTGAATACCCGCTCGAAGCCAGCGGTACCTCCGGACAAAAGGCCGGCATGAACGGCGTCATCAATCTCAGCGTGCTCGATGGCTGGTGGGCAGAGGGTTATAACGGTGAAAATGGCTGGGCGATCACTCCGCATGACCCGCACTTTGATCCCGATTACCGCAACCATGAAGAAGCCAGCGAGCTGCTGGATCTTCTGGAAAGCAAGGTTGCACCGCTCTACTACGACCGTAATGCGCAGGGCTATTCTGAAGGCTGGGTAAAAATCTCCAAGGCCTCCATGAAATCGTGTATACCCAATTTCAATGCCCAGCGGATGGTGAGGGATTACATCATCAATTTTTATGCGCCGGCGAGCCGCCAGAACAAGAAACTCTGTGCTGATGACTACAAGGGCGCGCTCGAACTTGCCGCGTGGAAAGCGAAGGTCAACAGCGCCTGGGACGGCGTCTCCATGCGCCGCATTGACAATGCAAAAAGCTGGTTGATGTCGGGGGACAGCCTGAAAATCCAGGTCGCCGTCACTTTGGCTGGCTTAACGGCTGACGATGTGGTGCTTGAATGCATCATAGGTACCAGTTCCGATCACAGCAACTTCGTGGAACGTGAACATATCAAGCTGAAGCCGGCAGGAAAGGCCGGCAATGGTGAGGCTGTGTTCAGTATTGACCTGTCGCCGCCTCTGTCCGGTTTGCAGTTCTACAAGCTACGCCTCTATCCAAGTCACCCGTTATTATCGCATCCTTTCGAGACCGGCCGCATCATCTGGCTGTGATGAGGAGCCCGGTCGCGGGTTCCGATGGTAGTGTTCGACCAGTTGGCGCAGTCGCACCGCCAGCTCCGGCTGCAGCTGTGACCAGCTGAAACGCCAGCACCAGTTGTTTTCGGACGTCCCCGGGGTATTCATACGACCTTCGCTGCCCAGTGACAACACGTCCTGCAGCGGAAAAACTGCAAGAATGGCGACGGAATCCAGCGCTGTCTCCATGAGTCTCCATGGCATATCGCTGTGGTATTGGGCAAGGTGACGGTTAACATGCTCTCTGCTGCTTTCATCAAGACTGTCAAACCAGCCCAGCGTCGTATCGTTGTCATGCGTGCCGGTATAAACAATCGAGAGGCGCTCGTGGTTGTGCGGCAGGTAGGGGTTGTCCTCTCCGCCGTCAAAAGCAAACTGCAGTATCTTCATCCCGGGAAAATCATAGGCCTGTCGCAGGGCATCGACTTCAGGCGTGATAATGCCGAGGTCTTCAGCAACCAGCGGTAAATTGCCGAACACCTGCTGCAAACGGTCAAATAATTTGCCGCCAGGGCCCTCAACCCAGTGGCCATCAATTGCCGTCTCTGCTGTGGCAGGAATCTCCCAGTATTTCTCAAAACCGCGGAAGTGATCCAGCCGCATGAGGTCGAACAGTTCCAGCTGGGTTTTAAAGCGATCCACCCACCAGCCATATTGCTGCTGGTCAAGTACCTCCCAGCGGTACAGCGGATTGCCCCAGCGCTGACCGGTGGCAGAGAAATAATCCGGCGGTACTCCGGCGACCGTTTCGAGTGTTCCGGACTTGTCGATGGTGAAGATTCCGCTATTGGCCCAGACATCGGCACTGTCATGCGCGACATAGATGGGCATGTCACCAAACAAGGCAACGCCGTGTTTGTTTGCATAGCGGTGCAGCGCGGACCACTGGCTGAAAAACAGGTATTGTTCAAAGCAGACCTGTTCTATGCATTCAGCATATTCATCCCTGACAGAACAGGCCTGTTGCCAGTCACGTAATGCTTCAGGCCACTGATACCAGGAACGGTTGTCCTGCTGTTGCCTGATGGCCTGGTACAGTGAATAGTCATCCAGCCAGAAGGCATGAGTGTGCTTGAATCGCGTGAAGGCGCCTTTCTGCGCCGGTCTTGCCAGGGCGTCAAAACCGCTTTTTGCCTGTTTCAGGCAGTCATCAAGCGGTGCGTTGCGGGCCGCTTCCGTGGACAGCCAGCCAGTGCCAGCCAGGTCCTCCAGACAGACCAGGCTGGTGTTACCGGCATGCGCCGACAGGCATTGATACGGGGAATGGTCTGCATGTGTCGGACCCAGTGGCAACATTTGCCAGACACTGATGCCTGCTGACTGCAGGAAATCAACAAAACGACGCGCATCCTGTCCTATATTACCCTGCTCACGTGCCCCGGGCAGGGATGTCGGGTGCAGCAGTACCCCGGCACGACGATGATTGAGTGGATTTTTCACACCGGAATGGAACGATGGCGACTCAGCGTATGATTACGCTGTGTACTGGCCCTTGCGCATGACGCCGCCCTGAACAGGTTTTCCGCCGCCCTGTGCAAATACTTCTGAAAGGTATTCTGGCGGTTCCTTGCCCAGCATGGTGTAGAGATTGGACAGGTGCATACGGAAGATACGTTCAAAGTCACTGACGGTGTCCGCCGAGTTGTAATCGCCAAACCACCAGAACCAGTCGGAGCCCTCGCAGATCGATAACTGGTGCTGGGCCGCCAGAACCTGTTCGCCGCTGAGGCTGTTTTCCTGCATGGTCGCATCAAATACATTTTTTGCATCCACGAGCATTTCCCAGCCACGGTTCTTGTCCTTGTCGCCAATCCAGGTAGAAAATGTTCCGTATACCCAGCTGCCGCTGACCAGCTTCTTGATGCGTGGAAGTTTGTGGCTGTTCTCCAGATAGTCGGAGAAAGTGGTCATTTTGATGTCGGGGTGTGCTGCCAGGCGCTTGTAGAGCGTATTGAGAAAATAGTAGCCATTCTCGGGGAAGTGTTCCCAGGCATTCTCACCATCGAGGATGATCGACACCAGCGGATTATCCTGTTCACGGGTACTTGCTGCAATGTTCTCCAGGTGCTCGATGAGATTGCTCACGGCATCATCGGCATGCCAGTCAGAGTAGGTAAATCCGATCAGGTCCGAGAGGCCATCGTCGCGAAAGAAGCAGGCCAGTTCGCCGTCTGCCATCCTGAAACCCTGGTACAGGCTGCTGCCGGCGATCGATTTGTTGGCCGGATTTGACTGGCTGTGGCGAAAGACCGATTCACCACTGGCCGCCCAGATAAATCCGGATTCTTCAAGCTTGGCCAGTGCCGCCGTGCTGACGCCGCCTTCCGAGGGCCAGCAGCCTTTTGGTCGCTTGTCAAAATACTGTTCAAAGGTGGAAATACCTTCATCGATGTGCCAGCGTGCACGCTCCTCGCCACCTGGATAGTTCGACAGGTCAGGCATCACGATATCCGGCATTGCTTCACGAGCCGTGTTGATATCCAGCAGCAACGGTACAATCGGGTGCGCATAGGGTGACATTGCCAGTTCGATACGGCCGTGTTCGGCGAGTTCGCGATAGCGATCGATGACGCTGGAGAGCAATTCGCCGATCACTTTTACCAGTTCTCGCCGGTCATGCAGTGTGAAACCCGTGCCCTTGTCCATTAATTGCTGGATCAGCGTGTTTTTTCGACGTACCGTTTCACCCATCCAGGCGAGGTGGTACCAGACCAGCAGGTCGGTAATAAACTGGTCACCGATGTACAACATGCCTGAAGGATGATCGTGAAACCAGCGCGCCATTTCGGCAAGCCTTTGATAAGGCTCAAAACGTTTGATCGAACGCAGTTCATTGACGCGCAGACAGGCGCTTACCAGTTCCATTCGATGATCCTTGCTGCCGGGCAAGACGGCGGAGGCCAGTGCCGCCAGCAATGGATCACGGATGGGCTTGTTTTCCGAGAGAAAGCCATTTACCTGCCCGGCATAGTCGGACAGCTGTTCGAGCAGGATCGGTGCAAAGTTGACCACCGCCCTCGCCTCCGGTACGGCTTCAAGGTGTGCCGCCATGTCGATGTAGTCTTTGGTGGCATGCAGATAGGACCAGGGTAGCTGGTAGGTGCCGCTGATCAGGTCGCAGTACTGGGGCTGGTGCATGTGCCAGCAGATGACAATGTTGAGTGGAGACTCAACGGACATGGTGTATTTCCTGGCCGAGCATCTCGGGTGTGACCAGCACGACCCCGTTGGGGCTCACATAGAAACGTTCGGCATCCGCCTCGGGATCTTCACCGATAACGGTACCGTCCGGCAGGTCACAGTTTTTATCGATAATGGCCTTGGTGACCCGGCATTTCCTGCCGATGCGGACGTTGGGTAATGCCACCACATCCTGCAACAGGGAAAATGAATTGACACGGACATTCGAAAACAGCAGTGAGTGCCGTACCGTTGCCCCGGATATCAGGCAGCCGCCGGACACCATTGAATCGGTCGCCATGCCGCGGCGGTCATCGTCATCGAAAATGAACTTGGCGGGGGGTAACTGTTCCTGGTAGGTCCAGATTGGCCACTGATCATCATAGAGGTTCAGTTCCGGCAGCACGCCGATCAATTCCAGGTTGGCTTCCCAGAAGGAGTCTATGGTGCCGACATCCCGCCAGTAGGCATTTTGCCCCTTTTCCGAGGACCTGAAGGGGTAACTGTAAACACGGTACTTCTTGATGAGGGCCGGGATGATATCGTGACCGAAATCATGTGCTGAGTAGTTTGAATCGGCATCCTTGATCAGCTGTTCGTACAGAAACGCGGTATTGAATACATAGATACCCATGGAGGCCAGCGCGGTATCGGGACTGCCGGGAATGGGCTCCGGTTCGGCCGGTTTTTCCTTGAACTCGATCACACGGCCGACAGCATCAACGGAGATGACACCAAATGCCTTGGCTGTTTGTAACGGCACCTCGATGCATCCCACTGTCATGTCCGCTCCGGTATCCACATGGTGGGCAATCATGGGGCCGTAATCCATTTTATAGACATGGTCACCGGCCAGTATCAGTACATAGTCCGGCTTGTGGGTACGGATGATATCCAGATTCTGATACACCGCATCTGCAGTACCCGAGTACCAGGAGTCCTGTATGCGCTGTTGTGCCGGCAGCAACTCAATGAATTCCTTGAATTCACCACGCAGGAAGCTCCAGCCATGTTGAATATGCTGGATCAACGAATGCGCCTTGTACTGGGTCAAAACACCGATCATGCGGATACCCGAGTTCACGCAGTTCGACAGCGGAAAATCGATGATGCGGAACTTCCCGCCAAAAGGGACTGCCGGCTTGGCACGCCAGAGCGTTAACTGACGTAAACGAGAACCGCGTCCGCCCGCGAGAACGAGGGCCAGGGTGTTTTGGGTTAATCGGCTGACGAAACGCAGATTTTCAGAACTAGTCGTATTGGTAGTAGGCATGGATTTGGTGATTAGCTGGGAGTGTGGGCGAAATTTAATCAGGGCGTTATTGTATGGCCAAGAGGTTTAACTGTATAGTTAACAACGCTGAAATTTCTGAATCAATTACTGGCGATCCGAACTCCCTGAGCAGATCATCACGCTAAATGTTGCAAGACCAACCCGACAATTCTTCAACGGCAATCTCGGCTGATATCCAGCGTTTAATTGACGCCCGCCACCATGATCCGTTCAGCCTGCTGGGCAAACATAACTTTACCAACTCGGACCTGATTCGCGCTTTTATACCCGGCGCGGCATGGGTCCGGATCGCTGAAAACGGTGCCTCCATGCAACGCATGGCCAACACTGATCTGTTCGCCTGGCATGGCCCGGCGAATCAGGTGCCTGACCACTACCGCCTCATATGGCGAGACAGTCATGGTGCGGAGCATGTCGCTTACGATCCCTATTGTTTTCCCCCTCAAATCACGGATTTTGACCTGCACCTGTTTGGTGAAGGCAAGCACTGGCACGTCTACCGGATTCTGGGCGCGCACAGAGCCCAGATCGATGATGTTCACGGTGTGCGCTTCGCCGTCTGGGCACCGTCAGCGGAACGCGTCAGCGTGGTGGGTGATTTCAATAACTGGGATGGTCGTTGCCATGCCATGCAGGTACTTGGCAGCAGCGGGGTCTGGGAATTATTCATGCCCGGGCTCAGTGTCGGGCAACCCTACAAGTATGAGATACGCACCCGTGATCATGGACACATCCTTCTGAAAACAGACCCTTACGGGCAGCATTTCGAGCAGCGTCCGGCCACTGCCTCGCGCGTGCCGGCGCAGCAGCCCTACACATGGCAGGATGCAGACTGGATACAGCAGCGACGCGACTCGGACTGGCAAAAAGATCCGATTTCCATCTACGAGGTCCATCTGGGCTCATGGAAACGGGATGGCAACGGACATTTCCTGAATTACCGCCAGCTTGCCACCGAACTGGTTGAGCACGTCAGTAAGGCCGGATTCACGCATATTGAACTGCTGCCCATTACCGAGCACCCGCTGGACGCTTCCTGGGGTTATCAAACCACCGGCTATTTTGCACCAACCAGCCGTTTCGGCGAGCCGGATGATTTCCGTTTTTTTGTCGATCACTGCCACCAGCACAATATTGGCGTGTTACTCGACTGGGTACCCGCACACTTTCCCCGTGACTCCCACGGGCTGGCAAATTTTGACGGAACCGCCCTCTACGAGCACAGTGACCCGCGGCGTGGCGAACACAGTGACTGGGGCACTCTGATCTATAACTATGGCCGTAACGAGGTAAAAAACTTCCTGCTTGCCAGCGCAATTTACTGGCTGGAAGAATTCCATCTTGATGGCCTGCGCGTCGATGCCGTTGCGTCCATGTTGTATCACGACTATTCGCGCGATGCCGGCGAGTGGTTGCCCAATATCTATGGCGGACGCGAAAACCTGGAAGCCGTGGCCTTTCTGCGCGAGCTGAACATTATTACCCATGCCGAGTTTCCAGGCACCATGATCATGGCCGAGGAATCCACTGCCTGGCCGGGCGTCAGTCGTCCGGTTGATACCGGTGGTCTTGGCTTCAGCATGAAGTGGAACATGGGCTGGATGCATGACACCCTGCGTTACATGTCGCATGATGCAATACACCGGCAGTACCACCATAATGATCTGACGTTCGGTCTGCTGTATGCTTTCACAGAAAATTTTATATTGCCGTTTTCACATGACGAGGTGGTGCACGGCAAGCAATCCATGCTCTATAAACAGCCCGGCGATGACTGGCAGCGCTTTGCCAATCTGCGCCTGTTATATACCTACATGTTTACCTTTCCGGGTAAAAAATTGCTGTTTATGGGCAATGAAATAGCCCAGGGCCGGGAGTGGAACTTCGACACCAGCGTTGAGTGGTACCTGCTTGAGTACGCAAGCCACAGTGGCATGCTGACGCTCGTCAGCGATCTGAACAAGCTGTATCGCAGCCATCCCGAGCTGCATCGCCATGACTTTTCTCACGATGGCTTCGAGTGGATCGACAGCATTGCATCCGAACTGTCGGTCCTGAGTTACCTGCGACGCGACGGTGACAGTATTGTCGTGGTCGTTCTTAATTTCACTCCCGTACCACGTCACGATTACCGCGTCGGTGTGCCCGTCGCCGGTAACTACCGCGAGTTACTCAACTCCGACTCCAGCTATTATGCCGGTACCGACGTTGGCAACAGCGGAGAGATTGCCACTGAACCCGTCTCTTGCAACGGGCGACCCCACTCTCTGTCGCTGCTGTTGCCACCGCTCGCCGGCATCGTGCTGAAGATTCTGCCGGACTGACCCCGGCAATTGGAAAACTCTCAGGAGGCGCTGTGATGGTGGCGATCAGGGAACCCGCGGTAGCCGGCAGTTTCTATCCTGCTGATCCACAGGTGTTGAGCGCCCAGCTGGATGAACTGTTCGCAGGCGTCAGCACCCTTCCCCCGCCGCCCAAGGCAATGATCGTGCCTCATGCGGGATACATCTACTCCGGACCGGTTGCCGCCAGTGGTTATGCCAGTCTGGCCCCTGTTGCCGGGCAGATAGAGCGGGTGGTGCTACTTGGCCCCTCGCATCGCGAGGCTTTCTATGGCATCGCGGTACCCGGGGCCAGTGCCTTCAGAACACCACTGGGCAAGATCGCGCTGGACCGTGAGGCCATCGATAAATTGTTGTTGTTGCCACAGGTGCATACTGATGATGGTGCGCACCTGCTGGAGCACAGTCTCGAGGTTCACCTGCCATTCCTGCAACATGTGCTGGGAAGCTTTACCCTGGTGCCGCTTTTGGTGGGGGATGCCTCGGCGAAAGACGTCTCCGAGGTCATCGGGCAACTCTGGGGAGGGCGCGAAACGCTGCTGGTGATCAGTTCGGACCTCAGTCATTACCTCGACTATGACAGCGCGAAAGCGCGTGATGCGGCAACCTCCCGGGCCATAGAGGCACTGGCTTATGAGCAGATCGGTTACCATGATGCCTGTGGACGCAATCCGGTTAATGGCCTGCTGCACTATGCACGTGAACATGATCTGACAATCAAGGCCATTGACCTGCGTAATTCCGGAGATACTGCCGGGCCGCGTGACCAGGTCGTTGGCTACGGCACCTATCTGCTGTCGGAGTAGCATGTCCTATAGCCACAATGAGCAATCCACGCTGCTGTCTATTGCGCTGGATTCAATCAACAGCGGGCTGCATCACGGCAAACCTGCGCGACCGAATAGTGCCGATTATTCGCCCCCCCTGGCTGCACAGCGCGCAAGTTTCGTCACCTTAAAGCACGGCGAGACCTTGCGCGGCTGTATCGGCTCGCTGGAAGCACGCACCAGCCTGGTTGAAAGTATTGCAGACAATGCCTATGCAGCAGCTTTCAGTGATCCGCGCTTTCCCGAGCTCGATGCATCTGAAGTCGAGGATCTGACTATCGAGGTATCTGTGCTGAGCCCGCTGGAGCCAGTGTCGGTCACTTCCGAGCAGGAACTGCTCGATAAGATGATACCGGGTGAAGCGGGATGGCTGCTGCAGGAGCACGGCTACCGGGGTACCTTTCTGCCATCGGTGTGGGCGTCGCTGGGCAAGCCGGCTGAGTTTTTACGGCATTTGAAAATGAAGGCCGGACTGACACCGGATTACTGGTCAAATACCCTGCAAATCTGGCGCTATACAACGGATTCCTTCGCTGCAGCGGCAACCACGATCGCGTCATCCGGGCATGGTGCACCTAACGCTGGGTAGGCACCAGCCAGGCAAAAACGATCGTGGCAAGCAACATGGTGAGCAACAGCGGGCGTACGTTGTTCCTCGGTGTGGTGTGGCTTGAAGATGAATCCTGGCGACCAAACAAGTATTGACTGACCAGACGATCATTATCCCGTCCGCGTCGATCCACATGCCTGCGTCGCTCATGATGACAGCCGGACTGGTTGCTGCATTGCCGGCAACGTCGTTCGCCCTTGCGTTCATCCACCTGCATCCGGGCGATCACCAGTTGCTGATAATCATCCCAGTTCGACAGTTTCTGCAACTCGTCTGGTAACAGCTGGGTACAGCGATTTGCAGTTGCCCAGGTGAATCGATCCTGGCTGAGTTCATCGTCCATGCGGATGCGTCCGAGGATTAAATAACGGGTAATTTCGTCGCTGTTGAAAGGACCGCGAATCACCCCGTCTCGACGGGTGTACCACTGCATTTCTAGATGAAGCTCACCCATCTCTGTCAGTCCGCGAGCCAGTCTTCCATGCGAGCACGCAAACGGATGAGCGCCTGTCCGTGAATCTGGCATACTCTGGATTCACTGACGCCAAGAATCTCCCCGATTTCACGTAAATTCAGTTCCTCATCATAGTACAGTGCCATCACCAGTCGTTCGCGTTCAGGCAGGCCCTTGATTGCAGTGGCCAGACCCTGCTTGAAGTCACTGTGTTGCAGGTTCTCAAGAGGCTGGTTCGGCTGCTCTGTCGATGACGAGTAACCATCTTCGCCGATGGTCCCGGGGTCTTCGAAGCTGAAAATCCGGCAGCCGGTCGCGTCCTGAAGAATCTTGTGGTATTCATCCAGTTGCAGGCCCATCGCTTCTGCTACCTCGACGTCACGTGCATCGCGACCCTTCTCGTTCTCGATCTTGCGGACCGCCTCGGCAACATCCCGCGCTTTCCTGTGTACCGAACGCGGTGTCCAGTCTGTACGGCGAATCTCGTCAAGCATTGCACCGCGAATACGTATGCCCGCATAGGTTTCAAAACTGGCGCCCTGCTCTGGATCGAACTTCCTGGATGCTTCTATCAGGCCAATCATGCCGGCCTGGATCAGGTCATCTGCCTGCACGCTGGCGGGCAGCCGACTCATCAGGTGGAAAGCGATGCGCTTCACCAGCGGCTCGTGTTCAACAACCCGCTCATTACTTGTCTTGTAATCAGGGGACACCTTGGCTGCGTTATTTTTCATGACACTACCTCCATTTCCATGTTTTCATGACTTATCAAGCGCTCTACGAAGAATTCAATATGCCCGCCAGCACGGTCCGGATGGGGCCATTCGGCAACCCTCCTGGCGAGGCTTTTGAAGGCCATCGCTGCACGGCTGCGTGGATAGGCATTCACCACAACCTGCCGTTCCGAGACAGCCTTGAGCAGCTTTTCGTCGTTCGGGATATAGCCCGCAAAGGAGACCTGCGGGGTGTGGTTGTCTGTGAGCTGTGAGATGACGATCTGAAAGAGCGCTTGTGCCTCGTAGGCTGATTCCACCCTGTTTGCCAGGATGCGGAACCGGTTCACTCCGTACTCGGAAGAGAACAGTCTGATTTGTGCAACACTGTCTCTGATGGAGGCTGGCTCGTTACAGACAACCACCATGATCTCGGAGGCGGCCCGGCAGAAGCTGGCCACGCATTCAGAAATCCCCGTGGCGGTATCGACCAGCAGGAAATCAAGCGGCTGTTTCAGGTCGCTGAATGCGCGTACCAGGCCCGCACACTCCTGCTGTCCCATGTCTGCGAGTTGCTTGATGCCCGATGCGGCCGGTATTACCTGCAGATTATCGTTCACGGTCATCATGATGTCCTCGAGGCTGCACATGCCGTTGAGTACATCGGAGAGGGTGTGTGTCGCGACCAGTCCGAGCATGACGTCAACATTTGCCATGCCGAGGTCGGCATCCAGTAACAGTGTCTGTTGTCCGTCGTTTGCCAGTGCTTGTGCAAGATTGACGGCTATGTTGGTTTTCCCTGTGCCGCCTTTACCACCGGTCACGGCGACCACTTGTACCGGTCCCCGCGGGCTGCGTGTCGGAGCTTCTGCCAGCTGACCGAGCTTGATATCAGAGAGCCGCATGTGTCTTTTCACCCGTGTGGTCTTGTTTGTCCATTCCACTCATGCTGATTTCCTGTGCTTGTCGATGTGTTGTGCTGCTGTCTGCGTTAGCTATAGCAACATGCATACCAACATCGAAAAGCACCGGGTGAAAAGCCGTATAACAGCTCTATCCTATTGATAAAAATAGACAAACAAACCTAGCAGATTGCCCGGGACAATGGGCAGATTGGCGTCACAATTCTGACTTTCAGGGGGTGCTGCCGGTAAAATGACAAACAATTGACGCAGTATCACGTCTGAACGTGCAATAGATGCGCGGCGTTTGGCTGTTTGTCAGCCGGTCATCAGACAGCGTGGCCGCTGTCGGCAAGCCAGCTGGAGAAGTGATTTTCAGCTAGTGGTTTACTGATATGAAAGCCCTGGGCGGTGTCGCAACCCAGTTTATTCAGCACGTCCCAGGCCATGCTGTTCTCAACGCCCTCGGCGACAACCTTGTAACCGAGGTTGTGTCCCAGGTCGATGATTGAGCGGACAATGGCGACATCCTGCTGGTCAAATGCCACGTCCATGATAAACGACTGGTCTATCTTGAGCGTGTGTATGGGCAGGCGCTTCAGGTAGGACAGTGAGGAATAACCGGTGCCGAAATCATCGATCGCGATGGTGACACCGGATTCACTCAAGCGGTTCAGTACGTCGGCAGCACGATCAAGGTCCTGCATCAGTGTGGCTTCGGTGATCTCTATTTCGAGGCACTCACCGCTTACGTCTGCCTCCTGCAGCGCCCACTCAATCTTTTCCAGTAACCGCGGATTCTGAAAGGAACGTGCGGAAACGTTTACCGAGACAGGTATCGATATGCCCTCATGCGACCATTGCTTGCATTGCCGCAAGGCGGTCACCAGTACCCAGTTGGTTATCGACGTGATCATGCCCAGTTGTTCCGCGACCGGGATAATCCGCTGTGGCATGACCGTGCCCTCCACCGGGTGCTCCCAGCGCAACAGTGCCTCGGCGCCGATGATGCGTGAAGTCTGGATATCCACCTGTGGCTGGTAATGCAGCAGGAATTCGTTATTGTCGAGTGCGGTTCGAATCTGGCCAGAGTAGCGTAGTTGTTCCACCGGGCTGACATCATTGCGGGGATCAAAATACTGGTAGGGCAGGCCGTTGCGCTTGGCCCGATGCATGGCGCTTTCCGCGTTGCTTAGCAGGGATTCCTCGTTGGTGCCATCCTCGGGAAAAAAGGAGATGCCCATGGTCAGGCTGATACACAGCTGCTTGTCCTGTGTTGTGAACGGCATGTCAAATGAATCCAGTATCTGGGTAATAACACGTTCGGTTGCCGTACGCGCATTATTCACCGGCTGCAGCAGGACGCCAAACTGATCACCGCCCAGACGCGCCAGCGAGTCGGATTCACGAATGATTGAATTCAGGCGACTGGCTACATCGCGCAATAAAATATCGCCAACATCGCGTCCCAGGGTGTCGTTGTACATCTTGAACTGGTTGATATCGAGCGATATCACCACGATCTGCGAGCCGGGTGCGCGTCGTGATGCTGCCAGTGCCAGGTTGAGGTGATCGGCCCACAGGGCACGATTCGGGAGATCAGTGAGACGGTCCGTAGTGGCCAGTCGCTCAAGCAGTTTACGCTCATTGATCAGATGGTTGATGTCTTCGAGGATGCAGTGCATCAGCACCGGTTTTCCGAGCCTGTTCAGTGACGGATAGAGAGAAATCCGGTACCAGTGCTGCTCTCCTCCCGCCAGCGTCATGCGTACTTCAGCGTAATTGTGGTTGCCACTGACGGCATTTTGCCAGGTGCTCAGTAATTGCTGCTGATCGTCAGCATGGGTGTCGGCAAGACAGGGTATGGGGGCTTCCAGGCTTTCGCTGTACAGGGATTGCAGCGGATAGTTGGCATAAATCACTTTGTTGGATTTTATGTCAACACTCCAGATATATTGCGGTAGACCTGACAGCAGATCTTCCACCGTACCAAGGTCATCTGCGACATGAACCAGTTCCTTGCGCACTGTTTCATGTGAAGCACGCCAGAAGCCTTCCAGGGTTAAACCCATGTCGCGCAACAGTAACGTGGTTATAACGGATTCGAGAGTTGTTTTTTCGCTTGACGGAATCTCCATCTCCGCGATCAGTTTGCTCATGTAGCTGGTCAGCAGGTTGTAGGATGCAATTACCCATACCGGCCGGAAACAGTTTTCAAACAGTGCTGCGCCCGTAGCTACCAGGTCACTTTCACGATTATTCCCCGCAGTGTCGGTAATACTGGCCAGCAGGCTTTCCAGTTCTCTGCGCACCAGCATGCCAACATCACCACCGCCTTTCTCATAGCTGTAGAGCACGCCGGCAACATCAGGGTTATCAAACAGGAAATTGTAATAGACCTCTGCAAAGCCCACGGTACCTGCAGCCAGTTGCTCGCGGTAGCTGTCCAGCAACTTGCTTTCTTGCGGCAAGATACGGAGTACGTAGTTGTACTCTTTTACCTGAAAATCGGATAATGCCTGCTGACTGCCAGCAGCAGACGGGTGTTCCCTGGCCCGCTTTTTCCGGTGTTTCTTTTTATCAGCCATATGATCGCTGCATTTCTAGGTTTTTATAGTTACAACGAGGTCATTAAAGTACCCCTCGCCCCCGAAACAAGATATAAAGTCAACGCGCGAAACAACGCGGTTTCCGATGGACAGGAAACTGCATGTGGTAGCAATCACTGCGTGTTGTAAGTAATACTCCCCGCCACCTGTTATTAGAATGTCTTTATTATAAAACCGGCCATGACCGTTAATTGGTCGCACACACGGTTATGTACCAGCTAATGTACGCACAAGTATAGCGTAGATTGGCGAGGCGACAATAAATACGAAACCGTCAGGAGCCTGACGATCAAGCCTGTCGCTGCAATCCGTATTTTCGGAGTTTCTCGACCAGTGTCGTGCGCCGCATTCCCAGTCGTTTCGCTGCATGTGCAACCACACCACCTGAATCCGTCAGTGCCTGCTTGATATAACTGATTTCCAGATAGCCAAGGTGTTCCTTGAGATTCAGCCCATCGCGGGGCAGGCGCGGATCAAGATCCTCGGATGTCACCGGCGAACCTACCAGTGCCTCGACCAGATGTTCAGCGACAGCACCCTCCCCGGTCTGGAACTTTTCAGGTAAATCAGTGGCTTCAACAATGCCATAGGGATGCAGAATGGCAAGACGCTCGACAAGATTCGCCAGTTCCCTGACGTTACCCGGCCAGTTGTACTGACAGAGTGCATAGATGGCCGTTGGCGAGAGTCTGACGGAGCCGCGTTTCTCGTGTTCAATGCGACGCACCAGTTCGTTCACCAGCAGCGGAATATCCTCTACCCGGTCACGTAGCGGTGGCGTCACAATCGGAAACACATTCAGCCGATAAAACAGGTCTTCACGGAATTCACCCTGTTTGATTGCTTCTTCAAGATTTCGGTGGGTTGCAGCAATTATGCGGACGTTGCTGGTTCTGCTTTCATTCGAGCCGACACGTTCGAAAGTGCGTTCCTGGAGTACGCGCAGAATCTTCACCTGCATTTGCAGGGTCATGTCCCCGATTTCATCGAGAAACAGGGTGCCACCTTCCGCCATTTCAAAGCGGCCTTCACGGTCGCTGATGGCACCGGTAAATGCGCCCTTCTTGTGACCGAATAATTCAGACTCAAGCAGGTCGCCGGGTATTGCACCGCAATTAACCGGAACAAAGGGCCCTTCCCGTCGCGATGAATGGTAGTGCAGGTTGCGTGCAACGACTTCCTTGCCGGTTCCCGACTCTCCCAGCACCAGTACATTGGCGTCACTGCCGGCCACCTGCTCGATCATTTTCCTGACCTTCTGGATCGAACGGCTGCTGCCAACGAGGCTGCGGAACAGGTCTACCGGTCGTTGCGTTACCGAGGTCGCGCGGTGTGAATTCGTGTAGACCTCGGCCTGATGCAACGCGCTGGTCAGTTGTGCGTAATTGGGCGGCACATCAAGGCGTCCCAGGATGCAGGATCCCGTGTCAATCGTGACGGTAGGTTCCTTGCCTTTCTCGGCGAGTAAATAGACGGGCAAATGCTCATCAAGCGCGTGGATTTCAGTGAGCAGTGAGGAAAGCATCTTGTCCGAACCGCAACTGCCAACCAGAACGGCCTGGAGTTCACTGGCATTTCCGATGTCGTCTTTCCAGCGTTCGGGACTGCCAGCCAGAAAAGGAGTGCAATTGATAAATTTGAGAACAGCCTGCAGTTCCCTGCCTAGCTCGGGATCTGCCTCAATTATCAGGACCTTGGGTTCACTAATAAGCATTTAGATTCCTGCTGCGGGATTAATATTGCGCCAGATTATTATAAAAACCGGACGAATATTAAAGTTATTTTTATCCCTTCCTTGTATGCGGAAGTTAACCACCCGAAACGACGGATGTCAAAGTATTAAGGTGGCTGCTTTTACAGACGCTTTAATGATCTGGGAGATGCCGCAATTTGCACTGTGAAGACGGCCCCGTCAGTTTCTCGTCACTTTGTGCTCGGGACCACAAAAGCCCTCTAAACTCCCTGAATGCACAGACGATAACTTCAATGACTCAGCGGCAAAACCGGTAGTCGTTTCAGAACAAATTCAATACCTAAACGCAATGACACCAACCTGGACACGCCATGTACAATCAGAAAACCGCGACACCAGTATTTGACCTTTACCGTGTAGATATAATCCGGGCAAAGCTTGATGAAGACGACTACACCGTTGACAGCCTGCAGATTGCAGACAAGATCATTGACCTGGAGTTGGCGCTATCCGGTGATTCCTGAGTTGCTTACCCCTGCACCAATACGGCTGCATTTATTGCAGCCGTTTTCTTGTGGCAGTTGGTTATCAGCATTCATTGCGCTGTTGCCCGCGGACCGGCACACCGAGCTTGATCTAGTGAGCGGCCAGGGTGTTAGAATAGCGGCTTGAAGATTCTGTTGATGCAGCCACAGTTCTACCTGTAACGGGGCCGTAGCTCAGCTGGGAGAGCGCGTCGTTCGCAATGACGAGGTCGGGAGTTCGATCCTCCTCGGCTCCACCACTAAATCAGCAACTGTCCCGGTAGCTCAGCTGGATAGAGCAAGCGCCTCCTAAGCGCTAGGTCGGAGGTTCGAATCCTCTCCGGGACGCCAATCTTAATCACTTGTCTGTTTTCTATTTCCCCGGGCCGTGTAACCGTGTGGAGTGTCCGTGACAGGATACTTACTGGTTCTCGTCAGAGTGGTGTTTTCTACAGCTCGAATTGTCTTTTTGGTTACATGCGCAGCAAATAGCTTTCATGCCGTACCAGACAATGACCAGTCCACATAATATGACGGCAGCCGTTTGCACTGTTGCATTGCCGTTGGAAATGATACCGGATAATTTAAATACCGCTATAAAGACCAAGGCTATAACAATCGCTCTCATGACATGTAATTATGCACATTTTGCTAGCCTGCAAAAAGTATCACAGGGATCATTTTACACTTCCGCACATTCCCGGGGCTCGATTTCCAGCCAATCCCAGCCAATCTATAGGGGACATTTCCAGCTGTCAGCCCAGAAATAATTCCGGTTCAAATACCAGTGATTTGACGCAGGTCAAGGCGGATTCCAAACCGGCATATTATTTTAATGAAGTTTGCTGCTCATTCGTGTTTTGAAGCAGTGCCTGGAGCATTAGATTCAATGGAGCCAATCTAATGAAAATCATTGGTATGGATGCCGGGAATTAACCATGGCTATTGAAAGTATTAAATGGGTTCTTATCGCTGCCGGCATCTGGTTCGGTATCTACAAGATTGCAACCGGCATCGGTTTAATAACTCTTTTCTAGAATTGGCGGCCTTCGGGTTGCCGTTTTCTTTGGCTGGTAATTCGATCTATACTTTACGTCGTGCCTTGACCACATTCGGCAACTGCCCGATCTTCGCTAATACGCGGCTCAGTTGACTGATGTCGGTAATCTCAATCGTCAAGTTCATGCGCGCAATGCCGTCCTGTTTGTCCGTGAGAGTGTTCACGCCACTCAGGTTGATCTTGTCGTTGGCCAGTACCGATGTGATATCGCGCAACAAACCGGAACGGTCATAGGCCTCGACGGCGATATCCACCTGGTACGTTTCATCATCAGGTGTCCCCCACTCGACTTCAATCAATCGGTCCCGGTCCTCGCCCTGCAAACGCAGTACGTTGCCACAATCCTGGCGGTGAATGGTCACGCCACGCCCGCGCGTGATGTAACCGACAATCGGATCGTTGGGCACCGGGTTGCAGCAATGCGCCGTGGTCGTTAACAGGTTGCCGACGCCAAAGACCTTGAAGCCACCGTCAGTGGTCGAGAGATCCTTTTTTGTCGCACGCCGTGGTTGCTCGATCAACACGTCCTGGCGCGGTAACAGTTCATTGGCCGCATTGGCCAGTTGTCCGGCCGTTACGTCGCCATGGCCAATGGCGGCCAGGAAATCGTCAACCTGATCGTATTTAAAGCGTGCGGCTATCTTTTCAGTGGACAGTTCTGCAATCGCTACACGGTTAAGTTCCCGATCAAGAATAGCCCGTCCGGCAGTGACATTGTGTTCAAAATCCTGGTGCCTGAACCAGGAACGTACGCGTGAACGGGCGCGCGAGGTTTTCAGGTAACCCAAATGGGTGTTGAGCCAGTCCCGGCTCGGTTCGCCGTGGCGTGCCGTGAGGACTTCTACCTGCTCCCCGTTCTGCAACTGGTAGGTGAGAGGCACGATGCGGCCATTGATCTTGGCGCCACGGCAGCGGTGCCCGACCTCCGTATGCACCGCATAGGCAAAATCCAGTGGTGTGGCGCCCTGTGGCAAATCAATAATACGACCCTGGGGTGTCATGACATAGACGCGTTCCTGGAAGGCCTCGGACTTGAAGCGGTCGACAAAATCATTGGCGCTGTGTTCCTCGTCTTTCCATTCGAGCAACTGCCGCAACCAGGCGATTTTTTCCTCGTAACCGGCATCACCACCCCCGCCCTCCTTGTAACGCCAGTGCGCCGCCACACCGAGTTCTGCATGGCGATGCATCTCTTCGGTACGGATCTGGATCTCCAGGTTATGACCTTCGGGTCCAACCACCGCGGTGTGCAGCGAGCGGTAGAGGTTTTCCTTGGGATTGGCGATGTAATCATCGAATTCCTTCGGTATGTGGCGCCACATACCGTGCACGATACCCAGTGCGGCGTAACAGTCCTTGACTTCCTGCACCAGGATACGCACGGCACGCATGTCGAAGATCTGGTCAAAGTCGAGCCGCTTGCGCTGCATCTTGCGCCAGATGCTGTTGATATGTTTGGGACGGCCGGTGACCTTCGCCTTGATGCCGGCCTTTTTGAGCTCGGCATCAAGCATGCCAATGACGCGTGCAATATAGGCCTCACGATCTTCCCGTTTTTCAGCCAGCAAACGCACCAGTTCCTGGTAGGCCTTCGGCTCCAGGTAGCGCAGTGACAGGTCCTCGAGTTCCCACTTGACCTGCCAGATACCGAGGCGATTGGCCAGTGGTGCATAAATGTCGAGTGTTTCCCGTGCAATGCGGCGCTGCTGTTCATAATCCAGATGTTGCAGCGTACGCATGTTGTGTAACCGGTCTGCCAGCTTGATCAGCACCACGCGGACGTCTTCCGCCATCGCCAGCAGCAACTTGCGCAGGTTCTCGGCCTGGTTTTCATCAACCGATTCACCGGCCTTCTGAAATTCGCCAATGCGCTCCATCTTGGTGACACCATCGACCATGCGGGCAATCACCGGTCCGAATTCAGTGCGGACATCGTCCAGCGTGATCTCGGTATCCTCGACCACGTCATGCAGCATGGCCGCCGCCAGGGTTTCATAATCAAGATTCAGATCGTTGAGGATTTCGGCCACGGCAAACACATGGCTGTGATAAGGCTCACCAGAGGCGCGCTGCTGGTCGAGGTGGGCGTTAATGGCCCAACTGGCTGCCTTTTCCAGTATCTGCTGCTCCGGCTCCGAACGGTCGGTCAGCAGTGGCTCAAGTAATCGCATAGATTCTTCAGTGAGCGGGCGATCATCAATTAGGTTGTTTTTGTTCAATTTTATTTTTAATCGTCGGTTGTCTAACGTTTGACCTTTTTAAACCGTACAGAGAAATGTCGAAACACCTTACAGCAATCCGATGTCTGTGGTATAGAGTCTATCTATCTGTTTATTATGAAGATTATATTGAATATCACAGGATGAGGTGCATGATTTGTCGGGATACTTCTCATTTCTCAAGCGCATATGTATGTCAGGTGAGAGTATCCTACTGATTTAGTTGATTATGTGTCGGTTAATAACCATCAATATCGTACACCCTGCGCACTATGATACTCGTAGTATCGTGTCCATCGATGCAGACGCGTCTTTATCTGACCTGCAGATGCCAAAGAATATGCAAAAATAGATTCCCGCTTTCGCGGGAATGATGCAGCATGTTTAAATTGGGTGGGACGTACGCAGTCTCTTGATGAGTGTTGTGTCTCTTATGCAGGATGCTGCTTGCTTTTATCCGGACTTTCAACCGTATCAAGCGCTGCTTCACTGCTGACAGGTTCGACTTCCGCTAAGGTTGACGTGGAAGGTGTTGTTTCAGGCGAGAGATCACCTGACGGGTCCGTAAACTTGTCGTTCAGCGTTTGCACGTACTGGTTCGCCTCGGCAATAACCTGCTGCAAGCGCTTGCGGCAGCGGCCGTTCCAGCCGACCGGGCTTTTCCTGAACAGGCTGTGCCATGGCCGGGTATTGTGAACAAACGCCTGGCTCAGGCGTTCACCTTCCAGTCCGGTCGAAAAGTGCTTTTTGATTCTTGAGAGCACCCTGCTTGTTGCGAATTTACGCATTCGGAAATGCAGATAGGCAAACAGTCCAATAACAATACTGAGCAGGGCCAGCGCCAGCACCAGTGTTACGGTGGAGCCTTCCCAGCTCGACGGCTCCCATTGAAAACTTCCGAAGTTTCCCAGCAGGGAAATCGTGACCGCTGCTATGCTGAGGAAAGCGGCTGCAACCAGAGCGTCACCCCAGAGCACGATCTTGCGCCACTGTCGCTTGTACTCGATTAACTGCGGAACGTATTTTTCCTCTATGCGATGTGCAATTTTTTCCAGCGTGCCGGTAATCCGGTAGGCGCGATCCACCCCGACGCGTTGTATGCGTTGATGAATCTCCTCGAGGTCATGATCACGTTTCGATTCGTAACGCTGACGTACGGCGTTATCCTCAATGGCGACGGCTGCATCCGGGTTGTAGATGCAATAAAAGCGGCCCGTGGTCAGGCCTTCCTGGGCGATTGCCCGTTGCCAGGCACCGACGACCTCTTCGGGATTGTCATCACGTGCCGTGGTGTCCATCTGGTTGAGGATAAACACGAACTTGGTGGCGTCTGCCCGGTGGATGGTGTCGCCGACAAGGTGTTTCAGAGTGTCACGCATCGCGCCCGGTTCGGGATGACGGGCATCGAAGAACACCAGTACCAGGTCAGACAGGTCGATGATGTGGTCGGTAAGACGCAGCGTGGCATTGCGTTGCGAGTCTGCATCAAAGCCGGGGGAGTCAATCAGTATGCGGCCGCGCAGTTTCTCACTGGGTGATGTTTTTAACTGCAGGTAGGTATCAACGCGCCTCCCCTCCCCCTGCGCGACCTTCTCCAGTTCGTTACTGATCTGGTAAAACGGGAAGCGCGGGTCGGCATCCAGTGCCGTCCCCGGCAGGGCCTGCGTCCCATGCTCGCCGCCAAGGCAGATGACGGTGAATTTGTCATCGACCGCCTGGTTGCCGGTCGCTTGCAGCCGTTGGCCAAGGTAGTGATTAATAAAGGTGGACTTGCCGGCGGAAAAGGTACCCAGCACAGAGATCATCGGCCACCAGGAGATTTGCGTGGCAAAGGATTGCTCCTCGTTTAGCAGACCCATTGAGTAACCGACCCGGTCAAGATGACGGTAGCTTTCCACGGCTGCCACCAGTACCGGGTTTTCCTTTCTCAGGTGCTGCTCAAGACTCTTGAGTCGCAATTTGATGGTTTTACCGGCGCCGGACATTATATGTTTAATCGCTTAGCGGGAAACGTATCCAGCTAACCATTTGCATGGAGCTGGATACGTCTTTAATTCGCTGATTAAAGCGGATCGTGCCATTGAATTCTGCTCTACTGTCCACGCGTTGGCTCAGAATTCCCCTGCAGCACCACGATTCATGATATCGAGGATGATTTCCTTGACGTTGGTCGCTTCTTCATAGAGTTCATCAGGTAACTCGGTGCCGCCGTGAATCATCATGTCCATGTTCAGGGTATACAGCCAGAGTTGTCCGTCATTATCCTCGACGAGCGCGATACGACAAGGCAGGTAAGCAGAGAAGGCATCGGAATAGTTAACCATCTTGGCGGCTGTCAGCGGATCGCAGAACATGTAGATCTTCCAGAAACGCTGATCCTCGCCTGTCATGATGGCAACTTGTTCGGAAAGCGGCAATTCTCCGACATTTTTGAAGTTGTGCTCATTGGCGACAGATTTCATTGCATCTTCAACGTCTTCCGCACTCAAGTCATCGGCCACGGGGACTTTCCAGACAGTTGCTTCAGCGCCATTGCCGGTGGAAATAAGGTTTTTTGTCATCTCGACATAGACTTCGCCTGCCTTTGGATCGAAATTCTTGAGGTTGGCAAGGTCCTTGAAATTCTGCAGACCGAATCCATATGTAACTGCTATCCAGATAATACCTGCAACGAGGACCAGTCCAACCAGTGCCAGCAAATTCCAGATCAGTTTCATCATAACTCTCTCCCTGCGTTGTAATTTTCAGAATAAAATAATCAAGGTGATGGTGCGGAGGCCGCGTTAATTTGTGCCTCGAGGTCGTCAGCCTGGGCACCGTTCAAACCACGAATCACGTCAACCATTTGCCGTGCCTCTTGAACAAGGCCGTCGTTGAGTAAGCGTGCACCAGCCTGGTAGTAGGCCTCGGCTGCTTCTGCCCACTTGCCCTGGGAAAAATACATATTGCCCATCTCGCCATAGCCATCCGGGTTATCCGGTTCGAGCTGCGTTAATTTCTGGTATTGCTGTTCCGCCAGTTCAAAGTCACGCAACCAGAAGGCCTCACGGGCCTTTGCCATTACCTCGTAGGGCGATTCTGAGACATCGTTTTCAATGGCCTGTGGTGCCGCTTCTTTGACCGGCGCTGCAGGTGGTTCGGCGGCAGATAGACTGTCCGCAGTAGTGGCCGGTTCTTCAGATGCTACTGGTGAGGTAACCGTCTGTTCCTCAGTCGTCGGAACTGCTTCTGCAGGGGCGGTCTCTTCTACTGCCACTAACGGCGCAGTTTCTATCGCTGTAGCTGTTCCTGCGGTCGCATCGTCCGGTACTGTTGTTATGTCATCAGGCGCTTGAACGATGCTGTCGCCGCTGCTATCAGCGTCTGTTGGGGCCGGTACAACTTCTGCCGTTGTTGTGGATTCATCAGCAGCAACGTCGCCCGTGCCCACTGGTGTGTCTGCAGTCGTTTGGGCTGAGAACTTATCTGTACTCTGGGCCATGCTCTCATCGCTTTCGACAGGAGCCGTGGCTGATGGGGCATCATCGAACTCGACGGGTTGACTGCCTGTCGCAGCACCAGTGTCGATGCGCTCATCGGGTTCAGCAACATCTGTAGTTTCCGCTGCCGGCTCTATCACGGGTGCGGGAGATGTTTCACTCTCAGTGGGTGGTTTTATATCAGTGGCCGGGGCCTCATCCTCAGATTGAGTTGCCTCACGAGTAGCGGTCGACGAGGCCGGCGCCAGTGGTACTTCCGGCGCCTCGGGTGGGACTGCTACAGTTGCATCAGCCGCTTGCTCTGCTTGCTCGGTGACTCGGTCGACAGTGCCAGAACCGGCCTCTTGCGCTGTTCCGTGCAGGCCCTTGATAGCGAGAGACTCGGGTAATTCCCATACCGGGAATTCGCCACGGTACATTAAAACGAGGATGATTAAGGCAACGACGGCAAATGCAAAACCGTGGCTGAGAATGCGTGCAAGAAGGTTCATCATGCCTGCTCCTTGAGCCTGGATAGATCAATGATTGACAACATCAGGATAAAGCGCTCTGGCCAGTGTGCGAAGCTCATCTGCCGCTTTGCCGCGGGGCCACATTTCGAATACTGTCAGACCCTCGCTGAGTGAGCGACGAAAGCTGGTTCGCATTCTTAGTCTGTAAGGCAAAACAACATCAATGCCAGGCAGCATTTTCAAGGCCGCCTCGGTTTCATGTGTTTCACGGATGGATTTATTCGTGTCGGCGCGATTAACAAACGCCAGTGTTTTCTGATGGCCGTTAATCTTGATTGCTTCGAGGTCCGGGCCAATGATATGCAGGAATCGCTGTGTTGCCCATACATCCGCCTGACTCGGCGGTACCGGAATGAGTATCCGGTCTGCTGCTGTCATGGCTTCCTTCATGGCTGCCATGTTGGCTGCACCCACATCGACAATAACCTCTGACTCATCATGTGAAAGCAGCTGCTCTTTCAATACTGCGCGTACCGCATGAATTTCCAGTTCCGGTTTGTTACCGATCTCCTTGCGCAGCATCCCGAGATCGCTGAAGGTGCATTGCGGGTCCAGATCATAGCCAACCACATGCTGACCGTTAATTTCCAGCCACACTGCAAGATTGAATGCGACGGTACTCTTTCCGGAACCACCTTTAAGGTTAGCGATAACAGTAATCATTATCTGGATTTTACCTGAATTAACTATGAAAAACGTAAAACGAGCACAGCGCATTGCTGCGCCGGGCCCGTTTACGATCAAACCTGCTTACTGGGCTGCAGCCGGTGCTGCAGGTGCTGCAGGTGGTGCAGGTGGTGCACCATAGGGTGCGCCGTATGGAGCCGGACCACCGTAGCCATAACCGGGGCCACCGTAGCCATAACCCGGACCGCCACCATAGGGACCGTAACCATAACCACGGCCGCCATAGTAATCGCCGTAACCACGGCCATAACCACGGCCATAACCGCTGCCACGGCCGCGACCACTGCCGCTCATGTTGAAGCCGAAGTCGCCGTCGAAATCGCCGTCACCATAGCCATCACCCCAGCCGTCCCAGTCATTACCACCGTAGCCACGGTCGCCCCAACCACCCCAGGCATGTGCGGAGGTCATCGGGAGTGCAGCAAGACCGGCAATAGCGGCCACACACAGAGTTTTTGTTAGCATTTTCATACTTGTAATACCTCATCATTATTTACAATTTGCTTGCAGGTGTTCCACAAGCGCTATCCTCGCCAAACTGCCAAGATCAGTAACTGCGAGGAGTTACTGTTACTGACCACATCAGAATACCGGTATTCCGGTATCAATCCAATGTCCTGTCGACCCTAATCTATAGCGAGCGCCAGCAACGCTGCTGTTTGGTACGAAGTCACCCCGACCTCGGAGACGCTACCAATTAGAGTCATAATATACTGTTCCCGGGGGCTGCCCCGGTTGTCCTGCGGGTGCCCCGCCCAGATTGCCTCCCGTTTGCGGCATGCTCCACGGTGCAACATAGCCTCCCTGTGGCCAGGTCTCGGTCGATACATTGGAGTTCTGGTTGCTGTTGGGTCCCGTCATGCTGCCCCAGGGACGCGGGCTATACTGATACTGGTACTGGGGGGCAGTTGGTTGTTGGTACGTGGCCCCGGGTTGCTGGCCTGGCCATACCGGGGTTTGCTGATATTGATACACCGGCGGTTGTTCCGGGTACACGCCCTGTGGCGTACTGCCCCACGGCTGTTGAACACTGTTCCCTGGGTAAGCTGATGGAGCCATTACTGGTTGTGACTGTGTTGCCGGGACGAGTACATAAGCCGTTGGCTGCTGCCGGTGTTTAGGCGTGGGATACCACTCCCTGACAGGCAATGGCGGTTCTGATGGTTCGGACTGTGTTTGTGGTCGAATATTTTCTTCATTCTCACAGGCACTGAGTAATGCGACTGAAATTAATAGTAAAAATCTCAGTATCCATGTCGTGTTAAATGATACTGAATGATGAATCATAGCAGTTAATTGTCTTGTGGAAGAGCGCCACCTCAAGGTGTCCCTTTTCCAACAGGGTACTGATTCCTCATCATGGAATCATACCTGGGTGGTGGCGGTACCTGTTGCTGTCCCTGACGATATGCAGGAGAGCCGTAATAACCGTAGGCGGGTTGATTTCTGTAACCCTGATAAGCTGCAGGTGGTGCCGCGGGTGGAACAGAATGCGACTGCGCCGGGTATTGTGGCGGTGCGGAATAGTAGTAGCCGGACGGAGAAGGTGCGACGCGTTGTGGGTACCCGGGCATTTCGGGCGGTGCTGCGCGTTGCTTGCTCACTGCTGAAGCAGGTGTGTCAGTTGGTTGATGACTCGCCGGTATCCCTGCAGCTGGCGCGTTTGCCAGGGCTTCAGCCGGGATGCGATCTTCGCCGGATGGTGTTGTGACCGCATCCATGGGTAGTGGCGGTACGGCATCCGCACCCGGTACACGGGGATCAATATTGACTGCACGATATGGCCCTGGTGGTGGGGGTGCTGATACAACCGCCCAGTCATCTGTGTAGGTGAATTCAGTTTCTTGAGCAAGCACAGGGGCTGTCATCAATAGCATCGATAGTACAACCGGGCCACTCACAAATTCACATCTACTTTTCATTACCTGCTCCTGTGTTTATGCACTGGTTGATTAATGATCCTGTTATTACCAGCTTAGTCCAAATCCTGCTTCAGGCGTATACCGCGTCGTTTGTTGCCAACGGCACCATTTGTATCTTCATCAGCATGTGTCTTGTCCACGGCAGCTGCTTCTTTTGTCTCGCTGGTTGCGGCTGTCTCTATGGGAGCCGCCGCGGCCGGCGGTGCTTCCGGGGGCGTTTTCTTCGCCTTGCTGGGCGGTATCTCCCGCGGTGGCGGGGGTGTTCCCTTCACCTTGCTAGGCGGTATTTCCCGCGGTGGCGGGGGTGTTCCCTTCACCTTGCTGGGGGGCGTTTCCTGTGGTGCAGGGGGTGTTACCTTCGCCACGCTCGGCGTTGCTTCCCGCGGTGGTGGAGGTGTCCCCTTCGCCACGCTTGGCGCTGTTTCCCGTGGTGGCGGGGGTGTTCCCTTCGCCTTGCCGGGTGGTGCCTGCCTCGGTGGTGGTGGCGTGCCGCCCCCTCTGGGTGGTGGTGGCGTTCCTCCTCCGGGTGGTGATTGTCGCGGTGGTGGCGGCGTACTGCCACCCGAGCGCCCAAACAGCGACTTGAACCCCATCCCGATCATGGTGAACATCGCCTTGATGATGAGAAATATCCATGAGAACAGCGAGAATATGCCGCCCCATAGACGCATCAACAGGGACGTACCGGATTTTTCCGCCTTCTTCTGCAGGGCTTCATGTTCCACCATCTCATATGCAGCACTGACTTTTATCTGGCCATCATCGCTGGTTTCGACATAGAACTGGCGCCGTGCACTGATACAACCCAGTGGAATAATCAGCAGCGCCATTACAGTCGCGACACCGGCACCAAACAGCAGGCTGATGGCCATGCCGTTGAAGATCGGGTCTTGCAGAATGGCAAAGGCGCCTGCCATCAGTGTCAGGGAAGTAATAAAGATAGGACGCATGCGCAACTCCGCGCCCCTGATTGCCGCTTCCTTGACCTCACGACCCTTGGCGACTTCTATCTTCACAAATTCGACAATCAGGATGGACTGCCGCACGATAATGCCACCCAGTGCGATCATGCCAATCATTGAGGTAGCGGTGAATTCGGCACCCATCATCCAGTGGCCGGGGATGATGCCCAGCATGGTTACGGGTATTGGTGACATAATCAGGCCTGCGAGTGCGAAGTTCTTGAACTCCCAGACAATCAGGCCATAAATGAGGATCAGTGCCGCCATGAAAGCGCCACCCATATCACGGAAGGTCTCGTAGGTTACCGTCCATTCACCGGTCCACTCGTAACCGGATACGGTGTCATCCGCTGGCGGGCCAAACAGATTCCACGGCATGGTCTCCATCTTGACCCCGTCCGGCGTGGTGTATTCTTTTACCTTGTCCTCGATATTCAGCATGCCGTAAATCGGTGCGCCAAGTCGGCCCTGCATCTCGGCTGTTACGTATTCGATGCCACGCAGATCCTTGGTAAAGATAATGGGATCCTCGTAGCCCTTCTTGAATTCACCGAGTTCAGACAGCGGGATCGTCCTGCCATCGTTCGTCGGGATTGGCAGGTCGCCGAGACGTGACACCTGGGAGCGAACGGCCAGAGGAATTTTCATGACAATATAGGTCGGCTCAAGGACAGTACCGCGCTTGATATCACCCAACTTGAAACTGCCCATAGCCATGGCAAGGCTGCCATTGATGGTGTCCACCGAAATTCCCCGGCGCACGGCCTTTTCGGTATCGACATCAAAGCGCCAGTATTCATAGGGCTCAGCCATGTAGCTATCGACATCCACCACGTCCTCAACGGCATCGAACATGGCTACCAAATCGGTGGCAACCTGGCGTCGTGTTTCCGCATCGGG
>CALOCX010000023.1:0-17601 GCA_942491995.1 uncultured Gammaproteobacteria bacterium | reverse complement strand
GGATTTATTTGACCTTTTTCTCAGCAGCGGTGCCTGGCTTGAGTACGGCCGCCGGCATCTGCAGGCCGGGCAACTGGATGAAGTCGACATATCGCAGTATCTGGGCTGATCATGTAGCGACCCGAAAGAGGTGTAGTCAGGGAACAATGGACAGGGCCACCGTCCTGATTCAGGTGACCGGCTTTATAAAAACGTGCAATGATGTTTCGTGGCAGGTGAGTTAACCCACAGCGTATCTCTGTGCAGGAATAGAGACCGCGGGGTACTAGGCGAAGGCGGGGCCAAGCTTCAGTTCTATACCCCTTGTCGAACGGCTTGTTACCGTCGCAGGCAGGCGCACTGATTTCGTCGATGCCCCGATGCCATTGACGAACTCTATTTCCAGGCGGGAATCGACCGGGTAGCGCAGGGGATCGATGGCTATAAACAGCCGCGATGGTGCAATCCCGGTAGCCTGACATTTTGCAATCAACAGCCCGTCCCTGTAGATTCGAATTTCTGTCCCGGCCTGACCGTTGGCGGACAACATATCTGAAGATTGTGTACGATTCAGGGATTCACCCTCTGCAAGGGTTGCTACCACTTTTTCCGTTGCCAGACTGAATACTTGCTTGCGAGGTTTGCTTTTTTGCTGAAATCATGGTACGCCACGTATCCTTTTTGTGGGTTGAACAGGCTGTTTACGATTTCCTCCATTGCGGTCCCAACTTCATAGTATTCCTCGGAAGGTTGAATATCCGTGAAACTACGTAGCACGAGGGGCCTGTCTGAAAAACTGTTATTTGAGTTCGTGCACCCACCGCTTGCAAGGGCGAGCTCGATCTAGGTCCGCCAGCGAATGCCTGCGCTACGGTTTTCTCTATAATGCGTCCACGGTGGGTTTCGATCGTGCGGGTACTGAGGTCTCAGTTTCGTGGCGATCTCTTTATTGGAATGGCCGGCGACGATCAGCAGCATGACTTCACGCTCCCGCGGGGTCAGCGATGCCAGCCTGGTGTTCCTGCCCCGACCCTGCGTGCCGCCGCCTCCCGACTGGACTGGTCCACTCGAATTGCCTCCTGGATGCGTTGCAGTAGCACATTTTCATCGAACGGTTTCTCCAGAAAATCGACGGCGCCGGTACGGAATGCCTTTGCCGACATGGACACATTGCCATGCCCGCTGAGAAAGATGATGGGAATGGTCACCGATTTTTCCACCAGTGCCGCCTGCAGTTCCATGCCGCTCATGGCCGGCATACGGATATCCAGCACCAGGCATCCGGGATTTGCCAGGGTCATAGTGTTCAAGGAAAGCCGCAGCCGACGGGTAGGCGGCGGTTCTGATGCCCATGGAGTCCAGCAGTAATTCCAGTGCATCACGGACGGCGTCATCGTCATCGACAAGGAACACCGTGGGTTCATTGGCTACCGCGTGCGGCTGCTACACAGGGAGCGTGAAGTAAAAGGTAGCTCCGGCTCCCGGCGTGGAGTCTGCCCAGAGTTGCCCGCCGTGTGCCTCGATACCGGAGCGGCTGATGGCCAGACCAAGCCCCGTGCCACTCTTTTTGGTTGTAAAAAGGTATCAAAAATACTGTCAAGCGCTGCTGCATCCAGGCCCGGGCCGCTGTCATTGACTGTTACCTGCAGGGTGTCCAAAGCGGTACGCTTGCTCGAGACCCGCAGTATGCGCGTATTCTCGCTCCCGGAAAACATGGCCTCGATCGCATTGTGCAGCAGGTTCAGGATGACCTGTTCAATCTGGATCTCGTCGGCAATTGCAGCTGGCAGTCCCTCTGCCAGGTCGAGGACCAGTTTTATTCCCTTGCGTTTTTGCGCCGTTTCGACTTACCAGACGGCATTTTTTAAGACCCGGTTAATTTCTATCGGTTTACGCCTTACCACGCCCTTGCCGGTGAATCGGCGCATGCGGCGTATGATCTCGCCGCCACGTTGTGATTGTATGGAGGCATGTTCGAGGGCGTGGACCAGCTTGCCAGGCTTGTCTTCAAATGTGTCGACGATGCGTAGCCCGGCCTGGCAGTAGGTGGAAATCGCGGATAAGGGCTGGTTCAGTTCATGGGCCAGACCGGAGGCCATTTCCCCCATGATATTGAGTCGATCGACGTGCGCGAGGTCGGCCTGGTGCTGCAGTGCCTGTTCTTCGGCACGCTGGCGCCGCTTCTCCTTGCGCCTGAGTTGCTGCAGCATCAGCAGCCCGATGGCTGCGAAGACACTGAAGACAGCGACCGGCATAGGCTTGGCATTACGCAACGTTTCGCTGCGAAACAGTTGCTTCCTCAGGCAGATCGACAAGGTCCCAGCGACTGTTGGCGACGGCGCGTGAATAGAGAATGCGCCGGCAGTTCATCGCTACTCAGGGTAAAATCCCGCTGCAGGTCTGAGCAGGTACCCCCGGCGGTGACCTCGATCAGGCCAATCTTGTCTGATCGCAACAGCAGCAGCGCATGACCGGGTGGCTGTATCCTCTGCAGGGTGCGCGCCAGTATCGGGGGGGAAGCTGAGAAAGAAGACACCCTCCGGTGCCTGTCAGTATCCCCCCATGGTACCATGACGTCGAAGTGATAGCCCATCGGATTCGGATGGATATAGCCCGGATGCGAGTAGCCCTCATCAATAAATGCGTGAATGTCCTGCTCGCAGATTTCATTGACGGCGTTGTCAAAATCCGGTCGAAGGACCTCGCCGGCAGTGCTCGTGAGTGTCAGGCCAAAATACTCCGGGAAATGCTTGCTGACAGCCTTTTCAAGGTGCGCCCAGGCATCGTCATTTTCCGGGTCACCGGCAATCTCCACGAACAGGGTCAGCTGATCATCAGCAAACAGCCTCATGGAGCGTTGTAATTCGCTTATCAGGAGTTCCAGTTCGTCAGCAGCGCCGGTGACCGAGGTTACCGCCAGTTGCTGGTGATATTCCCTGAAATTCTGGATACTTATCGGAGCCGCATCAGCAAGTATGGCGCCGACCATCAGCAGCATGATCAGCGCGTAGCTGTTGTAATTGCGAGCAGGACGGGTGTCGGGCCGACTGTGTGTTTCCGTGGCCATCAGGACGATTGTACAGATACGTCATTCAGGCAGTGGCCAGTTGCCAATATGTCACTGGTCGCAAATATGCTTCTTGTCGCCTTCGCTGGCGGTGTAGTTATGCATGGCCGGCATACCAGGCATCACACCTTGCATCATCTCGCTGCACTCACGCATTTTCTGCATCGTCGGGGTGCTGGAGACTTCCCTGCCGAATGTGATGGCTTCCTGCTGCGCAGCGTCACGCTTGCCACTGGCGCACAGTGCACTGACGCTGGCCTGCATCTGATTGGCACGCTGTTCAAATGCTTTCAGTTCAGCCTGATCGACATCCGCCATGCAGGCCTGCGCCTGCTGCATTTGCTGCATCATCTTCTGCATGTCAGCCTCGCTCATATTATGGTAATTTTGCGCGCTGGCGATGGCGGGCAATATCAGCAGCAGGCTGGCGGTTAATCCTTTCATGATCTGCTCTCCGTGTGTTTTTCCGGTAGTTCAGGTGTTTGCCTGTATCCAGTGGATAATATCATGCGCGGCCATGGCACCGGACTGACGTGCGACTTCACGACCTTTCCTGAAGACGATCATTGTCGGGATGCTGCGTATGCCCAGTTGAGCTCCGATATTCTGTTCCGTTTCGGTATTCAGCTTGGCCAGGCGTACGGCAGGTTCAAGTTGCCCGGCAGCCTGCTCAAAAGCCGGCGCCATCATCTTGCAGGGGCCGCACCAGGGCGCCCAGAAATCAACCACAATCGGAATGTCGTTGCGCTTGATGTGCTGCTGAAAATTGCCGCCAGTCAGTTCAAGCGGGTGACGGTTAAACAGGGGTTGATGACACTTGCCGCAGTTGGGTGCAGCGTTCAGCTTGTCTGCAGGGATGCGGTTGGTCGTGGTGCATACAGGACAGACGATATGCAGGGGATTAGTCATAGTTGAGAACCTGATGGTTTATGTAGCTGGGTGCGCAACTGCTGAAGTTCCTCGATCAGCTCCAGAGCCAGTGCAACACCGGCCAGGTTGACGCCAAGGTCCTGTTGCAGTCGTTTTGCCGTACGAATCCGCCGCAGACTGATGCCGGAGAAACACCAGTGCGATTTGTCGATGCCGGTTGGCTCGATCACGCCTTCATCCACCAGTTCGGTAATGAACTCGACATGCACGGCGCAGGCATCACAGAGTTCGCGCAGGCTGAGGCGGGTTTCCTCCTCGATGATGATGCCGGTCAGGATGTCAGTGCGTTGTGTCGCCATGGTTACACCCCCAGTCTTGCGCGCGGGTTGAAATCAAGTGCCTGCTGCATGTCTTTATAAATCTCCTTCGCCCTGTCGGTGGTGGCGGCCGGCAGCGCTATGCCGAGGATCACATACAGGTCGCCGGGCGGTTTGCCGGGTATGCCGCGCCCCTTGAGGCGTAACTTGCTGCCATTGGTCGAGCCCGGCTTGATCTTCATGTCGACAGGACCGGCAGGCGTGGGCACCTTGATACTGGCGCCCAGCGCTGCCTCCCAGGGAGCGATCGGCAGGTCAAGATAGACATCACGGCCATCGACGCGGTAGATGCTGTGCGGGTTGAATTCAATTTCCAGGTACAGGTCGCCGGGTTGGCCCTCGCCCATACCGGGATTGCCCTGTCCGGCGAGGCGGATATGCTGGCCCTGCTTGACGCCTTTGGGAATGTTGACCTTGAGCACGCGTTCACTGGTGGTGACATGGCCCTGCGCATCCACCTTTGGAACCCGCAGGCTGAACGAGCGGGTGGCGCCGTTCATGGCGTCTTCCAGGTCAATCAGCACCTTGGCGTGGTGGTCGCTGCCGCGCGCATGGAAACCACCCTGGGTACGGAATCCACCCTCGCGGCCACTCTGGAAGCCCTGCCCGAACAGCGATTCGAAGAAGTCACTGTAGGCACCGGCGCCAGCGCCATTGCCGAAGCCGCCGGTGTAACCACCACCGCTGAACTCGAAGCCGGCATCCCAGTCCGGCGGGGCATTGAAGTCCTGGCCGGCTTTCCAGTTGGCACCCAGCTGGTCATAGGCAGTGCGCTTTTCCGGGTCCTTGAGGACCTCGTAGGCCTCGCCGACTTCCTTGAAACGTGCCTCGGCGTCGCCATGCTTGCTGACATCGGGATGATATTTACGTGCCAGTTTTCGATAGGCGCGCTTGATCTCGTCCTGGGTGGCGTCCCGCTTGACGCCCATTACTTCGTAGTAGTCCTTGAATTCCATGTGGTTCCCGTTTTGCCGAGTTGCTTTTTCGTCATTCCCGCGGATGCGGTCATTCAAAATACCTGCAATTTTTCTTCTGGATTGCGAATCTCCGCCATGCTCCGTCCGGAATGACATGGTTTCGAAAGGAACAACGCACCTGTCTATTCTATTGGGTGCCGATCAAGGTTTTTCAATCCGTAATTTCTCGCTACACCTCAAATTCCTCATGCAGCTGCGGCATGATCACGCGGGTATTTTCCAGCAGCTGGCTAAAGGCGCTCATGCTGTCTTTTTCGCCGTGTACCAGGAAGGTGTTGTCCGGATTGCCTGTCTGGTGGTGCCAGGCGAGTAGTTCCGTTTGGCCGGCGTGTGCCGAGAATCCGCCAATGGTATAAATCCTGGCCCGTACCGGGTACTGGTCACCAAAAATACTGACGCTTTTCGCACCGTCGACGATGCGTCGTGCCAGGGTGCCCTCGGCGGCATAGCCGACGAACACGATACTGCTGTTTTGATGTCCGAGGTAGCGCTTCAGGTGGTGACGGATGCGGCCGCCGGTACACATGCCGGAGCCGGCCATGATGACGGCACCGCCGCTGATCTGGTTGATGGCCATGGAATCCGCCGTCTCGCGGGTGAAATGCAGTCCGGCAAACTGGAACGGGTCGTGGCCACTGGCAAACAGGCCGGCGGTGTGTTCGTCATAGCATTCCGGGTGCCGGCGGAAGATCTCGGTTGCGGAGATCGCCATGGGGGAGTCGAGAAACACCTGCAGGAAATCGGGCAGGATACCCTGCGACTTGCCGGCATGCAGGTAGAACAGCAGTTCCTGTGCGCGCTCCAGGGCAAAGGTGGGTATAACGACATTGCCGCCACGCTTCAGCGTGTCGTTAATGGCGTCGTACAGTTCCTCGATGGACGGTTCGAGTTGTTTGTGCTGGCGGTCGCCGTAGGTGGTTTCCATTACCACCACGTCGGCGGCGGGTGCCTTGTCCGGGTCGCGCAGGATTGGCCGGGCACTCAGTCCCAGGTCGCCGGAAAACAGGATGCGACGTTGTGTGGAGCCCTCGGTCAGTTCCAGCAGTATGCAGGCCGATCCAAGGATATGTCCGGCATCGACAAACGTGGCCTTGATACCGGAAGCCAGCTGCAGGGTCTCATGGTAGTTCGCGGTACGACCAAAGAACTCGAGTGCGTTCAGGGCATCGAGGGTGGTATACAACGGCACGATGTCAGTCCATTTCTTGCCGCGCTTGCGCGCCCGGCGGTTCAGGTAGCGCGCTTCTTCTTCCTGCAGACCGGCGGCATCCAGCATGATCAGGCGTGCCAGTTCGCGGCTGGCGGCCGTGGTGATGATCTCGCCATTGAAGCCGCGATTCACCAGCAGCGGCACACGCCCGCAATGGTCCAGGTGGGCGTGCGTCAGTAGCAGGTAGTCGATGCTGGCCGGGTCAAAGCCGAAGTCGTTGGCATTGTCCTCTTCCAGTTCACGGCCGCCCTGGTAGAAACCGCAGTCAACCAGGATGCGCTTGCCGGCGCATTCCAGCAGGTGGCAGGAGCCGGTGACCCCCTGTGCGGCGCCATGGAATGAAAGTTTCATATCTGCTCCTGTTCGGATGACCCTGAGGGTATCAAGGGCTCACCACTCTGTTCATACCAGCCGAGGATGCCCTGCCAGGCCTCCTGTGCATTCTCCGCGAACCAGAAGATATCGCGGTCCTCGCTGTCAATCACACCCTCATCAAGAAGAAAGTCGAAATCAACCGCACGCTGCCAGTACTGGCGGCCAACCAGGACCACCGGTACCGGCTTGATGGTGCGTGTCTGGATCAGTGTCATTGTCTCGAACAGCTCATCCATGGTGCCAAAACCGCCGGGGTAGGCGACCAGTGCCCTGGCGCGCTGCAGGAAGTGCATCTTGCGCAGTGCGAAATAACGGAAGCGGAAACACAGCTCCGGGGAGATATAGGGATTGGGGTACTGTTCCAGGGGGATGTCGATATTCAGCCCGACGGTCTTGGCGCCGGCATCAAATGCCCCGCGGTTGGCTGCTTCCATGATACCCGGACCGCCACCGGTCATCACCACCAGGCGGTTGTCCAGCGAGCCTTTGCCGGATTCAGCCACGAGCCGTCCGAGTTCGCGCGCGTCGTTGTAATAGCGGCTTTTTTTCAGGATGCGGCGGGCCACACCCAGCTTGTGTTTTATCTCTCTGTTATCCGGTTCAGCCAGCAGTTCCTCGTGCAAACGATCGACCCGGAACTGCGCGGTCGCTGGCTCGGCAATGCGGGTGCTGCCAAATACGACCACGGTATGCGTCACGCCCGCCTCACCGAGCAATAGCTCGGGTTTCAGATAGTCAAGGTGCAATCGCAGGCCATGCGCCTCGTCGCGTTCCAGGAAATCAACATCCTTGTCGGCGCGCCGGTAGCTCGGGGCATCCAGTAGTGTCTGGATGCGTGACGGGGCACCAGGGTCTTCCTCGAAAGTTTTCGGGTGGGTTTGCGGCAGCGGCTCGTGCCGCTGTTCAGGGTGCGGCGGCTCCGGAATATCCGGACGGTCCCTGTCATCCGCGTCGGCCATGCTATTCCTCTTTCAATGCCTGTCGCCTGCCATGCAGGCCTGCTGATGTCAGTGACCATGGCCGGTTTCCTGTGCGAGGTTATCGATGCTTGTTACTATAGTCTATATGAACTGTCCCACGGCAGTTGTTGATGTGCATCAAGAAGCCGCCCCGGCGTTCAGGCAAGCGCTGCAGGAGCGTCCTCCGCGGCGCGGTTTGGGGTATGACAAAAACAAACGCGCCGGGGACGACGCTCCTGCAGATTATATTTCTGCCGTTGTTCTGGCTATGGAATTAACGGGACAGTGTCATTCACCCAGTATCCAGGCACGGGCCTTGTCCAACTCTCCGAAACCAAATGACTTGATGTCTGCACTGACAAAGTGGCTGCCGATGGTCTCCGCCAGGTTGCTGATAATGGAATCGGTGACAAACGCTATCCGCGGTATTATTTTATGGTGCTCTTTGACGAACGTCAGGTGGGAATGCATCGCCTGGAAGGAATCCCAGCCGGGGAAGGATTCGCTGTGAATGATCAGGCCCTTGAGGCCGCCGGTTTTCTCGATATACGGGTCAATGATTGTGCTTGCTGACTGGAAATCGTCCTTGCTCAGAGGGCCATCAGGTTCCAGTGTCGCGATGCCGTGTTGTTCGTCCAGCGTAATGTTGAGCATGATCTCGTTCCTCCTGAAGGGTGTCAGTGGTGCCTGGATGTTCACGGATCGTGAGTTCAGATGATGACGATGACGTAAATGATATAGCCAAGGCTGGACAATGCCAGTCCCGTGCCCCAGATCGTCATCCAGTAGTGCCTGCTGCGTATGCCTGCAAATACAAAACCGATTCCGATGACCAGGCTGAGTATCGCCAGTAACAGAAAGGCGCCCTGGTCCAGGGACATGACCGGTTCAGTCGGGGTTTCGCCAATTCGATAGCGCATGATTTCTGTAGATAGGGTATGCCTTGTTTCAAGGCAACTATTCACCTCAGAGGTAAATGACACCTATCCAGAGGATGTCATCACTAAAAACCCCATTAGCCACGGAATCCACGGAAGAACACGGAAATATGACTTCTAAGGCTTTTATTTTTTCGTGTTTTCCGTGGATTCCGTGGCAAAATGTTCAAATAAATGCCTTTCGCCTCTTTGTTTCTGTGGTGAGCTGAATAGTTACGTTTCAAGTACAGGAACACAACAGTGCGTCCAGCCTGTCAAGCAACTGCCATCATACCGGTTCAGGCATGATGGTTTCCAATGTCCGGCGATTGCCTTGTCACTACAGGCAGGCTTCCCTACTCTAGGCTGCATGAGTGTGCTCACCATCGCCTGGTCTTTCTGTGCATCGGTTTGCCTGATGCTGGGCTCGATCCACTTGCTGTTCTGGTTGAGGAACCGCAAGCAGCCTGTCTACCTGCTGTCATCCCTGATGGCATTCAGTGCCGGTGTCAGCGCGATGCTGGAAATGGCGTTGTTGCTCACCGAGTCACTCGACAGCTACCGGGTTCTGATGCTGTGGGAAAACGTCGCGGTGTTCATGATCCTGGTACCCATGGTGTGGTTCATACAGGTCTATTTTGGCACCGGCCGGCGCTGGTTGGCCATGATCATCACACTGTTGTGGACTCTCGGCTTGCTGACCAACTTTCTTTCCCCGCATACCCTGACGTTCATCGAGGTGAGTGAACTGCAACGCCTGACGACGCCCTGGGGCGAGGCCTTCACCATCCCGCTGGGTATTGAAAACCCGTGGAAGCTGCTGGCCGATATCGCGTCATTGCTGATCCTTGTCTACGTGGCGGATGCTTCGATGCGCCTGTGGCGTCAGGGTGGCAAGCGCACGGCAACCGTGATTGGCGGCGGCATCATCTTCTTTATACTACTGGCCGGTATCCACACCCCGCTGGTGGATGCCGGTGTCATTACAACGCCGTACATGATCAGCTTTGCCTACCTCGCCATTATCGTTTCCATGAGTTACCAGCTTGCCGACGATGCAATGCGTTCAGCACAGTATGCGCGGAAACTGCAACAGAGCGAGCAGGCAGTTGAGCGGCTGGCACGCGCCAACCTGCTGGGCGAACTGTCCAGTACCCTTGCGCATGAGCTGAATCAGCCGCTCAGCGCGATCCTGAGTAATGCACAGGCAGGACGTCGCCTGCTGGCGTGGGAACCCGCAAAGCTGTCAGATATCGGGGACATCTTCGACGATATCGTTCGTGACGATCAACGTGCCGCGGATATCATTCAGCGCTTGCGGACGTTGCTACAGACTGGAGAAACTGTGCAACAGCCGCTTGATATCAATGCCGTGATGAAGGATGCGATCGGCCTGCTCAGTGGTGAAATCAGCCGGCAGCAGGTGACGCCAATACTGGAGTTCGGGAAACATCTCCCCGACGTACTGGCCGGTCGGACCGAGATCCAGCAGGTGGCCATCAACCTGATTATTAATGCCCTGAATGCCCTGAGTGACACACCCTCCGCGCAGCGCCAGCTCATCATCCGAACCTCACGCCACAAGGACAGTGTCGAGGTTACGGTACGCGATAATGGCAGGGGTATATCCGAGGAGGATCTGCCCCGCATATTTGAAGCCTTTTTTCCCAGCAAGGCTGGCGGCATTGGCATGGGGCTGTCCATCTCAAGGCGAATTATCGAGGCGTACGGTGGCCGAATTTCGGCAGAGAGCATGGCAACGGGCGGTGCCAGCTTTACCTTTGTGCTACCGATAGCCCCTCGTGAGCAAGGCCCGGGACATGTCTGATACCCCTTCACGGGTCTTCATCATTGATGATGACAGCTCTGTCCGCACCAGCCTGGCACGCCTGCTGGATGCCGCGGGATATGCAACCGAGGTGTTTGCCTGTGCGGAAGACTATCTTGCCCGGGAGCGATTCGACGGTATTGCCTGCATTATTCTCGACGTGCGCATGCCCGGCAGCAGTGGCCTTGAATTGCAGGACACGCTGAAGGGGCTGGAGAGTGATTTACCGATCCTGTTCCTCACAGGGCACGGTGATATCCCCATGTCGGTCAAGGCCATCAAGGGTGGCGCGGTCAACTTCCTGACCAAACCGGTGGATGAGACGGTGTTGCTCGCGGCTGTCAGGCAGGCACTGCTAGTGCATAAGAAGAAACTGCAAGACAATGAGTTAACCAGGAAAGCACGGACATGTTTGGCGACGCTCACCAGCCGTGAACTGGAGGTGATGCGTTACATCCTGTCGGGTGTTCGTAACCGGCAGGTCGCAACCCACCTGGATATCACGGAAAAAACCGTTAAGGCCCACCGGGCAAAGATCATGGTCAAGATGGGGGTATCCTCAGCCGTGGAGCTGGGCAGGGTATGTGCGCAACTGGAGATTATGCCGAAAACCATTGCTTCTGAATAAGCGCCTGTAGGGCTTTAGCCCAATAGGCAGATAACCCCATTCTAGTAGAATCTGGCGCAGTGACTTGATGATCCCTGTTGTTTTTCGCTTGTTGCCAGCAACACACAGGCAAGAAACTCCATGAATTGAAAACAGCTTCGGCGTCCTCAAGGGCAGTGTGGTTTATCAGTCAGTGGACAATATTAAAAGCACTGTTGGTTTGTTGCCCAATAAAATTGTTAATGGAGATGGAACATGGTTTTAAAATTACAGCGACTTGTACTTCTCGTCATGGCCCTTGCAGTGGGTTCAATGTTCATGGTGCCGGGCAGCGTAATCGCGGCCGCCAAAAAACCCAATATCCTGATGATCATGTCCGACGATGTCGGTATCACCAATCTCAGTGGTTACAGCCGCGGAATGGCAGGCTATCACACACCCAATATCGACCGCATCGCCACCGAGGGTGTGCTCTTTACCGATTACTATGCCGAGCAGAGCTGTACCGCGGGACGCTCCGCCTTTATCACCGGTCAGTCACCGATTCGCACCGGACTGACCAAGGTTGGTTTTCCCGGTGCCGCCATCGGCTTGCAGAAGGAGGACCCGACCCTGGCAGAGATGCTTAAGCCGCTGGGATACGCCACCGGCCAGTTCGGCAAAAACCATCTCGGCGATCGCAACGAGTTTCTGCCGACCGTACACGGCTTCGATGAGTTCTACGGAAATCTCTATCACCTGAATGCCGAGGAAGAGCCCGAGAACCCCGACTATCCCAAGGACCCCGCGTTTCGCGCCGAGTTCGGGCCCCGTGGTGTGCTGGACTGCAAGGCCACGAACACGCCGAGCGATATCGTAGATCCCCGCTTCGGCCCGATGGGCAAGCAGCAATGCGTAGATACCGGGCCGCTGACGAAGAAACGCATGGAGACTGCGGACGAGGAATTCGTCGGCCGCGCCATGGACTTCATCAAGCGCAACACCCAGGCCGGCAAGCCCTGGTTTACCTGGCTGTCCACGTCGCGCATGCACTTCTATACCCACCTCAAGGAGGAGAGCGAGGGCGTCACCGGGCTGGGGATCTTCGCCGACGGCATGGTCGAGCATGACGGCCACGTCGGCCAGGTTCTGGACCTGCTCGATGAACTCGGCATTGCCGACGACACCATCGTGCTTTACACCGCCGATAACGGCCCGCATTACAACGAGTGGCCGGATGGCGGGCTGTCGCCGTTCCGTGGCGAGAAGAACACCAACTGGGAGGGCGGCTACCGGGTACCCATGTTCGTGCGCTGGCCGGGCAAGTTCAAGCCCGGGACCGTGGTCAACGATTCAACCTCCGCGCTTGACTGGGTGCCGACGCTGATGGCAGCAGCCGGTACTCCGGACATCAAGGAGCAGTTGATGAAAGGCACCTCGCTTGATGGCAAGAAGTTCAAGGTCCATCTCGACGGCTACAATCTGATACCCAACCTGACCGGCGAGGCGGGCACCGACGTCGCCTGGCCACGGCGCGAGTTCCTCTACTGGAACGACGGCGGCCAGTTGGTCGGCCTGCGTTATGACGACTGGAAGCTGGTCTTCATGGAGCAGCGTGAGAGTGGCTTCATGGTCTGGTCCGAGCCGTTCGTGCCGCTGCGCATCCCGAAGATCTTCAACCTGCGCACCGACCCCTTCGAACGTGCCGATACCGATGCCAACAACTACGAGCGCTGGTGGATCGAGCGTGTCTTCGCGCTGGTGCCGGCACAGACCTTCGTGAAGGAATACATCGATACCTTCCAGGAGTTCCCGCCGCGTCAGAAGCCGGCCAAGTTCAATGTCGATGACGCCCTGTCGACGCTGAAATCGGCGCCAAGTAACTGATTGCGAGTGGCACAGTCGTCACTGCTCTTGAATGCGGGGACGGCTGTGCCACTGGATAGCCAAGCGCAGGTGTTGTGCGGTCAAACCGGTCCTTTGACGGCACATGACGTTCCGAGGACCTGAAGTGATCAACTAACAGACGGATGATGACGAAATGAAAAAAGTTGCCTTATTCATAGTTGCTGTGATGCTCAGTACGAATGCCTGGTCAGGCGATGATATACGCTCCGCCGTGCAGAATCCGATCAGCTCGATGATCAGTCTGCCGTTCAAGTTGAACCTCGACTACGGTGCCGATGATGGTGATGCAACCATCCTGAACATACAGCCGGTGATACCGGTCACTGTCGGCAAGTGGAACCTGGTGAACCGTGCCATCATTCCGCTCGCGCATGTGGATGGCGCCATACAGGGGCCGAACAACCCGAGTCCGCAGTCGGGCGGCAGCGCCAGTGGTCTTGGTGATATCAACTACTCGCTGTATTTCTCGCCCGTGGATTACGGCAAGGTGATCTGGGGTGTGGGTCCTTCCCTGAATATGAACACGGCCAGCGATGATGAGCTCGGCAGTGGCAAGTGGAGTGCAGGGCCTACCGCGGTGGCCCTGGCACAGCCCGAGTGGGGCACCATGGGTGTTCTCGGCAGACAACTATGGTCATTTGCCGGTGATTCGGACCGCAAGAATGTCAACCAGTTTCTGCTTGAGCCGTTCCTCAATTACAACCTTGATAATGGCTGGTACCTGATTACCGACATGATTATCACGGCAAACTGGGATGCACCGTCAAGCCAGCGCTGGACGGTACCGATCGGGGGAGGCGCCGGGAAGATCTTCAAGATCGGTAACCAGACAATCAACTCACGTCTTGAGGCCTACTACAATGTTGAGGCACCTGATGCTGCACCAGACTGGAACGTCGCATTTACCTTCCAGTTCCTGTTTCCAAAATAGACAGACCAGATAACCAGACCAGCATAGAAAACCGGATGAGGTTTGCTTGTGGGGAGGCTTTCACAACTGCTGTCAACAGTCAGCCTGCTGCTACTCTGCAGTGCCACGTTGCAGGCTGACTCGTTTTTCGACAAGTTTATCGATCCGACCGATGGCCAGTTCGATACCAGTGGCTGGCTGATTGATAACAAGGGCTTTCTCCCGGTACCGATCATCATCACCGAGCCCGCCGTTGGTCCGGGGCTGGGGCTGGCTGGTGTCTTTTTTCACGAATCGGAAGAGGATAAAGAAAAAAGGAAACAGGCGCGTGAAGGAGGGGGGTCGAACGCCGGGATCCCGTTAATACCACCCAGTGTATCGGTACTGTTTGGTGCCTACACTGAGAACGACACCTGGCTGGCGGGTGGCGCCCATCTTGGGGTATGGAAACAGGACCATATTCGCTACGTGGGCGCACTGGCGCGCGCCTCGGTGAATTTAACCTTCTATGGCAACAGTAGTGACAACCGGCTCTCCGAGAGTAACGGACTGGACTTCAACGGCGATGGCTGGTTCCTGATACAGGAAGCCAGGTTCCGACTCCATGACAGCGACTGGTTCGTGGGCGGGCGATTCGAGTACACATCCATCGACATCAGTTTTGATGACGGCCGTGATCCACCGGGCGTTGATGAAGACAACCTGAACCGGACCGAAACCATCGGGCTGGGTCCCCTTGTCAGCTACGACTCCCGCGACAACCTGTTCAGTCCAAATCGGGGCATTTACGCAGAACTGGAAGCCATGTTCCACAGTGGCAGCTTCATTGGTGACTTTACCTACCAGAAATACAAGGCCGCCGGTCTGTTCTACTGGGATATACATCCAAAGGTGGTACTGGGCTGGCGCCTGGACGGCCGCTTCGTGCATGGCGATACCCCCTTTTATGCCTTGCCCTATATCGACCTGCGCGGCATCCCGGCGCTGCGCTACCAGGGCGATGATGTGCTGGTGACAGAACTCGAGGCGCGCTGGAATTTCCGCAACCGCTGGAGCCTGGTCGGGTTCACCGGTGTGGGTGAGGCGCAAGACTCCTTTTCAGACCTGTTTGGTTCAGGTGACAACGGTCTGAAACACACCGTGGGTGCTGGCGCGCGTTACCTGATCGCGCGGCGGCTGGGTCTGCAGGCCGGCTTTGATGTTGCACGCGGGCCAGAGGAAACCGTGTTTTACCTGACAGTGGGCAGTGCCTGGAGATAGCTGAAACAGGTGATTAGTTTATCCCGGACTGCGGCCTCCCTGTTTCTGCTGTCTTTAACCTCGCTTGCCGAGGTGCGGGCTGATGATCCCTGGGAGTTGGATGTTAGCGAACAGGAACTCAAGGAGATCGCGGACGGCGCCCTGACCCTCATGTCGTTTCAGGTGTTGCCGGATATAACGACAAGCTCTCTCTCCATACAAAAGGCTTCGAGTGATGACCCGGGGATATGGCAGACAACGTTCGGTGGAAAATTTACTGTGAGCAAGAGCTTCCCGCTCTACCTGGAAGGCACGCTGGGCTATTCACGCTACGATCCCGATTTCATCGCCTCGAGCGGCGAGCAAGAACAATCCATCCCGGTGAAATGGAACAGCTTTGCCGCAACCGGCGGGATCGGCTGGGACTTCCCCCTTACCGCCGATAAAGAACTGAAACTGCGCCCCATATTCAACTTCACGCTTGGCCACGTGGCAACGGATGCCTCTATTGGACAGGATCTGTTCAATGTCTTGTTCGAAGAGGAACTGGACATCATCGACGACGGCACCATGAACGCCTATGGTCTGGGTGGGTCTGTCGTGCTCGACCTCGAACGCTACCGCGAGGATTACGAGCTCGACCTGGAGGTTCGCTATACGAAGATCCAGTTGCGCACATTTGGCAGTACCACGTCGGGACTCGAGGGAGAATCTACCAGCGATATGCTGTCTGCCTGGGGACGCTGGCGTGAACCAACAGGATTCACCTTGCTGCAACGTCCGCTGCGCTACGTGCTCGAATCATCATTTACCAGCTACTTCGGTCCGCAGCGCGGGGCGCTTGGATTCGATCATCTGGCTTCCGTGGGGGGCGGTTTCGAAATCGATACCAGCGCCTATTCCGGTATCATCAGCCGTGCCCGGCTAGTCGGGCGCTACGTATTCGGCGACAACGTATCAGGTTTTTCGATTGGCCTGGCGGCGAGCTTTTGAAGAAGTATTTGCCCGGGCGTCATGGGCCCTCTCCCGAACAGGTGGGGTTGACCTTCGCACCGACGCTGCGTGGCCAGTCATGGAAATTGCGGATACCATCCGTGATGGATAAGTATTACTCACTTGATGAAATGTAACTATTCACCACGGAGGCACAGAGGACACTGAGTGTGTACCTTGAAATAACCACAGGAAAATAGCATTAACCGCTGCACCAGGATCCTGTTATTTTTGTCGTTTTCGCATGATCTTTTTACGAAAATTCTCTGTGTACTCCGTGTCTTTGTGGTGTCCTTTATGGTTCCGATGAGGCGTAGTTTACGTTTGTCAGCGAACCTCTGTTATCACTGCGTTCAATTGTCTGCCTTGCCTTTACCGGGCACCTGTTATTTCCAGTGTTTGCAGCACCAATGCGATGATGTAGCCTGACCAGGCCAGTGATGCTCCTGCAACGTGAACACTAAGGCTTCTGGAAACTGCCAGCAGCAGGAACAGAAACAGCATTGCCGCGTTGATAAGGCTCAACGTGTTGAAGTTTGCATACCAGTAATCGATACCGAGTATCCAAATCTCGTGCAAGGCCAGCATGACGAAGAAACGCCTGGACAATCCAAAGTAGTGACTATGACTCTCGCTACCCTGCTCGTCGTGCGTCGGTGCGGTGATGACGCTTGTTGCAAAGAGCAGCAACATGGGCCCTGCAATCACATATAGAAACTCAATGAACAGCCAATTTTCTACGTCAAGTAATACCGTGGTTTCCCAGAATAGACTGAGTAATGCGAACAGCATCAAAAAAATCCAGCTTAGCTGAATACGCTCCGGCATGGGGCGGCGCAGTCCACCTGCAATCTCTGCACTTGCCATCAGAATATTACCAATTGCCATGGCAAGTATGGTCACGAACATGATAGCAACGAGCAGGGTGGAGGGATTGTCCATGGTTTACTCCTTTATAGACGACAAGTTCAGTATAGAAAAGCCCATTATTCCTTGAGAAGCTGATGATCTCCATTACCACTGATGTCATTTCTCCAGTGGAGCGAATACTGTTAACAGGCCACCTGAATCTAAAGGTACTGCTACAATCCCGGTTAACGGAGGTGTGCGCAACCGTAACCGCAGGGTCTGACCATAATCCGGCCTGAGGGTGTTCCGGTCGTTTTGCCGGCCGGATAAACCGTGATATCGAGAATGACAGTGAAGGAGGAGTAGCCATGAGACCTTCCGCGGCGCGGGCGGTGTTCTTCCTTACCGAAGAGCCCGTCAGTTATTATGATGGGATCAACAGGCTGGACCGGGAGATGCCACCGCTCGAGTTCGAGTGACGCCATCAGTCATCAGTCAGAAAGTGGGCATTACCAATAAGTACGTCGGCAGGCCGACAAAAAATGAGGGCGACAGCA
>CALOCX010000022.1:0-154768 GCA_942491995.1 uncultured Gammaproteobacteria bacterium | reverse complement strand
GTTTTTTTGACATTTTTACACGGTCTCGACCCGTTTAGGACCTTCGGGTCAATAGCCATAACGACAGGAAAATAGCGTAAGAGGTTGACGACAGTGAGTCGTGCTGGCGTTTTCGGTCGATAACGGACAAAATCCTTAGAGGTGATTCGCTTGCTCATTTGGGCATTTGCCATGAATGGACGGGGATATTAGTTCGATACCCGGAAACAGGGCGGAACAGATGATATTTATCAAGCTATCTTTATCGTTATAACGATAAAGGATGGTCGCCTAAAAACATTAGAACACCAACCAACCAAGCATTAACTGAGACTCTTCTAATGGCTAAACAGGTAGATGACAAGGAGAGACATGTGCGCCGAAGAAAGCTATCGGAGTATAGCCACTATTCTCGATAGTCTTGATGCCTTGGTTTATGTAGCCGACATGCAGACCTATGAGCTGTTGTTTGTCAATGAATATGGAAAAACTATTTGGGGGGATATTCAAGGCAAGATCTGCTGGAAAGCACTGCAAATAGATCAGGATGGCCCCTGTCCTTTTTGTACCAACGATCGTCTACTAGACGAGTTTGGTGTGCCTGCAGGAGTTCATGTCTGGGAATTCCAAAATACGGTGAATAAACACTGGTACCAGTGCAGGGATGAAGCCATTCGCTGGACTGACGGGCGCTTTGTGCGATTGGAAATAGCAACTGACATCACTGACCGAAAGCGAGCTGAGGAGGATGCACAACGCTATCAGCGGGATATGGCGCACGTCATGCGGCTCAGCACCATGGGGGAAATGGCTACGGGCATGGCGCATGAATTGAACCAGCCATTGACAGCATTAGTCAGTTATTGTGGAACCGCAGCGTCTCTGATGAACTCGTTGCCGTCGCCGCCGCAACAACTCGGTGAAGTGCTGGAAAGGGCCACGGAACAGGCGCATCGTGCCGGTGACATCATTCGGCATCTCCGTAATTTTGTCCGTAAAGGAGAGAAAGGTAAGGAGCCCGTTGACCTTGATCAAATTATACGGGACGTAGTAACTTTTCTTAAATGGGAAGTGCAAGAAAGTGGCGTAAAAATCGAGCTCCGCCTGGAGGGCCAGGCGCACAAGGTTACGGTAGACAAGATTCAGATTGAGCAGGTATTAATTAATCTGGTGCGGAACAGCCTTGAAGCATTCGAGCATGCGGAAATGGCCGGGGGGCGTGTAGTCATACAAACTGGTTTGTTGCCGAATGCCATGATTGAAGTGAGAGTGACTGATAATGGACCTGGAATTGATGCAACAATGGCTGACAAAATATTTGATCAATTCCAGACAAGCAAGGAAACTGGGATGGGGGTTGGGCTGTCCCTATGCCGTACGATTATCGAAGTCCACGATGGTAAGTTATGGGTAGACAAAAACCGTCAGAATGGCGCTTTATTCGGCTTCAAACTTCCTGTTAGCGAGTGAACACATGGATCGGATACAGACTGCTTTCTCGAAACTGAGCAATTAGTTGAAGCGAGCCTCACCATTAGTGCGGTTTGCATCTAAAAGTATCTTTTACGAACATCTGTACTTCCGTTTTTGGCCTATTTTGTTGAAAAACTCCTCGTAGATCCGGAGACATGAGATAATTACAGCCAGTTCTCACTGACCAGGATCTATGCCTATGATGGGGCAACTTCCACCCTCCCAGAACGCCTTGTTCTACGATTTTTGTCTTGAAAAGTTTGTCTCTCAGGATCATTTACTCCGTCAGATTGATCCATTGCTCGACCTAAGCGACCTCCGCGCACATCTCGCCCCCTATTACAGCCATACAGGCCGTCCCTCGGTTGATCCCGAGCTCATGATCCGCATGCTGATTGTGGGCTATTGCTACGGTATCCGTTCGGAACGACGCCTGTGCGAGGAAGTGCATCTCAATCTGGCGTACCGGTGGTTGCCGGTTGGGTCTGGAAGGCAAGGTGCCCGATGCTCGTATGGACGACGGTGCCTGGCTCTTTGGTCCTGTGCTAAGCACGCCGCCCGAATTGGACGTGCGCGATGCTCGTCTGACACCATTTTTTCTGGTTCACTATGTCAGTGTTTCCCGCCCCAATATCTGGGTCCCCACCTTTGTCCTGCGGGCCGCCAAAAATAGTCTTTTGCCACGCCAGATCGAAGCTCTCAGACATCAGCTTGCCCAGTTGGCAATCCGTTATCCTGTACCGATCACCCCTTCGGCTGCGCCTTGCCCAGCCAGCTTGTTGTAGATCTGATTTTCCCGCCCAGCATCACTACCAGCGAATATAGACCCCTTCGGCGAAGCCCGTCATATTGCTGAATCTTAGACGTTCATCTGAATCCTGGAAATGACTGGTTCTGGCCGGGAACCCGAAGACCAATATGACGTTAGCCCCATAGCCCATCTTGTGTTGAACGACCATTTCTGTCCCGACACACATACAGCAGGGTCGCTTTCGATACCGATGATGACGTACTCATATTCTTTCCAGAAGTCGTTGAACTGGTCTCGCAGATAGCCCAGCCACGTACCGTATACCGTGTTCTTGCCAGGTCCCAGGTTCTGTGGATCGGGGTCCTGGCCTGTTTGGCCGGTGACCCCAGGCTGACGAGCTATGAGGGTGCACCGGGAATCCGATTTCAGCCTTCTCACCAGCCCTTGTGATGATCTTCCGGACTGATGAGGTGGTCAGTGGTGTCTTCCGCTCTGTGACAAATATGTAGGGCGTGTCCGGATAGTCTTGCAACAAACGCCACAGGGCGCGGAGCTCCGATCCGCGAATCGGATGGGTGCCGGGGCTGCCGTTCTTTGCTCGCCTGACGTGCAGCAGTCCCTGTTTCAGGTCGGCCTGATCCCACCGCAGGGCCACCAGTTCAGAAACCCTGAGGACGTATCTGAAGGCTAGCAGGATCAGGGTGCGGTCACGATGACAGTGACGCCCGATCTTGGGTGTAGGACTTATCTGATTCCTGTGGCCGTCACCACCCAAATGTCAACAATATCATTGATCCACATCAGAACCACGGTCAGCAACCGGGAAACCCGCCGTCAAGAAGCGACTGACGACCAAAATTTAAAGTAGAGGTTCATATGTGCCAGGTGCCCCATAAGAGCGTGAGGAAGTGACATGAATATTTCAAGAAAATCCATGTTTATCAGTTTTGCTTTATTACTGAGCATGCTTTCTCCTTTTCCAGCTTATTCAGGGTGTGTCCAGAGTGATTTACAAGGCACATGGTATGCTTATGCTGCTGCTATGATGCGCTGTAAGATTAAAGTCAATTCATCAGGAAGTATTGTTGCCAGTAATTCCAAATGTGTTGTCCGAGATGAGACTGGGCGTTACTCGTTGAATATCGGGGGTGGCAATTTGGGAGTATCAAATGCCTGTGTCGTTAAAGGAAAAATAAAACTTTGTGAGGCTGGATGCACTGGCTTCATAATTGAACATGGGATGCTCGAGCGTGATAAAAATATGGTCATACTGGAGGGATATGCCGCCGCTGATCCCGCTGCATCATTATCACTTGTGGGGGCAAAAAAGTAATTCCTTTTAGTTCATCACCTATTCACAACGCCGGCGGCCTTCGTTCATTCATTGGCCGCCGTTTTCTTTTACAGGGAATATCCGAAGGTGGCCGGTAATCCCCGTTTATGAGTGCTGCACTTGTAGAAAATCCAGAATCAGGGAAGGGCTGGTTTATCCTGGTTATCGGTCATTTAAGGGATATGCTGTCGATCCCGAAGACCCGCCTATTTTTGAATCACAGGACGTCTACCTGGAACGTCGCAAGCTGTTATCTGATGAAGATCGGGAGTCTTTACCTGCGGATGCCTTTGAGCCTGTGGCATTGTGTTGAATAGGCTTATGGAATACCTGGAACCTGTGTTATTGCCGTTTCTTCCAGGACCATACCGGGAGCCCAGTCATGGTAGCCACCAGAATTGTTGCGCCGACCAGAAACATTCCTGCTAGTGAATCAGTCATATCGCCTCCCGGACAATTTGCACGATGACAACCATACGCATCCGGTAAAAACATTGTCGTAGCGTTATACGTCAGCGCGTTGTTTAGCTGGAGCGAAGCATCTTTTAATTGGTGGCGTACCAGTTTTCTCCCAGCGCCGCCTTCCAGCAACCTGCCCGATTACGATGGCGGTTTATTTTGCCGTATTAACTTTTCAGTGCCTCTTTATCGACGGGCAGCACTTTTTTTGGCAACTATTCACCTCAGAGGTAAATGACACCTATCCAGAGGATGTCATCACTAAAAACCCCATTAGCCACGGAATCCACGGAAGAACACAGAAATACGACTTCTAAGGCTTTTATTTTTTCGTGTTTTCCGTGGATTCCGTGGCAAAATATTCAAATAAATGCCTTTCGCCTCTTTGTTTCTCTGGTGAGCTGAATAGTTACCTTTTTTGTTTCCTCATGGTCGTCATTGCAGGCTGCCCCATCGTTTACCCCGCCCCGCAGCAGTCTTGCTATAGTCTGCACCTGGAATAATCGGCGGCATTCAAATCATATTCTGATAGAGGGTTTACGATGGAGTATGCAGTAGCTGCGGGTGGTACAGGCATATCAGACATGCTTCAAAAGATGTCTGCAAATCCATGGCTGATAGTTGCTATCGCGGTCGTCGTTATCGTGCTCTATTTCGTAACTACCCGAGCGTAAGGATCATGATTCTGCAATCCTTTCATCGGGGGTAGACACCTGTCTGCGACCTGTCATAAAGGGAGAGGGTGCGACCACGTCCTGGTAACCGGGGTTTTATCTGGATGGGCAAAAGATGGATACCAGTACAACCCGGAACAAGGAATAATAGTCTAACTATCTGATATTACAGTAACTACAACCACCCTCTCCTCCCGTGGCCCGTCAAATTCACAGAGGAAAATATTCTGCCAGCGTGAAAGCCCCAGCTCCCCGTTGATCAGGGGAATCGTCTCCGAGGGTCCGACCAGGCCCGACTTGAGGTGCGCATCACCGTTGCCGTCCTGCCGGTCGTGCAGCCACACACCCCTGGGTATCATTTTTTGCAACAGATGCACCACATCGGTCTGCACGCTTTCATCCCAGTTCTCCTGGATCATGACCGCCGCGGTCGCACCCTGCACATAGACATTCACCAGGCCGTCGGCTATGCGACTTCGATGCACAACGGCATTCACCTGCCCGGTAATATCCAGCAGCTGCTCGCGTGTGCGGGTGGTAACGGTGATGGATTCACGCATTGTTTTTCATCTCCGTAGGGTTATCAGGGTGAGGCCCGTGGCTCCTTGCAGCCGCTTCAAGCGCCCTGTTCCCTGGGCGTCACGCCGCCGTGATCGATACGTTCGTATTCGGCAATCACCTGGGCACCCAGCAGCAGAATGATGGCGGCGAATTCAAAGCTCAGCAGGATGATAATAATGGTGGCAAGTGAGCCATAAATAATGCTGACAAAAGACAGTGTGGTGAAATACCAGACCAGTAAATGGCGCGTAAGCTCCCATAACAGGGTGGCAACGACACCGCCGACCAGCGCATGAGACCAGGCCAGCCGTCCAAGCGGCATGACAAGGTAAACAGACGTCAGCAGCAACACCTCGCCAAGCACCCCGAGCAGGTACAGGATGGTCGCCGTGGCACTGGTCATGTTGATATCAATACCAACCAGGGTCGGCGTGTCACTGCTATGCTGATGGAGCCAGCCGGCCATCACGCTGACGACAAAAAATCCTGCCACCAGCAGCACAATGTACACATACGGCAGGATCGCCGACACCAGGTAGTGACGACTGTGCTGCAGACGACGATGGAAAAAGATCATCGACATGGCATTCTCCAGCACCGTGAAGGCCAGTGAACTGAAGAACAGCAATAGCACGATACCCATCGTACCGATGACCTTCCAGTGTGACAGAAACGCTTCCAGATGTGTTTCGAGCACATCGGAACGTATCGGCGCAGCCATCGCCAGAAAGGTCGACACCGTGTCAAGCAACAGCTGCTGTTCAATCAGCTGGGACAGCAGGATCAGGACCAGCGCAACAACGGGAATTATAGACAGCAGCGTGTAGTAGGCGACCGCACCCGCAAGCAGCAATCCCTGATTGTCGAGAAAGCCCTTGACGACATCCAGCAGGAAGCGCCCCGGATGACTGACAACGTAAGCGAAAGGTGACGGGCTGGCATTCATGCTGTCATCAGGTAATTGCACAGATTATGACATCATCACATCAGCCGCCGGCGACCGCCTTCTGGATAAGGGGGAGCAACGACTCGGGCAGCTGGATACTGCCCGACAGTGCGAACTGCTGCGCCTCGTCGGACATTTTCTTCCAGGTCTTGCGGATGATATCCAGCCACTTTTCCTCATCGTACTCAGGATGCTTGCCTGCAAATTCCAGCAGGTAGTGCTCCATGAAGACCAGGTCGGTCACATCTTCCAGCAACTGCGTGTCCGGGTTTTCCTTGATGCCCTTCTTTGCCACCGCCTCCCTGACCCGGCTGATGACGTCATCATCGCAACCCGCCTGCAGCAGCAGATCGGCCGCGGTGTTAGCCTGAATCTTGTAGAGGTCCTTGCGCCACTGCAGGTAGCCGATGCGATCCATCGGGTAGGCATCACGCGGTGATTTCCAGCGTTGCACATGCTGCGCGCGTATCGCCAGCTTCACGGCATCGTCGGCATCGGGTGCAAAGCGTTGCAGCATGTCGGACATGCGCAGCGAGTAGAGCAGTTCTTTCGGCCAGGTTTTTCCGTCCGCGGTCACCTGGTTCGGGTCTTCACTGTTGGCGGCGTCTATCAGCGCCATGGCTTTCTCTAAAGTTGATTGCTGTTGCGTCATGGAATTTACTCTTTATGTTTAAATAGATCGGGAACACCCTGCTCCCGCTGGTAGAGGATAATACAGCAACACCCGTGCCTGTTCATGCAGGAGCGCCTGGCGCAGTGTTAATCATTCGGCTGGCATCCCGATGACAGAACGGTGCTTGCCGGAACGTGAACGCGGGATGGTCAAGACTCGCTCGACCTGCAAGACCATATCGCTACCGAGATCGGCCTGCAGCCGTGATTTCAATGCCGGTCCGACAGCATCTACCACATCCCGGGCGGCACAGAGCTTCAACACAATGCGGCCCGCCCCGGTCTGTTCGAACTGAAACTGCTGAATGCCGCTACAACCATCCAGCAGATGCACAAAATACGACGGGTAGATCTTGCGGCCCGCGGGTGTGACGATCAGGTCGTTGCTGCGGCAGACATCGAGCGCCAGCAACGGAAAGGGCGAACCACAACTGCACTGCCCGTCCTGCAAGCGCCCGAGGTCACCGAGCTGGTAACGAATCATCGGCATGATGCGATTGGTGAGCGAGGTCACCAGCAGCCGCTGCTCGCCATCCACCGGTATTGATTCAAGTTTCACCAGGTCGCTGAAGACATGAAAATTGCCATGCGCGCATTGCAGGCCGATATTCGGCACCTCGCGGCTGCCGTACTGGTTGAATAGCGTGCATGAGAATGCCGACTCGATGGCCGCGCGCTGCCAGTCGTACAGCACCTCGGCCGTGGAAAACACGCCCTTGATGGTTGCCGGCATACGCAAGTGCCTGCGTCGCACAAACTGCGCCAGCTCGGTGAGTATCGAGGCATACCCCTGCAGCAGCGTCGGCTTCCATGCCTGCACCTGCCGCGCCCAGTTTTGTAGCTCGGCGTCACTGAATTCATACGCACCGAGTGTCTGCTCGGCCGCCGCGTAGCGCCGCAGGCGGTCACCCGGCGTGCGCGGCGTGCGGATATCCCGTTGTGCACCCCAGAAGTTCAGCACCCTGTCGCCCGGCCGCCAGCCCGCCCAGCGATAACTGCGCATCATGCCGGCACGCATGTGCTCGGTCTTTTCATCGGTGTAATAAAATGCCAGCGGCGTGCCGGTTGAACCACCGGTGTAACCCAGTTTCAAACCGGGCTGATCAAGACCACCGGCAAGCATGCCATCACGCCGCGCCATCACTGTCTCCCGGGTGAGCACCGGTAAATCCGTCGCGACAAATTCCGGTCCGGCAATGCCCTGGTAGCTGTCCCGGTAAAAGTCTGTATTTTGAATCGCAAAACGTACCATCGCATTGAATTGCTGCTGCTGGTAGTGCTGCAACTGTTCGGCACTGAACGTCTCATGCGCCAGCAACGGCTGCAGCAAACGATAACGCAGCGGCCTGAACTGCCGGTGAACGACATGCCTGAGGCGCCCGATGACCCTGCTCACCCTTGCAGTACCCGCTCCCAGGACTGCCGGTCAAGACGGTAGGCCACCAGTGCATCGACAATGGCCATGCAGCGTGCATACCGGTGTGCCTCATCGTCTATCTGTTGCCAGGCACGTGCCGTTTTGCCAAAGTTGGCGTGCAGGGACCCGCAAAAACGCTCAAACAGGGCGCCTGTTTGCGTATCGTGATGCCACCAGTGTCCCGACTCGGAGAGAAATGCCTCAAGCGCGTCCAGACGCGTCAACACACGTTGCCGTACCGCCGCATAGTGGGCACGCATGGTGGCTTCCGTCGCCAGCACCTGCGCCTGGATATCAGCGCGTGCCGGCAGTTGCTCCGGGTAATCCTGTGCGACCAGCTCGATCACCGTAAACAGCATCACGTCACCGAAAAACTGCCGTTCAAACTCACCGGTGAGATCAACCAGCGCGGCAGTGCGATCGACACCCGGACGAAACTCCGAGCCACCGGTCTCCGCGACGGTACGCCGGTGCAGCAGCGGCAGGTTGGCGGAGACAAAGGCATCACCGCTGCTGGCCTGCACGAGGCGTCCGAGCACCGGCCCCGCCATGCGCAGCTGCAGTCCCGCAAAGGGGATGAAATACCTCAGGGCCGCGGGCGAGAGCACATAGTTGCCGGTATACACCGTGCGCGCCGCTGTCACGCTCGCCTGCACATCCACATGCCGGTACGGCGTCACCCGCGTGGGATGTTCACCATCGAAGAAACGATTGAGCTTGCCGGCAAGATCGGACAGGCACGCCGCATGATCATGTGCTCCCTGCAGCGTACACTGGTAATGACAGGCCGTGTCTGATGGCTCGAAACCAAACAGGGTTGCCATGTCGTGATAGCCCGCGGCATCCTGATTCCCCGAACCCTCGTGAAAGGTGCACGGCGCATTCGCCGCGAGGCCGGCCATTTCCGTCAGCAAGGCAAGCACATCCTCCAGCAGGGTGCCGGCCATCACCGCCGGTGATACCGGCGGGTCACCCACCACCTTGCCGGTCAGCACCTCGACCGCTGATTGCCTGAAGATACGATCGATGTGGTAGAAATAATTGGTGGTAAAGCGCTCGCGCCCGGCGACGGTATCTGCATGGAAGACCTCGTCGCTGTCGACAAACAGGAACAACAGGCGTTCATCCTGCCGCGCCATCCTGTTCAACATCAGGCAGGTGATGTTGCGCATGATCGATGCGCCCTTGTGGGAAAAGGCATCGGGCGCGGCACTGCCGATGATGTTCCGCAGCGCCTGGCGGTCACTGTCAGCCAGGCCGTCAAGCTCCGCGAGCTGCTCCTGCAGGCCAAAATAGCGCGTTTCGATACCCGACTGACTGATCTCGGCAGCGATCGCCCTGTTCTCGGCAATACTTCCGGCGGCACGCGAGTCATCGGCAATCACTGCCATGATCTTGCCCGTGGATTGCGCCCCGCCGGCGCCGTAACGAAACGCTTGCGCGGCGCCCGCCAGGCTCGTCAGGCAGCTGCGCAGTTGCTGCGGACGGTCCGCCACCGGCACCACCACGACCAGGGTATGGCGCGTGTCATTCCCGGCAGCCGCAATATGATCTTCCATCTCGGCAAACAGCGCGTGGTAAAGATCAAGCCGTGCCGGGTCAAGCGCGGAGTCCCACAGCGCGGTTTCAAGCACGGGAATGAGTTGGTCGTAGAGTGGCAGCATGGCGGCAGGCCTGTCGGCCTTGGCCAGTCGCGTGCGGATCAGGGCCGCAGCATCCGCATCCGGGTGAAGCTCAAGGCAACGCTTCAGTGCCGGACAGGAAAATGCACCCATGGAGAAACAGTCTGCTAGTTACGTAGCGAGTTGTAGTTCGGAAAGGCGTCCTTGTCGAGCATGATTTCGACGAGATTGATGTCCTCGAGAAAATCCGTATCCACGAACAGCCGCTCCAGGTCAGCTTCCGTTTCGACGCGCTGGTATTCGATGCCAAATGATTTCGCCAGCAGGGCGTAGTCGGGATTCACAAAGTCGCAGTCGATATAGCGTTGTTCGTAACTCTGGTACTGATTCTTGCGGATCAGCCCCATGGTGGAATTGTTGAACATCACCACGGTAATCGGCAGCGCATAGTTCACCGCGGTCATCAGTTCCATGCAGCACATCTGGAAACCGCCGTCGCCGATAATCGCGAGGGTCGGCTTGTGCTCTGCAAAGCGTGACCCGATAGCGGCCGGTATCGCATGGCCCAGTGAAGAGATACCGGAGTTCGGGTAAAAACGGTTACCACTGGAGACGTTAAAAAAGTTCTGCGCATAGATCAGGTTGTCATCAAACACCACCAGGTCTTGCGGGAAATGCTGTTCAAGGCGCTTGTAGAAACTTTCAACCAGTTCAAAACCGGCACTGAATATTTTACTGCTGCCGGCATCGCGCTGGGCAACCGGATCATTCACAGCGATTTGTTTACGTACCGCCTGGCGATCAACGCCCTGTGCATCCAGGGTCCTGAGCACACCGTTCAGCGTTGACTTGATATCACCGGTCACGGCCACATCTGCCTTGAATACCTTGTCGATCTGTTCAGGGTTGCTGTCGACCTGGGCGATCTTCTTGTTATGCAGCAGGGTATCGTCCCACAGGTAACTGGTGCGCTCGTTAAACCCGGCACCCAGAAAAATAATGGCATCCGCATTCTCGACAATGTACTTGTAGGCATAGCCGGTCGAGGTGACACCGAGGCTGCCCAGCGACAGCGCGGACTGCTCGCTGATGACGCCCTTGCCTTTCATGCTGCTGGTAACCGGTATGTTGAGTGAATCACTCAGTTCGCACACCTGCTGCTGCGCACCGGACTTGATGCAACCATAGCCCGCCACGATGACCGGGTTGCGCGACTCCAGTATCAGCCCGGTCAAGGCGTCAATCGAGCGGCAGTTCTCGGCGGCGGCAGGATCCGGCCGCTCGGTGACCACACGCTCGAGCAAGTCTGCATCAACCAGTTCCCTCTGCACATTGAAAGGGAGGCACAGCAACACCGGCCCCGAGTTGGGTGACAACAGCACCCTGGATGCCTGGTTCAGCACGTTCGCCAGGTAATCGGTGCGTTCCACGACCTTGCGATAGCGGGTGATGCTTTTGAACAGTTCATCCTGGTCGATGCTGCCGCCCTCGCCCGAACTCTCCTGCAGCCCGCCCTTGCCAAAGATATGAGTGGAGGTTTCGCCGGTCACCACCAGGATCGGTTGCCGGTCCGCATAGGCATTGGCAATGCCGGTGACCAGGTTGGTCGCACCGGGACCCGCGGTAGTGATACAGGCGGCAATCTTGCCCGAGGCGCGCGCGCAACCACAGGCCATGAAGGCCGCGCCCTGCTCGTGCTTGGCAAGCACGCTCTTCACGCTGGAATGGTAGAGGCTGTCGTATACCGGCTGGATATGGGCACCAGGCATGCCAAAGATGTACTCGATACCGAGCCTTTCCATGTACCTGACGATCAGCTCGCTGACTGGGATCTTCATGGCTTCACCACGTTTCTGCAGTCGCGACATTGTAATGCCTTCCGTCGCGTTTCACACATTTTATGCGTTGCCCGCCAGCAGGCGCTGACAATATATATCTTATTGATATATTTATATTATTTATGGGACGCAACTGAAATCAATCTACCCGGAGTCGATCTGCTTAAAGGCGATAAGCACACAATCGGAAGGCACTGACTTGAAGCCGCAACGACCGGAAAGGGGTGCGCGCCGAAGCTATTTTTGCACCGGTGGCCCATGTGGCGCATTATGCGGGCGGGCGTGTGGAAAACCGGGTATGACGACCGGACACCCCGGGCAATTCAAGAGCATAACAATTCAACAGGAGAAATTACTTTGAAACAATCAAACAGGATTTACGGCCTACTGGGCGCCGTGGCGCTGGCCAGCTCGATGGTCATGACCGCGGCCGACGCCGGTGGTATGGGTATGGGCAGCAACTCCAGCAGGAACAGCGATCGCGGCTACGGACCGGGCGGCGGCTACGAGCGCGGTTACCCACAGCGCTACGGACAGGGCTATGGTCCGGGACCGGGTTCCGGGCAGGGTTACGGCCCCGGCCAGGGACAGGGCTACGGTCCGGGACCGGGTTCCCAGCAAGGGTTACGGCCCCGGCCAGGGACAGGGCTATGGTCCGGGACCGGGTTCCGGGCAGGGTTACGGCCCCGGCCAGGGACAGGGCTATGGTCCGGGACCGGGCTATGGCCGCGGTTATCAGCAAGGGCCGGGTAGTGATAACGGTTCTGACCCCGGCATGGGTGCTGGTCGCGGTTATGATGATCCGCGTGGCGGCTATGGCTATGGCCCCGGGAATGACAGCGGCTCCGGCTTCGGCATGGGCGGCGATCGCGGTGACCGGGGTTATCCACCGCGTGGCGGCTATGGCTCCGGCCCCGGGAATGACAGCGGCTCCGGCTTCGGCATGGGCGGCAGTCGCTAGACCAGAGGAACAGGCATTCGGCCTTTTTCGCCACTTACAACAAAGCCGCGTTAATCAACGCGGCTTTGTTTTTTATCTCCGATCATTTCCAGGCAACCCGAGCTTTACGCTATTTGATCATCCGCCACGTGATAACGCGGATCTTCCAGCACATTTACCTCAACCAGGTCGCCGGCCTTCTTTAACAGGCGACGGCACTCTTCACTCAGGTGTCGTAGATGCAAGGTTTTGCCTGCCCGGATATATCTTTCCGCCAGGGTGTCAATCGCTTCAATCGCCGAGTGATCCGCTACCCGTGAATTCTGAAATTCAATAATCACATCATCCGGATCTTCCTCCGGATCAAACAGTTCCAGAAAGTTTTTCACTGAACCAAAAAACAGCGGGCCATTGAGTTCATGCACACGCGACCCCTGCTCGTCATCATAGGTTTTACTATTAATATGCTTGGCATGCTCCCAGGCAAACACCAGTGCCGAGACGATCACACCGACCACCACGGCAATCGCCAGGTCCGTGAACACGGTTACCGCCGAAACAAGAATCAGTACGAAGGCATCGGATGCCGGTATCTTGCCCATGAGGCGCAGGCTTGACCATTCAAAGGTGGCCAGCACCACCACGAACATCACACCCACCAGTGCCGCCATGGGGATGCGCTCGATCAGCGGCGAGGCAAACAGGATAAAGATCAACAGGAACAAGGCCGCGGCCACGCCGGACAAACGCTGGCGCCCGCCGGAATTCACGTTGATCATGCTCTGTCCGATCATGGCACATCCACCCATGCCACCGAAAAAGCCGGTTACCGTATTGGCAATCCCCTGCCCCATGCACTCGCGGTTACCACGACCACGGGTATTGGTCACTTCATCAATCAGGCTCAGCGTCAGCAGGGACTCGATCAGCCCAACGGCCGCGAGGATGAAGGAATACGGCAGGATGATCAGCAGCGTTTCGAGAGTAAACGGCACCGACGGAATATGAAAGGCAGGCAGACCGCCCTTGATGCTGGCGAGGTCGCCCACCGTCGTGGTATCGAGTTCCAGACCCAACGCCAGCAGACTGACCACAATAATCGCCGCCAGCGCCGCTGGAAAGCTGCCGGTTAATTTCGGCAGAAATTTTATAATGAGCATGGTGAGCATGATCAGGCCGGCAAATATCATCAGTGCCTCACCCGACAGCCACTCCTGCACACCCTCGGCCGAGGTCACCTGAAAGTGCTGTAACTGGGCAAGGAAAATCACGATCGCCAGGCCGTTCACAAAACCCAGCATCACCGGATAAGGCACGATGCGGATGAACTTCCCCAACCGTAATGCACCGGCCCCCATCTGCAACAAACCAGTCAGCACCACCGCTGCAAACAGATATTCCACACCATGCTCGGCGACGAGGGCAACCATCACCACCGCCATGGCGCCGGTCGCACCGGAAATCATGCCCGGGCGGCCGCCAAAAATGGCCGCCAGCAGGCCCACCATGAAGGCCGCATACAGTCCAACCAGCGGCTCTACCCCGGCCACAAAGGCGAAGGCCACGGCCTCCGGCACCAGCGCCAGGGCTACCGTCAGGCCGGACAGAATCTCGTTTTTAGCGCATACGCGGCTGGCGCAACCTAGCTTGAACATTGATGACCTGCAGGAAGTGACTGCTAAAGGGGTCGGAGAGTATATCAGTATTTTATAATATAGTTAAGTGCAAGATCAGAAACGATAGCACCGGGGAACCGAATAGAAGGGGCCTATCGCTTGCGCTTAATTGCACTTCACCTGCTGCGAGCGCCCGAACAGCACCACCGCATTCGTGCAGCCAATCTGGCGCGCCACATCTTTCGGTAACTGCGCCAACCAGCGGCGATGAAACGTCCAGAAACGTCCCAGCTCCTGCCAGCCAGTGTCGGCCTCATCCCAGCGATCCATCTGGTCAACCGGCCACACCGGGTCCGAACCCACCATGAATCTTGCCGGATATTTCAGCAGCAGCGCCTTCCATGCGGGCAGCAACGTACCATCTGCAGCGGTCAATGGATTATTCACGAAGCGCCAGGGATCGCGCGCACCCAGTCCACCCCAGACATTGCCACACTGCGCGAGCACCCGATCAACCGCCTCCGGTGGCAGCAAGGCACCGCTGTGTGCCCACAGGATGCGTGTATCAGGGAACTGCTGGCACACCTGCAACATGAAATCCGCTCGTGAAAACTCGGTATGAATCATGATGGGCACATCGAACTCGGCGGCGAGTGTCAGCAACTGCTTCAGCACCACGGCCTTCTCGAGGGTCGGTGCAAAACCGCCAACGACATGCAGTTCACCAATACCCTGGTACTGTCCGGAAGCCAGCGCCGCGCGTGCGCGCGGCACCGTGCTTTCGTCATAGGCCCAGCGATGCCAGTCACCCCCCTCGCGATAGGGACTGAAGATCGGAACAATCCTGTCCGGCGCCCGGGATTGCAGTAGCAGTGCCAGTTCCGCCGGCGTACCGATCACCACACCCATGACGATATTTTCCTCATCGAGGACGGCAATCGCATCAGCCGGTGAGGTCACGTCCTGCTGCGTCCACTTGTAATGCAGGTGCATGTCGGCCACGGGCGGTTGCGCCGACAGGCCACATGACACGCATAGCAAGCAGCAGACCCGTGCAAGCCGGCTCGTTATTTTTGGCACGCCCCGGCTACTCCTGCTCATCGACCCCAAGCAGCAACCCGTCATCCTCGAGCGTCAGCGCCTGAATCTCCGGCACCGCGGAACCGATCAGGCCACGCACATCGCCGTACATGCCGGCGGTATTCTCGATAATGCGTTCTATCTGCTTCTCACGCTCCTTCCAGAGACGGGCATAGGCGCGCTTCTCCTTGTTGAGCTGCTCCTGCATGCCGACGAAGGTCTCCACGATCGCCTCGACCTTGTGCCGGAACGCATCGCCGGACAGGTACTCATATACCATTTCCATCTTTTCCGACTTGCCTTCCGAGGCACTGCGCGCAAAGGTCACCTGCACCAGTTGCTGGCGCAGGGTCATGGCCAGCGGGATATAGGCCGCCACCGATGCCACCCAGACGCCGTCAAGCTGGCCGAAGGTCTTGACGCCCTCCGGCAGCTCGGTGGAGACCAGCACGGCGAGGTTGGCGCCAATGGCACGCTGGTCATCCTTCAACTTGTCGATCCATGCACCGTTCCAGGCCTTGGTGTTCTTGGTCTCCCAGATAATCGAACCGCAATCCACCATGCTCTCGTTATGCACCGCCTGGATGACATCCGCACCACGGATACCCTTGGGCACCGGTGAAATCCGGTCATGCGGGAAATGCATGTTCAGGTTGGCCTCCAGGTCCAGTTCCAGTGCCTCGCCCTGGGTTTCCATCGAACCCTGTTCGCTTTTGCGTTTTGCCTCGGCCAGTGACTTGCGCAGGTCCTCGATCTGCTTGTCGCGTTCCTTCAGCTTGAGGTCCGCTTCACCGGCATACTTCTCGATCAGCTGTTTCTCAAGTTGTTGACGCTCCTCGCCGAGCTTGCGCTGGTAGTCCAGCGCCATATCCTTGCGCTGTTCCTCCAGTGCCGCCTTCTCCTGCAGCAGCGCCAGTTCCCGGGCACGTGCCTCGTCCATGGCGGTGTCCCTGGACTGCAGCGCCTGTTGCAGCGCTTCCAGTTGCTTTGCTGTCGCCCTGGCGGTCTCTTCCCTGATCTGCTTGCTGAGCGCCTGCTCGCGCTCGGCAAGACGTTTCTCCACAGCCTGGTCAAGCTGCTTTTCACGGGCCGCCAGTTCGCGTTGCCGTGCCAGCAAGGCCAGCTCCTTCGCCTCCGCCGCCTGCACCGCCTTGTCCTTTTCGGACAACTGCGATTCCATGTCCCTGAGCTGCAGGCGCACGGCCTCGCGTTCCTTCGCCTGGGCGCTGGCAACCGCCTGCTTCAGTCGTGCCTCTGCTTCCTCGCGCAGGCGCGCTTCAACCGCAACCGTGACCTGCCGGGCCAGCACTTCGCCGACCTCGATCTCGGTACCACACTGCGGGCATTTGATGTGGTCAGATTCCAGGATGCTCTCCCGTGCAGATACCGTTAATCAGCCCCCGTCATCAGGCCGGCTGCAGGCTGTAGCCACGCAGGCGCCTGGAAAAATCCTGCAGCGCGGTAATACCGGTCTCCTCGGCCTGCTGGCACCACTCCTGCAGCGCCTTGAGCAGTACTTCCTGGCTGGCGGCCTTGCGGGTCCAGACTGACTGTAGCTGCTGGCGATACTGATAGACAGTCTTCAGGTCATTGAAGCGGGCAAGGATCTGCTCCAGCCGTGCACGGGCGCGCTCATTGATCAACGAGGGTTCACGTACCAGCAGACCGCGGGCACGCCGCAGCACCTGCTTGCAGGAATCGTCACAGTGTTCGCGTTGTTGGCGCAGCACCGGACGAATGACGTCGCGCGCATAGTTGGCCATGACGTACATGCGAGCCCTGACCACGGCGCGCACGGTCTCCAGGTCGATATTCTCCTTGCCCTCCAGGATCAGCACCTGCTGTGGCGCAAGCCGCTTGACCTTCGCCAACCCCAGCAGAGACAGCACGCGGATAACGTTCCAGCCGAGGTCGAACTCCCACCACTTGCTGGAAAAGCGCGCCGATGTCGGAAACGCATGGTGATTGGAATGCAACTCCTCACCGCCGATGATCAACCCCCAGGGCAGGATGTTGCGCGCGGCATCCGCGCTCTCGTAATTGCGGTAGCCCCAGTAGTGACCCACGCCGTTGATCACGCCAGCCGCCCAGAACGGGATCCACGCCATCTGCACTGCCCACAACACCAGCCCGGCGATACCGAACAGCGTGATATCGAGCAGCAGCATGAGAGTGATACCCAGCCACGGAAAGCGTGTATAGACATGGTGCTCCAGCCAGTCATCCGGCGTCAGGTGACCGTAGCGCTCCAGGGTGCCGTGGTTGGCGGCCTCCTGCTGGTAGAGCTCGGCCCCCTGCCACATCACCTTGCCAAGCCCCAGTACCTGGGGGCTGTGCGGGTCTTCCGGCGTTTCACATTTCGCGTGGTGCTTGCGGTGTATGGCGACCCACTCCCGGGTCACCATGCCGGTGGTCATCCACAGCCAGAAGCGGAAGAAATGGGCAATTACGGGGTGCAGGTCCAGCGCCCGGTGCGCCTGGTGCCGGTGCAGGTAAACCGTGACGCCGATAATCGTCACCTGGGTCAGGACCAGGCCGGTCAGCAGCAGCGCGCCGGTCGAGAGTTGCAGGTAGCCGCCGCTGCCAAGGAAATTCAGTATCGTTTCAATCATAGGGGGACTCGTCAGAAATAGTTATTGTGTGGCGGGTATTCTATCACGGATGCCGGTCATGCCCCTGCAGCTGAAGCCTGCAGACGTTAGAAAGCCTGCCAGATAGCGCGAGCAGCCCGGGCTGCTTGCTGGAAAAAACGGCTAACAACCATCAATACCGGGTTAACCGGCCTCGACACTCGCGTCTATTTCAACCGGGCAGTTCAGCGAGCGCGCCACCAGGCACAGCTTGTGGGCTTTCTGCAGAACTCGTTCCACCTGTGCCTCCTTGCCGGCCGCCACCGTCAGGCTGGGACGAATGACGATGCGCCTGAAGCGGTAGCCTGCCCGCTCCTCCTGCATGAGTTCACCTTCAGCGGTGGAACGGTAATCTTTCACCTCAATACCGGACAGGCCGGCAAGCAGCAACACGTAGTTGGCGAGGCAGGTCTCGGCCGCGACCACCAGCAGGTGTTCCGGGCTGTAGCGACCGGTGTCGTGGGGTGAACCCACGGGCAGCAGCGGCGACCCGTCGATGCTGATCTCACCGGCCGCGGCCTCCCCGGTCCATTGATAGGCCGTTTGGTAGTGAAGCGGAATGTCACTCATGCTGTATTTCCCGGTTGCGAAAGCGTTTCAGAGCTCTGCTTATCGACTGATTCCAGTTCCCTGTCGAGCTGGCGGTGCACACGTTTTGGCGAGCCGGTGTGTCTGCCCAGCAGGTCGTAGGCAACCGGCACCACGAACAGGGTAAAGAAGGTGGCCGAAAGGATACCGCACAGCACCACGGTGCCGATGACGGTGCGGGTTTCCGTACCGGCGCCCGATGAAAGCAGCAACGGCATGGAGCCTGCGGCGGTGGTAATGCCGGTCATGATGATCGGGCGCAGACGAATCTCGGAAGCCTCGATCAGCGCCTCCCGGAATGGCCTGCCGGCATCGCGCAGCTGGTTGGCGAACTCCACGATGAGAATGCCGTTCTTGGCCGCAAGACCCACCAGCATGATCAGGCCGATCTGGCTGTAGATGTTGAGTGTCTGGTCGGTCACGTACAGCCCCAGCAGGGCACCGACCATGGCTAGCGGCACGGTGAGCATGATCACGAACGGGTGCACCCAGCTTTCAAACTGTGCAGCGAGCACCAGGAACACCACCACGATGCCGAGCATGAAGGTGAACAGGATCGCGCCGCCACTCGACTTGTAGTCTTCTGACTGGCCCTTGTAGTCGATGATGACCTCGCTGGGCAGGTGCTCCTTCACCAGTTGCTCGAGGCTGCCAAGTGCATCGCCCAGCGACACCCCCTCGGCAAGGTTGGCCTCCAGCGTGATGGCACGCACCCGGTTGTAGCGGTTCAGGGTGATCGAATCGGCAAACTCCTCGAGCTGCACCAGGTTGGACAGCGGGATCAATTGCTGTGTGCGCTGCGAGCGCACGTAGATATTGTCCATGCTGGTCGGGGTACGCTGCGTGCTGCGCTCCCCTTCGAGGATCACATCGTATTCCTCGCCGGCATCGATGTAGGTGGTGACGCGACGCGAACCCAGCAGGGTTTCCAGCGTGCGCCCGATATCGCCGATGGTCACACCGAGTTCGGCGGCACGGTCATAGTCGATGACCACGCGCAGCTGCGGCTTGGTTTCCTTGTAGTCCCAGTCAAGCCCAACCAGCCCGGGGTTGTTCTCGTTGATCTTCTCCACCAGGGTGTCGCGCCACTGTGCCAGTTGTTCGTAGGTGCCACCACCGATGACGAACTGTACCGGCTTCTGCACGCGCGCCCCGAAACCCTGGCGCATCACCGGAAAGGCGCGTACACCGGGCAGGTCTTTCAGTCGCTGGCGAACATCCGCCATGATGTCCCAGGCCGAGCGGCGCTGCGACCAGTCACTGAGGACGTTGATGACAATGCCGGTATTGAAGATCTCGAAGTTGCCGAATGCACGCGGCGCCCGCACCAGCATGCGCGAGATCTCGCCGTTGTCCACCAGCGGCATCAGGCGCTGCTCGATCTCCGTCATGTAGGCGGCGATGTAGGGATAGGAGGTGCCCTCGGGACCGGTCACCATCAGGTAGAACACGCCGCGGTCTTCCCGCGGTGCGTATTCATCGGGAATGGCGTGGTACAGCCACACGGCACCACCCAGCAGGCCGGTGAATACCAGGCCGACGAACCCGTTGTGCCTGAGCGCACCCTGCAGGGCGGCGTGGTAGCCGCGACGCACCTTGCCAAACAGACGATCGACCTGCGCCGACAGGCGCGAGTGACGGTGATCCTGCGGCAGGATCTTTGAGGCCAGCATCGGCGACAGCGACAGTGCCACAAAACTGGAGAACGACACGGCCGCCGCCATGGTCAGCGAGAACTCGGCAAACAGGCGGCCAATATCACCCTGCATGAAGGCGATCGGCACGAACACCGCCACCAGCACCACGGTGGTGGCAATCACGGCAAAACCGACCTGGCGCGTACCGCGGTAGGCCGCCACCAGCCGTGTCTCGCCGTGTTGTTCCATGCGCCGGTGGATATTCTCGATCACCACGATGGCATCGTCCACCACCAGGCCGATGGCCAGCACCAGCGCCAGCAGGGTGAGTATGTTGAGCGAGAAATCCAGCGCCAGCAGTACCATGGAGGTAGCGATCAGCGAGACCGGTACGGTCACGGCGGGTACCAGCATGGCGCGGAAGCTGCCAATGAACAGGTAAATCACACCGATCACCATGGAGATGGCAATCGCCAGCGTCTTGTAGACCTCGCGTATGGCGCCCTCCACGAACACCGAGCTGTCGTAGCTCTGCTTGATGGCCAGCCCCTCCGGCAGCGTCGCATTGATACGCGCCATCTCCGCCTTCGCCGCCTTGGCCACGGCCAGCGTGTTGGCGGTCGACTGTTTGGTGATACCGATGCCGACCATTGGCACGCCGTTGCCGCGGAAGAACAACCGGTCTTCGGTAGTGCCGCGCACCACCCGCGCGACATCGCCGAGCCTTACCAGGTAACCGTCGTCGCCGCGCGCCAGCACCAGCCGGGCGAAATCGTCCGCGTTCAGAAAGGTTCGCTGCGTGCGCACGGTAAACTGGCGGTTCTCGGAATCGATGCTGCCTGCAGGCAGTTCCAGGTTCTCGGCCCGCAGCGCCGCCTCCACGTCCGCGACCGTCAGGTTGCGCGCCGCCAGCTCGCGCCGATCCAGCCAGATACGCATGGCATACACCTGGCCGCCACCGACGCGCACCCGTGCCACACCATCGAGCACCGAGAAGCGGTCCATCAGGTAACGCCGGGCGTAGTCGGTCAGTTCCGGGATGGTCATGTCGTTACCCGCCAGGTTCAGCCACATGATCACGTCTTCGTTGCTGTCTTCCTTCTGGATATCCGGTGGGTCAGCCTCGTCCGGCAGGTCATCGAGGATGGCGGAGACGCGGTCGCGAATGTCATTGGCGGCGGCATCGATATCACGACTGATGTCAAATTCCACGGTGACTTGCGAGCGCCCGTCCTCACTGCTGGAGGCGATGAAGCGGATCCCCTCGATCCCAGAGATGCGGTCCTCGATGAGTTCGGTAATACGGTTTTCGACGACGTTGGCGGCAGCGCCGGGATAGGTGGTGCTTACGTTGACGATCGGCGCATCGATGTCGGGATATTCACGCAACGGCAGGCGATCGAAGGACAGCAGCCCGAACGCAATCAGCAACAGCGACATGACCGATGCAAGCACCGGACGGGTGACCGACACATCAGACAGGATCATTCGGAACGACCGCCGCCGGGCAGCGAACGCAGTAACTCGGGCAGTGTAAGGCTGCCGTCATCGACGGCGCTGACGGTCACCGCCTGGCCCGGAGCGGCCCGCGCATGACCGTGGGTGATGACCCGGTCACCGCTGGTGAGCCCCTCCAGTACCTCGACCTGTCCGGGTCGACGTCCGCCGATTGTGACTTCGCGTTTCTCCACCGTGTTGCCGGCACTCACGATGAATACGAACTGCTGTTCTCCCAGGGGTTGCAGGGCTTCCTCGGGAACAACCAGCGCCTCGCGTGGATTCTCCTGCAACTCGACATGCATCAGCATGCCGGGCTTGAGCAGCCTTTCAGGATTCGGCAACAGCGCACGCACGCGGATGGAGCGCGTCACCGGATCGATACGGCTGTCGACGGCCTTGATGCTGCCGCTGAAGCGGCGGTCGGGAAAGGCGCGACTGTATGCGACAACCTCGAGCCCGGGCCGTAGCGCCTCGAGATAGGCGGCCGACACCGGGAATTCGAGTTTCATCACGCGGTCATCATCCAGCGTGGTGATCAGGTCGCCGGGCTGTACCAGTGCCCCGACGCTCAGGTCGCGCAGGCCAACGACACCCTCGAACGGCGCCTTGAGCAACCGGTCAGCCAGCAGGGACTCGATGCCGGCCAGTCGTGCGCGCGCGGTTTCCCACTCGCGCTTGCGTTCATCAAGCAGTGACTTGGCCGCGGTACCCTCGGTCGCCAGTGGTTTGATGCGCTGGTACTGGCGGTAAGCCTCGTTGACGGTGGCGCTCGCCTCTTCCAGCTGGGCATGCTCCTCAGCGCTGGTCATTTCCACCAGCACCTGGTCTTTTTCAACACGGTCGCCGTCGTCGAAGTGTATGGCGCTGATGGTTTCCGTCACCGTGGCGGTCAGTTCGACCGACTCGTTTGCCGCCAGTGTGCCGATTGCCTCGATGCGATCGGAAAACTCAACCAGCCGGACAGGCGCAACGATCACACCGGGTGCTGGCGGTTCAGCCGCCTCGCTGGCAGTACCCAGCAGGGTCGCAGCGGCAAACAGCAGGCACAGCGGACGAGAAAAAGGGACAGTTATCATAAGGCTTCTGCCTGATTATCGGATTGTTATGACAGGATAGTCTTACCGTTCGTATACTACCAGCCACGCAGTCAGACAACCCCGCCGGCATGAAGTTCGCGCAAGCAACCGGCTTGCCGCCGGCACACACCAACAGGCCCCATTGTGATAAGAATTGCCATCTTTGTCGATGTCCAGAACATTTACTACACCACCCGCGAGGCCTATGGTCGCCAGTTCAATTACCGCAGACTCTGGCAACGCCTCAGCGCCGAAGGCAAGATCGTTGCGGCGACCGCGTATGCAACACAGCGCGATGACGACAGGCAAGTCAAGTTCCAGGATGCCCTCAAACACATCGGCTTCAGGGTAAAACTCAAACCCTGGATTCAGCGCAGCGACGGTTCCGCCAAGGGTGACTGGGACGTGGGGATAACCATCGATGTGCTGGAAGTTGCAAAGGATGTTGACCGCGTAGTGTTGCTCTCCGGCGACGGTGACTTCGACCTGTTACTGGAAAAGATCAGAAAGGACTCTGCCGTCAGCGCAGAGGTCTATGGTGTGCCGGCACTGACAGCCCGTTCATTGATCAACGCCGCCAGCGTCTATCACCGTATCGAGGCAGATCTGTTATTGTAATCGCGCCGGGGACGGCGCTCCTGCACCGGCCGAAGCACCCGTAGGAGCGCCGTCCCCGGCGCGATTCAAGAATGGCCCCATGCCCTGCCCTGTTATTCTGCTATCATGCGCCTCCCGCCGCCAAGCCAACCCATCTTGCCCCCACAGGCAAACACCCCATGACCGCAACCGCCTTTTCCTCACTGCCGCTGGCACCTGAAATGCTGGCCAATATCGAATCCCTCGACTACCGGGTCATGACCCCGATTCAGGCGCAAGGCCTGCCGGCTGTTCTGCAGGGCAAGGATCTGCTGGCGCAGGCAAAAACCGGCAGCGGCAAAACGGCTGCCTTTGCCATCGGCTTGCTGCACCGGCTCGAGGCACGCAGCCAGCGGACACAGGCACTGGTGCTTTGTCCGACGCGTGAACTGGCCGACCAGGTCAGCAAGGAAATCCGGCGCCTGGCGCGCGCGATGCCCAACACCCGCATCGTCACCCTCTGCGGTGGCAAACCGCTGGCCCCGCAACTGACCTCACTGCAAAAGCACCCGCACATCGTGGTCGGCACACCGGGCCGGCTGTTAAAGCACCTGGAAAAAGGTTCTTTAAAACTGCAGGGGTTAACCACACTGGTGCTGGATGAGGCCGACCGCATGCTGGATATGGGCTTTCATGAAGACATCATGCGCATCATCGAGATGACACCCCGGCAAAGACAAACGCTGTTATTCTCGGCCACCTATCCGGACGAAATACAGGTCATCAGCAACACCATCCAGAACGATCCGGTCGAGATACGCGTCGAGACCACACATCACAACAATAAAATCAGGCAGGTCTTCTACGAGATTCAGAAAGGCGAAAGAACCAGCACGCTGACGGCCCTGCTGGAACATTACCGCCCTGAATCCAGCCTGGTCTTTTGCAATCGAAAACAGCAGTGCCAGGAACTGGCGGACGCGTTATGGCAACAGGGTTTCCATGCGCTGGCGCTGCACGGCGACCTCGAACAATATGAACGTGACCAGGTGCTGGCACAGTTTGCCAACAAGAGCACCTCGATCCTTATCGCAACCGATGTTGCCGCGCGCGGACTGGATATCAAGGACCTGCAGGCCGTGATCAATTTCGAACTGTCTCCCGACCCGGAGCTGCATATTCACCGTATCGGGCGCACCGGACGTGCCGGTAATGAAGGTCTCGCCATCAGCCTGTTCATGGCCGCGGAACAATTCAGGATCGAGGCGATAGAGGCCTTTCAAAACAGCCCCGTCACCATTGATAAAACAACGTCTCTGAAAAGCCGCGAGAACTTCAGACTGAGCCCGCCGATGGTCACCTTGTGTATCAATGCCGGTCGCAAAGACAAGCTTCGCGCCGGTGATATATTGGGCGCCCTGACCGCGAACACCGAACTGCCGGGCAAACAGATCGGCAAGATCGATATCGCTGACAGGCTTGCGTACGTGGCGGTGGAACGCCCCATTGCCAAACAGGCCCTGAAAATCCTCTCGGAAGGAAAAATAAAGGGCCGCAGGTTCAGGGTGCGAAAACTGCGTTAGCAGACGTCAGCAATGCAAGGTGCTTACTTAATCTGTGCCATCAATATAAACGTATAATCTGCCACGGAAGCACACGGAAAAACACGGAAGAAAATACTGCCTTTGCGGGTATATTTCCGTGTCCTTCCGTGTGCTTCCGTGGCAAGGTTCTTAAGTAAATACCATTCATACCAGAAACCTCTTCTGAAGCTTGCACCATGTCAGCTGAATCCATGACCACAGACGTCCTCATCATTGGTGCCAGCGCATCAGGATTGATGTGCGCCATCGAGGCGGGCAAACGTGGCCGCAGGGTTACGGTGCTCGACCATGCCAGCAAAGCCGGCAAAAAGATCCTCATGTCAGGTGGCGGGCGTTGCAACTTTACCAATACTGAAGTCAGTGCCGACAATTTTATCTCGCACAACCCCCATTTTTGCAAATCGGCCTTGAGCCGCTACACACAGCGGGATTTCATCGCCCTGGTGGATAAATACCGTATCCCCTACCATGAGCGTGACCACGGCAGGTTATTCTGTGATAACAGCGCCAAAGACATACTTCGGATGTTGCTCGAGGAGTGCAAAAAAGCACATATCACCATCCACCTTGACTGTCATATCCAGTCACTTGATAAAGATGAACACAAGACTTTTACAGTCAGGACATCACTGGGAACGTTCCAGCCAGGCTCACTGGTGATTGCCACTGGCGGCCTGTCCATACCCAGGATGTGTGCCAGCCCCCTGGGCTATAAAGTGGCCGAGCAGTTCGGTCATCACATCTGGCCAACCACGGCAGGACTGGTCCCCTTCACCCTGCAACCGCACGACAGGGAACGCCTGGCAGACCTGTCAGGGATCGCCGTTGCATGCCTTGTCAGTAACGCACGCATACAGTTCAGGGAGAACATCCTGTTCACGCATCGCGGCCTGAGCGGTCCCGCCATTCTGCAGATTTCCTCTTACTGGAAAGCGGGCGAGACCATCAACATCAACCTGCTACCGGAACTCGACGTGGTGGATTTCCTGAAAGCACGTCGCGCCACACAGGCAAACACCAGGCTGAAAACAGTGTTGTCCAGGGTGTTACCGAAACGACTCATCCTTGCATTGCTGGGAAAAGACACCGTGGACAAACCCCTGCAGGAGCTGTCACAGCATCACATGGAAGAAATTGCCCGGCTGTTGCAACACTGGGAAATCAAACCCGGCGGCACCGAGGGCTACCGCACAGCCGAGGTCACCCTCGGGGGTGTCGACTGTAACGAACTCTCCTCCAGGACCATGGAATCCAGCAAGGTCGAGGGCCTGTACTTTATCGGCGAGGTGGTCGATGTCACCGGCTGGCTGGGCGGCTATAACTTCCAGTGGGCCTGGTCATCGGGCTGGTGTGCAGGACAGGTTGTTTAAATAATATCTCTGACACGAATGGCGCTTACTTAAGCAGTCTCATCAATACATAAAAGTACAATTAGCCACGGAAGCACACGGAAAAACACGGAAAAATAAATTATCTTACCGGAAACGATTCCGTGTGCTTCCGTCCCTCTGATCTTCTGTAGGAGCGGCGTCTCGCCGCGCTTCGCGTCACGGCGCTCTTCGTTGGGCCGGCCTCACCAGCGGGCTCCAGTCACTACGAAATATTCTTTTCATCCTGTAAATCACTGTCTTCTCTTACACCTTTTGAAAAATCACACGAGACGAATATCCTCAATCTTATTCCGGCACACCCTGCCAGAGCATCTGGTAACCAAGCTCATAGGTTTCATCACAGAATTCCACCAGCGCCGAGAATTTCTCGTTAAAGATCTTGTCGGCGTGTGATTTCTCATGCTGTTCGAACGACCTCCAGAAGGTCACGATCGCCAGCTCGCCCTGCTTGATCTTGGCAGCCGTCTCGTTGTCTTCCGGGGCTTCTCCGACGGTGCCCTCAGCGGACACAAAACCGGAATACTTGTAGACCTGTCCTGCGATGAAACCGCCCTTGTCGTCACCATAGGTGTTCTTCACAACATTGCACATCTCGCCAAGCACCAGCTCGACGTCCTCGACCGTGACACCGTCCTTCAGGTCAACCACGTTGAACATCATCACACAGCCAAAGGGTATTTCAATCGGTTCGAACATACTGTTTCTCCTTTTAACGTTGTACTACATGGAATGCATACAGGCACTATGGTACCGAGGGTCCTGCAGCCAATTCAATGAACGGCGTTCTGCTTGATCCTCACCCCGATTGACTCATTATGCCGGCATCCATATACATTTAATCGGCGAAAAGACGCAGCATGGAGTCGTTCTGGTCAATGAAGAACTGGAAATGATTGAGGAAATTCATACCCAGCAGACCGTCCACTCCGTTTCCTGCACCCAGGTCCATGACGCCGATATCGAGTTGCCTGACGTGCCAGTCACCCACTGCAAGGGCATCGAGTGTATAGATCGGTGCCTCGACCGTACCGTTTGCCGTATTAAAGGTACCGGTCCTGCCGGTATCCTGGTAACGGATGCCGCGTTGCGCCAGCACCTCGGGGGTAAAAATTGTCAGGGAGGCACCCGTATCGATGAGCAATTGGATGCTGCGTCCATCGGCCGGTCTGGCCTCCACAATAAAATGATTGCCACTGCGCTGTAACGGTATACCGACGACCTCTGTCACCGCATCCCATGTCTCTGCACCCTGCATCCCGGCGAAGGCAACACTCAGCTCCGAGAGCATCGCCCGTGCCTGTGCACCGACATCGGGGTCCTGTGCGACCAGCAACAATGAACGGCGCGCAGCGTCTGTATCGTCAAGCGCCAGTTGCATGGCGGCGAGCCCTATGAACCAGGGTGCATGGTCGGGTTCCAGCTGGATGAGGTGCTGGTACAGTGCCAGCAACGCGCTGTCATCATGCTTGCGTTTCAGTGACTGCACCCGTACGGCCACCATGGATCGAATACGTTCGCTGATGCGCTGCAGCATGGCCGGGCGATAGGCATAACCCCTGGCCTCGTAGAACTGGTCGATCGCCGCGAGGAAATCGCCCTGCCCTTGATACGCTTCCGCCAGCAGCACGCGCGCCTCGACATCACGGTAGGCAGTCACCAGGAATTTTTGTAACAGTTGTTCCGCCAGACTGTAGCGACCCTCGCTGATAAGCCGGCGGGCATACGCCAGAATTTCAGCCCTGGCTGCCGCCACCGCTGCATCACCCGCCTGGAGCTGCAACAATTCGTAGTGTTCCAGGACGGCATCGAAGTCATTGCGCTGTAACGACCGCGCGATATCACCCCCGGCACCCGGCGCTGGCGGTGCGATGACGGCCGCGGCCTCAGGATTTAGCAAATGCGCGGGTGCAGGCAGAACGTGCAGTACAGGCTGTCCCGGGGCAGTGCCCCAGTGCCGGTACGAATACCAGCCAAGTCCCCAGCCCGCCACAAAAATCAGTAACCCGATGATGAGTTTGCGCATGCCTCGAAATACTGCCTGATAATCGGGCTGGCGGCCACAGAGCAGAAGGAAAATACACAGCTGGCTGACAGCTTTGGTAAACTCCCGGAACAGCATCAGGAACATATCGTGCTCCCGAAGGTCGTAAACCTTCGGTTCATCCTGCCACATCAATCCAAGTACACTCCACGTTATGGAAAACAGTCTCGCCCAACGATTCGCCATTTTTTTGGCTCTTGTTCTAATCATGAACCTGAGCGGTTGCTCAATGAGCGGTGACGAACGCCCGCAAGCTGCGCCGCAACCGCGCCTCGTCGACCTCTTCTATGCCACAGATCGTGCAGCGGATGCCGATGGCGACGGCTACTTCAGCGGTATACGCGGCGACCTCAGCTACGGGATCGCGCAGATCAGCATTCCACCGGACCACATCATGGGCGAGCATGAGGAGCCGTCACTACTCAAGCTCGAGTGGTCGCCCGAGGAAGACAAGCACATCAATGTGCGCGATGTCCTGAAACTGAACCGTGAGGCGTTCATCAGCCGCCTCAGCCGCGCCGTCGAGACATCCCCGGACAACAAGCTGATGGTTTTCGTCCACGGCTACAATGAAGAGTTTCCTGATACCAGCCGCAGGGTGGCGCAGTTTGCCGACGACCTGAAATTCTCCGGTCCCGTGGTCCTGTTCAGCTGGCCATCCCAGGGTGGCCTGACCGGCTACATCGTGGATGAAACCAATGCGGAATGGGCGCAGGCACACTTCGTGGAGCTGATGTCAGACCTGCTGGAACAGGTTCCGGTACACAGCATCTACCTGGTCGGACACAGCATGGGCAACCGCATCATCGGCAATGCCATGATCACGTTGTCCGGCGACCGCCTGGAAAGTGACCTGATGCTGTTTCGGGAAATCATCATGATCGCGCCGGACATCGATGCGGATGTGTTCCGCAAGGACATGGCACCGCGACTGGCACGTACCGGCATCCACATGACGCTGTATGCCTCCTCAAAAGATCGTGCCCTGATGGCATCAAAGGCGTTCCATGGTTATCCGCGCGCCGGCGACTCCGGCGAGGCACTGGTCGTCGTGGAGGGCACGGAAACCATCGATGCCAGCGATGCCTCGGGCGGACTGCTCGGCCATTCCTACTACGCCGAGGACCGCCGTATCATGGAAGACATTTACGGGCTGCTGCAGACCGGACAGCGCGCCGATAATCGCTTTGGTCTCGAGGCCATTGACACCGGTCAGGGGCGCTACTGGACTTTTCGGAAATAACTGAAACTGCATTGCGACTGCCACCACCATGAGTAAACAACCCGAACCCCTGCAGCTCGAGAATCGCCAGGCCATTCTCGGTGAAATCAACGCCCTGCTCGAGGCAGCCAGCAGCATCGATGAGACGCGTGCCAAGAAGGTACGCAAGGCCATTGACACCCTGCGCAACAGCGACGACGCGCTCGCGACCGGGGAAGAAGAAGATAACGCAACAGACAGCGAGCTGGAGGCACAAATAGACGCCGGCCTGGAAACGCTCAGGGCGCGCATACACAAACAGGTGGAACGTCGCAACCGTGACTATGAAAAAGCGCTCAGGCTGATGGATGAACTGGAAACCACGCTCAGGGACAAGGAACTGCAGAAGGCGGAACGCGCCAATAACAGGCTGTTGTCGATCATGGGCAATATCCCGGGCCTTTCCGAACAGCGCTGGCAAGATATCGAAAAACGGCTGCAGCGTGTCCGCCCGCAGCTGCGCAAGCTGGAATCCTGGCGTCACTGGGGTACCACCCAGGCACGGCAGAATCTAATCAGCGAGGTGACGCAGCTGACGGACGCAGGACTGCCGCCGGAACAGCTTGCCAAGCGCATACAGCAGGCACGCGACCAATGGCATGACTGGGATAAATCCGGCGACCACGCCGGCAAGGCACTCTGGAAAACGTTCGACCGGGCCTGCGAAACAGCCTACAAGCCCTGCATTGCCCATTTTGAAAAGCTCAAGCAACGACGTGCAGAAAACCTGAAGAAACGCCAGGCCATCATCGACAGCCTGAACGCGCGTTACGCAGCAACCGACTGGAAACAGCCCGACTGGCGGGACATTGATAAATTCCTCAGCCACGCGCGTCGCGATTACTACAAAATCGGCAATGTCGATCACAAGCATCGCAAGCCGCTTGCCAGGGCACTGCAGGAGGCACTTGATCAATACGAACCGCACCTGTCCAGCGAACGCAGCCGTTCCCTGAGGGTACGCGAAAAACTTATCGCCGATATCGAGGCACTGGCTGCGGTGGACAACCTGCGTGACGCGCTCGAGCAGCTCGAGGCGCTGAAGAAACAGTGGAAAATCACGGTCGTTGAAAAACGCACCCTCGAAAACAGGCTGTGGAAACAGTTCCAGGCCGCCTGTGAACTCACTTACCAGCGCCGCGATGCCGAGCGCAATGAACAGGCTGCCGAACGCAATGAAAATGAGAAACAAAAACAGGCACTGATTGAAGAACTAACCCGGGCCGCAACAGCCAGTGACGCGGAACTGCTTGCCAATGCCTCGGTACTCGCGCGGACCCGGGCGCGCTGGCAGGAAATCGGCTGGGTACCACGCAAGCACGAAAACAGCCTCAACAACAATTGGCGCACGGCACAGCAGCAATTTACCGACGCACTCAAGGCTGCTGAATCCCGCAGCCAGGCGTCCGAACTGGATAACCTCTCCCGGCGCGCCGTACTGTGCAGTCAATGGGAACAGGCAGTACTGGCCGGCAACGCCATTGATGCGGATGCGATCAGGGCGGAATGGGATGACCTGCCCGCGCTCTCCAGTGCCCATGCCGAGGCAATGGAGCAGCGCTTCAGTCAGGCGCTCAGCCGGCCGGACGACACAACCCTGTCAAGAAACCTGGCAGACAAGCAGGCCGCCTGCCTCAGGCTGGAAGTACTGCTGGAACTGGAGTCACCGCCAGACTGCCAGGCGGAACGCATGGCCTACCAGGTCGAACGACTCAACGCATCGATGAAAATGAATCAAGGCACGCAGGACTCGCCCGAGGATCTGCTGCTGTCGGTACTGACCATTGGCGCAGTACCGGCCGACGCTGCCGGGGCAATTGATCAACGCATCAAGCACTGCATCGCGCGTCACATGCGCCCGTCATAATGGTGAAGTAACTATTCAGCTCACCACAGAAACAAAGAGGCGAACGGCATTTATTTGAACACTTTGCCACGGAATCCACGGAAAACACGAAAAAATAAAAGCCTTAGAAGTCGTATTTCCGTGTTCTTCCGTGGATTCCGTGGCTAATGGGGTTTTTAGTGATGACATCCTCTGGATAGGTGTCATTTACCTCTGAGGTGAATAGTTGCATGGTGAAAGGCTTCCCGCAGGGTGAGCGTAGCGAATAATCCATCTTGTTCAATGCAAAGGGTGCCGGTTTTTGCCGGGATGGCGATCCGGCAGGTAGTACACAATCTCCATCGGTAGCCCCTGCCCGTCAAGCGCAGGATTGGCCGGTGCTGTCCGATACCTGCCATATCCATATCTGGCCGTCACCGCACACACCATGGCATCGATGATGTCATCGCGCGCGACCTCGCGCCGCAGAAACTCGCTGCATGCCTGCTCGAATAGCGCGTGGCATTGCGGCAAGTAGCGCTCCAGCACGCGCAGTCGTTGCTGCTGCCCCGGCACTTTCTTTTTGTTGAAGTGCATTGCCTGTTTGCCGTTCATCGCCCAGAAGCAAAGTTCGGGGTGACATTCCCGCAGCACGCCCTGCAGCGCCCGGTTGTCGCCCAGCAGGGTATCGATCTCACGGATCTTTGGCACGATGTTCCAGGCTTGCTTGCTCAGCCCGCATCCGGTTGCCTTGCGGTTCAGTTCAAGGGCATCCGGGTAGCTGGCCGCTGCCAGCGTACGACGTGCCGGGGCGGAAAATACGCTGGCTGCACGCCCGCGTCCCAGTAGCTGTCTGGCCTCCCGATCGCACAAACGCCCGTCAGGACCCGAATCGGGGAGCCCGATCGGGATATCGATCAACACGCTGTCGACTTCCATGACCAGCGCTCCCAGTGCATACGCATCCGGCGCCACGCGACAAGACCAGCCATCACCCTCGTGCAGGGTCACGCAGAACCAGCCAGCCCTGCAGCCGTCGATACCGATAAATGTCCGGGCCGATGCCATGGCCGTATTGTCACCGCCACACACACGCCACGCCAGTGATGGCAGGATATAATCTTCCTGTCCCCCACTCCCCAGTTACGGTACTGCCAACCCGAGTGACCCGCCATCAATCACGCATGACAAGCCCTCGACAGACACACCGCTGGATCGCCCACATGGACCTGGATGCGTTCTTCGCGAGCTGCGAGCAGCTGGAACATCCCGAATACCGTGGCCTTCCCGTGGTCGTCGGTGCGCGTCCCGGTCATCGTGGCGTGGTTGCCGCCGCGTCCTATGAGGCACGACGCTTCGGCATTCACTCCGCCATGCCAATATCGGAAGCCTTCCGGCGCTGTCCGGATGCCGTCTTCCTGCGCCCCGACATGGAGAAGTATCGCCGGCAATCGCGGCGGGTGTTTCAGATCCTGGAAACCCTGGCTCCCGTGGTGGAAGCCGCCTCCATCGACGAGGCCTACCTGGATGTCAGTGGACTCGAGAAGCTGCTCGGGACACCGGCAGCAATCGGGCACGAAATCAAGCAGCGCATCCTCGACGGGACAGGACTGACTGCCTCGGTAGGCATCGGGCCGAACCGGCTGATTGCAAAACTCGGCTCGGAGCACCGCAAGCCGGACGGTCTGACGGTGGTTTTCCCGGAACAGGTGCTCGATTTTCTGGCTCCCATGCCGGTAGCCAACCTGCGTGGACTGGGACGACAGACGCAGAAGGTATTCAGCCGCCTCGGAATCAGCACGGTGCAGCAGCTGCGCGCCTTTCCACTGCCATTACTGGAACAGCATCTGGGAAAAAAGGCCGCGGCAAGTTTTCACCGCCAGGCGATGGGCATCGCCTCGGACCAGATCCTGCCGGGACAACGCCGCAAGAGTATCTCCAAGGAGACCACCTTCGAGACAGATATCCGCGATAACACGCGACTTCACGACGCCCTGCGCGGGCTGGCGGCCGATGTGGCAAGAACTGCTCGTCGGGAAGGTTTGTCGGGTGCCGTCGTGACGCTGAAAATACGCTTTGCGGGATTCGAGACCTGCACGCGCCAGTACACACGCACGACGCCAACCTGTGATGAGCGAGAAATGCTCAAGACCGCCTGGCAGCTGTTCCTCGATGGCAAGCTGCCGGATAAACCGGTTCGACTCATCGGCATAGGCCTCAGCGACTGGGAGGAAGGCCAGCCAACGCAGGCAGACCTGTTTGATCAACCCGAACAGCAGCAGGACAACAGGCGGTTACTGGCAACCATCGACGCGGTGACCGAGAAATTCGGCAAGCAGCTGCTGCAGGTGGGCGTTCCCCGCAAGCCGGGTAAATGAGACGAGGCCCTGGCTTAAGTCTTACCCCGGCGAAGGCCGGGGTCCAGCCTTATGATTTTTCCGGGTTTTTGCAAACTGGATTCCGGGTCTCCGCTGCGCTCCACCCGGAATGACGGTACTTTTCGTTTCAATGAGCATCATTCCTCCCTGCTCCCCATTATCTGCGTGTATGCTGCCTTTCCAGATCGGGCACAATTTTTTTCAGGGAGCATTCCAGATGGTGAAATTCATAAGCAAGCAGATTCTTACCGGGCTGATAACCATCCTGCCAGTCGTGCTGACCCTCTACCTGCTCTACTGGTTTGCCGTCTCGGCAGAAACTGTGCTGGGCAACCTGATCCAGCGTTGGCTGCCGGAAAACTGGTACTGGCCCGGCATGGGTCTCATTACCGGTCTGCTGGCAGCATTCGTCACGGGATTACTCATGCACGCCTACGTGGTACAAAGGCTGTTCGCCGCGGGGGAGCAACTCCTCTACCACACGCCCGTGATCAAATCGATCTACCCGGCCTTGCGCGATTTCCTGAATTATTTTTCACCAACCACCAAGAAAGAGTTCGACCAGGTGGTGGCCGTCACGCTTGGGGATAGCGGCATGCAGGTGATCGGCTTCGTGACCCAGGACAATCCGGATAATCTGCCTGAAGACTTTCGTGAGCAAGACAGTATCCTGGTCTATCTGCCCCTGAGTTACATGATCGGCGGCTATGCCGTACTGATGCCCCGCAGTGCCGTCCGACCGCTCGACATGAATATGGAGGAAGCCATGCGCTTTACCCTGACAGCCGGCGTCACGGGCGCGACCCGACCCAGGGTGTAAGTGCCAGGATTGGCTAGTTCAATCCCAACAGCGCAAGCAGTTGTGTCATGTCGCGGATCTCGGCATGGTGGGCAACGTCCGGGTCAGCCGGTAGACCCTGGCGATTCATCCAGATCACAGTCACCCCCGCGTTCTGCGCACCGGCAAGGTCGGTGCCCGCTTCGTCACCGATGTGGGCGAGTTCCGCGGCAGTCACTTGTGCACGCCGGCAGGCTTCCTCGAACATGCGTGGATGGGGCTTGGCCTTGCCGACAGACGCCGCCGTCAGGGAAAAGTCAAACAGGTGCCCGAGGCCAAGGCGTTGCACGTCGGCATTGCCGTTGGTAAGCGTTCCCAGGCAGTAACCGGCTGCTCGCAATCTTCGCAACGCTGGCTCGACATCGCTGTAAAGGGTAATCCGGTGGCGCGCCTCGAGGAAGACGTCAAAGGCCCGCTCCACCAGTCTGTCGTCATAACCGCAGGTTTGCGCCATGACATGCAGCGAGTCCTTGCGCAGCGCGGTGACGTCATGGCGCAGGCCGGGGTTTCGCCTCAATAACTCCTGGCGCAGGCTCCACATTCCCTCGAGGCTGTAGCGCTGCTTGATGCGCGGATAGTGCCGACCCAGCCAGTCGTACAAGGACTGCTCGGCCGCCATTAGCACGGGCCGGTTATCCCAGAGCGTATCATCCAGGTCGAAGGTGAGTGCCCTGAGGTGTTTCATAGTGTCTGTTCATCCTGGCAGAAAAAGGTATCGGGAAACCTTTTACTGGTTCCTGACACCTTTCCCCACGCCATGTACTTTTGTCCAATTCCAGGGGGTATGCGAAAGGTGGTGTAATTAACCTTGCGGCTTTATGACCCATACTGCACCCGTCATCAATGCCGGTACAGGATAAAACAACATGAACAGACTAGTCACCGGCATAGTGGTATCCATATTGCTGTCACACCCGGCCCAGGCGGCTGACCGCATCACCAGCGAGCAGATACAGCAGGTTATCGATGCCACGGACGCGGCAGCAATGAACCGCGATACAGCAGGTATCGGGACATATCTGAGTGACTCGTTCGAAAAAACAATCGAGTTCCCCTACAAGAAATGGATGGCCAAGGTAAAACTCAACAAGGACGATTACCTGGTGCTGATTGACGAGGGCTGGTCAAACACCGGGGGCTACGACTATCAGCGCAACAACACCGAGATTCATGTCATGCCGGATGGCCTGAGCGGACTGTCGCACTCGACCATTACCGAGAACATTGTTCTGGACGGCGAGAAAATGACCAGTAAATTCCGCGAATACGCCACCTACGAACTGGAAAACGGCAGGCCGGTCATCACCCGGGTCAGCGGCCACACCCTGCTCGGTGACACGACACCGCGATGGGAGGAGAAGTAGGCCTGAGCTGACAGGACACAGGTCACTGGATGCCTGCTGGACCAGCCACGGACACTAGCCAGGCCACTGGCGCTCTACGCACTCACCAATGCCTGTTATTTAATTGATGATCATCCCGGCAGGAGTTCACACGTACATTGGCTGCTTGTCGAGCAACCGTAACCAGCCGCGGGCAACACGGTAGATCAGCCAGAGGGTCACGACGACAAGCAGACCCAGTCCAAACGGGGCGCCGATCACGGTCACAATCAGCAGCACGCCAATGAGCAGCCATAGCAGTGCAAACCAGAACGTGCGGATTTGCCAGCGATAGTGCGATGCCGCCCAGCTGCCACGCGCACTACCGCGTTTCAGGTAGTTGATAATGACAGCGATGATCGATGGCAAACTCCCGAGGAAACCGCCGATCACGGTTGCGGATCCCATAATACCGAGCACAATGGCAGCTGAATGCAGACAATAGACGATGTGTGCAGCCACCAGCGCCGAGTACACGGGTTCTTCGTTCTGCGTTTTTTCGACAGGTGACAAGATACTTCTCCATAGCCATCAGGACAGGCCCTGGAGACATTGCCCAGCTCTTCGGCAAGATTCAACAGCCCGACCTTGTATTTGATAATTCTCTCGTTAGTATTAAGCTTGAGTCATCTCTTGTGTTTCAGACGCTGGTAACACCGCGCAGCAAAATATAGCGTAACAGCGCATTTTCTACTTGCTCAACTACCGTCATCGGCAGAGTTGCGGCGAGAAGCTACCACAAGTCCTGCTATTTTCCCTGATTGTTACAACCCTGTGAATTATTTATTCTCTCCATGCAGCCTTCAACGGCTGCTCCGGTGGCTTTCGAGTTACCGGGAATCGGCGGAGCCTTCGGGTCGCCGTTTTACGTTGTGATGCAGGTCTTCATCTGGCCGAACACGATAGTACAGTGGATGCTCGCAAGATAGTAACAGGCATTTGCTCTACGACTGACTCACAAAAATGAAGAGGTACGCCCTCACCAGCCAACGCAGGATTGCTTCCCTTATTCACACTTAATATCTTCTTCTTTTTCTATTCTGTGGCCTGTACTAAGTACGCAAAATACGTTAGCCCTGTTGTGAGCACTGCATGACATCTGTTCTTTTGCCGAAAACATTTTTTCCGAAAGGCTAATAGCTAAATCAGTGCCATGTGATTCCAGTGTATGATATTCATCGCTATATGCTGCATACAATTTTCCCCAGCTAATATAGTCTGAATCATTCCGGCAATACTCAGCAATAAGGTCTTCTTTCGTCATGTAAGTATATTCATGAATGTTCTTTCTCGGGCATCCTGCTATTACAGCCTGGCTGCTTATTATAAGTAATATCCAGAATAAATATTTCACAGCTTTCCCCTTGTCAGAAAAACCACCTTAACTGTTTTTTGCCGGCTGCTAATTGACTGGCGTCAAATACTTGCTATTCTGCCAGCAGTTCCAGCAGCCGGTTATACGTCTGTGGTTGGCCGATTGCACTCGTTTGTCTTTCATCAACAACCCGTATCAAAGAATATTTTGAACGGCAAGTTTCTGTGCAACACAGGACGTTCCCGGGATCAGCAATTGAGTTTTCAGCTAAATGCGTACTTGCGGCCCATCTGAGACCTTGCTGGTCTCTACCTGAACGGCAGAAAAGTAGCACTAACCTGCGGTTTTTTTACAGACCATACAAATGTCAAGGTGTGTCGGTACTATGGGATCGGCCTGGACTCCGCTGCGAAGAGCAGAAATACCAGGCCATTGAATGCAATAAATGAAGAGGCGGCTCCCAAAGGAGCCGCGCAAGGTGTTTCGTGACGATGGTCTTCTCACGATGCGGGCGTGTACCAGATCGGTGAGGTGTAGGCCCGCTCCTGGGTCGAGGTTGGCGCGCCCTCGGGCAGATCGACGCCATAACGGAACGCATCGTAGGTCGACCAGCGAGGGGTTGGAATCTCAAGCACCCGCGCATAATAGAATGCTTTTTGCGTCGGGTCGAAATCCGGATCCGTCCAGACTGTGCCCAATTCAGCGGCGCCTATGGTATTTGTCCAGTTGGCATTGGCAACATCGACGGTGTTCCCAACGGCCGGCAACTTGCCCTTCGCGTCAGGCTTGCGTTCATCGGACCACGCAACATCATAGACTTTTTCCCGGGTATTGCCGCTGGCGTCCATCCAGCCCTTGACGATCTGGATGCGGTCGAGATTGGCACCGACCGGATCGCGCAGCGCATAGACCATAAAGCCTGGCGCCTTGGCATCCTTGGGCATGACCCGCAGGTCGCCGCCCATCGGTACGCCCTTTTCATATCCCATAACTGCCGGCATGCGGGAATTGTAGTCCTGGTCCGAAAACTCCCAGCCGCCAAACAAGCGCACCATCATGCGCGAGCCGGTCGTGCCATAGACCTCCTTGCGCTGCATGGCATCGAAGATGGCCTCGCGGGTATTCTCGGTGGCCCACACGGCAGCAAGACCTGATGCAACCATTTGCCAGCCCATGATTTTGCCGTTTTCGTTTTCCATGAAGGGATGAGACATCCGGTCGGGTTTGGGTTCATAGCCGGTGTGCTTGCCAAAGAAATTGTCCTCCCCGGCGGTCGAAAGTGAGGTGTGACTGTCGGTAGAACCGATGAGGCCAAACTTGTAGGGGTTGGTACCAAGCCGCGTCTCGATCGCCAGACCGCGCTTCAGCGCCTCGCGCGCGTATTCACCGGCTAGCATGTCGTCGGTCTTTGCTTCACTGACGTCGAGATTGCCAATAGCCCAGGTCTCGTAATCAGCGAATTCATCATCAGGCGACAGGAAGGGGTGCGTCTCGCCATCCCCCTTCATCTGGGTTGCCTCGTAGAGCGGCTCCCATTTGTCACGCTGGGTGACATAGGTCTCGTCGAGTACCTTGCCGTTCCACTGCGCGTCCAGAGGAAACATGATGCCGTTTGACAGATTACCGTTGTGCGGGATCGCCAGCACTTCACCACCGGTCTTTTCTTCATAATCGGCCAGGTACTGCCACAGATCGCGTGGGTCGGGGCTACCCTGTGGTGCCGTCATCGTGAAAGGCACCACCTGCCGTGTCCTGACCGGGCCATCACGCATGATGACGACACGATGCATGTTGTTGCCCTTGATGAGTGAGGTCCACTCAAAACCGATAAAGGTGGTAAAACGCCCCGGATCATTGAACGCTTCTGCCACGTCGATAACCCTTTCCCAGAGGTTTTTGTAGAGTTTCGAGCCCGGTGAATAGAGCGCCATCAAGGCAGGATCCACGTTGCCCTGCGAGAAGGTTGTAATCAGATCAAGCGCCGCCTGAACCGCCGCGTCGCCGCCTTCAGAAAGCCCATTGTTCCAGCGTGCTCCCTGTTCGTATGCCAACAGCTGCGGCTTGCCGGCGGCAAGATCACCGAACAATCCCATACCATCCGAATGATCGGCGATCACCAGCCAGTCCAGCGGACGCGACAGCCGAACTGCCTGCCCGGTGGAGGACACCACTTCCTCTCCCCGCGCAAACCGGTAGGCTTCACGGGGCGGCAAGCGGTTGCCGAACAGACCGGCATCCATCGATAGCGAAGTGTGCAGATGCGAATCACCCCAGAGTGGACGCTCGGGGAAAGTGCGTTTCGCGTAGGGTGAATAGGCCTTGCCGGGGTAGGCTGCGGACAGCGTTCCCGGCATCGGGGTGCCCGAATCCTGCGCAGCGGCAGGCATTGCAATCATCAGCATCGCGGCACATGTTGCTGCAAGAATAGATCTGGTCATTTATTTTTCTCCTTTCAGGTCCGCAGGGCTTCAATGAGCCTGCTGTACAAGTTACTCGCGGGGCGTGTGCCAAAAGAGCAAGTGTCAGCGAGCATAACCCACGTATCTCGAGAGAATCCATCCGGAAAAGGGCTATTGCGTACGCATTACCTCATGGCTGCGTCCCTGATTGTCCGCCCTCGGTCCGTTATCTTTCTGATAACGTCTTGTTTTGCTTGCATCTGAGACCTTCACAGGAACCGTGAGAATGTCTCTTTCTGGCCCGGGTCTTCCCCGTTTACCGATCCTGTTACTACCGGGATTCATGAGTACGAGAATGGCAAGTATCCCCTCTGCCCAGACAGGACGTTTCACGATAACCACAGAGAAAATAAATCTGCCCTTATTACTGTTCCTATAAGTCCCAGCTTATCGCTCTGAAATATAAATTATATTTCTGGCTATCCCGGAGAGATTCCAATAGAGTGTAGCAAGCTACAGACATTGTTATTGGCAGTTTTGGTTGTTCCCTCCGTGTGACCCCCTGAATTCCTCGTTTCATTTCCTGTATGCAACACCCCCGGTTATTTAATTTTTAAAGGTACAAAGTGATATGGCTACAGGTACAGTGAAGTGGTTTAACGAATCCAAAGGGTTTGGTTTTATTTCTCAGGACGGCGGCGGTGATGACGTATTCGTACATTTCAACGCGATACAAGGTTCGGGTTTCAAAACCCTGAGCGAAGGTCAGTCGGTCACCTATGAGGTAGAAAAAGGACCCAAGGGTCTCCAGGCAGCTAACGTTACCGCATAAACGAGACTTAATCAGACAAACCGACAGATATATACACAGAGGAATACACAGTGCAAAACAAGAACATAAAATCAAGGGTAATTATTGTTGCGGCCAGCTTACTGCTTGCGCACCAGGCCAGTGCGATGGATATGGGCAATATGATGAATCCATCCAAGTGGACAGGCGGTAATAACGGCGGTAATAACAATATGATGAATCCATCCAGGTGGATGGGCGGTAATAATGATCGTTATGATGATTATCGTGGCGGTCCCGGTTATGGCTATGGTGGTCCTGGCTATGGCGGCGGTCCCGGCTATGGCGGCGGTCCCGGCTATGGCGGCGGTCCTGGCTATGGTGGTGGTCCCGGCTATGGTGGTGGTCCCGGCTATGGCGGTGCTCCTGGTTATGGTGGCGGTCCTGGCTATGGCGGTGCTCCTGGCTATGGCGGTGGACCCGGCTATGGCGGTGATCCCGGCTATGGTGGTGCTCCTGGTTATGGTGGCGCTCCCGCGTACAGTGCACCAGGTACCGAATCCAATGAAGCAGAAATCAAGCAATTGAAAGAACGCCTCAGGCAACTCGAGAGTGGCCCGAAGTAGATCTATATTGAGTGAGTTTAACAACGGCTCCTTCGGGGGCCGTTTTTCGTTGTGCTATAGGTCCGTAGTTGGCCGGTAGTACGCCTGCAACAGTCCAGCGTTCGCTGAGTTTCCACGCTTAGGGAACGGCAACTCTGTACTGAATCCCGACATCCAGGTTGTGGTGGCTATCATCTATTGAAAGGCAAGACTTAGAGATTGCGATTATTCTTCCTGATGACCTGTTCAATTAGTATTACTGATAGTTATAAGAATAATTATCTATTTCACTTATTGTCTGGATTATTGAAAATCCCTCCTATTGAATGTTTGATAGCAGCTGTTGGTCTGAAAACAATTACAAGCCGCTTTCAGCTTGTATTTACTGCAAACCTTTAAGGAGTAAATCTTATGCCTCTGGTTCACATGGCTGACATGCTGCATCACGCATAGGAAAACCACTATGCGGTAGGTGCTTTCGATGTAGTGAGCCTGGATTTCATTTCCGGGGTTATAGCAGCCGCCGAGGACAAGCAAGCGCCGGTAATCATCAGTCTGGCGGAATCTCACTTTGAATACTTTGATTTTGAATTGCTCATGGCGGCGGTGGTAAGGGCGGCAGAACGCTCAACCATGCAGCAGGACAACGCATAAGGGGTAACGTTGATTCTGATACGAATTGCAGCTATACAGGCTGCATAGATGGCATAGCCGAGGCTGTACAGCAGGAAGCAGCACACTGCATCGACATGTGGGGGAGTGCAGGTCGTGGCAGTTCAATGCTTAAGAACTGCCGCCCGTGGCTCCCTGTCGAGCACGTAATATTTTTCAATACTGAAAATCTCGATACAGCCGAAACGGAAAATATGATGTCCGAGGGTAGACGGGGCTTTGGCGGTATACCGGGCGTGCAACGGGTATTTACCGGTCACGCTGTTGCCGATGATAGCTCTTACAGATATTGCTGGCTGGTACGCTTTGCCGCCCGTCCTGTTATCGATAGCTATCGCGAGCACCCGGAACACCAGAACTTTGCTGACAATCGCTTTCGCCCCTACGCTGGTACTCGCCTGAGCATAGACTTCGAAGAGTGCGGTACGGAAAAATAAAATAATCCTGGGCAGGCTTGAAGGGTTACAATTGCTGCTACTCGGAAGTAGACAAGCAGCCAGGGGAACGGTAGGTTCCTGGTATATTTCAACGCTTGAAAGGCAATTTTTTGGGTGATCCGCAAGGAATATTCTGTAATGAACAACATGACGAACAATCAAGGTAGCAAATTTCAATCCTATATAAAAAGAGCTTGGGCTATCTATGTACTAATAACAATTGCCCTTATCGTTATATTGGTACTCTTTGTCGCTCAGGATAACGAAGAGAGGTTTTTCTTCACAATAATGCCTGCTGCTGCAGCTTATGTTTTTCGCCCGACTAACAGGTACCTCGGCAAACTGATTTTCAAGTTCACTGGCGTTTCTCAACCCTCAGAGAATGAATGAGCTCGCACTACCCAACAACTTACTTGATAACAGACGCTCCTAAACGTCAGGCCCGTTAGCTCAATCATTACGAATGTCCGGAGTTGCTGTATTTTCACCGTTCGCGTATCGCCAGGGAATGGCAACTTCTGGCCGTACTCGGTCATTTAATGCCCCCTCCCCCCGACTATTCCCGGTTGCCCTCGGTCGCTCAGGTGCAGGGGCATTATCAGCATGTCTGTAGGACAGAGCCGATAGTGCAGGTAGATTTATCTGATATTGCTGCCTGTGAATTGATCAACATCAACACCCTCCCCCTCAAGTGGAGTAAGCTCTACTGACCAGCCACAAGAATTAATCAGGCTCGAATATAAGAATTTACGGAGAGGTCATAATGAAAAAATCACGTCTTTTATTGTTACTGCTGGGTGTTGGAATATTTGCAAATTCTATCGCTGCACCACCACAGGTACCCCTTATAGTCACAGTTCAAGGTGACGGGACAGTAATGCAGACAGTCTATAATATCGGGTGCGGATACATTTCTAATGGAGGTTGCTATGCTGGATTTTGAAGAAATTGAAAGCTCAGTAACAAAACGTTTGGCTGCAACATTTCTCCGCGCGAAAGTGCCAGGAGGTTGGCTTCTCATACTACATGATTCATCAGAGACAGCATCAGTAAGCTTTTACCCTGATCCAGGCCATAGTTGGGACGGTTCAAGCATAGACTGATATTGCCCTAGGCATTCGACATTCCTATTCAACATAAGCCACAGGCTCAAAGGCATCCGCAGGTAAAGACTCCCGCTCGTCATCAGATGACAGCTTGTCCCGGTCCAGATAGGCGGCCTGCTCGGACTTGTCGGCATGGCACGAGGCAAGAAGTTCGAAAATATTCAGGGTGAAATTAATTTAAGGGGCCGGTACCGCGGGCACTGCGATACAGTTTACTGGACAGCCCCCTGCCACCTTACAGCACCGGCATGTATTTACCCGGTAGTTGCATAAATCCTGGTCTGAGAGCAGGTTTCGCCACGTGATTTACAGGATGAAAAGAATATTTCGTAGTGATTCTGGAATGCACCGCTGGTGAGGTCCTGGCCCAATCCTGTAGGAGCGCCGTCCCCGGCGCGAATCGCGGCGAGACGCCGCTCCTACAGTAAGATTTTTTGCAATGATTGGGTTTACTTCAGCTCCAGCAGACGATGATAGCACTGCTGGACAAAGCTGCGCCCGGCGAGGATGCCGAACCGACCCTTGACGCCGCACTGCTCGTCCAAGAACAGCTTCGGCTCCGAACTGGACCACCCGGCCATGCTGAGGAACGACAGCAGCCAGTCGAGCTGCTCACCCGTTGCGGTGAAGTCGATGAACTCGTCGGCCTGCCGGCATGCCTGTGCGATAGCCGCAGTCTCTGCCCGTTCACGCTCGGCTTCCCTGGTGCCCGGCTCCGGCAGTGACTGCTTCACCGACTTCAGGTGGCCAGCGTGCCTGGCATCCTGCGCGGCCCGGTACTCAGCCAGTCGCTCGGCGGCTGTTGGTAGATCCTTCACTTCTGCAACACTCATGGGTCCTGCTCCTCTTCTTCCTCTTTATCCCCCGGCACACAGGACAGGGGTCCTTCTGTGTCCATACTACATCGTTCGGCACCTGCGTGCCCCATGTGGTCTTGGGCTTGCAGGGTATATACACCGGGTTCTCCTGTGACGGTACGGGCAGCTATGCACTGAATATTCCGCTGGACAGCAACGTGCAGTTCAAATTGCAGGTCTACCCAGATGACTTTGCACCAACGATCCAAAAGTTTGACGAGTTCAAGACCACGAACAATGTACGGATGGCGCGAGCCGCTGAGTGTCATTAGGTATTAATAAATATCATAAAAGATGGCCCTTCGGGGCCGTTTTCATGCTGGCTGCTGGTCCGATTGTGGCCGGACTTGCACATCCCCAAGGGTGCAGGGCACTGCTTACATCCTAGCCATAAACGGCAAGTTTGTGGCCCTTGCCGGAAGCTGAACATCCAAGTTTCTGTAATTTCAGCTGCACGGAGCAAGTCGCCCCAGGACCGCCATTCCTTTCAAACGTGAATATTCACAATATCCTGGAACACTTGCGTTGCTAAAATTTAAATGTCAGTCAAGGAGGGGTAATTCTGAAATTACGGGTGCAGTTATGGATAATGCAAGAGAGAAGATTGTTTGTGAGGCTCAGCCAGAACAGCTTGATTTGATACACCGCTGGCGCGACGCTTTGGAAGGTCGCAACAAAGAAATGGCCTTTGAATTATTGAATCAGGTACTGGATGGGAAAATAGAGAACGAAGCTGCTTTGGTGTTTCTGGAGAGCGAGCATGACCAGGATAATTAGTCTGATTCTGGTGTAAGTAATTTCCCGTATTGCAACGACCCTGTAATTTTTCCATGCTTTGTGCGCAGCCTTCAACAGCTGTCCGGTGGCTTTCCAGTTGCCGGGAATAGGCGGCCTTCAGGTCGCCGTTTTTTATGACGTTCTAAGCTTCCTGATTTTGCTGAAAGAATATCTTCATACTCTATTTAAAGCGTAACAATGCTAAACGGGGACAATCACACCGACCCCGTCCATTCATTAATAACAGGACACTTAAATCAACATTTAAGTTTGCCTGTCAGCATAGTTCCCTATATTAAGCAGGTTTAATAACCGCCAGATTTCTGACCGTTTATCATGTAAGTACTTTCCACAATAGCGCATTATTTTGTGGCGACTAACATAAGCCACATATTGTTAGTTTAAGTTTTGTAACAGGAGCATATGGAAGTGAGATATATAGCAGTCTTTTTTGCATTTTTATTTATTTGTACCGCTGCGCTGGCAAAACACAACAGTGACCATCCTTTGACCGCTGATGACTGGAAGGAGGTCATGGATAAAGTGGTTCTTCTGGAAAGCTCAGGTCTTATGCCAACCTTGCTCCCGGTTATCATGAGAAATCAAGATACGCTCGAACTGACTGATGAACAAATCAATGCATTCCGTGCATGGCGCAAGAAGAACTATACGCACATGGTTAATGTCATGAATGAAATCATCGAGAAAAGTGTTCAATTCCGTGTTGCAGCTCTATCACCACGCATAAGCAGTGACGATCTCTATGCACTTCAATCAGAGATTCAAGACTTACAGCGTCAGTTATTGAAGATAAAGCTATCCTGCCGGGAACTTGTCACGACATCCTTTACTGAAACGCAATGGGAGAACTTTGCATTTGTTGTTGCTGATAACCCCAAGCTTGCAAGCCTTATGTCCCAGACCGGTTCTCTTGATTTAGATCACATCCACTAATCCCCTTTAAACGATATCGAGGACAGTAAAAATGAACACTGTGAGAATTTCTTTACTATTTTCATTCATGATCGCAGTTACAAATACAACATTCGCAGGACAGGGTGCCGACAAAGGACAGGCAGAGCCTGAGTGTGACTACATTACAGGAGTCGATACCTTATAGTATTGTCTTCGTGTAAATGAATGGATCGGCGGCCTTCGGGTCGCCGTTTTACGTTGTGATGCAGGTCTTCTTTTGGCCGGAGTTACGCGTACGCAACAAAGCCAACGCCTGGCTCTGTCGTTGCCCTGAACGGCAGTTTTTGTTGCATACTCGGAATCTTAAGCTGTCCCCTCTCCGGATAGTTCGGATCAGTGACAGAGTTGCTCAGTTGCAGGAATAGTTATTCGATAGCGGGTGACGGATGTCCTGCAGGACAATACCGCAGTAAGGGGTTGGCTGACGGAAGATGAAAGCCCGGATCCTGACGTGACCAGCTCTCAGTACAAAAAATAAATGAGTATGAGAACAATGCTCATCACCAGTGCCATCACCAGCTTTGATAATATTGTCAGCAACGTTAATTGCCCGCAGATCAAGCAGGGCTGTTCTAACGAACTTGTCTGTCTTTCTGTTTGTGAAGTCATTGCGATAGTTTCTTGATGTTCCTTGATGTTAAGAATTTATCTGCTTCGCAGGATAAAACTGATTCAGTAGCAAACCAATTCGTAAAAATACGTATTTTCATTATTTTTGTTGGTATATGTCCGCCAAGTCGGAATAGCAAGACGCAAGAAGGCGGCTTAACAGAATTACTTTCCTCACGGTGGCCTTCGATTATTCGTTGGCCGCTGTTTTTTGTTTGGCATTAAATGACCTTTGTGGCCGAGCCAGGAAATACAATTGTCACGACAAGAGAGCTCCGGGAGCTATTTTTTCACTGATCAACAGGTATTTGCCGGGGGCAACACCGGGGGCAACCATGAATGATTCATTTTATATATTACAGTCACATATGCCCTGTTTTTGGTAGTCAACGCCTTCCTGAAACAAGACTTTTTGCAATAATCGGGTAAACCTTCCCCGCTGGAACCCATTCGGGTCAGATCCGGATTCCCACAGCAGGATACGTGCCAGTCACTCCGCTGGACGTTGCCGGCAATCCTGCTAGAATTCTCAGCCCCTGTTTCAACAAACTTGACTCATAGCGAGAAGGCTCATTCCAGCGTGCTGAAAATCACCGTCATGAACAGCAAGGGTGGTTGCGGTAAAACTACGGTTGCCACCAATCTGGCCAGCTATTGCGCCTCCCGTGGTTACGGTACAGCACTGTTCGACTATGACAAACAAGGCTCCAGCATGCGCTGGCTGAAAGGGCGCCCACCCTCACTGCCACCGATTCATGGCATAGCCGCATTCGAACCACCACGCGCAGGGATCACACGTGCCTGGCAGATGAGGGTCCCGCAAGACACCCGGTATATTATTACCGACACGCCGGCCGGTTTCGTCATGGTCGACATTGAAGACCGTGTTGCCGAAACCGACGTCATCCTCATTCCGGTGTTACCCTCCTCGATCGATATTCATTCGACGGCCGATTTCATCAGGGACTTGTTACTGATTGGCAAGGCACGAATCCATAACACCCGTCTGGTGATCGTTACAAATCGCACACGCATACGCACCCGGGCCTTTGAGAAACTCGAACGCTTCCTCAACAAACTTGATATTCCCGTCATTGCACGCATCCGCGATACCCAGTTCTATGTCAGTGCTGCCGAACAGGGGCTCGGCATCCATGAATTGACTGAGCGGGACGCGCAAAAAGACCGTGAAACCTGGGCCGAACTGCTTGACTGGCTGGACAACAACCGTGGTGGATTCACCGATTTCGACTACGCAATGCTGCAAGATCTAAGCGCTTGAGTACTGTAGGAGCGCCGTCCCCGGCGCGAATCGCGGCGAGGCGCCGCTCCTACAATGAGACTTATTACGATGATCGGGTTAATTCAACCCCCCGCAGGAGCGGACCGCATCCGCATTTTTTTCAGTAACAGATAAGCGGACGGAAGGAATATTTTATTCCCTCCCTCCCCTTGCATCACCGGCTTCTTCCAGATAGCGCTTGATCTGATCCTCTCCAAGCGGCACTTGACCTTTTATTCTCAGACTTTCATTCCATTCCTTTGCGAAATCCCTCTGCAGCCTGAAATTGATCAGCGCAGTCAACGCCATCGCAACCAGGGCGCCGAGACTTGCAAGAGCCATATCCATGTGGGCGTCCCAGATATCACCCTGTGTGCCAAGATAGGCCATACCCAGATCCCCGCCAAGCATCCTGGCTGCGCCCCACTCGATCAACTCGTACATCATGGAGGTGGACATCGTCAGATCCAGTGGCAGAAAGTATCCCCAGAACCCCTTCACATCGGCAATGCGTATAAAGACCTCCCTGATCGGATAGGCAAGCAACAGGCCATAGCTGAAATGGACAAGGCGGTCAAAGTGGTTGCGCTCGAATCCCATGCTCTGATCCAGGCTGTAGCCCAGCAGCCCCTTCATCCATTCATCGTAGGGCACCTCTGAATAGGTGTAATGTGCACCAACCTCATGGATCAGAAGAAAGACAAATATCAGCGTATAGGAGACACGTGAAAGCGGGAACTTCTTATAGGTAGATGCCAGCAGGATAACCAGGGCAACAACGATGACATTTTCCAGCGCCCAGTCAGCCCGGTCATGCGGGGATATCGCCAGCCACACCCACTCAATGGCGAAGATAACAGTGAGCACCAGCAGGTACTTGTTATGGGACTGACTCATGCTATTGGTATGCTCGTATTTTCAAACAAATCTGCCAGATAACAGCAACAGCTCTATACTTTCCGACGAGGAAAATTATTGGCTAGAAAAGCTGTAGCGGTGGTTTTCTTCCAATCCACGGTCGCGCAGTCTCCAACTGGGCCGCGAGCCTGAACAACGTCGCTTCGTCACCGTAGCGGCCAATGAAATGGACACCAACAGGGAGGCCTTCCGCATTCCAGTATAGCGGCACGGACATGGCCGGCTGTCCGGTCACATTGCAGACGGGCGTAAAAGGCACGTAATCAAATGCACGATAGAAACCCGCGAGCGGATTTCCCGGGGTCGATTCGAAAGTGCCAAGGCTTACCGGTGGTTCGGCAAGTGTCGGGGTCAGCCAGACATCAGTATCCTCGAAGAAATGTGCAATCTGCCGGGAAAACCCCTGTAACCAGCGCACGGCGACCAGATAATCGGAGGCGCTGAAGGAACGCCCCATCTCATACAAGGCACGGGTCAGCGGTTCGACCTGCTCGAGATCAACAGGCCGGGATGTTCGCTGGCCGTAGGCATCCAGAAAAGCGGCGCAGCCGGCCGCCCACAGCACGGTAAAGGCACTCCTGAGCCTTTCGCCGTCGACCACTGGAGCAGCCTCTTCGACCTGGTGCCCAAGAGCGGAGCACAGTTTGGCCGCATCATGAACAGCCTCTACACAATCATTATGGACTTCATCGCCCTCGAAGGTTCTGGTCGTGTAGCCAATACGCAGCCGCCCGGGCTCCATACCCACCTCCTGCAGAAAAGGGCGGGATTGAGGTGGCGCATAGTAGGGGTCACCCAGGTCGGGGCCCGCCGTGGCATCCAGCAGCGCGGCACTGTCGCGGACCGAACGCGTGAGGGCATGGGTAACCACCAGTCCGCTCATAATGTCACCCACCTCCGGCCCCAGCGGGGTACGGGCACGGGTTGGCTTGAGACCAAACACACCACAACAGGAAGCGGGTATCCGGATGGAGCCTCCCCCATCCCCGCCCTGCGCCATCGGAACCAGCCCGGCTGCCACGGCAGCAGCAGAACCACCACTGGAACCACCCGCCGATTTACCGGTATCCCAGGGGTTCCTTGCAGGGCCGGACAGTACGGATTCAGTGGTTGGCAGGATGCCGAGTTCCGGCGTGTTGGTTTTGCCGAGAATAATCAACCCGGCATTCTTCAGGCGTCTGACGAGTTCACTGTCATGTTCCGGCACGTAGGTCCGCAGAAGCCGGGAACCTGACATCATCGGTGCGCCGGCATACGCGGTCCCGAGGTCCTTCAGCAAAAAGGGTACGCCTGAGAAGGGTCCATCGGGAATCTCCCGCGCCACTGCCGCCCGTGCCTGATCATACAAGCGGGTAATGACGGCATTCAACCGCGGATTCAGGCGTTCGATGCGCGCTATGGTGGTCTCCAGCAGATCAACAGGGAGTACTTCCCGTCTGCGAACCAGTCCGGCCAGCGCGATTGCGTCAAGAGCAGCAAAGTCGTCATTAGTCATCGCTCTCACCCCACATGTTTCGATGCTGCACGCAGGTAGGGCCTAAGCCCTTTCCATTGCCCGGGCAATGCGCATACCCTCACGCTCGTTCACCCGCGAAAGAATCACGCCGCCAGCGATGAACAATACAATGGGTAGCAAAATGGCGATTCGCGGATTCCCTGTAGCCAGACTGCTGATACCCATCATTACCGGACCGAGCACTGCCGCGAACTTACCCAGCATATTATAAAAGCCGAAGAACTCCCCGCCCCTGTCAGCCGGGATAATGCGTGCAAACAGGGAACGCGACAGGGATTGCACACCGCCCTGGACCAGACCGATGGCGACCGCCAGTACATAAAACTCCCAGACGTTGTTGATAGTGGCAGCCCACACACTGATGACGATATAAAACCCGATACCGATGTAGATACCGGTTCTGGCTCCCAGTCGTTCACCGAGCAATCCAAAGGCAATGGTAGCCGGAAATCCGACAAACAGGCTGATCAACATGGCAACGATGAGGTCCTGATAGTCAAATCCCAGCGCCATCCCGTAATCCACCGCCATACGTTGTATCGTGTGGACACCATCGATGTACAACCAGTAGGCCAGTAGCATCAGTATCACCATGCGTAACTGCCTGAGTTCCTGGAAGGTGGCGGCGAGTTGTCCGAAACCTGCCGAGATTGACGACCAACCGGACACCCTGTCTATTATTTCAGGTTCCGGCACAAACAACAGCAGCGGAACCGAGAAGACTGCCCACCAGACAGCCACCATCACGAAAGACACACGTATTGCCTGAGTGGAATCCGTCAGTCCGAAATACTCCGGCCAAAGGGTCATCATCACATTCAAGGCGAACAACAGACCGCCGCCCAGATAACCAAGACTAAAACCCAATGCAGAGACACGATGCAGCCGTCGTTCGTCTGCAACGCTTACGATCAGGGCATCATAAAACACGTTGCCGCCAGAGAAGCCGATAACCGCTATCACATAGAGAGCCACAGCGAGCAGCCAATCGCCACTTTCGACAAATGATAGGGCGCCGGTCATGACAATGGCCATTACGGCAAAGAACATCAGATACTTTTTCTTCGCACCCCCACGATCGGCAATGCTGCCGAGTATCGGGGCAAGCACCACGACCACGAGACTGGCCAGGGAATTTGCCGCACCCAGATAAAACGTGGTTTCACTGCTAGTGTGGAATCCACCCCAGTACTGCTTCAGAAACAGCGGAAAAAAACCTGACATCACGGTGGTGGCAAACGCCGAATTCGCCCAGTCATACAAGGCCCAGGAAAACACTTTTCTGCCGCCGAAGAAACTCATTCTATCCTCCGGCCAAACCCGGGAAACAGCAGTTGGTGGATCATCGTTCCATACCGCCTTGCGCAGAAATGCCCCCGTCACTCATATGCCGGCGACGTACTCAGGCGCGTATCCTCCACTGCCCCGCCCACGGTAAAGTGATAAATATCCTGGAAACCCCAGCCCGTCAGCCCCAGCACCTCATGCATCGGGTCATCAAAGAAGCAGCCGATCCCCGTGCTGCGTATACCGGCCGCCTCGGCCTCTAGATAGAGCAGCTGGCCAATCATGCCAGCCTCCCAGTAGAGGCGCGGATAAAACCACGGACCGTAGCGTTGCAGTGGATCGCTGAACCTGGCCAGCATCGCCAGGCTGAAACAGCCGTCACTGGCAATGTCCTGTTGACAGGAAATCTCCCGCGCCGCAGCACGGGTATCGCGTTCCATCAGGCAATACAATGGCAACTGTTCCGGGCAGCCCGGCGGCTTGTACCACGGGTCCGCCTCGGTGAGTGCCTGCTCCAGCGCCGCCGTCTGTGCCGGGTCGCGCACCAGCAGGTACAGCCCCGGGGCAACATCATCCACCCGGTGCACCATGAGCACCAGGTGCAGCTGCGACTTCCACGGCAACGCGCTGAACGGCACCGCGCCGGGTACCGCCAGCGTCCGGTCCAGCATGCGGTAGAAGTCCGCACGCGACAGGCGCGTCTCAGCATCCATCGCCACGGCACTGCGCCGCTGGCGAATCATGCGCCGCAGTGCCACCGGTCGTGGCGGCGGCAAACTGGACTGTGGCGGCTCTGTAAACGGTTCGTACTGACAGGCTCCGTACGGCTTGTGCACGTCGGCCGCAAAGGCCTCGATGCCCCAGTCAACATGCGATGGACTCAGGCGGTTTGGTTGTCCCTGCCATGCCAGTGATTCAAAGGATTGCAGCACGTCAGCAGGCAGCTCCGGCAAGGGTTCCACCGCTGGCGCCGGTACGCAGGCAAGCAGCATATCCGGCTCTTCCGGCTCGGCGTCGTGCGCTTGCAGTGTGCCCAGCAAGCGCGCCAGCTCATCCGTACCGGGTGCATCGAGCAGGCGTGTCTGCCAGCCCAGTCCGGCGGCCGCGATGCTCAGCGCACCGAGCGCGTGCCCCGCATCATGCATGCAGTAACGGTACGCCCGCTGGCCGTACTTCCAGGCCTCACGCCAGTAAATAGAGGTCAGCCCGATGAAAAACGTGTGCGCGGGAAAACCGCTGCACAGGCTATTCCAGCGCGTGCTGTCAAATTCCGCGCGCACCTCCAGGGCATGTTCCCGTGGGGCATAGTGGCAAACCATGGGCTGCTCGCACAGCCCCTCAACCGGTCCGCACACCAGGTAGCCTTCGGTCGGGTGGAGGTTGCCGCTGGAGGCATTGACGCGCAATGCCCAGCGAGTCGCGCCCGTGCTTTTCCAGGCGGACAGCGCCAGGCTGTCGTAGAACAGCTGTGAAATCGTGTGCATGGTCAGCAGCGCTGCGGCCGGCATCTGTCCCGGCGTGAAGATGTCATCAAAACGCGGTTCATCGGCAGGCGCTACCGTCTCCAGCTGAATCAAGCGCGCCCCCGCATAACGGCGGAACGGGTCTGGCTGGGTCGCCCAGTCGAGAAAGCCCGGCCCGGGCGCGAAGCCCTCGAAGCGGTGCCTGGTCGCCTGGTGATAATCAAACACCGCTTTCAGGGGATCGGACGAAGTGGGAGGATAAATGCTGTCAGCGCACATGGGTTACCTGTATTTGAAATAAACGTGTGCTGAAAGCTTATCTTATATTACTGATGTGAGAATCACCGGATTGAGTCGCCCTTGATTGTTCACAAGGAGCGGCGTCCCCGGCACGAATCGCGGCGAGACGCTTCCGTGTCCTGCTTATGCCCCTCACCTGCATCCTGCAGGCGACGCCGCTGCTACGACAGGGGCACCAGCTCCGTAATCGGCGTTGAATTCTTCACATCGACCTTGTCATAGAGATCATAAAGTGCGGCCTGCAGCGCCTCCTCGATGACCGGATGGTAGAACGGCATCTGCAATATCTCGCCGACCGTCATGTCCTGCTGAATACACCAGGCCAGCAGGTGTCCGAGGTTCTCACCCTTCGGGCATGCCATCTCGGCACCCAGCAGACGGCCACTGGCCTTGTCCGCATAGACCCGTATCAGACCACGATTCTTGGCCATGATCATGGCACGACCCACTGGCCCCATCTGAATCTGTCCGCTGACCGTGCTGGCCGGATCGAGGTCGGCAAAGCGTGTGCCAACCACCACGATGTTGGGATCACAGAAGGTGATGCCGAGCGGCGTCTTTCTCCTGAAGGCCACCGGCTCGGTGGAAATTGCGTTGTGACCGGCAATGCGTCCCTCGTCACCGGCCTCGTGCAGCAAGGGCCGCTCGCCGGTCACGTCGCCGGCCATGTATATCGAGGTGTCGCCAATACGCATGGTTCCCGGATCAAACACCGGAATACCACGCGCATCCAATTCAACACCGATATCTGCCAGGCCAAGTTTTTCCAGATTGGGGATGCGCCCCATGCTGGCAAAGACACGCTCGACCTCGACGACCTGCTCACCCGCCTGTACACGCAGCATGCCGTTGCCGGCCTCGCTGACCTCTGCAGCATGACCAAGCCACAGCGGCATCTCCTTGCCGATGACCTCGATGGCGGTTTTTGCGACCTCCGGATCACTCAGGCCGCCGATCGTCATGAGCTGGTCAATACCGGTGACCTCGAGGCCCAAGCGCTTGAGCGACTGGCCGATTTCCAGTCCGATCACGCCGAGTCCGATAACTGCAACCGACCGAGGCAAGTCCTCCAGCTCGAAGAATTCATCGCTTGTAATAATGCGGTCACGAAAGGGTTCCCAGGCCCGCGGTACCAGCGGTCGCGAACCGGTCGCGATGATGATGCGTTCCGCGCGCAGGCGCTCGCCCGTGTCGATTTCCAGCAGGTTCGTTTCGACAAACCGGGCATAGCCCTGAATGAAATTTTCCCCGGGCAGCTTGTCGGTACTGTTGGAAAGCACACGCTCGACAAAGACGTCGCGCAAATCCTGTACGTATTCCATCGCCTCCGGAATGCTGAGGTGCATGTCCTCATGCCCCTCGACCCCGTAGCGATTGAAAACATTGCGCCGATGAAAATCCTCGGCTACCTGGATCACGGCCTTGGACGGCATACAGCCCACGCGCGCGCAGGTGGTCCCCAGCTCACCGCCATTGATCAGCACAAATGATTTACCGGAGGGACGCACCTTCCCCAACGCATACAGTCCGGCACTGCCGGAACCTATGATGGCAACCTCGACCTTGCGTTCTTTCACATCAACTCCCCGTGCATGAAAATATTTTTGATAGTATTTCCGGACGCCCGTTAGCCGTCCTGTCCGTTTCAAGCAAAACGATTGCTTATAATAACCTCGTCCAGTGACAGCTGCCCGGGCTTCGGCCAGGGCTCTTTGGTGCCCTTGCCAATCGCAATCATGAAAGCGATCGTATGGTCTGCGGGCAAGTTGATGATGCGTGCGACGGCCTCGTAATCAAAGCCGTCCATCGGACAGCTCTGGTAACCCAGTTCCTCGGCCATTAGCATAATCGTCATCCCGACCAGCCCGCAGGAACGCATGCCCTCGTCGCGTTCGACCTGTGGCTTGTCCCGATAATAAACGTCGATCGCCGGTACCAGAAAATCCTGCACTTCCTGCGGCGCATTGGTCCAGTAACGTTGCGGCTCGTGTTCCCATGCCTTGTTGTCGAAGCACAGCACCAGCAACTCGGACGCGTCCGTGACCTGCGCCTGTTCCCAGGCCACGGCGCGAATCGCCTTGCGTTGCTCCGGGTCGGTGACGCGCACGAAGCGCCAGTTCTGAATATTAAAGGCTGTTGGTGCGAGAATGGCGTGTTCCATCAGCGTCCTGAAGGTTTGTTCAGGCATTTTATGCCCGGCGTCATACCATTTGATTGCGCGCCGCGCGCGCACTGCTTCGTCGACTTGCATTGCATTCTCCTCACTGTTGCGGTTTCAAGATCAATGGATCAATGGGGTCAGGCACTATTGAAGCGACTGTATAACACAAAATCAGTCGAGACTGGCTGCAGCGCAGTCAATCCTGCCAGGCCGATCCTTCGGGCGGAACCCTGACAGCAATCCGGGGGTCGTAAGCTTTCATAAGTCTGCCAGGCAGTCGCCCGGGAAAAGCGGCGTCTTCCGTTCTGCCATGAAGTTAGTCATGCTATTGGTTGCAATTCAGGCGCTGTTACGCTGTGCACCAGGAGAACGCAAACAAAAATGAAAAAAAGGCTGTTCCTTAACGTCGTCCTGCTGCTGTCCTGTTGCTTCGCGCCTGCCACCCTCCTGGCCAAGGGTACCGCAGTGGTTTCGACCGAGCATGCGACGGTTACGTTGCTGAGCGAGCAGGTAAAGCCGGTACCCGACCAGACACTGTGGCTCGCACTGCGTTTCGAACTGATCCCGCACTGGCACATCTACTGGCGAAATCCAGGCGCCTCGGGCAGTGCGCCTGTGATTCGTTGGACGCTGCCAGCAGGCTGGGAGGCAGGAGCGGTACAGTGGCCAGTGCCGAAGCGCATACGGGTCGGGCCGCTGACCAACTATGGCTATGAGGATAGCGTCATTTTACTGGTACCTGTCGAGGTGCCACCGGGCCCCCTGCCGGCGGGCCCACAGAGCATCATCGCCGAGGCCGAATGGCTGGTGTGCCGGGTAGACTGCATCCCTGAAACCGGTCGCCTCACACTCGAACTCAATAACGCCGGCAGCGGATCCATCACGGCCACCGAAACCCGTGAGCTGTTTACTGCAGCACGGGCTCAGTGGCCAGCGGTGACCACCCTGGCGGGTGACTATCGCCTGGAGGGTGACACGCTGGCGATCTCGGTCGCTATGCCAGGCTCGCTGTCACCTGACCCTGCCGATGTCTGGTTCGCAGCCAACGAGTGGGGGCCTGTTGATGCCAGTGGTGTACAACGCTGGGAGCAGACCGCGACGGGGGTTACGCTGACAGTGCCGGCCGGGGATGTGCCTCCCGCCGGGGATGCCCCCCTGCAAGGTCTGCTGGTAGTGGAATCGGAACACAAGGGTACGCCGCTGCGCAGCGGCTATCCGCTACGGCTGGCAGCGCAGCCGCCGACAACGGCAACCCAGAACCTGAGCCTGATGACAGCCCTGGTGTTTGCCTTCCTCGGCGGACTGATACTCAACGTCATGCCCTGCGTCCTGCCGGTGTTGAGCATCAAGATACTGGGCTTCGTCAGGGAAGCAGGTGCGAATCAGCGGCGCCTCACCACTCATGGGCTGGTCTACGCTGGCGGTGTGCTGGCCAGTTTTACCGTGCTGGCGTCGCTGCTGTTGATATTGCGTGCGGGTGGCGAATCACTGGGCTGGGGCTTCCAGCTGCAGTCCCCGCTGCTGGTGACCCTGCTGGCCTACCTGATGCTGCTGGTCGGGCTTAATCTGTGCGGTGTCTTTTCTGTGGGCGACAGACTGATGGATACGGGCCAGTCCTTGACCGGGTCCGGCGGACTCATGAGTACCTTCGCCACTGGCGTGCTGGCTGTCATTGTCGCGAGCCCGTGCACTGCGCCCTTCATGGGCGCGGCCCTTGGTTTCGCCATCACCCGCACGGGTTGGGAGGCACTGGCCGTGTTCCTCACCCTCGGTGCCGGCTTTACCCTGCCCGTGTTGTTATTGAGCCTGTTTCCGGCCTGGCTAAGGTTCATTCCCAGGCCGGGGCGCTGGATGAAACCGTTCCAGCAGGTCCTCGCCTTCCCCATGTTTGCTACTGCGGCGTGGCTGCTGTGGGTACTCAGCCAGCAGACAGATGCACGCGCCTATGCTGGCGCACTGGCGGGACTGGTGGCGGTTGCCTTCGCTGCATGGTTATACGGCCAGTGGCGACCGGGTCGCTGGCGACTCGGGCTGCTGGCTGCCGGCCTGGCAGCCTTCCTGGCGCTGGCCATTGGCCCGATGGTTGCCTCCGACGCACCCGCGCCTTCCCGCGCCACCGCGCAGGATGAAACACCCTGGTCAGAGCAACGGGTACAGGAACTCAGTGCGGCAGGGCGGCCGGTATTCGTCAATTTCACCGCCGCCTGGTGCATCACCTGCAAGGTCAATGAACAGCTCGCCCTGTCCACGGACAATACCCGGGCGCTGTTCGAGGCGCGCTCCGTGGCCTACCTCGTGGCCGACTGGACCCGGCGCGACCCCGTGATAAGCCGGCAGCTGGAACGCTATGGTCGCAGCGGCGTGCCCCTCTATCTGTTGTATTCACCGGCAGCCGAACAGCCGCTGGTGTTGCCCCAGCTGCTCACTGAAGGCATTGTGGCCGCAGCCATCGACACACTTTGAAAACAGGAGAACAATCATGTGCAAACAGTTTTTCCAGATGACCCTCATTATCCTTGCCCTGACTGCCTGCGGGTCAAGCGCCGCGCCGCGCGTCGGTGAACCGGCGCCCGACTTCGAGGGCGTTGACACCCGCGGGGAGGTCCATCGGCTGGCCGATTACCGCGGCAAAATCGTGGTTCTGGAATGGACCAATCATGACTGCCCCTTTGTCCGCAAGCACTACGGCGCCGGCAATATGCAGGACCAGCAGCGTGAGGCAGCCGCACAGGGCGTTGTCTGGCTGTCAGTCATTTCCTCTGCCCCCGGCAAGCAGGGCCATGTGAGCCCCCAGGAGGCAGACGAGCTCACCCGCAAACGCGATGCACACCCCGATGCGGTCATCCTCGACCCCGAGGGCAAGATCGGCCGCAGCTATGCAGCCAAAACCACGCCGCATATGTTCATCATCGATGCAGCCGGCACGCTGGTTTACATGGGTGGCATCGACAGTATCAGCAGCGCCAACCCGGATGACATTCCCCGGGCCACACAATATGTACGTGTGGCCCTGCAGGAAATGGCAGCCGGCAAGCCCGTCAGCAGCGCGGTAACGAAACCCTACGGCTGTTCTGTCAAGTACTAGCATCCACATGCAAACAGCCCTGCAGCGGCGGGGGCATTGCAGGGTATGTAGCAGTGTATGATGTCAGCATAATTGTTTGGCGACGCGGGCAGTACACAGGTGAGCATGGTAGCGGTCGACAATCTGGCCAAGGTGTACTGCTCCGGCAGCACACGCCAAGTGGTGTTCGACAGGCTGACGTTCAGCGTCAGCAAGGGCGAGACGGTCGCCCTGCTGGGCGCCAGTGGCAGTGGCAAGACGACCCTGCTCAACCTGATCAGCGGGATTGACAGCCCGGACAGCGGTAAGGTGTCGCTGCAGGGTATCGATGTACACGCACTGGCGGAACCCGAACGCACGCTGTTGCGGCGCCGGCATATCGGTTTCGTGTTTCAGTTTTTCAACCTCATCCAGACCCTGACGGTGGCTGAAAATATTGCCCTGCCACTGGAACTGCTGGGAGATGACCAGCACGCGGCGCAACAACGTGCCAACGAGCTGATGGCCGCTGTCGGACTTGGCGGTCTGCAGCAGCGTTTTCCGGAGACACTCTCGGGCGGTGAACAGCAACGTGCCGCCATCGCCCGCGCACTGGCGCACCGGCCCGCCCTGTTGCTGGCCGACGAGCCCACCGGCAACCTTGATGAGGATAGCGCAGGCCGGATCATTGCGTTGCTCACCGGCCTTGCCAGGCAGCAGGGCACGACCATGCTGCTGGTCACGCATAGCACCGCGGTTGCACAGGCGGCCGACCGCGTGCTGCGTCTGCGCCACGGGCAGATTGCTGCAGACTGACTGCCGTGCGCATGTTCTCGCCGTTGCTGTTACGTGCCGGACTGCGCTATATGTTGCGTCATCGCTGGCAGGGCCTGCTGGCCCTGTCCGGCATTGCGCTGGGCGTGGCCGTGGTGCTGGCGGTGGACCTGGCCAACAGCGGTGCGCGCGCAGCCTTTGAGCTGTCCGCACAACAGTTGCAGGGCAAGGCCACGCATCGCCTTGCAGTCCCCGGGGCCGCGCTACCCGAGGAGGTCTATGTCAACCTGAAACGCACGCCCGGTGCACCCCCCATGGCACCGGTGGTAAATGGCTGGGTCGGGGTCGAAGGCGGCGCGGGTCGTTACCAGCTGGTGGGATTTGACCTGTTTGCCGAGGCGCCCTTCCGCAGCCAGCTTGCCGGGGTAGAGACTGACGCCGGCTTCATCGGCGACTGGCTGACACAGGCGGGTTCGCTGGTGCTGGGCGCCGCCACGGCGCGCACACTCGATGTGGCTGCCGGTGACAGGCTCGACATTGTCTACCGCGGCAGGCCCGCCACCCTCAATGTGCTGCGTATTGATGAGCAGCAAAGCCGTGTCAGTGACGACCTGCTGCTGGTCGATATCGCCAGCGCCCAATCCATTCTGGAACTGCACGGCCATCTCAGCTACGTGGACCTGATACTGGATGCCGCCGGCGAAGCCTGGGTCAGACAGCGCATCCCCGCCGGTGTGCAGTTGCAGACAGTCGCCGAACAGGCGCAGGGCGTGAAACGTCTGTCAGCGGCGTTCGAGCTCAACCTCACCGCCATGAGCCTGCTGGCGATGCTGGTCGGCATGTTTCTGATTTTCAACGCCATGACCTTTTCCATGGTGCAGCGGCGCAACCTCTTCGGGCGTTTGCGCACCCTCGGTGTAACGCCACGGGAACTGTTCGGCCTGATCCTGCTGGAAGCCGTGATCGTTGCCGCGCTCGGTACGTTACTCGGGCTGTTGCTTGGTGTGTGGCTGGGGCGGGGCCTGACACGTCTGGTGGCGGCTACCGTCAGCGAGCTTTATTACAACGTCAGCGTGACTGCCCTGCAGCTGGACTGGAGGGCCTTGATGATCGCCGCCGGCCTGGGCGTGGTGGCGACCCTGCTGGCGACACTGGTGCCCGCCTGGCGCGCGGCGCGCACGCCGCCACTGACGACCTTGTCGCGGGCGGCGCTGGAGCAGGCCGCGCACCGCGGGGTTTACCTGTGGGGACTGCTGGGACTGCTGTTGCTGGCTGCCGGCCTGCTGCTGGCACTGGCGTTGCCCGGTGGCGTGATTATGAGCTTTGCAGGCCTGTTTGCACTGGTGCTGGGCGCGGCCATGATGACACCGCTGGTGATTCGCATACTGCACCGGCTACTGGCGCATGCTGGCCTGCCCGGACTCTGGCGTATGGGCGTGCGCGATCTTGACCGGCATTTGTCGCGCCTGGGGATTGCGGTTGCGGCATTGATGGTGGCGTTATCCGCCAGTATCGGTGTCGGTGTGATGGTGGAAAGTATGCGCGCCTCGGTCAACACCTGGCTGGGCGACCTGTTGAGCGCTGACCTGTACGTCGCCGCGCAAGGCTTCGACGCAGGCGCGACGCTGCCGGCTGACGTCGTGCAGGCCGTGTCGCGCCTGGATAGCGTGGCCACCGTCAGCCGTTACCGCGAGCGCACGCTGCCGCTGGCCGGGCGACGTGTGGAACTCATCGGTGCACACCTGGCCGCACCCTCGCGCCAAGGTTTTGAGTTGCTCAGTGGCGCGGCGTCGGCGTGGAAGGATTTTGCCGAAGGGGCGGTGCTGGTGTCCGAACCGCTGGCATATCACCTCGACCTGGCGCCCGGATCGACACTGATACTGCCGACGCCTGCAGGGCCACAGGTTGTGCAGGTGGCCGCCGTGTTCCGCGACTATGCCAGCGAGCACGGGCGCCTGTTTATGGACGAGGCCGTGTATCGCAACTACTGGCCCGATCAGCAGGTGCACACGCTGGCACTGTTCGCGCGTAACGGTGATGTCGAGTCAATGCGTCGCGAGGTCAGTGAACTCGCCGCGCGCACTGACATCCTGCTGACCCCCGCGGCTGCCATCCTGGAAGAATCCATGGCGGTCTTCGACCGCACGTTTCGCGTCACCGAGGTGTTGCGTGCAGTGTCGCTGCTGGTGGCGTTTATCGGTGTATTGAGCGCCCTGATGGCGCTGCAACTGGAACGCGCCAAGGAGTATGCCGTGTTGCGCGCGCTCGGCCTGACACGCGGCCAGATCGCCGGGCTGATCAGTGGCGAGTCGTTGCTGATGGGATTGCTGGCCGGCTGTGTGGCAATCCCCACCGGCATGCTCATGGCGTGGGTGCTGATCCAGTCGGTACAACGGCGTGCGTTCGGCTGGACCATGCCGTTCAGCGTCGACGGCACTCTGCTGCTGCAGACGCTGCTGGTCGGGTTGCTGGCTGCAGGCCTGGCCGCGATCTACCCGGCGTGGCGTTCCGCGCAGCGTCATCCGGCGCCGCAACTGAGGGAGGACTGAGCGTGCGTTACCTGCTGTTGCTGCTGGCGCTGGCGCTGTCGGCCTGCGAGATGCAGCAGCCTGCGAATGCGCCGGCGCTGCGCGTCGACCAGGTGCTGGGAGCGGAACCCGCGGCCGGTTTTGCGCGCGCCTTTGAACCACGCAGCTTCCAGTTCCCCGAGGATCATGGCGCGCATCGCGACTATGCCACCGAGTGGTGGTACCTGACGGGTAATCTGCAGACGGCAAGCGGGCGCCGCTTCGGTTACCAGTTCACGCTGTTTCGTGTGGCACTGCGTCCCGGGGAAGCGCTGCAGGACTCGACATGGCGTACGCAGCAGATCTACATGGGGCACATGGCGATCAGCGACATCGCCGCAGCGAGGCATTATTCAGCCGAACGCTTTGCACGCGCGGCGGCGGGCCTTGCCGGTGCCCGTGTAGCACCGTTTGCCGTGTGGCTGGGACCCTGGTCGATGCGTGCGGATAATGAATTGTTTCCATTGAGCGTGACGGCACAGGACGAGGACATCGGTCTGGCGCTGCAATTGCAGTCAGGTGACAAGCCACTGGTGCTGCAGGGTGAGCGTGGTCTGTCGCGCAAGAGTGCAACGCCCGGCAATGCCTCTTACTACTATTCCTTCACGCGTCTGCCGACACGCGGCGAGTTGCGCATTGGCGATACGGTTTACACGGTGCAGGGTGCCTCGTGGATGGATCGCGAGTGGTCAAGCTCCGCGCTGGACAGCGATCAGGCCGGATGGGACTGGTTTTCCCTGCAACTGGATGATGGCCGCGACTTGATGTACTACCAGCTGCGCACCCGGCAGGGTGAGACACATGCGTTCAGTCGTGGCACCCTGGTGGGAACAGACGGTGAGGTTCAAACATTGCTACCCGGGCAGGTCTCGCTTACACCCCTGCATCACTGGCAGGCCGAGGATGGTACGCGCTATCCAACCCGCTGGCGCTTGCAGGTGGCCGAGCTGCAGCTGGATCTTGAAGTGCAGGCCTTGTTCGATGACCAGCTGATGGATCACAGTGTGCGTTACTGGGAGGGCGCGGTCGAGGTGTCGGGCAGTCACCACGGCAGCGGTTACCTGGAACTCAGCGGTTATGCCGGAAATCCCGTAAACTGATCGATATATATTCAGTTGACCACAGAGACACAGAGGCGAAAGGCATTTATTTGAACATTCAGCCACGGAATCCACGGAAGAACACGGAAATATGACTTCTAAGGCTTTTATTTTTTCGTGTTCTTCCGTGGATTCCGTGGCTAATGGGATTTTTAGTGATGACATCCTCTGGATAGGTGTCATTTACCTCTGAGGTGAATAGTTGCAATATTTTTTTACAAACTTCTCTGTATTCTCCGTGCCTCCGTGGTGAATAGTCACTAACCGGGAACATAATAATGCACGCCTGCACCAGAAATCCTGCGATATGCCAAGAAGCAAACAAAAGACCCTGACCGAACAGCGTCCACCCAGCCGCGATCTGCGCGTACTGAAGCAGCTGTTCACCTTTCTGCGACCCTACCGCAGTGCGGTGCTGGGTGCGGTGGTCGCGTTGCTGATCGCGGCGGGCGCCGTGCTCGGTTTCGGCGTGGTGCTGCAACGGGTTGTCGATCACGGCCTGAGCAGCGGCTCGGGTGCGGCACTGAACCAGGCACTGTTGCTGTTCCTGGTGGTGGTCACGGTGATGTCGGCCTCGGTGGCGGCCCGCGTCTACCTGGTCACCTGGATCGGTGAACGGGTGGTGGCCGATATCCGCAAGGCCGTGTTCGCCAAGGTACTCAAACTGGAGCCGGCGTTTTTCGAAGTGACGCGCACCGGCGAAGTCATCTCGCGCCTGACCACGGATACCTCGCTGTTGCAGGTGGTGGTCGGTTCGACGCTGGCGATCGCCGTGCGCAACGTCCTGCTGATCAGCGGCGGTCTGGTCATGCTGACCCTCACCAGCGGCAAGCTGGCGTTGCTGGTATTGCTTGGCGTTCCCGTGGCGGTGATACCGCTGTGGCTGCTCGGACACCGGGTGCGCAGCCTGTCGCGCAACAGCCAGGACCGGATTGCCGATATCGGCGCCATGGTCGATGAAGTGTTGTACGGTATCCGCACCGTGCAGGCGTTCTGTCATGAACGCATCGACCGGCAGCGTTACGGCGCGCAGGTAGAGGCCGCTTTCGGTGCCGCCATCCAGCGCACCCGCGTCAGTGCGCTGCTCACGGCCACGGTGATGTTGTTCACGTTTGTCGCTGTCAGTCTCGTCTTGTGGGTGGGTGGCCATGATGTGCTGGCCGGGCGCATCAGTGGCGGGCAGCTCTCGGCCTTTGTGTTTTATGCCCTGCTGGTCGCCGGTTCGGTGAGTGCGTTAAGCGAGGTCGCCGGTGACCTGCTGCGCGCCGCCGGCGCCACCGAACGTTTGCTGGAACTGCTCAACACCGAACCCGCCATCACCACGCCGGCCGCACCCGTTGCACTACCCGAACCGGCGCGTGGCGAGGTGCAGCTGAACGATGTCACCTTCCGTTACCCGTCGCGGCCCGACAGCCCTGCGCTCAGCGAACTGTCACTGACGCTGCAACCCGGACAGAAGGTGGCGCTGGTCGGCCCGTCGGGTGCCGGCAAGTCAACCGTGTTGCAACTGCTGCTGCGCTTCTACGATCCGGACGCCGGCGTGATTCGTTTCGATGGTGTCGATATCCGCCAGGCCGATCCGCAACAGCTGCGTCAGCGCATGGCGCTGGTGCCACAGGACCCGGTCATCTTCGGCGCCGATGCCTGGGAGAACATCCGCTACGGTTTTCCCGCGGTGACCGATGCCGACGTACGGCGCGCCGCAGAAGCCGCGCACGCGGCGGAATTTCTCGACCAGTTACCGCAGGGTTTCAACACCTTCCTCGGTGAACGCGGCGTGCGTCTGTCCGGTGGACAACGCCAGCGCATCGCCATCGCCCGCGCCATTCTGCGTGACCCGGCCGTGCTGCTGCTCGATGAAGCCACCAGCTCCCTCGATGCCGAAAGCGAACGCCTGGTTCAGGATGCACTGGAACAACTCATGCAAGCGCGCACCACGCTCATTATCGCGCATCGTCTGGCGACGGTCCGCAAGGTAGACCAGATCCTGGTGATGGACCACGGCCGCATCGTCGCCAGCGGCCGCCATGACGAACTGGTCGCGGCACACGGGCTCTATGCGCGGCTGGCGGCACTGCAGTTCCGCGATACAGCGGAAGCCCTGCTGCAGCCTGGTCGAGAAAATAACGCTTAGAGCGGGAGTATGCTGCTTCACCAGGCACTTATTCCATCCCTGCAAGATGGTATTCCAGGGTCTGATTCGAATCAGTATTGACGCAATCATTGCAAAAAATCTTATTGCAGGAGCGGCAACCTCGCCGCGATTCGCGCCGGGGACGGCGCTGCTGCAGCGCTGGTCCAGAGCCTCACTGGTGGCGAGAGCGGTTGGTGCTGACTGACACCATTCTTCCCGGTTATTCCGGCATCTCAACGGGCAGATAGAAAAACACGAAGCGACCCTGCTCGATATCCACCTTGAGCGTGGCGCCGTGGTAAACGCCATAATCCACATACCCGGGTACCGCACTGTCAAGATGGCACTCGCTGGCATGTTGCGGGGACTCAAAATCCCGGTCGCGGTCATACCAGGACAACAGCATGTTCTCACCGAGCCGTTTTTCCGCCTCGGCGTTCGCGAGCCTCATGGCTTCCCTGTAGTCCCCCAGCCGTTCCGCCGCGGCAAGCTCCACAACAGACAGTTTCGACAGGTCCGGCCCGGAGGGGAGCGGGCATGAAACTGGATGTCCCTCTTCATTGCGCATCGCTCACTCCTGAGTGGCTTCAAGTTGTTTGATACAGTCGTTCATAATGCCTGGTCTGTTTTCTCAAAATCGGGGACAGCAACGAATGATGCTTACTTAAGCAGTTTGATCGATATATTAAAGAACAATTGGCCACGGAAGCACACGGAAAAATAAATTATCTTACTGGAAACGGTTCCGTGTGTTTCCGTGGCAGGGTTCTTAAGTAAGCGCCCTTCGGGTCAGACCCCAATAATCCACTGCTCCCCTACTGCGAAGCAAGCACACCGACAACCTCGGCCAGCCCGCCGGTCACTCGAGCCAGCCCGGTGTAATCAAGCTGCGCCGGCGTATCGTTTGCCGTGTGATAATACGGATAACGAAATGGCGCCGTGTCCGTGACCATGATGGCCGGGTAACCGGCCTGCCAGAAGGACCAGTGGTCAGACCAGTGAATGCCTTCTATCCCGCTCGGCGCCGCCACACCTTCCGAGGGAAACGCCGTCGATGACCGAAATGCACCGACCGCCTTGCGAACCAGGGACCGGGAAGAGAGGTTACCCACGAAGCCGACGAAATTCCCGCTATCCGGGTAGAACCAGCTGAACGGAAAGGGATACTTTTGCGTGCCCGGCTTGTCAGCGTAATAGCCCAGCGTCTCCAGCGAGAGCATCGCCCCAATGCGCTCGCCCTGCGCCTGTGCACGGGCGGCATACAGGTTGCTCCCCATCTCATCACCGTAGAAGAACGGTGCCTCTTCATTGGCAAAGGCCACGAAGCGTACGCTACGCGACAAGGTCGTCCCGGCAAGCACGCGGGCAAGCTCCAGCAAGGCGGCCACGCCAGAGGCATTATCATTGGCACCCGGGCAGTCGGTCACTGTATCGTAATGCGCCCCGACGACAATGATTTCATCCGCTGCACCGTGACCAGGCAGGACGGCTTCTATATTGTTCACGGTCAGGCCGCGGCTGGCAAAGGGTTGAACATTGACGGTGTAGCCCGCGTCTTCAAAACGCTCCTGGATATAAGTGGCAGCAGCGGCCATCGCCTCGGGACGCCAGACATTGCGCTCGCCGATGCGGCCAGCCAGCGCAGCCACATGGCGCTTGAGATGGTCACGGATTACCTGTTCCCTGTCCGTCAGAGGTGGCAGCGGCCCCGTCCAGGAACTGCCGGGCATGCCGGTCACGAACCAGATCCCCGCCAGGATGACAAGCGGGATGACCGCCAGGCGGAAAAGGATAAAGGGGACGGAGGCGTTTATGGGTTTAATGCCTCCGTCCCCGTTTGACTCTGTTCATCTGGTCGCCCGCTTGCCCAGCACACCCGCCATGATTTGCGCAACGGCAATAGATTGCTCAAACAGGGGATCTTTTGATCGATGGGCCAGCTGTGCCGCAATCATCATTTCCATGGGCACTTCGCGTGCAGGAATACTGGCGGCTGGCAAGGTCGATTCTTCCGGCAGCAATGACAACCAGTGGTCATCGCCATACAGAAAACCGGCGCGCCCCGGTACAGCACCCTGCCATTCCAGATTCAACTTGCGTACCTGTGCCATGCCTTCTGAAGAGCGATGAATATGCACGCGCAAAGCCCCTCGTGGAGTTTGAAAAGACCAACCCAACTCGCTGCCGGAGTGTACTTCCCCTTTCTGCGGCTTCCATTGCAATCGGGCCGCCAGCCAGCCAATCAGCAACCACGCCATGGGCAACGCATGGGGTCCGTGCTCAATGCGAATTGAATCGATATTCTGCAATGCACCCGGCGCCACCCTTGGATCCAGCACCTGTGCCAGAATACGCCGCCACGGCTTCAGATAGCGCCATGCCAGATTAAATACCGGCCGGCTTTCCCCCATTACCCAACGCGTCATGGCACGTACGCCCTCGGCCGGGTTTGGCCAACCGACACTGTCATAAATCACCTGGTCCGCCAGCTCTGCCAGGGTATCAAAGAGACCATCGCTAAGCGGTGGTGGTTGATTACTGGCCCACCACAAGGCCGTAGGCAGATCACCTATCAATAACGGACGCAACACTGATCCAAGGCGCTCGACCACGGCTGGATCGAAACGGATATCCACATGCTCGGAGCAGAGTTGCTTGCTACCCTCGGTACGACGGCAGTGAGCCGAAACCTCGGCCTCGATGGAATTGCCTTGCGGCGCACATGCCGTCAGTAAAAACACCCTCGCCGGGTGACGTTCCACCAACCGTGGAATGCGATTACTGACATCGTGTGCCTGTTCTTCCGTTAGACAGGCGATAATGACATTGGACATACAGGCACGCGTCACCCCGTGCTCGGCCTGGCCCTCTTCATGCAATGCATCCCACAGCCGATTCAGTGCCAGTTCGATATCGGCCACATTGACCCGTGTCGCCGATGTGCTCACGCTGCCAGAAGAAGACTCGTTCACAGCACCCGCCAGCGCCGTCCATCGTCTTCAATCAAACGGTCGGCTTCCACCGGTCCCCAGGTACCTGCCGGATATTCCGGCAACCAGCGTTTATTACCCTGGTCCCAGGCATCCAGCAAGGGCTGTATCCAGCGCCAGGATGCCTCGACTGCATCACGCCGCATGAACAGGGTGGCGTCTCCCGCCATGACATCCAGCAGTAAACGCTCATAGGCCTCGGGTGACTGACCGCCAAAGGTACTGCCATAGCGAAAATCCATTTTCACGGGATAAATCTTCACACGCGATCCAGGCATCTTGGTGGCAATGCGCAAGGACAAACCCTCGTCCGGCTGAATGCGCAACGCCAGCACATTGGGGTCCAGTGGCTGCTGCTTGTCTGAATTGAACAAAATATTCGGCACATCCTTGAACTGCACCGCAATTTCGCTGACCCGTTTCGGTAATCGCTTCCCCGTGCGGATGTAGAAAGGAACACCGGCCCAGCGCCAGTTATCAATGAACATGCGCAGTGCCACATAACTTTCCGTGGTTGAATCACTGGCGACACCTTCTTCGCGGCGATAACCGGGCACATCATCACCCTGGAAAAAACCATGCGCATACTGGGCGCGCACAACATGCGACTCGACATCCTCAATATTCAGAGGCCGCAAGCAATGCAACACATCCAGCCGATGGTCACGGATCACATCAGCATCCATGCACCACGGCGGTTCCATGGCCACCAGGGAAAGTAACTGCAGGATATGATTCTGAACCATATCGCGTAACGCCCCCGCACCCTCGAAATAACCGGCGCGAGTGCCAACGCCTTCAGCCTCTGCCACGGTTATCTGTACATGGTCGATATGTTTGGAATTCCATAATGGCTCGAAGATCGCATTGCCAAAACGCATGACCAGGATATTCTGTACTGTCTCCTTGCCAAGATAATGATCGATACGATAAATCTGCCGCTCGGCAAAACATTCGCCGAGAATTTCGTTCACCTCTTCGGCACTTTGCAAGTCACGACCAATGGGCTTTTCCACAATAATGCGCGAGAACGGGCCATCGGATGTCTCGTCCTGGATCAGTCCTGCTGCCTTGAGGTGCTGCGCACACATACCGATAAAACGCGGTGGGATCGCAAGATAAAAAACGCGGTTACCTGGAATACCGAATTGTGGCTCTATCTCCTCAAGGCGCTGCTTTAATGCTTTATAGGCGGCAGGATCATCAAAACTGCCCGATTGAAAGAACAGCTGGCGTTCATAATTCGGCCAGTGTTCTTCATCCAGCGCCTGGCGTGAAAAACGCTCGACACCCTGCCACGCAAAGCCTCGATACCCGGCGTCATCCATCTCTTCAACGGAGAACCCGAGCACAGCAAAATTGGCGGGGAGCACACCGTCCAGGCCCAGATTGTAAATCGCCGGCAACAGTTTACGTCTGGAAAGATCGCCCGCGCCGCCGAAAATCACCAGGCTACAGGGTTGTGGCAAAACCGGCTCGGACAAGCCTACCGCGAGTGGATTGGTAATTTCCTCTGCACTCATCTACACAGCTCCCATGCGTCCCAGACCTACCATACCGACTTGCACTATGCTTCTCCCTGTGAGGTGACCGTTAGCGTCCGACGCGGCGAGAATAACAACAATACTGCCAGCCGGGTAGAAATTCGACTGCACTATTCTTTGTGACAAAACATCAGCTCTCACCCACCCGTATGAGAAACCGGATACCATGATGAGGAAATAACGATTAGCGTGCGATTTGGTGCTTCTTCATGAAGCTATTATTTCACCCATGAAAAAGGCCGTCCAAGGCCTGGACATAACGCTGTTCCCCGATTACTTTCCGATTATTCAAGATACCGGGGAGGTATGACCCCTATCCCTTAATTGCTTATTAATGCAAACAGCACTTCTTGTATTTCTTGCCACTGCCACAGGGACACGGGTCGTTGCGACCCACCCGCGGTGTTGTTTGACGAACAGGCTGAGTCACCGACGCATGGTTGCCCCGCCGTTCCAGCCAGTAGGCGTGGATTTTCCGCACATTAGGTGTAATTGCCTGCCGGACACCTTCTCTCTCATCGTCGTCGAGATCGTGCCCGCGCCATTTCGTCTTTTCGGTAAACGCGTAGATGGGCGCCAGCAGATCGTCCAGTTCCTCAGCACGCGTGTGCCAGTCTTTTTCGGCCAGTTCAACACCGCGCACATATCCGTCACACCATTCATCGACAATGGTGTAGGTATGACCGTCGACAACGCGCTCCAGAAACATGGGTTCAAATTCTTGCGGATATTCGATCAAGAGGTGGGCAATACCGTTCATGTGGCGGATCATCAGCGTAAGGATTTCCTCGAATTCTTTCTGACTGTCCCACACCGGTTCGAAATCACCCCACACCACAGGCAGCCACACAGACGGAACAGTGCTTGTCGGGCCACTTACGAGTGCGGTGAACATCCCGTCCAGCTCGGAGATATCCAGTACGCCTTCATCCTTGTCCAGCGCATCCGCTTCCTCATCGATACGGTCAAGCAGGAACCGATTGAGGCGGTCGCACTCTTCGTCAGTTAATGGCGTGAATATGTCATTCATATGCAATGCTTATAGCACAATAGAAAGGGGGACGCTTATTAGCCGTCTCCGGTCAAGTGCCCAGGATTCAAGGGGTCAGTACCCTTTTTGATTCCTGGCATATATTCATTGCAAAGGGTACTGACCCCTTTTATGTGGTTTAAATTTATTCATTTCCTGAACAACTGCTCCAACTCGTCCTGCAATGCATCTTCGGTAGCCTCAGCCGAAGACCCGGAAGAGGCATCCCCAAACAGTGTTTCCAGTTCCCGGTGAGAGGCATCAGCCTGATCCGGAGGCGATGTAAAGGCATGCGGATTGGCATTGAAATAGCCACAGAAATTGGCGCGCGACTTGTCAGACACGTGGTCGGCAACCGGTTCCCGGCATTGCTGCGGTGCAACCGCATCGAAAAACTCGCACATCCGACATACGTGCAACTGAACCCGGCAGTGCGGACACTCTTCATGTCGTGGCAGCGGCAACAACAGGTCCGGCAAAGGACCTCCACATTTCCAGCATGTATATGTTTCTGACATTAGAATCTTACGAATACCATTTCCTGGTTCGAACCGGAATTTCAAGGCCTGTAATCAAGCCTTATCCGGCCCAAGAGGCAGCTAATACAATGCGTTGACAAGGTCTGACCCCTGCCCTTGTTTAACCCCCTCTCCCACCGGGAGAGGGTTGGGGAGAGCGAAGCGAGGGGCCGGGGATAAATATAAGCAACAAACTGACGTGAATTCAATTTGCAAGTGCAACTCTACCTGACGGCAAGAGCGAAGATAAAAGGTGTCAGAGCTCATTTTTACCTAATATGATCAGAAAATACGCTCGGAAATCAACAGGGTCAGACATCGATTGATGTTCTGAAAATGTATCCGGCCTTTTTTCAGTTTGAATGTACCCGCGCCGGAATAAAGCTTGTCAGCGTACATGATTGGCATATATTAACGGTAATTGTGTTCTGGCACCCTAATCTTCCGGATCTGGATGCCCGGCGGGAGGGACGGACCATGATGCAGCTGGAGCAAAAATTCATTCAAGCGCTGCATGCCCTGCGACATCATCGCCTGCATGCCCCGCAAAGACCCATCCACGAGGTCTATCAGTCGTCGACGATCAACGCCCTGCTGGAAGGAGTCTACGACGGCGACATGACCTACGGCCAGCTCAGGCGGCATGGGGACTTCGGTATCGGAACCTTTAATGCCCTCGACGGAGAGATGATCGGCTTTGACGGTCGTTTCTGGCAGATCACGGGGGACGGGCGCGCCCATCCCGTACCGGACGACTATCAAACGCCGTTCGCCACCGTATTATTCTTCAACCCGCGGATTCAACAAACGCTTGATGGTCCGCTCGATTACACCGGCCTGTGCAAGTTACTGGATGGCGAACTCACAAGCGCCAACCTGTTCTACGCAATACGTTTTGATGGTCGATTCCGCCACGTTCGCACCCGCAGCGTACCCCGGCAATCGAAACCGTATCCACCACTCACCGCGGTCACGGAAGACCAGCCGTGCTTCGATCTGCATGAGGTAACCGGGACGCTGGCGGGGTTCCGGTTCCCGGGTTTCGTCGAGGGCATGAACGTGCCCGGTTACCATCTGCATTTCCTGAGTGAGGACCGCCGGGCTGGCGGGCATGTGCTGGCGCTTGAGCTCGAACACGGCCGGCTCGCCATCGACGATACCTCGGATTTTCACATCGAACTGCCGACCGACGGGGCTTTTCTCGCGGCCGAACTCGGCGGAGACCGGTCCGAAGCGGTCAAAAAGGTCGAGGGGTAAAGGGGTCAGCACCCTTTTTGGCATCCTGGCATATATTCATTAGAGGGTACTGACCCCTTTTATGCGTGTGATTAATTCCTTCCTCGTCATCCCGGCGCATGCCAACATGACAAACGCTTTTATGCGTCAATTTTATGTCGCTCGTGATCTGTTAACATCAGCTCAAATAACAACACGTGGACGATACAAGCGCATATGAGCTCATTAAAAAACTATCTGCAATCCATTCGGCAATACTCGCTGCCGAAAACGCGGGCCTTGCAACAGGAACTGGAAGCGGTTCGCGAGGCGCATGCCGCCGCCACTGCCGATCATGCAAAAGTGCAAGAAAACTTGCAGCGTACCCTCGAAACCGATGCGCAACTGCTTGACGAGCTGCGGCAGCAGGTAAAACAGGTCGAATCGCAACACAACGACGCGCGTCAGCGGGTTGAGTCTCTGACACGCTCCCTCGCCGATGCCGGGCAACGCCAGAAGTCCACAGAGGAACACGAAGCGGCACTGCAGGCACAGCTCGAGGAGGAACGCAACAACGCACGCGAGCAGGTGGCATCCCTGGAGCGCTCGCTGGCCGACGCCGAGCTACGCCGCAAGACCACAGAGGAACTCAAGGCGGCACTGCAGGCAGAGCTCGAGGAGGAACGTCACAACGCACGTGAGCGGGTTGCATCGCTTGAACACTCCCTCGCCGATGCCGAGCAACGCCGGAAAGCCACCGAGGAACGCGAGGCGGCACTGAAGACCAGGCTCGAGGGGGAAATCAGCAACGCACTTGAGCAGGTTAAGCACCTGGAAAGCTCACTGGCCGATGCAGAACAAAACCGCAGGTCCAGCGAAGAACAAGTAACCTCGCTGCAGATAAAGCTCGAGGGAGAACGCAGTATCGCGCGTGAACGGGCCGAGCACCTGGAGCGTTCACTGGCCGATGCCGAGCAACACCGGAAAGCCAACGAAGAACACGGACTGGCACTGGAGGCGAGGCTCGAAGAGGAACGCAGGCGGCATGAAAAAAGCATCCGCGACACGGAAGCGCGCCAGGCACAAATGCAGGCCGAACAACAGGCCCAGCTGACACAGCAAACCGAACTGGCCAACAGCTTTCACGGCGTCAGCACTCGCCTGTTTGAATCATTGCAGGAAAAGAAAAGAAAACAACGCTACTCATTGTTGCAGCTTATGATCATTGCCGCTGCATTGTTTGTAATTGGCACCCTGATCGGAATACTTTTCCTGCAACCCGCGCAGGACAGCAACCAGGAGCTTGCCCTGGTGGAGCGCAATATCGATGATATGCGCGGCTTCACCAAACAGCATATCGATAACCAGGATGCACTGCTCAAGGAACTTGCACTGAACATCAACAAGCAAGCTTCCGCTGAACAAATGTTGCTCGAGGAAAAACTGCTGCAGCTGGAGGAAATGACACAAGCGACAGACACACCACGGCAGGAGTCCGTCATAACCTTCACGCCGGATATCGCCGAGCTGCAGACCAACCTGATGGCGCTGGGCTTTGACCTGGGCATAGCGAAGCCGAACGGCGAACTGGGCATCAAAACCCGGCAGGCGTTGCAGGAATTCAGGCAGTTCTACCTGCCACAGAGTGATGCGCAGGATGACCTGATCAGTGAAACACTGGTGGTCATGATCCTGAAATCGGCCGACCGCACCCGGGCCGATGCAGCGCGTTACAAGATTGGCAATGATGTCCTTGCCGCGATTCGGCTTGGCAGTATCCGCACCGGCGTGGACTTTTCGTTCCTGATGGAACTGGCGAGGGTCGAGAGTTACTTCAATCCGGCTGCGCGTGCACCGAAATCTTCGGCAACCGGACTGTTTCAGTTCAAGTCCCATGACTGGCTGCAGTCAATGCAGTCCTTTGGTGCCAGTTATGGTCTGCAGGACTATGTCACCCGGACCGCACTGATCGACGACAAGAACCGTGAACAGCAGCCGATTATGTACGACCCGTTGCAGCAGGAAGTACTGGCCCTGAGACTCAATCCGCGCCTGTCCACCCTGATGGCGGCGGAGAACATCAAGCGTAATTTTCAGGTACTGTCAGAAATGGTCGGGCGTGAACCCGGGCGGACCGATCTCTATCTGTCCCATTTTCTCGGCACAGCCAACGCCGCTATTTTTCTCAAGGCGCTTGACGAGGACCCGACGGCCATTGCCGCCGATCTATTCCCGGAAGCTGCTGCAATTAATCCGGGCGTCTTTCAGAACCGGCAGCGCCAGCCGCGCACCGTGGCCGGGGTGTACCAGTGGTTTGACCGCAAGTTCAACACCACTCGTTACGACGACCCCAACCCGGGCTGATCCCCCGCAAATCAGAATCAATAGGGTCAGACTCGGTTGATTATCTGAAAACGTACCCGGACTTTTTTCTCTAGCTCAACGCTTCAGATTCTTCAGTCGCTTGTTGCCGGGCTTCTCTGGGTGCTTCTCAAAGAACCAGTTATCCAGAGCCTGCTGCTTTTCAACTTCGCTCTGTTGCTCAGCGGATTCCTCGGCGCCCCCACACAGATCCAGGGTTATGGCAAGCGCGCGCTGCCTGCCAGATTCGGTCTGTATCAGCAGTCCTTCTGCATCCAGGCGATTAACCATCTGTTCTGACAATGTCTCACAGTCCAGGTCGATGCCAGCGGCAAGCGAATCATGACTGATTACTGCGAGTGCCATGAAAACACACTCTGCTGCCCGTGACCTTCTCACAACTGCTCTACCCATTGTAGCCGGAACGTCCTGGAATCTACTGGTTTGCCATGCTGAAACATCACCCACTCCTGTTCGATGCTGTCATTGTCAAAAATAGTGAGATAAAAGGTGTCATCGCACATATTCACCTGAGTGCGCTCAAAATAACAAGTGCAAAATTTGTGAGCAAGGGGGCTGAGTCGTTTATGGGTTAAATGCCTCCGTCCCGTTTTGGCTTTTTCATTGCAATTCACCCGTCACGTCCCATTCTTGTCATTCCATTACGGGGCCTGACAGCGTATAAAGCGCCCATGAAAGTACCTGAACGATTGAAACCACTGGTCGAAGACGGCCTGATCGACGAGATTCTCTCCCAGTTGATGAGCGGCAAGGAAGCACAGGTCTATGTGGTTCGCTGTGGCACAGAGATACGTTGCGCCAAGGTTTATAAAGCCGCCAACCAGCGCAGCTTCAAACAAGCCGTACAGTATCAGGAAGGGCGCAAGGTTAAAAACAGCCGCCAGGCCCGCGCCATGGGGAAACGCAGCCGTTACGGACAAAGAGAATCAGAACAAGCCTGGGTCAGCGCGGAAGTTGATGCGCTCTATTGTCTGGCCGCTGCCGGTGTGCGCGTGCCCACGCCCTATTGCTTTGTTGATGGCGTACTGTTGATGGAACTGGTAACCGACGGCGATGGCATCGCCGCGCCGAGACTCAATGACCTGACCCTGAGCAGCACGCAGGCACGTGAGTATCACCAGCGAATAATTGCAGAAATAGTGCGCATGCTCTGCGCGGGTCTTGTCCATGGCGACTTATCGCCGTTCAACGTGTTGGTTGATAAGGAAGGACCCGTCATTATCGATCTTCCACAAGCGGTCAATGCCGCTGGCAATAACAGCGCGGGCACGATGCTGGAGCGGGATGTTGACAATATGGCAATTTATTTCGGCCGTTTTGCCCCGGAGTTACTGAAAACCGACTACGGCAAGGAAATTTGGGGACTGTATGAAAGCGGCAATCTCCAGCACGACACACCACTTAGCGGACACTTTGCGCGCAGCACGGTGGATGCCGATGTGGCAGAAGTCATGCAGGTGATTGACGACGCCCGCGAACAGGAAGCCGAACGGCGCCAACGGGAACTGGCTGCACGGGAAGACAATTAAAGTGGTCACCCACTGGTTAGGCCACAGTCTTCAGGATAAAGGGGTTTAATGCCGACCCCTATCTCCTTAGCCTATCCCTATTCAGTTGATTTTATTGCTGACTGATTGGCGGCATATAACTAACGTTTCCACTCTCTATCACGACATACTGTTGCTGGCGCAATTGTTCAATCAGGCTCATCAGTTCACTTTCCTCGAGGGTTTTCTTAAACAGTGCATTGATCGTATTAGCCAGGGTTTTAACCTTGCGTGGTCGAGCGTGTCCGTGTGCGGAAAGGCTTTTTACTATGGCAGCAATCTTCTCTGCTGATGAAGTGGCATTCGAGATTTTTAGCAAAGGTATATTTGATAAGTCTTTTACTCGCCGGGTAACTATCTTCCTTTCTTTCAGATGTTTAATGAGCGGGTCGAAGCCGGTATCTTTCGAGATAATGTGGAAGCAGGCATCTGGATCACGTTCTGCCAGCTGACCGATATAGAACGCGATGTGAAAATCCAGGGCATTGGAACCATTGCCTCCTATTTTTACATACTCAGCATTGCTACCTAATGCTTGTAACGATGAGGCCAGATCAAACGGTACCTTCGCTTGATTGGCACCGATGAAGACAATCACCTTGACGGGATAACCATTGAGAATGGCCAGGTTCTTTGGCTGTACATTTTCGTAATCAATCAAGACGTAGTTGTTCTTCAAGCGACATCCCCTTTAATTTTCCCTAACAACTAATATATACACTATCAATGGCTTCGGCAGCTGGAGGTAACTTTGTAGGGCTCGCTTGGCGCGCAGGATAAAGGGGACAAAGGAAATAAACTCATATCAAGCTTCTGCCAGCATGCGCACAAAATCTGATTCCTTATGACAAGTCAGTAACAACTTATCGGTGGATCGAGTCATGGCGACGTAGAGCAACTTGGCTTCTGAAGCAAGATCATCCTGCTTGCCCGGCATATAGCCGAGCCCGGAAATGGACACCAATGGGAACTCGAGACCCTTGCTACTATGCATGGTCATCAACTTGACACTGTCTTCACCGGGATTGAAAGTTCTCTTAGCCCATTGCGAGCCTAACCACTGCGTTGGAATTCCCTCTGCCTGAAATGCATGTTGCAGCTTTTCGCCCATCCAGCGATGCGGATAAAGCACACACATGTCGAGCCATTGCATGCCACCGTCATGTATTCGTTTTAAATTTACGGCGACGTAGCTTGCTTCTTCCTCGAATGAGGATAGCTGCTTCATAAACGGCTTGTATCCGTGACGGCCCGCAGACTGTGGTTCCAGCAGCGGAATGTGATCTTCATCAGAATCAGCCGGCACCAAGTAATGCTTGGCAAAGCGGTAAGCGTAATTCAGGATTTCATCTGTATTGCGGTAATTTACCCTGAGTATGGTGGTCCGCCCTCTTGCCTGGACACCGACGCTCGACAAACTGAAGTCCAGTGCCTTTTTCTTCTTGTAGATTGACTGTGCATCATCATAAAGCAGCAATAAGGAACTGGTTTCCGAATCAACCATCTGGACAATCAACTGCAACCACTCAGCCTCGAAATCATGCCCCTCGTCTATCATTAGTGCACCATACTGGCCCTTGGGAATATGACCATCGTCTACCGCCCTAATGACCTGGTTGACCAGTCTATCAATATAACCGTTTCCTGATTCCGGTTTTGGTATGTGATAACGCTTGAGCATCTCTCCACACCAGTCATGGAAGTGATACACGTGCACGCGATCATTGATCTCCTTGTCTTCCATTATCGATCGCAAACGTGCCGCTAGCGTGATATTGAAACACAGCACCAGGATAGGTTTGTGCAATACCTTTGCGAGATACAGACACCGGTATCCAAGGATAAGTGTCTTGCCTGAACCCGCCACACCATGAATAACACGGTGCCCCTCCCCCATGCTTCGTGCCAACTGTTCCTGCTGCATATCCATAACCTTCAGCAGGTCGGGGACCAGGGCGTCCTTTTCACTTTCAGTAAACATGCCCAGCTGCCCGTCACCAATACGCACTTCAGGGAAGATATGCCACCTTACCCGGTCGATTTGCGGCAACGTCAATTGACAACTGAATCCGACATTAAACATGTCCCAGAGGCGTTTCTGGAATCCCTCCGCATCGGTGGATTTGGTCATCTCATCGCTACAGATGACTTGATGCGCCGGCAGCACATCCCCGAGGTCTGATGAATCGAACTGATTACGGGTGATATGTGAAAGGACCAGGCCATACCCGTAGGGGAATGACAGCCGTCCCTGGTATTGCCCGCTTTGCCTGACAAGCTGCGGATCTTTTTCCAGTTGGTTGACCAATTGGTACGTACATTGCCGCGCCTGCTCAAGCGGGTTACTTTTTATAACAATGCCATTATTCGTAAGTAACGAGACTGTGACCCGATTGATGTCACGGATATTGTCAAGCTTCCAATCCTTAACCTCGAGCAGCAGCAAACCTCGACCGGGATGTAAAATAATGAAATCTGTATACCGCTGCCTCTTACCGACGGGTAACTCATACCAACAGAGGTAATCATCTTCCAGCAAGGCTTCCAGGCAACGTGCAAGACGTTTTTCACCCGTTTGCATTTTTCCAAGGCAACTATTGAGTGATGGGACGAAAATAGCCATATTGATCCGAGACCTCGTTCCTTGAGGGACTGGCCATCTTAGGAAGAGTAATGACCCAGAATCCCTACATTGTCTTTGTATATCGGATCGTTGTTTGTTTTATTGAATACAGGAACTTACGAGAACATTATGGCGAGGAGATACTGCGACACATTCAATGAGAAAGGGGACGGAGGCGTTTATAGATTAAATGCCTCCGTCCCTTTTTGATAGATTCAAGTTACAAGCCCACTAAGTCGGTCGCAGCATGCGCAATTCCTCGCAGAGCTTCAGCATAGTTATTTAAATCTGTAAGGGATGGCACTGATTCATTAGATAACTGATCCGCAACATATTTAATGTAATCAACATCACCTCGCTCCAAACAAACAACGTCATATTTAGTTACTTCTTTCACTAGCTGCTCCTCTGAGACTCATTCTGATAATCTGGCATTCAAGTACACTGATACCCTAATTCTTGAAGATATTCTTTCGATGCAAACATATTGCCTCTGTATCTGGTAGGAATCTATCTGGCATCATTAATTGTTGACCGACAACATCAAACATGTGGTTCACTCTATCGTTCAATGAAGGTTCAAACGTAGAAATAGTGTCAGAGAAAATTTACGACTATATTAGGGAATAATGTTCTCTGATACCGTTTATCTATCAAATGCTCGCCATTCCTAATCCCTTGAGATAATTGTATGTCGAATCATAGTATTCTCTTGGCCTTGTAAGATCGTCATCATCGCCTTCAGGCACAAATATAACCATACCTTGCCTGGCTCTAGTTAATAAAACACGATAAGCATTCTTTTGGTAAATTTGCCGCTCGGGTTTACTTATTCGTTGCCAGCGGCTACCACGAAACGACCAATTCCCCCAATTTTCATTGCCATAACGAAAATCTGCGTCCCAAGCCATACACACCCAATCCAATTCAAGCCCCTGCACATCGAATTCTGTTGCAACATCTTCGAGAAAATATGATGAACGGACATCCTCTTTACCGTTCAAAAACCAATGTACTGGATTCGATTTTACGCGGACATCGATCGCATATGGCTTCAGACGCTCTGCTTGAGACGACACCACCATTCCGTAGCGCTCAGAACCGCGTGCCTGTGCTTTAACCCAATTCTTGGCCACATCAAGATCTCTAGTCAGTACGATTGGGTATTTATCCTTGATGTCTAATAAATTTTCGCGAGCCCCTGCTTTTTCCAGATCTAACAGCTGCTTTACAAATAACGAGACTTTTTCACTCCGGAAAGAGCGTACAGAAGTTCGCAAATGCAACTCTGGAAGGAATGTGACCATCGCATTATTTCTAGCTTGGTTAACAATTCTCCCAGCGCCGTATTCACTGTCGGTCAGACGATCAGAAAGGTAAATTCTCCAATGAGGAAAAGAATGCTCAATAGCTTCAAACCATTCACTAATGCCTGCCTCACCGGTATTGATTTCTTGACCGCCACCCACCAAACAAACAACCGTCGCCCAATCCAAGTGCCTATCCATGCATGAAATTAGAAACTCGGGCTCAGATTGACTAAAGTCCTGTTGATTTTTCTTTTCCCGCATAAATTTAATTGTTTGATCTTTTGTCCATGCCCTTTGGGCCTCATCAAATAACGCAACATGCTCTATTGGTGGTTTTGATAGATTCACCAAGCCCTCATCACGAAAGTGATGAACATTTTGAATAAATGCTTTTACTTCACTAAGCGCATCACCTTTACGAATTTTTACACCGCTTGCCACACCCTGGGCGACCTTGTCACGCGCTAACGCCTCCTGGAGGATTTTTACCAAGGGACCATTACCCGAAAGGAATACACTATAAAGCTCATCTTCAGGATCAATATGCGTCGTGGCAACATCAAGCCCCACTAAAGTTTTACCAGCACCAGGCACGCCCGTTACAAAGATAATAGATTTCTCAGATTTCTCCTTAGATCGAGCAATAATCTCTGCTACAGAATTCGATGTTTCTGACAAATTCACGGCATTTGCATCACTGCGTGAAATTTCACTAACTGAATGGCCATTATAGAGCGCCAAGGTTGCTTCGATTATGGTCGGGGTCGGTTTATAACCACTGTTTTCCCATGCGCTACAGTCAATCGACTGTTCAAGTTGTAAATTCAATACTCTATTTATAGTGTCTTCCAGATTGTCACTGTTGCAGCAAACAGGCGAAAAAAGCCCATCAACTGGAAGCGCATTCAATTGATTGTCAATTGCTGGCGCCTTGGTTGCCACCAGAATGGGCACGAGTATGGCGTGGTGACTACCTTCATGAAAGTTGTGCAAATCCAACGCATAATCCATGACTTGATCTAAGTCAGCTGCTTCATAAGCGCTCGCCCCTACTTTAAACTCAATAACAAAGACCGCAGGACCAATGATTACTACAGCATCAATTCGCCTGCCCATTCTTGGTATTGAAAACTCGAAATATATTTTTCCTTTATGATCAAGCAAGACATCCCTCAACAATGCTGTCTGCTCAATCCACGCATCCCGCTGAAAAGCAGTCAAATCAAACGAGTGTTCACGCGCTATTTCACCAAGAACCTGATCCGGCGCCTGTTTACAGAAATCATAAATTGTCGATGAATAATAGGCGCGTTTCATTTTTGCGTCTGCCAAAACCTCTTCCACACTCCGAAACTCTTCCAAAGCCGCCTCTAACTGTTCAACGATCTCCGCCGCAATCGCGGAAGGTGATGCGGGGAGGTTCTCCGCATCCTCCAGCGATTCATCCTTCATCCAGAAGATATTGAGGTTAGTCTTGTTACGGGCAACCAGTTCAATCACTCCCTTTTGCTGCGTCTTCTTGATATCGCTACTAAATCATCCCTGATTGCGGAACAATCAGCATACGCTTATGATTTCTTCCTCATCTGTGAGTCAGATATTTATTCATGTAATTCAGCGTGCTACCTGACAGGCATTGATACATTGGCCGGCTGTTGAAGACCAACCAGGGCATTACTGTTGGCCCTCATGAAAAGATCTAACCTTGTGTTGACACGTGTTGTGTGTATAGTGTGTATAGTGTGTAATAATGACGCATAGCCGGGATGTGATCAGGCGTCTGCTCGCAGATGGCTGGGTGCGAAATCATGTGAAGGGTTCGCATCATCAGTTCAAACATCCCCGCAAACCCGGCAAGGTGACCGTGCCCCATCCGAACAAGGACCTTCCCGCGGGCACCTTGCGAAGCATTCATTTATCGCCAGGCTGGCTGGCATTGGGGTCATTGAGATGCGTTACCCGGTCGTCATTCACAAGGACAGGAAATCCGATTACGGTGTCACCGTTCCGGACTTGCCGGGCTGCTTCTCGGCGGGCGACACGATGGAAGATGCGCTCACCAATGCCGTGGAAGCAATCGAGTGCCATCTCGAAGGGCTGCTGCTGGACGGTGATGAAATCCCGCCGGCACAGCCTGTCGATGCGCATGTGAAGAACAAGGACTTTGCGGGCGGCACCTGGGCACTGGTGACTGTTGATCTTTCAAAGCTGGCCAGCAAGACGAAGCGGATCAACATCACTATGCCGGAGCGGGTGCTCACGCTGGTGGATGAACAGGCCAGGCGCGAGGGGGAAACGCGGTCCGGGTTACTGGCGCGTGCGGTGCTGGAGTATATCGGGCGGCATAAGGGGGTGTGAGTATCTGGATCGCAGCTCCTGTACACAACAGATGCACCTGCAGGAGTACCCCACCGGGCATAGTCATCGCCCTTCGGCGCGATTGATAAAAAAACTCATCGCGGCGAGGACGCCGCTCCTGCACGCAATAGTGGCTCCGGCAACCCCCCCTTTTTTACTTCTTGAACAACTGCTCCAGCTGCTTGCCCAGCTCGTCTTCGGAAGTGGAGGCCTCTGATGCTTCCCCAGAAGTCCCGTCCCCGAACAAGGCATCCAGCTTCCGGTGTGAGTCAGCGGCCTGATCCGACGGACCGTCATAGGCTTGCGGATTGATCTGAAAATAACCACAGAAATTGGCGCGCTGCTTGTCAGACACGTTTTCGGCAACCGGTTCCCTGCACTGCTGCGCCGCCGCAGCATCAAAATACAGGCACATCCGGCACACGTGCAGCTGCGCCCGGCAGTGTGGACACTCCTCGTGGCGCGCCAGTGGTAACAGCAGTTCCTGCAACCGGCCTCCACACTTCCAGCATGTATATGACTCAGACATTGAACGCTCCAGGTACAATTAATAAGGCCGGAGAATGTTAATAACTACAGTAGTTGTATCTGGCACCATTAATTGTAAATGTAAGTGGGACAGCAATGTTCCTACGTATACTAGGGAATAAACTGACATGGGGCCAGGCCATTAATAATATTAACGATTCCCGCCTGGCATTATTCTTCAGGAATGAATGTCATCTTGCTATTGTTATCGATATCCGATAACCTGATAACACATGATTGAGTCGTTCGGGAACCGGCGGGCCGAAGCACTGTATTTTGACCGCCAGTCCCGCGTGATACGGCAGTTTGCGCCTGAACTCAGGCGTACGGCCCGACGTAAATTGCTCTATCTGCATGATGCCGCCGGGTTGAAGGATCTACGGGTACCACCCGGCAATCGACTGGAGGCACTCAAGGGTCACTACAAGGGCAAGCATTCAATCCGGATTAACGAGCAATGGCGCATCGTATTTCTCTGGCAGAATGGCAATGCCTTTGAGGTTGAAGTGGTGGATTACCATTGATGCAGGTATTGATATGAAACAACCAGGCAATCCCTTTCATCCCGGCGAGATCCTGCTGGAGGAATTCTTACAGCCAGCAGAGATCACCCAGACCGCCTTTGCCGAACAACTGGGCTGGACGCGTGCGCGTTTGAATGAGCTGATCAAGGGCAAGCGGGGAATTACGGCAGAGTCTGCGCTGGATCTGGCGGAAGCGTTGGGGACCTCTGCGAAGTTGTGGATGAACCTGCAGGCGACGTGGGACCTGGATCAGGCAGTGAGGCGGCGGGTGGTGGCCTGAGTTTTGTTCACACTTGCACCCGATTAATTGCCCGGATTCTCTGGTTCGCACGACAAAAGGAACTCAATCACTCACCAATTTCGGTAACTGCTCCATGCGTCGCCTAAAGGCGCCTACTCTTGGTACCTACCTCCGACATCCCTGTAGTCGTCGCGGAGGGAGAGGGGAAGTATTGTTCGCGGTCTGGGTGATCAGGCGGGGTGCAGGCCCTGGGTGCTCAGTGGCAGGGTGTGGATGGGTTTGCCGGTGGCGGCGTAGAGGGCGTTGCAGAGTGCCGGGGCGATGGGTGGCAGTGGCGGTTCGCCGATGCCGCCCCAGAAGTCGCCGCTGGCGACGATGTGGGTTTCCACGACCGGCATCTGTGCCAGGGTCAGCATCGGGTAGTCGTGGAAGTTGCCCTGCTGCACGCGGCCATTCTTTATGTTGATGTCGCCGAACAGCGCAGCGGTCAGGCCGTAGGTGATGCCGCTCTCCACCTGCGCGTCGATGGTGTCGGGGTTGACCACGTGTCCGGGATCGATGGCACAGACGACGCGCAGTAACTTGAAGCGCCCGTCGCCGTTCATCTTCAGTTCCACCACCTGCGCGCAGTGACTGCCGTAGGAGGTCTCCACCGCGATGCCGCGGTAGGTGTTTTCCGGCAGTTTCTTGCCCCAGCCGGCCTTCTCCGCGACGGCCTCGAGCACGGCGCGCTGTTTGGGCGCCTCCTTGAGCATCCCGAGCCTGAATTCATAGGGGTCCTGGCCGGTCGCGCGCGCCACCTGGTCGAGAAAGTGTTCCCGAAAATACGCATTCTGCGAATGGTTCACCGAACGCCAGAAACCGACCGGCACGTGCAGCGTGCGCAGCGCGTAGTCCGCGCGGTAATTCGGTATGGCATAGAACTGGTCGGCGATGCCCTGCAGCGCGACCGGGTCGGTGCCGTCGGCGGCCTTCATGCCCAGCGAGGTCAGGATGGAGGGTGCGGCGATGCGTGCCTGCATCCCGGTGAGTTGTCCCTTGCCGTTAACGGCCGCGCGCAGGCGCGCCATGCTGGCCGGGCGGTAGAAATCATGCTGCGTGTCTTCCTCGCGCGACCAGAACAACTTCACCGGCCGGCCGACCGCCTGCGCGATGCGCACCGCCTGTTCGGTATATTCCTGGTTCGCACCGCGCCGGCCGAAGCCGCCGCCGAGCTGGGTGTTGTGCACCTCGACCTGTAACGGGTCGACACCCGCGGTGCGCGCCGCGGCCTCCAGGCTGGCGCTGGCGTTTTGCGTCGGCACCCACACCTCGACCCGGCCATCCTTGTGCACGGCGGCGGTGGCGGTCATCGGTTCCATGGTGGCGTGCGCGAGATACGGCGCGTAGAAGGTCGCCTCGATTAGCTGGTCCGGCGCTTGAAAGGCGGCATCCGGTTTGCCGTGTTCGGCCATCACCACGGCCTTCTTCGCCGCGAGGCCGGCCTCGAGACTGGCGCGGATGTCGGCATCACTGACTTTGCCGTTGCCCGCCTCGTCCCAGGTCACCGGCAGGGCATCGAGGGCCTGCTGTGCCTGCCACCAGCTCTTTGCCACCACCGCCACGGCATCGTCAAGCGCAACCACCTGCACCACGCCGGGCCGTTTTTCGATAGCTTTGGCGTCATGGGATTTCAGTGTGCCGCCGAACACGGGGCAGGCGCTTGATCGCGGCGTGCAGCATGCCGGGCAGGTTCACGTCGGCGCCGAACACCGGCTTGCCGGCGATCTTGTCCGGCACGTCCAGGCGCTTGACCGGGGTGCCCAGCAACTGCCATTCCTCCGGCTCCTTGAGAAACACCTGTTCCGGCGGTGTCAGTTGCGCGGCCGCGGCGGCCACCGTCGCCAAAGCTCAGCGTGCGGCCGGACGGCGTATGGGTGATGACGCTGTTCGCGGCACTGCATTCGTCAACCGGCACCTTCCAGCGGCCGGCCGCTGCCGTGATGAGCATCTCGCGCGCCACCGCGCCGGCCATGCGCAGGTAGTCCTGCGAGCCGCGCACCGAACGGCTGCCGCCGGTACTCATTGAACCGAAGACATTGTCCTGCCGGCTATTCTCGTTGGCCGAGGCGTATTCGGCGCGCACCTTCTGCCAGTCACAGTCGAGTTCCTCCGCCACCAGCATGGGCAGCGCCGTGAAGATGCCCTGCCCCATCTCGGAACGCGCGACGCGAATCAGCACGCTGTCGTCCGGGTGGATCTCGATCCAGGCATTGACCGCAACCGGCTGCTCGGCGTCCGCCGGGGTGACCGGTGCCGCGAACAGCTTGCGCCGCTCTGGCAGGTGAAAGCCCAGCAACAGGCCGGCGCCGGCCGCGCTGCTGCGCACCAGGAAGGCGCGGCGTGTCAGCGTGCAAGGATTACGCATTGTCGGCCCCCGGCTTTTTGGCGGCCGCGTGGATGGCCTGGCGCACGCGATTGTAGGTCCCGCAGCGACAGATGTTGGTGATGGCGGCGTCGATGTCGGCATCCGTTGGCTGCGGCTTCTCGCGCAACAGCGCGACGCTCGCCATGATCATGCCCGGCTGACAGTAGCCGCACTGCGGCACCTGCAACGCTTCCCAGGCCTGCTGCACCGGCTCGCTGTCCGGCGCGAGGCCCTCGATGGTGGTGATGGCCTTGCCGCTGACCTCGGCAACCGTCACCAGGCAGGCGCGCTCGGCGCGCTCATCGACGTGCACCGTGCAGGACCCGCACAGGCCGATGCCGCAGCCGTACTTGGTACCGCACAGGTTGAGGTGATCGCGCAGCGCCCATAACAGCGGTGTGTCGGGGTCGATGTCGAGCGTGTGTTGCTGACCGTTGACCTTCAATTGCAGCATGAGCATCCTCCTGCGCAGGTGTACGAACCCGGGGATCTGATATTAGTTGAATCGTCGACACTCCGCCATGCCCGGTGATTACACAGGCTGGCCAGGTAACGTTACCCCAATCCTTGCAAAAATTCATGCTGTAGGAGCGCCGTCCCCGGCATCGGTCACTTCGGGCATGGCCCAGGCCAGCCTCTCGACCGGTTCCCGGTCTCACCTTCTCCTGCCCTCTCGTGACACTTGTACATCCCTGTACATCGTCGCGGCGAGGACGCCGCTCCTACATTTCTGTACCAGAACCTGGCGAGTAAACGGGCAGCGATGCCGGGGTATCAATATCGTGGACGACGCCATTGTTCATTGTCTCGATCAACTCCAGCGTGTCACGGTGTGTCGCGATGATATCGCGCGCGCCGCGATCGGTCTGCAATGCCAGCAGCGCCGCTGCATGGCGTGGTGCAAAGCCGACCGGGTGGCCGCGTTGTCCGCGACAGCGCGGTGCAATGATGTCCGCACCGCGCGCCAGCCCGTCGGCCACCGCCTGTATGACGCCAACCGGGATGTTCGGCATATCGGCGAGGGCAATCACCCAGCCGCCGGCAGCGGGGCTGGCGGCCACACCGCAGGCAATGCTGGTGCCCATGCCGTCGCGCGCGCGCGGATTGGCGATAACCGCAAGACCCGCCTCCGCCAGTCGCTTTGCGGCATCACTGCCGCTGTCGTCGACCACGGCAATGCAGTGCGCCAGCACGCTGTGCAGGGTGCGCGCACTGGCAACGGCCATGGGCGTGCCATCCACCAGCGGGTGCAGCAGCTTGTTGGCGCCGAAGCGCGTGCCTTGCCCCGCGGCCAGCAGGATGCCGGTCGGCGGCGGCTTCATGTGTTGGCGCTTCCCTGCGTGGCGGCCTGCACCGCAGCGTTTCGCAGTGCCGTGACCTCGGCCATGATGGACAACGCGATCTCGGGCGCGGCGTGACTGCCGATCGGCAGGCCGACAGGGGCATGCAGGCGTTGCAGTTGCGCGTCCGTAAGGCCCAGCGTCTGCAGGCGTTCACGACGCCGTGCGCAGTTCAGTTTTGAACCGATCGCACCAACGTAGAACGCCGGCGAGTTCAATGCATCGAGCAGCGCCATGTCGTCGAGTTTCGGATCATGGGTGAGGGCGACGACCACGCTGCGCGGCTGATTGACATAGGTGTGCACCGCGTCATCGGGCATCATGCTGACCCGCTCGACACCGTCCGGCACCGGTTCCGCAGCCGGCGCATCGCGCGGGTCGCAGATGATGATGCGGTAATCGAGCAGCAGCGCGATCTGCGTGACGTAACGGCTCAGCTGGCCGTCACCGATCAACAGCAACTGCCAGCGCGGTCCGAACACCTTGCTCAACGTGTCATCCCGGTAGCTGAACGCGTCGGCGGCATCGGACACCGCGTGCAGGCTGACCTCGCCGGTCGCGAGGCAGACACGCCGTGTGAGCAGTTGCCCGGCCCTGATCGTGTCCAGTACCTGCCTGAGCGGCGCCGCGCTGTCGAGCTGTTCGATCAGCAGTTCCAGCCGCCCGCCGCACGGCAGGCCGAGGCGGGTCGCCTGCGCACGATCGACGCCGTAATCGATCAGGGTCGGGAATTGATCGCCGAGCTGCCCGCTCCGGTAGCGCATGACCAGGTCCTCCTCCACGCAGCCGCCGGACACCGAGCCAACAAAGCGGCCGTCGGCATCCATCAGCATCAGCGCACCGGCCGGTCGCGGCGACGAACCCCAGGTCTTCGCCACGGTTACCAGCACCGCGCACCGGCCCGCCTCCAGCCAGTGGATGGCCGTCTCCAGTACTTCGCGATCGGTGCTGTAGAGCGTGTTCATGTTTGCAGGCATGTTTTGGCAGGTGTAATTATGGCAAATAATCGGGGGGGGGTGCGGTCTGTTTCTGGAGCGCTTTATTCGGGGTTGGTGAGATTAGCGGATACAATCCGCATCTGCATCGAATGTCATCGGGTATCCCCCTTTTCCTGTTTTGCAAGCGTTTGTCAAAACCGCTCAGCGCCAGTATCCTGCCACGCCATGTTAACGCGCGCCTACAACTGGTTTGACCGCACCATCCTGGAACTCGGGCGCGAGTTTCGTCTCTCCTATCTGCCGCCGCTGATGGTCTATGTCGCCTACGGCGTGTCGGGTCTGACGGCCATCGTCGGCACCTTTTTCGTCAAGGACTACCTTGGGCTGTCGGCGGAGTTTCTTGCCGCCCTGGGGTTCTGGGCGGGCATCCCCTGGGCGCTGAAGATGCCGCTCGGCCATCTGGTCGATCTGATCTGGCGACACAAGGCCGGGCTGGTCTATCTCGGCGCCTGCCTGACCGCGGCCAGCCTGCTGATCATGGTCGGCCTGCTCGGCAACCCGGATGCCATGGGCACGATCATGCCGGTCGAGGCGTGGTTCGTGCTGAGCACGCTGCTGGCGCCGGTCGGCTTCGTGGTCCAGGACGTGGTCGCCGATGCGATGACCGTGGAAGCGGTGCCGCTGCTGGACAAGGAGGGACACCCCTTTCCTGCCGGCACCAAACGCCTGATGCACACCACCATGCAGACGCTGGGACGCGTCGCGATCATCGGCGGCACCGTGTTCGTTGCCCTGCTGAATGTGTTCATGTTCGCGGGGGTCGAGGCCCTGGATGAACAACAGAAGCTTGAGATCTATATCCGCATCTACGAGATCGCGCTGGTCATTCCCGTGGTCTCGGTGGCCGGGGTGCTGCTCAGCGGCTTCCTCAAGCGGCGCGAATTCAGGCGGCTGCGCGGTCACGGCATCGACGCGGCAAAAGCCATGGATATGGTTCACGGCCAGCTTGAGCGCACCTCGCCCAACTGGTGGATCCTCGGCGGCAGCCTGGTGTTCGTGATTTTCACGATTACCATGGGCCTGACCGAGGTGCCGTACAACCAGGAAATCATCTTTGCGGGCTCGATGCTCATTATCCTGTTTCTCATCAGCCGCCTGATGAAGGTACTCGAACCCGCGGCCCGCAACGTGTTGCTGGGCACGGCCATCATCATCTTCGTCTACCGCGCCATGCCCACCCCGGGAGCGGGACAGACCTGGTGGATGATTGACGAGCTTGGCTTCGATCAGCAGTTCCTGTCCGTGCTGTCGCTGATCAGCAGCGGACTGGCGCTGTTCGGCATGTTCATCTTCCGCCGTTTCATGGCGGAAAAGTCTATCGCCTACATCGTCGTGTTCCTTACCCTCATCAGCACCCTGCTGACCTTCCCGATCATCGGCATGTACTACGGGCTGCACGAATGGACGGCGGCCCATACGGGCGGCATTGTCGACGCGCATTTCATCGCGCTGGTGGACACGGCGATCGAGTCGCCGCTTGGCCAGGTGGCCATGATCCCCATGCTCGCCTGGATCGCCAATTCGGCCCCTGCCAAACTCAAGGCGACCTTCTTTGCGGTCATGGCCTCGTTCACCAACCTGGCGCTCTCGGCGAGCACGCTGGGCACCAAGTACGTCAACCAGTTCTATACCGTTACCCGCGAGGTCAGCGAACGGGATACCGCCGTCGTGTCGGTTCCGGCCGACTACTCGGAACTCGGCTGGCTGATGATCACGGTGGCGGCACTCACCTTCATCCTGCCCTTGACAGCGATCCTGCTGGTAAAGATGACACGCCTGCGCAGCGCCTGAGCCTGTATGAACCAGGAAGTCTTATTGTAAGCGGCGTCCTCGCCGCGATTCGGGGTACGACAAAAAATCATTCGCGCCGGGGAAGCTTCCGCCTCCTGCTCACGCCCCTCACCTACATCCCTGTAGGCGACGGCGCTCCTACCGCACTGAGCTGGAACCCCACTGGTGGTGAACTCCAGGATCAAAATGAAATGTTCATTTCATCCTGTAAATCATGTGGCGAAACCAGCTTTCAGGCGGGATTTTATGCAATTACCGGATAAACGTTAGCCGCCGTCATCCCCCTCATCGTACTCATAGTACTTCCCTGCCTTGCCGCGTACCTTGTCTGCCGGGTACTTTTTCTCGTTGAGTTTGATCTTGGCGTTGACGGCCTTTTCCACGTCGACACCGAGTTTGTCAGCAAGGCGGATGAGGTAGATCTGGATGTCGGCGATTTCCTGTTCCACTTCGGCGAGCTTGTCGGCGGGCAGCTTCTGGCTCTGTTTTTCCGTCAACCACTGGAAGTGTTCGACCAGTTCCGCCGCCTCGACGATGAGCGCCATGGCGAGGTTTTTCGGGGAATGGAACTGGTCCCAGTCGCGTTCGTCGGCAAACTGGCGCAGACGCATTTTAATTTTATCTGGCTTGCTCATGAGTGAATATCTTTACAGGTAAATGAAAAAAGGGGCCGCCCATTTATTATCATAATAATCCAGAAAAATGCATCCTGCCCTACTTACCATGGAAAGCCGGCCAGCATTACCGCTGCGTGGAGTGTTGCGCATACGATCCACTCCTACATAATACCCCTCACACTGACCCTCTCGCCGAGGGAGATGGGCCATAGACGAGAACTTGAGACAATGAAGTTATCCGTATCGCACCCGGAGTGCACGTGACTGTCGATAAGCAGGGAAATCCGAGGCCGGTATTGCGACGCCGGCTTTTCACCGTCGTGGCGCTGTGCATTCCGGTGCTGTTCTTCGTGCTGCTTGAGGCTGGCTTGCGTCTGGCCGGCTACGGTCACAGCTATCCGCTGTTCATACCCGTTGCCGGGGCACCGGGTTTCCTGCAGGCCAACCCGGATAGCGTGAAGCGCTTCGTGGTTGACGAGTTCGCGACGCCCGAGGTCAGGATTCACCCGACGCGCTTTCCCGCGCAAAAGGCGCCGGGCACGGTCCGCATCGTGGTCCAGGGGGGCTCCACGGCTGCAGGCTTTCCGTATGGCTACGGCGCGTCCCTTGCAGGGATGCTGCAGCAACGACTGCAGGCGACCTGGCCGGACGTCAATTTCGAGATCATCACCACCGCCATGCCGGCAGTGAATTCCTACACCTTGCTGGATTTCGCCGATGAGATCATCCTCCGGCAGCCCGATGCGGTGCTGATCTATGCCGGTCACAATGAGTACCTCGGGATCCTCGGTGTGGGCTCGGCACTATCCGCGGGACGCAGTCGACCGGTCATCCTGGCCTTGCTGGCGCTGCGTGAATCACGTCTCCTGCAACTGCTGATGCACACCTATCAGGTGGCCACCAGCCGGCAGCCCGTGGATGTGGAAGCCATCACGAACAGCAGTGGAACCTTGATGCGCCGCATCGTCGGCAAGCGTCACATACCCCTTGATTCAGCCTTGTACCACGAGGGAGAGCAGCAATTCCGCAGCAATCTGGCCAGCCTGCTGGCGCGCTACCAGGATGCAGGCATCCCCGTGTTTATTGGCACCCTGGCCAGTAACGAGAACGGCATGGCGCCCTTTATCAGCGAGCTCGCAGCGGACACGGATGCGGCAGTCTGGCAGGCAAAATATACGGCGGGCTCGAAAGCGCTCCAACAGGGCGACCTGGCGACCGCAGAGGAGGCACTGACAGAGGTGCTGTCACTGGATGATACCGCTGCCTCGGGTTATTTCGCCCTCGGTCAGCTGCTGGAAAATCGGGGACAGTATTCCCCGGCACGCGAAGCCTACCTTGCAGCGAAAGATCGGGACCAGTTGCGCTTTCGTGCCCCGGAAGCATTCAACACCGTGATCAGGGAACTTGCGGCCGACTATGGCGCTCATGTGGTTGAGGTCCAGGCCAGCCTGCTGGACGCCGCCGCGCATGGCATCATCGGCAATGACCTCATGCTGGAACATCTGCACCCCAATCTCCCGGGCTACTTTCTGCTCGCCGATGTCTATTTTGAGGCCCTGCGTGAGCAGGGGTTGATCGATGCCCGGGAACAGGTCGTGGACAGGGAATTGGCCTGGAAGGAGATCCCGATTACCGACGTGGATCGGTTGAATGGACACTACCAGATCCTTCATCTGAAAGGCGACTGGCCCTTCCCCGAAGGTCTGGTGGCAAAACCCAGCCCCCGCATTCCCGGCCAGCCAAGTCGTGAAGAGCAGATTGCCCATGATCTCTACCTGAAGAAGATCACATGGACAACGGCGATGCGCAGACTGCTGGACCATTACGAGAACGAGCGGGACCGTGCCCGTGCGGCACAGGTCGCCGTATTGCTTGCAGACACCCGTCAGTATGAAGAAGCCCCGCAGGTCAAGGCGGGCACACTCGCACTGGAGACACATCGATACCGGGATGCCATACGCCTGTTCCGGCGTGCGTTGCAGCATTCCCCTGACCAGGTCGAGTATCTCGTTGCCCTGGACCGGGCGTGCCGTGCAAGTACTGACGATGTGTGCGCAGAACAAACACTGGAACAGTAATTATTCGTGGATGCGATCCGCGCCTGCAGGTTTATTTAGCAGGGTGCGGAATCCTGAGTTGAACTACACTGTCTGCCATGAATCATCTGAAAGATCGGGTATTGCTGGTGCTGCTTGGGCTGCTTGGCCTGACGCTGGCGGCCTTCTTTATGGGTGTGCTGCCCTACCCCTTTGGTATTCTGATCCTGCTGGTGTTAATTGTGTCGCGTTTGCTCTATAAACAATGAGATCGGGAGGTGGTCGTTTGTTTATTCGTTGCTGGGTTTTGCTGTTTCTTCTGGGTGGTAGCGCTGTGATGGCTGATGACTTGTTGATAATCGATGACCGGCACACCGGCAACCTTGATTCCACGCTGGGAACGTCCTGGCGCATGGTCACGGATGGCGTGATGGGTGGCGTATCCAGCGGCACGCTGACACTGGCGTCGATGGACAAGCGCGACTGTCTGCGACTGCAGGGTGATGTCCGACTGGAGAACAATGGCGGCTTTGTGCAGGCGGCGCTGGATATTGGCAAGACGGCTGCGGCGGATGCCTCGGCCTATACCGGTATCGTGATGGACGTCTATGGCAACGATGAAGCGTACAACCTGCACCTGCGCACCGCTGATTTGTGGCTGCCATGGCAGTCCTACCGTGCGACGTTTCAGGCGCCGGCCAGTTGGCAGACGGTGCAACTGCCGTTTGCAGGGTTTTCTCCCTACAAGACAGGCAAGGCACTGGATCTGACTGAGCTTGAACGCATCGGCGTGTTGGCGATTGGCCGGGCGTTTAGTGCAGACCTGTGTATCGGGCGGGTTGGCTTTTATTAGTGGCGGTTTAGTAATCGTTGCTCGCTCATTCCCGAGACACCTGCCTGCCCCCTCTCGCCCTCTTCCCGAAACTTTACTGCCTACCTTTTGGGAATTCCCTGCGGCATAGGGAATGACAGGGTAATCAGGTAGCCACTGAAAATCGACGTGTGTCAGTCACCGGTAACTGCGCAACAAGCCTCGCAACACACCCTGTATCAGCACCTCGTCCGGTGCATACCTCATCGGTGTCATGCTGGCGTTGGCCGGGTGCAGGATCACCTGTCCGGGTTGTTGTTCGATGCGTTTCAGGGTCGCTTCTTCGTTGTTGACCAGCGCAACGACAATCTCGCCGTTGCGGGCGCTATCGCGTTGTTCAATGACGACGTAGTCGCCGTCGAGTATCCCCGCCTCGATCATCGAGTCACCGCGCACCTGCAGGACATAGCAGGGACTGCTGCCGAGCAGTTCATCAGGGACCTGCATGAATTCGGGTTGCGTGACCGCTTCGATCGGGCGGCCGGCGGCGATGCGGCCGAGGAACGGGATGCCTGTCTCCGGCTCTCCCTGATCGACGAGACGGATGCCGCGGTGGCTGCGGTCCATGGGTTCGACCAGGCCGGCCTCGACGAGCGCCTGGATGTGCTTGTGCAGCGAGCCGCGCGAGCTCAGGCCAAGGGCCTGGCAGAGTTCGTCGTGGCTGGGAGGGTGGTCGAAGTGCTCTGCATTATCGAGCAGGTAATGGTAGATCTCGGCCTGGCGTTTGGTTAATTGCATGCTGGAGTTCCTGTCGCGGCACGGGCACCGCGCCTGCACGTCCGGTTGATTGTTCTCTGTTTGTTCTCTATTCTACCCGAAGAGAACCAATGGAGAACATAGCATGAGCAGGCCGGCAGAGAAACTTGTTCCCGGGGAGGCACGGCCAGCGGTCGATCCCGTCGAGGCGCTGGCGGCGCGATTACGCTCGCAGTATGCGGCGCGCATTACCGGCGAGCTGCTGGTGCCGGCGAAACGCGGACAATACCTGCCCCTGCCCGAGGACCTGGATACCCGGCTGGTCAAGGCTCTGGCAGGGCGCGGGGTCGAGCAGTTGTACACCCACCAGGCGGCGGCCTGGGATTCGGTGCAGGCCGGCAGGCACACGGTGATCGTGACGCCAACGGCATCGGGTAAAACGCTGTGCTACAACCTGCCGGTGTTGCAGGCCGCGCTGCATGAACAGACCAGGGCGCTGTACCTGTTCCCTACCAAGGCACTGGCGCAGGACCAGGTCGCGGAACTGATGGCGCTGAACGAGGGCGGCGCACTCGGCGTGCGCGCCTTTACCTTTGACGGCGATACGCCGGGTGATGCACGCAAGGCGGTGCGCACCCGCGGCGATATCGTGGTCACCAATCCCGACATGCTGCACCAGGGCATCCTGCCGCATCACACCAAGTGGGCGCAGTTCTTCGAGAGCCTGCGCTACGTGGTGATCGACGAGATGCACAGCTACCGTGGTGTATTCGGCTCGCACGTCGCCAATGTGCTGCGGCGCCTGCAGCGCATCTGCCGCTTCTACGGCTCCGAGCCACTGTTTATTCTGTGTTCGGCCACCATTGCCAACCCGGCAGAACTGGCCGGCGAACTGATCAACGCCGGGGTGCATGCGATTACCGACAGCGGCGCGCCGCAGGGAGCGAAACAACTGTTGTTGTGGAACCCGCCGGTGATCAATCCGGACCTCGGCATTCGCGCCTCGGCGCGTTCGCAGACGACGCGCGTTGCGAAGCAGGCGGTGCAACGCGGCCTGAAGAGCATCGTGTTTGCGCAGTCGCGGCTGATGGTCGAGGTGCTGACCAAGTACATGAAGGATGCCTTCGACCGGGACCCGCGCAACCCGGCGCGGGTGGCGGCCTACCGCGGCGGTTACCTGCCGACCGAGCGCCGTGCGATGGAGAAGAAGCTGCGCGAGGGTGAGCTGGATTGCGTGGTGTCGACCTCGGCACTGGAACTGGGCGTCGATATCGGTGCGCTGGATGTATGCGTGCTCAACGGTTACCCCGGTACCATCGCCGGCACCTGGCAGCGCCTCGGCCGCGCCGGGCGGCGGCAGCGCACAGCGCTGGGGGTGCTGGTGGCAAGCAGCCTGCCGCTGGACCAGTACATTATCCGCAACCCGGAATTTTTCCTCGGTGCCTCGCCGGAGCAGGCACGCATCGACCCCGACCAGTTACTGATCCTGCTGGATCATATCCGCTGCGCGGCGTTTGAACTGCCGTTCCGCGACGGCGATATGTTCGGCAAGGAAGACCTGGGCGAGATGCTCAGCTATCTGCAGGAACACGGTGTACTGCACCATGAGGGCAGTCAGTGGCACTGGATGGACGACAGTTACCCGGCCAACAGTGTCAGCCTGCGCTCGGTGGCAGAGGGCAACTTCGTGGTCATCGACACCAGCGGCGGTGCACAGACGGTGATTGCCGAGGTCGATTACAGTTCTGCGCCGGAGACGATTTATGAAGGCGCCATCTACATGGTGCAGTCCGCTCCCTACCAGGTGGAACGGCTCGACTGGGAGGGGCGCAAGGCGTTTGTGACGCGCACGCGCGCGGACTATTACACCGATGCGATCGACTACACACGGCTGAAGATTCTGGAGGAGCAACAATCGGAGTCGGAGTCAGCGACAAGGTACCATCGCGGCGGGGACGCCGCTCCTGCAAGACATGATGATTCGATTTCAGCAGCGGCCACTGACCACGAAGATGTCTCAAACCATCGCGGCGGGGACGCCGCTCCTACAGGGCGGACTCGCCCCTGCACCTGCAGGCAGACCCTCTATGGTCTCGCGGGGCGAGGTGCACCTGGTACGGCGCATCGTCGGTTACAAGAAGATCCGTTATTACACCCACGAGAATGTCGGCTATGGCCACATCGACCTGCCCGACCAGGAGATGCATACGACTGCTGTATGGTGGCAGGTAAACCCGGCGGCGCTGGATGCAGCCTTTGCCTCACGCCAGCAGGCACTGGACGGTTTTCTCGGTGCCGGTTATGCACTGCACATTGTCGCCGCCATGCGCATGTTGTCGGAACCGCGGGACATCGGTCGCGCGGTCGGTGATGGCAATGCGGAATGGTTCGCCACCGTCGGCGCCAACGGTCGTGGACAGATGCGTAACAGCGACGGCGAGGCGGTCGACCCGCTGGCCCTGCAGCGCTTTACCCCGACCCTGTTCCTGTACGACAACTACCCGGGCGGCATCGGCATCTCGGCACCGCTGTTCGAACACCGCGCGGCCGTGGTCACGGATGCACAGGCGCTGGTCGACGCCTGTGAATGCGCGCACGGATGTCCAAGTTGCATCGGGCCGATCCTGGCGAGTGACGAGGTACGCGGTTATTCACCGAAGGCACTGGCGTTGCAGGTGCTGGGACTGCTGGCACGCCATGAGTCTTGAATCGCGGCTTTCCCACTTGCGCGCGCAGGCCGGCGCGCCTGCTGCGGCTGACAAACCGTCAATAAAACCAATAAAGGGGTCAGTACCCTTTATTGAGAGGCTTGAGGGCGAATGCATTGCCGAGGGTGTGATTCGTATCCGCCAGCGGGTGCCACTGGCCGGCACGCTGGGTGACGTGGAATTAGCTGCACTGCACAACACACCGCGTCTGCCCGGCGAGACCGGCAACCAGCGGCGCAATGTCTATATCGATACCGAGACCACCGGCCTCTCCGGCGGCAGCGGTACCCTCGCCTTCCTGCTCGGCGTGGCCGCTGTTGACGGCGACGCGATCGAAGTGACGCAATGGCTGATGACCCGCTTCGCGGCCGAGGCCGCTGCACTGTCGGCCTTTGCGGAGACACTGACTGACACTGACCGGCTGGTAAGTTACAACGGCAAGAGCTACGACCTGCCCTTGCTGCTCAGTCGCTTCCGCATGCAGGGACTGCAACCCGCCTTTGAGACGCTTGCACACCTCGACCTGCTGCACCCGGTGCGGCGCCTGTTTGGAAAACGCTGGAACGATTGCCGCCTGCTGAGTGTTGAGGAACAGCTGCTCGGTTTCCGACGTGTCGATGACCTGCCCGGCAGCGAGGCGCCCGCGGCCTGGTTCCGCTACCTCCGCGAAGGTCAGGCGGAAGCGCTCATCAAGGTGGTCGAACACAACAGGCAAGACATCCTCTCGCTGGCTGTTGCACACAGTGTGCTGGCACAGGCAACCGCACAACCACAGGCCTTCGATATCGACCTGCACGCCCTCGCCCGCTGGCTGTGTGACAGTGACAATGAAGATCAGGCGCGCATACTCTTGCAGAAAAATACAACGAGCTTGTGCGCTGACGGCAAACGCCTGCTGGCGCGACTGCTGCGCCGCGCCGGACACTGGCCACAGGCCGTTGCCATCTGGGAGACACTCGCCGCCAGTGGCTGCCTCGAATCCATCGAGCGGCTCGCCAAGTATCACGAACACATCAGCAAGGACCTCGGTGCCGCGCAACGCTGCTGCGACCGGCTGCCGCCCACCCCGGCCATCCAGCACCGCCGCCAGCGACTCAACAGGAAGCTCAAGGCGGTGCAGTACCCGCTACGCATGCACCTAATGATGTAGGAACGCTTTGCAAGCGCGCTTGGAACAACAGCTAAAATCGCGGACGTAAAACGCTCCTGCAGGACTGTTAAACGGGCAGCGCATGCCAGCAGGGAGATACTGGATTCATGTGTTGGATAAAACTGATTCTCGTATCAACCTGCTCCTGCAAGTTGCTTGATTACAGGCTGTCGATGATTGCATTCAGTGTGCCGCTGGGGCGCATCACCTTTGTGGTCAACACCTTGTCCGGCCGGTAGTAGCCACCGAGATCCGCCGGCTGTCCCTGCACACCATTGAGTTCGGCAACGATGCCTTGCTCATTGTCGCTGAGCTGCTTTGCGATCGGTGTAAACAGTGTCTGCAGCTCGCTGTCAGTTGTCTGCTCCGCCAGCGCCTGTGCCCAGTACATCGCCAGGTAGAAGTGACTGCCGCGGGTATCCAGCTCGCCGACCTTGCGCGAAGGGGACTTGTTGGTATTCAGGAACTGGCTGTTGGCCTTGTCGAGGGCATCGGCAAGCGCCTGTATCTTGCGGCTGGCATTCTTTTGCGCCAGGTCTTCCAGCGACACCGCCAGTGCCAGGAATTCACCCAGCGAGTCCCAGCGCAGATGATTTTCTGCCTGCAACTGCTGCACGTGCTTCGGTGCAGAACCACCCGCGCCGGTTTCATACAGACCACCACCGGCCAGCAGCGGCACGATGGACAGCATCTTCGCACTGGTGCCCAGTTCCAGGATCGGGAATAAATCCGTCAGGTAATCACGCAACACGTTGCCGGTGACCGAGATCGTGTCCTCTCCGGCCCTGACGCGTTCCAGTGTATATTTAATGGCTTCAACCGGCGACTTGATGTGTATCACCAGTCCACGGGTGTCGTGATCCTTCAGGCAGGTCTCGACCTTGCTGATAAGATTTGCATCGTGCGCACGCTTGCCATCCAGCCAGAACACCGCCGGCTGGCCTGTCAGGCGGGCACGCTTGACCGCCAGCTTGACCCAGTCCTGTATGGGTAAATCCTTTGTCTGGCACATGCGCCAGATGTCGCCCTGCTCCACCGCGTGTTCCAGCAGGGTATTGCCGGCGCGATCGGTGACACGCACGACACCACTGGTGGGTATTTCGAAAGTCTTGTCGTGTGAACCGTATTCTTCCGCCTTCTGTGCCATCAGGCCGACATTACTGACGCTGCCCATGGTGGTGACATCGAACGCACCGTGCTGTTTGCAGAAGTCGATGACCACCTGGTAGATGCCTGCGTAATTCCGATCGGGAATCATTGCCACGGTATCGTGCAGCTTGCCATCCGGCCCCCACATCTGGCCGGAGGAACGGATCATCGCCGGCATCGAGGCATCGACAATCACGTCACTGGGCACATGCAGGTTGGTAATCCCCTTGTCGGAGTTCACCATCGCCAGCTCCGGGCGGGTTTCATAGACCGCCTGCAGATCGGCTTCAATTTCACTGCGCTGTTCATCCGGCAGGCCGGCGATCTTCGCATACACATCACCGAGGCCGTTGCGCGTATCCACGCCCAGCGTTTCAAAGGTTGCGGCATGCTTTTCGAACACATCCCTGTAATAGACGCTGACGGCATGGCCAAAGATAATCGGGTCAGACACCTTCATCATCGTGGCCTTCATGTGCAATGACAGCAACACACCCTCTGCCCTCGCCGCCTGCATCGCCGACTCGAAGAAGGCGCGCAGCTTGTTACGGTTCATCACGGTGGCATCGACCACTTCACCTTCAAGCACGGGCACGGATTCTTTCAGCACCTGCGTCTCGCCGGCAGCCGTCGTCAGCGTGATCTTCAGATCATCCGCCGTGGCCAGCACGGCTGACTTTTCGCTGGAGTAAAAATCACCGTCGGACATCGAGGCGACCCGTGATTTCGAATCTGGCGACCACGCCCCCATCGAGTGGGGATGGGCCCTGGCATATTCCTTGACCGGACCGGCAACACGGCGATCCGAGTTACCTTCACGCAGCACCGGGTTGACCGCACTGCCCAGCACCTTCGCATAACGTGACTTGATCGCCTCTTCCCCGGCGTTCGCCGGCTCCTGCGGGTAGTCCGGAATGTCATAACCCTGGCCCTGCAACTCCCCGATCGCGGCAATCAGCTGCGGTACCGAGGCACTGATATTCGGCAACTTGATAATGTTTGCCGCGGGTGCCTTCACCCGTTCGCCCAACTCGGCCAGTGCATCACCGATTTTCTGCTGCTCCGTGAGCCTGTCGGGAAAATTCGCAATAATCCGCCCGGACAGGGAAATGTCACGGCTTTCCACCTCCACACCCGCGGCGCGGGCATAGGCCTGCACAATCGGCAAAAAAGAATACGTGGCCAGTGCTGGCGCTTCGTCAGTTTCGGTGTAGATGATGGTTGCAGGCATAGTGTGAATCTCTGGATTTGATTTGGGGCCAACCCCGTGGGGGCGCATATCATATTTCAGAACGGGATTGAATTCACTAGGGCAATGGACGCTGTGCACCTGAACTGTGCAATAGAGGCATGGCATCATTCGCGGCTACAATCCGTTCCTGCAATGACCTGATCATCGCTATACTCTCGCAACCATGCCGGATACCCGTAAACCATCGCCGCTGACCCTGTCGCGCCGTGCATTTCTGCAGTTCAGCGCGGCCAGCGCAGTGCTTGCCTGTAGCGGCTGCAGCGGCAGGGAAAAACGCATCGGCCTGGCACTGGGTGGTGGCGGTGCAAAGGGCCTGGCGCACATCCTGATGCTGGAGACGCTGGATGAGATGGGTATTCGACCGCACGTCATTGCCGGCACCAGCATCGGCGCCATTATCGGTGCACTGTATGCCGCCGGACTGAGTGGAAAGGAAATCCGTGCACAGCTGGAGCAATTCTTCGTTGACCAGCACGAGGCGGAGGAAAAAGTGTTTGCGATGCCGAAATCACTCCGCTGGCTGGATTTTATCGACCCGGCATTCGCGGGCGGTGGCCTGCTCAACAGCGATGATTTCATCGCCTGGATGGGTGAAGTGCTGCCGGTGAAAAACTTTAGCGGGCTCAAGATCCCGTTGAAGGTAATCACAGCGGAGTTATTGACCGGTCGTGAGGTCATCATGCAGTCTGGTGCCCTGCTGCCGGCTCTGCAGGCCAGTATGGCGGTGCCCGGTGTGTTCCCGCCGGTGGATGTGGAAGGCCACTTGCTGGTGGACGGTGGTGTCGCCAATCCGCTGCCCTATGACCGGGTGCAGGATGACTGTGATATTGTCATTGCCATCGATGTCAGTGGCCGCCGCAGTATTACGAATGGCGAGTCACTGTCATCGATGGGCGTGCTGTTGCAGGGTTTTACCGTGATGAGCAGAAACATTCTGATCGAGAAACTCAAGCGGCAGCGGCCGACGGTCTATATCCAGCCTGATATCCGCGATGTAAAGATACTCGAGTTCTACAAGGCGCGAGAGGTATTCGAGCAGGCACAGCCAGCGCAACAGGAGCTTGCCAGGGAACTGAAGTGGGCCATGCGACTGCGTGGCAAAGGGCCAGGATGTACGACAGTATCAGTGGGGTGATCCATTGATTTATTTTTCAGAACACGTGGAGACAACAACATGAATGCCGGCACAAAAGAGACAGCGAACATTGATTTATTCACGCCCATCAGCCTGGGTGACCTGACACTGGCAAACCGGATCATCATGGCACCGCTCACGCGTAATCGCGCGACCATGCCCGGCAATGTGCCGCAGGCCATGAATGCGACCTACTATGCGCAACGCGCCAGTGCCGGCCTGATCATCTCCGAGGCGGCACAGGTCTCACCGCAAGGAATCGGTTATCCGGCAACACCGGGGATTCACAGCCAGGAACAGGTGCAGGGCTGGCGCGCGGTGAATGACGCGGTGCACGCACAGGGGGGGCATTTAATTGCACAGTTATGGTATTGCGGTCGCATCTCCCACCCTGACCTGCTGCCGGATAACCAGCAGCCGGTATCCGCGTCAGCCATCAAACCCGAGGGTGACGCGGTGACCTTCGAGGGACTGAAGCCTTTTGTTGAACCCCGGGCGCTGCGCACAGACGAGATACCGGGCATCGTGGACCAGTACCGCCAGGCCGCAAGGTGTGCCGTGGAAGCCGGCTTCGATGGCGTGGAGGTCCACTCGGCGAACGGCTATTTGCTGGACCAGTTCCTGCGTGACGGCACCAATCGGCGTGAGGACCCGTACGGCGGCTCGCTGGAAAATCGTACGCGACTGCTGCTGGAAGTCCTGTCCGCGGTACTGGAGAGCTGGGAGCCTTCGCGCGTGGGTGTGCGTATTTCACCGGAAAATTCATTCAACGATATTCATGATTCCGACCCGCAGACCACGTTCAACTTTGTCGCCAGTGCGCTCAGCGGCAAGGGGCTGGGCTACCTGCATGTCGTCGAAGGTGAAATGATGGGTGGTAAAAGTCACGTGGACTATCGACAGATACGTGATCATTTCGATGGCTACTACATGGCCAACTGCGAATATGACCAGGCACGTGCCCAGGCCGCCATCGCCAGCGGCGCTGCCGACATGGTGTCATTTGGCAGGCTGTTCCTGGCCAACCCGGACCTCGTGCAGCGCTTCAGAACGGGCGCCGGGTTGAATACGCCGGACACGAACACCTTCTACGGTGGCGATGAAAAGGGCTATACCGACTACCCGGCGCTGACCTGAGTGCGGAGATGATCGTGGATGCATAAGACGGTGCAGGAGCGCCGGGGACAGCGCTCCTGCCACGAGCCAGACATCTGTTCGGAAAAATGGCGTTATTCGTTCGCGGCTTCGGCCTGGTGCAATGTCAGCTGGGTAAACGGTATCTCCCAGCCGTGCTCGGTGCAGGCCTCTACACACCAGCGTTGCATGGTACGTCGCAGTCGGCCATAGATTTCTGCCAGCGCCCCGTCGAAGTCGGCAATCACCACAATGTCCAGCGAGGAGGTATTGGCCTTCTCGAACTCAATGCGCAGGTTGTGCAACTTGTCCGCATAACCCTCATCGGCAGCACGCTGTTCAATGTGGGCTTTCAGGGTATCCGGTATGCTGTCAACACTCTCGCCTTGCAGATTATAACTGATACCGATGGTCTCCTTGAGGCGAAAACTCCTCGACAGATTGATCGGTGACAGACCGAGAAAGTCTGCAGTCAGGTAAGTGCGGCGGGCACCACCGCGCTCGATCAGTTCCACCAGCTCCTGCGAGATGCCCGCGACCTTGCCGCGCATACCGTCACTCAACATCACCCAGTCACCCTTCTTGCAGGGGAACCAGGGATCATCCCGCTTCACCGGTCGTGATTTCAGATCGACCAGGTCGTCGATACGCACCCGCTGGCTGAGTTCAGCCGTCGGATTTTCCAGCAGGCTGAAAATATTGATCTGCCGCACCCGCCATGGCAGCCCGTCGAGGTCGATCCGTTCACCCTCGCGTACCGTACCGACATTGAGAAACAGCTGGATTTGCTGCCAGTAGCGCGGCAAGGCATTGCGCAGCGTCAGGCCGATTCCAAGCAGCAGCAGGATGCCGAGACTGAACAGCACCCAGTCCTCCACCACGTAGAACACCACCATCGGGCCCATGATGCACAGGATGACCGTGACGAAGCGGTGCACCAGGTCCAGCAGGCGCAGCTGAAAACTGCGGTGTTCCTTGCGATACCCCGGAATGTACCTCTCCATGGCCTTGTAGCTCAGGCGAGATAAAAGCAGGATAACGATCACGGCCAGGAGGGCCTGGGTCAGGTAGAGACCACGCTGCTGGAAGAAAGATTTCAGATAGCTTTGCGAGGCATCGGCCAGCGACGCTTCCGAATCCTCCAGCTTTTCGAGCTGCAACTCGGCGGACTGCAGCTCGCTTTGAATCACCGTTAACTGCTTGCGCCATTCCACCAGCATGCCTTCAAGGTATCGATCCAGGGATTCATCTTCATTGCTGGCCAGCAGGCCCGTGATGTTGGCCACGGCCAGCTCGGCGACCGGCAGCTTGTCCTGATAGGAGGCAATCTTGTCCTTGAGCTCGGACTTTTGCCGGACATGACTGGTCATGTCCCTCATTTCCTTGATGGCGGGCTTGATGAGGGCAAACAACTCTTGCTGCAGGCTGAAATCCGGCTCCTCTGTCGCCCGCAGGCTGGCGATATCTGCGCCTGCCCCGATCTCCCTGAGGTTGCGGGTGGTGGTTTGCATGTCGATCTCAAGCTTGTCCAGCCGCGCCTGGATTTCATTCTTTTCGGACACGGTTTCGGCCTTCGCCAACTGTTTGCCCAGCGCCTGGATGTCACGCTTCAGCTCTGCCTGCAATTTGATGAGTGAATGCAGCGTGATGATGGTTTCCTGCAACTGCAAATCGGCCGCCGATGCGGGCACACCCTCCTCCTGTGCCGGAGAGTGCGCGGGCAACAACAGGCCGAGCAGAATGAACAGCATGAGCGGGTAGCGGGTAACTGTATGCAACATGGTTGTTTAACCTGAATCGAGTATCTGGCAGGCACTATGGCTGATTCCAACAGGCGATACTATCACTATCTATTCTTGATGGAATATCCGTCAGCCATAATGGAAATCTCCCGGGTCGCGGCAGCGATCTGCGTGGAAAGGCCATTGGCAGGCTGGTGTTATGCGTATATCAAAGAGAACAAACAGATCCTTAAAAAAACCTGAAGAAATCAACGCATACACCGATCTTTTATTATTCCCGGGAAATACCGGCCGTGAATATGCAATACTCTGCTCATATATCGCGTCTAATATCGACCACACAGGGCAGGACCAATATGATTTTTGGAGACTATACATGAAGTTATCATTTTTGAGCTTGATCCGGGGCGTACTCCTTGGATGGGCGTTTATTCCTGCCAGTGCGCTGGCCTGTGAACCGGAACAGGATGGCTGCCTGGGCTGTGATGACGATGAGTTGCCTGTTTGCCTGCAGGCGTTCGTGGCAGAAGTGTGTCAGGCCTCCGGCAATCCGGCCAACTGCGACGCAAGGCGTGCCTACGACGATGCGGAGCGCAATACGCTGATCAGCACCGGCAGTCACATGTCTCGCGTACGTTCCATGATTCGGAGTTCGCGCAAGTACCAGCTTCACTAGGCTGGAGTCGCCGCCATCTTTTGATGGGTCCCGGCGCATGGGCCCTTGACCAACCCCGCAAGGATGACAAGTTATCGTGGCTGCACAGCTATCGGGTAGACCGTGGTGGCAAGCCGCTGTGTTGAGTGAGGACCTTTTTACCCCTGGTGCGGCGTTGATGCGCGCTCGCGGTATTCTTGCGCCGTGGTGCCTTGTAGGTTTTTTGATGTTCGGATTGCTCACCGGGTATCAACTGCTGCTTGCCGTCGCCAATGAGGTCTTCCCTGCCCATCTGTCTCAGCGCGTTACGCAATAGCGGCCAGTTGTTCGGGTCGTGGTAGCGCAGCAAGGCCTTGTGCAATTTGCGTTTCCCGGGGTCTTTGACACTTTCCACCCGTTCACTTTTGTACGTCACTTTCTTCAGCGGATTTTTATCCGTGTGAAACATGGCCGTCGCCGTGGCCATCGGCGAGGGATAGAACGCCTGCACCTGGTCGGCACGGAAGCCGTTCTTTTTCAACCACAGCGCAAGATTGAGCATGTCTTCATCCGTGGTGCCGGGATGTGCGGCAATGAAGTACGGGATCAAATACTGTTCCTTGCCTGCCTCCTTTGCTGAATTTCTCGAACAGTTGTTTGAAGCTGTCGTAGGCGCCGATACCCGGCTTCATCATCTTTGAAAGCGGGCCGCTCTCGGTGTGTTCCGGCGCAATCTTCAGGTAACCACCGACATGGTGGGTCACCAGTTCCCTGACGTATTCCGGATCCTCGATGGCAAGGTCGTAGCGCAGGCCCGAGGCAATCAGCACTTTTTTCACGCCCTTGAGGTTCCTGGCTTCGCGATAGAGCTGTGTCAGTGCCGAGTGATCGGTATTGAGATTCGGGCAGATACCGGGATAGACGCAACTGGGTTTGCGGCACGCCGCCTCGATCTCGCGGCTCTTGCAGGCAATGCGATACATGTTCGCGGTCGGCCCGCCGAGATCGGAGATCACGCCGGTAAAACCCGGCACCTTGTCGCGGATTTCCTCGATCTCGTGAAGGATGGATGCCTGCGAGCGGTTCTGGATGATGCGCCCCTCATGCTCGGTGATGGAGCAGAAGGTACAGCCACCGAAACAGCCGCGCATGATATTCACCGAGAAGCGGATCATTTCCCATGCAGGGATGCGCGCGCCCTTGTATACGGGGTGCGGGACACGTGCATAGGGTAAACCGAAGACGTAGTCCATTTCCTCTGTTGTTAACGGTAGTGGCGGCGGATTCAGCCAGATATCCTTGCCCTCGTGTTGTTGTACCAGGGCACGCGCATTGCCAGGGTTGGTTTCGAGGTGCAGCACGCGGTTGGCGTGTGCGTACAATGCGCGGTCATTGCGCACCTTCTCGAACGACGGCAGCCGGATGACGGTCCTGCTGCGGTCATGTTTTCGCGGCAGAGTGAACTCGACGATCTGCGCACCGTTTTCATCGATGCCGAACTGCTGCGCATTGCGGCGCTGTTTCTCGCAGTCGCTCATTTCCTGCGTGTTGATATAGGGATTGACGATGGTGTCGATCCGACCGGGACGGTCGATGCGCGTGGAGTCGATCTCGCTGTAGCCTTGCGGAGTGTCGCAGCGTATGAAGGCCGTGCCGCGCACGTCGGTAACAGTGGCGATGTTCTCACCCAGTGACAACCGCTGTGCAATCTCGGCAATGGCGCGCTCGGCGTTACCATAGAGCAGGATGTCGGCGCCGGCATCCAGCAGGATGGAACGGCGCACGCTGTCCTGCCAGTAATCGTAATGGGCGATACGTCGCAGTGAGGCCTCGATACCACCGAGCACGATGGGCACATCGGGATAGGCCTCCCTGCAGCGCTGGCTGTAGGCCAGTGAACAGCGGTCGGGACGTGCCCCGCCCTGCCCGCCCGGCGTATAGGCATCGTCCGAGCGCGGTTTGCGATCGGCGGTGTAGCGATTGATCATGGAATCCATGTTGCCGGCAGTGACACCGAAGAACAGGTTCGGTTTACCAAGCGCCTCGAACGGTTCTTTCGCATGCCAGTCGGGTTGCGCGATGATGCCGACGCGGAAACCCTGTGCCTCCAGCAGCCGGCCGATGACCGCCATGCCAAAGGATGGCTGGTCGACATAGGCATCGCCGGTGACAATGATGATGTCGCAGGAATCCCAGCCAAGCGCAGCCATCTCCGCCCGGGACATGGGCAGAAATTCAGCGTTGCCATAACACTCGGCCCAGTACTTCGGGTAGTCGTACAGGGCAGTATCGGCCGTGGGGATGGAGATGGCGGACATAAGAATTCTCGCGTTACAACCGCATTTTACAGGATAAGACGGTAACTATCCCCTCGCAACGATTTATGGCGTGCTAAAGCGAATCACCAGGGTCAGCTTGCCTTCAAACAGCGTGTTGATGCGCAGTTCACCGGGTTGTTCGCGGATCGAGAATCCTTCCTGCGCTTGCGGGTAAACCGACGTCAGCTGCAGCCGGTCTGCGGGCCAGTGAATACGATAATCCAGCTGCACCGGATAATAGCCATCGAGAAAGCGCCGGTGAAAGGGACCGCTCTGCAGCGTATAGCCGTGCTCCCCGTCGGGCTTCAGTACCTGCACCTCGGCCTCGATACAGACCTCAGCCCCTTCCTGTACCTGCTGCATCTGCACACTGTTCTGTTCTACCCAGGCACGTTCGATACTGCGGGTAGAGATTACGCGCAGGTTGCGTAACTCATGATAGCGATACACTACTTCCACCGCGGGAACGGGATCGAGATTGCTCTGGCATTGATTTAGCGTCACCCAGCCATTGCGCAAACTGTCGGGGCTGATGGTGAGCCAGTTGCGGGTCTGCAATACACGGCGGTCCTGTGCATCCTGGATAAAGTCAAGGGAGCCTTCATTGACACGCTGCACCCTGCTGTCGTCATCCTCTTCCAGCCAGGCTTCCATGTCATCACTGGCAGCAACCGTCAGAGAGGTCATCACCAGTACAGCGGCCAGCAGTAAATAAACAGGTATCCGGTGCATGATTACACAAGTATACCGGCTCCCCCTTCCGGGGGTATGACTTCATCCGATAAAATTGAACTAACGATTAGTAGGCACTGTTGCGGGTGAGTTGATCGAGGCGGGTCTGTTGTTTTTCAAGATCATGTTCGAGATCAACGAGTTCATCTTCGACGCTGTTCATTTCCTGCTGCAGCTCATTGAGCTCGTAGACGATCATCACTCGCTGATCGGCCTTGAGGTCATCGGCGATCAGCGCAGCCAGTTTCTGTGCCCGATCGTCTTCCAGGTTTGTCAGGGTCCGTTTGTGCTGCTTGAGTTGTGAATGTGTCTTGTTGACCGCAGAGCGTGCCAGGTAGAGTTTCCGGCCGGCGTTGTAGGCCTCGCGAAAATCAGCTTCCAGTGCCGTCGGGCAAACGGCGGCAAAGCCACGCCCGGCATTTCCGAGGCGGTAACCGTTGCTTGCAGTACAGTAGTGTTGCAGGCCTTCCTCGCGACCGGCACGGTAGGCATCCAGGTCCGGGACCACGGCGTGTTTGGCACAGTCCTCGCGGTATTCGCCGACCCGTGCGGCGGACTTGCCAGCGACGCCGTCCTGGTAGCCGATGAGGCGCCAGTCGGCGAGCTTGCATTCGTCCCTGTCGAGAGTGGCACAGCCTTGCAGCAGTATCAGTACGGCCAGCATGGCCGCAGTAAAGTGTAGCTTGCATGTGCGTGTCTGAGTCATGATATTTCCTGCCCGCCAGCTCCGTTGGTGCGCCGCAGAGCGGTCGCTGATTCCCTGTATAACGTCAAGCTGCTGGAAATACTGGAGTTAATCACGTGCAGACGAGGTAATCATGCCCCTGCAGGAGAGAGTGCACACTGCCCAGGGGCCTGCATGAGTTTCTCGGGAATATCGTAGCCGGCGTGCCGCAGACTATGCAGTATCAGTTCGACTGCCGACTCCACGTCATAGCGGTCGGTATTGATGAGGAGGTCATAGTTGCTGCAGTCATTGATATCCTTGCCATAGAGTTGCTGCAGGTAATCGGCACGCTGACGATTGACCTTCTCGACCCGTTCCCTGGCAGCCTTGAGATCGATTTGTTTGCGCTCGGCAACCCGGCGTGCACAGACGTCCATGCTGCCGATAATGCGGATTCGAAAGGCCTTGCCAGGACCGAGTATCAGGTGGGCACCGCGGCCCACGATGACACCGCCCTTCTTTGAAATATTCAGGATGACCTTCACCAGGTGGTGCAGGTAACGCTCCCTGGGATAAGACTTGTTCCTGAAAATGGCCTTCCAGGGCCTGCTGTGTACATCTTCGAGGTTCTTGTCGAGTTTTTTTAACAGATCAACATCGAGATCAGCGGCTTTTGCCGCCCCCTCGAGGATTGCGCGGTCGCAACATCTTACCCCGAGACGATCTGCCAGCGCCTGTCCAATCTGGTGGCCATGCGAGCCATAGCTGCGCGATATGGTCACCACGTAGCTTGCCTTGCGGGCCTGCACAGCCTTCTCTTCAGCCGCCTTGCGCGCCTGCGCAAGTTCAATACCGATCAGGGCCTCGATCAGACGTTCTACACTGCATTTCATAAAGTCATCACCTTGTTAAACGCACATCTTATAATAAACTACGGCACCCTGGGCACATCACTTCACACCGTTGACCGTGTACGCAAGGCAAGTGGATCCCGGTATGCTTGCGTGCATGCACTGGATCAGCCTGACATTACTCTCGGCCTTTTTTCTGGCCACGGCAGATACGCTGTCGAAGCGCTACCTCAGCCACTACCGGCCGGGGGAACTGGTACTGGTGCGCTTCGGTGTATCCGGCGCACTGTTAGTGCCACTGTTGCTGTGGCAGCCCTGGCCACCTTTGTCAGCGGTTTTCTGGGTATGGGTAGCCGTCTCCCTGCCGCTTGAATTGATCGCCATGTGGCTGTACATGCTGGCCATTCGCGACTCGCCGCTGTCACTGACCCTGCCCTACCTGGCCTTTACGCCGGTATTCAACACCCTGACCGGCTACCTGTTACTGGATGAAACGGTCAGCTGGACCGGTTTCTCGGGCATTCTGCTGGTGGTTCTCGGAGCCTGGCTGCTGAACCTCGAAGCAGCACAGGGCCGGGCCGGACTGAGTGTACTGGCTCCGTTTCGTGCCATCACGCGCGAGCGCGGTTCACGCCTGATGCTGGGAGTGGCCGCGATCTACAGCCTGACATCCGTGACCAGCAAGGCGGCCATGCTGCAGGTAACCCCGGGATTCTTCGGCGCCTTTTACTTTGTACTCCTGGGCACAGCCTCAGTGGTGCTGTTTGCCTCACGGGATCTATCCAGCTGGCGCGCGCTGGGCCGGCATCGCGTGGCACACCTTGGCATTGGTCTGTTCATGGCAGCCATGGTGGTGACGCATTTTTATGCCATTGCCCATATCGAGGTGGCCTACATGGTCGCCGTGAAACGCACCAGCCTGCTGTTTGGCCTGCTTTACGGTGCCTGGTTATTTGGTGAAACGGGCCTGCAGAAAAACCTGCTGGCAGGGTTGCTGATGGTACTTGGCGTGTTTTTGATTGTCAGTTAAGTCGCAGGGCAAGGTTCGCTCATGGCAGCCTGTCATGGCATGTCGTCCGGGTGTTGTGCCCTGCTGGCAACTCGACCGCCGTTTTCTCCTGTTGAAGTTGTGCATCCAGGCGTTTTAATTTTTCATAGTCGCGCTGAATATAGCGATCATGCACCCTGTTCTTTCCAGACACGAATCGCAGCAGCGCAACAGGAACGATGAATATGAGTGCGGTCAGTGTAATCACCTTGAGCATGGTATCCCTCCTGTATCACTGCAGGACTAGTTGGCGACCCTTTTATCACTCAGGCAAGCCTGTGCAATACCAATACGATCACCGGAGTCAAGACAGGCAAGCAAGGGTGCAAACACCCTTTTCATCTCATCACGCGCATGCATCAGGCAGTTCGATAACAACCAGTCAATATCCAGATCCATGCTGCCTATTTCGGCACTACGCTGATCAGGGTGGCTGACGCAATGCGGTGATGACGCGACACCCAGCAGCAATGACAGGGCAACGTTCATTTCAATGGGTATATCGATACGGCCATGGTCTGTGTCGGCCGCGACAGTATCGCTGTCGAGTGCCTCTTCAATGAGCTTGATGGTATACATGATCCTGTGGCCACCGGCCTCCTGCTCAAGCAGCCGCTGCTGGTAACTGCCGACCTGGTTGGCAACGCCACGGCCATAGTGCTCTCGAACCAGCTTCAGGTAGGTAACCAGCTGGTAGGCCTTGATGCCGGCGGTAAATACCTCATGGTATTCAGGATCAATACCCTGCTCTGTAAATGTCCGTTCAATGGGGTCACCGAGACGCGAAAGGTAATCAATGGGTAGCACCGAGAGGCCATATATACCGACCTTTATTTTACTGTTAAGCAAGGGATCCCTGTCTGCGGTTGATGAAGTCACGACATGCGGCCTTCAGGTGGACAAAGAGTAGTCATTAGTTGATATCATCAGCTAATCAGTGGATGCCAATGACTTGTCAGTAGATACGGAAATAGATACTTGATGGCTATTACGCAGGAACTTACCACTCTCAGCAGTATCGCCGCCCTGCTCACAAAAACCTTGCGCAGTCTCGGCCATGACCCCGCACCCTTGCTTGAGAAGACCGGTATCGTTCCGGACGATGTCGGCAACCCGACGAAGCGTATACCGACACTCCGGATGCAGGCACTGTGGCGGCTTGCGCTGGATGTGACCGGTGACCCGGCGCTGGGCCTGGTCGTTGCCCGGCAGTTTCAGCCGGCGGCATTACACGGTCTAGGCTTCGCCTGCCTGGCCAGTGACACGCTGCATGACGTACTCGGCCGCCTGGTGCGTTTTTCCCGAATACTGATCGATATGCCCGATTTTCAGTTGCAGGAAACCGCAGCAACGACCGACCTGCTGGTGCAGACCCCGGACCTCGGTCCGGATTTCGTGCATGCCGCCATGGACATGGGTATGGCTGCCTTTCTGCGCATCTGCCAGATTACCGAGGGTCGTGACATCCTGCCTGTACATACCTGCCTGCAACGCCCGACACCAGTGAATACGACAGCTTATGAAGACATGTTTGGACCTAGCATTGAATTCGGGGCCGACAGCAACCGCCTGAGTTTTGACAAGGCGCTAGTACTTGCACCCCTGGCTACGGCACATCCGGAACTGGCGCGCCTGAATGACCAGACGGTCATCGATTACCTGGCCCGCTACGATCGCAGCAATATCACCATGCAGGTACGCTCGCAGATCATCGAGCAACTGCCCGATGGCCGACCCAGCCAGGGGGACATTGCGTTCAAATTAAATACCAGTCTGCGCAGCCTGCAGCGTAAACTGCACGAGGAGGACACCAGTTTCAAGGAACTGCTGAACGACACACAGCGGGAACTCGCCCTGTCTTACATCCGTGATTCGAATCGCAGTATAGGCGAAATTACCTATTTGCTCGGGTTTTCCGAACCCAGCAACTTTACCCGTGCATTCAAGCGCTGGACCGGTCAATCACCGGCTGAATACCGGGAGAGCCATTGACGGCAACATTACACAACTGATAATCATTAACCCAATGACTCCTGGCGCTTGACCTTGTCATAGATCTCTTCCCGGTGTACGGGTACATGGCGTGGAGCAGCTACGCCAATCCTGACCTGGTTGCCGCTGATACTCAGCACGGTCACCGTGACATCATCACCCACCATCAGTTTTTCATTTACCCGCCTGGTCAAAATCAACATCGCATCTACTCCATGTGTCGTGGTTCATCCTGCTGGAACGGCAGACGCAAGTATGCGCAACGCGATGTGGCGTGTCAGTGTCTCGCGGCGCCAGTCAGTTATCCAGAGGCGACACAGACACATCGGGTAGACCCGGTCATTGCAAATAATCCTGGTGCAGGAGCGGCGTCCTCGCCGCGATTCGCGCCGGGGACGGCACTCCTGCAAAGCGGATTCAGGATCTCACTGGTGGTGAAACCGGCTTTCAGGCCGGGATTTATTCAATTAGCGGATAAATACAGGTTACCGCTCTAACCCCTCAATGAACGCTTCCAGCTGACTGCGGGCATTGCTGTTGAGCGTATTGAACTGTATGCCGACGTGAAAGAGATCCTGTGCAAGCCGTTCGGAGTGAATAATCCTGGCGCCGGTCTTGATCGCGGACGCGCGCTTGTTGTCTGACGGTAACGTGAACTGTACGTCAATCTCGACATCCATGATCAGACCGACGGTCCTCTCGCCATCGGGGATGATGCTGTTAACGGTTTCCTGTGAGCAGCTGAACTTCAGACCGCCGACCGAAAGATCGAGTATTTTTGCAGCGAACAGCTTGTCCCCCGGCAGTCCAACTTCACAGGGCAACGCTGGACGAATACGATGGTGTTTTCTATTGCTGCGGAAGTGTTGTTGCGCGTCTGTGTACGTATTCACGTCTCATGTACCCGCTGATCAGGCATCCCCTGTGGCCTTGTCGCCAGCCTATTATGCCTGCTCACTGATTGAAAAAAACGTCAACATAGGCCCCAACCTGTTAAAGGTCAAGTACACTCACCGGATGACCCTGGCAACGACAGGGTTCACTGCACAACCTGACTCGCCTTCATCGCGGGCACACCGACCACGTGAACTGGAGAGTTCTTAAGCAGTTGTTTAGGCGTACTAAATTCCAGGCACATCGCGTGCGCTGGTAATTTGACACAAACAGCATTAGCATATTAATGTTTTTTAATACTCGGCAGATCTTCATGAAGCGACTGGCAACAGAAATAACCTACCTCCTCAACCGTGTCATCGTTGGCTGCCTGTTCGTGCCGGGGATACTCTGGTCGGTCAATGAACTACTTGCACGTTACCTCACTGGCAAGCAAACCGTGCCGCTCATCGATTATTACCAGCAGTTTTACAGTCACCCGGAGAGCCCGGTCACCTGGCTGTGGATTCTGTCACCGTATTTGATATTCCTGCTGACCCGACCCCGTGCACGCGTGGAGCGCGAAAAAGCACAGTCATCCCTGAGCAATGCCGCCAGCAAGGGGCGCAAGGAAACCATCAGGGTGTTGATTGACGAGGGCACCGATGTGCAGGCTGTGAATGTTCGAGGTCAGACACCGCTACACCTCGCCGCCATGACCGATAACGTTGAAGTGGTCCGCATGCTCATCGATGGTGGCGCCAGCATTGATGTAACCGAACCCGTGAAAAAACTCAGGCCGCTGCACATCGCGGCTAAAAATGGCTGCTCTCATGTGAGCGAATTCCTGCTCAAGCACGGCGCCGACATGGATGCGCAAACGGCACACGGTGACACAGCCCTGCATCTTGCCGCCGCGAACGGCCATGCCGACATCGTATCACTGCTGCTGAGTTTCCATGCCAGCCATGCCACCCGCAACAACGCCGGTTTCACGGCCGAACAAGTCGCCACTGCCAGTGGGCACAACCGCATCGCTAAAATGATCCAGCAACACAGCAGCAGCGAGTGGCAGTACCCGCTCATGGTAAACAGCAGCAATCATTAACCGGATTTGTGAGCGACTGGACGCCTGGTGGGTATCTACGGTGTTCGCCGTACCAGTGATGCCTTCTGGGAAACCGCCGACTGGTTTCAGGATTACTATGCGCAACAGGAGCCGCTGTTATACGGCATCCTCGACCTCAACCGCTATGCCAACCGGTAGGCAGGTTGGGTAAAGGAGCGAATGCGACGTAGCCAACACAGCGGTGCATTGTTGGGCACGCTGCGCTTTGCCCAACCTACTCGTCACTGGGATTTCCGGTGTTATTTTTTTCAGGCAACCTGGACTGGAATCGCATTGCGGGACGCTTTAATGCGGTTGTGCTCATCCAGATAGACCAGCGTCGGTTTGAAAATACCGGCTTCCTGCTGTGAGAGCACGGCGTAGGTGCAGATGATAATGCGATCACGCGGATTGGCCTTGTGCGCAGCAGCCCCGTTTACGGAGATAATGCCGCTGTTATCTTCCGCACGAATGGCATAGGTGGTGAAGCGCTCGCCATTGTTCACATTGTAGATCTGGATCTGTTCGTATTCATGAATATTGGCGGCTTCCAGCAACGCGCCATCAATGGCACAGGAGCCCTCATATTCCAGTTCCGCATGCGTCACATTGGCGTGGTGCAGCTTGGATTTTAACAAGGTAATTTGCATAAGCCGGGTCGAGCCTTTCGCTTGCTGAAGTTGGCGCAATTATGCTGACTCTTAAATTAGACTGCAACAAAGGTGCAGAGTTTCTTCCTGAAGTTAATACCCTAAGTGGTTGATACCTTGACATTGTCAATCAGGCGTGTCGTCCCCAGCAGGGCAGCAGCCAGCACCACCCGTTGCTCATTTTCGGCCTCAGGGACCCCCAGATCCGCACAACGCCTGACGCTGACGTACTGTGGCTGGAAGCCGGCCGACCGGAGTTGCTCCATGGCGGCGGCCTCAACAGCGGCAATATCCTGCTCTCCCTGCCACAGAAGATCCCTGACATCCAGCAGTGTCTGGTGAAGCTGCGGGGCAATGGCCCGTTCCGCGGCGCTCAGGTAAGCGTTGCGCGAGCTCATGGCCAGCCCATCGGCTTCACGCTCCGTCTCGACCGCTTCGATGGCAATCGGCATCTTCAGGTCGCTGACCATGCGCCGGATGATCAATAACTGCTGGAAGTCTTTCTCACCAAACACGGCAACATCCGGCTGCAACATATTGAATAGCTTGGCGACCACGGTGGTGACGCCGTCAAAATGCGTCGGCCGGAATTCGCCTTCCAGGATCGCATTCAGCCCCGGAACGATGACCTTCGTCGTGTCGCCAGTCCCCTCGCCATAGACTTCGGATACCTCGGGCATGAACAACAAATCAGCATCCAGCTCCTGCAGGGCCTTGATGTCCTCTTCGTGAGTCACCGGGTAACTTGTGTAGTCTTCGTTCTCTGCGAACTGCATGGGATTGACGAAGATACTGACCACGACACGCCCGGCGATGGCACGGGCATGCCTGACCAGCTTCAGGTGACCGGCGTGCAGGTTACCCATCGTCGGCACAAAGGCAATACGCCCACCCTGTGTACGCCAGCGCCAGGCATGGGAACGCAACTCGGCAACGCTAGTAACGGTCTCCATGGGCCTGTCAGTACTCGTGTTCCGGTGCCGGGTAGCTGCCGTCCTTGACGGCCTTGATGTAGGCTGCCACGGCGCCCGCCACGCTGCCGTTATCGCAGAGGAAATCTTTCACGAAACGTGGCAGCTTCTGCGTGGCGATACCCAGCATGTCATACAGCACCAGCACCTGTCCGTCACAACCGGGGCCTGCGCCAATACCAATGGTCGGGATACTGAGTGACTGCGTGATGGTGGTTGCCAGCGCCGCAGGAATGCATTCAATTACAATCATGCTGGCACCGGCCGCTTCCAGCGCCCGGGCATCCTCCATAATGGCCCTGGCACCGGCCGCATCACGTCCCTGTACCTTGTAACCACCCAGTTCCTTAACGGACTGTGGCAACAGGCCAATGTGACCGCAAAACGGGATGTCGTGGCGTACCAGGTGTTCAACAACGGCCAGCTTCGCGACGCCACCTTCCAGCTTGACCATGTCCGCCCCGCCCTCGTCCACCAGCCGCCGGGCATTGGCGAGCGCCTGTTCGGGCGTTTCATAACTCCGACTGGGCAAATCAACGATGCGATAGGCATGTTGACCCGCACGGGCAACATTGGCGGCGTGGTAGACCATGTCATCCATACTGACCGGCACTGTCGTCTCATACCCCATGAGCACCATCCCCAGGGAGTCACCGACGATGAACAGTTCAATACCGGCCGCTTCCAGCACCCGCGTGAAACTCGCGTCATAACAGGTCAGGCAGGCGATTTTTTCACCCTGCCGCTTCATCGCCTGCAGGTCACCGAGTGTCACGGGTGAACTTTTGATTACGCCTGCCATCAGTGGAGCAACTCTGGATAATCGGGAAAGAATAAACGCTAAATGACGGCCGACATCGGGTTGAAATAATGCCTGCCGGTCTTGGTGACATTTATCTGTTCCAGCAACGCCTCGTAGTCCCGGTCATTATCGACCAGGTTGATTTGCGCCGCGTTTACGATCAACAGCGGCGCCGCATCATAGTTGAGGAACATGCGCGAGTAGGCTTCCGAGAGCTTGCGTAAATATTCGGCATCAATCTTGCGCTCATACTTGATGCCGCGCCGTGCAATACGTTTCAGCAGGATATCTTCCGGCGCCTGCAGGTATATCACCAGCCCCGGCACCGGGGCATCGATCGTTACATGCTGGTAGACCTGGTCGTAGAGCTTCAGCTCCTCGGCGTCCAGTGTCAGCTCGGCAAACAGGCGGTCTTTTTCCAGCAGAAAATCCGCCACCCGAACAGGCTGGAACATATCTGCCTGGCGCAGGTTTTCTATCTGACGGACACGCTGAAACAGGAAAAACAGCTGTGCCGGTAGTGCACCGGAACGCGGGTCCTGGTAAAACCGTTCCAGGAACGGATTCTCATCCGCGCCTTCCAGTATCAGGTCGGATTCGAAACTGTCTGCCAGGCGCCGGGCAAGGCTGGTCTTGCCTACTCCGATCGGTCCTTCAACAACGATATAACCGGGTCGTTCGTTACTCATCAAGCGGTTATCAGTTTTTTCAGCGAATGACTCTTGCACTTATTGATCAACGAATACAAAAAACCCTTGCCCGGGATCTTGACGTTACCGGCAATCTCTTCCAGCGGCACAATAACAAAATCACGCTCGTGCATGCCCGGATGCGGCACGGTCAGTGTATCCGTGTCGATGGTGCTGTTGCCGTAGAGTAACAAATCCAGGTCGATAATCCGCGGCCCCCATTTCTCGCCATCGCGGGTACGCCCCTGCTGGTCCTCGATACTCACCAGCGCCCGGTGCAACTCGTCGGCAGATAACAGGGTGTCCAGGGCAACGACCGCATTGACATAATCAGGCTGCTCCTCCGGTCCCATGGGCCGGCCACTGTAGAGGCTGGAGCGCGCAGCCAGGATGGTATCCGGGATCATCTCCAGTTCTTCAACGGCCTCCAGCACCTGCGCAACCGGGTTGTCCAGGTTACTGCCGAGGCCAATGTATGCTCGGACTGTCATTCTGTCTTTCCCTCCGGTTTGCGGCCTGGGCGCTTGCGCCGCCGTTTGCGTGGCCGTGCCGCGCTGGCCGGCTGTTCGCGTTGTTGTGGATTGGATTCCTGAAATTCCGTCCACCAGTCGCCCAGTGATACGGGTACTTCACCGGCGGCTGCGCGCAGCAACAGGAAATCGTAGGCTGCCCGAAAACGCGGATGACTCAGCACGCGCAAACTGCGCCGCCCCCTGGTCTCCAGGCGCAACTGTAACACCCAGATATCTCGCATGGGCAGCGAAAATCGTCGCGGGGTTGCCATCACCGCGGCCTGTTCGGAAATAATCTGTGAACTCGCATGCTGCATGGCCTGCGCCGGGTGCTGCCCTTCAGCCTCAAGTTGCGCCGCCCGCTCGCGAACCGGCTGCCAGAGGAACACCGCAAACAAAAAGGCCGGGGTTACCGGTTTGCCCTCTTCAATGCGGGCATCGGTATTTGCCATGCCCCTGGAAATCAGTGTCAGAGGGAAATGGTTCGCCTCGTGCGCCAGCGACTGCTCCGTGAGCGGGAACAGTTGTCCGAACAGGTTGTAATGACGCAGCATTTCAAAATTAGCCAGCGCACTACCGCCGAGAAACAGCTTCATCATTTCGTCAAACAGGCGCGCCGGCGGGATATCGCCCAGCAACGGCGCCAGCTCCTTGATAGGGCGTTCCGTTTCAGGGTCAATACGAAAACCCAGTTTGGTGGCAAAGCGCACCGCACGCAACATGCGCACCGGGTCTTCCCGGAAACGGGTATCGGGATCGCCAATGAGCCGCAGCGTGCCATGCTCGATATCGGTCAGGCCGCCGGTGTAATCGATGATCGAGAAATCTGCGATGTTGTAGTACAGCGCGTTGACAGTGAAATCACGCCGAAAGGCATCACCCTCGATATCACCGAAGACATTGTCACGCAGGAGGCGGCCCTCGTCATCGACATGCTGGTCGGCGTCTGCATCACTCTCCTGCTGCAGGGCACGAAAGGTCGCCACCTCGATCACTTCACGGCCAAACATCACGTGTGCCAGCCGGAAACGGCGACCAATGAGGCGGCAATTGCGGAACAGTTTGCGCACATCGTCCGGGTGCGCATCGGTGGCAATATCGAAGTCCTTCGGTTCCCGCCCCAGCAACAGGTCACGCACACCGCCACCCACCAGGTGGGCCTGGTAGCCAGCGTCTTTCAAGCGGTATAACACCTTCAGTGCGTTAGGACTGATATTGACCCGTGAAATCGAATGCTCTGATCGGGGTATATGGGTGGCCGCGCTGCGGGTTTCGTTACGTCCTGTAATACTCACGTTTGTTGCTTGTGGATGGGTAGGTAGCGCGTATAATACCACCGCTTTCCAGTGCATGTACTGGTGAACTGCTCCCTTCGTCTAGTGGTTAGGACACTGGCCTCTCACGCCGGTAACAGGGGTTCGAACCCCCTAGGGAGCGCCAGATAATCAGTCATTTGAATGACATTCACCCGGGCTGTACGGAAAACGTACGCGATCATGGCTGGGCTACTCACTGACTGGCTGTGCAGTTACCCCCCCCACCTAAAGCAAATGCCACCCTGAAGGACCTGGCCTTGCTGCGCATAATGGCATCTGCCTGTTGCACACTTTCAAGCAGTTCATTAAACATTTCGTCTTTCATGTCACCACCTCGCGACAATTTCCCCAGCGCCTTGAGCTGGTCCTTATTCCTTTTAACCTCGTGCCCTTCAATCAGAGGTTGATTTATAACCCCTATTCGGAGACTCTAAATAGCACCGGCAAAATACTGTATCAAAACAACCTTGCCCCAGCGCCGTTACTGAAACCCACATGAAGCACTGGTACGCCATCCATACCAAACCCCGGCAGGAGACGCTCGCAGCAGACAATCTGCAGCGCCAGGACTTCGAGATCTATTTGCCCAAAATCAAACAGGCGCAACGCTACCGCCAGCAGTGGCGCGACAAGATCGAACCCCTGTTCCCGCGCTATCTTTTTATCCGGCTTGACCTCGGCAAGGACAACATCGCCCCCATCCGCTCCACCCGCGGCGTCTCCAAGCTGGTCAGCTTCAGTGGTCTGCCGGCCACGGTTCCCGACCCGTTTATTGATGCCTTGATGCAGTCGGCAGATCCGGACACCGCGCTGTTCCATCCCGAAGCAACCCTGTTCGAAACAGGCGACACAGTCACTATTGTGGATGGCCCCCTGGAAGGGCTGGAGGCCATCTTCAAGGCACGCGATGGCGAAGCACGCGCGATTATCCTGCTGGAACTCCTCGGCAAAACCCAACAAGTCAGGATCGACAGCAATCACCTCTCGCCGACAACCAACTGACTCCCTCCTCCATCAGGGGTGCATAGGGGAGAGGGGATAAAACAAGCTGTTGAAATTGTTCAGTTACGCTATCGCTAACCCAACCTGTAAATACCCCATCCGCTTGCGGCGGGGTAGTTTATGTATCTATTCTGTGAAGGGGTTCAGCACACGCACACCTGTTTTAACGAAGTCCTTCTGATTACGCGTGACGACCGTTAATTCATAAATTAACGCTGATATATGGCACTCCTGGCGATAACGACATTCTTCATCATCAGTACACTGGTGAGCAGCCGTTATATCTACGAAACGTCTGTTAGCCATAACAGCTAAAGCAACGTTGATATGCGCTCAAAAACCATCTTGGCAGCGGTAAGGGCGAAAATCGAGGCGAACGGCTGTTTGGTAAATATGGGCTTCAGGGTTATTAGCTTTTATTCATTGATATGATTTTTTAAAAATAATCATTGAAACTAACATAGAAATCGTCATCCATAGCAACATAGTAAATTGTATAATAAAAGCCAATACACAACAGATGGAATCTGCGTCAAAGTGTCGCATAGTTCGAAGCAATCACCCGTCATGAGCGACACACAGTCTCCTTGTCAGACATCGGGCAATAGCGGCCGGGGACTTACAACAGCTGAATCCCCCTCAGGACTGAAACAAAGCGGAACTGCAAGGGAAATGATCCGGGTTCTGATGGTGGCGCCTGAGCCATTCTATGAAAATCGGGGTACGCCGATCGTATTGCGGCGCGTTCTTGAGGCGATTACCGAAAGCGGTCACCAGGTCGATCTGCTAACGTTTCCAGTCGGCTGTGACATTGAGCTTCCCGGCCTTCGTATTACCCGCATCGGAAAATTTTTCCGGTTTCGGAACATACCCATTGGCTTTTCCATGAAAAAGCTCACCTTGGACTGTCTGCTGCTGCCAGTAATTATCCTTCACCTCCAACGGGAAAAATACACGTGTATACATGCGGTCGAGGAAGCAGCGTTTCCCGCATTGATGGCTGCTAAGCTGTATGATATTCCTCTGGTGTATGACATGCAGTCCAGCCTCCCGGAACAGTTAAAGGAGCACTGGTTCTTTCGCCAAAAACTCATCCAAAGAGCATTGAGGTTCCTCGAGCGATTGCTGATTCGCAAGGCCGATCTCATCGCTTGCAGCGCCGGTCTCGGGGGCTTTGCAGGCAACATAACGGAACCCACCAAGGTACACGAATGGCATTATCCCGCCCTTGAAGCAGAAGAGCCCACCCAACAAACAGCGCAACTTCGCGAAGAGTTGCAAATACATTCTGACGCCTACGTCATTCTCTACACGGGTAATTTTGCGACTTACCAGGGAGTCTCCAGGCTTACAGAGGCGATTCCCCGGGTTCTCGAAAGCATCCCGCAGGCGATTTTCGTTTTTGTCGGTGCGGAGGACACCACCGGCCTACCGGGGCTGCCTCCTGGTGAAGACACCCGCAAGGCGGTGAGGGTCATCGTCCGGCAACCACGCGAAATCATCCCGCGATACCTCAGCATAGCGGACGTGCTGGCCTCACCCCGGGATTCTGTGGGAAATTTGCCACTCAAAGTGTTCGACTACATGGCAGCGGGAAGACCTATCGTCGCGACCGATTCACCGGCGCACCGCAGCGTGCTCGATGACGATTCTGCGCTGCTGGTAGCGCAGAATTCAGGTGCGCTTGCAGATGGAATCATCCGGCTTTACCAGCATCCCGGCATGGCGCAGAAAATTAGCGAGAACGCGCGTCGCTATGTCCGGGAAAAGTGCGGCTGGCCGGCCTTTGTCCGCGAGGTCGGCGATCTCTACGAGCACGCGAAACACAACGGCAAGTAGTCATGGAAAACACCGCAGCAAAACGATTTCCCTGTGTCTCCGTCATTATTCCCGCGCATAATGAAGCCGCCAATATCGCAAATGTCATCGAAGCGATCCTTCGACAGACTCCGGCGGGAAGTGACCTGGAAGTAATCCTGGTAGACGACGGTTCCACGGATCATACCGTGGCGGTATCACGTGCAGCAGGTGCACGTGTCATCGAAGCGGGTTTGCCGGAGTCAGGGGGAAACCCCGCTGCGGCGCGCAACCGTGGCGCTGCTGCCGCCCGCGGTGATCCGCTGATTTTTCTCGACGCCGACTGTGTGGTCGGCGAGGACTGGCTGCAAGCCATTCTAGCCGCACATGCCAGGGGTGAAACAGTTGTCGGCGGATCGCTTGATCTACCTGCAGGACTTTCGGTTACTGCACGCTGTGACTACTACTGTGGCTGGTACGTGGTGCATTCCCGAAGACAGGCGGGTTACGTACCCCATCAACCGGCGCCGAACCTGAGTATTCGCCGTGAGGTCTTTTTTGACTCCTCGGGTTTTGAGGAACTCCCCTTCTTTTACGCATGCGAGGAAAGAGCCTGGCAGGCGGAGCTGCGTGCCAAGGGCAATCGCATCTATTTCGAGCCGCGGGCGGTAGCGTACCACCACAATCGGCCCGGCTTGCGAAATCTGCTCAGCAGAAACTACCGCTGGGGGTATTCCGCCATCGAAAGCAAGCACAAAACCGGCTCCGCCCGGCTTGCGTTCCTGTACCGCTACCCTCGCCTGCTGATTGTTGCCAGTCTGCCACTGGCGTTCGTCCATACAGCCTACATTCTTGCCTGCTGGGTAAGGGCTGGCGTCTATGAGCCGGTGGTTATGCTACCCCTGGTGCTTGCGTCACGGTTTGCCTACTCGACAGGCATGATGGTGGGTGGGATTGAGTGGTTGCGCCACGGTCGCAGCAGCCCCCGGGCGCAACGCCCGCAACCGAAAGGGTGGTGAGGGATTCATGACAGGATATGATACCCATGCCAGCACCGGCCATCAGCAAACTGTCGATATCTGTGCCGTTATCTGCACTCACAACCGCACCGATGTGCTGCGTCGCGCGTTGGACTCTCTGAAAACACAGGCGGTGTGCCCGGCCGAGATTCTGGTGGTGGATAACGCACCGGCAGATGACAGTACCCGAACACTCATCCGCGAGCAGTTTCCGACGGTGCGCTATGTGCATGAACCTGTCCCAGGGCTCAATTTTGCCCGCAATCGCGCACTGCGCGAAACAGTGCGGAAAATCGTGGCCTATATGGATGACGACGCCGTAGCCGACCCCCATTGGACCGCCGCCACCGCTGCAGTTTTTGCCGAGGACTCCCGTATCGCGATCTGCACAGGAAGGGTAGAGCCCCTGTGCCTGGAAACCGAAGGGCAACGACTGTTTGAGGCACAAGGAGGCTTTGACAGGGGCGAAGCCCGTATCCGCATGCCCCGGGATGCGCAGCAGCGGCGAATGCACGGCCTGAGGGCGCCCCTCATCGCCTGGTCCCTGGCCATCGGTGTCGGCTGCAGCCTGGCGGTACGCCGTGAAACCATCAGCGCCCTCGGTGGATTCGATGAAGCCCTGGATATGGGCGCAGTGCTACCGGGGGGAGGCGATGTGGATATCATCTGGCGCACCCTGGATGACGGTAAGGAGGTTGTGTACGAACCCCTGGTCCGCGTCATGCACGAACATCGGAGGGAACTGGAGACTGTCCAACAACAGATCCTGGGCCATCGCCAGGCAGAAATCGCTTTTCTGGTAAAATCGGCCCGGGCAGCGCAAGGAGGAAAATGCGCGGTAATTTGGACCTTTCTGCTGTGGCGACTGTTGAAGCCCGGACTGCGTCTTGTCCGTCGCCTCGCCTTCAGGAGCGACCCGCTGCCTGCAACACTCCTGTGGCGCCTGTGGTGGACCAGCTGGCGCGGGCTGGTGACCTATCCCACCGCCACGCGCCTCGCACGTCAACGAGCCGCCGGAGTTGTGGGGGAATAGGCGGACCACTGATGAACGTTTCAGTCGTCATTCCTGCTTACAACGCGGCAGCAACCTTCACTATAAACCCACAGTTGCCTGTCGTATTCAGCGTCCTAGCCAAATTGGAAATGCAGTGAGTTTGCAACAAACCAACTCCGGAGAAATGGGCTTGTAATGTTCAAGGTCGTTAAGGAGATACTTCCGTTTTTCAGGTTTTATCCCTGGAGCCTGCCGACAATTATCGTGTTGGGCATCCTCGCTTCCCTGGCTGAGGGGATAGGGATAGGCCTGTTCATCCCCTTTCTCGAGAGTCTGGATCAGACCCGTGGTTTTCAGGAATCCGGGAGCTGGTTGGTGGATTCCATGGTGCGCTTGTTCCACCGTGTTGCGCCGGAATACCGTCTGCTCGTTATTTCTTTGTGTATCTTTGGCAGCGTGGTACTGAAAGCATCTCTCAGCTACGCCAATCAGATACTCGTTCATTGGCTGCATGCGCGCATTGTCCATGGAGTGCGCTCGCAAATTCTGGCTAGACTTTTCACCATTAATTACCGCTTTCTGGAATCTATGGAGACGGGTCGCATCCTCAATACACTCTCCAATGAAACCCCTCGTAGCAGTGAGGCGCTTGCCGAACTCGTCAACTTCATAACAAAAGCCTTTACACTCGTCATTTACATCCTGCTGCTGCTATTGATTTCCTGGAAAATTACCGTGCTAGGTCTCGTAGTGATGGCGGCCATTTCAGTGATCGCAAAGTGGATCACTTTCCGTGCGCAGGACCTGGGTCATGAAGCAACTCGAGCCAGCGCTGAAACGACCGTGCGTGAGATCGAATGTGTGGAAGGCATGAAGATGATACGAACCTTTGGCCAGGAGACCAACGAGCAACAGCGTTTTGACAGGTGTTCGAAGCGTGCTAGCAAGTTGTGGTTTCATGTCGAGATAACAAGAGAATCGGTCACCCCGCTCTACGAAATACTCGCCGCGGGTTTTCTCGTTTTTGTTCTTTACACAACGCTAAAAAGCGCAGAAAGCCTCACTGCCCTGCTGGTCTTTATCTTCGTTCTGTATCGCCTTCTGCCTTTGGCGAAAACGCTGGAGGAGTCCCGCACCTGCATACTCTCTTTCGGGGGTGCCGTCAGAGCAGTGAACTCTCTGCTCAACCAGGCCGACAAACCCCCTGTGATTACGGGGCATATCCCGTTCCACCATTTCCAGCGGGAAATCCGCTTTGACCGCGTCGACTTTCGCTATAATCCGCAGGAGCCACTGGCCCTGGAAAACATCTCAATCCGCCTGCCCGCCAATAAAACCATCGCACTGGTGGGACGCTCAGGTAGCGGCAAATCGACACTGATTAATCTTATACTTCGTCTCTATGAAGCCGAAGCGGGCGAGATCACGGTGGATGACCGACCCCTGGCAGAGCTGGATCTGGTTTCCTGGCGAAGCCGCATCGCCGTGGTTAGCCAGGAGGTGTACATTTTCAATGCTTCGGTGCGTGACAACATCGGCTACGGACGAGCCGACGCCAGCGACGATGAGATTATCGCGGCCGCCCGGCACGCCGAGGCTGACGAATTTATACGCGCGCTGCCTGAAGGTTACGACACCATGCTCGGCGAACGGGGTGTGCGGCTCTCGGGCGGGCAGCAACAACGCATCGCACTGGCGCGCGCCATCGTCAGAGATCCTGACATACTGATTATGGACGAGGCCACCAATGCCCTCGACAACATTTCAGAAAGCCTGATTCAGGCAGCGCTGGAAGAGCTTCGGGAAAATCGTACAGTGATAATCGTCGCCCACCGTTTATCCACCGTGCAGTACGCCGACATCATCATCGTGCTGGAGCACGGGAAAGTCGTCGAGCAAGGTGCATTCCGGCAGCTGCTGGATCTGGACGGGCCGTTTGCCAGGCTCTACAATTCCGAATTACGGCCGTGAGCACATCCCTTGTTTCCGCCGTCATCCCCTGCTTCAACCAGGCGCATTTCCTGGGCGAGGCCATCGACAGTTTGCTGGCACAAACCTATCCAGATATCGAGATCATCGTTGTAGACGACGGGTCAACGGATAACACCGCCGAGGTCGCCTCTCGCAACGCGAATGTACGGCTGATGAGACAACAGAACAGCGGGCTTGCGGCGGCCAGGAACAGCGGTATTCGCGCAAGCCGGGGAGAATACCTGGTGTTCCTGGACGCCGATGACCGTCTACTCCCGAATGCAGTTGAAGCAGGGTTTAACTGTCTGCAAGAGCAACCGTCCAGCGTTTTTGCATGGGGTCGCTACCGTCGGCTGGCGCCAGACGGTAGCGCCATAGTAGCAACTCGTTACACTCCGCTCGGTCACGATCCCTATGCTGAGTTATTACGCGGCAACCATATCGCCATGCATGCCACCGTCATCTACCGACGCAGCATCCTCGATAGCACCGGGGGGTTTGACGTCTCTTTACCTGCTTGTGAGGACTACGATCTGTATTTGCGCATTACCCGGCAACACAAGATTGCATACCATGACCAGGTAATTGCCGAGTATCGCAGGCATGGCACCAACATGTCCTGCAACAGCCCCTTGATGCTGGAAACAGCGCTGTCAGTTCTTCGCTCGCAGAGCCCGTACCTCGAAACGAACAGGAACTACAGGAGCGCGTACAGGGCGGGAATTCGCTTCTGGAAGGAGTTCTACGGTCTGCGAGCTATCCGCAGGATAGTCAGCGAAATGGCAAGCGGCCAGTCCCCTCAAGCGCTGGAGGATGCCAGATCCCTCATCGCTTCAGTGGGTGCCACGCAGTTGCTGCTGCACTCACCCGTATGGCTGGTCAAACACCTGGCAGGTCAAACAGTAGCCGGGATGGACAGATGATGAGTAAGCTGCGTACGATCGCGCTCTACCGCTGGTTACTGGCCCGCTGGCGGGAGATAACCGTGCATCCGCCCGTAGGCCGGGTTGATTTCGGTGACCTGCGCCAGCTCAGGCCGTTGAGTCATGAGTTTGGCTACGACCGGGGCCAGCCGGTAGATCGCTATTATATTGAGAACTTTCTCTCCCGCCATGCCGGCAAAATTCACGGTTGTGTCCTCGAAATTGGTGATGACAACTACACACGCCAGTTTGGTGCGGAACGCGTTACCCACAGCGACGTCTTGCACATTAGCGGAGATAACCCCAAAGCCACCTTTGTCGGCGACCTGACCTCGGCAGAGCACATTCCCTCACAGCACTTTGACTGCATCATCTTCACTCAAACACTGCAGTTTATTTATGATTGCTCCGCAGCCCTGAACACGCTGTACCGCATCCTCAAGCCGGGTGGCACGCTACTCGCCACGGTACCCGGAATCAGCAAGATTCCCCAGGATGAATGGGGCGATCTGTGCTGCTGGTCATTCACCGAGCAGTCGATAAAGCGGTTGTTTGATGCAGCGTTTCCGAACTCCTCAGTTAGCGTCGAATCCAGGGGAAACGTGCTTTCGGCAGTCGCCTTCCTGCATGGCCTGGCAACTGAAGAACTGGATCCGCGTGAACTGGATTATCACGATTCGCTCTACCAGGTACTGATTTCGGTCAAGGCCACCAAGCCAGAGTGAAGCAATGAAGCTACCCGGCATTGGCAAGGTAAAACGCAGCGCAGGGCGATGGGGCAGACGCTTTGCGCGACAGAGTCTGATTCTCATGTACCACCGCATCCATGAATCTGCGTCAGATCCCTGGTCGTTATGCGTCTCTCCTCGCCATTTTTCCGAACATCTCGAGGTGCTTGAAAGCTTCGCATCGTATCTGCGATTAAGCGATCTTGGCAGGGCGCTGTGTGACGGCAGTCTGCCGCATCGGGGCATCGCCGTCACCTTCGACGACGGTTACGCCGACAACCTGTACATTGCCAAACCACTACTGGAAAGGCACGCTGTGCCGGCTACCGTTTTCGTAGCGACCGGACAACTCGGCAGTGAACGGGAGTTCTGGTGGGATGAACTGGAACGACTGCTGCTGCAGCCAGGGGTATTGCCCGAGGAACTTTGTCTGACAGTCAACGGCGCTGACTATCGATGGCAGCTTGGACGAGCAGCCGTATACACCGATGAGGACTTTCACCGCAACAGTCATCGCCAGGCGTGGGAGGGTGACCAGGGCTCGCGACTGTGCCTGTACCATTCAATCTGGGAATTACTGCTGCCACTGCCGCAACAAGCGCAGCGCGAGGTGCTGGATCAACTGCTGGACTGGGCCGGGCAGGCATCGGCAGCACGATCCAGCCACCGGCCGCTCTCGGCAGAAGAAATCTGCACACTGACGCGTGACGACCTGATACAGGTGGGCGCTCACACGATCACCCACCCCTTTCTGTCCGCCCATTCTGCGGCCTTTCAGCGCGAGGAGATCTGCCAAAGCAAGGCCCGGCTTGAGGAAATTACCGGCACAGCCGTAACCTGTTTTGCCTACCCCTATGGCCATTACACGAAGACCAGTGAAGTCCTGAGCAGAGAAGCCGGTTTCGACTGCGCCTGCACTACCGGAGACGCAACAGTCTGGCGCTTCACGGACCCCTTTGTGATGCCGCGAATGGCGGTGGGAAACTGGGATGGTGACGAGTTTTCCAGGCAGCTGATAAACCACCTCGGGGCATTCATGACCGCAGGAGGCAACAGCACTTGAACGGAAAGGTCAACGCCACGGCAACGATGAAGATCGCCTTTATCAGTTACGAATATCCCCCTGATGCTGCCTACGGTGGCATCGCCACTTACGTGTACCAGGCGGCAAGGATGCTGGCGTCGCGCGGGCATCATGTCGAAGTGTTTACCAGCAGTCCTGATCGCTCAGGCACTCATAGCGAAGACGGTATTTTGGTCCATCGTATTCTTGAAGCCAGCCATGCAAGGTTCCCTACGGCAATTGCCGGACTGTTCGCGGCGCGTCATATCTCGGTCCAGTTCGATGTACTTGAAGGGCCCGAGTACGGCGCCGATGCCCATGAAGCGGTGAAACTTGTTCCCGATATCCCGTTGGTCGTCAAACTGCACACGCCGAGCTTTCTTTTAACCGCCATCACCTATGAGGGACTAGCACCGTTCAACCCAATGCGACTGCGGCTGCTGGCTGGAAGAATACGAAAGTACTTGACGCTACTAACGAAGGAGGCAAGGCCGTTATGGCGCTATACGCACAAGTATGGCCTTGAACAGGAGCGGCTCCATGCACTTGAGGCAGACGAGGTCGTGGCGCCATCGCGTTCCCTTGGTGAGATCACAACCACTGCCTGGAATCTTGATCCGGCCAGGGTGTTTCACATTCCCTATCCCTACGTCCCTTCGCCCCGGCTGCTCGAAATACCGGTTGATACTTCTACCAATACGGTGACCTTTATCGGTCGACTGGAGGTGAGAAAGGGTGTGATTGATCTTGCCCGCGCCGTTCCCCTGGTGCTGAAGATGCACGCACAAACAAAATTCCGTTTTGTCGGCCCATCAGACGAGTCTCCAAAACGAAATCAGAATATGCGCCAATATCTCGAGCACATGCTGGGCAAGTATACCGACTCTATAGAATTCACCGGGCCGGTACCCGTTGATGCAATTGCGGATATTCTGGCCTCCACAGACCTCTGCGTTTTTCCCAGCATCTGGGAAAATTTCGCAAATGTTTGCCTGGAATCCATGGCTGCTGGTCGGGGGGTTATAGCGAGTGAGGCTGGTGGCATGGCAGAGATGCTGGATTTTGGCACGGTGGGGCGGACCGTTCCACCGCGCTGTCCGGCGATACTCGCCAGCGCAATCAATGAATTACTTGATAACCCCGAACTCCGAATGACGTATGGCCGGGCAGCACGCAATCGCCTGCTTGACGAATACAACATTGACCGTATTGGTGCGTTGCAGGAGCAGAGCTATCAACGCGCAATTGAAAATAGACAGATTGCAGGTAGCCGTGCGTATTAGTGTAATTATACCGACCTATCAGCGACGGGACCTCGTCGTCGAGGCAGTATGCACGTTGTTGCAACAGGATTTCCGGGACAGCTTCGAAGTCATCGTCGTTGTCGATGGCTCGGTAGACGGTACTGGCGAGGCGCTCCGACAAATAAACTCCGATATTCCATTGACGGTGCTGGAGCAGGGGAATCTAGGCCAGTCTAAAGCGCGAAACATGGGCGCAAATCAAGCATTGGGTGAAATACTGCTGTTTCTTGATGACGATATGATAGCTCAGCCCGATCTGCTTTCGCGGCACGATAAGGCACACAATAACCAAACCGACATGGTGCTTGGGCACATTCCAGTCCACCCTGACTCTCCAGCCAATTTCCTGAGCGCGGCTGTAGGGGAATGGGCTGAAGAACGTCTCGATCGCCTGAGCCAGCCGGGGGCAAAGCTTCTACTAGAGGATCTAATCATCGGCCAGGCTTCCATATCACGCGAGATTTTCACACGCCTGGGAGGATTTGATTGCGATTTTACCCGAGCCGGCACCTACGGCAATGAAGACCTCGAATTTTGCCACCGGTTACAGACCGCCGGCTACCATATCGTCTTTAACCCCGATGCGATAAGCTGGCAGAAGTACATTGTGACTCCGCGCCAGCACTTGCACCAGTGGCACCAGGCAGGTAAAGCCGATACCCGCTTCGCGCGAAAGCATCCCGAGCTGATTGAGGATATCTTCCCTTCCCGCCCCGGGACTACCTGGCTACACAGACTGGCGCGGCCATCAATGCGATGGCTCACCCTGTCGCTGCTCGAAAGCGGATGGCAGAACCCGTGGATTGTCCAGCTTTTTTTTCGCGTCCGTCAGCTCGAGTACAACCATGGTGTTTATACAGCTGGCGGTATTCCCGGTCACTCGCCGCTGCGCATACTGTCCTATCATGCGGTTGCCGATCTGGGTGGCAGTCGCGTAATAGAGCAATACGGGGTGCCAGCGGACCTGTTTCGCACCCAGTTACGCACACTTCTGTCTGCCGGATACCATTTCGTGAACACCACAGAGTTCCTGGCGTTTCTGAAAGGCCGCGGTGTTCTGCCGAGGCGCTCGCTATTGTTAACTTTTGACGATTGCTACGAAAATCTGCTTGGCAACGCAGTGCCCATTCTCAAAGAGCTGAATATTCCGGCCATCGCGTTTGCCGTCAGTGGCCGGCTGGGCAGATCCAACGACTGGGATGAAAAAATTGGCGCCCCCGCACTCCCACTCCTGAATGCAGAAGGCCTCAAAGAATTAAATTCCCACCGCGTAGAGATCGGTTGCCACTCCCGTACACACCGTCCATTGCGCAACCTGTCAAACGAAGAACTCAAAGCGGAAGTGATGGATTCAATCCATGACCTGGAAGCCAACGGTCTGCATGGCGTGAGACTGTTTGCTTACCCCTACGGTGAACACGACCAGCGCGTGCGAAACGCAATACAAATAGCAGGCATAGAAGCCGCCATGACTGTCAAGTCTGGCGCCGTGAAGCCTGGTGACCACCCTTATCAACTGCCGCGAATTGAAATTATGCGCAGAGACGGAATCTGGAAATTACGCTGGAAACTGGCCTGTGCAGGTCATTTAACAATCTCGCGCGCCAGGTCCACTCGCTCGACAGCACTCCATTCCCGCGTCTCAGTGATTGTCCCTGCCTACAATGCAGAAAAGACTTTACCGGAAACTCTCGCCAGTATTAAAGCCCAGACTTTCCCTGCCTGGGAAGCGATCATCGTTGATGACGGTTCAAACGATAGCACTGCCGCCATTGCCCGTGAATGGTCTAAACTGGATAACCGTTTTCGCCTGATTACACAGGCTAACGGCGGTGAAGGCGCCGCACGCAATACCGGACTTCATGCCGCCCAAAATGACTGGCTCATATTCCTGGATGCAGATGACTGGATTGCCCCGGAATACATGGAGAAAATGTTACACAAACTGGCCCGGCAAGATGAGCTTGACGGAATTGTTTGCGGATGTGTGCGGGTGACACCCGCAGGAGTGTTCACAGCGCAGGCAGTCTATGAACCATGGTACCTGGACAATCTGTTCCCCCAGTTTGCCCGCGACTGCCCCTTTGCAATCCACAACTGCATGGTGCGTCGCTCGCTGGCCATCGAGATTGGCGGGTTCGACACCAGCCTGATAACCTGCGCCGACTGGGACTTCTGGCAGCGCATGGCTCGCAGCGGGTGCCGGTTTGGCTGCGTTGCGGATGTGCTGGCTTTCTACCGCATGCGGCCGGGTTCTTCCTCCAGCGACGCAGAGCGCGTGCTGCTGGACGGTTTTACCGTAATTCGTCGCGGCTACATGCGTGACCCGCGGGTATCCCACCCGCATGCTGACTACCGCGACGGGTTATCGACGCATGATCTGCCCGAGGTGCTTTTCCGACATGCACTGTGGCCGGCGAGTCTGCTCCTCAGTCAAGGCAAGGATGCCGTTGATTTGCTGGCATTCATGGGCGACGAACAAGCACCCGGTCTTTGCGCCGAAACCGTAGCCAAAAGCCTGTTTGATTACATCCCTCTTGCAGCGGCAGACACACCCGCAGCCTGGCCTGCGCTTTGGCCCGAGCTGAGCGAACGACTCAACGACTACCTGGTCGCACTGGAGGCAAAGTCGGGTGTCCGCAACCTCGCGGCGCGAGCGATGCGTCGTCTTGAGCAGCTGATTCTGGAATCGATGGAATTTAGCGAGGCCACCGTGCTGGGGTCCAGCTGTGGCATTCACATCGATGTCAGCAAGCCAATCCGCGACGAGACTTTCCCGGGCGGCGTCGAACAAGCGGTGATTGTAGTTAACGCATCGGGTGAATTTATCGGCTCAATTTCGATACCAATTTGCAACGCCACTGTGCCGGGCAGCATTATTGCTGAAGCTATTGTCGCTGACCTTGCCTGGCTACTCATAAAGCAGCACTTTCGCCTCAACCTGCCCGAAGGCTCACCCTTGAAATCACAGCTATATTACCTCACTAACGAAACGCAGCCGCTAAGGATCATGGGTCGGCTGCTTGGTGTGGCATACCCGCTTCTGCACTGGCAATTCCGGGAGGGTGTCATAAAAAAGCCCCACCTGTTAACTGGCCTGTTACGCCTTTTTCTCAAGTTAAAACCTGTTAGTCTGACACGGAAGATGATGAATATGTCTCCGGACAACCGTCGCAGTCATTTAAAGGAAACTATTTTGCTCGCATCACAACGCATGGCTCGCGAGGAATTTATCGCCGTTTATCCTGCCTCTTTACCATTAAACGCTGAACTCGGCTAGAGTCCGACGCGCTATGATGCAGACACCCTTGATATCAATAGTCATTGGTTTCTTCAATGCGGAAAAATTTATCAGGGAAACCGTCGAGAGCGTGATGAACCAGTCACTCGACGACTGGGAGCTTCTGCTGGTGGATGACGGGTCATCTGATGCAAGCAGCGATATTGCGCAACTATTTTCACAACAGCACCCAGGCAAGATTCACTATCTGGAGCACGAGGACCACCGCAATCGAGGCGTGTGTGCCTCACGAAATCTCGGCATCAGCAAGGCAGCAGGACGATTCATCGCCCTTCTCGATGCCGACGACGTGTGGCAGCCCCACAAGCTGGCGCAACAAGCCGCCATTCTCCAGGCACACCCCGAGGCGGGGATGGTGTTCGGGGCTTCGCACTATTGGAACAGCTGGACTGGAACAGAAGCCGACAAAAACAGCGATTACATCCCCCGGCTGGGGGTAACACCCGATACGCTACATAAGCCGCCGACCCTGTTGAAACGATGCCATCCTCTGGGCAGGGCAACCGCCCCCTGCCCGTCCGACCTGCTGCTGCGCCATGAAATCGTCGAAGCTGTCAACGGCTTTGAGGAAAAGTTCACCGGCATCTACCAGCTCTATGAAGATCAGGCATTTCTTGCCAAAGTCTATCTTTCAACACCAGTATTCGTATCGAGCTCCTCGTGGACCCGATACCGCTTGCACCCTGATTCCTGCTGCTATCGAGTTGCAAGATCCGGAGACGAATCCTTGGCGCGGTTGTTTTATCTCAATTGGTTAAAGGATTATTTACACACCAATCAAATCGAAGATGTCAGTATCCATAAGGCACTCAATAAAGAGTTGTTATTACAACGCAACCCTCTGCTAAACCAGCTTGCTAATTTACCCCAAACGTTATTAATACAGTGCAAAAAACTCTTCAAACGCCTCTAACAAGCAACACGCTTCAAGTAACGTCAATCCTCCGCCACTTACATCTGATCCTGAACCCGATGATCGACAAAACAGCCGGCCAGCCGCTTCAAAATATGCGTGCGCTGCTCCACTTCCCGCTGTAATGTGCACTCTTTTTCTATATCATCGTCGAGAAACCCAAACTAGCGGTGAGCGGAATGGCCATCCGATGGGAATGAGAGAGGCAGTAGCAGAAGAGTAGAGATATCAATGAGCGATCCAGGAACCCGGAGCCGTCAGGTATAGTTCAAGACACCTCTCGTACTCAAGGTGCAATTAAACATGGAACGAATAAAACAGCAATTGGAGGAAGCCCGCAAACAACGGGGACGCATACAGCGTGGTTATACCACCTCTACTGAAGGCCTGGGGCATCGAAAGCAGAATACCTTCAGGACGGAGAAGAGTAGATTCATCATCCTGGAGGACAACAATATGAAGCTTTTATTGGGAATGGCCGCACTCATCGTGGCGATCATAATCACCTGGTGGAGCGTATCAGATCAAGAGCCGAGTGAAATCCGATTATCCGACATTGACCGACCTGAAGCTCATCAAACCAGTGCAACCGGGAGCATGGCTGCCAATGCGCTTGAAGTGAAGATCATAGGCCTGAGTAAACACATCGATGTACTGACCTATTCGATTACCCGTCTTGAATCCAAGCTGACTAACGCTCATTTGGCCGCAGATTCCATCATGGATGCGGCAAATAATGTTGCATCTATCGAACCTGCTGAACGACAAGCAATGGCAGAGGCAGAGCAGCTGATTGAGAGTATGCCGCCACCCGCTGCCGGCCAAACAGGTAATACCGTAGAGGGTGATCAATCAAGCACCCGCAAACCCTTAGATACTGAAAAAAAGATAGCTGCGATCATGGAACCTCATGAACCTGTTACAAATACCTCCCCGGCAGTCAGCGGGAATGAAAATAGTCCATGGGTTATCAATCTTGTTTCAACACCGAGCAAAGCCGATGCGGACCGCATAGCGAAAAAAGCCAGCTCCAGGGGTATACAAACGGAACAGCAGCAAACCACTGTTAAAGGCACACAATACTGGCGTGTCCAGATAACCGGTTTTTCAACGGTGGAGGATGCCAGGGCCTATGCTGACATCGCCAAGGAAAAAATGGGGCTGAAGGACGTTTGGATAATGAAAAACTGAGTGTATTGGCGTGACGAAGAATAACCGCCCAGCAACCTGTCCCCGCTTGTGCATAGCATAATAACTCGATGATCCAGGTTTCTTTAGTAAACAGTTGCTGAGTGATGACCGGTTTCTTCTGGCTTTTGCCAGTTAGTGATCTCGGCTGAATAGCGCTCATCACCCGTCCTTTAGGTCTGTGAAAGAGTTGTATTTGGTTGCTGCTTGCGGCCTGCATTTTCAGCAGCCATGAGAATGCCACCTTAATAAATTACACGCGAAGCAATCCTTCGAAATAAGGAATTGTCTTTTTCAGGCCTTCCTGCAGTGCAATTTTCGGCTCCCAGCCAAGCTCTGCTTTGGCGAGCGTGATATCCGGGCAGCGCTGGGTGGGATCGTCGGAGGGAAGCGGCTTGTAGATCAGGGTGGAGTTCGATCCAGTCAGGTCTATGACCAGTTGTGCAAGCTCCTTGATAGTGAACTCTCTTGGGTTACCTGTGTTAACAGGTCCGATGAAATCATCTCGCGTGTCCATCAGGCGCACGAAGGCTTCGATAAGGTCATCCACATGGCAAAAGGATCGGGTTTGACTACCATCTCCATAGAGGGTGATTGGCTCGTTCTGCAGGGCCTGCATAATGAAGTTGGAGACCACGCGACCATCATTAGGGTGCATATTAGGTCCATAGGTATTGAAGATGCGGGCTACCTTGATGCGCAGATTGTGCTGGCGATGGTAGTCGAAGAACAGTGTTTCGGCGCAGCGTTTCCCCTCGTCGTAACAGGACCGGGTGCCCCTGGGATTGACGTGGCCCCAGTAGGACTCCGGCTGTGGGTGGATCTCCGGATCACCATAGACCTCGCTACTAGAGGCCTGAAAGATCTTGGCCTTAATGCGTTTGGCCAGGCCCAGCATATTGATGGCCCCATGAACGCTGGTCTTGGTGGTCTGCACAGGGTCAAATTGATAATGGACAGGTGAGGCCGGGCAGGCCAGGTTGTAGATCTCGTCCACCTCCACATAAAGTGGAAATGTGATGTCATGACGCATCAGTTCGAAGTGGGGGTTGCTCAATAGCTCCAGGACGTTGTCCTTGGTCCCTGTGAAGAAGTTGTCCACACACAGGACGTCGTGATCTTCGTCTAAAAGCCGTTTGCAGAGGTGAGAACCCAGGAAGCCGGCACCGCCGGTGACGAGGATACGTTTTCTTTGGAATTTTGGCATGCTTGATGATGATCCCTGATCAGTAGCTGTCCTAGTGGTTCTTACTCAATGTCTATCCAACATCCGATAAATACCCTATCAGATTCCCGCTTGGAGATTCTTGGGGCGTTCGTTCCTAAATCTTTTACCTTTCTCTGATCAGAAGTCGCAACATTAACCTGCCGAGCTCTTGAGATGGACTCCGGGACTCTTCTTGGGATCATCTAAAAAGTCACCTGTTGCTTGCTCACCATGTCTAACAATGCCACGTTACCGTGCCCTCAACACCGACAGCGCCGCGACAGCATGCGCTAGTCCACTATAGCGCGATCCAACCCTTCCACCAATAATACGCATAACCGACATATTCCTTGATCGCATCCGTCGTGCGCGATAACGCCCTCGCATCGGGCAGAAAATCAATCACAGTACGCCAGTCCCGGTAGATCACGGTGAAATCGGTTGCGGCCGGCACGGCATCGATACCCGCCGACTGGAACGTCGCCAGTGCCCGCGGCATGTGCAGCGCCGAGGTCACCAGCAACACCCGCTGCAGCCCGCGTTCCACCAACAGCGGTTTGCTTAACACGGCATTCTCGTAGGTGTTGCGGCTGGCGCCCTCCGAGATAATCGACGCTCCCGGCACACCCCACTCCTCCAGCAGCGCCTGCATCGACGCAGCCTCCGGTGTGGCCAAGCCCAGCCAGGGAATCACACCACCGGTGACCAGCACAACCGGCGCCTTGCCGGCGCGATACAGGCGCGCGCCATGCAACACCCGGTCCGCCCCATCCGACAGGTCCAGCGAAATTCGTGGTGGTGCCGGACCGGTCACGCCTCCACCCAACACCACGATCGCGTCCGCCGTCGGTGTCGCCTCGACGGCCACCGGTGGATACTGCCCTTCCAGCGTTAAACACAGGTAATCTGAAAAGATGGGGGTCGATGCCACCCACAACACAATGACCGCCACAAACAGGAACAACCGTGCCAACCCTGCCGAGATCCCCAGAATACCCATGGCAAGCATCGACAACACCAGGGCGAACCCCAGCGGATATATGAACAGTGGAATCAGTTTTGAAAGATACAGATCCATTGACGTGCTAAAGGCTGCCGCTGGCGGACAGCCTCAGGGTTATCCTATGTAAGGCAATTATGTGATGGGTTCTGGTAATCTTTTTTAGCTATTGTAGGAAGAGCTGCATACATTTAGGTTTTAACTTTTCTTTTTTCCACTATTACTATTATTTTCATTGCGCCCGGCGCTGCCTGCCTGGGTCAAGAGACGTATATCACCAAAGGTGGTAAGTTTGGGCCGTTTATAGGGCTTCTGGGTTTCGTGTTTTGTGGTCATGGCTTTTGAGTGCGTTCTACATGCAGCTTAACACTATCCATCATCAGAGCATGGTCCCATGTGGGTTGCTCTGGGAGACACTGACGGAGGGGCGGTCATTTTTCCATCAGCCCCGGCTCGCTCGTGTCTCGTGGATACGGCATGCCACTCGGCGCGGAAGGCTAGGTGAGAGGGGTCGTTGAATGGAAAGCGTTGGGCTAATCCTTCGCGACGGTGAGGGTATACCTTCAACTTCCACCCAGGCATGAGCGTCGAGCCGGCCCTGCACGATCTGCACACCAATACGCAGTTCGCTAACAGCGGGATAAGTTTTGTAAGAAACAGATCCATTTACAGGGTCCGGGTTGTCGCTGACGGTCAGTACCCGGACGGCGAATCATCATGAGGCCATCCACGTGCTGCTGAGTTCTGACTGCCACATGATCGAGGCGAAGCCACCAAAACCTGATAGATGACCGCACTTGTAACACTGAAAGGCTGGATGGGTAACTCAAAGAAGACGGGGCATTTGAATGCAGTTGGTATATTGGCGGTGCTGGTATTTTCCCTGGTTTCAGTGGTAACGGCGTCTCCGTTGGAATCAGGGTTATCCTGCTGCAACACGCACAATTATTGATAACGGAAGCAATCTTGATTCAGTGAACCCTTATTCAGCTATTGCAGCGACAACTGCAAACTACTCGAGGTAATTATACGGTTGTGGTTACAACCCTCATGGTTTTGTGATCTTTGGTTGGTCTGGCTGGGCTTCTGTACCATTTTGTGATCCACTCTGGGTCAAAGTCCGTAAATCACCGAAGGTGGTGAGTTTGGGTTGTTTGTAGGGCTTCTTTGGATGTGGTTTCGTTCTGCTGTTGAGTGGTCATGATTGCATCATCCTCCAGGATCATTTTGTACAAATTAATAGTAAAACACTAGATATTCTACATGGCAAGCTGCCGACTGGCTAGCCACTGGGCCAGCATTGCTAGTTTGAAAAGCTTATATTTTTTAGCACATTCTGTGCCAGATATAGATTCGCCCAAGCCTTGCTTCATGTTCGCCATGTCAATCCAGGAGCTCAAATTAGCGAGAAGCGGTTCCAAATTCCAGATGTGTAAGTCATTTTGTGCGCTGCTGTCAATCAGTCTTTCGTAAAATTGCCAGCCCGGGTGACCGCCGATGTCGGTTCGCCAGCGTACATCCTCCGGAAGGATGCCTGCCATGTTTTTCCGTAACAAATGCTTGTACCAGGGCATGGCGAGTTTTGCCTCCACAGGCATCTGGATCGCGAACTCGATCATCCTTCGATCAGAGAACGGGCTGCGAGGCTCTACACTTTTTGAAAATGCAAGCTGGCCGTACACTTCATGCCCGAAAGAAAGCAGGCCAGACGTAAAATTCCGCGCGTGGGCGAGCTGGTCATTGTCGGACCGATGTCCCGCTGCCGCATTACGTTGGGAGCATTTCATCGACAGATACCGCCTTGCGGTTTCCCGATGCAGCTGCTTCAAGTCACCACGGCGCACTTTGCGCCTGTCTCGGATCCTTCGATAGAGCGTTCGCGCCCCTTCGGGCGCAACCGAGGCAGCAAGTAGCCGCGCAAAATCAGTACCTCCCCCGTTGATGCCATGCCGTCTATAGGCTGCCAGCATAGCGGGTAGTCGGGTATAGGCCTTGCGCCCCAGCAGGGCACTCATGCTGCGGTCGAAACCATAAAAAAGCAGGTCTCCCGCCATACCATCGAGGACGATGCGGCACGCTGCCTTGCTGGCCGCTGCATAAACAAATTCATAGCCAATCCCATGAGTGAAGGCGAAGGGCTCATCAGTATTCCGGATGTTCTCGAGGTAGGACTGGGATACCTCACCTGCAATGGCTGAAGTGATGATGGTGGGATCGAGCCAATCGTCTTTCAGTATTTCCTGAATACTCTTCCAGTCAGGGCAGTTTTCCCGATCTTCGCGTATCAGGGAAAACGTCTTCAGTGGCTGTGCCAATGCTGATCGGAACTCCTTGCTGATCAAGCCAACGATCGAGGAAGAATCCAGCCCCCCGCTCAGCATCGCCCCCACCGGGCCAATGCTACGCAGTCGGCACTGCACCGCGATGCGGAGTTGATCCAGGAATGCTTCCGTGCATTCGTCCGGGGATGCAAACTTCATAGCCGGCAAATTTCCCGGATTCCAGTAACGCCAAGTTTTTACGTCTTGCTCCGTAATCCTCATCGCGTGACCGGCAGGCATTCTGTTGATACCTTGATAAAAAGTGCCGACCTGATCATCGCGGTCAAACTCAACCACGAGATAGTCCAACAATCTGGATTCATTCAGCCTTTGCTCAATGCACCCAAGCGCCAGCAGCCCCTTGATCTCGGATGCAAAACCAAACCAGCCGTTGCCGGAATGATAGTAAAAATGTCGCGTTCCAGCGGCATCGCGCGCACCAAACAATCGCCGCTGCCGCGCGTCCCAGATAAAGAACACATACTCACCGATGATGCGGTCCGGGCAGTCTTCACCCCAAACTTCATACGCCCGCAGCACCAGTTCGGTATCCGCGCGGGTACGTAGTACGGCGCCACACACAAGCAACTCGCGCCGCAGTTCCTCCCAGTTATCCACCCGCCCGTCCATGACCAGCACCAGACTCTCGTCCTCGTTGGTCAGCGGCTGGGTTTCGTCCAGGGATTCCGGCGTGGTGCGCAGCATGCACTGCCCTAACGCCACCGGGCCCTTGACCCAATGGTTGATGCCATCCGGGCCGCGGTACGGCATGGCGGCGGTCATTTTTTCCACCAGCCCCGGTTCGACCGGTGCGCCGTCAAAATGGATGATGCCGGCAATACCGCTCATGGCGAGGAAAAGGCCTCGGGAGAAAGGGACTCGTTGAAGGCCGCAAAGCGCTGCCCCACATCCGGCGCATCATTGATGGGCACGCCTGCAACTTCCACCCAGGCGTGGGCGTCGAGCTGGCCCTGCACGAGCTGCACACCGATGCGCAAGTCGCTCTCAATGCCGCGGCGGCGCAACAGCCAGCGCAGCAACAGGGAACGCGTGAGGCAGGTCACCGGGCCGGGCGCGTAATGCGCGGCGCTGTTGACCAGGGTGCCGATGCCTTGCAACTCGGCGACGGAGTACGACGTCTTTTTTGCAAGAGGAGAATGGTCGATCCAGGACTGCAGGCGCGCCAATCCGAACACGCGCAACCCAAGCCAGAACAACGGCAACAACATAAGCGCCTTAAAGAAACAACCGCTTTTCGGCAGCTGTAAGGGCCAGGAATTTTGACAGTTTACCGGTCATGGTCGACTCAGCTTATTGCGCCATTGTGAGCGGTGCACTGATTATCTTCCCGTCCACCAGTTGCACCACCCTGTCTGCCAGGGCCAGGCTCGCCGGTCGATGGGTGATCAGCAGCACCGTCCGCGTCTCCAGTACCGCCCGGCATTCCTCCAGGAATTCCCGCTCCCCCTCCGGATCAAACATGGCGGTGGCCTCGTCGAGGATGAGGATGGGCGGGTCCTTGAGCAGGGCACGGGCCAGGGCCAGGCGCTGCTGCTGCCCGCCGGACAGGCGCACCCCACGGTCACCGATGAGGGTGTCGTAACCCTGCGGCAGATTGATGATGAAGTCATGGGCGCGGGCCGCCCTGGCCGCTGCCTCGATGGCTTCTGGTGAGGGATCGGGGTGACCGTAGGCGATGTTGTCGCGGGCACTGCCGTTGAACAGCAACACATGCTGCGGCACCACGCCGATCTGGCGGCGCAAGCTGTGTAGAGTCACGCCCGAGATGTCCGTGCCATCGATAAAGATGTGGCCGGACAGGGGTTCGTGTATTCGCATGAGTAGATGAGCAAGGGTGCTCTTACCGGCGCCATTGGGCCCGATGATGGCCACCGTCTCGCCGGCGCGGATGTGCAGGTTGACGTCTGCCAGGGCCGGCGGCCGACCGGGATAGGCAAAACCAACGTCGCGGAATTCGATCTCGCCGCGTACCTCACGCAGTTCGTGACCGATCTGCGACAAAGGTTCGGGCCGTTCAGTAAGTACACCCGTCAACCTTTCCAGGGCACCCCGCGCGGTTTGGATCTGGCCGTAGACATCGGCCAGGGCGCTGACCGGGCGGGTCAGCAGCCCGGTGTAGAGCAGGAACGTCACCAGCTCCCCGGGCCCCAGGTTGCCACCGCTGATACGATCGCCCGCCAGCCACAGCACCAGCACGATGCCGGCGGCGGCCAGGAACTGCACGCTGGGACCCAGGGCAGCGTAAATCGCCCCCTGCTGTTTGCTCAGGCTGAGGATTTCCTGGACCTGGCTCCGGTAGCGCGCCGATTCCTGCGACTCGCGGGTGAAGCTCTTGATGGCCGGCAACATGCCCAGATTTTCCTCGGCGATGGATACCGCGCCGGCATAGGCCTCTTGTAACTGACTGGCGAGGGGGCGCAGGCGGCGGCCGATCACCTTCATCAGCAGGTAGAACAGGGGCACCAGCACGGCGGCGATCAGTGCCAGCAGCGGGTCGATGCGGAACATGAACAGCAATGCCCCGGCCACCGTGATAAGCAGGGGGATAACGCTGAGCACGGTGCCGGTGAGGAAGCCGCTCAAGCGTTCGATGTCATAGGTGAGCAAGGCCAGCACATCGCCCTGGCGGCGCTGATGGTAGAAGCCCAGGGGCAGTGCCTGCAGGTGATCGTAGAGGCGGATGCGCAGGTCGGCCAGGATGTGCTCGGCGCTGCGGTTCAGCAGGTAGCTGTTGCCGAACTTGAGCAGGGCCTGCACGGCAAACAGGGCCAGCAGGGCCAGCAGCACGCTGCCGGTGTCGATCACCTGGCTGGACAGCATGCCCTCCGCCAAACGTCCGCCCAGCCAGGGTACGGCCAGGGCGGCACCGCTTTCGGCCACCATCAGCAGGGAGCACAGCAGGAGTGCGTTGCGATAGGGAAGCGCATAGCCGAGCAGGACACGCAGGTTGGTCGTGTTCACGCGCCCCTGCCCTTCAGATGCCCGAACAGCCAATCCATCGCGCGGCGCAGATAGAGCCAGGGCAACCAGGTCGAGCCGGCATCCCGATACTTCTGATGCATGTAGCTCGCGGGCGGAAAAAGGTGTTCAGTCAGAAAGCCACGCTTGCCCCGCCAACCATCGATGGCGCAGAAATCAAGCCACAGCCGCCGAACAGCGGAGCTTTCCATATACTGCGCGATGGGTTCCGGTTGGCCGGGCCGGGCAAGGGCCTCGATCACCTCGCTGGCGACCGGTGAGCTAAAACAGTTCTGCGCTAGATTGAGCCCTTCCAGGCACACGGCACGCAGCCCCTTCTGCGTCGCCAGTTCCATGAACTCATGCCACTCGTCCTGAGTCAGTTTTTGTGCCAGCAGATGAATGTCGTAGAGCCAGATGAGCCGATCGCCGCTGTAATGCGCAATGCCATCCACAATGTAGGGCGTCTGCTTGTGTTTGGACCGATGCATGCAGGCCAGCAACAGGGCATCCACCGAGCTGGCGGCGAACGCATGGGGACTGAGTTCCGGCAAGGCCTGCGCACGTGAGCGCAACTCTTCATAGGTGAAGAGCCTGGCAAGCAACTGGGAATTATTGATGCGCCAATGGAGGTCCAGGCTATGGCTCGATCCGTTTGCCTCGGTCTGCGTAAAGCTCGCCTGATAACTCATGAAATCGCCGCTCACACCGGCGTCACGCATGAAGCCCAGAGTTTCCAGTGCCTCCGCCACGCGCACCCGATCCAAAAGGGCACGATGAGATCGGTGTCGCCACGGCTGCGCAGCACAGGACTGGGGTACAGGCTATAGGCCAGGGCCGTACCCTTGAATAACACGGGCTGAATGTCCATGCCTGCCAGTAACTCCAGCACCTGAATAAGGAGCGCCTGATGGCGCAACTCCCACATCGTGCCGGCAATCGCCTGCCGATGGCATTCCGCCAGCACCGCCTGCGGCCAACCCAGCGCGATCGCCTGTTCCGGTTTGAGCAGATGGTGTAGCAGCGCTTGCACACCATGATAGGCGCTGCGCTCCAGGAAACCGGCTGTAAAGTCAGCGTCTCCCGCGACTGGCCAGGCGGGATTTTCACCACGCAGTGCCGCGCAAAGTAAGGTTTCAGTGTCTTGCATCGTGCCCGTAAGGCCTTTCTCCGTCATTCCGGCGCATGCCGGAATAACAACACATCAGAGATCCCCTAAGGCAAGGAAGCAGACTCGACCTTGATCAGCCCTTTCTCACCAAGCGCATCCAGCAACTCGGTCAAATCCCGCTCGATCTCATCCCGCGAGACGTCATACTCAGCCAGCATCACTTCGCACACTTCCATCAGCGCCCTGCCCTCACTCACCAATTGCCAGATGCGCGCACCGACCGGATCCAGGCCGAAATACGTCCCGCTGGCCAGGTCGAGTATCACGGTTTCCTCGCCCACCTGCCGCGCCATCACCTCGGCCGGGATCGTCACCTTGTCAGTCAGGTTCATACGACTTCGCTCTCCTCTGTTGCATGCTCGAGAATCGCCTGCCGCACAAGCGCAAGCGCCTCATAGCGCCGTGGGTAATCCAGGCGGTAGAAAATGGGCCGACTCACCAGCCGGGCCAGGCGGTCGAAGTGTTGGGCCAGCAGGGCCTGTTCCTCGATATCCAGCAGAAACGAATGTCTCACCAGCTCCATCAGCGCCTCGCGTGGGTTGACAGGCTGGAACTCAACCGAGTCGGCGGCGCCTTCACCCAGAAAATAGATTCGCTGAAGCGGCCGCGCCTCCTCGCAAAATACAATGTCCTCTCCAGCCAGGAAGCGGGCCTTGGAGGTGTACTGCACTGGTGGAGCGCTGGGTACGTCTTCAGCAACCAGTGCGTCCTGGCTGTCTTCCCACAAGCGGATGGAAGGATGACTCGGCTGCACCTGATAGCCGCCGTTTACCTCTTCCACCAGCAGCCCGTCATCGGTCAGAAAGCGGAAGCCATTAGTAGCAAAGCTGGCCGCCAGGGTGGATTTGCCACGGCCGGACTCACCCATGAACACCAGGGCACCGAACCCGGTTTCGATCGCACTGGCGTGAAACACGAATTTCCCCTGCGTGCTGAGCACCAGGGGCAACACCTGGTTCAGGTAGAGATGGTCAACGGTGTATTCCGAAATATCGGGTACCGGCCAGCAACGCACCGTGTGGCCATTGGCTGACACCTCGAAATCCGCCAGCTCCGGAAAACGCAACAGGTAATCGCCGCCACTGCGGTAGAAATACGTCCATACCGTGCCATCCGGAAAGGTCCATGCATGGAATGGCGCCTTCCCGATTGGCTTTTGATGTCTGTCTCTCTCTGTACTGAGCATACTAGCCAACGATGACTTCCCCGGAGCAGGATATAGAAAAACGTGCTTCTTCGCGGGCTGGTGCTGAGATTGCGAAGCCCAGCCTACAAAAGCCTCTTTAGCCGCAGAATTCAATCATTCATTACCCCCCACTCTTCTCTAAGAAAATCTGTGCCATTTCCGGCACACTTATCGCCTCCACACCTTCGGAAACCGGATACCGCTCATCGCCAGCATAGACGACGAAAGTTTTATTCGGTTGGATGTCTTCTACAGCGATATAGAACCCTTTTTTTGGTTTTGCAGAAAGCCCGCGCTTAATCTCGATTGCCCACTTTTCTGTCAGCCCAGGGAATTCCAATACAAGATCAACTTCTGCGCCAGCAGATGTCCGGTAATAACTCGCCAATGTTCTGTATGGCAAGACAGAGAGAAGATTTTCAATCACAAAGCCTTCCCAACTCGCCCCGACAACCGGATGTCCAGACAGGGCGTTGTAATCCCCTATCCCGAGCAATGCATGTAATAAGCCACTGTCCCGGACATATACTTTTGGTGCTTTCACCAAACGCTTGCCGATATTCGCGTGCATCGGACGCAACCGTCTCACCAACAAAAGATCAACCAACAGATCAATGTATTTTGTGACTGTCGGTGCGGTCAGCGACAATCCGGACGCAAGACGCGAAGCATTCAGCAACGTTCCCTGACTATGTGCCAACATTGTCCATAAACGCTCCAAAGTTTCTGCCGGAATTCTCGGCCCAAACTGTGGTACATCTCTTTCCAAATATGTCCGGATAAAGTCTTTGCGCAGCTTCAGGCTGTCATCTTCATTTCTGGCCAGAAAACTGTCAGGAAATCCTCCCTGTATCCACAGCTTGTTCAGAGCACCCTCTTCTGTTCCGATCTCGGTCACATCAAGCGGTTGCATATCGACATATTCAATGCGTCCGGCCAGGCTCTCTCCCGATTGTCGCAACAAATCCATCGATGCCGAACCCAGCAAAAGAAAACGCCCCGTCCTATGGCCACGCCGCCGGCCTTTATCAATCACCCCACGCAGCGTCTGGAACAGCTCCGGCACACGATGAATTTCATCGAGCACCACCAACCGGTCTTCATATTGTTCCAGGAAAAGCTTCGCGTCAGATAACTTCCCACGATCTTCACTGTCCTCCAAATCAAGATAGAGTGCGCCCCTCTCCTCGCTGATCTCATGCGCAAGCGTTGTCTTTCCAACTTGGCGTGGACCAATCAGCGCAACCGCAGCTTGTCGGTCGAGCGCCTCCGTAACATGCTGTTTTATCCTGCGCTCTATCATCCTTGCATTCTGTAACCTTCCTTTTTAATTTGCAAGGATATTCCTCTCGCCAATATCCCCTTTTTGGGGAGTTGGTGCATTCATTGTCAGACCTCATCTATGGCGCTGCCCATTTCGGGATTGTCGCCAGGCAGCTCAAGACCCGGAAAACGCAACAGGTAATCGCTGCCACTGCGGTAGAAATACGTCCATACCGTGCCATCCGGAAAGGTCCATTCATGAAAAGGCACCTTCTCCGTTGGCATTTGCAGCCTGTCTGACTCTCTGCTAAATACAACAGCCAAAAACCACCTCTTTCAAGAATAAAGTATCATTTGAAACTACTCAGAAAATACACGGCGATCTTGGCCGCTTCCGCTCCAACCACCAGCAACGTGACCTCGTCTCGCCACCAGTCCTCGGACGGCGACAACCTGTCTCGGTAATCCCCCGAGCTCACCGTCGTACCTCGATGCCACTGCCGGCAAACTGCCGCTTGAACACCAGGGATGCGCGACGCGTGTGGTAGGGATCAGTAACCACCAGCAGGCTCTTGATGCTCTTCGCGTCACAGTGCTCGTGCACCAGCACTGCATCAGTCCAGGTGCTGGTAGATCCGGTGAGTATGGTTAACGGTTTGCCACCCGTCTTGCAGTCCGGACATTGCTGAGCGAGCATAATGTCCCAATAATTTTCCTTCGCATCGACAAGCACCAGGCCACCCACGATGCCCTGCTCATAAAGCTCAAGCCCCTTGCGCAGGCGACTGCCACCCCCGCCACCCAGGACAACCGCCACATCGGCCTGCTGCGCCTCGCTATCAACAACCAGCCAATCCGCCAGGTGGAACGCCAACCAGGCCGCAATACCGACTGTGCACAGCCCCCCAACCAGGACACCGGTAAGAAAAACGGGAATACCGAAACGAAACTTGCTGCTTAACATAGATGCCCGACAATCATCAGGAAAGATTACCCGATCATTACAAAAAGTTTTTTTGTAGGAGCGGCGCCCTCGCCGCGTCGATGTACAGGGATGTACAAGTGTCACGAGAGGGCAGGATGCCCGGAGTGACCGACGCCGGGGACGGCGCTCCTAACAGCAATCAGGAACAGGTGGGATCAAAACCCTGCCTCCTGATAGACGGCCCAGGTTTTTCGGAACACGATCTCTTCATCGAACTCCTCCAACACCTTCTGCCAACCCGCAGCCCCAAACCGGCGGCAAACTTCGGGATTATCCAACAGATATTCAATCTTGTTGGCTAGCGCCTGCTCGTCCTTAACCGGCACCAGAAATCCATTGACGCCATCATCCACGATTCCCGGCACCCTGGCGCATCCGTGGTCACGATGGGCAAACCCATCGCGGCAGCCTCTATCAACCCCCCGGGGCGCACCTTCCCGGTAACTGGGCAGCACCACCAGGTCTACCGTGCGCATCAGCGCATCCATATCCTCGACATACCCAAGCACCTTAACCAACCCTTCCTTGTCCCATTGCGCGATGTCCTGCTCCGGCACCGCAGAGGGATTACCCGGGTCCGATGAGCCAGCCAGCAAGAATTCCACTTCCTCCGCCCTGCCCTGCAGTTGCCGGGCGGCACCCACATACTCCTGAATACCTTTCTCCCAGAGCAAACGAGACGCCAATAGAATACGAAACCGTTGTCCGCGCTCACGCTGAATCGGCATAAAACGGCGGGTATCCACCCCGGAACTCTTGATGAGATGAATACGCTCAGTACCAATCAGGCCGAGTTGGGTAAAAAGCTCGACGTCATCCGGGTTCTGCAGTATAAGGCGGCTCTGTGAACCGCGTAATGCAAGCCTGAGCAGCGCCTTCACCAGCGGCCTCAACAGTCGCGCCTTCGCTGAATCGCTGATAAACACATGGCCCAACCCGGTCACTGCATTGAGGCGTTTATTAATCCCTGCCAGCTGGGCAGCAAGCGAACCATAGACAACACACTTGATGGTGAAGTTATGTACCACATCAGGCCTCTCGACCTGTAAATCTGAACTATCCTCTTCAGCAGCTTGAGCTCGCTAAAAATATTCAAACTGCGCCGGTCCATCGGCAGAGGAAACCAGCGGAAACCCGCTGCTTCAATTCGAGGACCGTATTCACCGGGCGGCGACATCATCACCACTTCCGCACCCTTATCCCTCAGATAGCTCGCCAGCCCGAGACGAAAGTTAAATAGATACCAATCCGTATTGGCAAAGAAAAACACTTTCATCAACAAGCGTGCCAGTATCAGGTAGACAATCCAAAAAGAATATTCTGGTAGGGCAACCAGTACTTCGAGTGGGTTGCGTAGTTCAGCCAGACATAGAGCACCGCTGCGTAGCCCAGCACAATACCCAGCGTCGCGGTCTGAGGAGAAAGGTCCTTCCGCGCCAGGAAGGGCAATCGGGAAAACACCGCAACCTGAATTGGCGTCAGATAGAGCGCCACTCTGTCAACGGCCGTAGAGGCAAAGTCCACCAGCGCGACACTAACAATCGATCCCATCGCCAACACGAGCCAGAACCAGGGATTGGGAAAGCGTGCTTTCCACTGTTTCCAGTACAGCAACAGCAGCAGACTGGGAACAAGATTCATGAAAACCCGTATCATGGCACCTTGCGACTCCATCTGCTGTTCGACATAGGCGTTCCACAGATGCTCCTGATCTTCTGCAACCATAGCGTCCCAGAGGCCATAGGCGGCCAACACAACGGCGACTACCCTTAATACCCAGCCTTTGCCATAAAGAAACATCCCCAAGGGGATCATCAATATGGCAGATTTATGGAAGAGAACAGCCGTCGCAATTAAAACAAAATAGTGTTTAAACCGTCCCTGCTCAAGATAAGTTAATGCCCAGAAAAACAGGCCAAGCGCAACCCCTTGCCGGGTGTAACCCATGGCCACCACCACGATCAGATACGGCACGGCCACCGCAAAGGCTAACCAGGGCTTATATTGTTGCAGGCAGAAAACTATCAGCCCGCTTATAAAGATACTTCCACATACCAGGTTGACGCCGTAAACACCCCAACCCATATTCGCCATAAGCCAGTTGATAAATACATAGCCTGGATCACCTCAGCAATAGCCTGATACAGGGGTGCACCAGTAACTCTGTCATAATGTCGGAGATAGTTACCCCAGTCCCCACCAACCTGGTACCGAAGCCCGATCAGAAGTGCAAAACCCACCCCTAGTAAAACCCACGGGATCAACATCGATGACCTGAGCCGCCTGTGATCGCACAGGCACAATAGCGCTGGTATTGCAGGAATCAGATACATCAACCAGTAAGGCCACATTTTTGGATCAGTCTCCTATTTGACTCTCGTGCGCAATTCTACTGATACTAGTCATACTAGGATACTCGCGTTCTCGATAGACAGTTCTCCTGCACAGCCGTGTGCTTTGGTTTGTGAGCCGCTCGAAACGGCCTTATAGCGGAGCCTTCCGTAGCTAACGTAACAGCTATCATCATCGGAACCGCGTTACTAGAATAAAAATTATAAGTGCTAACCGGCCATATCTGACCCCTCTTAAAATAGCATTTCACAACACCAATGAAGTTTCTTAAAATGTTTTTCTCTGATGCTTTTCGGCGAATTATTCCGAAATAGCCTCGATACCTGTAACCTGTCACTTCAGGTCTTTTCAGGTAAGCGCCGACGAAGTGGTAATTCAACCGTCGCAAAATCCAGGCGTTAAGCGAGTTGGCGAAGTCGGCTTCAGCACAATTAGAAGACGGGCGGGTTTGGGCCCGTGGTATGGGGCGGAAAGCTTCATCGAGTAGGCGGAAATCTGATTCAGAGCTTCCTGACCCCCAGCCCCAGTGAATCCCCATAGCCGCAATTGGCATCACCTTATGTTCGAGAATCCTGTGATTTTCGATTGTGACGCCCAACATGAAGGACTGTTGATTCTCAGGGGTATGCTTGACCACCATGTCCTGGATTGACCACGATGTGTGCTCATCGGTGCAGAAATTACCCAGGCTGTAGGTGATGAGTGCATCATTGAAACGTTCCAGACCCTGGATCACATGGGGATGGTGACCATGCAACAAAAAAGCATGTTCGGTCGCCATCAGTCGTGCAACTGCACGTGGTCTTCCCTAGGGTAATGAATGTTTTCGTCACCCCAGTGGACACTTGCTACCGGAAAAGCACCCTGAGCATGTGCCATATCTAGGAAAGCCCTTGAAACTTTCATGGGTCAAGGTGTTAATGCCCTTTCTATTAGCTTTGCTCGGATGTGCGGAGAGACAGCAAAACCGCCCAGGATCAGACGCTCACCGTTTTTTTCCAAGGTAGTCGTTCCGCCCTGGGTACCGAAGTAGCCAATACCCGCTGCATCAAGTGCCGCCAGGGTAGACAAGTAGCCGTTATAGCCGTAATCGAAAACATGGTTATTGGCCAAGTTAACCGCGGAGACACCGAGATATTGCAGTAAATGGTGTTGACTGGCGGCGCTACTTGATAACCGTTGATCATACAGACCCGTGACGAGGTCTGATTACTGTAAAACGGAACCAAGATTGGCGATCACAAGGTCGTATTCGCCAGTACACAGGGTTAATCAGGTCAAATTCACCGACAAGCATCCGGGTTCGACTCAAGATCGTACTTGCCTGTCGGGCAAATATCACCCAGCAACGCATACTTGCCCAAGGCCATACTCTAACTTAGTCAGGCAATGAAGCGGCGTTCCACACTTTTCAACTTGCCGTTTTTACCCAACGGTATGCAGTCATGCAGAGGGAAATCGATGCCGATTCGCTGACCGAGCCGGTCCCTCAGGAATTTCGAAAACAGTGCCTGCTGATTGGCATCAAAGTTTTCATCCGTTACCAGTAGTACCTCCATCCGGTCCAGACCGTACTGGATGATTTTCGACTGGCGAATGCCCTCGATCCCCTTGTAGGCAGGGTCCATCCGTCAGACACTCCCTTTCTCGTCAGTGAACGGATATCGTCATCTCGGCCAATGATACCTTTGATGACAGGGTGGTGCGCCGCAGTCGCAGACTGGCGGGTTGTTATAGATATGCACATAGTCACCAATGCGATAACGTATAAGTGGTGTTTTGAAATTCCGAAAGCTGGTTACCACAAGTTCCGCAATAGCCGTATCATCGTCAAACCTCTGTGGGTCGATAAACTCGAAAACGCCCGTATCCAGCCAGATGGTAATGTGCCCACTCGGCATTCCACGATCCACGGCGCACCCTCAGAGGAAGCGTATTGATTATAGACGCGGCAGCCAAAAGCCTGTTCAATTGCTGACGCTGATGATCCATGAGTAGTCTCGGCAGCCACCGAAATCGCAATGATGGTGTGAATGTCGAAATGAATCCTGTTTCTTTGTAGAATACAGTGCTAGCACGCTACAAAGCCGATGGCTAGTTACTCTATAAGGGTCAGGTTCAGACCGCATTGAGCTTCTTCAACAGAAGTGGTCAAGTTAGCGCTTTTCGAGGTGATAGCTGGACATAAACAGTTGTTGCTCAGCCCAGTTGTGAACCCAGAATGGTGGTTTGCACCGATAGCAGGATCGACAATAATTCTGACCTTGAGGAGAAACGTACAGAACGAAAATCGCTCGGGCAGACCAAGCCAGTCGTGGTAATTTCCGCCGCCACCCGCGCAGGTGAATTGTCGACCATCGCAGCAGTACGATGACCGCATCGGGCTGCCAGTGGTGCCGCTAAAGTGATTGTGGCGAACGCCGGACGCATGGGGTTAGTCGTAGACATCACCTCGTCAGTTCGTGCTTTGAGCGTAGACTTATCCAAAATCGGTAACTGCGATAGCACTGCCAATGGTGATTGATTCGCTGAAAAGTTTCAGTGGTGAGGCCCGGATTGTTCAAACTGCAGCACGATACTAGGGGCAATATTCATCAGGCTTCTGATAATAACGACTGTCAATCTGATCCAGTTGAAAGTTTATATTACCGCCTCTGGCCCTGACCACCAGTCGATGAAGAAGAGGTTTTGATGCCTCTGATGAGAAAACATGCCAAGCAGCGTTTCCAGTGCCCAAAGCGAAACCCAAACCGCTAACAAGGACGTTTTTGAACCAGGACGGGGAAAGGAAGAGTACTGTTTCTTTGATGCCAGGTATAGATGAAAGTCTAAATACATCGCCTTTAGTGATTACTGCGATATCATCTGAAACATGATACATGGACACCAGATGGTTTGAATCTGACTTTTGGTGTCGTATCCAGCCTGCTGGAGCCAGTAGTTGTGTCGGGATGGACAAGGTCTATCCACCTCAGCCACGATGCTGGAGTTCAATCAATCGGTTTGACTCATTCAGATGCGGGCTCGTCGAGATCGTAGCAGGTGGTTACAGACGATGTTATCTCGAACTTCATCTGGTATCACTGAAGATGTCAGGCATGGCAGCCCATCTCGCTTGGGCTTCAAGCCAGGGAAATACAGAATCCCTCATAATGAGAAGGCAACAGAAATACATCCATTGCTGGACAACAAGGAGCGACTTCGGCTTGCAGGCCGACGAAAAATACAGCTTCGTTCACTCCCCATCTTTGTCTGCCAATTGCACGACTTTCCTGCTCTAGCGGTCCCCTTCACCCACGAAGTAAAAGACGGGCATTCGGTAAGCTGGTGATACAGGTCGGCGACAATATCCAGTACGTTCAGCAAGTTGCATGGCTTTGGGTAGGTAAAACGACCAGTATGACCGCCATAAGAAACGTATCTGGATCGATCCTCGAGGGTGCTGTCGCACCAGCATACGATCTGCTGAACTGTAAACAAAACGATCACAATGGAATGGCTTGCGAAAACATTGAAAGATCTTCTTAACGGAAAAATAACGCGCCCAGCTGCTTCCGAATATGCCCAGCAATCCGTAGCTAGCGGTACTGTCGCTACTGCCACGACGCGAGCAACGTAGGTCTGCTAGTGAACCTTGTAGGCTATCCGTGTGCGAGTGAAAATGCGACGACTGACACCAGCGGCGTGCTGCCTACAATAACGGCAACGCACTAGATAACCGTGTGGCTGTGCATCGCAACATATTCATGACCATGCTTGCGCAATATGTCATGGATTATTCGCTGGCATCAACGGGTTATCAATGTACGCCTCGTCTGGAATACTGCCCACCCTCCGATCTGATTTCATCAAACTCAGGAAGCGAATCTTCAGTATCGACGATGAGATCAAACTGCACTTCTTCCTTATCAAGACAGCGGTATAACC
>CALOCX010000021.1:0-38429 GCA_942491995.1 uncultured Gammaproteobacteria bacterium | reverse complement strand
GTGCAGCCGGGGCATATCTTTCCATTAATGGCGCAGCCGGGCGGGGTGCTGACACGTGCCGGCCATACCGAGGCCGGCTGTGACCTGGCGCGCCTGGCGGGGCTGGAAGCGGCCTCCGTGATCGTCGAAATCCTCAAGCAAGACGGCAGCATGGCGCGTCGCCCGGACCTCGAGATCTACGCGAAGGAACACGGCCTGAAGATAGGCACGATCGAGGACCTGATCCGTTATCGCATCGAGAATGAAAAGACCGTTGAACATGTTGCCGAAACAGAACTGGCAACGGAACACGGTAATTTCAGGTTGCACGCCTACCTGGACTCCATCGATGGCGCCGTCCACCTGGCGCTGGTCATGGGCGAGATACTGCCGGAGCAACCGACGCTGGTGCGTGTGCAATTGCAAAATACCTTGAGTGATCTGGTGGACATCAAGCTGGAAGGTGAGCACTGGCCATTGCGCCAGGTGCTGCAACGCGTGGCAAAGGAAGGCCACGGTGTGGTGGTGATCCTGCGGCCCAGCGAGTCGGCCGACGCGCTTCTGGATCAGATTAAGGCGTATCATATGCCGGAGCGGACACGGTCAGGTGCCGCGGCCGGCAAGCCGACCGAGTTGCGGACCTATGGTATCGGCGCGCAGATCATTGCTGATCTGGGGGTGCAGAAAATGCGCGTGCTGAGTGCGCCCAAGATCGTGCACGGTATTGCAGGTTTCGGGCTTGAAGTGGTTGAGTATGTGTCGTAGTGCATTATCCCGCCCGCGACGCGGGAACTATTCTCTGATTGAATCTGATTTAGGAATGAATACATGAGTGACATAACGACAGTAGAGGGTGAACTGGTGGTGCGTGATGCACGCATTGCCTTGCTGGTTTCGCGCTTCAACAGTTTTGTAGTGGAGAGCCTGCTTGAAGGTGCGCTGGATACCCTGAGGCGTCACGGTGCCGATGAGCGTGATTTGCAGATTATTCGCGTGCCCGGTGCCTACGAGATGCCGATTGCGGCACAGCGGCTGGCGGCATCGAAACGATTCGATGCCATCATTGCACTGGGTGCAGTCATTCGCGGTGGCACCCCGCATTTCGAATACGTTGCCGGTGAGTGCACCAAGGGCCTGTCTTCTGTCTCCCTGAAATACGATATCCCGATCGCCTTTGGCGTGTTGACGGTTGATTCCATCGAGCAGGCGATTGAACGTGCCGGTACCAAGGCCGGCAACAAGGGTGCCGAGGCGGCCCTGTCGACCATCGAGATGATCAACCTGCTGCGTGGTCTGGAAGGCTAGCGGAAAACAAACGCAAATGAATTTCTCGGCACACGAACGCGCCCGCGCCCGACGCTTCGCCATGCAGGCGCTCTACCAGTGGGATTTGTCCGGAACGGACCTGCCACTGATCCGCCGCCAGTTTATGGAGAATGAGGATTTCTCAAGGGCGGACCAGAAGTACTTCATCGAGTTGCTGAGCGAATTGCCAAAACAGGTCGATGTCATTGATGACAATATAGCGGCGTATATTGACCGACCGATCGTGCAGCTGGACCCGGTGGAGCGTGCCGTGTTGAGGCTGGCTGTCTACGAGCTGCTTTATCGTCCTGATATTCCCTACCGCGTCACCATCAATGAAGCCGTACAACTCACCAAAAAATTTGGTGCCGAGCAGGGCCACGCCTATGTGAACGCTGTGCTGGACAAGGCCGCACACAAGTTACGTGCGGCTGAATGCCTCAAGACGGGCAAGCAATCGGCTGGCCGATAAGGCGGCAATGTCCGCGACTGAATTCGAGATCATCCGCCGTTATTTCACACGGCAACAGCCGCAACGTGATGATGTGCTGGCCGGGATTGGTGATGATGCCGCGGTGTTGCAGGTGCCGCCCGGCAGCGATCTGGTTGTGTGTATGGATACCCTGGTCGCCGCTGTTCATTTTCCTGAATCCACCCCGGCTGCCGCCATCGGGCACAAGGCGCTGGCCGTGAATCTGAGTGATCTCGCCGCGATGGGTGCAATCCCGGCATGGGCCACCCTGTCCTTAACCCTGCCTGACAGTGATCCAGCGTGGCTTGAGGCTTTTTCACAGGGCTTTTTTCGCCTCGCTGATTGCTACGGCGTCCAGCTGGTTGGCGGCGATACCACGCGCGGACCGCTGTCTATCACGGTGCAGGCGCATGGGTTTGTACCCACAGGGAAGGCCTTGCGGCGGCAGGGTGCGCGACCCGGTGACCGTATCTATGTGACCGGGACACTGGGTGATGCAGGACTGGCACTGCAGCTGGGTGATCAGGCGGACCCTGCACTAAGAGAGCGACTGGATTACCCTGAACCGCGTGTTGCCGCGGGACAGCTGTTGCGTGATTATGCCAGTGCGGCCATCGATATCTCTGACGGCTTGCTGGCTGATCTTGGCCACTTGCTGGAAGCAGATGGTTCGGGTGCGGCCATCGATATTGATGCGCTGCCCCGATCAGCGATCTTTACCACGGCCATGCAACAAGCGGGGTTCACGCAACCGGACCTGTTTTATACATTGCTGCTGTCGGCGGGTGATGACTATGAATTGTGTTTTACCGTGCCGGCGCAATTCTGCGAGGAAATGGAACTTGCGTTGTCAAAAAATACGATAGACTGCACGGCCATTGGCGTCATACAACAGCAATCCGGGATCCGCTGCCACAGGGCAAACGGTGATGTGTATCAGGCTGCCAATCGGGGTTATCAGCACTTCGGGGATGAAGGGAGTGGCTGAGAAACTGTCACCACGTCTGTTAAAACATCCGCTCGATTTCCTGGCGCTGGGCTTTGGCAGCGGGCTGGTACCGAAAGGGCCGGGGACTGCAGGTACTGTGGTTGCGATCCCTGTCTACCTGCTGCTGCAGCCACTGCCAGTGACGGTGTATGTTGCGCTGGTCACTGCGCTGTTCCTTGTCGGTATACCGATCTGTGCGCACACGGCTCGGCGCATGGGCGTGCATGATCACCCCGGTATCGTTTGGGACGAGATTGTCGGCTACCTCGTCACGATGACGTTTGCCCCGCAAGGCTGGTTATGGGTGGCTGCCGGTTTTGTGCTGTTCCGCGTCTTTGATATCGCCAAGCCCTGGCCCATACGACTGCTTGACCGCAATGTCGGTGGTGGTTTCGGGATCATGGTGGATGACCTGCTGGCGGGGATTTTTGCAGCGGTCGTGTTGCAGTTGCTGGTATTTTATTCGTAGGAGCGTCGTCCCCGGCGCGATTGTTTTTTCAGGGCTTGAATCGCGGCGGGGACGGCGCTCCTACAATTGATGCAGAACGGGTTTCAACCAGCGCTGGTAGAGCCTGTCAGCGACCTGCTGTGCCGCGCTGATCCGTGCCGCTAATCCTGTCGTCATCTGTGTGGCCGACTGCACGCTTGACGTGACGTCCTGCAGCTCATCTTTATAGCGTGCCGCCCAATCAATCACCATGGGCGCCGTCATTTCCACATGACATTGCAGTGCGAGGGTGTTGCCCATGACAAATGCCTGGTGCGCACAGTTGTCATTTTCAAGAATGAGTGCGGCGCCATCCGGTATGGAAAAGGTTTCTCCATGCCAGTGAAACAGGGTGGGTTCGCCGGGTATGTCACGCAACCAGTCGGCGGCGGCAGGTGTGCCGACGTTGCGGACCGGGTGCCAGCCGATTTCCTTTACCGGGTTGGCACTGATGGTTCCGCCCAGTGCCCTGGAAATCAGTTGTCCACCGAGACAGTGTCCCAGTACAGGCAGTCCCTTGTCCTGTGCCTTGCGGATTAATGCCAGTTCCTGCTCAATCCAGGGCAGGGGATCGTTGACGCTCATGGGGCCGCCCATGAAGATCAGTCCGGCAGTGTCTTCAATCGAGTCAGGGACGGGTTGGTTTTGATCGACCTTGATAATTCGATAGGGGATGTCCTGCCGCTCGAGGACTTCGGCCAGGTAACCGGGGCCTTCACAGCCGATATGGCGAAATAGGGTCAGAGGTCTCATAATCGATTTTCAAACTCCTGCAGGATGGTCTCATGACATTATCCAGATATCTGCTGCGTCTCCTAGTGCTGGGTCTTCTATTGCACCAACCCCCGGTTTTTGCCGGACTGGATGTGCGTGTTGTTGGTTTGTTTGCAGACCGGGCGGTACTGCTGGTCGAGGGCGAACAACACCTGCTGAAAGTCGGGCAGACCAGTCCGGAGGGGGTCAAGCTGGTGTCGGCCACCAGTGATCATGCCATTTTGCTGATTGATGGTGAGCAGGTAAGCGCCCGGCTGGATGGCCGTGTGAGTGCAGCAAAACGGCCGGCCACTGCTGACGAGGTGCAGGTATGGCGCAATACCACCGGCATGTACACCACGGTGGGCAGTATCAACGGGTTGCCGGTATCGTTTCTGGTGGATACCGGTGCCACCCAGGTGGCGATGAATGCAGCACAGGCGCGGCGGCTGGGTATTGATTATCACGTCACCGGCAGTCCAGCCGAGGTGACAACGGCCTCCGGTGTCGAGCGTGCCTGGCTGGTGATGCTGGATTCGGTCAAGGTTGGTGACCTGGAAGTGCGCAATGTGCCTGCCGTGGTGCTGGAAGGCGCACAGCCGAAGGTGACGTTGCTGGGGATGTCGTATCTGGGGCGGATGGAAATCAGTAATGATGGTCGTTTAATGACCCTTAGAAAGAAGTATTGAGATAGCGTTTCTACGCTATAGTTGAGTCACTTTTTACCTGATTGTTTCGCCCGTTCGGGCGAGGTACTTTCTCTTGAGTGCCCAAGAGAAAGTACCCAAAGAGAAGGGCCCCCCGGTGCACTCATCGGCTGGCGCCGATTCCTTCCGTTCCTCGCCACTCCGGGGGCGCGCACAACTCGCGATCTCGCTATCGCTCGATTCGCTCAGACAGGGTGCGCGCCTGATCCCGGATTGTCTGCGGTACTCAGTGAGTGCAAACGGGTAGGGGCGGCTGGTTTTAGGTGTTGGTGTTGGTTTTGACTTTTTCCCCGTCTGGCGCAGCCGAGCATCGCAGGGATTTTGAGAGCAAGCGCGCCAGCCTGTCGAGCTGGATTTGCTAGCCGTAGGCGCGGCAAATTCTGCGAGTTTGGCGAGCACTCAAAATCCACGAGAAGCGCAGGGAACCCGCGTAGCGGGCAAGCCTCCGGGATCGCCTTTCTTTTGGATACTTTTCTTTGGCGGAGCAAAGAAAAGTATCTCGCCCCATTGGGCGAAACATGCGGGCAAGAAAAACGCCTCACCCTTCAGGGCGAAATAAGAATGTAAAAAGAGGAACTCCACGCTAATGGGAGAAACAGGCGGTTAGAGACGCCTCACCCTTCAAGGTGAAGCCAAGGGAAATAAAAGAGAAACAATCCGCCCAAACAGGTAAAAAACTTAATCTTGTTCCTTGGTATGTTCAATCAGCGCATAGGCCGAGTGGTTGTGGATGGACTCGAAGTTCTCCGATTCCACCGTGTAGGAATTGATGCGTTCGTCCTCATTCAGGCGCGTGGCAACATCGCGCACCATGTCCTCGACAAACTTTGGATTGTCGTAAGCCTTCTCGGTGACGTATTTCTCATCGGGTCGTTTCAGCAGTCCGTAGAGTTCACACGAGGCCTCGTTTTCGATCATGTCAATGAGGTCCTCGATCCAGACAAATCCGTTGGTCTCGGCATTGACAGTGACGTGTGAGCGCTGGTTGTGCGCACCATAGGCAGAGATCTTCTTGGAACAGGGGCACAGGCTGGTAACCGGTACCACAACCTTGATGTTCATTTTCGGTTTGCCGTTGATGATTTCACCAGTCAGGGTGACATCGTAATCCAGCAAGCTCTCGACACCGGAAACGGGTGCTGTCTTGTTGACGAAGTAGTTGAAGCTCATTTCGATGTGACCTGAATCGGCTTCCAGGCGTTCGGTCATTTCCTTGAGCATTTCCCGAAACGATTCAACGGTGATTTCCCGCTCGTGGGTATTCAGGATCTGCACGAATCGCGACATGTGCGTGCCCTTGAAGTTATGGGGCAGATTGACGTACATGTTGAAGGTGGCAATCGTGTGCTGCTCACCGACGGAGCGATCTTTCACACGGACCGGGTGGCGTATGTCCTTGATCCCGACCTTGTCGATGGGAATCCGCCGGCTATCGGCGCTGTTTTGCACATCCGCAATGCCGTTTTGCTTGTCGTGCGCGAGTTCGTTGGATTTCATCGTGGTGGTCCGAGTGTTACCTGCAAGTAGCTGACTTGCCGAAGAGTGAGAGCCTACCGGCCGTTGTAAAAGCTGCCAATCCGCCCAAAGGGGTAGTTATCATGCACCGCCCGACGTCTGTGAGGCGTTTGCTGCTATCGTATTCCTGAGTAATTTAGTCGGAATATTACCTGAGCAGTGCGGCGGGTGCAATTTGTTAAACTGCCAGAGTGATGAATTATCTTTCTCTCTCAATGATATAGCTTGATATCCAGCGCAAGGGATCGGCGCTGTCGGAGAAACCCGAAAGGCTCTCCAGGGCCTCGTGATGCAATTCGATGGCACGCTGACGGGCAGCCCCCATGCCAATCAGTGAAGGGTAGGTGGACTTTTCGTTGACCTGGTCCATGCCTGTGTTTTTGCCCAGGGTTTTGGCTTCACCCTCGACGTCGAGAATGTCATCGCGAATCTGGAATGCCAGCCCGATGCACTTGGCATAATGATCCATTTTTTCGATGTCAGATTCCTCAGCGGTCTTGCCGCTCAGCGCACCCAGTACCACGCTGGCACGAATCAATGCACCGGTCTTGTGGATATGCATGTCTTCCAGTTCAGCAATATTCAGTTGCTGGCCGGTTGCGGCCAGGTCAATGGCCTGGCCACCCGCCATGCCACGGGAACCGGATGCCAGTGCCAGCGTATTGATCATGCGCAGGCGCGTGGCATCATCGATGCCGTCAATCTGACCATTTGATAACACTTGAAAGGCGAGGGACTGCAAGGCATCGCCGGCGAGGATAGCGGTTGCTTCTCCGAAGGCGCGGTGACAGCTGGGCTTTCCGCGCCGCAGGTCATCGTCATCCATGGCAGGCAGATCATCGTGAATTAATGAATAGGCGTGGATGAGTTCGACGGCGCAGGCGGGTCGATCAAGCGCTTTGCTGTCGGCGCCCAGCGCCTGACCGCCCGCGTAGACCAGCACAGGACGAATACGTTTACCGCCACCCATGACCGTGTAGCGCATCGCCTCGTGGAGTGTGGCGGGGTGTGTTCTGGCAGCTGGCAGCCAGGTATCAAAGGAGCGTTCAAGTCGTTCCTGGCACTGTGCCATGAACGTCGCCAGTGCGGCGTCAGGCGTCTTCACTGTCGAAGGGTTCGATATCGTCATGGCCGCTTTTCTGCATCAGGATCTCGACTTTTTGTTCAGCATCTTTCAGTGCCTGCTGGCAGGTGCGTGATAACTGCACGCCACGTTCGAAGTGGCTGAGAGAGTCCTCCAGGCTCAGGTCACCCTTTTCCATGGTTTCTACAAGGGTCTCCAACTCTTTGAGAGCGTTCTCGAAATCGGGTTTATCAGGTGTTTTTTTTGCCATGACTTGAATCTTTTCAAGAAACGGCCTACGTTACCTCACCGCGGTAATTGGGGTCAATCCATGGCCTGTACCCATAAGGTGGGGGCCGGGTTGACGCCGCAAGCAAGTCGGAATAGAGTACCAGGCATTAGACCAGGTCTAAATAGCTCCCGGGAGCCTAGCGCTTCCTAAACCAAAACGAAACATACGAGGACACTACTATGGATTTAAAAGGCAGCTCAACAGAACAGAACCTGAAAGATGCGTTCGCCGGTGAATCACAGGCCAACCGTCGTTATCTGTATTTTGCAGCCAAGGCCGATGTTGAAGGATACAACGATGTCGCCGCTGTTTTTCGTTCCACGGCAGAAGGCGAGACCGGGCACGCCCACGGTCACCTCGAATACCTGGAAGAGGTCGGTGATCCGGCAACGGGTCTGCCCATCGGCGCCACCTCGAACAACCTGAAAGCCGCGATCGCAGGTGAAACCCACGAATACACGGATATGTACCCTGGCATGGCCAAATCTGCCCGTGATGAAGGTTTCGACGAAATTGCTGACTGGTTCGAGACGCTGGCGAAGGCCGAGCGCTCACATGCGAATCGTTTCCAGAAGGCGCTGGATACAATGGAAGACTAAGTCTTGCGTTGAAAACGCGGTCTGAAAATGGGGGGCCGGTTATTCCGGCCCCTTTGAGTTAGTCATTAAAACAGGGAAGCCAGCAATGACGTCAACAACTGAAGGTACACGTGAAGGCAGTCTGGAAGCACCGACCCGGCATGCGCTTGACTGGACCAGCGCATCGTTCTACGACGAAGAGAACCTCTTCAAGGAGCTGGAGCGGGTGTATGACATCTGCCACGGTTGCCGGCGATGTTTTAACCTGTGCCATTCCTTTCCTACCCTGTTCGATGCCATCGACGAGTCTGACACCATGGAGCTCGATGGTGTCCCGCGAGAGGTGTACTGGGATGTCGTTGACCACTGTTACCTGTGTGACATGTGCTACATGACCAAGTGTCCCTACGTGCCGCCGCATGAGTGGAATGTGGATTTCCCGCACCTGATGTTACGCGCCAAGGCCGTCAGGTTTAAAAAGGGCAAGGTGCGAACCCGGGACCGCATCCTGACATCAACAGATACCATCGGTAAGTTAGCCGGTATTCCTGTTGTTGTTAATCTGGTCAATGCCACCAATAAAACCGGCACTGGCCGCAAGGTACTCGACAAGGTGCTGGGGGTGCATCCTGATGCGATTCTTCCCGAGTACCACTCGAGGACCCTGCGCAAGCGGATTGGCAAGGGTGCGGATACCGCGGCCCCGGGAGTGGCGGCCGGACCGACCACCGGCAGGGTGGCCCTGTTTGCAACCTGCTACGGTAACTATAACGAGCCCGATATCGGCGAGGATCTGGTTGCCATCTTTCAGCATAATGACATCCCCGTCACACTGGCGCGCAAGGAACAGTGTTGCGGTATGCCAAAGCTTGAGCTGGGGGACCTGGATGCCGTCAAGGCAGCCCGCGATGTCAATATTCCCGAGCTGCTGAAACTGGTGGACGAGGGCTGGGATATTGTGGCGCCGATACCGTCCTGTGTGCTGATGTACAAGCAGGAACTACCGCTGATGTTCCCTGATGACGCTGACGTTGCCAGGGTACGGGATGCCATCTTCGATCCGTTTGAATATTTGATGCTGCGGCATAAACACGGTCTGCTGAAGACCGATTTCAAGGCGTCGCTGGGCAAGATTGCCTACCATGTCGCCTGCCACCTGCGGGTACAGAACATCGGCATGAAGACACGTGATGTGCTGCAACTGATTCCGGATACGTCCATTGTCCCGATCGAGCGTTGTTCCGGCCACGATGGTACCTATGCGGTGAAGCGCGAGTGTCATGACATCTCCATGAAGATCTGCCGTCCCGTCATCAACAGTGTGAAAAAGGCAGAGGTGGCGCATTACAGCAGTGACTGTCCGATGGCCGGGCACCAGATCGAGAACGGGCTGGATAGCGGCAAGGCACCGGAACACCCGCTGAAGCTGTTACGCATGGCCTACGGAATATAAACCAGGTTCTCACGGGGAAGGAAACCGCGGGGCACAGTGACCCTGCCGGATATATTGGCTCCTTTGCATTCAACAGACAGGGAATGAATATGGATAAATTGACCCGCAATGACCTCTACAGCCTGGAGCAGTATGCCGAGAACCGCCCGGAGATTCGTGCGCGTGTGATGAAGCACAAGAAGAACCGCATTGTTCACATCGGTCCGGTGGCGACGCTCTACTTCGAAGACCGCCAGACGATTCAGTACCAGATCCAGGAAATGCTGCGCGTTGAACGTATCTTCGAGGCGAGCGGTATCGAGGAAGAACTGGATGCCTATAACCCCCTGATTCCCGATGGCAGCAACTGGAAGGCAACCTTCATGATAGAGGAACCGGATGTTGAAAAACGCCGTGAATTGCTTGCCAGCCTCATCGGGGTCGAGGACCGTGTCTGGGTGCGGATCGATGGTAACGAGCAGGTGTTCGCCATTGCAGATGAAGACATGGACCGTGACACGGAAGAGAAAACCTCCTCGGTACACTTTCTGCGTTTTGAATTGACTGAAAAAATGCTCATGGATATCAGGCAGGGTGCAGCCCTGGGTGTTGGCATTGCTCATCGGAACTATTCGCACGAGATCGAACCCGTTGCGGACTCGATTCGGGACGCCCTGATCGCCGATCTGGCGTGACCGGTTTCCCGGAAATCAAGCACTTCCCTATCAGGTTCACGGCAGGTTCGCTTTGCTGCAAGTGGCGCGGTAAACTCCGCTCCCCATGAAAAGCGGACATATGTTTCAGGCATCTTTGCGCGGGGTTGTCAGCCTCGTATTACTCTGTTGTGCGCCCGCCGTTTACGCTGAACTGGATGCGGAGGATGCCGGCGGTGTGCAACAGAATTATGTCGAGAAAGCGGATGTCTGGGAAGAGCAGGATGTGACCTTGCCTGCCTACCCGGAAAAGAAGAATCTGATGGATCTCGGGATCGGCACGGATGCCATGCAATATACCGTTTACCTGGACAAACCCTCATTGGTGCGCGGTGAAGATGGCGTGGTGCGTTATACCGTGGTGCTGGTTCCGTCCTCAGGCATATGGAATGTCTCCAATGAAGGCCTGCGCTGTGGCGAGAAACTGTTCCGCCGCTACGCCTATGGTGTTGATGGTGACTGGCACCCGATGAATAATTCGCCCTGGCGGGATGTGCTGGGGAGTGGTGCCAATCGCTATCGCCGCATTCTTTATGAGCGATATTTTTGCAATCCGATGCGGCCCAACCGGACGGTTGAGGAAATGATCAACAGCTTTACCGAGAACTGGCATGAAGAAATGTAAGCAATCCCGTAGCCGACAAATATTGATCTTTTTATCATTATGAGTGCTGTATACGACGCCGCCGCCATCGAGGTATTGAGTGGCCTGGATCCGGTTCGCAAACGCCCGGGTATGTACACCGATACCCTACGTCCCAATCACCTGGCACAGGAAGTGATCGACAACAGTGTCGATGAGGCGGTTGCCGGTCATGCCTCGCGACTGGATGTGAAAATCTACAAGGATGGGTCACTGCAGGTCCGGGATAATGGCCGGGGCATGCCGGTGGATGTGCATCCGGAGGAAGGCATCCCGGGTGTCGAGGTGATTCTTACGCGGTTGCATGCCGGCGGCAAGTTCTCATCCAAAAACTACCAGTTCTCCGGTGGCCTGCACGGTGTCGGTGTCTCGGTTGTCAATGCCCTGTCAAAGCACCTCGAGGTGTGGGTACGCCGCGGCGGCAAGGAATACAACATGGCCTTTGCGGATGGCGAGAAGATCTCTTCGCTGGAGGAAGTCGGCAAGGTCGGTAAACAGAATACCGGCACCACGCTGCGCTTCTGGCCGGACCCGCAGTATTTCGATTCCGCAAAATTTTCCCTGCCACGCCTGAAGCATGTGCTGCGTGCCAAGGCGGTGTTGTGCCCGGGCCTGCAAGTGACACTGGACGATGAGGCCAGCGGCGAGAAACTGGAATGGTGTTATGCCGATGGCCTGCGCGATTACCTGACGGGTGAACTGGGTGACATACCGCTGCTGCCGGAAGAACCGTTTGTCGGGCGCATGGAAGGCAATAACGAAACGGCAGAATGGGCGCTGGCCTGGCTGGCCGAGGGTGGCGAGCCGGTGGCAGAGAGCTACGTCAACCTGATCCCTACCGTGCAGGGTGGCACACATGTGAACGGCCTGCGTATGGGGCTGACTGAAGCCGTTCGTGAATTTTGCGAATTTCGCAACCTGTTGCCGCGTGGTGTCAAGCTGAGTCCGGAAGATGTCTGGGACAATTGCAGTTATATCCTGTCGGTCAAGCTGCTGGACCCGCAGTTCAGCGGGCAGACCAAGGAACGGCTGTCATCGCGTGAATGTGCCGCGTTCGTTTCCGGCGTGGTCAAGGATGCGTTCGGCTTGTGGCTCAATCTGCATACCGAAATGGGTGAACGCATTGCCTGGCTGGCAATCGAGAGGGCGCAGACACGTCAGCGTGCCGGCAAGAAGGTCATCCGCAAGAAAGTGACATCCGGGCCGGCGTTGCCGGGCAAGCTGGCTGACTGTACATCCACTGACAGCGAGCGTTCCGAACTGTTCCTGGTGGAGGGTGACTCGGCCGGGGGCTCCGCCAAGCAGGCAAGGGACCGGATTTTCCAGGCCATCATGCCGTTGCGCGGCAAGATTCTGAACACCTGGGAAGTGGATTCATCCGAGGTGCTGGCCTCGCAGGAGGTGCACGATATCTCCGTGGCTATCGGTGTCGAACCCGGGGTCAACAACCTCAAGAACCTGCGCTACAGCAAGATCTGCATTCTTGCCGATGCCGACTCGGATGGTGCGCATATTGCGACCCTGCTGTGCGCACTGTTCTTGCGGCACTATCGTGCACTGGTCGAGGCTGGCAATGTGTACGTGGCCATGCCACCCCTGTACCGCATCGATGCCGGCAAGGAAGTCTTCTATGCGCTGGACGATGCCGAGAAGCAGGGCGTGCTTGACCGTATCGCGGCAGAGAAAATCAAGGGCAAGGTGATGGTGCAGCGTTTCAAGGGGCTCGGTGAGATGAACCCGTTACAGTTGCGCGAGACCACCATCGCACCGGAGACGCGGCGGCTGGTGCAGCTGACGATCGACTCGGATGACGACACCCACAAGGTGATGGATATGTTGCTGGCCCGTAAACGTGCCGGTGATCGTCGCAGCTGGCTGGAATCGAAGGGCGATCTGGCGGAAGCATGAGTCGCGGATAGTAACAATTGTATTGCAGCAGGCATCAACCAGCTGCCTGACAGCATTTGAGTTTCAGAGAAAGAAATTTTATCTATGGAAACCATTGAACTCGACTACGAAGGCATCGAACAACTGCCGCTGAAGACCTTCACCGAGAAGGCATACCTGGATTACTCCATGTATGTCATCCTCGACCGTGCATTACCCCACATTGGTGACGGCCTGAAGCCGGTACAGCGCCGCATTGTCTACGCGATGTCGGAGCTAGGTCTGCAGGCAACGGCCAAACACAAGAAGTCCGCGCGCACAGTCGGTGATGTACTGGGCAAATTCCATCCGCACGGGGACAGCGCTTGCTACGAGGCCATGGTGCACATGGCGCAGCCCTTCACCTATCGCTATCCCCTGATTGACGGGCAGGGCAACTGGGGTTCACCGGACGATCCGAAATCGTTTGCAGCAATGCGTTACACCGAGGCACGCCTGGCGCCCTATGCGGAGGTGTTACTTGCCGAGTTGGGACAGGGTACCGTTGAATGGGCGCCGAATTTCGACGGCACCCTGGAAGAACCGGTGTTGTTGCCTGCACGCCTGCCCAATGTCTTGCTTAATGGTGCAGCCGGTATTGCCGTGGGTATGGCAACCGACATTCCTCCACATAACCTTGTAGAGGTGGCGGAAGCGGCGGTATTGCTACTGGACAAGCCGAAAAGCACCCTCGACGAGCTATGCGCGATTATCCAGGGGCCGGACTTTCCGACTGGCGCTGAGATCATAACCCCCCGCGAAGAATTGCTAACGGCCTACAGGACCGGCCACGGCAGTGTCCGTATGCGTGCCTGCTATGAAGTGGAGAACGGCGAGATCGTCGTCACGGCCTTGCCGTACCAGGTATCCGGCGCCAAGGTGCTGGAGCAGATTGCTGCCCAGATGGTGGCAAAGAAGCTGCCGATGGTCGAGGACCTGCGCGATGAGTCTGACCACGAGAACCCGACGCGCCTGGTCATCGTGCCACGTTCCAATCGTGTCGATATCAAGGCGTTGATGTCACACCTGTTTTCCAGCACTGATCTGGAACGCAGTGCACGCATGAACCTTAACATGATCGGACTGGATGGCAGGCCTAGAGTCAAGGACTTGCGCGTCATTCTTAAGGAATGGCTTGAATTCAGGACGGACACGGTCAGGCGCCGCCTGGAGTACCGGCTCGACAAGGTCAACCGCCGTCTGCATCTGCTTGAAGGACTGTTGATTGCCTACCTCAACCTGGATGAAGTCATCCGCATCATTCGAACCGAGGACAAGCCGAAACAGGCTTTGATCAAGCGCTTTGATCTGACCGAGTTACAGGCAGACTACATTCTCGATACCCGCCTGCGTCAGCTGGCACGCCTCGAAGAGATGAAGATCAAGGGCGAGCAGGATGAACTTGCCCGTGAGCGTGATGCGCTGCAGCAGACGCTGGCCTCCAAAGCGCGCCTGAAGACGCTGATCAAGAAAGAGATTCAGGCGGACGCCGAAAAGTATGGCGACGCACGGCGCTCTCAGCTGGTTGATCGTGCGCCGGCACAGGCACTGGATGAAACGGCTCTGATACCCAGCGAACCGGTGACTATCGTGCTGTCAAAAAATGGCTGGGTGCGTGTCGCCAAGGGGCACGAGATCGATCCGCTGGAAATGACTTACAAGGCAGGTGACGGGTTTGCAGCCGTGGCTCGTGGCCGCAGTAACCAGCTGGCCGTGTTCATTGATTCCGCAGGCAAGACGTATGCCCTGCCGGCACATTCACTGCCATCGGCACGTGGTCAGGGTGAGCCCCTCAGTGGCCGTCTGAAGCCGGCAGACGGATCACGCTTCGTCGGTGTCATGGCAGGTGATCCCGGGCAGCTGTTCTTGCTGGCGTGCGATTCAGGTTATGGTTTTGTCGTCAAGCTGGGTGATATGTACACGCGTAACAAGGCAGGCAAGGCAACCCTGTCGGTGCCAAAGGGGGCAAACGTGCTGGCGCCGGTGGCAGTAAGGTCGCTGCAGGATGACTGGATTGTTGCCGCGTCATCCGAGGGATACATGCTGGTGATACCACTGGCCGAACTGCCGCAAATGAGCCGCGGCAAGGGTATCAAGATCATTAATATTCCCTCGGCCAAACTCAAAAGCCGGGAGGAGTTCGTTGCTGCGATCGATTGTATCCAGGACGGCGAGAAGCTGACTGTATACGCGGGCAAGAAGCACAAGACCATGAGAGCGGTGGAAGTGGACGAGTTTGCCGGTGAGCGAGGTCGTCGCGGGCGAAAACTACCGCGTGGCTATCAGAAAGTGGATGGCATTCGCGTCGAGAAAAAGTAGTCGGGCTGCCGGCAAGGTTATTTCCCTTGCTGGCGTTTTAATTCTTCCAGTTTTGCCAGTACCCTGTTGGCGCGCTCGACGCGTTCGCGTAACTCCGGATTCTCCGGGTCCAGTGAAAGACCTTCTGTCCACAAACGTACGGCTCCCAGTACATTATCTGACCGGTACTGGGCATCTCCGGCAATAATCAGTTCGTTGACGCGGCCATTAACAGCCTTGTCAAGATCGTCCTGAATGGCAAGCACTTCCTCGTGTTCCCGCGCGGACGGCGGTATTTGTACAAATGTTGCACGCGCAACCTGCAGGTCTTCCCTGGCAAGCGCCTGTTGAGTTTCTTCCACCAGTATCCTGGTTTCGTTCTTTTGCTGCTGCTTGACCTGCTGCTGCTTCTTCACCTTTTTTATGGTGGCCTGTTTACTGGCAACCTGTTTTCGCGATGCCTTTATTGTCCTGATTTCAGCCAGCAGGTCATCGGCCTGGGGTGATGGTTTCAGGGCCACAGAGAGTTGCAAACAATTTTCAGCAATATCCAGTTTGTCGGTTTGCAGGGCATATTCGCCATGCTCGAGAAGTTTTACGGAAAGTTCGCCGGCTTCTTTCTCATTGCGCTTGTTTTCCCAGCGCTGCCCAAGGCTGGGTGATTCCAGATTGATCTTGTCCTGGTAAAGTTTTTGCTGCTCAAGCATGAAGGTGGCACGGGAAACGAGCTGTTCGCGCTCATTGGTTTTTAACTGTTCGACCCGTTGCTGCTCGATTGTATTGCGCAGTTCCCGCAGCAGGCTGCTATGCGGAATTTTCTGCAGTGCGCCGGAAAGCAATTGTACCGCACCCAGCAAGTCGTTGTTCTTCTCCATGCTACGGGCATCGGAAAATACGGCTGCCTCATATGCTGATTCCTGGCTGGTGATCCATGCCTGGACTTCGACGGTATCCAGCGATGGGTACTTGCCCGTCAGCTGCCGTGCACGTGCATAGTCGTGTCGTTGGATTAATGGTTGCAGGTCTTCTGGTCGGTCCTGTCCAATGCGTATTGTTTCCATCTGGGAACAGCCGGCGATTACCGGCAATAACGCTGCAGCCACAAGTCGTGTCAGCCTAGACATCACAGCCTCTCGTTGATTCATTACGCAGAATATCTGCTAACTGGGTTTCAATGATTTCCTGGTAGTCTGCCGTCAGGCTTTCTACCAGGTAGGTACTGATCGGCTGGCTGATACCCCTGAGCCGTATTGACTGGTATTCGCCTGCCAGTACCCGTCCTGAAATATCGTCACGTGCATACATTTCCCTTGAAATGACAATCTGACCGCTGTTTGTTATCCCGCACAGGCGCGAGGCAAGATTAACGGTATCACCCACAACGGTATATTCCATGCGGTCATGTGAGCCCATGTTGCCTGCCAGCATGCTACCGGTATTGATACCGATCCTGAACTGCACCGGAAACAGGTCCATTGCTTCACGTTGCCTGTTTTCATGTGCAACCAGTTGCTGTATCAACAGTGCACAGCTGACTGCATGAAAGGCATGGTCCGGGTCATCTTCAGGAGCACCGAAGACCAGCATCACGCCATCGCCCATGTATTTGTCGACGATGCCTTGATTGATGGCACAGGCACAGGTGATGAGACTGAAATAGCGATTCAGCATGCTCACCAGTTCTTCTGCCCTTGTTTTTTCAGAGATGCGGGTGAAACCGGAGATATCGGCAAACAGAACGCTGCCTTCGATGCGCTTTCCGCTCAGGGCCACGTTGTCGAGGTTGGAAAGTATCTGCCTGGCAACGCCGGGCGACACGTAGCGGGACAGGGCGCTCTTGACCTGTGATTTCTCCAGCATGCCCTCGGCCATCTCGTTAAACGCTTCCATCAGCAGGCCCAGTTCATCCTTGCGACGTTCCTTGAAGCGGAAGGTGTATTCACCGTTTCCAATTGCCCGGCTGGCGTCGACCAGTTTATCGATGGGTTGCGTGATGCGGCGACCCAGTGCGAAGGCCATGGCGATACTCAGGGCGATTATCATCAGGGTTGCACCGCTAATGGCCTGCATTGCACGACGTGTGGACTGCGTCATGACGGATTGACTGAACGTCACCAGGGCATAGCCGGCGGTCACTTTCTGGAAGATTATCGGCCGGATAAATGACATGACTGTCTGGCGTTTTCTGCCTGTCAACGGTTGCCACTCCCAGGTGCTGGAAGCGGCGGATCCCCGTAATGCCTGCTGCAGGGCATTGCGTGTCAGCAGGTTGTTTTCCTCGTGCAGCACACCGGCGCGGGAAATAATCTTACCGTCGAGGCTGGCAATGGCCGTTCCCAGCACGCTGCCGTTGTTAGAAAAGCCGCTGGTGATGGCATCGAGCGCGCGTTCGTCATCTGCGAGTAGCGGTTCCTTTGCGGATTCTGCCATCAGTTGTACCAGTGTATACCCCTGTTCACTGATCTGGTCCTGCCACTGACCGGTTTGCTGCTGCACCAGGATAACGCCCAGCAAGGTCATGCAGCTGACGACCAGTATCGTAATAAAAAACGACAATTTGTATGCCAGAGGCGCGCTCTGCAGTCGCTCATGCAGCCGTAGCCAGGATGCTTTTGTCCAGTGACACAGTTTTTCAAACCGTGTGCGGGTGATGATGATCGTCATCGACTTCGAGCGGCTTATGGTGCCTGTTGCGGTCATGGACACGTCACTGTCGTGATTATCGGACGTCGGCATGTTCATGGTCGGCTGCCTGCTGTATTGCCAATCGCAGCCTCGCTTCGGTCTGTGTACAATACACTTTTCCTTGCGCGGGTAGACTGTACGGATTGCTTATGCCACTGATTCGCCCCTTTGCCGGTTTGCGTCCCGTTGCGGGTCGAGCCGAGGACGTTGTCGCACCACCCTATGATGTCCTGAGTACTGCCGAGGCCCGTCTGCGTGCCGCCGGTCGTCCATGGAGTTTCCTGCATATCTCCAAGCCCGAGATCGATTTGCCCGAGGCGACTGATCCGCATGCACCGGAGGTCTATGCGCGGGCAGCGAGCAACCTGCAGGTCATGCTGCAGCAGCAGATACTGGTTCGCGATACACAACCCTGTTATTACGTCTACCGGCTGCAGATGGGGGAGCATTCCCAGACCGGGCTGGTCGCCGCGGCTTCGATAACCGCCTATGACAGTAACCGGATTCGCAAGCATGAATTCACCCGCCCGGACAAGGAAGATGACCGGGTACGCCAGATAGAGGCTCTGAATGCCCAGACCGGCCCGGTATTGCTGGCCTATGAGTCGCAGGCGGATGTTGATGCCCTGCTCGAGGGCGTGACGACTGGCGTGCCGGACGTCGACCTGAAGGCCGATGATGGTATCGGACACACACTCTGGGTAGTGCAGGACCCTGCCGTGATCGAGCAGATCAGCCATGCCTTCGATGCCATGAAAGCGCTGTATATTGCGGATGGTCATCATCGATCTGCCGCGGCTTCCAGGGTGGCTGCCAGCCATGCGGACAAAGAGGCTGCAGGCTGGTTCCTGACCGTGATCTTCCCGCACAGGCAGATGCGGATCCTTGACTACAACCGGGTTGTCCGTGACCTTGGCGGGCTTTCCACAGAATCGTTTCTTGCGCGCGTGGCAGAACGGTTCCAGGTGACGCCAGCCGCGGCTGCCGTGCACCCGCAGGGGCCGGGCCACTTCGGGATGTATCTTGCCGGGCAGTGGTACCAGCTGGCGATTCCGCCTGAAAAGATACCGTCCGATCCTGTCGGCCGGCTCGATGTCAGCCTGCTTGCCGAGCAGTTGCTGGTGCCGGTTCTGGGTATCGATGACCCGCGTCGTGACACGCGTATCGATTTTGTCGGTGGTATTCGAGGTCTCGCCGAGCTGGAGAGGCGGGTTGACAGCGGTGAAATGGCCGTTGCCTTTTCCATGTATGCGACACGCATGGAAGACCTCATGGCCGTCGCCGACGCCGGTGAAGTGATGCCGCCGAAATCGACCTGGTTTGAACCAAAACTGGCTGATGGACTGGTGTCCCTGGTACTCGACTGAGCATGGCACAGGGGGGCAGGTCTGTGAACTGCAGTCCTGTAACTGCCGGTTTTTTGTTTGTCTGAGCTGCATTGTTACCGGCCGCGGTTATGCGATCTCGCCCTCGAAGTCATACTCGAGGTCCTTGCAGGGTTCCTGCACAAAATTACCCTGGATATAATCCACGCCGAATTGCCACAACTGCGCCAGGCTGCCGGCATCATCCACACACTCCGCGACGGTGTCTTTGCCGTGTTCCTTTGCCAGTTCGAGTATTGCCATGACCCTTGACTGGTTCTCCTTGTTGCCCTGCAGTCCGCTGATCAGGGCGCCGTCGATCTTCAGGATGTCAACGGGGACATGTTTCAGCAGTTGTGGCTGGTCACTGTGACCATAATGTTCAAATGCGAGCCTGAAGTGCAGGTTTTGCATGTTCTTTACGAAGGTCATGGCGTTTTTCAGATCATCGATGGCGGTCTGCTCCGGAATTTCGAAAACAACGCTCCCCGCTGTCCAGGTTGTTTTTCTCGAGTTGCTCTTCAATCCATGCCGGTAACCCGGTGTCAGTCAGTGTTGCTCCGGAAAGCTTGATATAAAACAGGGCCTCGCTGTGATGGGTTCTTAATTCGGCGAGTTTGTGCAGTGCTGCCGTGATGATCCAGTGGTCGATTTCAGCACTGAGGCCGGTTTTCTCTGCGATGGACAGAAATTGCCCCGGCAGGATGGCATGACCGGCTTCATCAATAATCCTGAGGAGTACCTCGTAACGTTGGCGGGTATCGCCTTTCAGGCTGACGATTGGCTGGTAGGCAAGGTAGAAGCGTTCTTCATCAATGGTCGTGCGAATGATGTTATCCCACTCCGGCTCGTTTTCCTGCCCCATTTGCTCGTTAACTATGGCGCTGTGGTTGTGAATCTGGTTACCGCCCGATGAGCGAGCGACCTCGCATGCCATATCCGCATAGGAGATTATCTTTTGTGCGTCATTTAACTTGTTGCTGATCGCACAGCAACCAATGCTGCCTGTCGTGGTGACGGCGTGACTGTTCACTTCTGAAACGTGACCGGCAATTCTGTGTAACAGGGTTTCACCCAGTGCCAGTGTTTTTTCCTCGTCAGTATCGTAATGCAATAGCGTAAAACTGAAATCACCAAAACGTGACAGGCAATCCTTTTCCCCGCAATTATCTTCGAGGAGCCTGGCGATATCGCACAGCAATGTGTCGCTGGTCGCGATACCATACTCTTCCCGTATTACCTTGAAGTTATCCAGTGTTATGTAGATCAGCGACCGGTGTTCACTGGTGCTATCCTGCTCGCTGACGCACTCATCGAGTAACTGCATGAAGTGCTGACGGTTGGTCAGACCGGTAAGTGCGTCAAGCCGGGACAGTGTCTCGATCTTCTTCTCAAGTTCTGCATTTGTGGCGTTGACACGGATGACGATCTGGGTACAGGGTTCTCCCTCCATTGTTGCCGGCGACAGCTCCATGCTGCATTGAAATATCTCGCCGGCCGGACTCAGGCAGTCAATATCAAGGCTGTTAGCGACTGCACGATTTTCTATGTGGCCTTTCAGAAACCCCCTGAATGTATCACGGTGGGCTTCGCTGACCATGTCCAGCACAGGTGTGCCCTCGATTTCTTCAACACTTTCAATGGCGAATAAATTCATGTAGGGACGGTTGGCATAGACATGCATGCCGTCATGAATATATGCAACTGCGTCACTGGAATTTTCTATCAAGGCATGACAGCGGGCTTCACTGCCGAGGAGGGCATCCTTGAGTTTATCCAGTTTCTGCTGCAAACGCAGTACAGCAACTTCCCTGTTAAAGACCAGTTGCAGGTGATCTGGCTGGTCATAGGATATCAGGCAACTTATGCCGGACTTTTGTGCGGCAACGACATTTGCCTTCGGATGCTTCATCGACAATGGCAATAATCGGGGCAGTTGACTCGTGCCTGACAAGCAGGGTGTTGACTTCGTTGTGCGAAGGAATGGCAGCACCGCTGCCACACAATACAATATCCGGATGCCGGTCATTGAGCGCAGCTTCGATATCGCTTGCTGTCGAGCCATGCCTGAACTGTATCTGATGCCCCTCGTTGCGCAGCGCGTTGGCCAGAGACTCTGCGTCATTTTTGCTCTCCTCGACAATGAGGAGGTGTAAATTATCTCCACGCTTCACAGCTGACCTCGCTTCCTCGATGACCTGTATGATGCCCTGCGGCTGGCATTGCGCTGACGCGGGCTCCGACTACAGGTTTTTCGGCAATTTTGAGTAACTCTGAAGCATTCCCTATATAGTGGAACCTCCTCGCGACCCGGTCGTATCATGTGGATTCGGGGTGTTTTCCGGGATAGTGTTTCCTGTTAGCATTCAAGTAACTGAAATCCAGTAAATTTCAACGCCTGACACGGCGTCGACCAGAACAACTTTTACAACGGAGCCCTTTGATGCACCCGATTACCGTCAGGCCTGAAACAGCAGAAGATATTCGTGCAATTGATGTTGTTCATATCAGCGCGTTTGGCGGTGAGGCTGAAGCACAGCTTGTCAGTGCTCTCAGGGAATCAACTACTTACAACCGGGAGTTGTCGCAGGTGGCTGAATTGGGTGGTCGTATTGTCGGCCATGTCCTGCTTACCCGGGTACCGCTGCGAAAGGATGGCGAGGAGAAGCATGTGCTGGCGCTGGGCCCGATGTCTGTCGTGCCCTCGCAAAGTCATCGCGGGATCGGCTCCGAACTGATTAACGCCAGCATCAGGCTTGCGAAGGAAAAAGGTTACGGGGCGATCGTGGTGCTCGGGCACCCTGAATATTACAAACGTTTCGGTTTTGTCCAGGCAAGGGAACTGCAGGTCAGCTGCAATTTGCCAGCACCGGAAGATGCACTGACGGTAATGGAAATCGTCGAAGGCAATCTCGCCGGGGGCGGGCATGTCGAGTACCCCGAGCCATTTATTTCTCTATATTAATCAGCGAGATCAGTCATTTATTGAAGTAGAAAAATGATACTGGGCAAAGCTCCCGGTATTTTCCAGTTGCCGCGTTAGCTTGATGTTTTCCAGTGTACCGGTAGCCTCAAGGGTAGCAATACAACCGGCCCGAAAGGGCAGGATTGGCAACAGCAGGCTGGCCTGTTGTCTGAGCACCTTGATCTCTGGCAGCAGGATTCCCTGCATCTTTCTGCCGGTATGGATACCGCTTTCATTCATATAGGCCCAAACGGCCTGTGCGCTTGGTGAAAGCATTTGAATGCCGAGTTCAAGTCCATAGGTGCTGGTGCATTTCATCCAGCGTACGACCCCCAGGTGCCAGTTGTCCTCACTCAGGTTGTCCAGTTCGATAATCGCAACCAGTTCGCCGACCTGGGCATTGGACGAGTCATCGCTGTCCCAGAGCAATGAATACCCACCGGCACTGATATTAGTCATCTTCCATGATTCGATACGGGATGTGTCTATTGCGTCTTCACTGGAATTTCCCTGTGCCGGTGTTTTTCCTGTTGTGACAATACGACGGCCACTATCGGCAAACGGGTTGGCCTTGAATGTCGTCGAGGCCTCAAATGTTGGATCCTGCAGGTAGTGCTGGTCCTCGATGGTCTCTTCACTGCCTGTGGACTCTGTGCCAGGGTCCGTCACATGCCCGTGGATTGCATTGAGCCCAACCACCAGACCGACCTTCGCGCTCTTGGCATGTCGGGCAAATCTGCGCTTGGGCATAACGCCCCATGCCAGCATCAGGCGTTGCAGGATGTCGGTATCACCAATACCGATATAGCGGCTGGCATTACCCGGCTGTTTATTCTGGATGTCACGTATACGTTTTGCCATTGACGTCGTATCCAGGGTGCGACAATGACGATCCACTGAGCCACTGCCGTTAAGCGCCCGGTATGACGGTGGCTTGTCGGCATTCAGGTTGACTATGAACAGGCCCTGCGCCTGCTCACCCTCCATGTAGTACAGCCGGGTGATATCTGCCCAGCCCATGAGGGCGTTGTAGACAAAATGAATTTCCTTCTGTCGCAGACGGTAGGGGCAAGCCAGGGACATCAGTAAAATCTGCTTGTAGACCGTGCTGATAGTGCTCGGTGCAGGTGTAGACAGGGTGGCGTCGGTGATCGGTTGTTGCGTAATGTCGTGTTGTTCAGCAAGGGCGTAGAGTGAATTTATCGTTTTCCACAGGCCTTCCGGGTACTGTATGTAGACCTGGTAATTGGTGAGCAATATTTCGCTCAGGTAGCGTAATGACCGGTGGATGGCCACGGTCAGGGGAGACGTCTGGCTGTCATCGTGGCCGAGGTCATCCGCCAGAATGCGGTAGCCGGTCGCCATGCGGTTGCAGAGTTCAACCGTTTTTTTGGCCAGCAGCAGATTCTGGCCCCTGAGCGGGATCGGCTTTGCCAGAAAGACTTTCTTCATCGCCTCGGCAACACAGATAACAGAGGTCGCCAGTAGTTCGAGTACTTCAAGACGGTTTCTGGTCGAGATGCTGAGTGAGTTTATCTGTTCCAGTGCATCATCAAGAAGTGTCCAGGACTTTTCGGTGTTGATCAAAGGTAATTCATCTACCCACGCCCTGACGACATCCGGTCTGGTGTTAAAGCTGGTGTTGGTGGTTTTTCTTCTGGTTGGGAGTTGTAGATCCATGTTTGATGATCTTCCGATGCTTACCTGTCACGATTACCGGTAATCCTGTCTGAGGCTTCAAGTATAAGCAACCGGGATTGCCGTGTCAGGAAACTGCAGCACAGTTACAGCGGTGTCTTGCCCGGTGCACCAGGTATTTCCCGTACCAGCCGGGGAACAAGGTAGCCGGGTAGCATGGCACGGAGTTCGGTCATTATTGCGCGCGCCCGCCTTGTACTCACTTCGAAATGTGCCGCACCCTGAACCCTGTCGAGGCGGTGCAGGTAGTAGGGCAGCACACCGGCAGCGAACAGGCGCTCGCTCAGCCTGGCGAGAGTTGCAGCACTGTCATTGATATCACGCAGCAGTACCGACTGGTTCAACAGGGTAACACCGGCTGCTGTGAGCTTGTCGAGTGCATCGGTCACACTGTGATCAATTTCGCCGGAATGGTTGCAATGAATAACGAAAACCAGCTTTAGTGTTTGTGCATTTATCCATGACAGCAAACCGCTGTCGACGCGCGCGGGTAGCACCACCGGCAGGCGTGTGTGTATCCGCAGGGTGCGCAGATGCGTCAGATCTGCTAACTGCCCGGTCAGCGAGTGCAGGCGTGAGTCGGTTAGCGTCAATGGATCACCGCCGCTGAGTATGAGTTCGCAGATGTCTTTATGCTGCGCTAGGTATTTGATGGCAGCTTGCCAGTGCCCGGGCACGGGGTTAGCATCACTATAGGGGAAATGCCTCCGGAAACAATAACGGCAATGAACTGCACAGGCGCCGGTTGTCGTTAGCAGGGCACGCCCCTGGTATTTGTGCAGCAGTCCCGGGGCCGGCATGGCGTCGAGTTCAGCCAGCGGATCAGGCGAGAAGCCGGTTACATCATCTGCTTCCTGCGCAACCGGTAGTACCTGCAGCAGCAGCGGATCTCGGCTGTCGCCCTTGACCATGCGCTGTATAAATCCGCGTGGCACGCGCAGCGGAAAGTCGGCTTTGCAAGGGCCGGATTTTTGCCACCGCAGGGTCGATCTGCAGCAGCTGCAGCAGTTCATCCACTGATCTGACGGCAGTGGCCAGTTGTTCCTGCCAGGCCGGCCTGTGTTCCAGTGGCTGTATTCGCGGTATCATAGGCGCCATTTTTCAGTGATCGGGATTTACAAGGTTAGATAATCATATGGCATCTTACAGCACCAATGAGTTCAAGGGCGGTTTGAAAATTATGCTGGATGGCGATCCCTGCGCCATTATTGAAAACGAGTTCGTCAAACCCGGCAAGGGGCAGGCATTTAACAGGGTCAAGATCAGGAATCTCAAGACCGGACGGGTTATCGAGCGGACCTTCAAGTCAGGTGAGTCTGTGGATGCGGCTGACGTCATGGACGTTGACCTGCAGTACCTCTACAACGACGGTGAATTCTGGCATTTCATGGACCCCAATACCTATGAGCAGCAAGCGGCCTCTGCCGATGCAGTGGCTGATGCGGTCAAGTGGCTCAAGGAACAGGATATGTGTGAAGTGACACTCTGGAATGGTACGCCGCTGGCGGTCACCCCGCCGAATTTCGTGATGTTGACTGTTACCGACACCGATCCGGGCGTGCGCGGCGATACATCCGGTGGCGGTGGCAAACCGGCGACACTGGAGACTGGCGCCGTGGTCCGTGTGCCGCTGTTTATTGACGTTGGCGAGACGCTGAAAATTGATACCCGCACAGGTGAATACGTGGGACGGGCCAAGGAGTAGCCTGGTGAGGTAAGTCTGCCGACCGTCACAATGGAAGTGGATTCTGACTGGAGGCCGACGGCCTCACTCGATGTGCTCAAGCTAAGGGCCAGCCTGCTGGCGCGTGTTCGAGCGTTCTTTGCCAGGCTTGATGTTCTGGAAGTTGACACCCCGGTGCTGTCACGTGCAGCGAGTACAGATCCGGCGCTGTCCAGCTTCAAAACCTACTATCATGGTCCCGGGGCGGTTAAAGACGAGCCCCGCTACCTGCATACGTCCCCTGAATTTCCAATGAAACGGCTGCTGGCAGCAGGCAGCGGCTCGATTTACCAGATATGCAAGGTGTTCCGCGACGGCGAATCCGGAGCACGGCACAATCCCGAATTCACGCTGCTGGAGTGGTACCGAACCGGTTTTGACCATCTTGATCTGATGGATGAAGTGGAGCGGCTGCTCAAGGACGTGCTTGCGGATGTCATGCCGATCGATTCCGTTCAGCACTGGAGTTATCGTGAGCTGTTTGTCGAAATTGCCGGTATCGATCCATTTACCGCAACAGCGGGCGAACTTGGCTCGGTGCTGCAATCAAGGTTTGGCGTGACGGCAGTCGGTCTGGCGGTCGATGATATCGATGCCTGGCTGGATTTGCTGATGACTCATGTGATCGAGCCCCGGCTGGGTAACGGCCTGATGTTTGTCCGCGATTACCCGGCCAGCCAGGCGGCATTGGCACGCCTGCGTCCCGGCAGCCCTCCGGTGGCGTCGCGTTTTGAGGTCTACCTGAACGGTGTTGAGCTTGCGAACGGGTTTCACGAACTGGCGGATGCGCTGGAGCAGCGGCAGCGTTTCGACATTGAGCTTGAGCAGCGCCGCGATCGCGGTGACGAAGTTGTCAGAACGGATGAAAATCTTTTATCTGCATTGCGTGCCGGTTTACCGAATTGTGCCGGCGTTGCACTGGGACTCGATCGACTGCTGATGCTCGCCAGTGGCTCGAAGTGTCTGCAGGACGTGATAGTTTTCCCTTTCGACTCAGCCTGAAATTCAGCATAAAAACCGGCCGATGACTTGTATCCGGCGGTGACATCTCCGAGACTTGCCAATATGCCAGGAACAGTTGCCAGGGTCAGGAAGGATGCAGACACACTTGTCTGCATTGGCCGCTGGTCAGTTAATGACATCAGTGCGTTTCAAGCCGGGCTGGATACGCTGGGCCTGCCGCAGTTCTGTGTGCAGGATCGCTGACGGGGCTATCGACAGGCATGCTGGCTAACATACGTGTGGTGTTGCTGAATACCAGTCATCCGGGCAATATTGGTGCTGCTGCGCGTGCCATGAAGACCATGGAGCTGACGCGGTTATACCTCGTGAACCCGAAGCACTTTCCGTCTGCCGAAGCTACGGCGCGTGCCTCCGGTGCGGATGATGTGCTGGCAAATGCAACAGTCTGTACGGATCTTGCTGATGCCCTGGCAGGCAGCAGGCTGGTTATCGGTGCGAGTGCACGCTGCCGCAGCATTCCATGTCCTGTCATTGAACCGGAATCCTGTGCAGAGCGCCTGTTTGCGGAAGCTGAGCGGGGCGATGTAGCCATTCTTTTCGGCTGTGAGCGGTCGGGGCTGAGTAACGAAGAGATTGACCGCTGCCAGTTCCTCGTGCAAATCCCGAGCAATCCCGAGTATGGTTCGTTGAACCTGGCTGCCGCCGTACAGATAATCTGTTATGAAATCCTGGTGGCGCACAGGGCACACGAGAAGTCAGGCGTGGACGCCGGAATGCCGGACCATCAGCCTGCGGCTGCAGATGAAATGGAGCGATTTTACGAGCACCTGGAAAGGGTTCTGGTACAGATTGGTTTTCTTAATCCTGATAATCCGCGTATGCTGATGCGCCGCTTGCGACGCTTGTACAATCGCGCACGACCTGACGAAAACGAGATAAACATATTGCGTGGAATACTAACAGCGAGCGAGCCGGATCCGGAGGAATGATGACTGGCAGATTCTGCGGTAACCGGGCCGTTACACAACGGCAGCATTTTCGTGTTAACTGGAACATAATATCTAACTGTACTACCCGGGAACTGCAATAATAATGTTTGACAGGATTCGAGAAGATGTACTTTGCGTGTTTGACCGGGACCCGGCGGCCCGCAATACCTTTGATGTGTTGACGACCTATCCGGGAATACACGCTGTATTGATGCATCGATTCACCCACTGGTTGTGGTCGGCAGGATTGAAATGGCTGGCGCGGGTATTTTCTAATCTTGCCAGGTGGTACACGGGTGTCGAGATTCATCCGGGCGCTGTCATCGGCCGACGCTTCTTCATCGACCATGGCATGGGGGTGGTGATCGGTGAGACCACGGAGATTGGTGACGATTGCACCCTGTATCACGGTGTGACGCTCGGCGGTACCAGCTGGGACAAGGGCAAACGTCACCCGACACTGGGTAATAATGTCGTTATCGGTGCGGGTGCAAAAGTACTGGGGCCAGTCCTGATTGAGGACGGGGTGCGTATCGGCTCCAATGCCGTTGTGCTGAAGGGCGTTCCGGCCGGTATGACTGTCGTTGGCGTGCCGGGCCGGCTGGTGGGTGCCACGCATGAACCGGATGACAAGCGCCAGGCGATTGCAAAGAAAATGGGATTTGATGCCTATGGTGCCACCCGGGATATGCCGGACCCGGTGGCGACGGCCGTGAATGGTATCCTCGATCATATCCATGCCATGGATGAACGCCTTGAAGAGGTGTGCAGGGGGCTGAAGAAACTGGGCGCCGAAGTCGGCGACCTTGATCTGCCAACGCTTGATTCGTGCTCACTAAAGCATGTAGAAAATAAGGAAATTGATGCGGCTGTCGAGTCACGGGATCAGGCAACAAAGCCAGAATCCGATTCTTGATGTATACTTTTCGTGTGCATAACGTTTCAACCTTGGCAATCCACGGTATTCCATTTTGAAATTAACAAGTAAAGGGCGCTACGCCGTCACCGCAATACTTGATCTGGCTTTTCATTCCCGGTCAGGCCCTGTCACCTTGTCTGATATATCGAAACGCCAGGACATATCACTGTCCTATCTCGAGCAACTGTTTACCCGCTTGCGTAAAAAGAAACTGGTTCGCAGTACCCGGGGACCGGGTGGTGGCTATTCGCTGAATCGTCCGGCCAATGAGATTGCGGTTGCGGAAATCGTATCGGCCGTGGATGAAACCGTTGATACCACACGCTGCAGCGGTGCCAACAACTGTCACGATGGACACCAGTGCCTGGCGCACGAGTTGTGGGATGATCTCAGTCAGCAGATTTACGGTTTTCTGAACGAGATCAACCTGCAAGACCTGATGGATGAAAACAGTATAAAGGGTGTCGCCGCGCGCCAGGATGCAATGATGAATGAGACGGACAATCCGAAGGTCACACTGACGGAATAATGATTAACGATTGGCGCATGTCCAATGCGCCATAGCTGTTTTCACTGCCAGCTTCGTTGCCCCTGGTGATTCGGTTACCGGCTGGAATCCCCGGCCGCAGCGCCAGCCCTTATCAATAATCTCCCTCCAATAGGCGTCCCAGAGCGGGAATTTTTCAGTTTCTGGGACGCGGCTCACACTCATTTGCGCTTCTCGTCACGGAAGATCTCTGGCCTTTGCCGATAACATGATCATCAAGTGTTGTGAGATTGAAAGGAGTACGAGATGCACAAGTTATTCGCTATTGGCGTCCTGATTTACCTGGTAGGTGATCCGGGTTTGAGTATGCTGGCATCATTCAGCGAGGCAAGGGAATTGATTGTAGCGTCAGCGCTGGCTCTTATTGCTGTCCCATGGGTGGTTTCACAAATCGATAATTGACCTCATCCCGAGACGGCCCCGACACTGTCTCTTGTGAAGTTACCCGCAAGCCGGTCCTGTTCTTTCGAGCAGGACCGGCTTTTTTATTTCTCAGTTCTTCTGCCAGATGAGTAAACGGTTGTTGACCGGCATCTCGTTGTCATCCATCAGTACGAAGCCGTTTGCATTCGCCAGTTCTGCAATTACTTCGAAGTCCCTGATACCACTTGCGGGATCCCGGCTCTTTAACCAGCTGTCGAACTGCTGGTTGCTGTCACTGGTGAAGGTGCCGCCATAGTTAAACGGCCCGTAAAGGCAGCAGCGAGCACCTGTCTGCAGTAGCTTGCCGATACCACTAAACATGCTCTTGACCTCTTCAAGGCTCATGATATGGGTTGTATTGGCACTGAAGAGACCATCGTATGTACCATCTGGCCATGTGCTTGCGCTGACATCCAGCTCGATTGGCGGTAGAACATTCACAAGCCCGGATTCTTCACGCCATGCCTGTATGCTTGCGTGGTTTTCTGCCAGATCTGCAGGTTGCCATGTCAGGTGAGGCAGATGGCGCGCAAAGTAAACCGCATGCTGCCCGGTGCCACTGCCAATCTCAAGTATGTCGTGCGCATTGGCAAAGACTTCCCTGATGACTGTCAGGATGGGCTCCCGGTTCTCCTCGCACGCCTGTGAGTATTGTTTCATTGTTTACTGTTGCTGCCCAGGATGTCCTTATCCGGGAGGGTCTGTGTGATGTGTTTTTATAGGGCAAAAAATCAGGTCGGCCCCTTTGCATGGGCCGACCATGTCACATGGAAATTGAGCTCAACTTACGGTAATTCTTCTGGGCTCGGGTTTTTCCTGCTTCGGTATCGCGATTCTTAATACCCCGTCTTCGGCCGTTGCAGAGATGTTTGCCGTGTCAACGGTGTCGGGCAGGTTAAACTGGCGTACAAAGGTGCCATGAATACGTTCTCTGCGACGGTAGCCTTCATCCGATACATCGGTTTCTGATTTGCGTTCGCCCTTCACAGTCAGCACACCATCTTCAAGTGTGATTTCTACATCTTTGCGGTTTACACCGGGAATATCAGCAGTGAGCAAATAGCGGTTGTCTTCTTCCTGGATATCAACCGCAGGCGTCCAGTCATGCTCCTGGTTGGCTGCTGTACCACGCATGGAAGAAAAGTAACGGTTCATTTCGTCATTAAACTGGTCAAACAGGTTAATGGGCTTGTAATGGACTAATGACATCTGATTGCCTCCTGAAAGATACAAGTCAATATCGACATACCTACAAGGTAAGGGCATGCCCGGGTATTTCAAGAGGCAGGGCTGGAAAAGTTCACATTGCAGATGCGGGCATAAACAACAAGGCGATCCCCTGGAGATGGGTGTTTCGCTGCAATGCTGGAAGGGGCAGTAAATTTACTGCCTGATTCTAAATCACTCCATGATCACCTTGATTGGCCAGCGGGCAATCCGGCGCTGTTGATTGCCGCTGCAATGTCCAGGCTGAGCCGTTCTACGGCACGGCTTTGTGCCGCGACTATTGCAGGATAGCCGGTGCTGCCGGCGGCTTCGGTGTAGGTCGCCTTGCTGCGCTGCATGACCGTACTGTCACTGGAGCGGACAAGCTCCCAACCCGCTGTCAGGATAACCTTGCCACCGGCATCGGCATCGAAACGTGTGACGTCAATAATCACCTGGTAATCCAGCACGATCGATCGTGGCCAGGGGTGGATCACAGTCCGGTCAGTGGGCAGCATGATCGACAGGTTTTCTGCAAGGGTGCGGTTGAACGCCGTCTTCAGTGGTTCCGCCCAGCGGTCTGAACGGGCATAGTTCAGCTCGTTCCCGCCGGTGCGGAGGACGATCTCCGGGCGGTCAAGATAGGCGGGAAAGGCCACCGGCCCGATTCCCACTGCCGGTGGGGCCGTTCTCATCGCAGCGGGACTTTGCTCCTCGGCCGGAGTCAGGAGATAGTACCTGGACGGCTTTGTGACGCCGCAGCCGGCAACCAGTGCCAGGCAGATGCTGACTAAAAAGGTGTGGAGTATCGGGCGCATGCGGTTTCTCCGTTCTATTGTCTGCCCCTGATCAGGGACTCGGGCTGGTTGTTGATGGTTTCGGCAAGGATACGGATGGCGTAAGCGGCCGACGAGATTTCATTCAGGGCGCTATCGAGCGCGGTCAGGACCTGCTCATCACTGAATAGCGCATCGGCCGATTGCAGCGTCGTATCGGCCTGCTCCATCGTGCCGCGAATATCATCCAGTGTAATGCTGGCCTTTTTCAGGGCTGCGCGGGCATCATTCAGGGTCAGGTTGACGTTGCTGGCGACCGGCTCGACCTGCCGGTCGAGGTTGGCGACCAGCTGGCGGAACTCCTCCAGTGCCGCGTGCAGGGCGGTGATCGATTGATGCAGTTCATCGGAATTCACCAGCCTGTCGATCCCCTCGATAGCGGCGAGGATGTGTCCCTTGACCTTGTCCATGGGAATGTCTTCCAGCAGCTGTCCGATGATCTCGATTGGCGAGGGGATGGTAGGTATTTCCTGAGGTGCCCATCGCGACTTGTTCAGTTCGACCAGGTTCGCGGGTGTATTGGGTAAAAAGTCGATCTGTATAAACAGCTGGCCGGTCAGCAAACTCTGTAACTGCAACTGGGCGCGCAGGCCGGCCTCTATCAAACCGGCGATGCTGTCATCATCGTCCAACAGTGACTGGCCGGCATGGGGTCTGATGAATTTCGTGTTGTCGATTTCGATAATCACCGGTATGCGAATATCAGATTCCTCTTCGTTGACCACCAGCTGGATGTCGGTCACGGTGCCGATATTGACGCCGCGAAAGCTGACCGGGGAGCCGATGTTGAGGCCCTTGACCGATCCCTTGAAGTAGAGGACATAGTGGGTTTTGTCGGTTAACAGCAGTTTTCCACCACTGATTATCAGGATTCCAGCCACGATAAGCCCGATGGCGCCCGCAACAAAGATGCCGATCAGGGTGGGGTTGGCTTGCTTGCTCATATCTCACCTCGATTGAGAAATCGTCTGACGCCGGGGTCGGGGCTTGAGTCCCGCAGTGTCTTCGGGTCACCGCTGGCAATCATGGTGCGTGTTTCCGCGTCGAGAAAAACCGCGTTGTCGCCGATGGTGAAGATGCTGGCCAGTTCATGGGTTACGACCACGATAGTGGTGCCAAGGCTGTCACGCAGTTCCAGTATCAGGTCGTCGAGCCGCCGCGAACTGATCGGGTCCAGCCCTGCGGAGGGCTCGTCGAAAAACAGGATCTCGGGGTCAAGTGCAATCGCGCGGGCCAGTGCGGCACGTTTCTGCATGCCGCCGCTGATCTCGGACGGATAGAATTCCTCGAAGCCGGAGAGTCCAACCAGCGAGAGTTTCAGTGATACGACCTCGGCGATATCGGCCGGTGCCAGGTCCGTGTATTCACCCAGCGGCAGGGCAACATTCTCGGCCAGAGTCAGGGAACTCCACATTGCCCCGCTCTGGAAACTTGTACCAAAACCCCGCTTGATGCGTTGCTGCTCGACAGGCGTTGACTCCCAGTAACTGATGCCATCAAACAGCACCTTGCCCCTGGCTGGTGCCTTCAGCCCGATCATGTGGCGTAACAGGGTGCTCTTGCCGCAGCCGCTACCACCCATGATGATGAAGATGTCACCACGTCCAATAGTAAAATTGAGGTCACTCTGGATGACGAAATCACCGTACGCCATGGTGAGATCCTGTACGGTGATGTGGGCATCCGGAGTGGTTTTATGCAGCACGGTTGTCGCCTCCATATCAGATCCCCAGCTCCTGGAAAAGGATGGTGAGTAGTGAGGCGGCGATGACGATGAACAGGATGCCGGTCACCACGGCAGAGGTGGTGGCTTCGCCGACGGCCTGGGCACTGCGCCCGCACTGCATGCCACGCAGGCAGCCGGCAAAGGCGATCAGCATACCGTATACCGTGCCCTTGATTACACCGACCCAGATATGCGTCCATTCCATGGAACGCACGGTTTGCTGATAATACTCAAAGGTGCTGATATCGAAGACCGTTACCGCGACGAACATCCCGGCAGTGATGCCGACGATGCCCGCGTACAGCACCAGCAGGGGCATCATCAGGACCAGGGCCAGTATGCGCGGCAGGACGAGGAAGTCGATCGGGTTGAACCCCATTGTCCTGAAGGCGTCGATTTCCTCATTCACCTGCATGGTGCCGAGCTGGGCAGCATAGGCGGCACCGGTACGTCCGGCCATGATGATGCCGGTCATGAGGGCGCCCATCTCGCGCGTCATGCCAAGGCTGACAAGATTGGCGATGTAGATCTGGGCACCGAACTGTGCCAGCTGCACGGCGCCCATGTACGCGACGATCAGGCCGACGAGAAAGCTGATCAGCGAGACAATCGGCAACGCGTGCGGCCCAACGTCCTCTATGATGAGCATCAGGTCGGAACGCCTGAACTGTGCCGTACCGCGAAACAGTCTGCCGAAACTGAGGGTGACTTCGCCCAGGAAGTGCAGCATCTCGGGGGCCGCGCGCCACATGGACAATGATCTCAGACCGATTCGCTGCAGCAGGGGCGGGTGTTCGTTGTGTTTGCCCGTGTCTTCCTTCGGAGGGACCGCCGTTGCCAGTTTCATCAAGCGCCGGGCACCATCGGGCAGCCCGCCTGGATCGATGTCGATCTTGTGTTCGCCGGCCAGCTGGTAGACACGGGCGAGAAAAGTCAGCAGTCCGCTGTCCCATTGAGTGATGGCACTGCCGTCACCCTGTCAAGCTGACCCCATCCAGTACACGCTATGGGTATTCAACGATAGCGGAGTACTGTGATGGATGAAGCGCCTGTGAACTCACTGACAGAGCACCAACGTTTCTGGCTTAACCACGTCCGGGCCTGCGAGGCCTCGGGAAAGCGCATTACCGAGTATGCAACGGAGCATGGTCTTGGCGTGCGAGCCATGTATGACGGCAAGCGGGCGCTGGTCAAAAAAGGCGTGTTGCCACGCACGCATGCAACACGGTTTCAGCGGGCCCAGGTGGTTGGCCCGGTGATGGGTAGCGAGTGGCGTATTCAATTGCCGAACGGTGTGTCGGTGGCGTTTGCCGGTTCGGTGGACGCGGGATCATTAACCACGGTGTTGCGTGCCGCGGCGGCTGTTGAGTGATGCGCCCCTCAAATGCGCTGCCCGCTGTGTATCTGTGCCGGGATGTCGTCGACTTCCGCAAAGGCATCAACGGACTGGCGGTCCTGGTCGAAGAGGCCCTGCAGCACGATCCATTTTCCGAGCAGCTGTTCGTGTTCTGCAACCGCACGCGCGACAAGATCAAGATCCTGTACTGGGAACGCAACGGCTTTTGCTTGTGGCAGAAGCGCCTGGAACGGGCACGTTTCAAATGGCCCCGCAAGGTTGAAAGTGAGGTGATCACGTTGACCGGCCAGCAACTGAACTGGCTGCTGGATGGCTATGATGTGATGCGTCTGCAACCGCATGAACGGCTGCACTATCGCAGTGTTTTATAGCGTTTTACCCCTGCTTTTATCGTATAATCCTGTGCATGCCGATTGCACTGGATCAGTTACCGGATGACGTTGATGCACTGAAGTCACTGGTCGCTGATCAGCTTGCTCGCAATGAACAACTGCAAGCAGACAAGCAAGCGGTTGTTCAAAGGAACGAACAACTCACCACCGAGAACCAACATTACAAAGCTCAGGTTCTCACCCTCACCGAACAACTGAACCTTGCGCTGGCCCGGCGCTACGCGGCCAGCAGCGAGAAGCTCTCACCCGATCAGATCCGCCTGTTCGATGAAGCTGAGGCCGAGACACAGACGGCAGCCCCCGCTGAAGACGAGACGGTCACGGTTCCTGCGCACGCCCGCCGCAAACGCGGCCGCAAAAAACTGCCCGCAGCATTGCCCCGCGTAGAGGTCATTCATGAGCTGCCGGACAGCGAGCGTGTCTGTCCTCATGATGGCAATCCCCTGACAGAGATCGGTGCGGTGACCTCCGAACAGCTGGATATCATTCCAGCCAAGATCCAGGTGATCCGACACATCCGCAAGCAGTATGCCTGCCGCTGTGGCCAGTGCATCAAGACAGCGGCGCTGCCGCCCCAGCCGATCCCCAAGAGTCTGGCATCCCCTGGCCTGCTGGCGCACATCACGGTCTCGAAGTACCAGGATGCCTTGCCGCTGTACCGGCAGGAGGCGATCCTGCAGCGTATCGGCGTGGATCTGCCACGGGCCACGCTGGCGAACTGGATGATCCAGGCCGGCACCCTGATCCAGCCACTGATTAACCTGCTGCGCGACCGCTTGCTGGCCTATGACATCCTGCAGATGGACGAGACGCCGGTGCAGGTACTGAAGGAACCGGGCAAGACGGCACAATCCAAATCTTATTTGTGGCTGCAGCGGGGTGGGCCACCGGAGCAGCCGGTGGTTCTGTATGACTATGATCCGGGTCGTGGTGCCGAAGTGCCCAAGCGCCTGCTAGCCGGCTTCACGGGCTATCTGCAAACAGATGGCTATGATAGCTACAACGCGGTGGTTGTGGTGAATAAGCTTACGCACGTGGGTTGCATGGCGCACGCCCGTCGCAAGTTCAGTGAGGCCGTCAAGGCGCAGGACAAGAAAAAGCCAGGGGGTAATGCGCACCGTGGATTGGCGCTGATCCGGAAGCTGTACCGGGTTGAGAAACAGGCTCGCAAGCTCACGCCTGAAGCACGCCATGAGCACCGCCAGCGGCATGCGCGCCCGATACTGGATGAGCTGCGCAGCTGGCTGGATGAAGCCTTGCCGCAGGTGCCGCCGACGAGCGCGACCGGCAAAGCGCTGAACTACCTGCACAACGAATGGGACAAGCTGATCCGCTACCTGGATGACGGTCGGCTGGAGATCGACAACAACGGTGCGGAGAATGCCATCCGCCCCTTCGTGGTTGGGCGCAAGAACTGGTTGTTCAGTGCATCGGTCAAGGGCGTGAGGGCCAGTGCCAATTTGTACTCATTGATCGAGACGGCTAAAGCGAACGGACTGGAACCGTATGCGTATCTCCGGCACCTGTTCACGGAATTACCGAAGGCGGAAACCGTTGAGGCTATTGAGGCGCTGTTGCCGGGTAATCTCAGCAAAGATCAGATCAGAATCGTTTGAGCAAGTACGCTTTGCTGAGCGCTTACACTTATGGACTCACTGAAGCACATACACTTATAGGGCCAACCACCACCAAGAGTCCACAACAACCCCACAGAACTTAAGAACCCAAGGCCCACACCCCAACCCAACCACCCCTCCAACACCCAAAGACCAAGACCCAACCACCACCAACCCAACCAACCCACACACCACACAAAGAAGCAAGGTACCCAGACACAACCCCCGGTCGGGACTTGGAAGAAAGTGGCCCAAATTATTCCGAAAGCTAATCAGTAACATCGACTTTACGAATGACCCGAATTGGTTGCCGCGAAGTCGCGGTGCGATACAGGCGGCGACTGCTGCGGGCCGGGGGTGAGCACCCGGGTGGTGCCATCCCCATACTGAGACCTGGCGACAGGCGGACACCTCGGCACGAGGTTGGGGTTCCGTGTGAGGCCCAGGACGCCGGAGCGGGGAGGGCGCGGCCGATGGATCTCGTCGACCATAACGGAGCTGGCAATGAAGGGGCTGAGAGGGGGCGAAGAGAAGGTTCAGTAGGTACATCATCGATCACTGTACGCTGCAGCGTATTTATAAGTACAGCCAAAAAGCGTGCGTTTACTAGATCAAGAAAACAATTCCCGAAGTCATACAAAATTCTTTATAATCCCCCCCCCCCCCCCCCCCCCCAATGGTTACGTTGATGAAGCTTCCTGGCAATACCGATCAACTCAATCAAGCCAGAGACAAACAGCTGGGCAGCGGTAGGGACTGGAAGGCGAATTGCGGGATATCAAGAACGAAACGAAATAAGTTTCGAAGCGAACACTGCTTCCCATAACCGGAGCGTGTTCACAAGGCGGTCATTACACGGTACCTGGTTAAATGCAGATTCTATGCACCCGTGCTTTCTTGTCCGCTTACCGCGTCAGGAACGACGCATGCCCAGTCACCGGGCTATCTTGAGGTAGGCCTGTTCTCATCCGCCAAAATAACCGAGAATCTACCGGTTAGCCGGGAGCCGCTGACCTTCTGCAAGACTGAAAGCGGCATACCGATTACTCCCCGGTAAATGCAGGCGACACGGTTGTAGTGGGGACTGTCAGTAATCGGTCTGCTCCTGGTCTGACGCGGGCTATATCCACTGACCCTGCGAAATATCCTGTCATTCAGTGGCAGGGAAAAGTGGATAACATCCCGCAGAAGGGCGATGTAACACACAAGGATGGCGACGACTATTCCGCCAGAATTTACATCACCTTCGCGCTTGATCCAGACAGGGCCGGGTAATTTGAGCGATTGAAGCACGGGGCCGCCAAGGTCATCTTTGGGCAGTGATGTTCTTTACAGGGCAATCTCCTATATCTGGGGGAGCAATAGCTCGGCCGGCACCATGGTTGCCAATCCCTACACGGATCGGGTGACGATGTTTGTAGTTGAGGGGGGAGATGAAAAGGTTCGACAGTGGGTGACCGAGAAGCGCACAATCCATCAGGATCACAAACAGGCCTTCGGCGAAGAGCCCCAAATGATATCGGGTCTGGCAATCATGACGGATACTGACAACACGCGGGAATCCGCCATCGCCTGGCATGGAGACATCATTTTCACAAGCGACCAGACAGGCTCGAATTAGATTTCATTGCAGGGAACCGGGCGTCCTCTAACAATCCGATAGTTCTTGTTTTGAGTGCTGGCGTCCATGATTGACTGCAAGCACCTTCAGAAGGGGTAACATATTCATGAGTTTCAACGTAACCGCCACAAAAGACCCACGCGTGAGCTTGACCGGGACGACCCATCGGCCTGAAGAAAAAATGGGTTATCAGAGGGGGCTATAAAGAATTCAAGGAAGTTGTAAGGTTTGATAGCCGAGTGTGAATG
>CALOCX010000020.1:0-23809 GCA_942491995.1 uncultured Gammaproteobacteria bacterium | reverse complement strand
TAACCCATGAATCCCGATATAGCCTGGCAGCGTCTTTTGCGGAGTATCTTTTTCCCTCTTTGAGGGCGCGACGGATTTCCTGCCACTGCGCCTCAGCACTGATCCGCTCATCCGCAAGACCGCGATCGGCCGCCTCTTGGTCCGGATAAGTCAGACCCAGGAAAATATAGTAGCGTGAATCCTGTTGATCCAGCCGATCCTGTAGTTTCCAGCGGGGTTTTTTTATTATCGCCCTGGCGGCAGGGTAGTCTTGCGCGTAACGACCGATTGCAGTATCCGGGAATGTCTTGATGACGGTATCACCCCGCATCACCGTCAGCGTTTCGGCCCTGGTATCAACGATAATGCGGGCACTGCCCGCCTGTGCTTGCGAGCCACAAACTACCAGGACCAGCAACAGCAAAACATCTCGTAATATCTGCCGGATATTTATCATACAATCAGGACCATCACCGTTATCATGATCAACCGGTCGCTATCATACCCTGCAAATATTCAGCATTGTTAATCTATGCGCACAGGCCTTTCACATGTATGAGTCCGAATTCCGTCTGGATGACTCGATCATCTACCTGAACCACGCGGCGGTCTCCCCGTGGCTACAACGCACCGCAGACGCGGTCAAACGTTTTGCCGACGAAAATGTTGCTGTTGGCAGCCGAAACTACCTGATCTGGGTTGCCACGGAAAGTGCGCTAAGGCAGCAGTTGCAACAGCTGATTAACGCGGCCTGCAGCGATGAAATTGCACTGTTAAAAAACACCTCCGAGGCACTGTCCGTGGTCGCCTACGGACTGCCCTGGAAATCCGGTGACAACGTGGTCATCACCAGCCAGGAATTCCCGTCCAACCGGGTGGTCTGGGAATCGTTGCAGAAGTATGGTGTGACGACCCGTGCGGTCGACATCAACGCCGGCGGCTCACCCGAGACAGCGATACTCGATGCCCTTGATGACCACACCCGCCTGCTTTCAGTCAGCGCCGTGCAATACGGTAGCGGATTGAAACTGGACCTGTCCGTTCTCGGTGCAGCCTGCCGGGAAAGAGGTATCCTGTTTTGTGTCGATGCGATTCAAAGCCTGGGTGCGGTTCGCTTTGACGTGCAGGCCTGCCAGGCTGATTTCGTCATGGCGGATGCGCACAAATGGATGCTGGGCCCGGAAGGCATCGCCCTGTTTTATTGTCGCCAGGCAGTCATGGAGCGCCTGGACCTGAAGCAGTATGGCTGGCACATGCTTGAAGACATGCATAACGTTGACAACAGGAACAGGGAAATTGCCGGCAGCGCACGTCGATTCGAATGCGGCAGCCCGAACATGACCGGCATTTCTGTACCCTGCACGCCACCTGTCTTTGATCCTGGAGACTGGTCTGCAGACCATTGAAGAGCAGGTCCTCGATAACACGCGCTTCATGATTGATTATTTTTTACAACTACCGGATCGCTATCAGCTCATCACCCCGACCGTCGAACAGCGCCATGCAGGCATCGTCACTTTTCGACCATTGAATGAGACACCCGAATCCCTGTTCGAGATGCTCGGAACGGAGAATGTCTTCTGCGCCCTCCGGGGCGGCGGCATTCGTTTCTCACCGCACTTCTATACACCGCGCAAGCAGCTGTTCAAGGCCCTCGATCTACTTGATGGCTAAGCCATGTGCCCCCGCCTGCAGTTTCATATTGCAGATGGCCGAGCCGATAGACTCTATGGCCCATGACATTGTATATACTGAATCAGCGGCTTGAAATCGTCTTGAAACTCACTGCAAGAATGCATGTCAAATTTTTTATTGAACTGAAACGAAGAGTGAATACCTGACTATACGAATACACCGTACTTACAGCTGTTCAACTACAACACAGCACTAATGGCGTTCGACACGCGCCAGGGATGACTGATATGCACTGGATGATCGAACTGCCTGTTATTCTGGCGCTACTCGGATTCATGATGGCCCGTCAGGCATCGCGCACTCTCTGGACAGCCGTGCTGACCGCCATCCTTGGCTACTGGGCCCTGCGCTATACACCACCCACCTGGGCGCTGCTCATTGCCCTGGGCATCTTTATCCCGCTGGTCGCCATGCTAACCCTGACCCCGCTGCGACGCGCCCTCGTCATCAAACCGCTGCTTGGCGCCTATAGAAAGATCATGCCGGGCATGTCCGATACGGAACGCGAAGCACTGCAGGCCGGCACCGTTTGGTGGGAAGCAGAAATCTTCAGTGGACGACCGGACTGGCAACGCATGCTCGGCTTCCCCGCCCCCTCGCTGAGCCCCGAGGAACAGGCCTTTATTGACGGGCCAGTAAATGAACTGTGTGCCATGGTGGACGACTGGGAAATTACCGAGGAACTGCGTGACCTGACGCCCGGCACCTGGGACTTCCTGAAGCAGCAAGGCTTCTTCGGCATGATCATCCCGAAACAATATGGCGGTCTCGAGTTCTCTGCCAACGCCCACTCCGCCGTCGTCATGAAGGTCGCCAGTCGCAGCATCTCGGCCGGCGTGACAGTCATGGTGCCGAACTCCCTGGGACCTGCCAAGTTGCTGTTGTCCTATGGTACCGAGGCGCAAAAGAACTACTATCTGCCGCGTCTCGCCAGCGGCAAGGAAATCCCCTGCTTTGCCCTGACCGGACCAGAGTCCGGTAGTGACGCCGCCTCCATGCCGGATATCGGCATTGTTTGTCGACAGCCATTTGAAGGCAAGGATAACGTTCTCGGCATACGCCTGAACTGGGAAAAGCGCTACATCACGCTCGGCCCGGTGGCAACATTGCTGGGACTGGCCTTCCACCTGCACGATCCCGAGGGGCTGCTGGGTGACCAGGAAGATATCGGCATCACGCTGGCACTGATCCCCACGACCACGCCAGGGATTGAAATCGGTAGTCGCCATTTTCCTATGAGCCAGTCATTTATGAATGGTCCCAACCGCGGCACAGACGTCTTCATTCCAATGGACTGGGTGATCGGCGGCCAGGATTATATTGGCCACGGCTGGCGCATGTTGATGAACAGCCTGTCCGATGGACGCGCCATCTCCCTGCCCGCCCTGAGTGCCGCCTCCGGGCAACTGGCAAGCCGCAGCGTCGGTGCCTATGCCGCGGTAAGGAAACAATTCAAGCTCTCCATCGGCAAGTTCGAGGGCATCAGCGAGGTTCTCGCGCGGATCGCGGGAACGACGTATATCATGAATGCCGCACGTGGTTTTACCACGGCCGCCTTCGACAGCGGCGAGGAACCTTCCGTCGCGTCCGCCATTATCAAATATCATTTAACCGAACGCATGCGGGTGATCGTCAATGATGCCATGGACATTCTTGCCGGTCGTGGCATCAGCATGGGACCGAGTAATTTTCTTGGCCGCGCCTACCAGGCCCTGCCGATCGCAATTACCGTGGAAGGCGCGAATATCCTCACCCGCAATCTGATTATCTTTGGACAGGGCGCCATCCGCTGTCATCCCTTCCTGTTCAGGGAAATGGAGGCCGCCAGCCAGTCCGATGTTCCCGGCTTTGACGATGCCCTGCTCGGCCACGGCAGCCACATCATGAGCAACATCAGCCGCAGTCTGTTTCATGGCCTGACCGGTGGCCGTTTGCTTACAACGCCCCGGCACGGTGTGCGAGGGCATTATTATCGTCAGTTTGGCCGCATGAGCCTGGCCTTCGCGGTGACGGCCGAGATGGCGCTTATTTCACTGGGGGGCGGCCTGAAGCGCAAGGAGTCACTGTCCGGCAGACTGGGGGATGTACTCAGCCTCCTCTACCTTGGCAGTGCCGTACTGAAACATCATCATGATAACGGTTCCCCGGAAGATGAACTGCCCCTGCTTGAGTGGGCCTGCCAGGATCTGCTGCATGGCATCCAGACACGGCTGCATGAAGTGTTGCACAACCTTCCCAATCGCTTCGTTGCCGGAGTCACACACCTGCTGACCTTTCCACTGGGCAAACCCTACCAGCGCCCCGCTGATGAACTTGGACAGCAGGTGGCCAATCTCATTCTTGAACCAGGAGCGCTTCGTGACCGCCTGACAGAAGCTGTGTATATTCCAGTGAACAAGACGGAAGCGGTTGCTCAACTTGACGATGCACTCGAGAAGAGCTTTGCAGCAGAACCCGCAATCCGCAAGCTGCGCAGCGCCATGAAGACAGGCACCCTGCCCAGGGGCGACCCTGAACAATATATTGATGACGGCGTCAACGCCCGCATCATCAGCACACAGGAGGCTGCGAATCCATGCTGCCATGGCTGCACGCAAGGTTGTCATACAGGTAGATGAATTTCTCCCTGAGTACTTAACCAAGGAGCGCAAAGAATGGGGGAACAACAATCTGGGTGGGGTAGCCGGCCAGTCTTTGTAGTTGACGGCAGCCGTACCCCGTATATCAAGGCCCGCGGCAAGCCCGGACCGTTTGCAGCAGCAGACCTGGCCGTCGCGGCCGGACAACCTCTGCTCGCACGTCAACCCTTTGCGCCCGATGACCTCGACGAGGTCATTCTTGGGTGCGTAATGCCCAGTGAAAATGAGGCCAATATCGGTCGTGTCGCCGCACTGAGGCTCGGCTGCGGTGAGCGCGTACCTGCCTGGACGGTACAACGTAATTGCGCCTCGGGCATGCAATCCATCGATTCGGCAGCACAGAATATCGCCAGCGGACGTTCCAGCCTGGTACTTGCCGGTGGCGTCGAGTCCATGAGTCGTGCGCCGATCCTGTACAACGACACCATGGTGCACTGGCTCGCCGCGATGTCCGCTGCGCGCACACTGCCTGCAAAATTCAAGGTGCTTGGCCGCCTGCGCCCCGGTCATTTCAAACCGGTAATCGCCCTGCTCCATGGCCTGACCGATCCTGTCGTCGGACTCTCGATGGGACAGACAGCAGAAATACTGGCGCACCGCTTTGGCATTACCCGTGAAATGATGGACAGCTTTGCAGTACGCAGTCACCTGCGGCTGGCAAGCGCCCACAAGAACGGTTATCTCGATGAGATTGAAGTTCTGTATGATACGCAGGGAAATATTCATGACCACGATGACGGCGTGCGCCCGGATTCATCCATCGAAAAACTGGCCAAGTTACGGCCGGTGTTCGACCGGCCGCTGGGCAATGTTACCGCTGGCAACAGCGCGCAGATTACTGACGGTGCGGCCTGGCTTGTCCTCGCCTCGGAGGATAGTGTTTCCCGCTATAACCTGCCGGTACTGGGACAACTGATTGACAGCCAGTGGGCCGGCCTTGACCCCGCACAAATGGGACTCGGACCCTGCTATGCAATGGCGCCCATCATGCAACGCCGCGGACTGGACACCCCGGATATCGACTATATTGAAATCAACGAGGCCTTCGCAGCCCAGGTGCTGGCCTGCCTGGCAGCCTGGAAAGACCCGCAGTTTTGCCACGATGAACTGGGCAGGGAGTCCCCCTTTACAGCGATCGATGAAGAGCGTCTGAATATCGATGGCGGCGCGGTCGCCGTCGGTCACCCGGTGGGTTCCAGCGGCGCACGCATCGTGCTGCATCTACTGAAGGTACTGCAGCGTAACAATGCAACACGCGGCATGGCCAGCCTCTGTATTGGCGGCGGCCAGGGCGGCGCACTGTTGATAGAAAGGACGACAGGGTAAACGACATGGAAAACACAACGGAAAACGTTCATTTTCATGTCGAAACAGACGACGACAATATTGTCTGGCTGCATTTTGACAAGGCGGATGCCGGTACCAATGCTCTCAACGTTGAAGTCTTCGAGCAACTCGATGAGCATCTTCAGCAGATCGCCGCCCAAAATCCTCGCGGTCTTGTCATTCTTTCGGACAAGGCGAATGGTTTTATTGCCGGGGCAGATATTAGCGCCTTCACGAAAGTAAAGAGCAGCGATCAGGCACTGGCCTTTCTGCGCAGAGGACAGGATGTTTTCAACCGCCTTGAGGCACTGCCCTTCCCCACCGTTGCGCTGATTCACGGCTTCTGCCTGGGTGGCGGCACGGAACTGTCACTGGCGTGCCGTTACCGCGTCACACGTGACGACCCGGGGACACGCATGGGTCTGCCGGAAGTGAAACTTGGCATTCATCCCGGCTGGGGTGGCAGTGCCCGTATGGTCCCTCTACTCGGCGGACTGAAGGCCATGGACCTGATACTCAGCGGCCGCTCCATTGACGGACGTACCGGCAAGCGCATGGGACTGGTCGACCTGGTTGTCCCCGAACGGCACCTGCGTGCGGCAGCACGCAAACGGGTACTGGAATCACCCGCACCACATCAACCCGGGTGGCTTGACCGCCTGTCAAATAATGCTCTGGTACGTCCGCTGCTTGCACGCGTGTTCAGTCAACAGGTCGCCAAACGTGCCTCAAGGAAGCATTACCCGTCGCCCTATGCCATGATCGATATATGGCGCAAACACGCCACGGACAAGCAGGGGATGCTCGATGCCGAAGCGCAGTCACTGGCACAGCTGATTACCGGTGCAACTGCACAAAACCTGGTGCGCGTCTTTTTCCTGCAGGAGCAACTCAAATCGCTGGGCAAGGACAAAAGCTATCAGCCCAAATACGTGCATGTCATCGGCGCCGGCACCATGGGTGGCGATATCGCCGCCTGGTGCGCCTTCCGCGGTTTTCATGTCTCCCTGCAGGACCAGTCCCCGGAACGCATTGCGCCGGCACTCAAACGTGCCCACAGCCTGTTCACGCGCAAGCTGAAAAGGCCCATCAAGATCAACGAGGCCATGGACCGCCTGATGCCCGACCACAGGGGTATTGGTGTGGAGCGCGCCGACATCGTCATTGAAGCAATATTTGAAGATGCGGAGGTAAAGCGTTCTTTATACAAGGATATTGAACCCAGAATGAAACCGGAGGCCCTGCTGGCCACCAATACCTCAAGCATCCCGCTGGAAGAACTCTGCAGCGCCCTCACCCGCCCGGAACGACTGGTTGGTCTGCACTTTTTCAACCCGGTCGCGATGATGCAGCTGGTGGAAGTCGTCAGCGGTGAGTCCACCTCGGCAGATGCGGCTGCACACGCCATGACCTTTACCCGGCAGATTGACCGACTGCCGTTGCCGGTTACCAGCACCCCGGGCTTCCTCGTGAACCGCATCCTCATGCCCTATCTGATGGAAGCCGTATTGCTTGAAGCTGAAGGCGTGCCTGCCGCCGTCATCGACAAGGCAGCCACTGACTTCGGCATGCCCATGGGGCCGGTGCAACTGGCCGATACCGTGGGTCTGGATATCTGTCTGCATGTTGCCCGGATCCTTGCCGGTCATTTCAATGCCACGGTTCCCGAGCGTCTTGAAAAGCTCGTGGCAGACGGGCACCTGGGGCACAAGTCCGGCCGTGGCTTTTATGAGTATAAAAAAGGCAAGCCCGTTAAGCACAAAGCATCAGCAGGTAACTGGAATATGGAAGAAATTACCAACCGCCTGATCTTCAGGCTGCTGAACGAGTCTGTGTGCTGTGTACGTGAACACGTCGTCGAAAGCGACGACCTGCTCGATGCCGGGATGATTTTCGGCACCGGCTTTGCGCCGTTCCGCGGTGGTCCCATGCACCATATCGATGCCGTCGGCGCAGCAGCCATCTACGCACAGCTACAAGGTCTGAAGAGTTTACGCGGCGAGCGTTTTACCCCGGATAACGGCTGGAATACCCTGATGCAATCCTCGGGAGGGAGTACTGCATGAGTAACCTGTCTACTGACAATATTGCAGCGAGTGATGCCAAAACACTTGCTGGCCTGTTCCGCGAACGTGTTGCACGCACACCGGATGCCATTGCCTATCGACAATTCAATGCCGCTGATAACCAGTGGCACGATTACAGCTGGGCAGAGATGGCTAACGAAGTCGCGCGCTGGCAGGCGGCACTTGCCAATGAACCGCTGCAGCCGGGCGATCGCGTCGCAATCTTGCTGCGCAATTGCAAGGAATGGGTCAGCTTCGACCAGGCCGCACTCGGTTGTGGACTGGTCATTGTGCCGCTCTATATCGATGACCGGCCCGAGAGCATGGCCTACATCCTGAATAACTCAGGGTGCAAGGTGTTGCTAATACGGGGTCAGGAACAATGGGAAGGCATTCAGACCGTCCTGCACGAACTGGATACGCTGGTACGCATACTTACCCTTGAAAGCGTCAACAACACCACTAACGATGATCGCGTCTGCACTGTCGCTGACTGGCTACCGGAATCCGCAAATGGCATGCGTACCGATGACGGTGATTCAAACGATCTGGCGACCATCGTCTATACCTCCGGCACGACCGGCAGACCGAAGGGCGTCATGCTGAGCCACTGGAATATCCTGTTTGATTCCGACCGTGCCGGCGAAATCTGTCAAATGCTTCCGAGTGATCTGCTACTTTCCTTTTTACCGCTATCGCACACCTTTGAGCGCACTGTCGGTTACTACATGCCGATGATGACCGGTTCAGCCATTGCCTACGCTCGTTCAATACCTGAACTGGGTGAAGACCTGCAAACCATTCAGCCAACGGTGATGATATCGGTGCCACGCATCTATGAGCGTGTCTACAACAAGATCCAGGCGGGTCTTGCCGAGAAGTCCCCGCTCGCGACGAAGCTGTTCAATCTTGCCGTCGATACCGGCTGGCGACGATTTCAGCATCGACAAGGGCGTCGCGGCTGGCACCCGAGCTTCCTGCTCTGGCCACTATTAGACAAGCTGGTTGCCGGCAAGATCATGGCCAAGCTGGGGGGGCGCATGCGCCTGGCCGCCTCCGGTGGTGCCCCCTTGCCGACGCCCATTGCAAAGGTGTTCATCGGACTGGGGCTAAACCTGGTTCAGGGCTACGGCCTGACTGAAACCAGCCCGATACTGACGGGCAATCCTCCCGATAACAATGACCCGAGCAGTGTCGGTATCCCGCTGAGCGGTATTGAGCTGAAGATCGGCGAGAACAGCGAGTTACTCGCACGCGGCCCGGTCATCATGCTGGGTTACTGGAATGATCAGGAAGCGACCGATGCGGTCATTGACAGCGAAGGCTGGTTTCATACCGGTGACAAGGCACGCATTGACAACAATCATGTCTACATTACCGGGCGCATAAAGGAAATACTCGTGCTGGCCAACGGCGAAAAGGTACCCCCGGCCGACATGGAGATGGCCATTGTACTCGACCCCCTGTTTGAGCAGGTCATGATAATAGGCGACGATCGCCCCTTCCTGACTGCCTTGCTGGTACTCAATCCCGAGCAATGGGAACGTGTCGCTCGTCAACTGCAACTCGATGCCAGAGATCCCGCTGCGCTGGCTTCTGATGACCTGAAGATGCTGGTCAACGACAAACTGACGCGACAGCTTGCCGAATTTCCGGGCTACGCGCGCATCCACGGGATTACCTGCACGCTGGAGCACTGGACCATTGAAAATGAATTAATCACGCCCACACTCAAACTCAAACGCAACCGTATTATGGAGCACTTTGCAGCCGACATCGATCGCATGTACGAAGGCCACTGATAGTACCGGTTATGTTCGACAGACCTGATGAGAACGATCTTGCCATCCGTGTCATGGCGATGCCCGCCGATACCAATGCCGCCGGAGACATCTTCGGTGGCTGGCTGATGTCACAGGTGGATATGGCGGGCAGCGTCTTCGCCCGCCGTCTCGCCCGGGGACGGGTGGTGACCGTGGCCGTCGACTCCTTTCAGTTCAAGCAACCGGTATTTGTTGGTGACGTTATCAGCTGTTATGCCACCATCATGCGCGTGGGCAACACATCGATCACTGTCCATGTCAGGGCCTTTGCTGACCGGCAAGGGCCGTCGCATAACCAGATCCAGGTAACCGAGGCCGACCTTACGTACGTCGCCGTGGATGAGCAACGCAAGCCACGGCAAATCCCGAAAGACGACATCAGCATGTAATTTACATCTGTAGGAGCGCCGTCCCCGGCGCGATTGAATTTTGCTATACCCCGAATCGCGCCGGGGACGGCGACCCCTCCTACAATAAATTTATGCAAGTGCGGGCACTCTGAACAGAGTCCTGAAATTCTCCGTGGTAGCTGCAGCCACCTGCTCATACGACTCACCACGCAGATGGGCAATAAACTCGGCCACGTGGCGCACGAACGCCGGCTGGTTCGGCTTGCCGCGGTGCGGCACCGGGGCCAGGTAGGGTGAATCCGTTTCAACCAGGTAACGGTCTGACGGCATTCTCTTCGCAATATCCTGTAATTCCCGGGCAGTCTTGAAGGTCACGATTCCGGAAAATGAAATATAAAAATTCATTTCCATGGCACGTTGCGCCATCTCCCAGTCGCCGGTGAAACAATGCATGACACCGCCGACCTCATCGGCCTGCTCTTCTTCAAGGATTTTCAAGGTGTCGTCCCTGGCATCGCGAGAATGAATAATCAGGGGCTTGCCGGACAGTTTTGCTGCAGCGATATGCCGGCGAAAACGATCACGCTGCCAGTCCAGATCACCCTCGCTGCGAAAGTAATCAAGGCCGGTTTCACCAATGGCAATAATTCGGGGATGTTTGGCAAGGCCTACCAGTTCATCGGTATCCGGATCATGGCCACCCTGCTCATTCGGGTGCAGACCAACCGACGCCGATACCTGCTCATGCACCTCGGCAAGCTTCAGCATGGCCGGATAATCTTCAAGATTGATCGACACACACAGAAAATGACCGATATCCTGCGCCTCTGCGGCTGCCAGAACAGCGTCTATGCTGCCATCAAAAGGTGACAGGTCGAGCCTGTCAAGATGACAATGGGAATCTACAAGCATGAGTCAACCTCGATGAATGACGAGGTTGAATAATAGAGTGTTTGGGTCTTGCCGGGAACCCGGCCAGAACCGGAATTCACATGGTGTGCGTGGGCCGCTCGCTTTCCAGCGAGCCGGCCAGAAAACCCTCGATCTTGTTACGTGCAGCGCCCTCATCCTGTTCGCTGAACTGAACGCCGATTCCAGCGGCACGGTTACCCTGCGCACCCACCGGGGTGATCCAGATAATCTTGCCTGCGACCGGTATTTTTTCTGTTTCTTCCATCAGGGTCAGCAGCATGAAGACTTCTTCGCCGATGCGGTAGGTTTTTTTCGTCGGGATAAACAGGCCACCGCCTTTAACGAAAGGCATATACGCCGCATACAGAGCGCTTTTGTCCTTGATCGTGAGTGAAAGAATACCTTGTCGAGGTGTTGTTGCCTGATTCATTACATAGATTCCTTTGGTGTGTCTCCCGGGTATTTCCTGCTATTTCTGTGCCGCCCATGCCAGCAAAATTTCTTCTGTCAGCAACTGGCGATTCAAGCTACCTGTTGTGACCCCCAACACCCTGTTGATTCGCTCCAGCTGCTCAAACAGTATCCTGCTATCCAGCCTGTATGCAAGCCTTACCAGCCTGTCAAGCAAATCCGCACTGCGTACCCCACTGGTCTGCCCGGTGATGACGATACGCAGCAGGTCCATCAACCAGTCCCGCATCCAGCGAATCCCCTGCATGTCGTCTTCCTTTGACCATGACAGGGCCGTTGTTAACGGAGCCGTCCGGCCATCGAGGATATCCACAAGCGCGTCAAAATGCGCCCTTCTCGCCTCGATACTGTCCGCTTGCGCCTGTTTCAGTGCTTCCAGTGGCGCCCCATGCGCCATTTGCAAGTAGGTCTCCGACGGCCCTGCTATTCCCTGCCCGGCCAGCCACTCAAGCGCTGACTCCCGCCCCGGTACATCGACCTTTAGCTGCTGACAACGGCTGCGAACCGTTGGCGGTAATTGTGACGCACGTTCACATACCAGGACCAGTACTGTGTTATCGGACGGTTCTTCCAGGGTCTTTAGCAGGCTGTTAGCGGCATTGATATTCATCTTGTCGGCCGGATTCAGGACTGCCACCTTGTAGCCACCCTGATGACTGCTGAAGGACAGTTTCTCCGCCAGCCACCTGATCTGGTCGACCTTGATGACACTGGCATCCTCTTCGAGCTGTACTTTTATGTAATCAGGGTGGCTGCCGGCATTGATCTGTGCACAGGCGGCACAGCGGCCACAGGGTCCCGCTTCCAGCGTTGCTGCTTCACACAATAATTGCCGGGCGACAGCATCTGCAAGGACACCTTTTCCCAGCCCCGTGAGTCCGGTAAGCAGCAAGGCATGCGGCAGGCGGCCCTGTGCGAGTGCAGTCGCAACCGTGAGTCGGTAGGATTCGAGCCAGGGGTAGAGATCGTTCATGCCACGGAATTATACGGTGAAAACCGCGCACCAGAAACATAATCGCCAGTGCTTACTTCTAACCTGGAACATGACTGAAAGGAGTGTCCGCCACAGACCCAGGCGCTGATAGGTTAACGTGGTATCTTCAGCATCAGGAATAATCTAGCTGGATATTTTCTGATTGTTCGGGCATACCCAGCCACTCTGCCTCTTCTATCCCGCTCGTGCGCCGGTCAGGTAGTTTTCGGCGTTCTTCAAGCACCCGCTCCCCATTGCAGTCCCTGAACGGAAATGACCGTCCAGCCAGTAACTGTCGCCTGTCTTCCTGTTGGCGTTGACTCATTGCTTTCCCCCCTGTTAACCCTTTTTTACATTAATTCCATGCTCAATGCAGGACGTGAAATTCTGATTACTGACAAGTTTGTAATTGTTATTTCCGGTAAACAGAAAAATCCCTGTGACAGGCACCGGAGGGTACGCTGTCACAGGGTTTCTGGAACTGCAGATAATATCAGTTACTCAAATTATTACTGACTAATAATCCCGGAGAAAAACTTCGGACCGGCTCCCTGTGGCGGCTGCACAAAGGTCGGGTCGGGCTCGGGAACAGGGGCCGGAATCGTTTGGTAGCTCCCGCTGACCTGTTTTCTAGAGTCCACCGTTGCAACACGGCGCACGCCAAACTGTGACTCGGTCACTGTACCGATGTCGTCAAGATAGCGCCGCAGCACATGCACCGGATGCAGGAAGCGGTCGGGCGCCACCTGCTTCACGCTGGCACCGACCACGACATTGAGATCGTTGACCGGCTCAACCAGTTTGATCTTGCTGCCATAGTCGCTGGCGTTCTTGAGTTCGAAGAACAGGTGCTCTGAACCTCCACCGGTACGGCAGACACGATCGATGGCATCGCCGTGCGCATAGCAGGAGGCAAAGACATAACGCCTGCTGGGATCAAGCGGCGCATCACCCACCCGGGTCTGCACAATCCGTCCACCCGAACTGCTAAAGGGACGATAATCCAGGTCGATTTCCTGGGTCATGTTCGCAAGGCCAAGATACCAGCCGCCGCGCTGCATGAAGGGATTGCGATCAAATACCGCACCAAGGATTTCATTCATACTCCTTTCCACCTCCTGACCAGCGAACTCGGCAACATTTACGGCCGGCCCGACCGGGAACCAGGTATAGAGATCACGCAGCGTTATGCTGCCGTCCCTGTCTGGATCGTCATCAACCGGCGGTAGTACCGCATTGCCGAAGCGAAAGCCGTTGCTCATGGAAATATCCACACCGCCCCACTTGCTGGGTTGATCCTTGGCGACAATTTCGCTGGTGACAGCGAGAATCGCATCGGCAAGGAAGTTGTTGAGGGTATCCTCGAGCACGTGATGCCGCAGCAGCAGGGTATCGGTATAGCCGACCACGGTATCCAGGCCATCGACCAGCTGCAGGCCCCGCTGCGTTACGTTGCCGCAGTTGTTTGCAGGACAGAAGCCACCAGGCAAAAATGCATGCGGTTTGAAATCATCGCCGGCGATGAAGTCTTTCTCGATCTCGGCCACCAGTTCAGCCATGTCTTCATCCGGCTCGATAGAATCATCGACCGGGATCGCCTCCCAGCGGAAAGCCGTCACATCGCCGCTACTTACCTGCAAGTCCAGACGACCCACATACATGTCGCGATTGGTTTCCACGACCACCGTTTCACCGGCACCAAGGGCCAGGAAGCTACCGTCGGGAAAGGTGCGTACTGCCCCGGACTGATTGGCCACAAGGGCACCTAAGGTGATCTCGTGGGTATGTGCCGAATACATAACGTCTATGTCGTCAAATTGCTTGGCAATTTCGAGATTCTGCGACATGCCGAGCTCGGACTGCACAACAATGACACACCCGTTGCTGCAGTCCGGATCGGCCTTGACGGCGGTAATAATGCCGGGCAGTTCCTCGACCCCCTGGGTAAAGCGCAGGCCGATATTGAACACGTCGGCCTGCTGCGGCACGATGGACGCGGTAATTCCGATGACCGCGATCTTGACGCCACCGCTATCGACGACGGCATACGGCGGCAGCACCGGCTTGCCCTGCTGGGGTTCCGGAATCGGAGTCGCATTGTAGAGATTGACCGCCACAGCGGGGAAATTGGCCTTGATGATGCCACTGTAACCACCGGGGGGTGCAACGCTTATCTCGCAGATGGAGGAATCAAAACCGGAGCAATCCAGTGAATCAGCCATCACCCGTATATTGGCGGGCACAGGCGGCCTGGGGCCCGCTTTGGCAAAACGATGGCGAAACACGGCCGGCCCGTAGCCAAAGTCCCAGTTGCCCGGGGTGAAGACATCGATATCGAAGGCATTCATGACGGGCATCATGGCGTTGCCGACGGTGAACAAGACCTCCGCACTGCCGTGGGTCAGGTCGCCGCAGGACAGCAACACCGCCTTGTCTTCGGTGTCGTCGCGTATGTCGTCCACCACAGTTTTGAGCCTGGCCAGGCCGCCAGCATTGGAAACCTCCACCTCGGTGCCATCGTACTCCTTCAAGACCGCCGCATGTGGAACCAGTGTGCCGTGCAGGTCACCCATCATGATCAGGGTGGCTTCGTCCGCAAGCGCCTGACCGCCCGGCGCGCACACAGATAGGATCAGGGACAACAGACCATAGCGTCCTGATTTTGAATATTTTACCGGTTTCATTATGTTCTCCTCCACCCAGGTGGTGGTTTGGCTTATCAAGCAAAATAATAATTAGTTCTGATCGCAATGCATTCTTGAATCGCGGCATCAGAGCATGCAGCTACAGACTAGTTGGCGCTGTTGTGGAGGGTATAGGGAATCTCCCTATTCCGGTTGAGGTACAAACTTATTAGATAATTATTATTTACTTATCTGCTGAAGAAATAGTGTGCGATATCCTGCTGTGGTCGTAATACAACTCCCTAAATTGTACAGTCAGAACAACCAGGTCAGCTGAACACCTGCCCGGTCGTCTACGGTGCTGACAATATTATCTACATTGTCTGTAATACCATCAGCAACAGGTTGAGATCGGGAAAGATACCGCCAGGATGCACTGCTGGCATAAGGCCGGGGGTGCTTCTACATCCCTGAAGGTGTAGTTAATGGTCAGCCTGAGCTTGCGACTGAAATGATAGTTGAGCCCCAGCGTTATTTCCGTCAATTCACGCTCGTTACCCGGGTTGACTGTAGACGCAGTGTCATACAACAGGTCATGGCGGTGATAACGCAGATCAAACTGCCACTTGTTATTCGGAAGAAACCCCAGATCCACGGTGAGCCCCCGCGATTTGTTGCCCTCTTCGGCGGCAATCTGCAGATTGCCATTGTCGACATTACCCTCCGCTACGCCGCCTGCCGGTGCGAAAAAGATCATGCCATCGGCCTGCATGAGTTCCAGCCCCAGGCGAACCTTGTAGGTTGAATCAGGAATACCCGCCAGCAACCTCGCCCCGATACCGTAACGGGTGCGGTCATATTCCTCATTCTGCGGGTCCGAACTGAATTGACGCTGGCCATGCTGATACCAGCCAAAAAACTTGATGCCATGCTTCCTGATACCCCAGCCACCGGGCAGATTGGTACTCTGCCGATGTATACAGATAGAGTTCCGGTGGATCATTGAAAACCGCCTGTCTCACTAATGGCCTCTCCGCGGCCCAGCATCACTGCATACGACAAATCCCACTGCGCTCCTGCTCGAAGGAATCAAACGCCTGCACACCCCAGTCTCGCACCCCGTTAATGCCATATGCCGAGTTCCCCGGTTTTCCCAACTCGGGTGACGCTGGTGAGCCTGCAGGTTTTGCCGCACCCTTTACAAAACGCTCCAGCACCTCGCGGGCAACAAAATCCGTAAGCTCGATATAATTCGAGGGTATGCACAGCTTGCAGTGCTTCTTCTGGTCCGGGTGTCTTGAACAGACCTGTTCTGATCCGCGCACCAGGAATATGGTTAAACGTCACACTCAGGTGGTCCAGCGCGATGGCCCGGGCACGATCACCGAAGGGGTCATAGGTCATCAGGTTCGGCGCTACTTCGACCAGGGTGAAGTAGTTCATCTTCGAGGTAAAACTGTTCCTTAAACCGCCAGTGAATACGCCACGCGCACCGAAGCGCGCGCGACGCACATGGAATCGCTCAGCGTCATCAAACCACGGAGAAACAGAGGTGATCGCCAGGCGTTTACCGTTATTGGCGGAAAAGTCCGGTGGACCGGGTGTGTCGGTCAGGCCACTCAGGTCATCACTGGTGTCATAGGTATAGGCGGGCTGGATGAATCCCCAGAACTTGTGAGCGGGGGCAAGTGGATGCTCGGTACCTTGCAACATCAACCAGTTCGCTGCGCACACCGGGCCGGCTATCCCGGTCAGGCAAACTGCCAGCACGACTGAAAGGAGAACCCGGCTGCGAGAGAAAACCATACGGATATCGATCAGGCCGTAATGACCCCCATCCGGATAGCAAGACGCGTCAGGGCAGCAATATCAGAAACGCCAAGTTTTTTCTTCACACTGGTACAGTGATGACCGACCGTCTTGGGACTCAGATTCAGAATCCCGGCAATGTCATTCACGGACTTGCTGTCTGCCAGCAAATGAAAGACCTCGAACTCCCTGGGCGTCAAACCGGCAACCGCACCCGACTCCGGCGTGCTTTTCCGTTTGACAAGGTATGGCATCATCTCCTGGCCGACGTAGACTGAACCTGCCGCGACTTGTCGAACGGCCTCTATCATGACCCGTGATGCGCTGCGCTTGGAAATGTAACCCAGGATTCCTGAGTCGAGTACGCGGGAAAGGAAAACCTCGTTTTCGTGTACACTGAATCCCAGTATTTTTGCGGCGCTGTCCTTTGCCAGTATCCGCATACTGGCTTCCAGACCACCCATGCCCGGCATTGACAGATCCATCACCAGCACATCGGGTTGGTATTGAAAAAAGTCTGTATAAGCAGATTCGCCATCCGCTGCCTCTGCAATCACCACAATATCATCAGTTGCTTCAAGCAGTCTGCGGTAACCGGCACGAACCACCTCGTGATCATCCACCAGTAATACTTTTATTCTTTTATCTGCGTTCATGCCTGCGCCTCTTCCCCGGCCAATGGCACTGAAATCATTATCGAAAGACCTTCCCCTTCACGGGCATCCAGGCTGAATTCTCCACCCAGCGACTCCACCCTTTCCCGCATACCGATCAGGCCCAGACCGCTACGCGGGAGGGTCACATCCATTCCCTGTCCATCGTCCTTTATATCAAGTAGCAATCGATCTGTGGTCCTGGATAAAGCGATTGTGACATTTTCGGCCTGCGCATGTTTGGTGATATTTGTAAGGCATTCCTGGACAATCCGGTAAACAGTAATATTAATACGCTCCCCCAGGCTGGCAAGATCACCGGACACATTGAACAGGCAATGTATATCAGGGTTCCTTTCCTGCCAGGCGTCGATCGCATCTTTCAGCGCCTCAACCAGTCCAAGATCATCCAGGATTCCGGGACGCAGCCGCTGCATCATCGAATGCACGACCTCGTAGATACGCGATGAAACATCAAGAATTGCACTGGCACTTGTTTTTATTCGGGTGTCACCGTCTCTCGACAGGTCGTGGATGGACTCGGCATCGGCCTGTATTGCGGTTATACACTGCCCCAGTTCGTCATGCAGCTCCCGCGCCAGGTACTTGCGTTCTTCTTCCTGCACATTCAGAGAGGTATGCACCAGGTTTCTATTCTCTGCCAGCAAGGTACGTGACTGTGCCTCTGCAGCCTCGAGTTGCCGCGTCCTGTTAGAAACCTCTGTCACCATATAGTTAAATGCAGACGCTGTTCTGCCTACTTCATCAGCAGCTTCAACAGGAATCTTGATTGTGTAATCTCCTTTTCCGACTTCCTGCGCTGCAGCGGCCAGTATGCCCAGCCTGCGAGTCAGGCCCAGCCCGATCAGGACAGTCACGATCACTGTCAACACGATTTCGCCAACCGCAATTGAAATACCACGAGTTCGTGATTTGCGGATCGCCTCATCCATCAGCGACAGGGAAAAACCCATCAACACCCTGCCCATCGGCTGACCGGCTACCGTAATAACATCACTGACATCGAATACACCATCCCGGACCTGTGCCGGATGTGCCTCTAATACAGGCCATGGTTGTGCGGGAAACTTGCCCAGCGATAGTACTGCTTGCTCGTCCCGGTCGAGCACTACCAGGTAAGACAACTCCTGATAGTCAATTATGTTACCCAAATAAGCCTCCAGGGTTGCATAGTCCACTGCCACCATATAATTACCGGAGGTCTGCGCAATCTGCTGAATCATGCTCGTTGCCGTGTCGCGCAAACGGTCAGCGTGCGTGGTCTGTATGATGGAGATGTTGTTCCAGACCAGTAGCGACAGCATGATAATCTCGATCGATAGCACGCTGACAATCAGTCGAAAACGGAGCGATTGAAACAAGCCTGCAGATTTCATGTGCACGCTAAACTCAGCGGTTCAACAGCTCATCAAGACTTTCATAGACAGACGGATCTCCCGGCCGGTAACCGGTAAATCGGTTATGCTGCAATACCGCCTTGCCTTCAGCGGTCGATCCCATATTGACCAGCAGCGCTGCTATCTCTGCTGCACAGGCCTCCTCCAGCCAGGGAGCCACACTGATCGGGATATGAGGCGTGGACTCGGTCCTGGCAATAACCCGCATGCTGTCGCGGACCTTTTTGCTGGCCGCCTCAAATGGCGGCTGCATGAGAGCCGACGCATCGGTAACACCATGATAGGAACTAAGCAGCGAGGCATCGTGTGTCGGAGTAATGACCATATCGAGATCGACATCGGGATCAATACCGGCCTCGAACAGGGTCTTTCTCGCCAGTAATGTCGCAAGCCCCAGGGGGGGCACTGTTGCCAGGCGCTTGCCCTCCAATTCCTGAAGGGTCTGAATTTCACTCTGCTTCGGCACCACTATGACCGCCCACATTTCCGGTGAATCGACACTGGCAATCAGACGATAACCTGCCTTCTGGCTTGCACGGGTAAAGAAGTGGGGAGCAGTAAAGAGAATATCGTAACGAGTCTCTTCATGGGTTCGCCGGGCAAATTCGATAAAATCGGGAGCGGTTTCAATTCGCACGGGAACCTTAAGTTTATCTGACAAATAATCCACCAGCGGAGTAAAGCGGAAGACAAGTTGTTCAGCACTGATAAACGGTAGTATGCCGAACACCAGTGGACCACTTTCCTGGCAATCCCGGTTTTCAACGGAGACAGCAATGACGGGAAAACAAAGTAGCAAAGAAAAAGAGAGCGCAATGCATGCAGACCTGATTCCAGCAACATACCATTGCAAAATATTCATATAGACACTGGAAGACTTATCATAAATATTATCAGGTATATTTCTTATACTACTGTTTTTATTATATATTTAATCTGTTTACGCACCTGCTCGAGTGACTGACTTGCATCAATTACCCGGTAACGATCTGCGTAATCCTTGGCCATCTGGAGATAACAGTGCCGCACCCGCTCGAAGAATTCCACCTGCTCCTGCTCGAAGCGATCGGGAGAACTGCGCTGACCAGCACGCGCCAGACCAACCTCGACCGGCACATCCAGCAGCAATGTCATGTCCGGCCGGAAGTCGCCCTGCACCAGATCTTCCAGGCGCGCAATTATGTCCATATCGATACCACGCCCGCCACCCTGGTAGGCGTAGGTCGCATCGGTAAATCGATCACACAGCACCCACTGGCCTTTCTCAAGGGCAGGCCGGATGACACGGGCAAGGTGTTCAGCTCGAGCGGCAAACATCAGCTGCAATTCACAGGTTGAGTCCATACCCGTGTACTCGGGATCTAGCAGCAAGCCACGGATCGCCTCACCCAGCGGTGTGCCCCCGGGTTCACGTGTCACCACCACGTCCTTGCCGGCTGTTAACAGTTGCTGGTGGATAAAATCCATGTTGGTGGATTTTCCAACCCCTTCGATGCCTTCAACGGTAATGAACTTGCCTTGCATGATTATTGTCCTTGCGGTGGCAGTGTGATGCCTTTTTTCTTTTTCTGGAATTTATCCACGGCGAGATTGTGCTGCTCAAGCGTCGCGGAGAAGTAATGCCGGCCCTCCCCCATGGCGACAAAATACAGACTCTTGCCGGGGGCCGGATGCATGACGGCATGAATGGCCTCAACACCTGGCATGGCAATCGGCGTGGGCGGCAGACCCTCACGGGTGTAGGTATTGTAGGGCGTGTCCTTCAGTAAATCGCGCTTGCGTATATTGCCATCATACGCTTCACCCATACCATAGATAACGGTCGGGTCCGTCTGCAGGCGCATGTTCTTTTGCAGGCGCCTGACAAAGACACCGGCAATCTGCGCCCGTTCTTCAGGTGCCCCGGTTTCCTTTTCCACGATGGACGCGAGAATCAGGGCCTCTTCGGCTGTCTTGAACGGCAGACCTTCATCGCGTGCATCCCACTCCGTCTGCAGCCGGTCAGCCATCGCCTGGTAGGCGCGCCGCAGAAATTCCAGGTCAGTCGTACCACGCGTTATATGATAGGTATCCGGCAGGAAGCGACCTTCCGGATGCTGCTCCGGTTGGCCGATTGCCGCCATGATCTCCGCATCGCTCAGATCGATTAACGTGTGCTCCAGTATGGTGTTGGCATTGACCCGCTGCAGCATCTCCCTGAAGGTATGCCCTTCAATCAGGGTCAACTCATGCTGAATGACCTTGCCTGCTACCAGCACCTGCAGCAGATCACGTGGTCTGACACCCTGGGCGAGGTCGTATTCACCTGCCTGCAGGCGTGTAGCCGCGTCCATTTGCCGGCCAAGCAGTATCAGGAAACGGGGATACTGGATCATCCCGCGTGTTTCCAGGTCATAGGCGAGCTGGTTCAGGGAAGCACCGGTCGGCATGTTATAGATCATGCCGTCGTCCGGCAGATTGAGCGCGGTGTCCTGGAATTGCTGAAAACGAACCAGGGTGATGGCGGCAACCGACAACGCCGCCAGTGCTGTCATGATAAACAGTCGAAACAGGAAGGTTCCTATAGCTTTTTTTTGCGGATTATGTGTTGTCATCGTTGCTGTTTAACCTGTTTACCCATCTGCAGCGACATGCATTAGTCAGTCAGCAATGCTTGCAAGCGCGCAGTAACAGGCCCCTTTGGAAAGGCCTGTTCATCAATCCCGATGACAGGCCAGATACCGATGAGGCTGTTACAGACAAATACCTCGTCTGCCTGCAGCAAGTATCCGGCTCTATAGGTTGAACCCGGCATTCTATCGAGTGCTGTTTCGCCAACTCCAGCACACGTGCCCGCATAATACCGGCAACACCGCAAAGCGTCAGGTCAGGTGTCATCAATACCCCGTCTTTCACCATAAAAACATTGCTCATGGTGCCTTCCACCAGCTGCCCGCCGGTGTCCAGCAACAGACCTTCCATGATTTCCGGGTCATCCCACTCCTGTCGTGCCAGTACCTGCTCGAGCCGGTTGAGATGCTTGATGCCGGCAAGAGCGGCGTTTTGCCCCAGTCGGGTGTGGCAAATCCTTGTCTTGACGCCACTCGCGGCACAGCTTGCCGGATAGTCCGGCCAGTCGTGCAATTGTATAACGCGTGTTGGCCGTGGGTTCACAGGAACACGGTAACCGCGGCCACCACACCCGCGGGTAATGATGATTTTTACAACGGCCCGCTGCGACTGTTGTATCAGCAAACGACATTCCTCTGCCAACTGCGTGCCATCAACCGTCGTCAACCCGAGGCGCTCACAGCCTGATTGCAGCCGCTGCAGATGACGCTCCCAGTGACACAGCTCCCCGCCATTAACAGCGATTGTTTCAAAGACACCATCACCGTAGAGCAGGCCGCGATCTGACGTCGACACACAGTCAAGCGGCTTGCCATTCACCAGCAGCCGCGGCGCAGTTTCCCTCATGCGTCGTCCAGCCCGAGTGCACGTAACAGCCCGCGAGCCTTGGCACGGGTTTCCTCCAGTTCAGCCTCAGCATCCGAATCCGCTACAATGCCTGCGCCGGCACGCAACTCCAGACGGTTCCCCTCACACACCATGCTGCGTATCAGTATATTCAGGTCCATGCTGCCGTCACGATTGATATAACCCATGGAACCGGTATAGGCACCACGCGCCACTTGTTCAAGTTCGGCAATAATCTGCATGCAGCGCACCTTCGGACAGCCGGTGATGGTACCACCGGGGAATACCGCACGGATCACCTCGCCCGGCGAAATGTTGTCGCGCAGACGCCCGCGCACATTGGAAACGATATGGTGCACATGGGCATAGGATTCGAGCACCATCAGTTCGTTGACTTCAATGGTACCGGGTACACACAGACGGCCAAGATCGTTACGCTCAAGGTCGATCAGCATGATGTGCTCGGCGCGCTCCTTGGGGTGCGCCAGCAGCTCGTCCGAGTAGGCCCTGTCGGACGCCGACACGTCGCCACGTGGACGCGTGCCGGCGATTGGCCGGGTCTCAATCCTGCCGTCACGTACACAGACCAGGCGCTCCGGGGAAGAACTGATGATCGACACGCCTTCCCAGGTCGCCATGCCGGCAAACGGTGATGGATTGTGTCGGCAAAGATTGTTAAACAAGATGGACGCATCGACAGCCTGTTGAAGCGTGATCTCCCAGCGCCTCGAGAGATTGACCTGGAAGACGTCACCTTCACGAATGTAGGCATGTATGCGCCCGACAGCATCGAGATAGTCCTGCGGATCATCTTCACAGACAGTCGCCACTGCAGCCGTGTCCGCTGCCAGTGAAGTGGTCAACGAGGAGATATCTTCAAGGATTTCGGCAACCGCTGTTGACTGTCCGGGTTCGGTAACAATGTAAGACTGCTGCCTTTCATTATCATGAATAATCGCCGACCTGAAACGGGTAGCGATGGCAACCGGCAAGCGATCCCTTGATTCTGGCAACTGCAGGCATGGCTCTATTTGTCCCGCCAGTTCATAGCCCAGGTAGACAAACCAGCCACCGGTGAACGGCAGCCCTGCCCTGACAGGAGCGACCGGTCCCTGCTGCTGCCACCAGTCATCAAACGCCGTCAGAAAGTCACTGCCGGGTTTGCCCGTTCCAGCCGCTCCTGTGAGATGCCCGTCAGCATCGAGTACCAGGCTGTCACCTGGATAAGCAAACAGGATATCGAAACGCCCATGCGCGCTACTCTGTAAAAGGTGGGGATAGCGCCGTGGATCAGACTGGTGCAGATCGACAAGATCGAAGACCCGCTCGATCGCATGCACATGGCACTGTCGGGTAGTTTGCCGTGCATGCAACCCCGGTGCACCACTCATTCTTGATTATTCCCCATGCCGGTAGCGATCAGGCCATGTGCCAGTACTTTTTATAGCCACGGAAAATATGGAAGAAAAAATGCCTGACTAGAAATCTTTCCGTGTTTTTCCGTGTGCTTCCGTGGTCATGATTGCAGTCTTGATGCGGCAGGATCAGTACTACTGCATGCGGCGAAATATCAGCGTGCCGTTGGTACCGCCAAAACCGAACGAGTTGGACATGG
>CALOCX010000019.1:0-164588 GCA_942491995.1 uncultured Gammaproteobacteria bacterium | reverse complement strand
ACCCGTGAAACAGGTGATTTCCGGGGACTTTCTGAGGGCCAGGCAAAGAGGCCCCTGCGCTTGGTCAACAAGCGCTACGACGATCGTTGGATACGGTACCGAGTTAGCAGCGCAAAGGTATGCGTTGCAGTCGCTGCATGATCTGCCGGAACAACGCGGCATACGGATAACTTTCAGAAAAGGCGATCCGGACCCGGCGGACACTGATCCGGATGTGTGCGCCGACCTTGAACAGCTTCAAACGTATGGTATCGCACTGCGCCCTGGCCATGGATGTACCTTCCAGTCCCAGACGCCGCAGAGTCTGCATCAGCACATAGGCGAACGAGGAAAAATACAAGCGCAACTGATTGGAGCGCATCTCATGGGTTGACGTGCGGTCGGCAAACAAGGCCAGTTGCTGTTCCTTGATGCGGTTCTCCATATCGCCCCGGGCACAGTACAGATCTTCGTACAAACTGCGGGCATCCCATTCTTCTGTAGAGAGCGTGGTCACGACAAAACGCGGGTTCTCACCCTTGGCCAAATGCTCGGCCTTGCCGATCACGCGGCGTTCACACGACCAACTGGTGCGCGTTTGATAACGAAAATCCCTGAACACGCGTGCCGCCTGTTCAGTCGCCTCATACCGTGACCTTGCCTGTGCCATTTCTTCGGCAATGATTACCTTCAGACGGCTGTTTTTAGGCATTCCCAGTACATAATCGACACTATGGCCTTCGCACCAGGCCATCAAGTCTTCCCGGCAAAAACCACTATCACCGCGGACGATAATCCGTGTCTTCGGCCAGCTTGAGCGAATGCGCTCGACTATCCGCGCCAGTTCATCGACCGTACCCGCCGCACCGTCCTGGTCCGATTTGCGCAGACGCGCACACAACAGCTGTTCGTCACAAAATATATACAGTGGCAAGTAGCAATAACTGCGATAGTAACCGTGAAAGAATCGGCCTTCCTGATTGCCATGAAGTGGATCATCTGTCGCATCGACATCCAGAATGATCTCGGCAGGGGCCGTATCATGGGACTCAAGAAAAAGATCAACCAGTAGATCGTCCATGCCCTCGGGGTCAGCCACAATCTTTTTGTAGCGGCTCCCCGCATCGGCATCCTGTGGCGTTAACTCCAGACGGTTCAGCGTGCTCTTGCCCGCCAGGGCACAACCCTTGTCCTGAGCGCGGCGTCTATCCTGGCCTGTCGGGTCAGACACATCGCTGAGCAATGCCAGCAGGGGATCCTGACGCAAGGTGTCGTGATCATTGAGGTCTTCATAGCCCAGTGCCAGCCCCATCACCCGTTGCTTGATCAGCGACTCGACCTGATGTTCAATCTGATCCGGATCCCGGTAATCCTCAAAACACCCGGCCAGCCGCTTCAGGATATGGGTGCGCTGCTCAACTTCTCGCAGCAACAGCCCACCGCTGTCTGAACTGATCTTGCCACCGTCGAATTGACCCACCACCGCACGCCGTTCAAGGCCGTGAAATTCCAGTTGACCTGCAGTACACTCTGTCTTCATAAGGCTGTTTTTCTCCTTGGCCATAACGTCTTGATCGCACAAGTGTTATGCCATGAAAAACAGCCTTTTTTATGAGTCCCCTGCTCTAACCAACTGAGCTACAGGCCCTGAAGATGCTGGGAAAGTATAACGGCGTTGCTGGAAACAACAACGCCGTTTTTTATTACTCGATTTCCAGAAAGCTGCGTAATGGTTCAGAACGGGTGGGATGACGCAGTTTGCGCAGTGCCTTGGCTTCAATCTGGCGAATACGTTCACGCGTCACATCGAACTGCTTGCCGACTTCTTCCAGCGTGTGGTCGGTATTCATATCGATGCCAAAGCGCATGCGCAGTACCTTGGCCTCGCGCGGTGTGAGCCCGGAGAGTACTCCCTGGGTAGCCTCTTTCAGGCCTTCCATTGAAGCAGAGTCAATCGGCGAGTCTATGTTCTGGTCCTCAATGAAGTCACCCAGATGCGAGTCTTCATCATCGCCGATGGGTGTTTCCATGGAGATCGGTTCCTTGGCGATCTTGAGCACCTTGCGTACCTTGTCTTCCGGCATGTCCATGCGTTCGGCAAGTTCCTCCGGCGTGGGTTCGCGACCGATCTCCTGCAACATCTGTCGCGAGATGCGGTTGAGCTTGTTGATGGTCTCGATCATGTGCACCGGAATACGGATGGTGCGTGCCTGGTCGGCAATCGAACGGGTAATTGCCTGTCGAATCCACCAGGTTGCATAGGTCGAGAACTTGTAGCCGCGACGGTATTCAAATTTGTCCACCGCCTTCATCAGGCCGATATTGCCTTCCTGAATCAGGTCCAGAAACTGCAGTCCGCGGTTGGTGTATTTCTTCGCAATCGAGATCACGAGCCGCAGGTTGGCCTCTACCATTTCCTTCTTGGCGCGCCGTGCCTTGGCCTCACCAATGGACATGCGGCGGTTGATGTCCTTGATTTCCGGGATGCTCAGGTGCGCATTGCCCTGCAGTGCAATCAACTTGTTTTGCGCACGCAGTATCTCGTCCTTGTACTGTGCCAGTGAGGCGGAGTACTTGTGACCACCGGTTGCCTGTGAGTCTACCCAGCCCAGGTCAGTTTCATTATTCGGGAATGATGTAATGAAATCCTTGCGTGGCATGCCTGCGCTGTTGACGCAGATGTCCATGACATTGCGTTCATTGGTACGTATGCGCGTAATTGCGTGACGCAGGTTGGTGGTCAGGATATCAACGATTCGCGGAACCAGCTTGAGGGTGCCGATCTGTTCCGAGAGTTGTTCACGAAGTTTCTTTATACGCGCAGCATTACTACCGCCCTTCGCTTGAGCCGTTACCAGCTGGTTGTAAACCTTCTCGATCTCGGCAAAGCGCTCCTTTGCCTCTTCCGGGTCAGGTCCGGTATCAACCGGTTCCTCGCTTTCAACATCCGAATCGTCGTCATCGTCCTTGCTGCTACTTGCTGCCTGCACTTGTGCCGGTTCAGGTATCTCGAGTTCCTCGGCATTGGGGTCAATGAATCCGGAAATCAGCTCGGTGATACGCATTTCCTCGGCTTTGACGCGCTCATAGCCGCGCAGCAGTGTAGCCGCTGTTTCGGGATAGGATGCCAGTGCCAGCAGCACCTGGTTGAGTCCATCCTCGATGCGCTTGGCGATAACGATTTCGCCTTCTCTTGTAAGCAGCTCAACCGTGCCCATCTCGCGCATGTACATGCGAACCGGGTCGGTGGTCCTGCCGAATTCACTGTCGACGGTCACCAGGTTGGCGGCGGCTTCTTCCGCCGCGTCTTCGTCCGCGGAATTTTTGGTGCTGGCCAGCAGCAGGGAATCACTGTCCGGTGCTACTTCGTGCACCAGGATTCCCATATCATTGATCATGCCAATGATGTCTTCGATTTGCTGTGGATCGACGATATCTTCCGGCAGATGGTCGTTGACCTCGGCGTAGGTCAGGAACCCCTGTTCCTTGCCCTTTTCGATCAGCAGTTTCAGTCGTGATTGTTGGTTCTTGTCCATAGTCATCCGCGGGCAAATCGATTGCCCATAAAATAATCACAAGGGGTGCGAAATTAATCGACCAGTATAAACTAGTATATTGCGACTCGCCAATTAGTAAACAAGAGTTGTGCTGAACATCGCAATTGGCCGTCAGCGTTGACGTGCGGCGTGACTCTGCAGCAGCAATTGCCCATATTCCTGTTTTTCCACACTGCTGAGGGCGCGCTGTTTTTGCTCTGAATCAAAATAATTTATTCTGTTTTCAATGTGTTGGCGTTCTATCTCGTTGAGATTGCCCTGCAGGTCTGCCGCTAAATCGAGGTCGTCCAGAGGGGGTGTCCAGCAGGCAAGCCGGGCCAGATTTCGCCCGTCCTCGTTGTCACGCCAGTGTTCCAGTAATGCCGCGGTATTAAGTTCCGGCTGCTTGTTAATTAATTCAATTATTTCAATAAGTAAGCTAACTCCCGGTTGACTGCACTGACTAATGAGCGCTGGTAGCGTGATTTTAGTGGCCAGTCCCGGCTGGTAGAGCAGCAGTTCAATGGCCTGGCGCACCGGGCTTTTCCCCCCGGGGCGCTGCATACGGGCAGGCTTCGCGGATACCGTTACCGGCGGCTCAGGACCGGGTCCGCTTTGCGCGGAATTCAGCTGAGCATCGACACGTGCTGTTGACGTATGGGCCAGTTCAGCCAGTCGTTCGACCATCAGTTGTCTGAACATACTGTCAGGCAGGCTGGACAACAGCGGTTTTGCCAGTGTCACCAGGCGTGCCCGTCCATCGATGCTGTTGATGTCCAGTTGGCTGGCGAGACGCTCGAAGAAAAAGTCCGACAGGTGCGTGGCCGTTTCGATGTTTTCTTCAAAGGCATCTTTGCCGATCTTCCTTACCAGCGAATCGGGGTCCTCGCCGTCCGGCAAAAACAGGAAGCGTGCTTCACGCCCGTCGCGCAGTACCGGCAGGGTATTCACCAGGGCGCGCCAGGCGGCCTCACGACCGGCGCGATCACCGTCAAAACAAAAGACGACTTCCGGCACGGTGCGAAACAACTGCTCGAGGTGCTCGTGGGTCGTGGCGGTGCCCAGTGTTGCCACGGTGTAGTTGATATCGAACTGTGCCAGTGCCACCACGTCCATGTAGCCTTCTACCACCAGAATACGCTCAAGATGACGCACCGCCTTGCGTGCTTCATATAATCCGTAGAGTTCCTTGCCCTTGTGAAACACCGGTGACTCGGGACTGTTGAGGTACTTGGGTGTACCGTCGTCCAGTACGCGACCGCCAAAGCCGATGGTGCGGCCGCGCCGGTCGTGTATGGGAAACTGTATCCGGTCGCGAAAGCGGTCGTAGGCACCGTTGCCATCATCACGCTTGATGGTTAGCCCCAGCTCCAGCAACAGCTGCTGTTCGCTGTTGTCTGCACCAAGGGCGGCCGCGAGGTTTTCCCAGCCGGGGGGTGCAAAGCCGATTCGGAAACGGGCGGCGACGTCACCGCTCAGTCCCCTGTTTTTCAGGTAGGCCACTGCACGGCCAGCCTGCGGGTGATCGCGCAACTGTGCCTGGTAGTACTCGGAGACACGCTCCAGCAAGGCATAGTGCGGCAGGGTTGAGGGAGTATGCGGCTCAATGCCGGCCTCGCGCGGCACATCGAGACCGGCGCGCCGCGCCAGTTCCTCAATGGCCTCGACAAACTCCATGTGTTCGTAATCCATCAGGAAGGTGATGGCCGTACCATGCTCGCCGCAGCCGAAGCAGTGATAGAACTGTTTTACCTGGCTGACGGTAAACGAGGGCGTCTTTTCACCGTGAAAGGGACAACATGCCTTGTATTCACGACCGGCCTTCTTTAAAGGAACACGCGAATCGATGACCTCAACAATATCCGTGCGGTTGAGTAATTCATCGATAAACGATTGCGGAATACGGCCGGCCATGTGGAATAGGGTAAAAGGGACGGCGCGGGAAGGAAAGCGGCTTGTTTTGCCGGCAGAGGGCGGATCAGGACGCAGTCGGTTGCAGCGCTGTAAGCCGGCGTCTGTGCCGGTTGGCTGCAGTGCAGCCGTTAGGGGTAAGCGTGTCAGCCGAGCCTGGACTTGATCATGGCGCTGACGGCGCCCATGTCCGCACGGCCCTGCAGCTTCGGTTTCAGCTGGCCCATCACCTTGCCCATGTCCTTGATGGAGCTGGCGCCGGTGTCGGCCATGGCGGCATCGATCAGCGCGCCAATTTCGTCGTCGTCGAGTTGTTCCGGCAGATAGCCCTGGATGATGTCCAGTTCACTGACTTCCTGTGCGATCAGGTCGTCGCGCGCGGCTTTTTCAAACTGGCTGATGGATTCGCGTCGCTGCTTGCACATCTTGTCGAGGACCAGCAGCACCTGCTCATCATCCAGCTCGATACGCTCATCCACCTCGCGCTGCTTGATCGCCGCGGTAATCAGGCGAATGGTGGCGAGGCGCTCCTTGTCGCGGGCGCGCATGGCATCCTTCACGTCCTGTTGAATGCGCTCCTTGAGGGACATGTGAAGTAACAGCGAGGGGGTTTAGTACATGCGAACGCGACGTGCGAGTTCGCGGGAAACCTTTTTCTGGGTGCGCTTTACGGCTGCAGCCATTTTGCGTTTACGTTCCTGTGTGGGTTTTTCATAAAACTCACGGCGGCGGACTTCGGCCAGAATTCCGGCTTTTTCACAGGCACGCTTGAAACGGCGGATCGCGATCTCAAAGGGTTCGTTTTCTTTTACACGTACATTTGGCATACAAATTCCGTCAGTTACAGCGGTTATATTGGGGCTGCGCATTCTATACACGTCGACACGAAAAGGCAAAATTTGCCTTGTGTAACAAGCGCTGGCGTTTACCATAAGGCCCATGATCGTGCTTGGAATCGAAACCTCCTGTGATGAAACCGGGGTGGCCCTGTACGCCGCCGACCGCGGTTTGCTGGGCCATGCCCTGTACAGCCAGATCGATCTGCATGCCCGTTATGGCGGAGTAGTGCCGGAGCTGGCGTCGCGTGATCACGTCCGCAAGCTGCTGCCGCTTGTCAGGCAAGTAATTGATAAATCAGGAATAAAAAAAGAAGACATCAGCGGGGTGGCGTATACCGCCGGTCCCGGTCTGGTGGGTGCGCTGCTGGTGGGGGCGACCACCGGGCGCAGCCTGGCCTGGACCTGGGGGGTGCCGGCGATCGGCATTCATCACATGGAGGGACACCTGCTGGCGCCGATGCTGGAGCCTGAGCCACCCGAGTTCCCGTTCCTGGCGTTGCTGGTCTCGGGCGGGCATACCCTGCTGGTGGAGGTCGAGGGCATTGGCGACTACCGGGTGCTGGGCGATTCTGTCGATGATGCCGTTGGTGAGGCCTTTGACAAGACCGCGACCCTGCTGGGCCTGTCCTATCCCGGCGGACCGGCGCTGGCGGCGCTGGCGCTGCAGGGCGATGCCACGCGCTTGCGCTTTCCGCGTCCCATGACCGACCGGCCCGGACTGGATTTCAGCTTCAGTGGTCTGAAGACCTTTGCGCTGAATACCTGGCGTGAATTCGGGTCAGAGCCAGCAGGACCGGGCCGATATCGCGCGCGCCTTCGAGGAGGCCGTTGTCGATACCATGGTCATCAAGTGCCGTCGCGCGGTTGCGCAGACCGGCCTGAAGACGCTGGTGATTGCCGGTGGTGTCGGCGCCAATCGCCGTCTGCGCGAGCGTCTTGGTGAATTGATGACTGCCGAGGGTGGCCGTGTCTGTTATCCGCGCCTGGAATTCTGTACCGATAATGGCGCCATGATTGCCTATGCCGGCTACCGGCGCCTGCAGGCGGGGCAGCACGAGAGCCTGAGTATCAAGGCCATGCCGCGCTGGTCACTGGAAGAATTGCAGGCGGTTTAATCGGGCGTGTAGGAGCGCCGTCCCCGGCGCGATTGTTTTTATCCTGCACCGAATCGCGCCGGGGAAGCTTCCGCGTCCTGCTCACGCCCCTCACCTACATCCCTGTAGGCGACGGCGTCCCTAGTGCTTGCCAAAACTGATCTTGTCTTCCTTGCCGCTCAGCAGGTTGGCAATATTGCTGCGGTGCCGCCAGTAGAGCAGGGCGGTCAGCACCACCATGGCGATGATGATAGGTCGCTCCGGCAGTAACCACAGGAAACACAGCGGTGTCAGCAGAATCGCCGTGAGTGCGGCCAGCGAGGAATAGCGGAACACGATGGCCATGGCAAGCCAGATACCCGTGGTCAGCAAGCCCACCGGCCAGTAGAGTCCATAGATCACTCCCAGTGCAGTCGCCACACCCTTGCCGCCCTGGAAACCGAAAAATACCGGATAGAGGTGACCGAGGAAGGCGGCCAGTGCCGTGGCAGCAAGGATCGTCGGGCTCGCGTGCAGGGCATGCGCAATCAATACCGGCACGAGCCCTTTCAGCATGTCGCCGGCGAGCGTCAGTGCAGCTGCCTTTTTTCCGCCGAGTCGCGCCACATTGGTCGCTCCAGGGTTACGCGAACCGGTGGTGCGCGGATCCGGCAGCCCCATCAGTTTGCAGACAATAATGGCGGTGGATATCGAACCGAACAGATAGCCACCCGCAATCAGCAGAATGTTTTGTGTCATGGCGCCATTGGAATCGTTAACAGGACGGGCGTCAAGGGCAAACTGCGCGAGCGGTGCTTGCGACTGGTCAAGCCGGCGACGAGGCTCTATATTGAAGCGCACATCAACAGGGCATCTATCATATGGACACGGTTTTTATAAATGACTTGCGTATTGAAACCATCATCGGAATCTACGACTGGGAGCGCAAGGTCAGGCAGACCATCAGCCTTGACCTGGAAATGGGTACCGACATCCGCCAGGCGGCGGCCACCGATGCCATAGAAGATACACTCAACTACAAGGCCGTTGCGAAACGCCTGATTGCCTTCGTCGAGGCCAGTGAATACCAGCTGGTAGAAACACTGGCGGAAAAGATTGCCGCGATTGTGCTGGACGAGTTCTCCGTACCGTGGCTGAAACTCACGGTGCACAAGCCGGGTGCCGTGCGCGGTTCGCGCGACGTCGGCGTCATTATAGAACGTGGTGACCGGGGTTAGTTGCCATGGCGCAGGTGTATGTCAGTGTCGGCAGTAATATAGACCGGCAGCGGAATATCGCCACTGCATTGCAGGTGCTGACAGAGATATATGGCGAACTGCAGTTGTCGTCGGTGTACGAAAGTGCGGCGGTCGGCTTCGACAGTGCGCCGTTTTATAACCTGGTGCTGGGCTTCTCAACGCAGCAATCACCGCAGGCCGTTCAGGAGCAGCTGCATGCCATCGAGAATCGTTGTGGCAGGCAGCGGACCGCGGCACTCTCGGCACGTACCCTGGACCTCGACCTGCTGCTCTATGATGACCGGGTCATGACGGATGGCAAACTGGTGTTGCCGCGCGATGATATCAGTCGTTACGCCTTTGTACTGCGCCCGCTGGCAGAGATTGCCGGTACGGTGCGGCATCCTGTCACGGGTATCCGCTATGCGGACATGTGGGCCGCTTTTGATGACACGACGCAGCCATTGACACCTGTTGACTGGCCCCCTGCCACCAGTGCGGCCGAAGAATAAGTGCTCGAATTCCCCACCCCCTCACAGCAGGCGCTGCAACTGAGCGCCGAACTCTCGACGGTCATTCGCAAGGAAATCAGGGCGGCGGGTGGTTCCATCCCGTTTTCCCGCTACATGGAGCTGTGCCTGTATGCGCCGGGCCTTGGTTACTACAGTGCCGGCCAGCGAAAATTTGGTGCCGGTGGTGACTTTGTAACGGCACCGGAGATCTCGCCGTTGTTCGGACGTTGTCTTGCCAATGCATGCCGCTCAGTGCTGGATTCCCTGCATGGCGGTGAACTCCTGGAGTTTGGCGCAGGCAGTGGCCGGCTGGCCATTGACTTGCTGGGCGAACTGGAACGTACGGCGTGCCTGCCGGAACGCTACCTGATACTGGAGCGCAGCGCCGAGCTGAGGCAGCGGCAACAACAGGCGCTGCAGCGCGAGTTGCCACAACTGTGCGACCGGGTGCTGTGGATTGATACCCTGCCGCAGGCCGGTTTTCGTGGTGTCATGCTTGCCAACGAGGTGCTGGATGCGATGGCTGTCGAGCGCTTTCAGTGGGACGGCAGGGCCGCCGGGTTGTTTCATGTGCACTGTGAAGACGATACCTTTCAATGGCAGTTGCAGCAGCAACAGGATGCAACCACTGCGGCAGTCGAGTCGCTGGCCTCAAGCTGTCAGCTGCAGCCCGGATATATTTCGGAGCTCAACACCGGGTTACCGGCCTGGTTGCAGAGTGTCGCTGCCACGCTTCAAGAAGGTGTGATGTTGCTGATCGATTACGGCTATCCACGTCATGAGTATTATCATCCGCAGCACCGCAGTGGCACCTTGATGTGCCATTACCGGCAGCGTGCGCATGATGACCCGTTCCTGTGGCCGGGGCTGCAGGACATCACTGCGCACGTGGATTTCACTGCGGTTGCCGAGGCCGCGCTTGCCGCGAACCTTGAAGTCAGTGGCTATACCACGCAGGCCTTTTTCCTGCTCGACTCTGGACTGGATGATTTCTTGCAGCAGGCCGGCCCGACGGATTCAATGCCGTACATGCAACTTGCGCAGCAGGCGAAAACACTGATACTGCCGGGTGAAATGGGCGAGCGCTTCAAGTGCATTGCACTGACGCGCGGCATGACAACGACCGTTCCCGGTTTCCGGCTGCAGGATTACCGCAACCGGCTTTGATAAAAGGATTGTTACTATTCAGCTAACCACAGAGACACAGAGTACACCGAGATAAAGTTATCTAAAGAAGATCAGTAACCAGAGTTCTGCTTCAGGAGCTGTCTTGATGAAATAGTTGGAAATGCTGTGTTCTCTGTGCCTCTGTGGTGAATACTTACAGAAGACCTCTATGGATACATTACAAACCATACTGCTGGCCCTGTTGCAGGGCCTGACTGAATTCCTGCCCATATCGAGTTCCGCGCATCTGATCCTGATGCCACGCCTGCTTGGCTGGGGTGACCAGGGACTGGCCTTTGATGTCGCCGTCCATGTCGGCACACTGCTGGCCGTGATGTTCTATTTCCGACATGATGTGCAACGCCTGCTGGGCGCCTGGCTGGCCTCCTGTTTGCAGCGGCAGATGACCGCGGATGCACGCCTCGCGTGGCTGCTGTTGCTGGGGACCGTGCCGGTCGTCGTGGCCGGCCTGTTGTTGCACGACGCAGTCGAGACCTACCTGCGCTCGCCACTGGTGATCGCACTGGCAACGATTGGCTTCGGGGTGTTGCTATGGCTGGCAGACCGGCGCGGCCGGCAAGTGCGCAGCGAGGACTCGCTGACGCTGGTGGATGTCATCTGGATCGGGCTGGCCCAGGCACTGGCCCTGATCCCCGGCACCTCGCGTTCCGGCATCACCATGACCGCGGGGCTGGCGCTCGGTTTGACACGCTCCGCGGCGGCACGCTTTTCGTTCCTGCTGTCCATACCGGTGATTCTGCTCGCCGGCGGCTACGAGTCACTGAAACTGGTGCAGCAGTCTGCACCGGTGGCCTGGGGTGAGATCCTGCTGGGCACGGCAGTCGCCGCCATCAGTGCCTATCTCTGCATTCACTTTTTCATGCGTCTGATCGAGCGCATCGGGATGTTGCCGTTCGTGGTCTACCGGCTGTTGCTGGGCGTGTTCCTGCTGCTGCTGTTCTATTGAGGCTAGACTTTCGCGTTGAGCCGTCTGATGGCCTCGATGCGTTTTTGTTGCAGGGCCTGGCCGAGTTCCTTGCCGGACAGCCCCTGTTGCAGTAACTCATCCGCGCTGACAGACTGCGCGGCAGCCAGTGCCTGCAGCAGGTAGTCGCTGTTGAACTCGCACTGACCAACCACGGCATCGGCGGCACACACCTTCAGGAGTTCACGGAAACGGTCTGCCCGGCGGAAGGCATCGGCGTTGTTCAACAGCTCCAGAATTGCCTCGGGAGACAGCCGCGTCGCTGCCTGCAGAGGGCGGCGGTACTGCAGCGCCAGTCGCGCGAGATCACGGCAGGCATTCGGTGCCCGGTAGCGTTCACAGAGCGATGCCAGTGCCTCATTGCCGCTGCCATCGGCATGCAGGTTGTCCATATCACAGGCGAGTGCAGCGAAGCGGATCGTGGTCAGCCTGCTGATGGAGACGGCCTGTTGCAGCACCGGCAACGCGATGCTGTGCTGTGCATGGCTGTTTTCCGGGTTGCTGCTCTCTGCAGACGCGAGCTCGGGAAACAGGACACCCAGTGCACCACAGCCGGCCAACACCTTGAAGAAGCGTACCGGTGTCTCCGTGTCCAGTGCCTTTACCAGCTCTGCCCAGACGCGTTCCGCAACCAGGTGACTGGCCTCGCCGTTCTCCACCATGCGGCGCATCAGTGCATTGGTCGTGTGCGCCACGTGGAATCCCCATTGTGCAAAGCGCGCGGCGAAACGCGCCGTGCGCAGGATGCGGACCGGATCTTCCGCGAAGGCATCTGACACGTGCCGTAACACGCCATTATTCAGGTCATCCAGGCCGTTGTAGGGGTCGACTAATTCACCCTCGGTCGTTTCGGCCATGGCGTTAATGGTGAGATCACGCCGCAGCAGGTCTTCCTCGAGGGTGATGCCGGGGTCTGCACAGGTCTCAAAGCCGGTATAACCGTGTCCCGTTTTGCGCTCGGTGCGTGCCAGCGCATATTCCTCTTTTGTCTGCGGATGCAGGAATACCGGGAAGTCCTTGCCGACTGCCTGAAAACCCAGCGCAAGCATCTCCTGTGGCGTTGCACCGACCACCACCCAGTCGCGCTCCTGCACCGGCAGCCGTAGTCGCTTGTCACGTACGGCACCACCGACCAGGTATATTTGCATGGCTGTAAGGCTTGCGTGTGCTGTTAGCGTCGTGAGCTGCGACGAAACGCGTCGTAATGGCCGCGCGCAGTGCGCTTGGCGAGGTAGCCGGGTACGACCGCGGCAATCGGCGTCGGTGTGATGCCCAGGGTTGGCAAGGCGTTAGCGCTGCAGATGCTGTCCTTTTGCAGGGAGTAGTAATTGTCCAGCGAAAACGGCTTGCCCGGCATGATGCCGAGCGTTCTTGCCTGCAGGCGTGACAGCCCGTCGCCCAGCCCTGCAATCATGCAGCGCAGTCCAAGCTGTTCGCGTGTGTAGCTGACCAGTTCCTTCAGGGTGTAAATCTCCGGTCCGCAGAGTTGCAGTCGTTCGCCGCCGGTCGCGTCATCCAGTGAACGGCACATGGCCTCGGTGACATCATTGACGTACACCGGTGCAAAGCGGCTGCCGGGACAGGCGAGTGGAAACAGCGGCCGTGACAGTTGCAGCAGGGTGGCGAAGCGGTTAAAAAAACTGTCGCCGGCACCGAAGATAACCGACGGCTGAAAACTGGTAACCACCAGTCCCCTGCTGGCGGCTGCATGCACCAGGTTCTCGCCCTCGCCCTTGGTCTTGAGGTAAAGGCTGTGTTGTTCATCGGCGTCGGCATTGAGTGCACTCATGTGCAACAGGCGGCTGATGCCCGCGTCGAGTGCGGCCTCGACAATCTTTTCCGGCAACTCGACGTGTGCCCGTCTGAAGCCGGCACCCTGGCTGTCACTTTCATTGAGGATACCGACCAGGTTAATGACTATGTCGGCTCCCCTGAACTGCTGACGCAGCTGGTCAGCATCATGGATATCCGTTTCGATGAGTGTGACGGCCGGGTTGACGATCAGGCCACGGTGACGTTCGCGCCGGCGTGTCAGTACACGCACCCTGTGTCCCTGTTGTGTCAGTTTGTGAACCAGGTGCTGGCCGACAAATCCGGTGCCACCCGTCAGGCAGATTGTTGTTTGATGCATGTGTTTTCCTGTCGTTGCTAGCGCTCGCCTGCTTGCTTTTCGTAGGCCTTGTAAGCGTCCGTGGGTAAAATATCGGGCATATGTTTTTTAATGGGTGTGGCTGGCTTTTCCAGCCGCCAGTCGTAGATGGCCATGTAGGCCAGTATGCGTTGAATGTAGTTGCGCGTTTCATTAAACGGCACCATCGCAATCCAGCGCGCCGCAGGCTTTTCTTCATCCCTGGGCAGCCAGCGCTTCACCCGGTGCGGTCCCGCATTATAGGCGGCTGATGCCAGTACAATATTGTCATCATACTCTTCCATTACCTGTTTCAGATAAGCGGAGCCGATGGTGATGTTCTTGTCCGGTTCATACAGCAAGCCGGTACTGGGCAGGGGTATGTTGTTCTTTTTGGCCGTCACCTGGCCGGTTTTCGGCATTAACTGCATCAGCCCCAGGGCGCCTGCATGCGAGCGGGCGTCCTTGTCAAAAGCACTTTCCTGGCGTATCACGGCGTAGACATGTGCCGGCTCCAGCTTGTATTGCTGTGCGATCCTGCGCACCTCGTTTTCGTAGTCAATCGGAAAACGCAGGTTCAAATCGCTGTAGTCCTTGCTTTGCGCAACCGTGAGTATGGCACGGTCGTGCCAGCCCCACTGTTCAGCCAGTACTGCCGCCAGCTTTAAATCATCTGCCGACAGACCGCTTGTAATGTATGCCCACTCGCGCCGTGCATCGATGAATAATTCAGCACGGTACAGCTCGCGTGCACGGATGAAGCCCGCCTGCCGGGCAAGCGCATCCAGACTCGCCTGTTCATACTCGATCGGCTGATTGCCCATTTCGTACGGCCAGTTCATGAAATCAGCGGCAAGAAAACCGTGGTAGTCGCGTTCCCGTGCAAGCTGCGCAAAGTCGTTCAGTGCCAGTGTTCGCTGTCCGGTCTTGTCCAGCGCCAGCGCACGCCAGTAACGCCACTCTTCACGCCGTGTTTCTTCTACCGGGAGGTCGGCCGTGTGTCTGGCCACGGCAGGCCAGTCGCCGATGGAGACGGCCGTGCGAATCCGCCACTCCCGAAGCTTGTCGTCGACGGCTGCTTGCGGTACCGCCACCAGCCACTCATGCGCGCGCGGGTTTCGTTGCCAGGCGGCGGACAGTGCCATGTTTTTTTCCAGCTCACCAATTTCAGCGTCGCTGAACCTGAAACGCGGTTTTATCTGCGCCCACTTTTCAAAGGCGAGGTCGGCATCACTGCTGGCAATGCGGCGCACGCTGTAGAGAATGATCTCCCGCGCATGCGGCGAATCTTTTTGCAGCCGCGGTGAATCAAGCGTGGTTGCCGGACGGTTGCGTGCGTCACGCCACAGTTCGACCCAGGCACGGTCTTCAGCGGACAGTTTCTTTGCCAGGTAGAGCGCGAGACTGGGATTGCCCTGTTGCATGGCAAGGCGTATCCGCTGCCACAACAGCTCTTCGCTGATGACCTTGTGATCCTCAAGGTACTTGAACACCGGGTCGCAGTTCTTGACCTGTGACTTTCCGATCATCCACAGTTTCAGGGCTTCCTCCACGAGGCCGCTGGTTTGACCGGTATTGATCTGTGCCTGCAGTTTGTAGCACTGCAATGTCACCGGCTGGTTGCCTCGATACTCCTGCAGTAATTTCTCCCAGTCACGCTGCCGTGCCAGCTGGTAGAGCCACGATTGCCGCATGCGAGCGCTGACGGAGTCGCCCTGATAACGCTCGATGAAGGCAGCAATGTCCTCGTTGCTGATATGCTGCAGATCTCTGCGCATCTCCCAGAATTCCAGGTAAGGATAGAGCGGGTAGTCCTTGAGCTGTTTTACCAGTTGGTTGAACTCGCGATAGCGATGTTCGTTCAGCGCCTCGTACGCCTTGAGGAACAGGGCGCGTTCCTTTTTATAGGGGTCGTCGGACGCGGCAATGGATACCGATGTCAGCAGCCAGCAGCTGCAGATGATTGCACTGATTATTTTTCGCATAGTCCGCTATAGTTACAGAAAATCCGGCCGTCTCACAGCGGGCATTCTAACCAAAGGACAAAGACACGTGACATTTAAATCTGTGAATCCGGTGAATGGTACGACGCTCGGTGAATTCGAAAGTTTCACGCATGCCGCGCTGGAGACGGCGCTGCATGAGGCGGCGCAGGCCGTGCCGCTGTGGGCGGGCACTCCCGTTGCAGAGCGCTGCGAGCTGATGCGCCGGGCGGCAGGGGTGCTGCGTGGCCATGCCGAAGAGTTTGCCCGCATGATGACGCTGGAAATGGGCAAGCCGATCAGGGAGGCGCGCGCCGAAATCGAGAAATGCGCCCTCGGCTGTGAATACTATGCCGATGAAGGACAAGGGTTTCTCGCCGACGAGGTGATCCCCTCCGATGCCAGTCGCAGCCTCGTCACCTACCAGCCGCTGGGCACGGTACTGGCCGTGATGCCGTGGAATTTTCCCTTCTGGCAGGTGTTTCGCTTTGCCGCGCCGGCCCTGGTAGCCGGTAATACCGGCTTGCTGAAGCATGCCTCCAACGTGCCGCAGTGTGCGCTGGCCATTGAATCCGTGTTCACGGAGGCCGGTTTTCCGCGGGGCGTCTTCAGGACGCTGCTGATCCAGTCATCGCGGGTCGCCGCGGTGATCGAGGACGTGCGCGTACATGCAGTGACCCTGACCGGCAGCGAGCCGGCCGGGCGCCAGGTAGCGGCCAGCGCCGGCGCGCAGGTGAAGAAATCGCTGCTGGAACTGGGTGGTTCTGACCCGTTTATCGTGCTGCAGGATGCCGACCTCGACCTGGCCGTGGAGACCGCCGTGACTTCACGGTTTCTGAATACCGGTCAGAGTTGTATCGCGGCGAAGCGCTTCATCGTGGTGGAGCCGATTGCCGACGAGTTTGTTGCGCGCTTCAGGAAGGCCGTCGAGGCCCTCACCATGGGCGATCCGCTTGACGAGTCCAATGCCCTGGGCCCGATGGCGCGTGTCGACCTGCGCGATGAACTGCACCATCAGGTGGTCGACAGTCTGTCGCACGGTGCCGTCGCCGTCACCGGTTGTAACCCGGAAGCGGGCAGCGGCTCGTTCTACCAGCCATCAATCATCGACCACGTCAAACCCGGTGTACGTGCCTACCGTGAGGAACTGTTTGGGCCTGTCGCCAGTATCATCCGTGCCGTGGACGAGGAGGACGCGGTGCGTATCGCCAACGACACTGATTTTGGTCTCGGCGGCAGTGTCTGGACCCGCGACACGGCCCGTGGCGAGCGGATTGCGCGGCAGTTGCAGTGCGGTTGTGCCTTCGTCAACGGCCTGGTGAAGAGCGATCCACGGCTGCCGTTTGGCGGCATCAAGAATTCCGGCTATGGCCGGGAATTGTCGCGGCTTGGGATTCATGAGTTTGTTAATGCCAAGACGATCTGGATTCGGTGAGTTGGCTTTAGGTGTTGATTCATAAGGGTTCGTTGCTTCGGGTGGGGTGCTTCTTTTTTCCTTTATTGTTCCGCACTGGAGGGCGAGCACAATGTTAACCCTCCTGTTTCGCCCATTCGGGCGAGGTACTTTCTCTTGAGTGCCCAAGAGAAAGTACCCAAAGAGAAGGGCAGCCCGGCTGCACTCATCGGCTACGCCGATTCCCTGCGTTCCTCGCCATTCCGGGGGCGCGCACAACTCGCGATCTCGCTGCGCTCGATTCGCTCAGACAGGGTGCGCGCCTTGTTCCCGGAGTGGCTGCGGTACTCGGTGAGTGCAAACGGGTAGCGTTTGCTGGTTCCGGGTGTTGGTTTTGAATTTCGCCCACCCGTCTGGCGCAGCCGAGCACCGCAGTAAAGGCCGGAGGACGCTCGCGCCCTGAAGGGCGAAACAAGAAGTAAACAAAAGCATCGTTCTTCAAGGCGAAATAAGCAGTCAAACCAGGTATCTCGCCAGCCTGACAGTCTGGTTACAATGCCCGCATGGAAATCCTGACCTATTTAATAAGTGGCGCTGTCGCCGGCCTCATGGCCGGGCTGCTGGGTATTGGCGGTGGTCTGGTGATCGTGCCGGCACTGGCAATGTTGTTTCTGCACCAGGGCTTTAATGCCGACACCGTTATGCATTATGCCGTTGGCACCTCGCTGGCGACGATCATCCTGACCTCGATTTCTTCCCTGCTGGCGCACCAGCGGCGTGGCAGTGTGTACTGGCCGGCGGTGCGTCACATGGCGCCGGGAATACTGCTGGGGGCGCTGGCAAGCGGCTGGCTGGCAAAGCAAATGAGCAGTACCGTGCTGGCGCTGGTGTTCGGGGTGTTCTTGCTGCTGGTCGCCGGGCAATTACTGCTTGGTGCGAAGCCGGCGCCGCAGCGGCAACTGCCGGGGGCTATCGGCCTGGGTGCAACCGGCGGTGTCATCGGCCTGGTGTCGGGGCTGCTGGGTATTGGTGGTGGCACCATGACGGTGCCGTTTCTGTTATGGAACCGGGTCGATATCCGACTTGCTGTCGGCACGGCAGCGACACTCGGTCTGCCCATTGCGATTGCCGGTACCGTGGGTTTTGTCATCAGTGGGCTGCATGCCGCGGCACAACCCGGAAACAACAGTGGCTTCATCTACTGGCCGGCGGTTGCCACGGTGGCGCTGGCGAGTGTGCCCGCGGCACCGCTGGGGGCGCGCCTGGCCCATTATCTCCCCAGGGTAACCCTGCAACGACTGTTCGCGCTGCTGCTGGTGATTGTCGGAGTGAAAATGATATCGGGCGCCTGATTCCGGTGGGGCATGCGACAGGGTGGAAACGGCCCTGCTGAGGAGGCGGTATGTACATGATTAAGCTACCGTATTCAAATCTCGCCGAAATAATAATAACGTAAAAACAAATAGTTACTATTTAGCCTTGGAGGCTTTGTGGATAAGCTGGATTTATTAGCGGCAAGATATTACTGGTTTGAAAATCGTGGCCAAAGGGGTATTGTATGCCACCCCTCCAGTGGGTTAGGAGAGCGTGTGTGATCAAGCAGTTCTGCAGACACGCACCGGAGCATGACAAGAAAATTCAAACAGCGCTAACGTTAAGGAGTCTCATGTCCACATTAGTTAAGCCACATGGCGGCGGTGAACTGAAACCGTTGCTGCTTGAAGGCGATGCACTGGCAGCCGAACAGGCGCGTGCAGCAGGCCTGACAAAAATCAGTGTTTCATCCCGTGAGGCCGGTGACATCATCATGATGGGTATTGGCGGCTTTACACCGCTGGACGGTTTCATGACCCATGCCGACTGGGAAGGCGTCTGTGATGGCATGAAGATGGCCAATGGTCTGTTCTGGCCGATTCCAATCACGCTGTCGGCTGACAAGGCAACGGCTGATGGCATCAGCGAAGGTGACGATGTCGCGCTGGCCGATTCCGAGAGTGGTGAAATTCTCGCCACCATGAAGGTTACCGAGAAGTACAGCATCGACAAGAAGCACGAGTGCATGATGGTCTACAAGACCACCGACGATGAGCACCCGGGTGTAAAGATGGTCATGGAGCAGGGCGACGTTAACCTCGCCGGCCCAATCAAGGTCCTCTCGCAGGGCGGATTCCCCGAGCAGTATGGCGAGCAGTTTATGACCCCGGCTGAAACCCGCACAGAATTCGAGAAGCGTGGCTGGAGCACCATTGCTGCCTTCCAGACCCGCAACCCGATGCACCGTTCCCACGAGTACCTGGCCAAGATCGCAGTGGAAATCTGCGATGGTGTGATGGTTCACTCCCTCCTCGGCAAGCTGAAGCCCGGCGACATCCCCGCTGATGTCCGCTCCGAGGCCATCCAGGTGCTGATCGACAACTACTTCGTCAAGAACACGGTGCTCCAGGCCGGTTACCCGCTGGATATGCGCTATGCTGGTCCGCGCGAGGCGCTGCTGCATGCGCTGTTCCGCCAGAACTACGGCTGTTCCCACCTGATTGTCGGTCGCGACCATGCCGGTGTCGGTGACTACTACGGTCCGTTCGATGCGCACCATATCTTCGACGAGATCCCGGCTGATGCGCTGGAAACCCAGCCGCTGAAGATTGACTGGACCTTCTGGTGCAACAAGTGCGGCGGCATGGGTTCGATGAAGACCTGTCCGCACGAGGCGGAGGATCGCGTACTGCTGTCCGGTACCAAGGTGCGCAAGATGCTCTCCGAGGGCGAAGACCTGCCGGCGACGTTCAGCCGTCCGGAAGTGGCCAAGGTATTGCAGGCCTACTACGCTACCTTGACGGACAAGGTCGAGATCAAGATGAGCGGGCATTCTGCCAAGTAACGGCTCTAGAGACCGTTGCTGCCTCTGCGGGGCAACGGAGTATTAACTGCAGTAATCAACAATAGAAGATGGAGAAATAACATGCCAACATTTGTACGTACAGAAAAGTGCGACGGCTGTAAGGGTCAGGACAAGACTGCTTGCATGTACATCTGCCCGCACGACCTCATGAAACTGGACAAGGACGGTTCTGAAACCGGCCATGCCATGAAGGCCTTCAACCAGGAGCCCGATCAGTGCTGGGAATGTTATTCCTGCGTGAAGATTTGCCCGCAGCAGGCGATTGAAGCCCGTCACTATGCTGATATCGTGCCGCTGGGTGGTTCCGTGCAGCCGCTGCGTGGTTCGGACTCCATTATGTGGACCATCAAGTTCCGTAACGGCACCCTGAAGCGCTTCAAGTTCCCGATCCGTACCACCCCGGAAGGTTCTATCGACCCTTATGGTGGCAAGCCGGCAGCGGATATGTCCAAGATCGAAGAGCCTGGCTTCTTCGTCCAGTGCAACGGTTTTCGTGAAGGCGATCGCAGCGAACTGATCAAGGCCTGATCTCCGTGAAATTAATAAATTCAGCAAAGAGGAATTAACAATGGCAGGTGAATTTGGAAATCCTGAAGTCGTCGAGGAAGAAGTTGATATTCTTCTCATCGGCGGTGGTATGGCATGTTGTGGTGCCGCCTACGAGGTAATGCGCTGGGCCGAAGGCACTGATCTTAAAATCCGACTGGTCGACAAGGCCGCCATGGACCGTTCCGGTGCCGTGGCCATGGGTCTGTCCGCTATCAACACCTACATCGGTACCGAGCAGGATCCGGCCGATTACGCCCGCATGGTCTCCAACGACCTGATGGGCATTACCCGTGATGACCTGGCCTATGACGTTGGCCGTCACGTGGACGAGTCCGTGCACCTGTTCGAGGAATGGGGTCTGCCGATCTGGAAGACCGACGAGAACGGCGAGCGTTTTGACGGTTCCAAGGGTATGACACCCCTGAAAGACGGCGGCAAGCCGGTGCGTTCAGGCAAGTGGCAGATCATGATCAACGGTGAGTCCTACAAGTGGATTGTTGCCGAGGCGGCCAAGAAGGCGCTGGGTACAGACAACATCACGGAACGTGTCTTTATCGTAAAGCTGGTCAACGACAAGAACGACAAGAACCGCGTCGCCGGTGCTGTTGGTTTCTCGGTTCGCGAAGACAAGATCTTCGTCTACAAGGCCAAGGCCATCCTGCTGGCTGCCGGTGGTTGTGTGAACATCTTCCGTCCGCGCTCCGTGGGTGAAGGTCAAGGTCGTGCCTGGTACCCGGTCTGGAATGCCGGTTCGACCTATGCCATGGCGGCTGAAGCCGGTGCCGAAATGACGCTGATGGAAAACCGCTTCGTACCGACCCGCTTCAAGGACGGTTACGGCCCGGTTGGCGCCTGGTTCCTGCTGTTCAAGTCACAGGCAACCAATGCTGAAGGCGAGATCTACATGCAGCGCAACAAGGAGATGCTGGACGATTATCCTCCTTATGGTCAGGCTGCCGTTCCGGCTTCCTGCCTGCGTAACCACCTCATGCTGAAAGAGATGAAGGAAGGTCGTGGTCCGATCTGGATGGACACCGTGACTGCCCTTGCCAATCTGCGTGAAACCCTGACACCGCGCGAAGTGAAGCACCTCGAGGCTGAAGCCTGGGAAGACTTCCTTGATATGTGTATTGGTCAGTGTGGTATCTGGGTGGGTGAGAACATCGAGCCGGAGAAGAAGAACTCCGAACTGATGCCGACCGAACCCTACCTGCTGGGTTCTCACTCCGGTTGCTGCGGCATCTGGGTTTCCGGTCCAACCGACGTCGGCGCGCCGACTGACGAAGCTGAAGCCGGTGTTCCCGAGCACCTGCCGAAGGGCTGGAACTGGGGCTACCGTGCCATGACCACTGTTACCGGTCTGTGGACGGCTGGCGACGGGGTGGGCGCATCCGGCCACAAGTTCTCTTCCGGTTCGCATGCAGAAGGTCGTATCGCTGCCAAGGCCATGGTGAAGTACTGCCTGGACAACAAGGACCTGAAGCCCGAGCTGGATACCTCCGTTGAAGACCTGGTTGCCGAGATCTACAAGCCGGTCCGCAACTACATGGAATTCAAGGACTACTCAACCGCTATCGACATCAACCCGAACTACATTACGCCGAGGATGCTGCAGTTCCGTCTGCAGAAGATCATGGACGAGTATGTGGCCGGTGTTGCGACCTACTACACCACCAACGCCCACATGCTGGAAGTTGCCGGTGAAAAGATCGACATGCTGAAGGAAGATGCCGAGAAGATGCGTGCCAAGGACCTGCATGAACTGCTGCGTGCCTGGGAGAACTACCACCGCATCATCACGGCTGAGGCCCACATGAAGCACATCGAGTTCCGTCAGGAATCACGTTACCCCGGTTTCTACTACCGCATGGACAAGAACTTTGTCGATGAGGAAAACTGGAAGTGTTTCGTGAACTCGATTTACGACAAGGAGACCAAGAAGTGGACCTGCTTCAAGCGAGCCCATACGGACCTAGTCGACAAGTCCAAACTGTTCAAGTAACACCAGAGCAGTAGCTTGACCTTGAAGTCCGGGTGCCAGACGGTGCCCGGACTTTTTTATTTTCTAGCCCACTTATTGGAAAATAATCTGTAGGAGCGGCGTCCTCGCCGCGAATAGAGTTTCACAAGACATGATCGCGGCGAGGACGCCGCTCCTACAGGTGATTTGAGTTTGCACAATGGGTAAGGCGAAGCATACACGTCAGATATGGATGATAGAATTGACGGGTACGTCGCTTTGCTCCTTTACCCATCCTACGTATGAGAGATTGAGGTGTTTTGATGTCTGATGAAAAGAAACTGATCAATGAATCCCCGATACCGGATACCCCGGTCATACCCGCTCAGCTGCAGGGTGATGCCGTCATCCAGTTCCGCTGTCACAAGGATATCGACTGTTTCAACGCCTGCTGCAAGAACATCGATATCATGTTGACCCCGTATGACATCATCCGTCTGAAGAAACGTCTGGGCATCACCTCGACCGAGTTTCTGCGGCTCTATACCGAACCCTTCGAGTTCGGCAAGAACAGTGTCGGCGGTGTCAAGTACAAACCCAAAGAGGGCACCAACGAGTGCCAGTTTGTTACCGAGGAAGGCTGCAGTGTCTATGAGGACCGGCCGACGTCGTGTCGCTATTACCCGGTCGGTCTGCTGTCAACGCGTCGCCAGGACGAGAACTTTGACCGCGCCTCCTATGCGCTGGTGACAGAAGATCACTGCCACGGGCATTTCGAGGACCGCAAGCTGACCATCGATGAATACCGCGAGGAACAGGGGCTGATTGACTATGACGAACTGGGTCGTGGCTGGCGGCAACTGATCCTCAAGGTGAAGTCAGCCGGACCGGCTATCGGCAACATGTCGAAGACCAGCCTGAAATTCTTTTTCATGGCCTGCTACGACATGGACCGCTTTCGCGAATTCGTCAAGAGCGAGGGCTTTGGCTATACCTACGATATCGACGATGAGCTGATGCAGCAGTTGCTGACGGATGACCTTGAGCTGATGAAGTTTGGCGATCGCATGATTCGCCAGATCATGTATGCCGAGGAGACCATCCCCATGAAAAAGGATGCCATGGAGACCCACCTGGCGAACCGGGGAAAGAATAAAATAGAGAAAGAACATGATGTTATGGACAGGCCCAGCATGGCGTCCTATGAGATGCCGCTGGACGGCGAGGCCGAAAACGATGCAAAAAAGGGAGACGATCAAGATAAGTGATTCTTTATGAATATAATCATTAATATTTAGTTTTATTTATAGTCTATTACTGTAACATACCTCGACCGATTCAGAGAGGGGTACCGCTGTATAACAATAGCCCCCCTGGCGACGAGCAAAAGCAGAATCCAATCAGGAGAAAATGACTATGGCCAAGAAATATGATGCGGGTGTAAAAGAATACCGCGAAACGTACTGGATGCCGGACTACACACCAAAAGATACCGATCTGCTGGCGTGTTTCAAGATTACCCCTCAGGAAGGTGTGCCCCGTGAAGAGGTTGCTGCTGCGGTAGCGGCCGAGTCTTCAACCGGTACCTGGACCACGGTCTGGACCGACCTGTTGACCGACCTGGACTACTACAAGGGCCGTGCCTACGCAATCGAAGACGTACCGGGTGATGACACCTGCTTCTACGCCTTCGTTGCCTATCCGATTGATCTGTTCGAGGAAGGCTCGGTTGTCAACGTGCTGACCTCGCTGGTTGGTAACGTCTTCGGCTTCAAGGCGCTGCGCGCCCTGCGTCTGGAAGACATCCGCTTCCCGGTCGCCTACGTGATGACCTGTAATGGTCCGCCTCAGGGTATCCAGGTTGAGCGCGACATCCTCAACAAATACGGTCGTCCGCTGCTGGGTTGTACCATCAAGCCGAAACTGGGCCTGTCTGCCAAGAACTACGGCCGTGCCTGCTACGAAGGCCTGCGCGGTGGTCTGGACTTCACCAAGGACGACGAGAACGTTAACTCCCAGCCGTTCATGCGCTGGCGTCATCGTTTCGACTTCGTCATGGAAGCCATTCACAAGGCCGAGGCCGAGACCGGCGAACGCAAGGGTCACTACCTGAACGTTACCGCTCCGACGGCTGACGAAATGATGCGCCGTGCCGAGTACGCCAAGGAAATCGGCGCACCGATCATCATGCACGATTTCCTGACTGGCGGCCTGTCGGCCAACACCCAGCTGGCTCAATGGTGTCAGAACAACGGTATGCTGCTGCATATTCACCGCGCCATGCACGCCGTACTCGACCGCAACCCGCACCACGGTATTCACTTCCGTGTACTGACCAAGGTTCTGCGTCTCTCCGGTGGTGACCACCTGCACTCCGGTACCGTGGTTGGCAAGCTGGAAGGCGACCGTGATGCCACGCTGGGCTGGATCGATATCATGCGCGATTCCTACATCAAGGAAGACCGTACCCGTGGTATCTTCTTCGATCAGGACTGGGGCGCCATGCCGGGCGTTATCCCGGTTGCTTCCGGTGGTATCCACGTATGGCACATGCCTGCGCTGGTCAGCATTTTCGGTGATGATTCCTGCCTGCAGTTCGGTGGAGGTACACTGGGTCACCCCTGGGGTAACGCTGCTGGTGCGGCAGCTAACCGTGTTGCTGTTGAAGCCTGTGTTGAAGCGCGTAACCAGGGTCGTGAGCTGGAGAAGGAAGGTAAGGATATTCTTACTGCCGCTGCCAAGCATAGCCCGGAACTGGCTGCTGCCATGGATACCTGGAAGGAAATCAAATTCGAATTTGATACCGTTGACAAGATCGACGTCGCCCACAAGTAAGCGCGCTGTCGCCTGATACGGCCCGGGCTGGACCAAGGTTTCGCCCGGGCAATCAAATTCAATGATTATTTGGAGAAACTAAAATGAGTGACGTACAAGATTACAACTCGAGCCTGAGTGATCCTGCCCAGAGCCGCAAGTTTGAAACTTTTTCCTACCTGCCGCCCCTGAGTAAAGAATCTGCTCGCGCCCAGATCCAGTACATTGTAGACAAGGGCTGGAACCCGGGTATTGAACACACTGAACCGGAAAATACACGCAGTAATTACTGGTACATGTGGAAACTGCCCATGTTTGGCGAGACCAATGTCGACACCATCCTGGCCGAGCTCGAAGCCTGCCACAAGGCGCACCCGGACAACCATGTTCGCCTGCTGGGCTTTGATAACTTTGCACAGTCTGCCGGTGCCGCCATGGTGGTTTACCGTGGCACGTCTGTCTAAGACTGGCTGTTAGAAATATCACAAAGCCCCTGCCCGGCATCCGTTCGGTCGGGGGCTTTTTATTTACGGACCTATTATGGGAAGACCCAGTACATACGTAGGAATAAATAATGACCTCAATGGTGCCATGACCAACATTGGCAAAATCATTCGCGATGCATGGGTGTTTGAGTTGCTTCCGGAGACGGAAACCTGTGAGGGATGGGACCATGGCCAGATGGATGTCCTGCTGGATAAGGTCAATACTGAATGGGATAAATATGGCTGCATGGTAAGTCAGCTACCGGAGCCCTTGCGCGAGCGTCATCAGCGCATATACGAAGAGGCCGTTGCCAGGGCAAAGGCGGCCGGCTGGTCTGGCGAAGATGAAACCATTGACGACAAGTAATATGGACAGGAAAAAGGTGCGATATGTCTGAATTAGTGGATATCGATCAGTACAAGATCAGAACCGAACCGTACTACGAGCCCGTCGGCAATGAACTGGAGCTCTATTCTTCTGCGTACGAAGTGCGCATGCCGATGATGATCAAGGGACCGACAGGATGCGGCAAGTCACGCTTTGTTGAACACATGGCCTGGAAGCTGGGCAAGCCGCTCATCACGGTCGCCTGTAACGAAGACATGACGGCGTCTGACCTGGTCGGACGTTTCCTGCTCGACAAGGATGGCACCAAGTGGCAGGACGGTCCGTTGACGACGGCGGCGCGCATTGGTGCGATCTGCTATCTGGATGAAATTGTCGAGGCACGCCAGGACACCACCGTTGTGATCCATCCCCTGACTGATCACCGGCGCACGCTGCCACTGGACAAGAAGGGCGAGCTGATCGAGGCCAACCCGGATTTTCAGCTGGTGATTTCCTATAATCCCGGTTACCAGAGCCTGATGAAAGACCTCAAGCAGTCCACCAAGCAGCGTTTTGGCGCGCTCGACTTTGACTACCCGGAAGAGGGACTGGAGATTAGAATCGTCGCCACGGAGTCCGGTGTCGATGAGGCAACCGCGAAGAAACTGGTGCAGATCGCCCACCGCGCACGCAACCTCAAGGGACACGGTCTTGACGAGGGTATTTCAACACGTCTGCTGGTCTATGCAGGCCAGTTGATTGCCAAGGGTGTCAATGCCGAAGCGGCCTGCAGCATGACCATGGTGACGCCGTTGACGGACGATCCGGACATGCGCGATACCCTGAATGCCGCCGTGCAGACCTTCTTCGGCTAGGTTGATCATTTGAATTTACCATTTTTGAATTGTCAGAGACACTGACATGTCAATAAAACTCGAAGACTACGACGAAGCCCTGAGGGACACGGCACCCGAAATACGTGATGTGCTGGAGGCGACTTTTCAGGAAGCCTCCCGGGTGATGTCGCCTGCCGGCCTTGAGGAGTACCTGGATGGTGCCAAGGCCTTGTCCAACCTCGGTCGCGGCAGTGGTGTCGTCACCACCTATCTGCAGGAAATTCCGCTGGTTGCCAAGGAATGCGGCGAAGACATCATCACCGATTGCCTTACCGCTGCGATGAAACTTTCCTCGATGACCTCGGGCGAAGTCATCGAGTTGTTCTTTAACAGCATGCCCTCGGCCGCGCGCCACCTCGGCGATGCCGAACTGTTCCGCGGCTACCTGACGCTGATTCACCAGATTGCATCGACTGCCGCACGCGGTGTCAGACCGATGCTGAATCACATCGATGACCTGCTTTCAAAGCTCACCCTGAGCGGGTTGCGCCGCTGGGCCAACTTTGGCACGCAGGCCTATCGCCGTGACTACAATAACCTGACCGCCTATTTTAATCTGGAGTCCAAGGACAGTCAGGCGATGCTGCAAAAGGAGCGTCGCGGCATCCTGTTTGTAAAAACCCAGAGGAAGCTGAATTTCTACCTGCGCGCACTGTGGGGTCGTGATTTCTTTCTGCGGCCAACCGGCGCCGACTTTGCCGATTTTCGCCCCTATATCGAAATGCATGTGTTGCATATGCCGGATGCGGTTGATGACATCGGGGATATACCCGGTCTCGAGGTGTACCGCGCAACGGCCGCACACATGGCCGCGCATATGAGTTACACCTTTGCCGCGCTGTCTGCCGAGGAACTGTCGCCTGCACAGATGAGCTTTATCGGCCTGCTCGAGGATGCGCGTATCGAGTACAAGGCGATTCAGGATTTTCCCGGCCTGAAGAAGCTGTGGACGTCACTGTTGTCCATTGAGCATGAAGAGGAACCGGAGCATCCGGCCATCGTGGTACTGGAGCGGCTTGCACTGATGTTGCTCGACGCCAGTGTACGCAGTGACAGTGACGAATTGAATGAATTCGCCGATCAGTTTCACCAGCAGATCGATGAACGCCAGGACGATCCGCAGTTTTCGTGGCACATGGGCCTGGAGCTGTTCAACTACTTTTCAGCGCGCAAGGAAGTGCCGAGCCTGCGTATCCTTGAACGCATACGTCTGCCGTATCGCGACGACAACCGCTTCGTGTGGGAGTTCGCTGAACTCAACTGGGATGTCGAGTACGAGTATGTCCCTGCCAGCCAGCGCCAGGTCCGCAGGCAAGTCAGCGTGATCGAGATGGCCAACGAGGTGGACTGCGAGCTCGCCGGTGATGATGCCCAGGAAATCTGGACCTGCTCCACGAATATGCGTCCCTACGAGGATGATTTGACCGACGAGCAGATAAGCTTCAATGATATGTGGGGCAAGGAGCCGGTATCCGACCCGTTTCACTACCCTGAATGGGATTACCAGATCCAGCTGGCACGTCCTGACTGGGCGACCGTCTATGAACGCCGTCAGCCCATGGGTGACCCGGAAGATATCCGCGACATTATCACCGAGTACAAACCTGTCGCGCACCGCATCAAGCAAATCATCGACCTGTTAACGCCCGAGGGTGTGCAGCGGGTGCGCAACATGGAAGACGGCGACGAGATTGATCTCAATGCCGCCATCGACGCCATGGTGGCGATCCGCATGGGTTCACAGCCCAACACGCGCATCACCATGCGCAACGTCCTCAAGAACCGTGACCTCGCCGTGGTGCTGTTGCTGGACCTGTCCGAGTCCACCAATGAGGCCATGAGTGGTTCAGACAAGACCGTGCTGCAGCTGACGCGTGAAGCAGCGACTCTGGTATCCACTGCCATTGAAGGCATCGGTGATCCCTTTGCCATCCACGGCTTTGCCTCCGACGGACGCCACGACGTGCAGTACTATCGCTTCAAGGATTTTACCCAGCACTTCGATGACGAGGCCAAGGCACGTCTGGCCGGCATGAAGGGTGGCTTGTCAACCCGCATGGGTGCGGCGCTGCGGCATGCCGGACATCATTTGTTGAAACAGCAGGAAAAACGCAAGTTGATCCTGCTGGTCACCGACGGCGAACCGGCCGACATCGATGAGCGCGATCCGCAGCACCTGCGCCACGACACCAAGAAGGCCGTGGAAGAACTCTATAGCAAGGGTGTGCTCAGTTATTGCCTGACGCTGGATCCCAATGCTGATGACTATGTAAAACGCATCTTTGGTGCCAATAATTATACGATCATCGATAACGTCAACCGCTTGCCGGAAAAGCTGCCGACACTGTTTGCCAGTCTGACCGCCTAGCCACGACCTCCCGGTCGCTGCCCTGTGTGTGACGGTTGCCCGGTCCCCGGCTCGCAGCCTAGTCGAAGAAATCGGCGTTATGCTGGATGTCGTGCGCGAGGCTGGAGAGTTGCTTACTCACCTTTTCCATGTTTTCAAGCAATGCGGTATCCAGTCCTGCCTCGATGATCAGTTTGAGTTCGTTGTAGTGGCTGTCGGCGAGGGTGTCACCGGCGTCTTCCACCAGTTCACGAAAGCGGTTGACCATGAGTTGTGCGTGATTTGCCTGTTGCATGCCTAGTCCTCTTTATCAGTTTCAAGGGGGCTGCTTTCCAGATAATGTTCGCCCCTTTCATAAATGTCTTTCGCCGAGCCGACTATCTTCGGGTCCGGTGGTGTTACCACCCGGGTGTCCTTGTTCGGGTAATCCAGACTGTTCAGGACGTATTGCATTGCACCAAGGCGTGCCCGCTTTTTGCAGTCTGATTTGACCACGGTCCAGGGCGCATCCGCCGTATCGGTATAAAAGAACATCGCTTCCTTGGCCTCGGTGTAATCCTGCCACTTGTCCAGTGAGGCCATGTCGATCGGGCTCAGTTTCCATTGTTTCAGAGGATCATGCTGGCGTCCCTGGAAGCGGCGGAACTGTTCGTTACGGCTGACGGAGAACCACAGCTTGTAGAAACGGATGCCACTCCTCACCAGCATGCGTTCCACCTCCGGGGCCTGGCGCATGAATTCCAGGTATTCGCCTGGCTGGCAGAAGCCCATGACCCGCTCCACGCCGGCACGGTTGTACCAGGAACGGTCAAACAGGACGATCTCACCCTTGGTGGGCATGTGTTTGATATAACGCTGGAAATACCACTGCCCGCTTTCCTCATCGGTCGGCTTTTCCAGTGCCACCACGCGTGCACCACGCGGGTTCAGGTGTTCCATCATGCGCTTGATGGTGCCACCCTTGCCGGCCGCGTCACGCCCCTCAAAGAGGATGACAATGCGTTGCCCGGTCTCCTTGACCCAGTTCTGCATCTTCAGCAATTCGATCTGCAACTGCTGTTTGGTGGTCTCGTATTCTTCCCGCGCCATCTTTTTAGCGTAGGGGTAATTCGCATTGGCAAAAATTTTCTTCTTGCCGAGTTCCTTGATCTCGGCTTGTGTGGCCAGTTTCTGGGTTTCCCGACCGGCAGCCAGTTCTGCCAGTGCGTTTGCGTGTTGTTCACTCATGGTAAGTAGGTCCGAGAAGTTGTTTTATACAAACGTCACAGTAGAACAGGTAGCGGATGGTCTTGCCATGATATAGATCAAAAAAGAGTACCTGGATCACAGGCCATGCCGGCGGGGTCACAGCGCCTTCAGAAATACCAGGCAAGGCGCGCGAACAGGGTGTTGGGCGGGGTCAGCAGGCGACCGTCCGCGGCTGCCGTCTCCAGACCGCCGAATTCGCTGCCATCGGGACCCGCTGGCAGGTTAAAGCCGGCAAGCAGGTCCAGGTTCTGGGCAAGGCTGTAGCTGCCGAGAAACTGCAGTAGACCGCTGCCGTCACCGAGGTTGACGAACAGGGTGGGACCAAGTATCAGCAACGGCGTCATCTCGACCTGAACGTTGCCGGCCAGGTAGTAACGGCCAGTGGTGAACAGCTCGCCGCGCAACAGGCGCTCATACAAGGCCGTGTCATCGACGACATCCTGCACGGAGTTTTCCCGTCCTGACAGGCCGAAGCCGTTGTAAAAGAACTCGATAAAGCCGGTCAGGTTCTTGCCGTGCACGATGGATGAAAAATTGTAGTTCACCACGGCCGAGAATACCGTGTCGTCACCGCTATCCGTGAGGCTGATGTTGGTGTTGACGACGTTCTCGGCCAGTTCCGTGGTGTAGCCAAAGCCGAGAATGTTGTCGCCGTAGTTGCGCGCCACCAGCAGGTCCATTTCACTCCCGCCCAGCAGCCAGTGCATCTTGGCGGCGAGCGCGGAATCGTCGCTTTCCACTTTGCCGCTGTCGATGTTGCGCCGTGGCACCAGCAGTGCCTGCAGGTCATTGCCATTGTCGAACAGTCCCTGCAGGTAGAGCATGTCCGTGCCGCGCTTGTAGTCCGTGTCGATGGCGTCCGGGGCAAACGGGTTGAACAGGTCCAGCGTGTTGTAGACCATGCCGTTGCCCCAGCTGATCGCCTGGCGGCCGAAGCGGCCGACAAGGTGGTCGCTTGTGTAACCGAGCCACAGACGGTCGAGGTACTGTAGCAGCAGGGTATTGTCTCCCGGGGTCGAGCGGGTGGACAAATCAAACAGCTGGCGTGCATCACTGCCCAGTGCATCGCAACCGCCGCCTGCCAGCGTGCCGCGAATGGCACAGCTGACGAGATCCTTGCTGTAGAGTGCATCCATGACGTAATGCATGTCGCCCGACCAGTGGGCGCCGCGACCGCCCAGCTTCAGGCGCAGGTTGCCCAGGTGTTCACGATAGGGGTTGTCATCTCCGCCAAGTACGGACTTGTCCGGGTAGTCCGAGAAGGTGAAAAAGTATTTCAGGTGCCCGCCGTAGTCGAGTTCCGTGGCCGGCGTGGAAAACGGGTACAGCAGCAGGGCAGCGCAGGTGACTGCCAAACAGTGTCTTGCGGCCCGCGACAGCCTCCTGTTGATCAGCATATCAACTGCTTATTGCTGCGCGATATCATCGATGATCTTGCCGTCATGCAGCTTGAGCAAACGTTTTGCAAAACTCATCACCAGCTTGTCATGCGTCGAAATCACAAAGGTCGTACCGATGTGTGCATTCAGTTCACGCATCTGCTGCATGAGTTTCTCCGCTGTGACCGAGTCGAGGTTCGCGGTGGGTTCATCAGCCAGGATCAGGGCCGGTTTGCTGACAATGGCACGTGCCACGGCAACGCGTTGCTGCTGCCCGCCGGAGAGTTCACCCGGGCGCCGTTCTTCCAAGCCCTTGAGACCGACTTCATCGAGGATGGCCATTGCCAGTGCGCGCCGTTCATCGGCCGGGACTCCCTGCAGTTGCATGACGAACTCGACATTCTCGCGTGCGTTCAACACCGGGATCAGGTTGTAGGACTGGAACACGAAGCCGATATGTCGCAGGCGCAGTTCGGCCAGTTCGGACATGCGCATCAGGTCAATGCGCTGGTCGGCCACCGTGATTTCGCCGCGACTGGGCCGGTCGAGTCCGCCTATCATGTTCAGCAGGGTAGTCTTGCCTGACCCGGACGGTCCGGAGAGGCAGACAAACCCGCCGCCGGCGATCTCCAGGTCGATGCCGGACAGGGCATGTACAGCGAGTTCACCCTGCTGGAATGTCTTGTCGACCCCGCGACAAATGACGGCTTGTGAATTCATTATTGCCAGATCCTTGTGATTGCTTCGACAGGTACCTTGCGTGAGGCACGCCAGGCGGGAAACAGGCTTGCCGCGATGCCGAGTAGCAGCACGATGGCGTTGGCCAGCAGCACATCAGGTGATTTCACGGCCGGCAGCAGCGTGCTGCTCATTCCCGCCCACTCGAGTCCGGCCGCGACGGCGGAGATGTCGATGCCATCCTGGATGGGCAGTATCGTCAGCCAGCTGAGCAGGTTACCGGCCGCCAGTCCAATCAGCAGCATGATAACGGACTCCACCAGGACCATGATCAGGATGTTACCGGGCGGCATGCCCAGTGCCTGCAGCAGGCCGATTTCACGCGTGCGTTCAAAGACCGCCATCAGCAGGGTGTTGACCAGGCCGAACGACAGCGCCAGGAATATAATGCCGAACCAGACGAAGATAACGCCGTCCATGACGTCCAGCATCGAGGCCATATAAGTGTCGAGTTCCAGCCAGGTTTTTGTGTCGGCCTCTCCAGCAGCTGCACGCACGTCGGCCGCAAGCGCGTCAAGGTTACGGTAGTCCGGCCCCAGCAGTGAAATCTCAGACACGCCATTACCCATTTTCAGCAGCGCGCGTGCCGTCTCGATACCGGTAAACACGTAGCTGGTCTCTGTTGCCTGCAGGTCGGTATCGAAGATACCGCCGATGCGGAAACCACGCTCTGCAATGTTGTTGTCAGGGTCCTGGCTCATCAACACGATGCGTCGCCCCGGTTTGGTTTCCAGGCGCTCGAGCAGTTTGCGTCCGATCAATACATGACTGTCATGTGTGTCTGCCAGGTATTCACCCTCGGTCACGCTGTCGGCAATAAATGACAGACCATTTTCCTGCTGCGGGTTGATGCCTACCAGTGTCACGCCGAACACATCGCGCTCACTGCGGATGACAGCTGGCACCCGAATACGCTCCGACCAGTGTGTGACGCGTGGCGAGTCGAGCAGCGCCAGCAGTGCCGGATTATCACTCGCCGGGGGCATACTGCGTTCAATCGACGGGTCGTCGAGGAAGCCCTCGGCGTGGATCTGGATGTGGCCTGACAGGGTGCTGATGGACGAATCGATCATCTGGTCAACCATGCCGCGCATCAGCGCGGTCATCCAGATCATGCCCCAGAGACCAATCGCGATCGCGGTCAGCATGATCAGGGTGCGTCGGTGGTTGCGCCACAGGTTGCGCCACGCGACGGTGACCAGCATGGAGTAGCGTGTCTGCATATCAGACTGCCTGCAAGGCCTCGATCGGGCGCAGTTTGCGCATGTGCCATATCGGATACAGCGATGCCAGCAGGGTCGCGATGAACACCGTCAGCGGGCCGGGCAACAGGCTGCGTAACGAGACTTCCGGGTGCAGCACCGACGGGATATTAAAACGTTCGCCCATTTCTTCCATGCCGGGATAACTGAAGCCGTTGACGAGGAAGTACCAGATCAGCAGTCCGCCGGCGAGCATGCCAAGCAGCATGCCGATCATTCCCAGTAGCGCCGATTCGGTGATAATCATGCGCCCCAGTTTTCCGTGGCGCACACCCAGTGCAAGCAATATCCCGAACTCGTGTGTGCGTTCTAGCACCGACATCAGCATGGTGTTGAGCATGCCGAATGCCACCAGCACGATGAGCACGGCATACATGAACCAGGCGCTGGTGAAGTCTGCCTGTATTGCCTGTTTCAGACCCGGCATCAGGGTTTCCCAGTCCAGCAGCACCAGCGAATCCCTGTCCTGCAGCGCGTCCTCTGTCGCGGCTGAAATACTGTCCGCCTTGTCACGCTCACCGCCGATGACGATGCTGTGTGCCTGCTCACCCATGCTGAATACATCACGAAAGGTGTCCAGCGGCATGCTCAGCATGTGCCGGTCCAGGTCACGACTGCCGGACTCAAAGATGCCGACCACGGGTGCCACGGTTGCGGCGATGGAGCCGTCACGGCCATTGCCGAGTATCGTCAGCTCATCACCGGGTTCAATCCTGAGGTTGCGTGCCAGGGTGCTGCCGATAACGATCTCGTTGCTGTCCGTGCCCTCGAGGTAGCGGCCCTGCTTGATGAGTCCGGGTATTGTTGATACGCGCGGTTCATGCAGCGGGTCGACGCCGCTGATCTGCGCGCCGATGGTGCGGGTGTCGGACGATACCAGCGCAAAACCGTAGCCGCGCACCGACACGGCATCGAGTTGTGCGCGGGTGCGAATTGCCTGTGCCAGTGCATCGGCGTCTGCAATCGAGCGATACATGTGCGGTTCGTCCAGGTAACCGTTTGCCTGTACCTGCATCTGGCCGGTAAAAACGCGCAGTGAATTATCGATCATCATGCGGTACTGGCCAAACTGCAGTCCAAGCATGAATACCAGCAGGGTATCGGCGAACACCATGGCCGCGATGGTCAGCAGCGTGCGGCGCGGATGCCTCCAGATATTGCGCCAGGCGAGCAGGGTGGCAGTGCTGATCAAGGCAGCACCGGGCGGCGCAGGGCTAATCCGGAACTGTTCGGAAAAGGCTCGGGCATAATAGACTTGCCACGGAAGCACACGGAAAAACACGGAAGAATAAATACATTAATGGAAAAAATTCCGTGTCCTTCCGTGTGCTTCCGTGGCCAGGCGTATGTATTTACAGACGACAGCACTTGGCAAGCACCATTTGGAGCAGGAAGCATCGCTACTCCCTGGGATTTCTCAGATTCGACAGGGTAAACAGGTAATCAGGAATCTCCCTGTCGAAATCAAGTACCTGTACACTGATCTCGGTCCACTCACCGTCCTTTTCCAGCATGTTCATGCGCTGATGTACGGCAAACATACGACCACCCATCTCCTGGATATCGAGTGTCTTCAGGACCTTGACGGTCTCGAGGTCCTGGTCGAGGAAATGGTGTTCCAGCTCGACATAATCGTCGCGCACATGGCTGATCTCCTTGCCCCAGACAATGGCGGCGTCCTCGTGCGGCACGGACTCGATGATATATACCGTGTGTCCGTCGGACTCTACAGTGCGCACCAGCGTGTGGTCGTACTTGTCGACAATCTCGTCTGTCCGGGAGATGTCCTTGTTGGAAAAATCCGAGCCCATCCAGCTCTGGCTCATCATGCTGGAGGGTATGCGTATGACGCGGTTGATCCTGGGCGTAAAACTCCACACCTTGTTGTCGTCGAGCACCAGCGTGGCGTTGCCGGCATCGCGTGGCGGCGCGGTGACACGTACCAGCGTTTTCTTGCTGCCCGAAGACCAGCCGTTCATGGACATGGTGCGTTCCCAGTCCGGCCGGTGGATGGTCATGGTCATCTCGGAATAGGAGGTCAGGCCACGGTAGTGGTCAATGGCGTCGCGGATGATGTCTCTTGCATCGAGGGTGGACTCGGCAGCTGGCTGCTGTGTGATCAGCAGCGCGGCAAGCATCAGGAATGGCTTTATCTGCATGATATTCTAGACTGTCGGTACATCAAGGCAGGTTCTCCGGTCAATGTAACCCAGTGACGGTTGCCGTGCAATTTTCACCGTAGCCAGCTGCTGGCGGCTGGTGTCGTATAGCCCCTTAAAACAGGATGGCGACGGTTATTGAACAGTATCCGGGAAACGATGATCCTGACTTGCAGACGGTCTAAAGCAACACGGTAATTAACGGCAACACTGACACGATAACAGGTTTTACCACGCGGTCGTGCTATCTTTGCAGGTACCCCTTGCTGGTCACCCTTTGCTAAAGATGAACCTGGCCTATCTCACTGACATTATTATTCTCCTCGCGGCAGCCGTCATCGTGGTGCCGTTATCCCGTTTCGCAGGGTTAGGCACTGTACCGGGTTTTCTCATAGCCGGGATTGCGGTAGGGCCATCAGCACTGGGGCTGATCGACAACGGGGCCGAGATCGGCCATCTGGCTGAACTCGGCGTGGTATTGCTGCTGTTTGTCATTGGTATTGAACTCAAACCCTCGCGCCTGTGGTTGATGCGACGCATGGTCTTCGGCCTGGGTACCCTGCAAGTAATCGTGACAGGGGCGTTGATCTCTGCAGTTGCCTATATTGTGTTTGACGTCGAGCTGCGCGCCGCCATCCTGATCGGACCTGCCCTGGCGCTCTCATCAACCGCTTTTGTGCTGCAGCTGCTTACCGAACAGAAGATGCTCACCTCCAGTTACGGACGTACATCGATAGCCGTGTTGTTGTTTCAGGATCTGGCCGTGGTCCCGCTGCTTGCACTGGCATCGCTGTTGACGGTTGCGGAGCTATCTATCGAGGAGGATATCGGCATCGCACTGCTGCAAGCGCTGCTGATCCTTGCGCTGATAATCCTCGGAGGCCGCTATCTGTTGCAACCGGTACTGCAGCGCGTGGCGCGCTACGGGTCACCCGAGATCTTTACCGCATCCGCGGTGCTGCTGGTGCTTGGTACCGCCGTCCTCATGGCACAAATCGGTCTGTCGATGGCCATGGGCGCGTTTGTGGCGGGATTGCTGGTGGCAGACTCGGAATTTCGTCACCAGGTCATGGCCGAGATCCAGCCATTCCGCGGCCTGCTGCTTGGCTTGTTCTTTATGTCGATGGGTATGTCGCTGGAGCTGGCACAGTTCCTTGCAGAACCACTGCTTTGTGCCGGTCTGGTGCTGATGCTGATGCTGACCAAGGCCGCGCTGTTGTGGCCGCTGGCCAGGCTGTTCGGGCACAAGGGCGCAACCGGACTGGCGGTAGCGCTGTTGCTTGCGCAAAGCGGAGAATTTGCGCTGGTGCTTTTCGCGGTGGCTTTCGATGCCGCTTTACTTAACGAGGCATTGTTTCAACAACTGCTGATTGTCGTGGTGCTGAGCATGCTGGCGACCCCGCCCCTTGCCGCACTGGCGTACCGGCTTGCCGCTGCCCACAGGGATGAGCCTGCGGGCGAGGAAATCACAGAGGAAGACGAGACATCCGCGCCAATCGTGATTGCCGGTTTCGGGCGGGTAGGGCGCCGGGTAGGACAGATACTCGAAATGCGGCACGTGCCTTACGTTGCCGTCGACAATGCTGCCGATATCGTCACGCGGGAACGCAGCGCGGGCCGATCCGTGTTCTACGGGGATGTCCGACAGCTCGACGTGCTGAAAAGTCTGGGTGTGGGCGGGGCTGACCTGGTGATCGTCACAATGGATGACTTTCAAGCGACAGAGCAGCTGGTGTCTTCGCTGCGCCGTGCCTTTCCGCAGCTACATATACTGGCGCGTGGACAGGACCAGGAACGCTGCCAGCACCTGCTGCAACAAGGCGCACAGCTTGCCGTTTCCGAGAACCTGGAAGCGAGTATTGCGCTGGCTAATGCGGCACTGCTGAAGGTCAAGGGTGACGATGCCGAGAACGATGCAGTTATTGATCGCTTTCGCAAGGCCTATTACTCGGACATCAAGGGTAATCTGCCACAGTAGTCGAAGCAGGGCCGAAACCTGCCAGCCAGGCGTTAACAGGATCCTCACAGGTCTGTCATATTCCTGTCAAATATGACCCTCAGACTTGATGCTGAACACACCAGTCAAGAGGAGCACGCAGAGATGCTGGACCATATATTGCAGTGTGTACAGGCCTTCGAACGCGAGCACAGCGCTTCGCCCGACGTCGTCTATATTAACCCGTTTCACTATGAAGCACTGCGTCAGTGCCACCCCGAGGTCTTTGTATCGGGTGAAAGTTTACCGCTGGGCTTCCGGCTCGTCATCGTCCCCAGCAATCTGCTACCCCACCCCGAGGCAGCGCTGTTGAGCGGCACGCTACCCTTCAGCCATGTTGCCTGAGCGGGCCTGAGGACGGGCAGGTGAATATCTTCAGGCATGTTGCCGGCTGGTTGCAGGGTAAGCCGTATTTTCACTATGCCTGCATCAGCAATACGGGTGTCTGTTATGCCGTGGTGCGGCTGGACGTCCAGTTGCAGCACCACGGTGTCATAGCAGTGGATGAGCTGGATGCCTCGTTAATCGGCCAGCACTGGATCAGGGGGCAGTGGATAAAGCGGCATCCCAGGCATGCCGCCTGCCCGCTGATACAGAGTGGTTATTGCATGAACTCTGATTTGTTAAATCTAACCTGGAGGGTTATTTATGGCGAAGCAACCTCGAAGCAAAAGCAAGTCTGCACGCAAACAGGGCAAGGGCCGCGGTCACACCAGGCACGCAAATGATGTTGTCGTGGATATCAACGATTTCTCATCCCGGCATTACAAGGAGCAGCCGCGCTCCTGTAGCCATCCGCTGATCGAGGCACTCAACCAGTCACAGGGTCAGTACATGTCGGCCGTCCGGACCAACCAGCTGGTACTGGGGCTCGGACCGGCCGGGACAGGCAAGACCTTCTGTGCAGCTGCCATGGCGGTAGAGGCCTTCGAACGCCGCGAGATCAGGCGCATTATTTTTACCCGACCTGCGATTGAATCAGGTGAGAGCCTGGGCTTTCTGCCCGGCAAGCTGGCAGACAAACTGGAACCCTGGTTTGCCACGTTTCGCAGTTATCTTGCCGATATGCTCGGCCGGGGTGTGGTTGAATGTGCCCTGAAAAACGGTCACATCATCTTCGAACCGCTGGCCTTCATGCGCGGCAAGACGTTTGATGATGCCTTTGTGATACTTGACGAAGCGCAAAATTGCACCCGTCAACAATTGAAGATGTTTCTCACGCGTATTGGCGAGAACTCGCGTGTCATCATCAACGGGGATACACAGCAGACCGATATCGGTGTCGGCTCGGGATTGCTGGATGCGGCCAATCGCCTTCACGGGCTCGACAGTGTTTATATCCACGAGTTCGGGTATGCCGATATCGTCAGGAGCGAACTGGTACGCACCATCATCTCACGCTATGAGGATGCTGATCCCGCAGGCGGCAGATCCTGTTACAGGCGCTCATAGGGTATATGCAGCACGCATGCCGCTATCGTGCAACGGGCGGGCTAACCAATATCTAACGTGGCATTCATTATTCTGTTACACAACCCGGTCAAGGTTGCACTGTCAAAAAACCCGGGTTGTCCCGAAGGGTATGATTATGCAAGCCGTGAACCACTTTGATTGTACGCAATCCAGGGCCACAGAGGAGCAGGGTATTACCGCACCCGTGTGTAAACACCCGGTTGCTGCCCGGATACTGATTGTCGAGGACGATACAGATATCTCCAGCCTGCTGGTTTACACCATGGAAAGTGCTCAGCATAATCCTGTTGCAACGGCGAACTGCAAGAGCGCCTGGAAAATTCTGAGCGGTAATCCACCTGACCTGGTATTGCTGGACTGGATGCTGCCGGACATGAGCGGTATCGAGCTGTTGCAGCGAATACGCAGTACTACAGAACTTGCCGATATCCCCGTCATCATGTTGACGGCACGTGCTGAAGAGTCTGACCGGGTGCGTGGCCTGGACAGCGGTGCGGATGACTACATCGTTAAACCCTTTTCAACCCGTGAACTGTGTGCACGCATCAACAGTCGTTTGCGGATATTCAATAGCCGCCATTCCAGTACCCTGGAGATAAGCGGGCTGTCGCTTGACCAGAAAAGTTACCGCACCAGCGTCGACGGCAACGCTGTTGCCCTGGGCCCCACAGAATTCAGGCTGCTGCGGCACTTCATGAATAACACCGAGCGGGTATACAGTCGCGGGCAGTTACTCGACCAGGTCTGGGGGACCAATGTTTACATAGAAGAACGTACCGTGGATGTGCATGTGCGACGTCTGCGTAAAGCGCTTCAACCGTTCAACAAGGACTGCCACATACAGACGGTCAGGGGTGCCGGTTACCGCTTCTCTGTTCGCGTGTAGTCCTTTACGCCAGCAATATTTTCTATGGACACGGGGGTGGCCGGCTCATCATCGCCTGCTTAGCCCGGGCTGGTAGGTAGCACCGATTGTTGCAACGACATTAAGTCCGGGCAATACAAGATACATCAGCAGGAACCCCGTCATCCGTGTATGCCATTCCATGCCATAGCCCCGCTGCACCAGGAAGGCTGCAGGCTGGCAAGTCATGATGACAGTGGGGTGACGGTGATATTAATTTCCCGTTAACCGGGTCCTGCTCACCTTCTGTCCGGACGTATCAGTCCAGCGTAAGAACCCGTATAAGGTCGGTTCCTCCTGCCTGCTGGTGATGCCCGGCTGTTGAGACCACGATGTCACCTGTTTTCAGGTAGCCCAGCGCCTTCGCCTTGTTGATGGCAAAGTCGAGGCGCGCGCGGTCCGTGGTCTCGCCGTCATAGAGGAGTGGAGTGACTCCCCAGTTCATGGAGAGCTTGCGTGCCACCATCGTCGAAGAGGTGATGGCCAGGATGGGGCTTGCCGGCCGGTACTTGGAGATCAGGCGCGAGGTAAAGCCGGTCTCGGTAAGGCTGATGATGGCCGCCGCCTCGAGGTGTGCGGACATGCTGACAGCTGCCTGGCTGACGGCCTCCGTGACAAAATTCGAGGGGTGCGGCTTGATTCTCTGCAGGTAGCCGTATTCACTCAGCGAGGCTTCCGCACGTCGCGCAATGGTGGCCATGGTGCGGACGGCCTCCGTCGGATATTTGCCGACTGCGGTTTCACCCGAGAGCATCACCGCCGAGGTGCCGTCGAGTATGGCATTCGCCACATCACTGGCCTCGGCCCGTGTCGGTTTCGGATTGTTTTCCATGGAGGCCAGCATTTGTGTCGCGGTAATGACCGGTTTGCCATTACTGACGGTCATGCGGATGATCTTTTTCTGGGTGGCGGGTACATCGGCCAGTGGCAATTCCACGCCCATATCACCGCGCGCGACCATGATGCCATCGGCGGCACTGACGATCTCTTCCAGGTTCTCCACACCGGCCTTGTTCTCGATCTTGGCGATGAGCGGGATATTCATGCCTTTTTCCACGAGGATTTCCCGCATCTTGTAGATATCATCCGCGGACTGGATGAAGGAGGCCGCGATGTAGTCGACGTCGTTCTCGGCGGCAAAGCCAAGCTCCCTGACAACATCCTCGCGGTTCTCGGGGCTGACGGCACTGAGTGTAAGCCGGGTATCGGGCAGGTTGACGCTCTTGCAATTACCCAGCCAGCCACCGTGGATGACGCGGCAGATGATAGAAGAATCAGCCACCGAGGTGACCTCAAGCTCTATGGCCCCGTCATCCAGCAGGATCGGCGTACCGTTACTGACCTCCTCGAACAGTTTCCGGTAGGTAATGCTGACCCCGTGTTCATCGCCTTCCCGTTCATCGGTGAACAGCGTGAAACTCGATCCCGGCAGCAGTTCGGCTTGATCATTGTGTAGACGGCGAGTGCGAATCTCGATTCCCCGGGTGTCAATCATGATGGCAATGCTGGTGCCAACCTGTGCCGAGGCTGCGCGCAGCAACCTGATCTGCTCCTTGTGCCCGTCGAGGGTGCCATGCGAGAGATTGAGGCGCGCCACGTTCATGCCGGCCCTGATCATGGCGGCAAGCTGCTCCAGTGATGCGCATGCCGGGCCAATGGTGGCAACAATTTTTGTCTTCCTTTGTACGGGGAGTTCGTTGTGCAGGTCTGTCATACGGAATGTGCCGGTTGCTGAATCGTTGTAGTTGGAGGTTGGCGCTATTCTACCGCGTTATCTTCCCCGGCAGTATGTTTTAGCGACAGGCGGAAGTCGCGGGCTCGCGACACGGGGCTCACCGGCGCTCGTCGCGTCTGCGCGACCGGTCGGGGGCCGGGATCGGGCTATAAAGATGTGGCCGTCGAGTGACTTACGCAGGCGTCCAGTAACGCAGCCAGCGACTGCCGCTGGCGGATAGTAACCAGTTTCCTGTTGACCGTGAGTATTTCCTCGTCCTGGAAACGTGCGAACAGCCGGCTGACTGTTTCAATGGCCAGTCCCAGGTAATTGCCGATCTCCTGGCGCGACATGGGTAAAGAGAATACATCGGCAGACAAGCCGCGTTTTTTGTAACGCGAGGACAGGCTGAGCAGGAAGGATGCCAGCCGTTCTTCCGCACTGTGCTTGCCGAGCAGCATCAGCAGTTCCTGGTCCGTGGTGATTTCCTGGCCGAAGATGCGCATGATCCGGTCATGCATGCCGGGCAACTGGTTACAGAGTGTCGATAGCTGGTCCAGCGGGAGTTCACAGACGCTGCTGGTCTCGAGCGCAACCACTGACGAGGCATAGCGCCCGCCTGCCAGTCCGTCCATCCCGGTCAGTTCACCGGGCAGCATAAAACCCAGTACCTGTTCTCCGCCATGCTCGGTGATGCAGTAGGATTTCAGTGTGCCCGCGCGAACAGCAAACAGGGCATGGCTTTTTTGACCGGAACGGTAGAGGTGATCGCCGCGGTGACAGGGTGGATTGCGCTTGACGATGGCATCCAGTTTCTCGAGGTCTTTCTGTTCCAGGCCGTGGGGCAGGCACAGATGGGCCAGCGTGCAGTTCCTGCAGCTGACCCTGATTTCCTCGATATCCAGTATCCTGTTCTTGCGGGGCAAGCTGTCAACCTCCGGGCAACCATACGCGGCATGCCTGCAATGTCACGCTATGCAGATAATCATCACGAGCATAACAGGGCCGGTCATCAAAACAACAGGCCATTTCAGCATGGTTGGTTGTGCCGGATGCAGTCGCCTGCTACAACCAGATCATGCGGCCACACTCCAGCGGATGATTAAGCAGCGGGTGACAGGGGTACATGCGTATCTTGAATGACTGCTGCCCGCACTGCTGGCAGGTTTCTGTCGTATCGAACAGGTTGCAATGGTAGCTGACCACGCTGCCACTGCTGCTGTCAGCCAGTTGGAAGAGGTGGCTGCACTCGGTGATGAACTGCCCTGTACCGGTTTCATGACCCAGTACGCATTCGACGACAATGTCGGAAGCGTCCAGGCCATTGAGGTTAACCTCGACCTCAAGGTGTAAATGTTCCCGGGTACTGATAGCCGCCGGAACCGGACTGGCGAGACGCCCTTCAATTGCACTCCAGCTGTTGGCAATCTTTTGCTTCCATGCAGCCAGTTCCCGCGCAGCCTGTGCATTGTCCTGATGCAGCAGGCGGCTTTCGCGTGCAGCCGGCGCGTAGGAGACCCGCAGATAGTCCAGCGCCATGCGAATGGTATTGAAACGCGGCAGTATCGACATCATGGAGGCCTTTGACATGCGCGTCCACGCCTCCGGTACGCCGTCCTGGTTGCGGTCATAGTAGGCAGGGATAACATGGTACTCGAGAATGTTCATCAGCTCCTCTGCCTCGAGTTTTTCACGGGTTTCGTCGTCGCATTCCTGGTGAGGTGTGATCGACCAGCCGTTCTCGCCGTTCCAGGCCTCGGCCCACCAGCCATCCGCAACACTGAGATTCAGCACGCCGTTAATGGCGGCCTTCATGCCGGAGGTGCCACAGGCCTCCATCGGGTACTTCGGCGTATTCAGCCAGACATCGACGCCGGGCAGCAGGTCACGGGTCATGGACAGGTTGTAATTTTCCAGCAGGATGACCCGGCCCTGGAATTCCGGCATCAGGCTGATCTCGTAAACCCGCTTCAGCAGTGCCTGTCCCGGCTTGTCATTCGGGTGGGCCTTGCCGGCGAACACCAGTGTAAGCGGACGTTGCGGATCATTCACCAGTCGTGCCAGCCGCGGCAGATCCCTGAATATCAGCCCGGCCTGTTTATAAATGGCAAAACGGCGCGCAAAGCCGATCAGCAGGGTATCAAGGCTGTTCGAAGAAAGATTGCGTGTCAGGCGATCAAGCAGCGAATTGGTTTGTGCACAGCGCGCATACTGGATGCTGGCGCGGCGCCTGACCTCCTCGAGTGCCGCTGCCTTGAGAATCTGGCGTACGCTGCGGAACACATGGTCCGGTATGTTGTTGATGAAGGTTTTCCAGAAGTCCTCCTGCGTCAGCTGTGCACGCCAGCCGCCGCCCATGTACATCTCGAACAGGGCGACCCAGGAACGATCGAGGTAGGTATCGACATCGGCGCCATTGGTGATGCCGGCGATCGGGTTGTCGCGGGTCTGGATGTCAGGCCACATGTAGGATTCCATCTCCGAGGCGATATGGCCGTGGATCTGGCTGACGCCGTTGCGGAACCGGGAGCCATGTATGGCCAGTGTCGTGGTGCAGAATCCGGCGCTGTCACGCGGGTTGCTGCCAAGCGCCAGAAAGCGTTTCTCCGTGATACCCAGCTGCTGGATGATGTCACCGAAATAGTGACGCATGACATCCTCATGAAAGACGTCATGTCCGGCTGGTACCGGTGTGTGCGTGGTGAAGGCGGTGCCGGCGGCGACCAGTTCCATCGCACTGTCGAACGCCATGCCGTCACGGATGTGCTCGCGGCAGCGTTCCAGTATCAGGAAGGCGGCATGGCCCTCGTTGATATGCCATACCGTGGGCTGCAGTCGCAGTGCGCGCAGTGCCCGTACCCCGCCGATACCGAGAATGATTTCCTGCTGGATACGCATTTCACTGTCGCCACCATAGAGTTGCGCGGTCAGCTGACGGTCGTCGGGAGTGTTGCTGTCAACATCGCTGTCCAGCAGGTAGAGACGGATATGGCCGACATTTACCTGCCAGACCTTCAGATCAATACGCCGCCCCGGTAGTTCGACCTGTATCATGATGGCGTTGCCATCCGTGTCCAGTGCGGGTATCACCGGCATGTCGGATGGTGAACTGCGCAGGCGTTCGGCAATCTGTACACCGTGACAGTCGATACGCTGTCTGAAGTAACCCTCGTGGTAGAGAATGCCGACGCCCACGAACGGTACCCAGAGGTTGCTCATGGCCTTGCAGTAGTCGGCCGCCAGTATGCCAAGTCCGCCGGCGTAGATCGGCATGCTTTCGTGGAAGCCGTACTCGGCAGAGAAATAGGCGACCAGGTCCGTGTCACGGTCCAGGTATTCGTCGATGCGGGTGGTCGGTTTCTGTTCCAGGTAGGTGTCATAGTTCGACAGCACCTGGCGGTATTCGGAAAGCAGGATCGGGTCACTGGCGGCTGCATCGATCTTGTGCTGACGCAATCGCCGCAGGAATACCCTGGGGTTGTGCGAGCAGGCATTCCAGCAGTCCCCGTCAAGGTGCCGGAACAGACCTCTGACAGTATTGTTCCAGCTGTAATACAGGTCATTCGCCAGTTCCGGAAGACGCGCGAACTGCGCGGGCAGCACCGGCTGTATCTCTATGCTGAAATGCGTTCCTGTGTCCTGCTGTCTGACCGGGGGAATGTCACTCATGGTTGTTCTCCATTGTTGCTGCCTGTTCTCGGTTATTTTGTCAGGAGGCCGGTGCACGTTGCGGCTGCCCGGGTTGTTTCAGAAAACCCTTAGTGCATGAATCTGTTACTGAAAAGTGATACCTGCTGCCCGTGTGTGCCGGAAATCCATTATCTGCCAGAGTATTGTTTCCTTCCGTGCGACAGGAAATATGCTATATTCAGGACATAATTCATATAGATATCCAAAGCTCGCTTGCGAGCTGCCTGTGGGGGCGCAGATCATGCAGGAATACCCGGTTACAGAAACACCCACGAGTATGACTACAACTCCACCTCCGACCACGCCGGATGATGCCAGAGATTTCCTGCAGTGCCTGATCCTTATGTACGGTGAAACGCACATCGATACGCTGGCCCAGTTGCTGAATCTGACGGCTTACGCGGAAACCGAGTATTCGCATCACAGTCACCTGCGTCAGCGCTGACACGCACTTCAAACCGGCAGCTGTAAATTGCATGGTTGACGTTACCGGGCATGGCCGGCGGTCAATTTCTGCTGCTATGGCTTAAATAGCACACCTTCCCGATCCTGACAGGATTTCAAGGCAAATTTGTCCTGTCGCCTGCATCGACCGGGGCCTTATTTCCGGGTACGCCCCCCATGGCGAGGCGCACTACATCAACCTATTCTATTCCTGCTTCCAAGGCCATAGCTATTGTTCCGCGAATCCTGTAACAGGATTGTAAAGATTCTTCGTGCGCGATCTTATTGCTGCGGCACGCCGTGCTGTTTAAGATGCCTGCATTAAGCTACGCCCAATGGCGGCAGCGACAACTTTTCAGGCTGCTGCCGACAGGGCATTGCCGTCTTAGCCGTTTCCAGGAGATTCACTCGACATGAAGCACGACCTGACGCGTCCACCGGACCTGTTGCACGAAACACACATGGGCCCGACGCGTATACAGCGACCCGACTATGTGTCACTGCTGCCGCCCTGCAATGCCGCCTGCCCGGCCGGCGAGAATATTCAGGCGTGGCTCGCGCTGGTTATTGAAAAACGTTACAAGGCGGCCTGGCAGGCGCTGATCGAGGAAAACCCGTTGCCGGCGGTGCATGGCCGTGTCTGCTACCACCCCTGTGAATCCGGTTGTAACCGCAACCAGCTCGACAGCCCGGTGAGCATTCATGCCGTGGAGCGCTTCCTCGGCGACCGCGCCATCAAAAAAGGCTGGCAGGTCGAATGGCAGCCAATGGCCGGTGGCAAGCGCGTGCTGATCGTCGGTGCCGGCCCCAGTGGCCTGTCGGCGGCCTACCACCTGACGCGCCTTGGTCACACTGTGGAGATTCACGAGGCCGGGCCAACGGCGGGTGGCATGATGCACTTCGGCATCCCCGCCTACCGCATGCCCCGTGATGTGCTGGATGCGGAGATCAGGCGCATTGAGGAGATGGGCGTCAAGATCGTTCTCAACCACAAGGTCGAGGACCTGCTGGCGGAACGGGACGCGGGTAATTTCGATGCCGTGTTCGTCGCCATCGGTGCCCACATCAGCAAGCACATCGACATTCCGGCGCGCGATGCCGGCAAGATGCTGGATGCGGTCAGTTTTCTTGCCAGTGTCGAGGCCGGTGAAGCGCCGCAACTCGGCCGTCGCGTCGCTGTCTACGGCGGTGGCAATACCGCCATGGATGCCGCACGGGTCGCCAAGCGCCTCGGTGCCGATGAGGCACTGATCATCTATCGCCGCGACCGCGAGCACATGCCCGCCCATCCCTTTGAGGCCGACGAGGCCCTTGAGGAGGGTGTGAAGATTAACTGGCTGCGCACCATCAGGGAGATCGACGCCACCACCTTCACTGTCGAAGTCATGGAGGTCGGCGAGGATGGCCGCCCGCGCAGTACCGGCAAACTCGAAACACTGGAGGCCGATTCCCTGATTCTGGCGCTGGGACAGAATTCGGATGCCAGTCTGCTGAACGGGATCGAGGGCATCACGTTTGAATGGGATACTGTTATCGTCGACGAGCACATGATGACCGGCCATCCCGGCATCTTCGCCGGTGGCGACATGGTGCCCTCGGAACGCACCGTCACCGTGGCCGTCGGACATGGCAAGAAGGCTGCTCGCAACATCGATGCCTGGCTGCGTGGTGAGAGCTGGCAGCCGCCGGCGAAAAACCCGCTTGCCAGCTTCGACAAGCTGCATGTCTGGTATTTCACCGATGCCGAGCAGCGCTCGCAGGAAAGTATCGACCTGCAGCTACGCCAGTCCGGCTTCGAGGAAGTAGTGCATGGTCTGCAGAAGGATGATGCCGTGTTCGAAGCACTGCGCTGCCTGTCCTGCGGCAACTGCTACGAGTGCGATGGTTGTTTCGGCGCCTGTCCGGAACGTGCCATCAACAAGCTCGGCAAGCACAAGGGTTACTCGGTCAATTTCGACAAATGCACCGGTTGTGGTATCTGCTTCCAGCAATGCCCCTGCCATGCCATCGACATGATCGCCGAGCCCGCCTGAACGTGGTGCACGAATGCAGGCTGTGAATCACGCAATCGTTTTTTCCGGCGCTTGAGTGCCGGTTTCTGGAGTAATGCATGGAAAACCGGCAAGTAGCCACCATCGACGGTAACGAGGCCGCCGCCTATGTCGCCTATCGCGTCAACGAGGTTTGTGCGATCTATCCCATCACACCCTCTTCCACCATGGGGGAACTGGCTGACCAGTGGGCCAATGAGGGCAAGACCAACCTCTGGGGCGACATCCCCATCATCGCGGAGATGCAGAGCGAGGGCGGTGCCGCGGGCGCGGCACACGGTGCCCTGCAGACCGGCGCACTGACGACGACCTTCACGGCCTCGCAGGGCCTGATGTTGATGATCCCGAATATGTACAAGATCGCCGGCGAACTCACCGCCGCGGTGTTTCACGTTGCGGCACGCTCGCTGGCGGCCCAGGGCCTGTCGATCTTCGGTGACCACCAGGACGTGATGGCGGTACGCAGTACCGGCTTCGCGCAACTGTCCTCCGGCTCGGTGCAGGAGGCACACGACATGGCGCTGATTGCACAGGCCAGCACCCTGGAGTCACGCATACCCTTTATTCACTTCTTCGATGGCTTCCGTACCTCGCACGAGGTCAACAAGATCACGCTGCTCAGCGACGCCGAGATCCGTGCCATGATCGACGACGACCTGGTGCGCGCGCACCGGCAGCGTGGTCTTGGCCCGGATGTTCCGTTCATGCGCGGCACGGCACAGAATCCGGACGTCTATTTCCAGGGTCGCGAGACCGTCAACCCGTGGTATGCCCGTACCCCGGAGATCGTGGAAAGCAGGATGCGTGAATTCGGTGCGCTTACCGGTCGCCACTACGAGTTGTTTGAATACCACGGCGACCCCGCGGCGCAACGGGTCGTCATCCTGATGGGATCGGGCGCGGCTACGGTGCGCGAGACGGTGGACTGGCTGCTCGCGCATGACGAAGCGGTCGGTGTTATCCAGGTGCACCTGTACCGGCCGTTCTCTGTCGCCCACTTGCTGGCTGCACTGCCCGCGAGCACCCGTGCCATTGCGGTGCTGGATCGTACCAAGGAGCCGGGCGCCCCGGGCGAGCCGCTGTACCTGGATGTGGTGACCACGCTGACGCAGGCGGCGGCGGATGGCAGCCTGCCGACCGCTACACTGCCGCGCATCATCGGCGGGCGCTACGGCCTGTCTTCCAAGGAATTTACCCCGGCCATGGTGAAGGCGGTGTTCAGCGAACTTGAGAAGCAGCAGCCGAAGAACGGCTTCACGGTGGGTATCAACGATGACGTCAGCCACACCAGCCTGGCCTATGAACCGGACTTCATGATCGAGTCGGGGCGGGTAGTGCGCGCGCTGTTCTACGGCCTCGGTGCGGACGGCACCGTGGGTGCCAACAAGAACACCATCAAAATCATCGGCGAGGACCCTGCCTTTCATGCACAGGGCTACTTCGTCTACGACTCGAAGAAATCCGGTTCACAGACCATATCGCACCTGCGTTTCGGTCCCGACCCGATCTGTTCCAGTTATCTGGTGCAGTCGGCAAATTTCATCGGCTGTCACCAGTTTAATTTTCTGGAACGCACCAACGTACTGGAAACGGCTGCCCCCGGTGCGATTTTCCTGCTCAACAGTCCCTATGATGCAGACAGCGTCTGGGAGCGGCTGCCGCGCATCATTCAGAAGACCATCATCGAGCGCAAGCTGGAGTTCCATGTCATCGATGCCTACACGGTGGCGCGCGACAGTGGTATGGGCAACCGCATCAACACCGTCATGCAGACCTGCTTCTTTGCACTTTCCGGTGTCATGCCCAAGGAGGCAGCCATCGCCAAGATCAAGGCAGCGATCCAGAAGACCTATGGCAAGAAGGGCGAGGAGGTGGTACGCCGCAATTTCGAGGCCGTCGATAACACCCTGGCCCAGCTACACCAGGTCATGGTCCCGGAAGAGACCAGCAGCAGCATCGACCTGCTGCCACCGGTACCGCCGGAAGCGCCGGCCTTCGTACGCGAGGTAACGGCCATGATGATGGCCGGCAAGGGCGACCAGCTGCCGGTCAGTGCACTGCCCGTGGACGGCACCTTTCCCACCGCGACCTCCCGCTGGGAACGGCGCGACCTCTCCATGTACGTGCCCGCATGGGAACCGGATATCTGCATTCAGTGTGGCAATTGCAGTTTCGTCTGTCCGCACAGCGTGATCCGTGCCAAGTTCTACGACAAGTCACGGTTGCAGCAGGCACCCGCGGGTTTCCGTCATGCACCCATCGATGCCCGTGGTCTCCCCGAGGTGCATTACACGCTGCAGGTGTACCTGGATGACTGCACGGGGTGCGGGCTGTGCGTCGAGGTCTGCCCGGTGAAGAGCAAGGAAGACGTCGGACGCAAGGCCATCAACATGCAGGCCAAGGCCGGTGAACTGGACACCGAGCGCCACAATGTCGAGTTTTTCGAGACCCTGCCGTACGTCGAGCACGAGCGCGTCGACTTTTCCACGGTACGCGGTGTGCAGTTCCTGCAGCCGCTGTTCGAGTTCCCGGGCTCCTGCGCGGGCTGCGGCGAAACACCCTATGTGAAGCTGCTGTCACAGTTGTTTGGTGACCGGCTGGTGGTCGCTAACGCCACCGGTTGCTCGTCCATCTACGGTGGCAACCTGCCAACCACGCCGTGGAGCCAGAATGCCGAGGGCAAGGGTCCGGCCTGGTCCAACTCGCTGTTCGAGGACAACGCCGAGTTCGGGTTCGGTTTCCGCCTCACGGCGGACACGCAGCTGGCCACCGCCGAGCGGCTGCTGAAAGAACTGGCAGCGCAGCTGGGCGAGGGCTATGTGCAGGAAATCCTGCTGGCGCCGCAGATCACGGAGTCCGAGATCCGCGCCCAGCGCGCGCTGGTCGCCGACCTGGAGGAAAAGTTGCGTGCCATGGACTCGGAGCAGGCGCGCCACCTGCTGACGGTGTCTGATCAGCTGGTGCGCCGCAGTGTCTGGCTGGTCGGTGGTGACGGCTGGGCTTACGACATCGGTTCCGCTGGGCTCGATCATGTGCTGTCCATGGGACGCGACATCAATATCCTGGTGCTGGATACCGAAGTGTATTCCAATACCGGCGGGCAGATGTCGAAGTCAACACCGCTGGCGGCCGTGGCGAAATTCGCCGCGGGCGGCAAGCGTGTCCCCAAAAAGGACCTGCCCCTGCAGGCGATTTCCTACGGCAACGTGTATGTCGCACGGGTCGCCATGGGTGCAAACCCGCAGCAGACGCTGCTGGCGTTCCGCGAGGCGGAGGCCTATCCCGGTCCCTCCCTGATACTGGCGTACAGTCACTGCATCGCGCACGGCATCAACATGCAGCATGGCCTGCTGCAGCAGCACCGCGCCGTGAAGAGTGGTTACTGGCCGCTGATGCGCTACAATCCGGAGGTCCGCAAGTCCGGTGAGAATCCGTTTATGCTCGATTCACAGGGGCCGCGCATTGCCTTCAAGGACTATGCCTACCAGGAGTTGCGCTACAAGATGCTCACCCGTACCAACCCCGGGGAGGCAGAGATCCTGATCAGTGAAGCGCAGGAACAGGTCACCCAGAAGTGGCGCATGTACGAGCGTGCCGGTTACCAGGGCAAGGAACGGCGCGGCGTCACCGACGTGCATCCGGATGCCGGCAGCAGCAGCTGAGCGAAACTGCATAACAAGAGGATAATGCCATGGATCTGCGTACCACCTACATGGGGCTGGAACTGAAGCACCCGGTCGTCGCCTCCGCCTCACCCCTGTCGGAGAAGCTCGACAACTACAGGCGCATGGAGGATGCCGGCGCCGCGGCGGTGGTGATGTTTTCGCTGTTCGAGGAACAGATCAAGCACGAGAATGCCGCCATCGAGCACCTGATTACCTCGGGTGCAGAGAGCTACGCCGAGTCGCTGAGTTTCTTTCCGGCAATCGAGGACTACGAGACCGGGCCGGACGAATACCTGAACCTGCTGCGCCGTGCCACAGAGGCGGTCGACATTCCGGTCATCGGCAGCCTCAACGGTGTGACCAACGAGGGCTGGGTGAGCACGGCGCGCCTGATGCAGGATGCCGGCGCCAGTGGCATCGAACTGAACGCCTACTACATTCCCGCGAAACTCTACACGGAAGGCCGCGAGGTTGAGCAACGCTACCTGGAGATTCTCAAGGCCGTGAAGGCGGCGGTCACCATTCCGGTCGCCATGAAACTCAGCCCCTACTTCAGCGCCACCGGCAACATGGCACGGCAGTTCGACGAGGCCGGTGCCGACGCGCTGGTACTGTTCAACCGCTTCTACCAGCCGGACATGGACCTGGATGAAATGGAAGTCGTCACGGATCTGAAACTCAGCACGCCGGACGAGATACGCCTGCCGTTGTTGTGGCTCGGGGTGCTGCACAGTCGCATCAACGCCTCGCTTGCCGCCAGCACCGGCGTGCACAGCCCGGTCGAACTCATCAAGTACCTGCTCGCCGGTGCGGACGTCGTCATGACCACGTCCGGCATGTTGCAGCACGGCATCGGTTTTCTCACCACCCTGGTGGACGGCCTGCAGGCCTGGATGGATGCAAGGCAATACGATTCAGTGGCGCAGCTGAAGGGCTCCATGAGCCAGGCCAACAGCCTCAACCCCGGTGCCTTCGAGCGCGCCAACTACATCAAGATTCTGGAAAACTACAAGGCACAGTACGGGTAGCGCCTGCCGGGCATCCTTCAGTCACTGGCGGTAGTGCCACGCTGCAGCTCGCGTTCTATCTCCAGCACGACCCCGGTCATCTTCAGGATACTGTCCGGGTTGAGTGAGATGGAATCGATGCCCTGTTCGACCAGCCAGCGAGTGATCTCCGGAAAATCGGAGGGTGCCTGCCCGCAGATGCCGACAGTCTTGCCGGCGGCCTGGCAGGCGTCGATGGCCATGCCCATCAGGGCAGTGACGGCCTCGTTGCGTTCATCGTAGCCGCTCAGCAGTCCGGAGTCGCGGTCCACGCCCAGCGTCAGTTGCGTCAGGTCGTTGGAGCCGATCGAGAAGCCGTCACAGTGTTCGAGGAACTGGCTGGCGAGCAGCGCGTTGGCGGGGACCTCGCACATCAGCTTGATCTGCAGACCGTTTTCTCCGCGCCGCAGGCCTTGCCGCGACATCATCTCCAGCACCTGCTGTACCTCGGTGACCGTGCGTGCAAACGGAATCATCAATTCCAGGTTATTGAGGCCCATCTCCTCGCGCACCTTCTTCATGGCGGCGCATTCCAGCGCAAAACACTCGGCAAAGGCGGCCGAGTGGTAGCGGCTGGCACCACGCAGGCCGAGCATGGGGTTTTCCTCGTGCGGCTCAAAACCTTCACCGCCGAGCAAGGCAGCGTATTCATTCGACTTGAAGTCGCTCATGCGTGCGATGACCGGTTTTGGATAGAAGGCCGCCGCAATGGTACCGACGCCCTCGGCGAGGCGATTGATATAGAAATCCCGCGGGCTGCTATAACCGGCTGCACGCGTGGCGATCTGTTGCTGGATGTCGTCCGGCAGATGGCTGTGTTCCAGCACGGCGCGCGGGTGGATGCCGATGCTGTTGTTGATGATGAATTCCAGCCGCGCCAGGCCGACGCCGTCATTCGGAAAGGCCGCAAATTCCAGTGCCTGTACCGGGTTACCGACGATCAGCATGATGTTGGTCTGCGGGTGCTGCAGGTTGGACAGGTCAACCTGTTCACTGGAGTAGGGCAGCAGGCCCTCGTAGACAAAACCGTCGTCGCCCTCGACGCAGGAGACGGTGATCTCCTGGCCATCCTCGATGCTGTGGTTGGCGTCACCGGTGCCGACCACGGCCGGGATTCCCAGCTCGCGCGCCACGATGGCCGCATGGCAGACACGGCCGCCGCGGTTGGTGACGATGGCACTGGCAATCTTCATGACGGGTTCCCAGTCCGGGTCGGTGATGTCGGTCACCAGCACCTCGCCAGGCAGCAGGTCGTGCATGTGCGCCGCTTCCAGGATAATGCGTGCCCGGCCGGCACCGATCTTTGCGCCGACGCTTTTGCCCTGTGTCAGCACCTTGCCGCGTTCCTTGAGATGGTAGATCTCGTGGAAGGCATCGGTGCGTACCGAGTGCACGGTCTCAGGGCGTGCCTGCACGATGAACAGTTCGCCGCTGACACCATCCCGTGCCCATTCAATATCCATGGGGCGTGGTTTGCCGGCATGTGCTGAATAATGGCGTTCGATGACGGTGGCATAACGCGCCAGCTCTAGCACCTCGTCATCGCTGATCGAGAAACGCTGCTGCTGTTCTTTCTTAACCGGCACGTTGCGGGTGGCCTCGGCCGTGACCGGGTCTTTGGTGTAGATCATCTTGATGGCCTTTTCACCCAGGTGGCGACGGATGATGGGCCGGTGTCCCTGCTCCAGGGTTGGCTTGAACACGAGAAACTCGTCCGGGTTGACCGCGCCCTGCACGACATTTTCACCCAGACCGTAGGCCGAGGTGACCATCACCACGTCGCGGAAGCCGCTTTCCGTGTCCAGTGTAAACATCACACCGGAGGCACCGATGTCCGAGCGCACCATCTTCTGCACGCCGATGGAGAGCGCAATGCTCATGTGCTCAAAGCCCTTGTCGACGCGGTAGTGGATGGCGCGGTCGGTGAACAGCGAGGCCAGTACCCGCTTGCAGGTGCGCAGCAGGTGTTCCGTGCCGCGAATGTTCAGATAGGTCTCCTGCTGGCCGGCGAAGGAGGCGTCCGGCAGGTCTTCGGCGGTCGCGGAACTGCGCACCGCGACGTCGGTGTCGTTGCCGTATTCCGCGGACATTTCCGCGTAGGCGGCAGTGATCTCGCTGGCCAGTTGCGGCGGCAGTTCCGCATCGACGATCCAGCCGCGTATCTGTGCGCCGCTGGTTGCCAGTGCGTCGACATCGTCGACATCCAGTTGTGCCAGTGTCTCCTGAATGCGTGTGTGCAGATCGTTGTGTGCGAGGTAATCGCGGTAGGCCTGTGCCGTGGTGGCAAAGCCGTTGGGCACCCTGACACCTGCACCCGACAGTGCGCGGTACATCTCGCCCAGTGATGCATTCTTGCCGCCGACCAGCGGCACATCGTCGATGCCGAGTTCACGAAAACGGCGTACGTACTGAAACTGCTGCATGGACTTGCTCCCCCGGTTTGTTGTCGCGCTGGCAGCGTATACATGCCTGTATGCCATATCTTGGGGACGCAGGTTTTGATGCATGTCAACAAACACAGACATCACCCCGGTGATGCTGCAGCCCTGTAGTCAGCGATACCGGTCGACACAGTCAGCGACCCGCCCTGAAGGCGTGTATAGTTAACTCAGCGCAGTGACCGCAGCGAATAACATCCGGGGGACCGTGCCCTTGACTGACAACACCAGCATGAACTACCAGATTCGTAGCGGCAGTCGCTATCCGATGGGTGCCACGCCGCTTGCTGACGGCGTGAATTTCTCCATCTACAGCCGCCATGCCACGCATGTGGAGCTGCTGTTGTTTGCCGCCGCGGATAGCCGTGAGCCGTTTCAGATTATTCCCCTGGAGGCGCGCCTGCACCGGGTGTTCTTTTTCTGGAGCGTGCAGGTGCTCGACCTGCCGGTGGGTACCCACTATGCCTGGCGTATCAACGGACCGGATGATGTGCATCACTCCGGATTTCGTTTTGACCGTGAGAAGGTGCTGCTTGATCCCTGGACGCGCGGTGTCAGCGCCACGCTGTGGCAGCGCGCCGCTGCCGCCGGGCCGGGCAGCAATATGGCCACCTCCATGCGTGGCGTGGTGCAGTCAGCCGAATACGACTGGGGTGACGATGAAACGCTGGGTTGCATCCGCCCGGAAAAAACGATTATCTACGAAATGCATGTCGGTGGCTTTACCCGGCATACGACATCCGGGGTCAGCCAGCCGGGGACCTTCCTTGGTGTTATCGAGAAGATTCCCTACCTGACGTCACTGGGCGTGACGCATGTCGAGCTGCTGCCTGTGATGGCCTTCGATGAGCAGGACGTGCCCCCCGGCGTGGCGGAACTTGGCCTGGAAAATTACTGGGGTTACAGCACTCACAGTTATTTCAGTCCACACCCCGGCTATTGTGTCTCGACGCATGCCGCGGCCCATGTGAACGAGTTCCGGGATATGGTGAAGGCGCTGCATGAGGCCGGTATCGGCGTCATCCTTGACGTGGTCTTCAACCACACGGCAGAAGGTGGTGCCGGTGGTCCGGTGATCAACTTCAAGGGCATTGGTAACGAGGCCTTCTACCACCTGGACCCGCAGGATCGTGCGATCTACCGCGATTACACCGGCTGCGGGAATACCGTCAACTGCAATCACCCGCTGGTGGCAAAGTTTATACTGGAGTGCCTCGAGTACTGGGTGCGCGAGATGCATGTGGATGGCTTTCGTTTCGACCTGGCGAGCGTGCTGTCACGTGGCGAGAACGGCGAGCCGCTCTATCATGCACCGGTATTGTGGAATATCGAGTTTTCAAACGTACTCAGTGATACGCGCCTCATCGCCGAGGCCTGGGACGCGGCAGGTCTTTACCAGGTGGGTGATTTCCCCGGTTTCCGCTGGGCCGAATGGAACGGGCAGTACCGTGACGTGGTGCGCCGCTTTGTGCGTGGCGACAAGGGCATGCACAGTGAACTGGCGCGGCGCTTCAGTGGCAGCAGCGATCTCTACCAGGATGATGACCGCCTGCCGATCAACAGCATCAATTTCATCAGCTGTCATGATGGCTTCACCCTGCACGACCAGACCAGCTACAACGAAAAACACAATGAAGGCAACGGCGAGAACAATCGCGATGGCAACAGCAATGTTCTCAGCTGGAACTGTGGCACGGAAGGCGATACCGATGATGCGGAGATTGTCGCGCTGCGTCGCCGGCAGGCGAAGAACTTCATGGCAATACTGCTGCTCAGCCAGGGTATACCGATGCTCAATGCCGGTGACGAGGTGCTGCGCACCCAGCATGGCAATAACAACGCCTGGTGCCAGAACAACGAGCTGGGCTGGTTCGACTGGAGCCTGACCGGGAGCAACAGTGACATGTTGCGCTTTACACGTCTCATGATTGCCTTTCGCAAACGCCACACCTGCCTGACACATACCCGCTTCCTGAACGGCATGGAACGCGACGGTCACTGGTTTCCGGATATCACCTGGCACAGCGAGCGCCTCAACCAGCCACTATGGGAAGATCCCGATGCGCGGCTGCTCGCCTGTACACTGGGTGCGGTCGATGCCTGGGAAGAAGACCTGTTCGTGGTTATGAGCATGCAGGCGAACAAGCTGGTCATGCCCTTGCCACGGGTTGCCGAAGGCGGCTGGTACCTGGCAGTCGATACGGCCGGCGAATCCCCGCTGGATATCATCCCGGCTGACGAACAGCCGCTGCAGGCAGCCCCCGACTATCACGTGCAGCCGCACAGCGTGGTGGTGTTCGAACGCCGCTGACAGACTTGTCGTGCTTTCTTTGCGCGCTGTCCGGTTTTTGTGTGTAAACATGTATCACATTGATTTTATTAATTATTATTGTTATATTTACTGTTGGTGATTGATTCAAACAAAATCAGGGAATGAATATGACAGGCAAAAATGGACCGCTGCATCTGATATTAATCAGTATCCACGGCCTGATTCGCGGGCATGACCTGGAGCTGGGCGTTGATGATGACACCGGTGGCCAGACCCGCTACGTCGTGGAGCTGGCACGCACTCTTGGTCAGCGCGATGATGTTGCCCGGGTCGACCTGCTGACACGGCGGGTACTGGACTCGGCAGTCAGCTCCGATTACGCTCGCCGCGAGGAACGTCTCAGCGATAAAGTCAGTATTGTACGTCTCGACTGTGGTGAGGAGGGCTACATCACCAAGGAGCAGTTGTGGGATAGCCTCGATACCTTCGCTGATAATGCCCTGAGCTACATCCGCGAACGGCAGCTGACGCCGGATATCATCCACAGTCATTATGCGGATGCCGGTTATGTGGGTGTGCGGCTGTCAAGCCTGCTGGGCATCCCGCTGGTGCATACCGGGCACTCGCTGGGAAGGGTGAAGCGCCAGCGGCTGCTGGCCAGCGGACTGAAACGCGATGAAATCGAGCGTCAGTACAATATTTCGCGGCGCATCGAGGTCGAGGAAGATGTACTGGGCGCAGCGGACCTGGTCATTACCAGTACCCGCCAGGAAATCGACGAACAATACGGGCTTTACAATCACTACCAACCGGAGCGCATGAAGGTCGTGCCGCCGGGGACGGCACTGGAACAGTTTTATCCACCGGACGGCACCGAGCAGGGGAGTGCGATGCAGCGCGAGCTGGCGCGTTTCCTGAAGCAGCCGGACAAGCCGATCATCCTGGCGATGTCGCGTCCGGATGCACGCAAGAACCTTGGCACCCTGCTGGACGTGTACGGCGAATCCACCGCCCTGCAGCGGGCCGCCAACCTGGTGATCGTTGCCGGTACCCGCGAGGATATTCGTGACATGGGGAGCCGGCCGCAGGAAGTGCTGACCGACCTGCTGTTGAGCATTGACCAGTACGACCTGTATGGTCGGGTGGCCTACCCGAAATACCACCAGTCGGGTGATGTGCCGGTGCTCTACCGCCTCGCCGCCGCCAGCGGCGGTGTCTTTATCAATCCCGCGCTGACCGAGCCGTTCGGACTGACCCTGATCGAGGCGGCCGCCAGCGGCCTGCCGATCGTCGCGACCGAAGATGGCGGGCCGCGCGATATCACCGGCAATTGTCACAACGGTTACCTGGTTGACCCGCTCGACAAGTCCGCCATTGAGAAGGCGCTGCTGAAGATACTGAGTGATTCGCACACCTGGCGGACGCTGGCCGAGAATGGTATCGAGGGGGTGCGACGTCACTATTCCTGGCAGGCTCATGTGTCACAGTATCTCGAGGCCTTGCATGCCATTGTGAATCGCGCCGAGCCCCAGGTGCGTATACCGCAGAAAACGCGGCCCTCGCTGTACCACGACCGTGCCATATTTACCGATCTTGACCAGAACCTGCTGTCCGATCCGAAGTCCCTGGCAGCCTTTATCCGGGTGATGCGCGAGAACCGCAAGTGTGCAACCTTCGGTATTGCCACCGGGCGGCGGCTGGATGTTGCGCTGCGCGTGATGAAACAATACGGTATCCCGCAACCGGATGTGCTGATCACCAGTCTGGGCACGGAAATCCACTACGCGCCGCGCCTCACGGCCGACTATGCCTGGGTGCAGCACATCGACCACTTGTGGAACAGGAAAACGGTGATGCGAATTCTTGCCGATCTGCCGGGCATCAAGCTGCAGCCAAAGACGGAGCAAAGCCGCTACAAGATCAGCTATTACATCGATCCAAACCTTGCGCCCTCCATGGAGGAGATCAACAGCCTGCTGCACCTGCATGAACAGACGGTGTCGGTGTTCCTGTCTTTCGGACAGTTTCTCGATATCGTTCCGGTACGGGCCTCGAAGGGTTTCGCGCTGCGCTGGTTTGCCGACCAGTGGGAGATACCGCTGGAACATATACTGGTGGCCGGCGGTTCCGGTGCCGACGAGGACATGATGCGCGGCAACACCATGGCAGTCGTCGTGGCCAACCGCCATCACGAGGAACTCTCGGCGCTGACCGATGTTGAGCGGATCTATTTTGCCACGCAGCCCTATGCAGCCGGCATTCTCGAGGCAATCGAACACTACCAGTTCTTCCGCGACTGTGATGTGAAGCAGCGATGACGGCAGGGTTTTGCTGCAGCGTGCAGATCGTCAACACGCACTTGCCCGACACTACACAATGCCAGGAGATGGTTGCAACGTAATGAGCGATTTTACAACACAGCGCCCGGTGATCTTCGGCGAGGTCCTGTTCGACCACTTTCCCGATGGCAGTGTCGTGCTGGGTGGCGCGCCCTTCAATGTTGCCTGGCATTTGCAGGCCTTTGGCAGGGCGCCGCTGTTTATTTCCAGGGTGGGCGATGATCCCCTTGGCCGCAGGATACGCGACATCATGCATGGCTGGGAGATGGATGCCTCCGGCCTGCAGCTCGATTCTGCCCATCCGACCGGCAGCGTCGAGGTCCGCATCGAGAACGGCGAGCCCGGCTACGAGATTGTCGACAACCAGGCCTATGACTTCATTGACCCTGCCGCTATGCCGCCACTGCCCGATCGTGCGCTGCTTTACCAGGGCAGTCTGGCCATTCGCAATCCCGGCTCCGCACAGGCCTTGCAGCAGCTGCAACAGGGAAGGGATCTGCAGCGGCTGGTGGATGTCAATCTGCGCCCGCCCTGGTGGCAGCAGGACAGTGTCATGTCGCAGCTGCAGGGTGCACGCTGGATCAAGCTGAATGAAGCCGAGCTGGCGCTGCTGGTTCCGCAAGCGACAGCGCTGCCGGCACAAATGCAGCAATTGCAACAGCATTGCGGTGCCGAGCTGCTGATCGTCACCCGCGGCGCGGCCGGAGCCGTGGTGCTGACATCTGGCGGTGAGGAATTCACGGTCGTGCCGCAGGGCCTTGGCGAGGTCATCGATACGGTGGGGGCGGGCGATGCCTTTACCAGCGTCATGGCGCTGGGCCTGCTGAGTGGCTGGGAGCCGCCGTTGATGCTGGAACGAGCACAGGCCTTTGCCTCGGCCATCACGCGCATCCGCGGGGCCACCTGCAATGATCCCGGTTTTTACCGGCCATTCATCGATCACTGGGCGCTGAAATGACACTGGATGATGCCTTTTTCAAGGCGCTTGCCGGCTACCTGCAACAGGAGCGCAGCCAGGCTCACCGGGTGTGGCATTACCTGCTGGGAATGCAACGTGCCTTTCTGCTGCGCAGCGATGTGCAGGATGCGCTGGCCGAGCTGTGTGCGCCGCCGGACGGCGGCAGCCTGCGCAACAGCCCGCTGTACAAGTTACTTGGTCGGGTGCAGGAAGCGGCGGTCGATGCGCCCTGGATCTACCTGGCCCTGCGGGTGCGTGTCGGCTGCTGGGAATACATGCGGCTACATCTGGATACCATGAGCATGGAACGTATCAGTGTCAGCAATTTCCTGTATTTCAAGGAACACCTGATAAACGGCAGCCAGGACGACTGGAGCTGGGAGCTGGAGATCGACCTCGAGCCGTTCTCACGGGAGTTTCCGAAGATGCACGAGACGCGTTCCATTGGCCGCGGTGTCGAGTTTCTCAATCGGCGCCTCTCCAGCCGCCTGTTCGAGGCCCTCGGCAAGGGTGACCAGCGTTTGCTGGAGTTTCTCAGGGTGCACAGTTACCGCGAACAGCAACTGATGCTGAACGAGGTTGTCAGGGATGTAGCGGAACTGCGCAGCACACTGCGCGCGGCGGATGATTACCTCGCAGGCGTCGGCTCCGACGCGGACTATGGCGAGGTGTACAGCGTGCTGCGCGCCATGGGCTTCGAGCCCGGCTGGGGGCGGGATGCGGCACGCATGCGCGAAACCATGCAATTGTTGCTCGACATCCTCGAGGCGCCGTCGCCGGGCAACCTGGAAACATTCCTGGCGCGTATCCCGATGGTGTTCTCCATCGCCATCCTCTCGCCGCATGGCTGGTTTGGGCAGTCGGATGTGCTCGGACGTCCGGATACCGGTGGCCAGGTGGTCTACATCCTTGACCAGGTGCGTGCCCTGGAACAGGAAATGCATCGTCGCCTCGCGGACCAGGGCCTCGATATCGAGCCGCAGGTGCTGGTGTTGACTCGGCTCATCCCCGAGGCTGAGGGTACTTCCTGTGACCAGCGCATCGAGATGATCACCGGCACGCGCAATGCCCGCATCCTGCGCGTGCCCTTCAAGAATGCTGCCGGCGAGATGCTGCCACACTGGATTTCGAGGTTCGAGGTCTGGCCCTACCTGGAACGCTTCAGCCTCGATGCCGAGCGTGAGCTGCTGGCCGAACTCGGCGGCCGCCCGGACCTGATTATCGGAAATTACTCGGACGGTAACCTGGTGGCCTCGATCATGTCGCAGCGCCTCGGGGTGACGCAGTGCAATATTGCGCATGCGCTGGAAAAGACCAAGTACCTCTATTCCGACCTCTACTGGAAGGAGAACGACCCGCAGTATCACTTTTCCTGCCAGTTCACCGCCGATCTGATTGCGATGAACAAGGCGGATTTCATTATCACCTCCACCTACCAGGAGATCGCGGGCACGGAAGACAGTGTCGGGCAGTACGAGGCTCATGGTGCCTACACCCTGCCGGGACTCTACCGGGTGGTGCACGGCATCGATGTGTTCGATCCGAAATTCAATATCGTTTCGCCGGGGGCAGATCCGGAGATCTATTTCCCCGCGACCGAGACCGGGCGGCGACTTGGCCACCTGCACGCGGAATTCGAGGAACTGTTGTTTGGTCGCCAGACCCGCGAGGATATCCGTGGTGTCCTGCAGGAGCGTGACAAACCCATCCTGTTCACCATGGCGCGCATGGACCAGATCAAGAACATCACCGGCCTGGTGCGCTGGTTCGCGGAGTGCCCCGAATTGCGTGTCGAGGTGAATCTGCTGGTGGTTGCCGGGCATGTCGACCCGGCAAAGGCCGGTGATGCAGAGGAGCGTGAACAGCTCCAGTACATGCACCGGCTGATGGACGAGCATCAGCTCGATGGCGAGATCAGATGGCTGGGCATGCACCTGGAAAAGGCCTTTGCCGGCGAGCTGTACCGCGTCATTGCGGATCATGGCGGTGCATTCGTACAGCCGGCGCTGTTCGAGGCGTTTGGTCTTACCGTCATCGAGGCGATGGGTACCGGCCTGCCAACCTTTGCCACCTGTTTCGGCGGCCCGCTGGAGATCATCGAGGATGGCGTTTCCGGTTTCCATATCGATCCCAATCACGGCGCTGAGGCCGCGCAGCGCATGGCGGATTTTTTCGTGCGCTGCCGTCGGGATCCCGGGGAGTGGCAACGTATTTCCGAGGGTGCACTGCAGCGGGTGAACCAGCGCTATACCTGGAAGGGCTACGCGGAACGCCTCATGACCCTGTCGCGTGTCTATGGTTTCTGGCGTTATGTCACCGACCTGGAGCGGGCCGAGATGCAACGCTACCTGGAAATGTTCTACACCCTGCAGTTCAGGCCACTGGCCAATGCCATGCGGCACTGACTGCAAGGGCTGTCGGCAACCCTGCCAGCAGCAGCCGTGGTGCCGGTGAACAGATAATCCAGTACACTCTACTGCTGCCGCTAGCGCTGCTTTCTGATCGCGCTGCGTTTGGCTGGCATAAAACCGGTAAGGAGCAAAATAGATGAAGCATGTTCCCCGATGTTGGCCTGCGCTGCTCATGACGGCGGTATGCCTGCCTGCCATGCTGACCGGGTGCTCCCCGAAAAATGGTAATGACACTGCAGCACCTGACAAGAAAAATGCACCGTTTACGACGGTGCCCGCAATGGAGGAACTCGGCAGCCTGAGTTATACGGGTATCCGTGAAGATGCCATAACGCTTGCGGAGGGCCGCTGGGAGGGAGAGCCTGTCGAGAAAGGTGCGGCGTCACGCCCGATGGTTGGGCTGGTGGAAGACTTTTACCTGCGCGCCGATCTTGACGGCGAGTGGCCGGCAGAAGCCGTCGTTACCCTCTGGGAAACCTCAGGGGGCTCCGGGGTCAACAGTTATCTAGCCGTCGTGGCGCGGCGTGACGGCCGCGCGGTCAATATCGGTAGCACCCTGATCGGTGACCGTGTGCAGCTGCGCGCGGGCAGGATCGTTGACGAGCGAATTGAGCTGGATCTGGTGCAACAGGGGCCGAATGATCCCGCCTGCTGTCCTGCAGAGACCGTTACCCGTGTCTGGGAGATGGGTGAGGAAGGACTGCAGGAAATCGAGCCGCGCAACAAGGGCCGGCTGTCACTTGCCACTATTGAGGGGCAGGAGTGGCAGCTCAAGAGTATGAGTAAGGATGAAGCGGTTCCCGACGGGCTGGATGTAACCCTGGCTTTCATCAATGGCCGCGTCTCCGGGCACGCGGGCTGTAACAGCTATTTTGGTTCGGTCACGGCTGGCGACAGTCCCGGCGATATTACGCTGGGGCAAATCGGCAGTACCCGCATGGCCTGTCCGCCAGAGACAATGAATCTGGAGAACCGTTATCTGCAGGCGCTCTCGAACGTCACCGGATTCGGTTTTCTGAATGGCAGGATGGCGCTGACCTGGCAACGGGACGGTGTCGTTAACACGCTGCTGTTTTCGCCCCGGGACGGGTAGCCGCGACTCGCGGCTTTTCGCCCCGCGCGCGCGCGGGCGACGCTATTATTTTTGACAGCCAATTATTATTTGGTTATATTAAGAAAATCTTATAGTTAGCGTCTGTTAGCGCTAGTTTTTTACCTGTACGTGTCAGAATCCAGATTTCATGCCAGACAGTACTCCAAGAACCATGCGACACCTGTGGCTGCCGTTGCTGATGGTTTTTGTATTATGCGCAACTGTTTGTAATTCGGTTTGCCGGGCGGAAAGTCAGTATCAGGAAATCGAACTGGGGTCCGGGTATGCGCCGGACTCATCCGCAGACGGCCGGTTGACAAGCGGCATCCCGCCGGTAAAGTATGTCAACGATTTACTCTTAGTCCTGAATACTGCCGAGCAGTTGTCGGTCGTCAGTGGCAGTGACGCCTATCCCAGCAGTATCCTTCACGGTCCACCTGTTACAAACACGTCTGCTTGAACAAGTGCGGTCATTGTGACCGTGTAATTTTCATTCTGTTCGATTCTGGTACCGCTGTTTCATCGTATCGTCACCGTTAATTTCTACTCTGGAGTATTACGTGAGCACACTATCAAAAGCAGCCCTTGTTAAACGCCTCGTGGGTGCGGTCATCTTCATTGCTGTTGCATTTGCACTGACCGGAGTGGTTCCGACCATTGAGATAGCGTGGGTTTCATCGATATTGCTGCTGACGATTTACCTGTTTGTATTCGAAATCGTCGAGGTTGATGTTGCCGCGATTTGCATCATGGTGTTACTCGGGCTGACCTCCCTGATAGCGCCGTGGTTTGGTATCGATCATCCGTTTGTACCGGCATCGCACCTGTTTGACGGCTTCGCCAGTAATGCGGTGATATCGATCATCGCAGTGATGATCATCGGCAAGGGCCTGGATAAAACCGGTGTCATGAACGTCGTGGCGAGCGCCATACTGAAACATGGCGGCACTACGGAAAAACGTATCATTCCGCTGATTTCCACTACCGTTGCCATCATCTCGAGCTTCATGCAGAACGTCGGTGCTGCCGCACTGTTCCTCCCGGTTGTCAGTCGTATCTCGGCACGCAGCGGCCTGCCCCTGTCGCGCCTGCTGATGCCGATGGGTTTTTGCGCCATCCTTGGCGGCACCGTCACCATGGTCGGTTCAAGTCCGTTAATCCTGCTCAATGATCTGATGATGACATCCAACCAGGCATTACCCCCCGGTCAGAAGATGAGTGCCTTTCACCTCTTCAGTGTGACACCGATCGGTATTGCACTGGTGGCCACCGGCGTTATTTATTTTGTGATCTTCGGTCGCTTTGTGCTGCCGACCAAGAAATCCGAAAGCGGCAGCACCGTCGGTGCCAATACCATGCGCTATTTCCAGGATATCTACGGCATCGACTACGCCCTGTTCGAGGTAGAGGTACCCGCGAATAGCCCGATGGTCGGACGCCTGCTGGACGATATCGAAGGCAGTTCGCATATCCGCGTCATTGCAACCCATCGCAAGGACAAGCAAACCCGTATCGGGCCCGGCGCACTGGCTCGCGACCTCGGCATCGAGGCGGGCATGGTCATGGCAATCCTGGCATCACCCCACGACGTGGACCTGTTTGTCGCAAAATACGGGCTGAAGAAACGCTCCGACCTGAAGGACTTTGGTGAAGTGCTGGCATCGACCCGCTCGGGTGTTGCCGAAGTGGTTATCCCGCCAGGTTCGCAGTTGATTGGCAAGAGCGCACGTGATGTGTGGATGCGCAAGACCTACGGACTGGCGATGGTCGGCCTGCATCGCCGCGGTAAAACCCTGCGTGAAGGCGAAGATATTCGCAACCTGCCGCTGGAGGCCGGTGACACGCTGGTTGTGCATACGGCCTGGGAAGCCCTTGCCCGGCTGGAGACAAACCGGGACTTCGTGGTGGTCACCTCCGAATATCCTCACGAGGAAACACGCCCGCAGAAGGTGGGTTACGCGCTGTTCTTTTTTCTGGTCGCTCTCGGCCTGGTGCTGTTCTCGGACCTGCGCCTGTCGATCTCCCTGCTGACCGGCGCACTGGGAATGGTGCTCTCCGGTGTGATGAACATTGAGGAGGCCTATAAAGCGGTCAGCTGGAAAACCGTGTTCCTGCTTGCCAGCCTGATACCACTGGGTATGGCGGTCGAGAACACAGGGACTGCGGCGTGGATTGCTCAACAGACACTCGCCATACTCGGTGATGTACCCATCTGGGTGTTGCAGGCGGCACTGGCTACACTGGCGACCTTCTTTACCCTGGTGATGTCGAATGTCGGCGCCACGGTGCTGCTGGTGCCACTGGCAGTTAATCTCGCGATTGCAGCCGGGGCTGACCCGGCGGTGTTTGCCTTGACGGTGGCCATCGCCACCTCCAACTCTTTCCTCATCCCGACCCACCAGGTCAACGCCCTGCTGATGGGGCCGGGGGGTTACCGCGTCGCGGATTTTATGCGTGCCGGTGGCATCATGACGGTCCTGTTCCTGGTGGTCATGATGTTCATGATGAACCTGGTTTTCTGATGTTGTTACAATGAAAATCTACACCTCTCCAGCAAGCGGATTTATCTCGAGATACCTGACTGCGGTTATTGCACTGTTTGCCGCATTGATACCGGTGCTCGTATTCGCCAGCGAAGCCGTAACGGCAGACACGCCTGACCTGACTTCGCACACGGTCGGCTATCTCGCACTTGCGATCTTTGCAGCGGCCTACCTGCTGGTGACCGCGGAGGAGTTCACACACCTGCGCAAATCAAAACCGGTCATTATTGCTGCCGGACTGATCTGGGGCATGATCGGCTGGGTATCAACGCAGGCAGGACTGGGGCATGCCGCCGAAGCAGCGGCAAGGCATAATCTGCTTGAATATGCCGAGTTAATGCTGTTCCTGCTGGTTGCGATGACCTATATCAACGCCATGGAGGAACGCCAGGTATTCAACGCGCTGCGTTCCTGGCTGGTGCGCAAGGGTTTCGGTTTTCGTACCCTGTTCTGGTTGACCGGCATACTCGCCTTCATTATATCGCCGGTCGCCGACAACCTGACCACGGCCCTGCTGATGTGTGCCGTGGTGCTCGCTGTCGGTGGAGACAATGCACGTTTTGTCACCATCGCCTGCATCAACATCGTGGTCGGTGCGAATGCCGGTGGCGCCTTCAGCCCGTTCGGCGACATCACCACCCTGATGGTCTGGCAGAAGGGCATGGTGGAATTCTGGACATTCTTTTCGCTGTTTGTACCGTCGCTGGTTAATTTTGTGGTGCCGGCGGCCATTATGCACTTCGCCGTGCCGGCAGGTAAACCACAAGCCAGTGACGAGGTAATTGTTATGCGGCCGGGTGCGCGCAGCATCATGGTACTGTTTCTGCTCACCATAGCAACCGCCGTTTCCTTTCATAACTTCCTTGGCCTGCCACCGGTTCTTGGCATGCTGACGGGCCTGGGCTACCTGCAACTGTTTGGTTTCATTCTGAAGCGCTCCGAGTTGAAGCATCTTTCTGTGGACGCTACTGAAACAGACCATGCCGGCAAGCTCGGTGATATCGTGCCCTTCGACGTCTTTAACAAGGTTGCACGTGCCGAATGGGACACGCTGCTGTTCTTTTATGGCGTCGTCATGTGTGTCGGCGGACTTGGATTTATCGGTTATCTCAGTATGGCATCGGAGCTCATGTACACCCAGTGGGGTGCAACGACCGCCAATGTCAGCGTCGGGGTGCTGTCCTCTATCGTCGATAACATTCCGGTGATGTTCGCCGTGCTCACCATGAACCCGGACATGTCAACCGGGCAGTGGTTGCTGGTCACGTTGACCGCGGGTGTGGGTGGCAGCCTGCTGTCGATCGGCTCGGCCGCCGGCGTTGCGTTAATGGGGCAGGCGCGTGGCATGTACACATTTTTCGGGCATTTACGCTGGATGCCGGTAATAGCCCTCGGTTATGGCGCCAGTATTCTGGTGCACATGTGGATCAATGCAGCATATTTTACATGACAACAAGAACCCGTCTTCAAGATTCGATCCATGCCATGAATTATTTAACAGAGGAACACATCATGAAACATAAAATTGCCATTGGATTTCTGGTGGCAGCCGTTGTGATGCTTGTTGCTACAAGTTGTGAGCGCAACGACGGTGTTTATGAAGATGAACTGAATGCACTCGGAAGCTTCGCGCAAATCAGCATCGCGGGCATGTTGCCGGAAGATGCGAAGCAGGCTGCGCTCGCCGCGAAAAAAGATCTGCAGACACTGGACTATATTGGTTACACCTTTGAAACCGGGGGTGAGTTACAGCAGTTGAACGAGGCCGTTGCACAGGGACGCAGCATGACGGTCAGTGATGGTCTGGTCGAGCTGATCGTTGAAGCCAAAAAGCTGTCCGCTGCAAGTGATGGATTGTTCAATCCTGCAACTGGAGAGCTGACGGCATTGTGGGAGTTCCATTGCGGCGCGGAGCAATGCAGTGAGGTTCCCTACCCGGATGAAGTCCAGCGACTGATCGATGAACAGGTGGCAAAGATCCTTGCCGGGCATCCCTCAATGGACGACCTGATTATCAATGGTAATGAGGTGAGCAGTCGCAACCGGCTGGTGAAGCTTGAATTTGGCGACATCATACGCGGGCTTGCGCTGGAAAAAGGCATTGCGCACCTCGAAGACATGGGAATTTCGAATGCAATGATCAATATCGGTGGCAGCGTTCGAACGACGGGCAGACGGGGCAAGCATCACTGGTGGGTTGGTATACCTGATGCCAGTGGCAAGCATTTAGTAGGCTTTATCGAAAACATTGATGATCAGGCAGTTGTCACGGTACGCGCATTTGACCAGTCATTCGGCAAGCAGGGTCTTGTCTACCGGCATATCGTCGATCCACGCTCGGGTCTGCCGGTCAGGGATGTACTTTCGGTGACCGTCATGCATGAAAACGCAATGGTTGCGAATGCCTCGGCCATGGCATTTCTTGCAGCAGGCATCAACGACTGGAAGACGCTTGCTGAAAGGATGGATGCGCATAAGATTCTGATGATTACGAAAGACGGTACCCTTTATACCAGTCTGGCCATGTCAAATATCATTCACTGGAAACAGGGCATTGAACATCAGCACCTTGTCCCGTAGCGGAATGAAACGAAACCATATCAACGGGACAGTGTCTGCGGCTGTTCGTTGTGCATCTCAAATGAGGTTGCCAAAGCATAACAAATGGAATTTTCGAAAAAGTATCATAGTGCCGAGCACGCAAATCAATACTACAGCAAGCATGTTTCCGGATTCTGGCGCAGGTTGTCTACCCGTCTTGAGCAGCGCATTGCCCGCAAGGCATTGATGCAGTCTGGAAACCCGGGAAGCGTACTGGACATACCCTGCGGTGCCGGTCGATTCTGGAATGTGCTGGTAGAGCATCCATCCCGAAAGCTTTATGCAATGGATAATAGCCAGCATATGATCGATGTAGCGCTGGCCCGGCAGGGCCCGTCCAGTGCCAGATTCGAGACACAGCAGGCCTCGGCTTTTGCGATTCCATTGACAGATAATGCTGTGGAATGTGTCTTCTGTATCCGCCTTATGCACCATATCGGCCGTCACGAAGACAGGCTGGCATTGTTGCAAGAGTTTTCGCGCGTGGCTTCAGACAGCATTATTATTTCCCTCTGGGTTGATGCTAACTATCTGGCATGGAGGCGGAGAAGGCACGAAACGCACCGTGAGGGCCATCGTTACCAGAATCGCTTTGTGATTCCAGCCAGTGTCTTTGAGAGCGAAGTTGCCGAAAGCGGGTTAAGGATTGCAAGGCGCCTTGATCTGTTTCCTTACCTGTCGATGTGGCGGACCTATGTGCTGCGCAAACAGGTTTCCCTGAACGGGTAGCGGCATTGACAGGCGCCTGGGCGCCGGAGTCACAAGCTGCATGCGTACTGACTGTCAGTGCAGGAACACGCCGCGGGCGAGAGTTGCTGGATCGTCTGTCGCAATCGATTATCCATCCCTGAAATAAACAAACGTTGGCCGTTGCTGTCTCAGGCGGCGAAAAATGCCCGGCAGCAATACGCTGCCCATGAACAGGGTCAGCACGCCAAGGGCGGCCAGCAGCAGGTTGGCGCGGTTGGCAAGCAGGCTCATGCCGGCACCATAGGTCAGCGCCGCGGTCAGAATGAAAACCCAGTTGAGCCAGTTCACCGCGGCAAACACCCGGCCCTTCTCGCTGGCTGCAGGGCGCGCCTGGATGAAGGTCAGCAACGGTATCGAGTAAAACCCCGAGGCAATACCAAGCAGGAAGCACAGCATGTAGGCACTTGCCCGGGTTGCATGGGCTGCCAGCGGAATGATGTGTGCGCTTTCCAGCAGTTCGGGAGACTGTTTCAGCTGGTTGAAGCGCACGATATCCTCCGCCGTGGGATGATAGACAGGTAGCAGCGCAAAGATGCACAGGCACACGGTTAGTACCACAAGAGCCGGCACCACCAGTTGAACCCGCACCTTGCCGTGTGACAGCCGCGCCACCAGCATGCTGCCGCAGGCAATACCCAGGGAGGTGGTCGCAACCAGCAGGCTGGTGGCGAAGTTACTCAGCCCCAGCTGCAAGCGTCCGTAGGCATTGATAGCCGTCAGTGTCACACCACCCAGAAACCAGAACCATGAATAGATCACCATGATGCGCATCATCAAACCGTCGCTGCGCCAGATCCCGGCCAGCGTTCGTAAATTACTGGTGAATGACCGGGCCGTAATGCGTCGCTGCGGGTCGCTCGGTGGATTTCTTGCAATGCCGAGCGAGGCCAGTGTTCCAAGCACGGCAATCGATACGGTCACCAGTCCTGCCAGGTAGAGGCGATCGGCGAACAGGTCGGCAAGCAGTCCCGCCAGCGCCACCCCGAAAATGATGGCGAGAAACGTCGTCATCTGCGTCATGCCGGTGGCTGCTGTGAGATCGCCGGGGCGCACCAGTTCCGGAATGCCGCCGTACTTGGGTGGTCCAAAAAAAGCACTTTGTGTCCCCAGTAAAAATACCACGGCGGCCAGCAGCCAGAGATAGACTTGCGTATCTCCGGAATCCGCGGGTGCCGTGGACATCAACAAAAAGACGCTGACACCCAGCAGTGCAATGATGATCTCGGCAAGCTTGCACATCACCATCAGGCGGCCCTTGCTGAGTCGGTCCGAGATATCACCGGCGAGTCCGGAAAACAGCAGAAACGGCAGTGCAAACAGGAACTGCACCACGGCCTGATATTCCACGCCTGCCATCAGGTAACCGATGCCAAGCAGCAACACCAGTTGCTTGAACACATTGTCATTGAAGGCACCCAGCCCCTGTGTCCCCAGGAAACACAGGAAGGAGCGGTTTTTTACGGGCAGGGGCGGCAGCTTGTCTGCTGCAGCCGGGCCAGTGGTGTCAATTGCGTGATCGTCAGGGGAATATTCAGGCATCACACAGTCTCGATGGCTAATTGATCACTGTCCCGAATGGCACTGACTCAAGAATCACGCCACGGAAACACACGGAAGGACACGGAAAATTTCCGGTAAGGCAATGTGTTCTTGCATGTAATTCCGTGTGCTTCCGTGGCCAATTGTATTTTTGTATTGATGACACAGCTCAAATGGGCACCCTTCATCACTGTTCCCTTGTTGATTCCGGTGTGAACGGCAGGATTGTTGCCGCCCTGTTTTCACCACGGCTTTCATCAAGTCTGGCTTCATAGCGGTCCAGTGCCCTGGTGAATTCACCCAGCAGGCGGCGATGTGTTTCATGGCGTTCCTGGCCATAGTAAACGACCTCGATCGGTACCGGTTCGGTCAGCGAGTCACGCGGACCCTGTGAGACGAATTCCCATGCGAGCACGATCAGGCGGCCACCGTGCCCGTTTTCGACGGCATAGCCAAGATTGTCCACAAAGATGATTTCATCGCTGTCAATCACCGCCTGGTACTGCATCGTTCGAACCGGCACAAAGACGTGGGCGGTTGCAGCACGATTCAGCAGCAGCAGGCAGCGGTTAAACAACGGGGCGGGTAGTGAGACCTGTTCACGGGCGGCTTCCTTGCGGCGGAAAAAAATCTCTGAGGTACTGCTCATGAATGCCCCCGTTTATGCCTGCCCCTCGTCGATACTTTCGCAGCTCTTTGCTTCAGCCACTCAGCAACTTGCCCGCAGGGGTTGCGGCTTTAGCCGTTGCCAGCAGGCCGGTTTTGGCGGCATGCTTGATTGCGGTAACAATCCCGGCAGCATCCAGGCCGCATTCGGCAAGCTGCTGCTGGTGGTCTCCGTGGCTGATATACACATCCGGGATGGCGAGGTTCAGTATACGGTTGTCAGCACCCGCTGCCAGCAGTACCTCGTTGACGGCGGAACCGGCACCACCCTGCAGTGCGTTTTCCTCGACGGTGACAATCAGTTGGTGCTCGGCAACCATGGCGCTGATCATGTCGTTATCCAGCGGTTTCACGAAGCGCATGTTGACGACCGTGGCATCGAGTTCATCCGCCGCGGCCAGTGCCGCCGCGACCCGACTGCCGAAGGCAAGAATGGCGACCTGCGAGCCGCGACGACAGATTTCAGCCTTGCCGATCGGCAGCGTCTCCAGGGTATTCGCCGGGGTCACGCCGGGTCCGGTGCCGCGCGGGTAGCGTACCGCGGCCGGTCCCGCGTGTTGCCAGGCCGTTGTCAGCATCTGGCGACACTCGTTTTCATCGGCGGGCGCCATTACCACCATGTTGGGTATGCAGCGCAGGAAACTCAGGTCAAACACCCCGGCATGGGTGGCACCGTCGGCGCCCACCAGGCCGGCGCGGTCGATGGCAAAGGTGACATCCAGGTTCTGCAGCGCAACATCATGGATTAACTGGTCATAGGCCCGCTGCAGGAAAGTGGAATAAATGGCGACCACCGGCTTCATGCCTTCACAGGCCATGCCGGCGGCAAAGGTGACAGCATGCTGCTCGGCGATACCGACGTCGAAATAGCGCTCGGGAAACTGTTCCGAGAATTCAACCAGTCCCGAACCCTCGCGCATCGCGGGCGTGATGCCTGCAAGCCGGTTGTCGGCGCGCGCCATGTCGCACAACCACTCGCCGAATACCCGCGTGTAGGTCATGTCGGGTGACGATTTTTTCTGCTGCCCGGTTTCCCGGTCGAAGGGTGTGACGCCGTGGTAATTACACGGGTCCGCTTCGGCCGGGTGATAGCCCTTGCCTTTCTGCGTGACCACGTGCAGGAAGCGGCGCCCCTTGAGTCCCTGCAGGTTCTGCAGTGTCTTCAGCAGGGTGGGGATGTCGTGGCCGTCAATCGGTCCGATATAATTGAATCCCAGTTCCTCGAACAGCGTACCGGGCATGATCATGCCCTTGACATGCTCCTCCCAGCGGCGCATGAATTCACGGGTTCCCGGCAGGTGGTTGAGTATGCTCTTGCTACGTTCGCGGACACCGGTGTAGAGGCTGCCCGAGAGGATACGTGCCAGATAGTTGTGCATGGCACCGCGGTTGCGGGAGATCGACATCTCGTTGTCGTTGAGGATCACCAGCAGGTCGCTGTGCAGGTCGCCGGCATTGTTGAGTGCCTCGTAGGCCATCCCGGCTGTCATGGCGCCGTCCCCGATGACGGCCACCGTTTGTCGTTGCGAGTTTTGCAGCGCGGCCACCACGGCCATTCCCAGGGCGGCACTGATGGAGGTGCTGGAATGCCCCCCGCCAAAGGTATCGTATTCACTTTCCTCGCGGCTGAGGAAACCACTCAGTCCGCCACGGCGGCGCATGCTGCTCATGGCATCGCGGCGAGCGGTGAGGATCTTGTGTGGATAGGCCTGGTGCCCGATATCCCAGACCAGACGGTCTTCCGGTGTGTTGAATACCTTGTGCAGGGCGATGGTCAACTCAACCACCCCCAGTCCGGCAGACAGGTGACCGCCGGTGCTGGAGACGGATTCAATCAGAAATTCGCGTACTTCATACGCCAGTTGTACAAGTTGATTGTCCGTCAGACCACGCAGGTCCGCAGGTGAATCGATGTGGCTGAGAACTGGGTATGTTGTCTTGGGCATGGGCGTTAACCAGACGGAATGTTAACAGACTCGGATGGTCCGCGCTCCCGCCAGGCGGCCCTCAGGCCCATGTTATCAGGGATGTTTCATCGATTGTGCATCTGCAGGATGCAGCAGCGTCTTGCGGGCGCGAATGATTCTTATTCCAGGATTTCGGCCAGGCGGCGCTGGAATGCCGGTAGCACCTCGTCCTCAAACCAGGGATGGTTGCGGAACCAGCGCAGGTTACGCGGCGAGGGGTGCGGCAGCGGGAAAAACTCCGGCGGGAGCTCCTGCCAGCGGTGCACCGTGTCGGCCAGCGATTCGCGGCGGCTGGCGAGGTAATGATTCTGCGCATATTTACCCACCAGCACGGTCAGCTCGATGGCCGGCATCGCGGCCAGCAGTTGCTGATGCCAGTGCGCCGCACACTCCGGTCGTGGCGGCAGATCACCCGACGTCCCCTTGCCCGGGTAACAGAATCCCATCGGCATAATGGCGATCCGCGACACGTCATAGAACTGTTCACGGTCCAGTTGCATCCAGTCACGAAGGCGGTCCCCGCTGGGGTCATTCCACGGGATGCCGGTTGCGTGCACCCGGGTTCCCGGTGCCTGCCCGATGACCAGTATCCGAGCCGTGCTGCTGGCACGCAGTACCGGGTTGGGACCCAGTGGCAGGTGAGTTTCACACAGCCGGCAGGCGCGGACCTCATGCAGCAGGGAATCAAGTGTGGAATGACTCAAGAGGCTTTCAGCATTTCACCCAGCTGCAGCGGTGCACGGCGCTCATTCAGTTCATGCCAGCGGCGGAAGATATCGGCACCGGCCTCGAGGTATTCGCGTTCCTGCGGTTTGTCGTAAAACCCCTGTACGCGTTCGCTGATGCTGCCGGATTCGGTAATCGGCATGATGAAGTAGTTGTCGAGAAACACGACGAACACGCCCAGCATCTGCGTCTCATCCAGCTGGAATTCGCGAGCGAGGTATTCGATGGCGCCAAAATGGAAGGCCATCACCTGGCGCTGTTTGGCGGGATAGCGTGACAGGTCCTCGCGGTCTACACCCATGCTGGTGGCGGTCGCGAAACGCTCGAGTATCCTGGAGACCTCCTCAACGGGTGAGGGCGCCGCCGGTTTTTTGCTGAACAGCCTTGTGAAGAATTTCATGCGCTAGAACCAGCGGCGTACGCGCTGCTTGTACTTGAGGTATTCCTGGCCGAACAGTTGCTCCAGGTAGAGTTCCTCGCGGGTGATGGCATAGCGTGTAATCACAATGACGGATGCGACCACCAGCAACAGTATCCACAGGTTGTCCAGCCAGATGGCGGCCGTAATCTGTGCCAGCGTCAGCACCATGTAGAGCGGGTTGCGGGTGAAGCGGTAGGGGCCGGAGGTGATCAGTGCGCTGTCCGGTTTGTCCGGTCGCACATCGGTATCATGGCGGTGAAAGTGCAATAGCGCCCAGGCAGCAATGAGGGTGGCGATGACAATAATGACGCCACCGTAGAAACGGTCATGGAGGCCAAACGGCATTGGCAGTGGCCACAGGTTATTCAGCCCGATGCCGCAGAGAATGCTGATGGCATAGATGATGGGCGGGTGCACACGTATGTTGGGTCCGTGCCGGTCATGCGTGCTGCTGTTATCAGTCATAGTCGGGTATTCCCGTTGGCTACTGTCTCGCCCCTGGGCTCGGAGAGGGCGCGGTGTGCGCGCTTGTGCAGCATGATATCCATGACGATCTTGAGTGCAACCAGCGCCAGCAGCAGGCCCAGCGGCTGGCCCAGTTCAATGACCATGAAGCCGCCGATTATGACGGCGACATGTAACACCATAATGCGTTTGTAGGGCGCGGCCATGAGCGCGTCGACACTGGTGTGACGGTATTCCTGCTGCCCGACGAATAGCAGCAGGAAAGAGGCGCCGTGACTGAGCAGCAGGGCGATGCAGGCCCAGCCGAATTCAGGCGGTGCGGCATCGAGAATCTGTTGTCCGAAGTAGAGGATCTTCTGGATAACGACGAGGGGTCCCGGCCAGCTGGCGCCAGGCAATTGAGTGGAAATTTCCCCGGCAAACTGCGTCAGTTCCAGCACGATCATGCCGTGGATGGCGCAGAAGCCACCATAGTGCAGGCAGAAAAACAGCATGGTACCAAGGGCCGACTTGCCGCCGGTGAGCAGCATCTTTAACAGGTTGTAGAAGCCGACAACGAGGTTTTCGGTCCAGTAAAGCACCACGATGGCACCGACATCCCAGTGCAGCCACAGTACGCCGAAGACCGGGACAAGGTTGGCAAGGACCAGCGCCAGCAGCGGCAGGTCGATGCGCAGTCGCTCAGTCATGCCGGTATATGGGTGTGGCAGGAGATCACGCGCCTAGTCCCTGCTGCCGGCCAGGTAGAGCCAGATAAATCCGGCGATGCCCGCAAACAGCGATGCAAACAGAATGCCGGTCTTTGCCATCAGCAGTAACTGCGGCTGATGAATGAATCCCAGCTCGGCAATAAAGATGGACATGGTGAAGCCAATGCCGCCAAGCAGCGAGACACCGATAATCTGGTTGAAGCGGGTACCGGCCGGCAATCGACCGATCCCCAGCTTGATGGCTACCCAGCTGAAACCCGAGATACCCAGCACCTTGCCGACAACCAGGCCCATCGATACGCCGAGTGTGACCGGGTGTGTCAGGGTGTCGCCGATACTGGCAAACTCCAGCGGGATACCGGCGTTAAACAAGGCGAAGACAGGAATGACGAGGTAGGCAACCGGCAGGTGCCAGGCATGTTCCAGTCGTTGCAACGGCGCCTGTACCTGCAAGGCACCGCTCTCCAGTGAATGCACGATGCCGCGCAACTTGTCATTCGTCATGATGCTCTGGCCGGGCACATGGCTGGCATCAAAAAGGGCGATGGATTCTTTTATATGATTGCTGAAGTGCGTCGGATTGTATTTCGGGCGTGCAGGTACCGTGAAGGCGCCGAGGATGCCTGCCAGTGTGGCATGTACACCGGACTCGAGCATGGCATACCAGAGGAACACGGCGAGGATAAAGTACGGTGTAATTTTCCGGATGCCTGCAATATTCAGCACCATCAACAGGCCAAAGAAAATACCCGATGTCATCAGCCAGCCCATGGACAGTTTTTCTGTGTAGAACAGGGCGATCACCATGACGGCGCCCAGGTCATCGACGATGGCGAGCGCAACCAGAAACGTGATCAATGCCCTCGGGACGCGGCTGGCCAGCAGCGCAATGGCGCCGAGCGCAAAGGCGATGTCCGTGGCCATCGGGATACCCCATCCCCTGGCGGCATCACCTTCCGGATTGATGGAAAAATAGATTAGTGCGGGTACCAGCATGCCGCCGATGGCGGCGACGATGGGCAGTGCGGCCATGCGCGGGTTTGCCAGTTCACCCACAAGGATTTCACGTTTCAGTTCCAGGCCGACGACGAAAAAAAACAGCGCCATCAGGCCATCATTGATCCAGTGGTGCAACGTGTGATCCAGTGACCAGCTGCCGATGTGGAGGCCAATCTCAAGGTGCTGCAGCTGGTGATACAGATACGCCAAAGGACCATTGGCAAGCAGCAAGGCAATGATAGCGGTGGCTATTAGCAGCAGGCCGCCGGTGGTCTGGCGATGGATGAATTCCTCGAAGGGCGTTAATACCTTGTCAAAGGCCTTTTCCCAGGGCGCGTGGTAGACGTCTTTTTCCGTTGCTGACGACGGTTTGGCTGCGTTACTCATGGCTGTATTCCTCTTGCGTCAGGTATCCAGGTGTTTCCAGTTGTTAGCGTCTCGGGCGAGCTCATGCGTGGCCCAGCGGGCGAACTCGGTGCGTGTAACCATGCCGGATGTTCTCGGTTCGGCACCGGCGACCACCTTGTAGGCGACCATGTCCTTTGCCGGGTCCCGGTTGTGTGATTCATCAACAATCTGGCGAACCGACCAGTCATCACCGTGTTCAACACGGCTGTAATAATGTCCCAGCACGATCTGCCCGGGGAGCAGGTGCCGCTGGTCCGCTTCACCGGTGGCCAGTTGGTAGATTCGCAGCAGGTCATTCTCGGAGACATCGATAAAGGAATCAATCTGGCTGAGCGCCGCGACCAGGTCGGCATGCTCGATGTGGCGCTCTGATACGCGGGTTGATTCGGCAACGGGTTGCCTGTTCTTGTCAGCCAGCCAGGCGGGATAGCGTCGCCAGGGAAACACGAAATTGAAAGCGACGGCAACGGCCAGCATGACCAGTGTGTTCAGCATTACCGGCGTGAGCACGAACTGGTAACCCAGCGCGTGCGTGGCTTCACCGCCGATTACGGCCGCCAGCGCCGTGGCACCGCCCGGCGGGTGGATGCAGCGCAGGTAATGCATGACGCCGACGGCGATCCCGACGGCAGCGCTGGCAGCCATGATTTCATTACTGAAAAGCATGGCGCAGCTGACACCGATGATGGCGGAGAGTACGTGGCCGCCAAACACATTCCAGGGTTGTGACAGCGCACCATGGGGAACCGCGAACAGCAGTACTGCGGAGGCGCCCATGGAGGGCACAATCAGCAATGTCGCTGTGGGACCGAGCGCTGCGCGGCTAACGAAAAAGATGCAGGCGATAACCAGCGTACCGCCAAGCGCTGATACCAGCCGCTCTGTATTGCTGACCGGATTGGATTCAATTCCCAGGTATTTTGAGAGGGAGGTAATCACAGCCATGTCTTGCATCAGTCCCACAGGGAATGCCTGTCCACCCATTGAATCGATAGCCCGTACCAGATCACGACTGGCAGCATGATGCCGAACCACCACCAGTCGTTCAGATACCAGGACAGGGGAATGCAGATGAGTGCGAAGGCAAAACTGCACCAGAACAGGATCCTCGCCCCCTTGCGGGTCTCGATATTCAGCAGGCCCAGAAAGACCCACAGTGGCATATTCTCTTTTCTTTCCATCGCTTGTCCCTGTAACCGTGGTGATCCTGTGGCGCTGCCGCTTGTGGTGGCGCGCGCTAGTGTAGCAATAAACCGTAAACCCCATGAACGCTGGCTGGCGGGTTGCCGGTCGGCAAATCATAAGTCTTGTTAGATAAATCTTTATTATATATAAGAATATATCTATATTGACTCCATGAACATCACCTTCAGGCAGTTACAGATATTTGAAGCGGTGGCGCAGCACCTCAGTTACACGCGCGCCTCGGAGGCGCTGCACCTGACGCAACCCGCCGTGTCCATGCAGATCAAGCAGCTGGAACAGTCGGTGGGCCTGCCATTGTTCGAGCAGCTGGGCAAGAAGGTGTTTCTGACCGAGGCCGGCAATGAATTCAGCCGCTACGCCAAGGCCATCACCACGCAGCTCGATGAGCTGGAGCAGGTAGTGAACGAGATGAAAGGTCTGCAGCGTGGCCGCCTGACCGTCGCGGTGGCGAGCACTGCCAACTATTTCGCGCCGCGACTGCTGGCCGCGTTCTGCCAGCGGCATGGCGAGGTTACGGTAAGCCTGGATGTGACCAATCGTGAGCAGTTGCTGAAGAGCCTGCTCGAGAATCGCACCGACCTGGTGATCATGGGGCAGCCCCCGGCGGAGATGGACCTGGTTGCCGAACGCTTCATGGATAACCCGCTGGTGGTGATTGCGCCACCGGATCACCCCCTGGTGGCATGCAAGCAGATTCCCCTGGAACGTTTACCCGAGGAAACCTTCCTGGTGCGTGAACAGGGTTCCGGTACCCGCTCCGCGGTGGAACGCTTTTTTGCGGCGAACCAGCTGGCGCTGTCGACGGCGATGGAAATGAGCAGTAATGAAGCCATCAAGCAAGGGGTGGAAGCGGGACTGGGTCTGGGTATCGTGTCACTGCATACCCTGGCAATGGAACTGGCGCTGCAGCGCCTGGTGGTTCTGGACGTGGTTAAGTTTCCGATTATGCGCTACTGGTTCATCGTGCATCGCAGCGGCAAGCGGCTGTCCCTGGTGGCACAGGCGTTTCAGCAGTTCGTCAGGGAGGAGTCAACGCGGATTCTGAAGATTCCGCGGCGTGATCGGTTATTGCCCTGTTTTTTCCCTCTTCCCACTCTGCCGGGAGTTCCGGCCGAGGCGTTTTTTCTCCCGCGCTGATCATTCGGTGCATGTATGAGGCACGTATTAGCTGGACGCTTGTGCACCCTTGAACAGGGAGGGCTTCAGATGATGCTTGTACAAAAGTTTGTAGAATTCCGTACGATTTCGTTTTGCGATGCGCGCCGCATGGCTCACATTACCATTGGTGATTTGTAGTAGTTGTGTGAGGTATTCTCGTTCGAAACGGGAGCGTGCATCGTTAAAAGCCGGCATTTCACCATCTGCCTCGCCACGGAGTGCACGTTGCACCAGGCTGGCCGGAATTAGCGATGTTGTGGTGAATGCCACTGATTGCTCAACGACATTGAACAGCTGACGTACATTGCCGGGCCAGGGTGCGGACAACAGTACTTCCATGGCATCCGGTGAAAAGCCCTTGATGGATTTCTTCACTGCATCCCCCAGGGTGCCCAGAAAATGATTGACGAGCAACGGAATATCTTCACGCCGTTCAACCAGTGAGGGGATATCCAGAGTTACGACGTTCAGCCTGTAGTACAGGTCTTCACGAAAAGCTCCGCTGTTGCGCAGATCGTCCAGGTTACTGTGAGTCGCGGAGAGAAAACGCACATCTACCTTCTGCGTCTGGGTCGCGCCCACCGGACGAACGCTGCTCTCCTGAATGGCTCGCAGCAATTTCACCTGGAAACTCATCGGCATATCACCGATTTCGTCGAGGAAAAGAGTGCCGCCATTCGCAGCCTGAAACAGGCCCTTGTGATCACGTGTCGCCCCGGTAAAGGAGCCTTTGACGTGACCGAAAAATTCCGATTCGAACAGTGCTTCCGGAATGGCGCTACAGTTTACGGCAATGAATTCCCCTCTGGCACGCGAACTGGCCTTGTGAATGGCCCGTGCCAGTAGCTCCTTGCCGGTTCCGCTTTGACCGTGGATGAAAATGCTGGCGTCGCTGGATGCAACCAGCAGTGTCTGTCCCAGCAAGTCCTCCATCAACGGACTGCGTGTCACGATACCCTGACGCCATGCTGCGACATTCTCTTCCACGCTGCGTTCGTGTTGCTCGCCAGTGACGCGCAGGGCGCGTGTGACCTGCTCCAGCAGGTCCTTGCTGTCGAATGGCTTGGTCAGATAGCCGAACACGCCACGGCTGGTGGCATCCACCGCTTCCGGAATTGATCCATGAGCCGTGAGAATGATGACCGGCAACGCCGGACTGCGCTGATGAATCTGGTCGAACAGCGCCATGCCGTCCATACCATCCATACGCAAGTCCGTGATTACCAGATGAGGCTGGAAAGTGGGGATCCGGGCAATGCACTTTTCGCCGCTCTCTACGGCAACAACCTCGTATCCCACAGATGACAGACGCATGGACAGCAAACGCAGCAAGGCTGGATCATCATCCACAATTAGAATACGATAACGACAGGCGCTCATTACTTCTCCTTCCGACTATTCGGTAGTTCGCGTTGCTGTATATTTTGTTCAATGGTCGTCAGCTCACGCAACTGGCGTTCCAGCTCTTCAACATGCGTTTGGGAATCCTTAGATTTCCGGTTTAATTCGGCGATTTTATCACTAAACCATCTTTGTTCCTTGATAACCTGAGTTAACAATGCCGCCAACGCCTTCTCGCTGTCACTAGCCTGACCGGCATCGAAATCCGAGAGTAGCTCCAGTGCACGAGCCTGATCACGCACAGGTTGGGACCCTCCGCCAGCAGCAAGGCCAGGCGCAGACGGGTCCTTGGGTTGGCCGAGCGCTCAAATTCGAGCTCCCTGGCATTAAGCGTCTGCACCAGTCGGTCCTCTGGTAGTGCTATGGTCCGTTGCCACTCCTCCAGCCAGTAGGCGGCATCATCCATTCTCACCGTGGTGGTGGTCAAGGGGCAGTCCACTTCCTTGACGGTAATCGGCTGACAAGCAGCCACGCCGATGATTGCCACAATCCACAGCAAGTTACGCATACTTAACCTCTAATCCTTTAATCGGCAAAACTACTCTCAGGCATGTTCCGCGACCCTCACTGTCTATCACTTCTATACTGCCTGATGCACGGATATTCCCGTGCAATAGACAAGCCCAGCCCGGTGCCTCTTACATGAACGATGGCTGATGATGAACCCTGATAAAACGCATCGAATACCCGGCTTCTTTCCTCCTCCGGAATACCGGGACCAGAGTCCGCCACCTCGATGACTACCTGCTCACCTTGTTGTTCAAGCTGAACGCGCAAGCAACCCTGTTCCGGCGAAAACTTGATGGCATTGGAAACAAGGTTGTCTATCAGTGTCTGCAGCTTGGCACGATCGCCAGCAATTTCAATCGGCTGCAGATCAATATTCAGATCAATCTGGCGTGCTAACGTGGCGAACTTGTGGTCTGCCAATACCGATTCGATCAACGGTCTCAGGCTACCTGCTCAACGTGAAGCTGTGAGCCCCGTGAGCTGGCAACATTGAAATCCAGAAGATTCTCAATCAGCTTCTGCAATCGCAGCGTGTTATCTTTCAGTATGGCTAGAATTTCTCTCTGCTGGGCGTTTAGATTACCGACAACCTGCTCGTTCAGTAGTTCCGCCCTTCCCGAATGGCCGTCAGCGGAGTTTTCAGCTCGTGGGAGAATGAGAAAACTTTTTATCCTGTCTACTTCCAGCACCGTTTCGCATCCAGTCAAGCCGCTCACCCAGTTGCTCCAGGTCCCGGTCCCACTGAGAGGTTGGGAAATCCCCTCTCCAAGGCGACGAATCGCCTTATCCATCTGCTGGAGAGGCGGGTAATTAATATTGTAAATATACCCGTGAGTATCAGGCACCGGTACAAGTGCCATCGCCTACTACCAGCCCTCGCTGTACCCGCCCCGTTGGCATCCAGCCACTCCACTCCCTCCACCAACTTGCGGTATCAATCAGATTTTTGTCACAGGTGGAAATCTCACTGGCAGTCCGGGTGTGAGGGTGATAACTCATTAACCCCGCTCTATCTCGATGATCATCCAGGGTCGCGCGTTATCGACAGGTCAAGAACGCCGTCGCTTAAATCTGATGGTCTCCTGGTAGAATCCGAGGGGACATCCCCCACACTTTGTACTGTCGGGATCGCTCCATGTCAGTAATGGTGCCGCGCTGTCACTGTGTGTGTCGAGGTGGAACAAGGCGCTGCCCTGGCACCGTGGTCGACTGAAACATGGGGACAGGGACACAGAGCAGACGGCAACCAGAACAGAGAAGGATTGGAGAACAGACGCAACAGATCCTCCTGGATCAGGCTGCTATGTGTGTGAAATGGGGCAGATTTGAAATCTGTGACTGGTAATGCATAAGGGTCCATGCAAATGAACACCGCATTTTTGTCACTCAGGCCCCAGCAGAGATGCACCAACGCCCTGACCGACTGATAGTGATACTTAAATAGCGATAAAAGCTTTCTGTTCCAATCAACTGGATAACTATCGCTAGGGATTAACCTTGTTAAAGCGACAAACAAGCGGTCCTGGCCCCGTTAGTTTTGGCTCAAATACCTCGACAGCGTTAAACAGTTGGACTTTTCACGGTGTTCACAAAATGGCACAGGCGTTTCAGCAGTTCGTCAGGGAGGAGTCAACGCGGATTCTGAAGATTCCCGCAGTGTGACCCGGTACAGAGACACCGTTACCGGGCGGGGTTTCAGGCCGCCTGCTTCAGAATTTCCAGAAACGCAGTCGTGAACGATTCATCCAGGTGTAGATTAGGAAAGCGCCCAAGGACACTATGCCAAAGGATGCGCTGACCAGCAGCAAGGCTTTTAGTAAATCAGTCATAACGTCTACCCGAGTGTTGAACTGTTACAATCATGTTCAATTCTCGCAAGGGGTACTATTGTTCGTTGGTACTAGATCCATCATCATTTTTTCCCACGTTGCGGTACTGGCAGCGCCAGTTAAACGTTAGCGCCAGGATGGCAATAACCGCAACCAGATCGACCAGCCAGATAAACGAATAGGGTGACACGTCGACCTGGTGATAGGCGGCGACATGAAGCGCGTAAACAAAGCTGACGGATAAAAGCAGCTTTAAAAAAAGCGCGACAGGGCATTGACTGGCGCGGTGAAACACCTTCGCAATGGTAAATGACATTAGCGTACCTCCCGGATTGACCAGGCAGTAATTAAGAAAATCATAACATACTTATATACTACGCCTGTTATTCCCAAAAGGCTGCAAAAATATGTGCGGCATAATGCCACACCCTTACAAAAGGTCAGCCAGGACAGAAGCAGGGGAGGTGCTTTGGTGTCAAACGGGGGAAATTGTTTCGATTACCTCAATAAAAACAGTCTGTGCCAGCGTGTCCTCCAGTAAAAGACCAGACCCGCGGACCTGAACAGATCCTGTTCAGTACGGCTGTGACTCGAACTCCGCACTGACAGTCACGGGCGCGCCACTTGAGCTTCTGTGTGCTGCAATGCTACAGGCTTTCCTCGAGGCGCTCGCAGATGGTCTTCAGCACCTTGACCCGCGCGTGGTACTTGTCATTCGCCTCGACCAGCGTCCAGGGGGCGGTAGAGGTGCTGGTATGGTCGATCATGTCGCACACGGCCGTGGCGTACTCGTCCCACTTTTCCCGGTTGCGCCAGTCCTCGTCGGTGATCTTGTAGCGCTTGTAGCCAGTCACCTCGCGCGCCTTGAAGCGTGCTTCCTGTTCGTCCCTGTCAATGGCCAGCCAGAACTTGACGACTATGGCGCCGGCGTCGCTCAACTCGGCCTCGAAATCATTAATCTCGCCATAGGCGCGCCGCCAGTCGGCCTCGGTGCAGAAGTTCTCGACGCGTTCCACCAGCACGCGGCCATACCAGGAGCGGTCAAAGATCGCAATGTCGCCCTGACGTGGCACACGCCGCCAGAAACGCCACAGGTACGGCTGTGCCTTTTCCTCACCGGTGGGTGCAGCGAACTGGTTGACGCGGTAGCGGCGGGGATCCATGTACTGGATCACGCGACGGATGGCGCCGCCCTTGCCGGCGGCGTCATTGCCTTCGAATACCAGCACCAGCGACCGTTTTCTGAATTTGTTTTTAGACAGTAATTTGTTCAGGCGGTCCTGGTACCTGGCCAGCTGTTCCTTGTAAACCGGCTTTTCTAGCTGCAGCGACAGATCCAGTGCCGTCAGCACATTCTCGTCGTTGATGCTCGGTACACTGACCGGCGCTGTAACAGCAGCCGCCTCGCCGGTCCGGGCGAGGCGCGCGTTGATGGCATTCAGAATGGTGGTCGCAATGGTCAGGCCACGGTAGTGGCGGTTGGATGCATTAACGGTGATCCACGGTGCGTGGTCCGTGCCGGTGACGCGCATCATGTCCTCGGCGGCAAGTTTCACTTCCTTGTAGCGTTTGCTGCCACCCCAGGGGGATTTCTCGACCCGCCAGCTGGTGCGGGCGCTCCTGACCAGTTTCTTGAGCCGCTTCTTCTGCTCGTCCTTGCCGAGGTGCAGCCAGAACTTCAGGATCAGGGCACCTTCCGCTGCCAGCATGCGCTCGAAGTTTTTTATTCTGTCGAGTTCCTGCTCGAACACGGCGACACTGGACTTGTCAAGGACGCGCCTGGTCAGTGGTGCGCTGTACCAGGCACCCACGTAGATACCCATCTCGCCCCTGGGCGGCAACATGCGCCAGTAACGCCACATGCGCGGGCGCTCCGACTCTTCCTCGGTGGACTTGTCGAATGCGGAGGCGACCACGTGGCGTGCATCCAGCACGGTGTAGGCGTTGGTCAGCGTGTCGATAACCCCGGTACCCTCCATGCCGGAAAACAGCAGAATGGTCGGAAATGCTTGTGCTTCAATGAGCTCAAACTGGGCGTTGAGAATATCGGTGCGCAGTTGCGGCAGCCGTTCCTCGAACGTGGCCTTGTCAATGTCGTGTTCAATTTCCGCGGATTCAAACATGGTTCACCTGTGCGAGTGTGGATTGCGGGTATTGCCTGATCTGGCGATCAATCCAGAGTATAGCTGCAAATGATTGCAAAGAAACAACTGCTCGAGTGTGTCCACAGACAATGCTGTAGCCAGGCGATGTTGATCCGCCAGAGGCAAACGGGAGCGGCTAATGAAAAAGAGACGGGCAATGACGGGCGTACCGCCAGGCACCGGCAGCAGTCGCCCGGTACGGGCTGGATTTCATTCTCTCGTTCGCAAGCAACTTATTCGTTATCATTACTGGGTCATTTATTCATGCCGGGTTGCTGTGACTGTTGCTGTCGAATGCGCGCATAGAAATTTTCCGCTCCCGGATGCAATGGCATGGAAATGCCAAGCCTGGATGTTTTATCGGTGATAAAACCGGCGCGATAAAATGTGCGGGCGATTTCCGCGGTTCCATCCCGTATTAACTTCATGAATTGCTCTACATCTTCGTTCGATGTATTGATATTCGTCGCCAGCAAGGCGGGCATGCCGAGGGTCACAATGGACTCTGTTTGGCCAGGATAGGTTTTTGCCGGGACAGGTAATGCATAGTAGGCAAAATTCTGTTCGACCAGTTTACTGATGATGGACTGACCCAGCGGGATGAAACGAATATCGTCCCGCCGCTGGGCCAGGTCCTGCAGTGCCGGGTCAGGTACCGAGCCTGCGATGATGATGACGTCCACTTCGCCATTTTCCAGTGCCTTGATGGAATTGCCGTGGTCAAGCAGCTCGAAGTTGTTACTGTTCATTCGCTTGAAGCCTGCTGCCAGCCAGATGCGTGCCGCAGTAAAGCGTGTCCCTGACATCGGGCTGCCGATGGCGATGCGCTTGTCTTCGATATCGGCGAATGTTCGCAGGCCGCTTTTTTCCAGCGTAACCACATGTATCGCTTCAGGCCAGAGGCTTGCAATGGCGCGCAAGTCCGGTGATGGCAGCTGGCCTTGTTCAACCCAGCCATTGTACAGCACTTCGGCAACATCGCTCTGCAGCAAGGCGAAATCGATGCGACCGGTGTTCAACCTGATTCCATTTTCCAGGCTGCCTTCGGATGCATAGTTAAAAACCCGGAAATGTTGTTTGTTGGCATATGCAGCAAATGCCTCGCCAAACTTGTAGTAAGTGCCGCCTGGCCAGCCGGTTCCAAATGTGTGGTACTGGTCAAGATCTGCATGACCAAGATCAATGCGTGACAGTGAGCGGCGCAGCTCGCGCAGCGTTATTTGATCATGTTCGGAGCGATTCGCATCTGTGTTGCTATTGAGCAGTTCCCGAATATTGCTGATGATGGCCTTCGGTGAAGGTGTATCCAGTGTTTCTGCAACAGTCGTGGTTTCTTCGAATTGTAAAGGTGTAAAGGGATTCACTACCCAGGTGTCATCAGTCTGCTGATAGCCGAGCCGTCCACGGACAAGCAGGCGGTCGCCCTTGTTATTGCCCGCGCTGTTGAAACCCTCAATGCTGGTGGTGGAAGCACCGAGAACGACGGCCAGTGTGCCGACATTAAGGTTGCGCCAGCTAGTCAGGTGGTAGTCGCGCAGGAATTCAAGTTCGAGATTGTAATAAACATAAATGCCATCAACGCCATCAAGTCTTGGCGCCGAACCTTTACGTATGAGATTTCTGATCTGGAAAAGATTCTCCGAAAACTGCTGATCCAGCCGTTGCTGGATTTCTGTACGCAGCGAATCGTCGTCCGGGCCACGGCTACAGGCGCTCAACAGGACCAGTAGAACAAGGAACAGGCGATGCATGCTAATTGCCCAGACCGAAAACAGGCAGCGCCAGATAGACCTGTATGACGATCGCATTCAGCAGGTCAATGAAGAAGGCGCCCATTAACGGCACCACAATAAATGCCTGGGGTGCAGGCCCGAAGCGTTTGGTCAGTGCGCTCATGTTGGCGACTGCCGTAGGCGTGGCGCCCAGGCCGAATCCGCAGTGTCCACCGGCAATGACCGCTGCATTGTAATCCTTGCCCATAATTTGCCAGGTTATGTAGCTGGCAAACAGCACCATACCGATTAATTGGGTCCCCAGTAATATCAGCAATGGACCCGCCATGCCGAGCATGCCCCAGAGGTTCAGTGACATCAGTGCCATGACAAGGAACAGTGACAGGGCGATATTTCCAATCAGGTCGATACTGGGCTGGTGCGCTTTCGGCAAGCTGTCATGAAGTGTGATGTTGCCGATAACCACGCCGACAAACATGCACCAGACGATATCCGGCAAGGTCATCACATTGGCGGCAAACCAGGCAGCAATCAGTTTGCCGAGGATTATGCATAGCAACACATAAAAAAACGCCAGCAGGAAATTGTCTTCATCGACAGGCGTATAGCTGCTGTTATCGTGCTGCAGCACGATGCCATGCTTGCCAGGCGTCTTGCGGGGTAATTGAATTTTGTGCTTTTTGATCAGGCGACCAGCGACCGGGCCACCGATGATGCCGCCCAGAATCAGCCCGAAGGTGGCAACGGCCATTGCCAGTTCCATGGCGCCGGCAATATTGCTGCTCTCGCTGAACTGTTGCGCATAAGCTGCCCCCGTTGCATGGCCGCCGGAAAGTGTGATTGATCCACTCAACAGGCCGACCAGCGGATGCATGTCCAGACTTAATGCAGTCGCCAGGCCAATGCCATCCTGTATCACCAGGTAGAGCAGGCAGGCGATAATGAACAGCAATAGTTGCTTGCCGCCCCTGGAGAGCATGCGCATATCAGCCCCCAGACCGACACAGGAAAAGAAGGCCAGCATCATCGGCTCTTTCATCGACATGTCAAAGCCGAAGCGGATATTAAACTGGCCCAGAAGTAAACTGGCGAGCAGTGCAAACAGAAAACCGCCGACAACGGGAACGGGTATATTGTTGTTGCTGAGAAACTGCAGGCGCGCTACCAGAAAGACACCGATATAGAGCACCAGCACGGCAAAGCCGAGTGTCTGTACCGGACCAAAATCAAGCGACATGATCAGACGGGGTGAGCCGTTTTATGAACATACCCGCGGTCTGCTGCCGGCAGCATGCTACGTTATCAAATGGACAAGGCGGCGCGGATTCTTGCCGTGGTTGCCAGTGCCCGTTCAACATCCACGGCAAGACAATTGATATGTCCCATCTTGCGCCCCGGGCGTGCATTCTTTTTACCGTACAGGTGCAGGTGAGCTTGTGATTCGTTGAGTACATGTTGCCACTGCGGTTCGCCATCGTTCCAGATGTCACCCAGCAGATTGGTCATGATGACAGGTGACAGCATCTGCGTGTCGCCGGGCGGCAGGCCGCACATCATGCGCACCTGCTGTTCAAACTGTGAGGTGGCGCAGGCGTCAACGGTGTAGTGGCCACTGTTGTGCGGGCGTGTGGCTATCTCGTTAATGAGCAACTCGCCCTGCCGGGTACAGAAGAACTCAACGGCCAGTACGCCGCAGTAATCCATCGAATCGGCCAGTCGGGTGGCCATGTCAATCGCCGTCTCGCCAAGGGTGGCATCGATAGTGGCCGGCACGATGGTGGTATCGAGGATACCGTTGACATGGCGGTTCTCGCCGACCGGGTAGACCGATATCTGGCCGTTGACGCTGCGCGCCAGGATGACGGAGACCTCATGTTCCAGGTCGACCTTTTCTTCAAGCACGCAGGGTGCGTTACCCAGCTGCTCAAAGGCGTTACGCGCCTCGGCCAGGGTATTGACCGGTACCTGGCCCTTGCCGTCGTAGCCGAGGGAGGCGGTTTTCATGATCAGCGGTGCATTCAGCGACTCGATTGCAGCGACGATATCGGCATCTTCATAGATGGCGGCAAATGCTGCCGTCGCCAGGCCATGCTGCTGTATGTAGGTCTTTTCACGAATGCGATCCTGTGCGATACGCAATGCCTCGGCATTGGGGCGAACCGCACAGAACTTTTCCAGATACTCCATGCTCCCGGCCGGGACGTTTTCAAACTCGGTGGTAACCGCCGCGCACTCGTCGCCCAGCATTTGCAGGGCGGCATGGTCGCGGTAGTCGGCCTTGATATGCTGGTCTGCAATCAGTCCCGCCGGACTGTGCGTATCGGGATCGAGTACCACCACCCGGTAACCCATACTGTAGGCCGCCAGAGTGAACATGCGACCCAGTTGTCCGCCGCCAAGGACCCCCAGTGTAGCGCTCGGGAGAATCATGATGCTGGCGGCAGTTGCATATCAAACACCATCTGTTGCTGGTCTTTGCGGAACTGCTCGATTTTTGCGGACAGTGAATCGTCAGCAGTGGCCAGGATGCTGGCCGCGTACAGTGCAGCGTTGGCTGCCCCGGCCTCACCGATAGCGAAGGTTGCAACCGGCACCCCTTTCGGCATTTGCACGATAGACAAAAGAGAATCCATGCCCTTCAGGTAGCGGCTCGGCACCGGTACGCCGAGAACCGGCAGGGTGCTCTTGGCGGCCAGCATGCCGGGCAGGTGAGCGGCACCTCCGGCACCGGCGATGATGCAGGCAAGACCGCGCTCACGGGCGGTGCCGGCATAGTCAAACAGCAGGTCGGGGGTGCGGTGGGCGGACACGACCCGGGTTTCAAAGGCGATGCCGAATTTCTCCAGCATGGCCGCCGCATGTTGCATCACGTCCCAGTCACTGTTACTGCCCATGACCAGGCCAACGCGAGGTACTTCGCTCATTAGCTCATCCGCAGTTGTTTTAACGAAAGCATTCTATTCTAGCATTTTCCTGTGGTTTTACTAACTTTCTGCTGCCTGTCACCCCGCGTTTATAGCGGCTCTGTGTCTGGCGGCATGCTTGACCCGGGTGTGGCCACCGGTGTAAGAGGATTGCTGTACAATGCGCGTTTTTGCGGAGCAACGGGATGCTGCAAACCCTCTACGAGTCCACCCTGAAGAGCCTGCCACTGCTGGCGCGCGGCAAGGTGCGTGATGTATATGCTGTCGGCGACGCGCACCTGTTGATCGTCACCACGGACCGGCTGTCTGCCTTCGACGTCATCCTCCCGGACCCGATACCCGGCAAGGGGGCGGTGCTGACAGCGGTGTCCAGCTTCTGGTTTGAGCGTACCCGTGACATTGTACCCAACCACCTCTCCGGCCTGTCGCTGGCCGAGGTGCTGCCGGATGCCGCTGAGCGTGAGCAGGTCGAGGGCCGTGCCATCGTTGTCAAAAAGCTCAAGGCGTTGCCGGTGGAGGCGATCGTGCGCGGTTACCTGATCGGTTCCGGCTGGAAGGACTATCAGCAGACGGGCGCAGTGAGCGGTATCCCGCTGCCGGCAGGTTTGCGGCTGGCCGATAAATTGCCTGCCGCGATCTTTACCCCTTCAACCAAGGCCGACATGGGTGCGCACGACGAGAACATCGATTTCGAGAAGGCCTGTGACATCCTCGGGCCTGACGTTGCCGAACAGGTGCGTGATGTCAGCCTCGCCATCTACACAAGCTGTGCGGAATATGCCCTCGAACGCGGTATTATCATTGCAGATACCAAGTTTGAATTCGGACTGGATGCGGATAAGCGGCTGGTGTTGATCGATGAAGTACTGACGCCGGATTCATCACGTTTCTGGCCGGCAGACAGCTATGCGCCGGGGTCAAGCCCGGCCAGTTTCGACAAGCAGTTTGTGCGTGACTACCTGGAGACGCTGGATTGGGACAAGACAGCGCCCGGGCCGGCGTTACCGGCCGAGGTGATCGCGCAGACGGCTGAAAAATACCGTGAGGCACAGAGACGCCTGACGAAATAACAGGAGACACGACAATGTATGGATTCAGTACCACCGTAAGCGGCAGTATGGACGAGGTCAGAAGCAGGGTTGAAGCAGCGTTGCAGGCAGAAGGCTTTGGCGTGCTGACTGAAATCGATGTAGCGGCCACACTGAAGAAAAAAATCGATGTTGATCGCAAGCCCTATTTGATACTGGGCGCCTGTAACCCGGCGCTGGCTAACCAGGCATTGAATGCCGACCCGGATATCGGCCTGCTGTTACCCTGCAACGTGGTCGTGCGTGAAGAGGACAATGGTTCTGTCACCGTTGCCTTTATGGACCCGGCCGCGGTGCTGTCGCTGGTTGAGAAAGAAGGGGTTGCCACACTGGCCGCCGAAGTCCGCGGGCGCCTGGAGCGCGTGCGGGATGCGCTGCTGGCTTGACAGCTTCCGGTTAAAGGGAAAAACAAAAATGGCCACGGAATCCACGGAAGAACACGAAAAGATAAATTGTAATACAAGAATTTTTCCGTGTTCTTCCGTGGATTCCGTGGCCATTAGATCTGTGTTTATTTCAGCCCGCATTCGTAGTAGAGAATTGCCTGCCTTGTTGTTTTGACTGTGTTTTTTGGCGAATTATGCTGTGCATGTTGATGCCGTGGATTTCGGCTATTATTAACGAGAGCCAGTCACAGGGTAATGATAATGACTCTGCCAAGACTTTCCGTGCAATTCGATAGCCGTGCAGAACCGTTGCGCAAACGTGTACCCTCACACGATGAAAACGGCAGGCCGCTGAGTGATTTCATGATGCTGGTCCCCGGTCTGCGCGACAAGCCGAAACACCTTGTCGACACGACTATCCAGGATATGCATATCGTGCTGACGCACTTCAGGGATGTGGTCGTGTTCGCTGAATTCAATCTGAAGCTGAACCTGCTGTGGGTCTCGATCCGGTCCATCAACGGCATCCGCTTTGAGATCGCCAGTGCTATCCAGGAACACGTACCCGAGGCAAAGCTGGTCTCGCATATCTAGATGCCATTATCCCACACCGGCCTGTTGATCCTGCAGGGTTTGTCCGGGGCACTGGTTGGTGTTGCCCTGTTCTACCTGCTGGGTTCGCTGCTGACACGGCAATGGATACGCATCGATGCCTACCAGCTGGCACTTTCCATGGCAGTTGCCTTCCTGGTCGCAGTTGTCTGCGAGGTCTACCTGGGGAAACTGTATTTCCTGGTGATGGGTGAACGCCTGTGGCAGTACCGGGTGTGGCCCATTCACGACGGCTATACTTCGATGCTGAATTTTATTATCTGGCCGGTGTACGGCTACTACGTGTATTTCTTCCACCAGGTGCTTGCGCAAAACGCAATCACAATCCGTCCGCAGTGGCTGAAAGGTCTGCTATCCGGTATCGACGGTCCCTTGCTGGAAATTCTCGCGAACGGCTTTTTCCTGTTGTTCTACGGGACCTTCTATTTCTACTACCTGCCGGATGACATGCGTCATTTTACCTCGGTGCAGGTCGTACCACTGTACATGGTGATGGGTGTCATCCTGACGCTGCTGCTGGAAACACTGCTACGGAAAGCCCCGCGCTGGCAGTATCCGGCCGGTTTCTATCTCGCCGGGGTCGGCTTCGTGCTGGCGGGTTGATTTGCAGGAGCGCATCGCATGCGCGATGTGTTTTTATATTTGCGCATGCGATGCGCTCCTGCAAATATTTTATAACCTTAAAGTGTCTGTGCGAAGTAGTTCTTCAGGTAGTCGTCGAAGGATTCATGGTTGGCGTCTTCCAGTGCGCGTTGTTGTTGCAGTGATTGCCTGACAGTTTCGCTGAAGACCTTGAATTGCGCCGCGTCCTCCTCGAGAGCGAGAAAATACCGCTGGTGCTGTTTTGACATGCGCTTTGCAAAGTGGAAATATCCCTCGCCATGTTTACGCATGGCGGCAAGCACCTGCGCCGACAGCGTCTTGCCGGGATCGGTAACGGCTGCCCGTTGATCCTGCAGGGCCTGCTGGTAAGGCGTGCCGTCCTCGTTCTCGTCGAGAACCACGGCAAATGGCTGCATCGCGGCGCATAGTTTGCCGGCCCAGTGTTGCAGTGGCAGCGTGCCGCCGTTGTGTTGCAACAGCAAGCCGGGTTCACGGCCGCGGTACGCGACGGCATCCAGGTTGTAGTCAATTTCCTTACGTTCCAGGTCGCTGATCACCGGGCTGTCCTGCAACTGGCAGAAGGCCATGAAGGTTTCAATAAAGCGGCATTGTGTCTCGCTGATGCCACGTGGATCAAAGACATTGATATCCAGCGAGCGCAGCTCCACATAACGTACCCCGCGTCGCTGCAATGCCAGGGTCGGTTTCTCGTTGAACTCGGGTACCTGCTTGGGGCGCACGGAACTGTAATACTCGTTTTCAATCTGCAGCATGTTGGCATTGAGCTGCCGGTAGCTGCCATCGACCTTTACACCGATCTCCTCGAAGCGCGGCGAAGGGGTTCCGATCGCCCGGGTCAGGCTTGCAACATAGGTGTCGAGGCTGTCGTAATTGGCCTTGAAGCCAACCTCGTTCTCCAGGCTGTTCTGGTAACCGATGTCACACATGCGCAGCGAGGTGGCATGCGGGCTGTAATAGGTATTTTCGTTGTACTCCTGCAGCGTTGTCTGTTTGCCGGCAAGGAACGACTTGCATACCGCCGGGGAGGTACCGAACAGGTAGGGAATCAGCCAGCCAAAGCGTTGCAGGTTGCGAATCAGTGCAAAGTACTGCTCGCTGATAAATGTCTGTACTGGTTGTGTGTCACCCTCAAGTTGCTGGTACGCCGACCAGAAATCTGCGGAAAAGGAATAGTTGTAATGCACCCCGGCAATGACCTGCATGACGCGTCCGTAACGGTAGCCGAGGCCGCGCCGGTAGACAGTCTTCATCAGGCCACTGTTGGAGGTGCCATATCGGGCAATGGGTATGCTGGCGCCACCGGCGACCACGCACGGCATGCTCGAGGACCACAGCAGTTCCCCGTCAAGCCGCAGGTAGACGAAATGCTGCAGGTCACGCAGATAGTCCAGTGCTGCTGCCGCAGTTTCCAGTGGTGGAGTAATAAACTCCAGCAGTGCTTCCGAGTAGTCGGTCGTTATCCACGGATGCGTCAACGCCGAACCGAGGGCCACGGGATGCGGCGTTTGCGCAATGCCGCCATCCGCCGCCACACGCAGGCTTTCTTTCTCCAGTCCGGTGAGGCCGCCTTTCAGCAGTGCAGCCTGGCCATTACTGACCAGCGCGGTGAGTCTTTGATTTGCTAATGAATACAACAGGATATCCTGGTGGCTTGTGGTCATTGGGTTGGGAATGATACTGTGTCCGGCCGCTGCAAGGTGTATTAGTTTATAACTTGTTGTAATGTTGTAAAAAAATTATCACAAAATTCATTGCCAACCACGGTTCTCCAGAATGTCGGCCAAGAGCGAAACCCTGAAAATCGCTGATATCAAGGTCTCCTGCAGTATCTGCAGCCTGACCGAGTTGTGCCTGCCGCGCGGCATGAATGGTGATGATATCGACGCACTCAACAAGATCGTCAAACGCCAGCATCCCTACCAGCCCAGGCAGCACATCTTTCGTGCCGGCGACCAGAGCCGCTCCCTGTTTGCGGTTCGCTCGGGCGCCCTGAAATCCTACTGCACCACGGAGAACGGGGATGAACAGGTGCTCGGTTTCACCCTGCCAGGCGAACTGGTCGGTCTGGACGGCATGCATGATGGTACCTATGCAAGCAGCTCGATCGTGCTGGAGACGGCGAGTGTCTGCGAGTTGCCCTACGAACGCCTCGAGGAACTGTGTACAACACTGCCCGGTCTCAACCGCCAGTTGATGCGCGTGGTCAGCAAGGAAATCAGCACTGACCAGGGCATGTTGTTGCTACTGGGCAAGCGCACCGCGGAGGAACGGCTGGCGGCCTTTTTACTCAGCCTGTCATCCCGCTATACGTCCCGGGGGCTGTCCGCCACGGAATTCAATCTGCCGATGTCGCGTCAGGACATCGGCAACTATCTTGGCCTGGCTATCGAGACGGTGAGCCGCCTGTTTGCCCACTTCCAGAAGGACAAGCTGTTGACGGTCAATCGTCGCCAGATCGTGCTGGTGGATATCGCACGTCTGCGTGCCATGGTGGAAGGCTGTGTGAGTCTCGGGAGCTGACCATCGCGGTGGTAGTAGACCGGTTGCCGGGTATCATTCCAGCACTGCTTAACAACCCTCACCAATCCTCAGACCGGCAGGTGCATCACCACCGTCCAGCACTGGTCCGAGACCGGCATCTGCATCACTGCCTGAATCGATTTCGATATCGATTCCAAGTCCCAGCCCGAGGGGGTCCTCAACAACGGTTTCCTCGACAGCTTGCAGCGGTGGAGTAAAACCGGCAGTTGCCGGTTGCTTGACCACCAGCCCTGCCTCCGCAACGTAATCACCCTCGAGAAAGCATCGTATTGCATCGTACCTTGCCCGCTGATGGGCATCATGTTCGGCCATGCCGGCTGCGGCAGGATCGGTCATATACGCTGCCCAGTAATTATATCCACCGACCAGTGAGTAGGCGGGAATCCCGGACAGGCGCAGGATCACCGCCGCCTGGGCTGCATTCGTCGTGCTACTGGAATAAACGATCACCGCCTTGTCCCTGGGTAACCCGGCAAGAACATCGGGCTTCACCAGTTCACTCAGCGGGATATGGCGTGCGCTGTCGATATGACGCTCTTCGTACTGATCTTCAGGGCGAAGATCGATCAACATGTAATCATCCTGTGCCTTGATAATCCGGTCGGATAGTTCTGCCACTGTCACATGGTCTTCCCCCCGGACGATTTGCTGGGCCAGCATACCGATATCCGCTTCGCTCAGACGGAGCCCTGTGGGATGGGACATGACAAACATTAAGGAGGCGATCACCAGCGAGACCGCGACGAGGATGATGGTCAGAAAGATTGTTTTGTTCATGGTAGCGTTATCTCAACAAGTCCAGCAGCGCAGGGTCAAAGGATTGTACATAGCTGGTCCACCGGGAGACCTGGCCGACCTCGACTGTAATCAGTCTCAGCATATAGCCGCCATACAGCACCAGCACCGGGCTCACGAATACCCAGATTCGTCGACCCGATATCTCCAGGTAATTCAGTACCACCGGGAGCAGCAGGCCGAGGCAAACGAAGTACAACCAGAACCTGATTGCAAAGTCACCACTTGTCACATGACTCAATGCTTCGAGCTGCACACCGGTTCCGGTTGCGAGGTTCACCAGTAACAAGGCAATCAATGCAAGCTCCAGAGAAATCAGCCCGATGTCATATCTTGCAAACATCAACCGTTCCGACTGGCTGCGGCTCCCTAACACAACCAGCGCCGCGGCTGATGAGAGGCCCGAGGTCAGGAACAGGGGCGCCAGAAATCCGGTATTCCAGAAGGGCCTGGCGCTGAAAGCGCTTAACAGGATGCCCGTGTAGAACCCCAGGAAGACACCCAGTATCAAACTCCACTGGGCAACCTGCTGCCTGTGGCTGCAGGCATACGTTGTAATCCAGTGACCGATGGAAAAGCGATCGACAAGACCCGCCAGGCGCGGATAGGCATCACGAATGCTGCACAGAATGAGCAGGATACTTGCCGGGTATACCAGTAGCAGAATCCATGAACCCCAGGACATCGGTGAGGATATCTGGAAGGTCGTGTAAAAGCGGTAAACATAGAGTTTGTGCTCCAGGTCCAGGAACAGTGCGCCCATACCGACACTTAACAGGACGGGCGCCCAAATGACCATTTTCCTTGCCGCCCAGGGTGCCTGATCTTCTTTTCTCAACAGAATGATCAACGCGGCAAAACACATAATGCCTGCAGTGAGCCCGCCAAGAAAAAGATACATGGGGATTTCCCAGCTCCAGATACCCAGAACGGGATCAACCTTGGGGTTGCTGCGCGCAGTGATGAGAATTTCTTCGATCATGTCACGGTGTCCTTGCGCAGGTGCATTGTTTTATACAAGGTAATAGACATTGGGCTGGTTGCCGGTTTCGGAAAGAAGTACCTTGTAATCGCGGCTCTTCAGCAGGCGACTCACGAGGGTATTCGGGTCATCCAGTACGCCGAAATGCATGCAGCGCGTCGGACAGGATGAAACACAGGCCGGATCAAGTCCCTTTTCGACACGATGATGGCAGAAGGTGCACTTGTCGATGTAGCCGTCGGGATGCATGATCAGCCGCGCATCATAGGGACAGGCCGCAATACAGGCCTTGCAGCCGGTACATTTTGCGGCATCGACCAGAACGATGTTGCTGTCACGCCAGTAATGGCTCGCCCCCGTCGGGCAGGTATAGACACAGGTAGCATGCGAGCAGTGATTACAGCGTTCCGAGCGGAACTCTGTTGTCAGGTTCGGATAGGTTCCCCGCGTTGCCTCCACGACCCAGTCCCGATTCAGGCCGGCCGGGACGTTGTTTTCCGTCTTGCACGCCACCACGCAGTCACCGCAGCCGATGCACGTTTTCGTATCGATGACCATTGCATACTGTGTCATGTCCTGTCCCTGTCTGCTTCAGGCTTTGACAAAGGTAACGAAATTGGCGCGCATGCCGGTGCCACCCATAATCGGGTCAAGCTTCACATTGGTCATGAGGCCGGCATCGTCCGCGCCAACGCCGGATGTCAGTCGCAGACCCCTGGCGGTATGCCCGAAGCCGTGAACCATGAACACGGCGTTTGCGCCAGTTCGCTCGGTCACTCTTACCCGCACCTTGTTGCTGATGACGCCATCCTGATTTTTCAACTGTACATAGTCACCGTTCTTCAGCTGCCACTGACTGGCCACACGCGGATTGACCCAGACAGCATTCTCCGGCATCAGCTCGAACAGCAGCGGGTTGTTGGTGGTGCGTCCGAAGGTATGGGCCGGTGCGCGGCCATAGTTGAGTCGATAGTAATTCTCTGCTGGTTTCTCGGGAGCCGTGTAGACGGGCAGGGGGTCGTAACCATGCTCGGCAAGCGTCCTGGAATACAGCTCGATCTTGCCACTGGGCGTTTGAAAGCGGATATCCTGCCTGTCTGCAAAGTACAACGGAGTCTTGCGAGGGTAGCGTTTGACGCCGATTGTCTGCATTTCCTTTAAAGAACTGCCAACCTGCTTGAGCTGCCAGTCCAGTACGTCTGCATAGTCATCCCATGGAAAGTACTCGCCCAGTTCCAGACGCCCTGCCAGCTGCCTGGCTATCCACCATGCGGGTTTGGTGTCATGGCTGGGCTCGAAGGCCGGCATGCGGAGTGCCAGGGATGGTACCCGTTCCGGCGAGTTGCGCAGATCATCATAGCGCTCCAGATAAGTGCATTCCGGCAAGACGACATCTGCATAGCCGGTAATTTCCGCGGGCAGCGTGTCGATGACAACGAAGAGGTCGAGATTATCTGCTGCTGCCTCAAGTGTCGCCTTGATATCGGGTATCGTATAGGGGAGGTTTGTTCCGTAAACAAACAACCCTTTGAAGTGTGCTTCGGGTCCGGCGCAGGCTTGCAGAATCTTCTGGCTGATCCCGGCGGGCGCCAGTGGAAATTCCGGTTGGACGACAGCCTTCCAGTCGGTTTCAGGCGTTGCTGGGCGGGGTACCGGATAAGCGGGAAGATCGACCTTCTCCTGAATGTAGAATCCGCCCTTGCGTCCCCAGGAACCCAGCAGTGCATTCAGGATCGCGATGGCCCGCTCCCGCTGTGTGTCATCCCCGTACCAGGTGACATGACGGCCAGGATGTACCAGCGTGGCCGGTGCGCTGGCGGCCATCGCATGGGCCGTATCACGGATCAGCTTTGGATCCAGTCCGGTTTCCAGGTAGGCCCATTCAGGGTTGAAGGGTTGCACATGTTGCGTGAGTTGCTCGAGCCCGATCGTGTAGCGAGCGACATACTCCCTGTCATACAAACCTTCGTTTATCAGTACATTGATCCACGCCAGCAGCAACGCAATATCGGTACCGGGTTTGATGGGCAGCCAGTATTTCGACTTGCTGGCCGCAACCGAGAAACGTGGATCCACAGTGATCAGCGTCGCGTCCTGGTTGATCGCGTCAATCAGTGTCTGGACCTGGCCGTTATGGAGATTCTCGCCAATATGCGAGCCGACAAGTACCACGCAGCGGGAGTGCTCCATGTCGGTTCGGTCCGGTGAACCGACACCCTCCCCGTAGGTCAACCCGAATGCGACTTCACGCGGCCCGCGGCACTGGGCGAACGAGGGGTGGGCGTAGGCATGCGATCCATAGGCCTGTAAGAGCCTTTCAAAGTGGCTGCCGCCTGAACCGTGTGCGAGCAGTGCCAAACGGTCGCGACCGTGTTTTTCGGCAATCGTTTGCATCTTGCCGGCGATGAAACCGAATGCTTCATCCCAGGACACCGGTTTGAAGGTCTGATTGCCGTTCCGCTGCACGCGCAGCAGAGGCTGTCTCAGGCGGTCCGGATCCTTGTAGGCACCCAGCCCCCCGGTTCCACGTGTGCACAGGCGGCCCGTACTGTGCGGGTCGTCATTGTTGCCAACAACCTTCCAGGGCAGGCCGTCCTCGACATGGACGGTGCCGGCACATTTCCAGAAGCAGATGTCGCAGACCGTCGGCGTTGCAGTCAGCTTCCCCGTCCCAGGCAAACGCCGTGACGCACAGCCGGACAACAACACGGGGGGTAGGATGCTGCCCGCCGCGAGCAGGCCGGACAGTTTGATAAACTCGCGACGATTCAATCGCATTCCAGGGTATCCCGTGTCGTCTTACAGCTGGTAATTGCCCTCTTTGTCAAACGTGACTGCCTCGTTCAGAAAGCGAACCTTGTAGCCTTTCTCTTTCAATGCTTCATAGGCCATCTCGGCGCGTATACCATTTTCGCAGTAAGTAATAATTTCCTTGTCTTTTGGCACCCTGGCAAGATTCGCCTCGAGACTATCCAGCGGAATATGCGTGGCGCCTTTCAGCATGCCCAGCTTGGCGACCTCTGCATCGGTGCGGACATCGAGGAACACGACACCCTCACGGGACTTCTCAAGTGCGGCAAACTCCTGCGGTGCTATCGCCCCTTTAACCAGTTGCTTCGTATACTTTATGTCGGTTGCTGCGGGACCGCTCGCGACCGGATAGCCATTCTTCGTCCAGTCATTGAAGCCGCCCGTCAGGATCGAGGCATTTTCGTAGCCCCAGTCGCGTAACTGTTTGTAGGCCACAAGGGCGTTCTTGTCAGTGTGACTGCCTGCATACACAATAACGGGCGCACGCTTGTCAGTCACCCCGGGCAGCTCGGCGATTGTCTGTTCCTTTATGAACTGCCTGGTCATCGCCTCCAGCTCTGCGGCAGGCATGGAGACTGCCGATTCAATATGCTGCCTGGAACTTTCCGCGGCATCGCGCGCATCGATGACGACATGATGCTCATCGAGGTTTTTCGCCAGCCACTCCGGGCTGCTGTGTACGGCGAGCTTTGCCTTCTTCCAGCCGGGGATGCCCGCCTGGAAACCCTTGACATTGGTATGGCCCGCCGCCATGGCAGCCTCAACGGCCTTGCCGGTAAACGGGCAGGTCGGGCCGCCGCAATAAAACACCAGTAACATGTCCTTGTCAGCGGGCAATGCCTTCAGGAACGCTTCCTTGTCACCGGGAAAAGTGGAGACTGCGGAAGGGATATGCCCGGGTGGAAACTTGCTGGCGGGCCTTGCGTCACCAAGCAGGTACTTGCCTTGCTTGCCCTGTAAAATCGATACCGTCTCCTTGATATCGATCTCCACACCAGGTGGCAAACCGAAGACAATCTTCTCAATCCTGGTGGCTGGCTTGCCAGGCTCATAATCGACCTTCAGCAGGTCCGGTGGACCGAGGTCTGCGATACCCGTGGTGTTCTCAAAGGCGGTGTTCTTGTCGAACTGGACAACGACCGGTTCCTTGCCCTTGACGTCCAGCTGGATGGTGCTTGCCTTGTTCGAAATATACTTGATGCGGCCACTGACCGTTTCGGCAGCCGCCAGGTTTGGAAGTATCAGTACAGCAGCCAGAATAAGTGCGATTTGTTTAATCATCCTTAGTACTCCTCCCGGAAGAACACAAACTCGAAAAATTCAACCAACTCTATAGCAAATCGCATTCCGGCACGTTGATTTGTATCAAATAGAGATCCTGTTTGCGGCGATTCTGATACTGCGCTTTGCACCGGGCAGGGGGGGATGGTGATCCATAGGTAACGCGGTGCCCTGGCTGTCAGTTGCCATTGACAGTCCCTTGCCGAAGGGTTAAACCCGTCATCAGCCCTGGAAATACTGGATTCTGCAATTCAAGAAACAATTTAATGTTTTTTCGAAGTTTCTTCTTCATCGTGGCATGCATGATCTTCCTGGCCACCAGTTCGTGGTGTCGGGCCACGGAAAGCTGTCTTGACTGCCACAATGACATGACAAGCGGCCTGTCCAGTGGGCATGACTTTTCGGTACAACCCTGCAGCACCTGCCACGGCGGCAACCCTGATGCGACGCAGTTACCCATTGCCCATAGCGGACTCATTGCATTTCCGGGCAATCTGGACAATGCACTGATGACCTGTGGACGCTGTCATGCGGCACAAGTCGCATCCGTTACCAGCAGTCCCATGCACACGGGCACTCATATGGTGCAGATCACACGTCGCGTCTTCGGGCAGGAGGCAACAGCTGAGGAAAACCTGACACTACAGGCACTTTCGAAGACGCCTGCCGATTCCTTGTTGCGCAAATTGTGTGCAGGCTGTCATCTGGGCCAGGCGAAGACACAGCACCGGCATGATGTAAGCCGTGACCGGGGCGGTGGTTGTCTTGCCTGCCATCTCAATAACTATCCCGGCGGTGCACATCCCGCCCTGTCGGTAAAGGTCGAGGATGGCCGTTGTTTTGGCTGTCATTCCCGTTCCTCACGTATTGCCCTGAGCTATGCGGGACTGGCAGAGGCAGAAAAGTCTTCACTGGAGAACACAACAACAAAAGTCTCGCGGCTCGCGGATGGACGTCTCGTCGAACACCGACAGGCCGATGTCCACCATCAAGCGGGGATGGGTTGTATAGACTGCCATACCGGTGACGGCCTGATGGGTGCGCTGGCAAACACGGAGCGCCAGGACCAGTCAGTGGATATCAGCTGCAGCGACTGCCACGACAATCAAAACCCGAAAGTTACACTGGCCAACTGGCCTGACAGGTACCGCGGCATGCTTGATCGTATCCCTTTCCCGGTGACGGCCAGGCAGGAATTTCTGACAACGGGGAACGGCACGCCACTCTGGCATATCGAAATCCGCAATGACGAGCTGTTGCTGCACCTGAAACTTGCAGCCGATACCCGGGCTATTCCGGCATACACGTCACATGACCATGGATATGAGGACGAACACACACGTCTGAGTTGCAATGCCTGTCACGCACAATGGGCGCCCCAGTGCTACGCATGCCACCTGAGCTTTTCACCTGACGATTCGCAATGGGACTATACTGAACGGAAATTCACCCCCGGTCTGTGGTCGCAGCGACAGGCCGGTATTCGCAACAGCCTGCCTCCCCTCGGTGTCACCGCAACGGGTGATATCACAACCTTCGTGCCGGGTATGATCATGTCCATCGATCACCCGGACTTTACAGCGCCCCTTTTTCGCCGTCTGTTTGGCGCACTTTCGCCGCACACCACCGGCCCGGCCAGGGCCTGCGAGTCCTGTCATCGTTCACCGGTCGCCCTGGGTCTGGGGGAGGGGCGACTGGAAAACGCTGCCGGACAGTGGTCGTTCCATCCGGCACAACAAGCACTGCAAGACGGTTTACCGGCCGATGCCTGGACGACGCTTGACGCCGGGCATCCGGGTCGCGGTAGCTATCCGAATGACCGTTCGTTCAATGCCGCTGAAATGAGGCGCATTCTGAATAATTGGCGCAAAGCGGGTGCTTCAGATTAGCAGTTTTATGTTTCTTGCCACGCCCCTGCCTGCAGCGTGTGCTCGTTATCGTCGAAGGCATCGGCACGGCCATTACACTTGAGTTAATCCACGAAGTGATACTATGCTTGTGATACGGTACGGGCGTCCGCCGGTTACCGTCTATCGGGAGTAGAATCGTGAAAAAACTGGCTCAATTGTTGTTCTGGTTCGGCATCCTCTCTATCCCACTCTCCTGGATGGCGTGGTTCATTGCGCCGGAGGTCGGGAGAGAAGTCATGGCCGGCATCTCCGACCCCGCGCTTCGGGCGGTCATGGAGGAGGCGCATCGCGAGCGCTGGGGAATTTACGTTGGCCACTGGCCACCGACGCTGCTTATCCTGAGCTATATCCTGGACAAAAAAGCAGGCTGATTGCTTCACGGATAATCACCCGCGAAGACTGCCAGGCCACTGTGCCATGTCGGCATGCAGCCAGCCGCAAGGCGCTATCCATGTGTGCGACGTTCTGTCTCAGTTCTGCGAGAACAGCATCCGGGCGCGCCGTTCGAACGACGCTAGTAACTCGCTGCTGCCGGTTCCCAGCAATAACTGCAGTGCGCCGTTGACGAGTCCCGGCTTCATGGCAAGATTCAGTTCAACCGTCATCTTGCACTGGCCATCGTCGCCCGGGGTAAAACACCAGTCGATTTGCAAATCGTGGAAGGGACCGTCGTTTGCGCTTATATGAATCCCGGAGCAGGGTTCCAGCAGCGCCGTGGAGTGAAAACGAAATACGGCCGGGCCTGTCTGCAGCTGCTGTTCGACAAAGAGGCGATTGTCGTTCCTGACCAGTATACGTGCCTGTTTCCAGCCGCGCAGAAACTCCGGGTAACGTTCAATGTCTGCGACCAGGTCGAATACCTGCTGGCAGGGGTAGGGCAGCTGCGTCGAATCGAAATAATGCACGGTTCGCGGCACCTGGAGGAATGACCGTGCGTTTAAAACCCGGGAAACAGCACGCATGCTGAATAACGGGCAGCTGGTGGTCTCTTCAGATAATGGCGAATCGAAGTCATGGCACAACATTCTGCACAAGATCTCACGCTCACTCGCGGATAGCTGAAGCACCATCAAAGGGCAATGCCCTGGCTTGCCCGGCAGGTTCTAGATAACCTTGGAAAAACGCGACTGATCGCCGCCCTTGCGCAGGTAGCGGTCAAACACCATGCAGATGTTGCGCACCAGCAGCCGTCCGGCCGGTAATACCAGCAGTCTTTCATCCTCTATCAGCAACAGGCCATCCGCCTGCATCTTTTGCAGGTCTTCCAGTTCCGGTGCAAAATGGGTGTCGAAATCGAAGTGCCACTTTTTCTCCATGGCCTTCTTGTCGAGCATGAAATCGCACATCAGGCGGGCTATGATATCGCCGCGCAGCAGGTCATCGGGTTCCAGTTCGATGCCCCGGTCAAGTGGCAGCTTGCCGGCATCCAGCAGTTCATAGTAGCGCTCCATGTCACGTGCGTTCTGGCTGAAATTGTCACAGACATGTCCGATGGACGACATGCCCATGCTGATCAGGTCGCAGTCCATGTGGGTCGAGTAGCCCTGGAAGTTCCGCTGCAGGGTGCCATTCTCCTGCGCAATCGCGAGTTCGTCATCCGGCCTGGCAAAGTGGTCCATGCCGATGTAGACATAGCCGGCGCCGGTCAGGTGTTCAATGGTGTGTTGCAGCAGCGCGAGTTTTTCATCGGGGGACGGCAGGTTGGCTTCATCGATGCGGCGCTGTGGCTTGAAACGCGCCGGCAGGTGCGCGTAGTTGTAGACCGCGATGCGATTCGGGTCCATCGCGATCACGGCATCCAGCGTCAGTTCAAAACTGGCCACTGACTGAAACGGCAAGCCGTACATCAGGTCCATGTTGATGGACCTGAAGCCCAGTGCGCGTGCCTGCTCGGCCACGCCGCGGGTCAGTTCTTCGCTCTGGATGCGGTTGACGGCCTTCTGTACCTCGGGGTTGACATCCTGCACACCGAGGCTGATACGGTTGAAGCCCACCTCGCGCAGCACGCGCAACTTTTCGGTATTGACCGAGCGCGGATCGATTTCGATGGAATACTCGCCGCTGTCATCGGATAGCAGGGAGAAATGCTGACCCGTTGTATCCATCAACTGACGGATCTGATCGTTATCGAGAAAGGTCGGTGTGCCACCTCCCCAGTGCAGTTGCTCGACTGTACGATCCCGGTCGAACAGTTTGCCCTGCAGGGCTATTTCCTTGTACAGGTAACCGAGATAAATGTTGGCACGGTCGTGGTTCTTGGTGACCACCTTGGTGCAGGCACAGTAAAAGCACACCGTGTCGCAGAAAGGAATGTGGAAATATAACGATAACTGCCGCGGGATCGGGTCCTCGTTACTGTGTCGCGCCCACTTCAGGTAATCGCTTTCCGAAATGCCTCCATGAAACTGGGCAGCGGTCGGATAGGAGGTATAGCGCGGCCCCGTCTGGTCATAACGCCTGATCAGATCAGCATCGAAAACAATGTGTTGGGTCATCGCGTCACTACAGCTAGTCTTGCTATTGTCAGCGTCTGATTCTCTATCGGATTGCAGCAATATGAATTGATGTGGATCAACTGATGCCGGGTTTCCCGCAAATTATGATGATCCACCAGCCGCGATTCACGCCTGCGGAGTTGCTGCTGCTCGTTTTTAACCTGCCGCCAGGCGAGGCTTGCTCAGTAGTAATAGGCGATCAGGTAGACACCGAGCAGGATAACCACCCACAGAACCATGCTGCCGGTCGCCCAGGTGCGGGCCAGGATACCCTGGGGGCCGTGATACAGAAACAGTGTGCCAAACAGGTTTCCGAGGTGTCGCAGAAAACCGCTACGCGTGGTGACATGCCAGCGGCTGAAGACCTGTGTTAACTGGTTGAGGGCACGCGGTCCCAGCCAGCGGTAGAGCCACTCGGCATCGATATTGACCGCGCGCATCTCGGGCGGGTACAGGCCGCTCAGTTTCAGCCAGGTAAAGGCCAGTGCTGAAAAGAACAGCAATTGCAGCTGTGCCAGTACATGGGTGACGGTATAGGGAGAATAGTCCACCGGGTACGGCAACAGGCTGTAGAGCAGTGCGGGCCAGGTTCCGATGGACACGCACAGTAGTGCCGCCAGTGCCATCGCCAGCAACATGTTCAGCGGTGGCTCACCGGTTCGGATACCAGCGTCCCGTGCAAAGAAGGCGAAAAACGGGATCTTGATGCCGGCATGGTGAAACACGCCAGCGGAGGCAAACAGCAACGCCAGCCACACCCAGTCATGGCCTTCCTCAAGTGCGGCGGCCATCACCATGGCCTTGCTGACAAAACCGCTGAACAGGGGAAATGCCGAAATCGAGCAGGCACCGACGATGCACAGGCCGGTGGTAATCGGCATGCTCTTGTAGAGTCCGCCAAGGTCGGTGGCCCTGATTTTCCCGGTCATGTGCAGCACGGCCCCCATGGACATGAACAGCAGGGCCTTGTAAATAATATGGCTGAAGGCATGTGCGACGGCGCCGTTGATGGCCAGCGCGGTACCGATACCGATGCCGCAGACCATGAAGCCGAGCTGGTTGATCATGCTGTAGGCGAGTACCCGGCGCAGATCATTTTCGATGACGGCATAGACGATCGGGAAGCAGGTCATGACGGCGCCGATATAAATCAGCAGTTCGGTACCGGGAAAACCGCGCGCCAGCATGTAGACGGCCGCCTTGGTTGTGAAGGCGCTGAGAAAAATGGTGGCGGTCGGTGTGGCCTCGGGATAGGCATCGGTGAGCCAGTTATGCAGCAGCGGAAAGGCACACTTGATACCGAAGGCGGTGAACAGCAGCCAGCCGGACACGGCATCCAGACCGATGTAGTCGAAGGCCAGCGAGCCGGTTTCATGGAAACGCATCAGGATGCCGGCCAGCAGCAGCAGGCCGGATAAAAACTGGACGATCAGGTAGCGCCAGCCGGCCGCCATGGCCCGCGGTGTGCGTCGCGACCAGATCAGGAACACCGAGGAGATCGCCGCCAGTTCCCAGTAGACGAATACGGATATCAGGTCACCTGCCAGCACCGCGCCGAGAGCACTGCCGGAGTAGATCAGTGCGGCGACATGCTGCAGTCGGTCATGCAGATGCAGGGAGAAGACAATGCCGATAAACGCCGCCAGGTTGAAGACGTAAGCGAACAACAGGCTCAGGCGGTCGGTCCGGTAAGGGGTAAGTTCATACCCCATCAGCTGCACCTTGACGACCAGTCCTTCCGGTACACCAAGCAGCAGGGCCGCGCTGAGCAGCGGGATCAACAGCAGCAGAGCTTGCTGCAACCGGCCACGCAGCAGCATGACCAGTGGTGCACCGGCAAAGAAGACTGCAAAGGGTGGCAGGTCAGCCCACATGTTGCACCAGATCGGCCGCAGCCCTATGGCAAGCAGTCTCTCTATCTGTATAAAACATCAGTATTCTGATGGTCCTCAGCTGTACACGTTGTATCGGGTCTGCGGCCTGCCCCGGCGCTGGCTTGTTCAGGCACACCTGGACTGGCTCTTCACTCAAGTGGTAGTGACCACTACCACTTTCGCTCCAGAGAGGCGTCCAGTCGCGCCTGCCCGGCGCCATCATCCGGGGCACTGATGCAACATGTGGGCTAGCGGTCATAATAATCTTCAGGGCGTTTCAGCAGCTTGCGTAGTTGCTTGGCCAGCAGCACCAGCAACACACAGGCCGCGAATCCATAGAGAGCATAGAACCCCCACAGTGATTCCCAGCCATGCTCCACGTGCCGGTGAACGAACAGGTCGGTTGCCAGCAGCAGCGCACAGACCAGGTACAGCAGCCTTAGCAGGCGCCTGACATTTTCCGGTTTGTCAAAGATATGTTGCCGCTCCTGTTGCATGGATTTATTCCCAAGCCTCTGTTCTCAACTTGATTTTACGTAGATATTATTGCCACGGAAGCACACGGAATTACACGGAACTATTTCTATTAAAGCACTTATTCTTCCGTGTATTTCCGTGCTTCCGTGGCTGTAAATAATACAGTTGCCATTCGGTTTAATTTGGTTCAGCATCCGTTGTTGTCCATTTCACTGCACCAGCAGTTGCAGCAGACGGTAGACAGGCTCCGGGAAAAAAAACAGTAGCACGCAGGCCGTCGCGGTCAGCAGCAGCGCCGCCACACAGGCCGGCGGTGCTTCCCGTGTCGGGCTTGCAGCGTCTGCAGCTTCACGGCCGAAAAAGGCGCGCATCGAAATCGGTAACAGGTAGGCGACGTTGAGTATGGAGCCGATCAGCAGCACGACGAACATGACTTGCTGTCCGGCATCCAGTGTGCCGAGGGCAAGAAACCACTTGCTCCAGAATCCTCCCAGTGGCGGCAGTCCGATGATGCTGAGGCTGGCAACAAGAAAGGCCGCCATGGTCAACGGCATGCGCCGCCCAAGGCCGTCCATTTCACTGATGCGCGTCTTGTGCGTGGCAACCAGGATGGCACCGGCGCAGAAGAACAGCGTGATCTTTGCAAAGGCATGCATGACGATGTGCATGCCTCCACCGATGATGCCCAGCGGTGTCGCCAGCAGTGCACCCAGTACCACGTAGGACAGGTGACTGATGGTCGACCAGGCCAGCCGCAGTTTCAGATTGTCCTGTCGCAGGGCAACAATCGCGGCCAGCAGGATGGTTGCGGCGGCCACGTACATCAGCCACCGCGTGGCCGGGATCTCCGCCAGGTAATCGAGTCCGAAGATGTAGATGGCGACCTTGAGTAGCGTAAACACGCCGGCCTTGACCACGGCGACGGCGTGCAGCAGCGCGCTCACCGGTGTCGGCGCCACCATGGCGGCGGGCAACCACAGGTGGAAGGGCATGACCGCGGCCTTGCCGATGCCGAATACAAACAGTACCAGCAGGATGCTGGCGGTGCCGGGCGTGGCCGCGCCCTCGAGTATGCCGCCATTGCGAAAGTCGAGGGTGCCGGTCAGCGACCAGGTCCAGACCAACGCCAGCAATAGCAGTATGACGGAGGTGCCCAGCAGGTAACCGAGGTACATGCGGCCACCCTCGCGGGCGGCATCGTCGCCGGCGTGGGTTACCAGCGGATAGGTCGACAGCGTCAGCAGTTCATAGAAAATGAACAGCGTGAACAGGTTGCCCGCAAACGCAATACCCATGGTGCTGCCAAGCGCCACGGCGAAGAAACTGTAGAAAGACGTCTGGCGCCATGCGTGGTGGCTGCGCAGATAGCCAATGGAATAGACAGACGTCACCATCCACAGGAAGCTCGCCAGCAGGGCAAACATAAAACCCAGCGGCTCAACCTCGAAGCCGATTGTCAGCCCGGGAACTGGTTCCACCAGATCAATGGCAGGCCGGGCTCCGCGCAGTACATCATCGTGCAGTGAGTACACCAGCAGGAACAGACAGCCGGACGTCAGCAGGGTGACGGCTTCGCGTGGATTGGGCCAGCGGCTCAATGCCGTGATCAGGGCAGGCGCCAGCAGTGGCAGGGCCACGCAGGCCAGCACTGTTATTTCCGGACTCATGCCGGTGTGCTGACTGCAATGTTCACTGCAGCGCCTGTCCGAGCAGGCTGGCGGCGCCCTGTTGCGCAATCGCGGTGATCAGGCCGGCATCAATACCAATATAGAGGTTAACGCCGATGAGCAGCCAGGTGGGTATCAACATGCTGGCAGGCGCCTCCCTGACCTTGTGCATGTCAGCACCGGGTGGATGGAAATAGGCAGCCTCCACCACGCGCCAGATATAAATCAGCGCGAGCAATGAACTCACCAGGATGAGAACGGCCAGTGGCCAGTAACCGTCCGCTAGCGCCGCGTTGACCAGGTACCACTTGCTGATGAATCCGGACGTCAGCGGCAGGCCGACCAGGCTCAGGCCGCCCGCCACGAAGGCCGCCATGGTCCACGGCATCTGCCTTGCGAGTCCCTGCATGTCCCTGAGTTCAACCGAGCCAAGGCGCAGAAAAATACAGCCCATGGTCATGAACAGTGCACCCTTGATCATGGCGTGGTTAAAGAGATGCAGCATGCCGGCACTGATGCCCGCCGTGGTCGCGAGGCTGATGCCCAGTATGATATAGCCGATCTGGGCCACACTGGAGTAGGCCAGCATGCGTTTGACATTGTCCTGAAAGATGGCGACCAGCGAGGCGATCAGTATGGCGGCGACCGCCAGCAGCATGAGGATATTACCGACATGCATGGCGCTAAATGAAAACTGCAGTCCGAACAGGGTGAAGAAAAACCGCAGCAGCACGTATATCCCGACCTTGGTCGCGGTAGCGGCCATGAATGCTGACACCACCGAGGGAGCATAGGTATAGGCGTTCGGCAGCCAGATATGCAGCGGGAACAGTGCCAGCTTGATGCTGACGCCAACGGTGACAAAGGCAAAGGCCACCCGAATGGTGCGTGTATCCGCCACTGCAGGCAGTCGCTGTGAAATATCCTGCATGTTGAGCGTGCCGGTCATCATGTACAGCAGACCGATGCCAATCAGGATGAAGGTGGCGCCGATGGTGCCCATCACCAGGTACTGGTAGGCAGCAGTCAGGGCGCGGCGTGAAGAGCCCAGACTGATCAATACATAGGAAGACAGCGAGGATATCTCCAGAAATACAAACAGGTTGAAGGCGTCACCCGTGACCACGATACCCAGCAGGCCGGTCAGGCATAACAGGTAGCAGGTATAGTAGATCCCCGTGTGCTTGCTGTGTAATTCATGCTGAATGCTGCGCCAGGCATACGGCATCATCACGGCACCGACCGTTGCAATGACCAGGATCATCAGTGCGCCGGCCATGTCGATCCGGTATTCGATCCCCCAGGGTGTGGCCCAGGCGCCGATGGCATAGGAAATCGTCCCCAGGGTATAGACCTGCTGCAGCAACAGCAGCGCCATTGCCAGCACCAGCCAGCTGACGATCAGTGCACAGGCCCAGGCGTGGCGGGGGTTACGCAGCAGCAGACACGCAGGGGCGGAGACCAGCGGGATGACGACCTGCAGTGCGGGAAGGTTGGATAACAGCACGTGACCGGTCTCAGTCTTCCTCGTCCTGCACGTGGATATCGTCTTCGTTGCTGGTACCGTAGGCATCATGGATGCGGACCACCAGTGCCAGCCCGAGGGCCGTGGTCGCGAGACTGACAACGATTGCCGTGAGAATCAGCACGTGCGGCAGCGGGTTGGAGTACACGCTGAGGCCTTCCTCGATAATCGGCGCTGTCCCGCCCTCCACCTTTGCCATGCTGATAAAAAGGATGAACACCGATGTCTGGAAGATGAACAGCCCGATGACCTTCTTCACCAGGTTGGGCCGTGCGATGACGGTATAGAAACCGGTCATCATCAGGACGATGACAATCCAGTAGTTGTAGTGTCCCAGCAGTTCGGACATTGGCTATCCTCTTGTTCTGTTCAGCCTCAGAAAAAAAGAAATTATTGCCACGGAAGTACACGGAAAAACACGGAAGGATAAATGCATATATATTATTTTTCCGTGTGCTTCCGTGGCTACAAAATAAAAAACCTGACAGTCAGCTTGAACGGGTTCTGTGTCCGTTGTTATCAACCTGGTCCCGTCGGCTGACAAAGCCGTAATAGATAATGAGCATCACGGCGGCAACGGTAATGCCGACACCCAGCTCGATGAGCATGATGCCGAGGTGCTGCCCGGTGACCGGGTCGTCGGCGAGCACGCCGTACTCAAGGAATTTTCCACCCAGCAGTATGCCCTCGATACCGACAGCAGCATAAATCAGGACACCGACCACCGCCATGATGCGCAGCAGCGGGTGAGGGATGACTCGTTGCGCATTACCCAGTCCAAATGCCAGTGCATAGAGGATGAAGCCGGTTGCAAAGATCACGCCGGCCTGGAATCCGCCACCGGGACCGTAATCACCATGAAACAGGACATAGAGTGCAAACATCAGGATCAGCGGAAAGAACAGCTTGGCGATGACGCGCAGCACCACCAGCTTCCTGATGCCCGGCCCCTGTATATTGCGCCTGCGCGTGCGGTAACCGAGCAGGGCCAGCACACCGGCACCGGCGGTAAAAATAACCGTGACCTCGCCAAGGGTGTCGTAGCCGCGGTAACTCGCCAGTACCGAGGTCACGACGTTCGGAACACCGATTTCCCCGGGGGTATCCTGCAGGTAGGCCGATGCGGCATGCTGGTGAACGGGGGCTGCGGGATCACCGTAGTGTGGCATGTCCAGCGTGCCGTAAATCAGTGCTGCCCCGGTTACGGTGACCACGGCCAGTGGCAGTAAGGGCGTGTGCCGTGGCGTCTTTTCCTCATCTCTGGTCAGAGCGACCGTTGCCAGCATCAGGATGGTAGAAATCCCCGCACCGATTGCGGCCTCGGTCAGGGCCACGTCCACGGCGTCCAGCACGACGAATAATGACGCCGACAGCAGGCTGTAGATACTGGTCAGCATCGCCACCGCCAGCAGACTTTTCATGCGGACAATGGCAAACCCGGTAATCATCAACAGCCCGAGCAGTACAATGTCGATCAGCTGTTCCATTACTGTGACTTGCGGTCATCGACAGCCGGTTTCAGCTTCGACTGCAGGGCAGCCTGGGCCAGTGCATGAACCGCTGTCGGGCCGCTGAATATCATGAAATAGAATATCAGCAGCAGTTTCACCGTCACCAGGCTGAGGCCACCCTGCAGCATCAGGCCAAGCAGAACCAGTCCAGCACCGAGGGTGTCACAGACGCTGACGGCATGCAGGCGGGTATAAAAGTCCGGAAATCGCAGCACGCCGATGGCGCCGATCAGCAGAAAGATGGCGCCCCCCAGAAGGCAGATCCCGCTGAGCACATCCACTAGCGCTTGCATCATTTTCTATCACTTCCCGACATGCTGACGCGACTGGCGTACACTCTCAGCACGGCAATGGTGCTGACGAACGAGATCAGCACGTAAACCAGTGCAATATCCAGAAACTCGGGACGCTCGGCCATGAAACCGAGCACGGCCACCATCAGCACGGTCAGGGTGCCGATCATGTTGGCTGCCATGACACGGTCATAGAGCGTCGGTCCGCGGAAGGCGCGTACCAGCCCCAGGGCAATGGCAACCAGGATCACGGCCGACACGGCTATGAACATGGAAACACGCCCTCCACATGGCACACGCGACGATTCATGTCACCGTGCTTGAGATCTTTCGCTGCAGCCCCTGTCAGTGCATGTACCGTGATGACATCCTCCTCGATATCCATGGCAACGGTGCCCGGCACCAGCGTAATCGAGTTTGCATAGGTAACGCGCCCCAGTTCGGTTTTCTGATTGGCCCGCACAGTGAACACAGTCGGACTGATCGGCATGGCGGGGTCCAGGATAAGTCGTGCTACATTGATATTTGACTTGATGATTTCCCGGCCCAGCCAGAACCAGTAGAGCAGCACCGAGGATTTCAGCAAGATAGGATAGGTTTCCCTGTCGATCAGATCGGCGCGGGCCGCCAGAAATACGACCAGCAGGGTAGACAGGACGCCCAGTAGCAGTAGCAGCGGCGTGTAATGACCGGATAACAGTACCCAGAGTGCAAACAGGAACAGTCCCAGGTTGATTGTATGCTTCAATTTACTCACTGTTCACCCCGGGATTCCTCTGCAGGCTGTATTTTAACAGCGGCGGTGCCAGCAGCGTGGTCAGAATCACCATCAGCACGATGGCCGAGAATAACGCATCATCGATCACGCCGAGGCTCTTGCCGATCGCGGCAAAGATCAGGCCAACCTCGCCGCGCGGCAGCATGCCGATACCGATTGCCCAGCGATTGTTATCGCGGGACGCGCCGAATCCGGCCAGCAGTTTTCCGACGATGGCTGCGACCAGCAGGCCGGTGGAGAGGATAATGACGTGCCAGTTTGAAAATGATTCCAGCTTTACCTGGATACCCATCAATACAAAGAAGATCGGTACCAGGATGACCTCCAGCGGCATGATCAGGTCCCTGATGCAGACGGTGTGTTCGCGCTCGTGACCCCAGTGCCTGAAATAGGCATCCTGCATGATCAGTCCCGCGGTAAACGCCCCGACGATGGTGGCCAGTCCTGCCAGGTTTGCCATCCAGGCGAGCACCATGACGAACAGGAACGAGATAAACATCTTTGCTTCCAAAAGATCGAGATGACGCACCAGGCGGATGATCAATTTCAGCAACCAGGGCCCCAGGTAGATCGCGCCGGCCAGGAACAGGGACGTGATGAACATAACGATCAGTATCTGGCCGGTCTCGATGCCACCGGTGACAACAATGCCACTGACAATGGATAGCAGCAGCAGACCGAGAATGTCATCGATGACCGCGGCACCGAGGATGATGCGCGCCACTTTGCTACTTTCCATTTTCAGTTCCTGCAGCACGATGACGCTGATACCGACACTGGTGGCACCAAGCGCGGCGCCCAGGAACAGGCTGGTATGCAGGGTGATGTCGGGAAGCAGCAGGCGCGAGGAAACAAACCCGAGGGCGAATGGCAAGACCACGCCGATCACTGCCACGCGCAGGGAATCCGGGCCGACCTGGCGCATTTCGTCAACGCTGGTACGCAGACCCACCATGAACAGCAGGAAGATGATGCCATAGCGGGAGAACACATCCAGTGTTTGTGCCACCTGGATCAGTTCGCCGCCATGCGGTCCCCGCAGCAGCGCAAGCATGTGCTCTGCTTTTTCCGCGCCCAGTGCATGGATACAGGCCAGTTCCGTAGCATCGCAATGCAGCAGTTCTTTCACAGCGTCAAAAAATGCCGGGCCCTCGCGCAGTACCATGACCAGGTCAAAGCCCATCAGGTAGGCGAAGTTGCCGATGAGGATGCCCATGCCGAGTTCGCCCAGCACCGAGGGCAGGCCCAGCTTGCGCGCACCGAAGCGCCCCAGCAGCGCCACGAACAGGATACCGGTCACGCCAAGAAGGACCGGCGCAATCGGGTCGCTGTGCGAGGTATGGAACTGCCAGGCAGAGGCCGTGGAGGGCATGGCCAGCAGTGCCGGCAGGCAACACAGGTACAGTCGGTAGCGAGACACGGTCATGCGACTGGCAGCGGAGCGGGACACCACTCAGCAGATCCTTGGCAGCGGGTCATCCTCGAGTTCTTCCAGGATGCGTTCGCCACCCAGTTCGGTGCGTAACAGCACATGGGTACCTGCACCGTTGACATTACCGATGATGGCGGCAGACTCGCCTTGCGGTAATGCCTGCCATTGCTGTAGCAATGCGGTGGCCGCGTTCGGTTCGATGACCGCAACAACCCGGCCTTCACAGGCGAGGTACAGCGGGTCATAGCCAAGCATGTCACAGACTGACTGCACCGGGTCGCGCACCGGGATGTCCGCTTGCGAGAGCGTGATGCCCATGGCGGTTGCCCGCTGCAGTTCATGGGCGACGGTCGCCAGCCCGCCGCGCGTCGGGTCGCGCATAAAGCGCAATCCGGGGACCTTGAGTGCGGCCCGTGTGAATGGCAGCACGCTGGCCGCATCGGAGACCACGTCACCGTGCAGGCCAAATGCTTCGCGTGCAAGCAGCACGGCAATACCGTGATCGCCCACCGGTCCGCTGACGAGGATGGCATCACCCTCGCGAATGCGGTCCAGTCCGAGTATGTGACTGCCGCGGATACCCACGCCGGTGGTGGCCAGATAGAGGCCGCCCCCTTCACCGCGGCGCAGCACCTTGGTGTCGCCGGCCACGACCTGCACGTCAATGGCGCGGGCACTGTCGGCGAGGGACTTGATAATGCGCTCCAGCACGGCGATTTCCAGGCCTTCCTCGATAAAGGCATTCAGGCTCAGGTATTTAGGGGTGGCTCCTGCGACCGCCAGGTCATTGGTGGTGCCATGCACCGCGAGCGAGCCGATGTTGCCCCCCGGAAATTCAAGCGGCTGCACGGTGAAGCCATCGGTGGTGAACATGATGTCGTGGCCCTGCAGTGCCAGTGGCACAGCATCGGCCTGTACGTCCAGGTCCGGGTTGTGCAGGTGCCGGGCAAAGATTTCATCAATCAGCTCGCGCATGAAGCGGCCGCCGTTGCCATGCGCGAGCGAGATGTGGGTGTCTTCCATGTCGACTGCCCTGAAGTTATGCAGGCACTCAGCTCATCCTGCCGATGGCGCAGCTGACAAAGGATTTGGCCTTTGCCTTTGCGGCCTTGATGCCTTCTGCCGTGCCTTTTTCAGGGTAGCCGCTTTGCAGCAGCGTCTGCACCAGTTGTTCACGGCTGTCATCAGTGGCGTCGACGCTGACACGGCCCGCTTCAATATCTACGCTCACCTGCTCAACGCCATCGAGCTTGCTGAGCTTGTTCACAATGGTATTGGCGCAGCCGCCGCACTTGATGTTTTCTACTTCGATAATGTGTTTCATAAATTTTCCGCTAATGAGATTTGCACAAGGGGTACTATTTAAGTTTCACCATCCTACAGTTATCCCTATTGCTGTACAAAATCCTCCCGTAGGAGCGGCGTCCTCGCCGCGAATAAGCGCGGTGGGACGGCGCTCCTGCAACACTGAGCACGAATTGCGCGACCGGTGATTGACGGAATCAATGCTCAAAGAGGTGCTTTATCATATGTATCACCTGTCGCTGTGTGTCCGCATGGCGTACTCGAGCACCTGTCCGTAGCTGAGGCCGGCGTCGTTGACAGGGATATTCTCGGGCAGGTGTACCTGGAAGCCATCATGCTGCAGCCAGGTGCAGGCCTGCTCGGTCAGTACCCGGTTCTGGAAGACACCGCCGCACAGGCCGATGCGGTTCACGCCATGACGGGCGCGTGCGTGCCTCGCCTGGCGCAGCAAGGTGTCGGCGAGCGTTGCGTGAAAGATCGTGGCGCGCTCGGTCGCCGTGCGGCTGGCATCCAGCAACAGCGGCAACAGCGGCGCCCAGTCCGACTGCTTCAGGCCATCTGCCGTTGTGTTTATCGGGAGGGTCACGGGGGTGGCGCTACCGGCACAGGCGGCTTCCAGCAACATCGGTCCCTGTCCCTCGAAACTGGCATGGGTGCACACTCCGGTCAACGCCGCAGCGGCATCGAACAGCCGCCCGGCGGCGCTGGTTTGCGGTGCATTGAGGCGCTTTTTCCAGGCCTCGTGTAACAGTTCGGTCGACTCGGGCAGTCCTGGCCAGTCGTGTCCCGTTTCCCAGCAGAGCGCGGCGGCACTGCGCCAGGGTTCACGCCCGGCCTGGTCGCCACCGGGCAGATGGAAGGGACGCAGGGTAGCGAAGCGTTGCCAGTGTCCGGGGCGGCCCAGCAGGGCTTCCCCGCCCCAGAGGGTGCCGTCCTCGCCGTAACCGACCCCGTCCCAGGTAAACACCAGGCTGTCGGTGGCGACACGATCGATGGCGGTGGCCGCTGCAGCGTGGGCGTGATGATGAAAGATGCTATGCACCGGCAGGCCACAGCGCTGTGCCCAGCGGCTGGTGGCATAACCGGGGTGGGCATCGCAGATGACCGCGGCTGCGCTGACACCATAGAGGGATTGCAGATCCTGCACGGTCTGCTCAAACACCGCCAGGCTGCGTGCCGTACCCATGTCACCGATGTGCGGCGAGACCACGACGCGGTTTTTCCAGGCCAGGGCAATGGTGTTCTTCATATGACCGCCAACGGCCAGTACGGGTGCCTGTAGGGTGACAGGCAGGGTGAGTTCCAGTGGTGCATTGCCGCGCCCCAGGCGCAGCGGCCGCAAGCGGTCCTGGATGACCCGTACCAGCGGATCATCGGCGGGTCGCTCGATGGGACGATCATGGTGCAGGAAGGCGCTGGCGACATGGCCGAGGCGTTCCTCCACGGCCGCGTTGTCGGTCAGTACCGGTTCACCGCTGATATTCGCCGAGGTGGCGATCAGGGGTGCCGCAAAGTCCGACAGGATCAGGTGGTGCAGGGGACTGTACGGTAACATCACACCGATCTCGTCGAGACCCGGTGCAATCAGTTTGGACAAATCGAAGCCGGGTCGTTTGCGCGCCAGCACGATGGGCCGGCCGGGTGACAGCAGCCGGTCGGCCTGGTCGCGTGACAGCCACACCTTGTAGTTGACACATTTCAACGGGCTGCCCGGCCGGGAAGGGAACATCACGGCCAGTGGCTTGTGAGGCCGCGGCTTGCGCTGGCGCAGCTGTGCGATGGCCGTGTCGTTGCCGGCGTCACACATCAGGTGATAGCCGCCGATGCCCTTCACGGCGACGATGTTGCCGTCCTGCAGTGCGGCCACACAGGCGGCCAGTGCCGCCTCGTTGCCCTGTATGGTGTCGCTACCGGGGACCGAAAAGTACAGTGCCGGGCCGCATGTCGGGCAGGCAACCGGCTCGGCATGAAAGCGCCGGTTGAGCGGGTCGCTGTATTCCCGCTGGCACGCGTCGCAGAGTTCGAAGGCGGCCATGGTCGTGGCCGGACGATCATAGGGCATGCCGCGAATCAGGGTGTAGCGCGGGCCGCACTGGGTGCAGTTGATAAACGGGTAGCGATAGCGCCGGTCCTGCGGGTTGTGCAATTCCGCGAGGCAGTCGTCACAGGTAAACAGGTCGGGCGGTACGTGGATGTTGCCACTGTCGGTGGCGGCACTCTTGCGGATGGTGAAACGATCGAGCGCATCAACCGGCGCCGGCTCGCAGCTTTCCAGTTGTGGCTGCGATAGCGGCGGGGCGTGCTGAAACAGCCGGCGCGTAAAGGCATACAATGCCTGGTTTTCGCCCTGAACATGTATCTCAACCTGGCCAGTGCGGTTTCGCACCCAGCCGGTGAGCCGATGTGACTGTGCCAGGCGGTAGATAAAGGGACGAAAGCCGACCCCTTGTACCCGACCGGAGACGATCAGGTGCAGCGCCTCGACCGGCTCGGGAATTGAGTTGACGACATTCACGTCCATGACTGCCAGTGTGCCGGTGGTCTATACGGAACGGGCAAGGCGCTGTGCGTCTGTCATACGCTGACCTGTGAACGTTTTGCTTTCACTACCGGCTCGCGCATGCCTGCCGACCACCAGATGCGGCAGGCGCCCTCATCCGACACCATACAGGGACCGATCGGGTGGCGTGGTGTGCAGGCGGCCCCGAACAGGCGGCACTCGTTGGGATATATTTTGCCCAGCACCACACTGGCACAGTCGCAGCCCGGCGGCATTTCGCCGGCGCGCTTGCGGGCATCGTCGGCATAGCTGGGAAAGGCCTGGCGTGCATCATGGGCGCGGAATTGTTCATTAATGGCAAATCCGGAGGCGGGAATGATGCCGATACCGCGCCAGTTGGCGTCCGTGACATCCATGGCTAGCTGCAGTTGCCTCTGGGCGGCCCGGTTGCCGCCCGGCTTGACCACCTCGGGATAACAGTTATCGAGAAAGTGCCGTCCCTCGATCAGTTGCCGCAGTGTCGAGTACATTGCGGCCAGCAGGCTTTCCGCCGTGAATCCTGCCACCGCGGCCGGGATGTCATGGCGCTCAACGACGAACTGCCACTCTTCCGGGCCCATGATGGTGGCAACGTGTCCCGGGGCGACCAGCGCATCAAACCCGGGGGAACCCGACTCCAGCAGCATGGCCACAGCAGGCCAGGTCAAACGGCCGGACAGCAGGATGAACAGGTTGTCCGGTACGCCCTCGACCAGTAGCGCGGCCGCGGGTGCCGTGGTGGTTTCGAAACCGGCGGCAAAAAAAATGACGGGTTTATCGGCATTGTCGCGGGCAATGCGTGCGGCCTCCTGGGGCGAGGACACCGGCCGCACATCGCCGCCCTTGGTGCGGGCCTGTTCCAGGGTACGTGCCTCGCAACGGCGCACGTTGACGGGTACCCGCAACATGTCGCCATAGGCCACCAGGATGATGTCCTCGTGCAATGACAGCTGAATGGCCTCGAAGATATCCTCTTCCGGACAGATACACACCGGGCAGCCCGGTCCGGGAACCAGTTCGACGTTATCCGGCAGGGCGCTACGCAGCCCGGCCATGGTGATGGAACGCTCGTGGCCGCCGCAGACATTCATGATCTTTACACGCGGCGGCAATGGCAACGCATGGATGCGTTGCAGCCAGTCACGGGCGGTGACTGCTGTCACGCCGGCTCCGCGGCGCGTGCTTCCGGGTGCTGCACCAGTGTCGCCCTTTCGGCAAGCAGCCAGTCGATCCAGTCGTCCATGCCGGCCGCATTTTTTGCCGATAATTCAAACACCGGGGCGTTGCTGGCCAGTGCCTGTAAATGGCGGCGGGCGTTCTCCGGGTTGAAATCATCCAGTATTGGCAGCAGGTCGCTCTTGCTGAGCAGCACCAGGTCAGCTGCGCGAAACATTACCGGGTACTTGGCGGGCTTGTCATCACCTTCCGGGACTGACAGCAGCGTGATATTGCGGTGCTGGCCGAGATCAAAACTGGCCGGGCACACGAGGTTGCCGACATTTTCGATGAACACAATGTCCAGCTCCCGCAGATCCAGCTGGTGCAGCGCATCATGCACCATGTGCGCGTCCAGATGGCAGGCACTGCCGGTGGTGATCTGGATGGCCGTAGCGCCATGCTTGCGGATGCGATTGGCGTCATTTTCCGTCTCCAGATCGCCCTCGATAACCGCGATGGAAAGCTTGTCCTGCAGCGCATCGATGGTTGCCTCGAGCAGGCTGGTCTTGCCGGCACCGGGCGATGACATTAAATTGACGGCGAGTACGCCATGCCGTTCAAAGTGCTGGCGATTGTGGGTGGCCGTGTGGTCATTGGCAGCGAGCAGTCCCTGCAAGACGCTGACGGCTTCGTGGCCATTCTCCGTTTTTGACAGGCGTCCGCCCGGCTTCAGCAGGTGGGCATTGCCCTCTGTCACATTACAACCGCAGGTATCACACATGTGTCTCTCCTGGTAACTCTGTCCTTCATAACCCCTTTCGCAGATGCAATCCGCACCTGCAGGTAATGCGTATTATTGTAGGCGCGCTGCGCAAGGCCGCTACCGGCATCCCTGTCTCCCGCGGCACTCGTACATCCTTGGTACATCGCGCGATAGTTTTACACCTCAGTTAAATTGCTGCTGACTGGTCGGTTCCACCCTGTCTTCCTGCCTCTGCCTGATCAGCTCCAGATGCTGCAGCTGCAGTTCATCACCTTGCACAAGACTGGTGCGCCAGTCGCCGCAATGTCCGCACAGTAGCCGGTTTGGCGCTGCGTCCGTCGTCTGGCCGCATTGCTTGCAGCTGACCTGCACCGCCATGCTCTCGATCACCAGCTCCGCGTGGTCGGCGACAGTGCCCGCGCGCGCGACATAGAACGCCTGCTCGAGCAGCCTGGGCTCGACACCGGAGAGTGGCCCGATACCGAGGTGGATGCTGACCACCTGCTTTGCATGTTCCTTGGCCGCAATGCTTTCGACCTGCTCCATAAGGGCCTGGCAGACCGCCAGTTCATGCATGCGCGCCATCCTCGCCGGGTTCTCCGGACAGCATCAGGTCGTACATCTCCCAGGCGGTACGTGCTTCCGCGGGCGTTATCTTCTGTATGGCATAACCCACATGGACAACGACGTAATCATCAACCTGGAATTCCTCGTCCTGCAGCATGAACAGGCTCACCTCGCGGTGCACACCTTTCGCCTCGCAGTTGGCCGTATAGCCATCTATGGATTTGATTTGCATCGGGATGCCTAGACACATGGAGCATTACCACCGTTTGCTGCCGGCGACGGGCCGGCTGATTTGTTAGCGCTTACTTAAACACGGTCTAACTGAATGAGAGTTGATGTGGATCAATAAATCAAGTCATTCACTGCTGTACAAATCGACATTGAGAATTACCGGGCTCTCTTGATGACCGCAAACACACTGATCATGGGCATAGGCAATACCCTGCTGGCAGACGAGGGTACCGGTATCCATATGCTCGCATACCTGGACAGGCATCATCCCGAACTGCGCCATTTCACTTATATTGACGGCGGCACGCTGAGTTTCACCCTGGCACCCTACATCGAGGCGGCGGATAACCTCATTGTTATTGATGCCGCGGAGCTGGATGCTTCACCCGGTACGGTCGCGGTTTTTTGCGGTGAGGATATGGACCGTTTTGCCGGCAAGACCAAGCGCAGCGTGCACGAGGTCAGCCTCGGCGACCTGCTGGCGATCGCACACCTCACCGATACCCTGCCGGATAATCGTGCCCTGATTGCAGTGCAACCACATGATGTCGACTGGGGCGAGTGTCTCAGTAACCCGGTGAAACAGGCACTGCCAGAGGCCGCCGGCCACATTATCGATCTGCTGCAGAGCTGGATACCGGCGCACGACTCGCAGGTTGCCGCTGCACGGGATGCTGAGCATGCGCACTGACATGCCCGGGTGTCGCGCACCACTTATTTCGATTTGCGCAAACTTTCACAGCCGGCAACCCGACTGGACAAACAACAAAGGGGTATGCCTGAAGACGCTTGAGGCCACACCCTGCTGATGGTTACCGGCAAGATACACACAAGAGGATAGGGGCAATGGACAATAAAATACTGGTACCGCTGGATGGTTCGGAATCCGTGGAGGAGGTTCTGCTCTATCTCACCACGATAACACCGCGTGAGTCGACGACCATCACCCTGCTCAACGTGATCACGAGCAAGGATGGCAAGGCAAGCGGTGATGCGCATGCCGCAGAAATATATGATGCACTCGGGCAGGCCGGCTGGAGCGTCAACCGTGAAACCCGCATGGGTGATCCGGTTGAGGAGATCGTAAAATTTATCATCCTGTCATCCGCCACCCTGCTGGTGATGTCGACACACGGCCGTTCCGGGCTGGAGCGGGTCCGCGATGGCAGTGTCACGGAGCAGGTGCTGAAACAGTCGCCCTGTCCGGTCTTTATCCTGCACAGTACCCGCGCCGAACCGCTGGACCAGCGCAAGGAAGAGCTGTTCAAGCGCATCCTGGTACCCCTCGATGGTACCCGGATGTCCGCTTCCATCCTGGAGTGTGTGGAACGCTTTGCCAGGATGCATGATTCCGAGGTCATCCTGTTTCATGATGAGATGGATCAGCCTGAGTATGACCAGGCGGCCGTCAAGGAGGCCCTGCAGGATCAGAGTGTCGGTCTTGCAAACCGCAATTTGAAGGTGTCGCTGGATATGACCACCTACAAGCGGCCGATACGCGAAATTCTCAGCAGGATCGATGACATGAAAATCGACCTGGTGTCCATGGCGACACACGGCGAATCGGGCGCACGGCGTGCCCTGGACGAGTCGGTGACCGCCGAGGTAATCCGGCATGCCAATTGCCCGTTACTGGTCTGGTCTGCAGAGCCGCAGTGCCCCCCCGGTGTGTTGACCACGGAAACGCAGTCCCCGTCCGCGGATGAATGATTCCATGTCCTGCATGAACGACACTCATGTTATCAAGGTAGAGGCTGCGGCAAGCCTGACCCACAACGTGCAGCCGTTGCTGCATGAGATCCGTCATGCGCTGGTCAAGTTGCTCGATGACGGCGGACACACGGTCATCGATTTGCGCAGCCTGCCGCTGGCACCGGGTGAAGAGGAACAGTTGCTTGATGAGTTGGGGCAGGGCGAGGTGTATGCGCGTTTGCATGCACTGGGTCCTACCGAGATTGTCGAAACGCGCCATCCCGGTGTCTGGGTAGTGGTGCATTTCAACAATGACAATGAAGTGATTGGCAAGACTATCGAGATCTGTGACATACCGGAGCTGTTGCGTTCGCAGCAGGAAGATATCCGGCAAGGCCTTGAACAGCTGCAGTCGCAACTTGCTTGAGGCGAGCACATGATCGCACACAGGAGATGACGATGTCGAAAGACGAGACTTTGGGCGAAGCCCTGCGGCGGCAGGGTATTACACGACGCGGGTTCCTGAAATTCTGCGCGGCAACTGCATCAATGATGGCGCTGCCACCGAGCATGGTGCCGGCCATCGCGGCAGCACTGGAAAAGGCCAGGCGGCCGTCGGTAATCTGGCTGTCGTTCCAGGAATGCACCGGTTGTACGGAATCGCTGACCCGTTCGCATTCACCGACGGTGGAAGGCCTGATCTTCGACGCCATCTCGCTGGATTATCACCATACGCTGCAGGCCGCTGCAGGCAGCGCCGCGGAGGCCGCAAGGGAAGCCGCCATGGAGGAAAACTATGGCAAGTACATCCTGATTGTTGATGGCTCGATTCCGCTGGCCAATCCGGGTTACTCCACCATTGCCGGTATCAGCAACCTTGCGATGCTGGAGGAGACGGCGAAAGGGGCCGCTGCCGTTGTTTCGATGGGTTCCTGCGCCGCTTTTGGCGGCATCCCGAAGGCCAGGCCGAACCCGACCGGTGCTGTTTCGGTTGGCGATATTGTCAAGGATAAACCGATTATCAATGTGCCCGGTTGTCCACCTATCCCGGTCGTCATTACCGGTGTGCTGGCACATTTTTTGACCTTCGGTACCCTGCCTGAGCTGGATGCACTCGGCCGTCCCAAGGCCTATTACGGCCAGAGTATTCACGACCGCTGCTATCGCCGTCCCTTCTACGACAAGGGCAAGTTCGCCAATACCTTCGACGATGAAGGTGCAAAGAAGGGCTGGTGCCTGTACAAGCTGGGATGCAAGGGCCCAACGACCTATAACGCCTGCGCCACCACCAAATGGAATGAAGGCACCGGTTTTCCGATCGAGGCCGGGCATCCCTGCCTGGGCTGCTCGGAGCCGGATTTCTGGGATGGCGGCGGTTTTTACAAGGCTATATCGACGCCTACCGGAGACGTTTCAAAGGCGGCAGTGTATGCAATCGGTGCCGGTGCCGCGGCGGGTTTGGCGCTGGGCGCCATGAACCGTGCCAGGCGGGACAAGGCGGTAGGAGAACATGAGAAAGTCAACATCGATGACCTGGAAAAGGGGGACTGAAGATGTCAGAAACCGAGTTATTACTATGGGTGCGCGGGCCGGCACTTCAGGGCGCCACCATTATCTTCCTGCTGGGTATAGCGGTGCGTATTCTCGAGATCCTGATGCTGGGCAGGAAAACCGATCTTGCAGAGGCGCGTGGATCGGCTGTGGCAGGCGGGTTGCGAACCATCATCTCGCGCACGTTTGCGAGACGCGAAACATTGCAACGCACTGCATTCACTGAAGTGACCGGCTGGATATTTCACATCGGGATTTTCGTTACCCTGCTGTTCTTTGCACCGCACATTCTCCTGTTTGAAGAAGTGCTGGGTCTCAGCTGGCCAGCGCTGCCGACGACTGTCATTGACGCCACCACCATCGTCACCATAATTGCACTGCTGGCGGTACTGGTTCACAGGATAACAAACAGGGTCATGCGGTTTCTGTCAGGCTTTCAGGATTACCTGGTGTGGCTGGTAACCATACTGCCCATGCTGACCGGTTACATTGCCTTTCACCGGATCGGTCTGTCACCGCCCATGCTGATTGCGATTCATATACTCAGTGTCGAGCTGTTGATGGTCGTGTTCCCGTTTACCAAGCTGATGCATGCATTTACGTTGTTCATGTCGCGCTACTACAACGGGGCCATTGCAGGTTACAAAGGGGTGAACTCATGAGCGCAACACTGGAACGCGGTATTCATGCCTTCAAGGAAGTTATCGATGCACCGGTAGCCTCGTTTTTCAGCAGTTGTGTGCGCTGCGGCCTGTGTGCGCATGCCTGCCTGTTCTACACCGAGACCGAGGAACCGAAATACACGCCCATTTATAAACTCGAGCCCTTGCGACGCGTCTGGCGGCAGGAATACAGTTTCTGGGGCCGCTTGACCAAGGCCCTGGGGCTGAGCAAGCCGGTGACCGATGACATGCTCACCGAGTGGGAAACCCTGGTGTATGACAGTTGCACCATGTGCGGGCGCTGTTCCATGGTGTGTCCGGTCGGCAATGACATTGCCTACATGGTCCGCAAGATGCGCGAGGGCATGGCCGCTTCCGGCCATGCGCCCGTGGGCCTGATCGGTGCCACCCAGCGGGCCGTGACCATTGGTAGCCCGATGGGGGTGAAACTGCCCGCACTGCAGGCACAGATCAGACACACGGAACAGGATATCGGACTTCCAATCCCCGTGGACGAGGTGGGCGCAGAGTATCTGTTGTTGCTCTCTTCAATGGAGATTATGAACTTCCCGGAATTCATCGGTGCCATTGCCAAGATATTCAAGCAGGCCGGTGTCAGCTGGACGATCTCGTCCGAGGCCTTTGAGGCCACCAACAGCGGCATCCAGATTGGCGTCTCGGACATAGCCGCTGAACTGGTAGAGCGCATTGTCAGTGCGGCTGAAAAGCTCAAGGTGAAGAGCGTCATTAGTCCCGAGTGTGGCCATGCCTACATGGCCATTCGCTGGGAAGGCCCCAACCTGATCGGGCGTCCCTACAGCTTCAAGGTGGTGCACATCCTGGAATTGCTGGATGATCTGCGTGAACAGGGACGGCTCAAGACCACCGGCAAGGAAACGCAGCGTCTCACCTACCACGATCCCTGCCAGATTTCGCGTCGCGGCGGTGTGGTGAAGCAGCCACGCAACCTGCTGAACATGCTGGCGGAGGATTTCGTCGAGATGCCAGAGACCGGAACCATGAACTGGTGCTGTGGCGCCGGCGGCGGTGTCAGCAGCAACGAGCGTGCCGATGAGCTCAGGCTGAAGGTCTTCAACCGCAAGAAACAGCAGCTGGATGCCATCCATCCGGATGCCATCATCTCTGCCTGTTCCAACTGCCGCATACATCTTGAAGACGGGCTGGAAGAGTACGGCATGGATATGCCTGTCCTCAGTCTGACGGAGACGATTGCCGAGCATCTTGCCGGCAGTGAACAATCAGGGAGCAAGCAGTGATGACCGAGTTTAGCGACGATACTGATTTCAGGAAGGCGCTTGATGATCTTGATGCGACACAGCAGCGCCTGGTGGCTGCACGTTTTGTCGAGAATGTCGTTGCGTTGTGTTCCGATCGACGCATCGCAGGTGTGCTAAAGGTTGCCGGTGACAGCGAGGCCTCGGCAGGCGAGCTGGCCGATGCCTTGAAAACCGCCAGGGCCACCACCTTTGATTGCCATACTCGTTGCGGTTCTGAGGGCGACTGGGCAGAGCAGGCCGGTTATTTCGTGGCGCGTGCAGCAACTGCTGCGTTGACGCCGCTGGGGAAAATGCCCAGTGGTCCGGCCTGGCAGGCGGCCATGAGTTGCAGGATGGCGCAGACGTCCATGTCGATTGTCAGCGGTGATGATACAGCCGGACAGGAAAGCGAACAGCAGCACCGGATCCTGTCTGAATTTCTGGATTCCTAAAGAGACTACACCTTATGAGTGAGCGTATTGTTGTTGACCCAATCACCCGCATCGAGGGCCACTTGCGCATCGAGGCGCAGATGGATGGCGATCGTATTGCACAGGCCTATTCGGCTGGTACCATGGTGCGCGGTATCGAAATTATCCTGCGCGGTCGAGATCCGCGTGATGCCTGGGCCTTTGCGCAGCGCATCTGTGGCGTGTGCACACTGGTACACGGCCTTGCATCCATTCGTTCGGTTGAGAATGCACTGGATTACCCGATCCCGCCGAATGCACAGCTGATTCGCAACCTCATGAGTGGTGCACAGTATGTGCATGACCATGTGATGCATTTCTATCACCTGCATGCGCTGGACTGGGTTGATGTGGTATCGGCACTGAGTGCTGACCCCGCGGCCACCTCGACGCTGGCGCAGTCTATCAGCAGTTATCCGAAGTCTTCTCCCGGTTACTTTTCTGATACACAGAAGAAGTTAAAGAACTTTGTCGAGGGCGGCCAGCTGGGCATATTCGCCAACGGTTACTGGGGACACCCGGCCTACAAGCTGCCGCCGGAGGCCAACCTGATGGCCGTGGCGCACTACCTGGAGGCGCTGAGCTGGCAACGTGACGTGGCCAAGCTGCATACCATCTTCGGTGGCAAGAACCCGCATCCGAATTTCCTGGTCGGTGGCGTGGCCTGTCCGATTGACCTGAATTCCGATTCCGCCATCAATGCCAAGAAGCTGGCGCAGGTGCAGGAAATCATCAACAAGATGCAGGTGTTCGTCGACCAGGTCTACATCCCTGACCTGCTCGCTATTGCCGGCTTCTACAAGGACTGGGGGTCGCGTGGCGAAGGGCTGGGCAACTTCCTCACCTACGGTGACTTCCCGGAGCACGGCATGGACGACCCGTCCAGTTTTCTGATTCCGTCCGGTGCCATCCTGAATCGTGACCTGTCGACCGTCCACGATGTCGACATGAATGCGGCCGATGAAATCCAGGAATACGTGGCGCGCTCCTGGTATGACTACGAGGGCGGCAAGGACGAGGGGCTGCATCCCTATGATGGCGAGACCCGCCTCAATTACAGCGGACCCACTCCGCCGTACGAGCAGCTGGACGTTGAACAGTCCTATTCGTGGCTGAAGTCCCCGCGCTGGAAGGGCCATGCCATGGAGGTCGGACCGCTGGCGCGTGTGCTGATGCTGTACGCGACCGGTAACGAGCAGGCGAAGGAACTGGTCAGCATGACACTGAGTACACTGGATGTCCCGGTGGATGCACTGTTTTCAACGCTGGGTCGCACCGCGGCCCGTGGTCTCGAGACCAAGATTATCGGTGACATGATGCAGACCTGGAACAACAACCTGGTCGCCAATATCAAGGCCGGTGATACCAAGACACATAATGACGGACTCTGGGATCCATCAACGTGGCCACAGCAGGCGAAGGGTGTGGGGTTCATGGAGGCACCGCGTGGCGCCCTGGCGCACTGGATCGTGATCGAGGACGGTATTATCAAGAACTACCAGGCGGTGGTACCCAGTACCTGGAATGCCGGGCCGCGTGACCAGAATGGTCAGCCGGGTGCCTACGAGGCGGCCTTGCAGGACAACCATACGCTGGTTGATCCACAGCAGCCGATCGAAATCCTGCGCACCATCCACAGTTTCGATCCCTGCATTGCCTGTGCGGTACACGTCACTGACCCGGATGGTGAGGAGTTGATCAAGGTCAAGGTGCGTTGATTGCAGCTTGAATATTTTTTTGCACATTGATGAATAGACTGGAGTACATGTTATGCAACTGAGATCTCTGTCGGCGATACTGCTGGCCCCCGTTTTACTGATGCTTTCTCCGTTTGCCCTTGCGCATACTGGTGCCGGCCATACGGCAGGACTGGCCGATGGCTTCATGCACCCGCTGACGGGTCTGGACCATCTGCTGATTGCCATCGCTGCCGGGTTCTGGGCAGGGCGTTCCGGTGATCACGGGGTTACGGGTATGGTGTATTTTCTGTCGTTATTGCTCGGCGGCGTTCTGCTGGGCAGCTGTTGTGTGCTGTTTCCGCAGCTGCAACTGTCGACCATCGTCGTGGTATTGCTGACGGCGGTGTTTATTGCGGCAAGCATTGCGGCACCGCAGTATTTTGCCTATATCTTCTTTGGCGGTTTCGCGGTTTATCATGGTATTGTCCACATGCTGGAGATGCCGGCACCGGTTGCGGCCATGAGTTATGTCATTGGCCTGTTGTTTTCAACATGGCTGTTACTGATGTTCGGTCTCATCCTGCGGCAGGTGGTGGCAACCCTTAAGCCACATACAGAGACAACATCATAAGCCGGTATTGACAGCGAGGGAGTCCAACATGAACGACAATACATGCAGCGATTTGACTGTCAGCACGGATGCCATCAAGGCATCCCCCCTGGGTGAAGAACTCAGTGATGCGCAGTGTGAACTACTGGCAAGTGTCATGACAGCCTGCGGTATCAGGGACCGCGATTTCCTCATTGAGGAGGGCCACAAGGATGATTCCCTGCACATCCTGACGAATGGCAACATGGAAGCCGTTACGCAAACCGGTGCCGGTGACATGGTTGGCCTGCAGGTTCTGCGTGCCGGCGACATCCTTGGCGAACTGGGCTTTCTCGACGGCGTGGAGCATTCTGCCGGACTGCGTGCCATGGGTAATTGTGAATTGCTGCGTCTTGACCGGGACAGCTTCGAGAGTCTGCTGGAAAAGGATCCGGATCTCGTCTACAAGGTCATGCGGGCGATTGTCCGTACCGTCCATCGCATCCTGCGCAACATGAATGTTCAGCAGGTCGAACTGACCAATTATATCGCCAAGCAGAACGGGCGTTACTAGGCGTTCGCCGGCCCGGGTTCCTGGCTCCCTGCAGGAGCGCCGTCCCCGGCGCGAATCGCGGCGAGACGCCGCTCCTACAGGGAGATTTTCTGCAATGATTTGGGTAAATCATATTATTTTCTATTTTGTGGGAGAGGGCGTTAACGGCACTGCCATATTCCCCCATGCCTGATCCCGAACGGCCGGCACGCCACACCGGCATTGCCATCCTGAATCTCGGCTTCCGGCCGTTCTTCAGCGGTGCCGCGATGTTCTCGTTCGTGTCAATGCTGGCCTGGACGGGCCTGTACGTTTTTCACTGGCACTGGCAACCGGCCCTGCCGGGCGTGATCTGGCATGCGCATGAAATGGTCTATGGCTATGCCATGGCTGTTATTGCCGGCTTCCTTTTGACCGCTGTACGCAACTGGACCGGTGTGCAAACGCTGCATGGGTTACCACTGTTGCTGCTGTTCCTGCTCTGGTTCATGGCACGCCTGCTGCTGGCAGGGGATAGCGGATGGCTTGCATGGGCCGCACTGCTTGATGGCCTGTTCAATCTGCTGCTGCTGATCGCGCTTGCCTGGCCTGTCTTCAAGGTGCGGCAGTTCAAACAGATCGGCATCCTGTCCAAGGTGTTGTTGCTGATGCTTGCCAACCTGCTGTTTTATGCCGGTGCGCTGGAGATTTACCCCTGGGGTATGCAGGCCGGTCTGACTTCGGGCGTGTACCTCATCATGGCGCTGATCTTTGTCATGTCACGCCGGGTGTTGCCCTTTTTTATTGAACGTGGTCTTGACGGGCCGGTCACACTGACCAACCGTGGCTGGCTGGATGCGGCCAGCCTGTTGCTGTTTATCATCTTCTGGCTGGCCGACATCGTCGAGCCGAATTCCCTGCTGGTGGCAACGCTGGCTGCTGCCTTGTGCGTGTTGCACGCCCTGCGGCTCACGGGATGGTATGTGGCAGGTATCTGGGGGCAGCCGCTGTTGTGGGTACTTTTCCTTGCCTATGCTGCCGTCATTGCCGGCTTTGCCCTGAAGGTGGCGGTGTACGTGTTTGGCATTTCGCCGTTTCTGCCATTGCATGCCTTTACCTATGGCGGTATCGGGTTGTTTACCCTCGGCATGATGGCGCGTGTGACGCTCGGTCATACAGGAAGAAATATTCTCGAACCACCGGCCGGGGTGTCGTGGATGTTTGCTCTGCTGGTGGTCGGCAGCGTCATCCGGGTCGTGTTACCACTGTTTGATGCTGCCCGCTACACCCTGTGGATAGGGCTGTCACAGGTACTGTGGATGCTGGCCTTTTTCCTGTTCATGGTGATATTCCTGCGCATGCTCTACCAGCCACGCGCAGACGGACAGCCTGGCTGACGGCAAGGTTCCTGTCACCATCGTCTGGTGGCGTTGTTTCATCTTTCGCCGCCTCATGGTCATCACCGTTTTCGTCGTCTTCATCTTCCCAGCTGTATTTCTTTTCCGCGGGTCGCGGGTCACGGTCGCGGAACAGGAAGGCCGCCAGCACACCACAAACAGCCCCAAAGAAATGACTTTCGTAGGAAATACCCGGTTCCTGCGGGAAGATGGTCCACACCATGCCGCCAAAGAGGAAGAACACGATCATGGACAGCGCAATAGAAAACCTGTCACCACGCAGAATGCCGGTGGTAAAGATAAAAAACATCATGCCATGGGTGAGGCCACTGGCACCGATATGATAGCTGTGGCGCGCAAACAGCCAGACACCGATACCGGAGCCGATGTAGACCAGCGCCAGCACCTGTCTGGCCGCGCGCGGGTAGCCATACAGCAGGGCGACACCGAGCAGCAGCAGCGCAAAACTGTTGGATGCCAGGTGGCTCCAGGAACCGTGGATCAGGGGCGCATAGAGGATACCCCACAAGCCATGTTGTTCGCCCGGGTAGACGCCAAGGCGGTACAGGCCGAGTCCAAGGACACGGTCCGCGATTTCAATGACCCACAACAGGGCAATAAACGCGGCGACGATCAGCAGTGAATGTTTCATCCTGTTGTTCACCCGGGTATTGTTACACAGTATCCAGGTCGCTTCCGCGGCGTGATAAAGCGACACGCCGGTGTCAAACAATCGTTAGCTGGTCTATATTTGGAGCATCTTTTACGGAAAATGCAGACTGATCATGTTGACATCCAATCATCTTGCACAGAGTAGAAATATGGTGCGCTGCCTGTTGTGCAGTGTCTCGCTTGCAGTTGCAGCTATCAGTGGTTGTGCCAGTCAGCCCAAGCAACCGCTGCTGTATCCCAATGATCATCTGAAACAGGTAGGCGAACAGACAGCGCAACGGGACATCGCTGCCTGCATTGAAATGGCACGTGCCTCCAACGTCAATGAAACAAAGGATGGGGAAGTCGGGCGCAAGGCTGCCGGTGGTGGTGCCGTGGGCGGTGCCTCTGCTGCGGCCTGGGGGCTGGTACGTGGTGGTGATGTCGGTAATCGCGCCCTGGCCGGTGCGGCAGCCGGCGCGTCGGCCGGTGCGGTACACGGTGGGCTGCAGTCGACGGAGACGTCACCGCTGTTTATGAATTTCGTAAACAAATGCCTGTCAGATAAGGGCTACAGCGTGGTCGGCTGGCAATAGTCTCGGGATGGGGGATACCTCCGGCAGGTCGGGCATGTGCTGCCTTAATCAGCCCGCAGGTCTGTGCTTGCAGTCCGGTTAACGCGGAATTAAGCTGGCTTCATGCCCAGCAACTTCCCCACTTTGCTGATCGGCTTGCCCGGGGTCGCAGATGACGAAAACGCAGCGGCACGGCGCTGGGCCGACCATTTCGAATTGCCAATGATATTGCTGGCCATCTGGATCATGGTCGAATGGTATCTGAGAGAAAAAGGCGTTTACCCTGACACCCTGGACCTGATTACCAACTGGGGCATCTGGATGTTTTTTGTGCTTGAAACGGTGGTGTTGACCAGTCTGGTTGAAAACAAGCTGTTTTATCTGCGCAGCAACTGGATGAACCTGGTGATTATCTGTGCAGGTGTACCCTTGTTGTGGGGAGGTGGAGCCTATGCGGCCGCCTTGCGCTCGCTTAGAGTGTTGCTGATTTTCCCCTTGTTGCTGTCGACCTCGACGACCGTGCGCAAGGTGCTGTCGCGCAATCATCTGGGGACGACCTTGCTGGTGGCACTGGCCTTCACACTGATGTCAGGTCTCCTCATTGCCGGTATCGATCCGAGTATCGAGGATGTCTGGGAAGGTATCTGGTGGGCCTGGGTGACGGTGGCGACGGTGGGATACGGTGACGTCGTGCCGGAGAGTGTGGCGGGCAAGGTATTCGGGGCGGTGGTTATTCTGTTTGGTGTCGGTTTTTTCTCCCTGTTAACCGCCAGTTTCTCTGCCTACTTCATTTCGCGTGGCGAGGTGGAGATCGAAGAGGAAGAGATCGAGGAGATCTACCGACTGAAGGATATCGAAAGACGCCTTGAGACCATGGAGAAAACGTTGCAACGCATCGAACAGCGACTCAATGACGATCGGGGGGTTAGTAGCTGGAAATTATTTACTCTTTATCACAAAAACCGGCTTCCCAAAAACAGGGGAAGCCGGTATGAAGTGAAATATAGTCCGGGTAACTGTCTACTTGCGTTTTCCTTTTCTGACAGTGATGGTGATGGAGCTGGAAGCCTGCGCATTCTGATCGTCAGTTACGATCAATGTCACCGTATAATTGCCGGGTTCGGTAAACTTATGCAGAGGATTTGCATCTGTGCTCGAGCTTCCATCCATAAAGTCCCAGGAGTAAGCGACGATTTTTCCATCGGTATCAGTAGAGCCTGTTGAATAAAAGTTTACTGCCAGTGGTGCCTTTCCTGAATATACATCAGCAGTGGCCACTGCCACAGGCGGTTTATTCCCTGCAGGTAGTGGTTCTGGTGTCTCGCCATTAGTCAGCAGAAAACCATGAGCCTCACCATTCAGCGTACCGGTTCCAGTGATATTGCCATTATCATCAATAGCGGTGGCAGAGGTCAGAACCCAGCCTGTGTCTGCCATTATCATGTTATTCAGGTCGACTATGCTACCCGTTTCGTCCCAGATGACGGCATGAGTTCCAGCAGCAGATTCAGAGCTGCCGACAACCTGGTTGTGCTCATTAATGTCATTGGCGCTACTGCGTAAACCGCCTTCCAGAACCGGCAGGATAGCCAGGTCGCCACTATCGTAATTGAGTGTATAGGCTTGCGCATTGATTACCGGGGTCGTTCTTGAGCTGCTTCCGGTAGTACCTACTATTACATTGCTGTCATTGATATCAACAGCACGCCCTCCTGCAGGAGTATCCAGATAAACGACATCGGATGCATCGTTCACAGGTCCATTGGTGTCAATCAAAATGGCGGCTGAACCGGCCAGTCCGTAACGGTACTTGTAGCCGACTGCATAGCCACCATCATTGATGCTATTGAGGATGAATCTGTCTGCATAGACCCCCGGGCGTGTACCGCGCGGGTACAGCCTCGCGATATCGAAGACTTCCCACTTGTTGCCATTAAATATAGCGGGATTGTATGGCAACGACCTTGGCTGATCCGGATTTTTGCCCACTTTGTATCCTGCTACTGTACCCCACTGATTAATCCCGAAAGCGCCGTAGCCACTCCGGTCATAACTATCAATAAACGCACCATCAATGGTACTGCCGGCAATCTGCCCGTTATCATTCACCGCATTGGCGCTGGTGCCGCCATTGATAGGGACAAGGCCTTCGTCCGAAGTCCAGCGAAAGGCGGTCGTTGGGTACTGGTCCGTATTGCTGGCACCAACAACAACCCCGGTATTGTTAATGGCCTTTGGTTCCACGTGTGCGCCAAGGTCAATCAGCTGATAAGCCAGTGCCGGCGCACTCATGGCCACGCCCAGCAACACCACTCGAAGTAAATATTTGAAAAAGCCGATAGCGTAGTGAATATGTTTGTTCATCGTGAATACCTCTAAAAAAACCGTCTGTTAAATACAATTGCCAACCTGTCTTTGGGAAATATGACCAACAAGGTTGCCCTGGAATTCGGCCCAGACTATAACATAAGCAGCTAGTAAAATGGGAAATAAATCCCAATATTTAATATTTGTTGGCCCATCAAACTCTGCTGCGTAGAAAGAAAATAAGAGGCCGTTATTAGTTGCTCCACACCCAGTGATGCATCGATCTGTGTGGTAGTACAGCTGCAATCTGCAGGGAAGATCGCGGCGTTTTGGATTGAAGTCGCGCCATTGCTGGGAACGCTCCGGATGCTGGCGTTTATAGGTGGTATTGAGATATCCACAAAAACTGTGGATAACTCTGTGGATGAATTGTTGTAAAACGTATCCAGCCCTTATTTTTCTTGGGGTCATGTTAAATTGCACAAATTTTATCCACATCTATATCGCTATATAATTCAGCATATTAAGTTTATTAGAAGGTTATTATTTGCTTCAGATGGAGGTCTTTTTAGTAACGGAAACGCACCAAAACAGGGCTGTGCATAAGCGCCATTTGTGTACGTAAATGTACGTACAAATCTGTATACACAGTGTCTATAACAGCGCAGCACGCAAGTGTCGATGCCGCGATCAGGACGCCTTCCATCCGGTTACGTGGTGTGAATAGAGCAGAAAAGCCGGGTTCAGGATGACCGCACAGCCGCCGTATCAACCCTGATTTATTGCCAGGGCACCAGTTCTACAGACATGCACAGGCTTACCGTCTCGCTCACGAAGTAGCGATAGCTGTTCATATCGAAATCCATGCGATTGACCTGGCCCCTGCCCCTCAGCAGAATACGCGCAGGCCGGTCGTTTTCGCCGTTGTCCAGCAGATGAACGGCCAACTCGAAGATAACCGGTTGTGTCACGCCGCGCAGGGTGAGATCGCCATGGATATGGCCCTGGGTGTAGCTTTGCCAGTGTGCGGTATGCCCCACGAACAGGATGTCCGGATAGCGGCTGGTGTCCATGAAATCGTGCCCCGTCACCAGTGGCAACAGGCTTGTATCGTCTGACTCCAGACTTGCGGTGTGGACAAGCAGCAGCGCCTGGCCCTGCTGTGGAGAGACCGGGGGAAACACCAGACCGCCAACGATGTTGGTGAATTCTCCGCGAAACTCAAGGCCCGGGAAATGCCGCACGCAGAATCCGACCTTCGACTCACCGGGAACCACCCGGTAGAGACGCCCTTCCTCTGCCGCATCGCGCATGAGTTGCAGCAGTTCCGCATCAACCCGTCCACCTTCGAACGGGCTGCAGGGCTGTGCCGCCAGCGTGGTAGCCGTTACCAGTACGGTCGCCACAAGAAGGGCGACCTTCAGCATGCTGGCTACATGACTGGGCCTGGTGACCCTGTGAAGAGGATCGTGACAAGGCGCAGTCATGCCCGCCTGCCACCAACCCTTTTTATTGACGCCGGGCTGATTACTTACTGAGACTTCGGACCAGCGGATAGAGGTGCTCGGTTTCATCGAGTATGCGTTGCAGCACGATTTCGAACAGTTCATCGGTATCCTTCAGAAACTGTGCGTGCTCTTTAATTTGCAGGGTGTCCTTTTTCTTTGTTGGGCACCAGCGCTTGGTAAAGTCCTTCAGGATTCTCTTGATTTCAACAGAGCCCGACATGAAATTTTTGGCGATATGGTTGATTTTCTCATCGGGACTCTTGAGCAGGTCGCTGTACATTTCCCTGTCCACGACATCGATGTGTTTCCTGACCAGGTCCACATATCGATAGAACAGGTCGCAGCAGGAGCCTGTGTCGCACATCGACCTGTCCTTGAACAGGTAGCCCAGTACGTTTGTGAGTTCAGTAATACGATGATTCTGTTCGTTTAATTCAGTGTAGGTAATCACCCAATCCTCCAGTGTATTAGTATTTGTCCAGGTTTTTGCTTGATGCCAGGGATACAACGGCTTGGGGAAAATGAGAATCGCTGCTTCCTGTTACCGCCCCTGCTATTGTTGTTGACCGCAATGCCTGTTGCAACGGTTGTTTTTGCAGCGGGTGTCGGCTTTCTCGCGACTCACCGGGGGGGCAGCCTCGATCAATCCTTGTGCTGCCCGGCAATTTTCCGCAGCGTCACTTCATTATTGCAGTAGCCGATACTGTCGGCATCCACCGCCCCCTCGGACAGCTGGGTGTCGCACTCATCGGTATTGGCGCAGCTATTACAGCGTTGCATCTGTTCGCGGATATCGACCACGCGTTCACTGGACAGGTAGCTGTCCGTATCAATGCCCAGTGCTGTCAGCATCTTGCCAAGCCGCAGCCGCTGCAACTGCTCAGCGATACCCTGCCGGTACTTCATGCCGGCACGGGTGTTGAATACTATAGACACTGGCAGCAACACGGTAAAGATGACCAGCAACAGTCCAAGTAACAGGATCGAGATGAGGGAGACAAGATTCACTAGATTCATGTGATGTCCTTCTGGTTGTGCCCGGCTGGGCGGGGCCGGTTTGGTTCAGTCGTGGCGGAATCTGCAATAGACAAATTGCTGCAGGCCGCCCTCCGGGGTGCGGTGTTCTTCGGTTAATGTCTCGACCATGTGCAACTCTGAACCCAGTGCAAAGTTGAGTGACTCGGGGTTATAACGCCTGATATCAAGTCCTCTGCATCGGCCTGGGCCGATGTCCGAGAAGGTGGCGATGATGGCCTGCCCACCCGGTTTCAGGCTGTTGTGCAGTGCCTTCAGGTAGAGCTCACGGTCGTGGTCAAGCGTCAGGAAATGAAACACCGAGCGATCATGCCAGACATCAAAGGTTCGTCCGGGTGAATAGTCCGTGATATTGCCCTCGACCCAGGTGATCTGCTGACTGAGGTCGCCGAGGCGTTGCTGGGCCCGCTCGATGGCCGTGCGGGCAATATCGAGTACCGTGATGTCCCGATAGCCGGTCTGTAGCAGGTGATCGACGAGGGTAGAGGCGCCACCACCGATGTCAATGATGCTGGCAGCAGTGCCAATGCCGGTATCGCCAATCAGGGACAGTGAATGCTGCGGATGTGCATGGTACCAGCTGACCTCGGCAGGATCTTTGTGCGCATATATACCCTCCCAGTGGTCTTTCCAGTCGGGGTGCGTACAACCGCTCGGCTGCCAGGCAGCATTAGCATTCATACCCGAACTTTATAGGCGTTGCAGTACTCCCTGTCGTTGATCCATGTCAATTAAATGCTTGCTGGCCGGATCGGTGGCCGGGGCAGGACGACCCTGCATCTAGCCGAGGGTGCTTATGTCCTTGATATGAATCAGGTTGCCTTCGGCGGTGATGTGCCCCTCGCGCTGCAGGTTGCGCAGGATGCGCGAGAAGGATTCGGGCTGGATGGAGAGGCGCGAGGCAATCACATGTTTGGGTGCGCCGAGTTTGATAGTCACCTCGTGTTGCGTGCCTGCCGGTACCTGATGGAGCAGGTAGTTGGTGAAACGCAGCGTCGCATTTTGCAGTGTCAGCGCGTCGATGTCGGCCAGCTGCCGTTTCAACCAGGTGCTCATGTCGGCCATCAGCCTGAAACAGGTGTCGGTTGACTCCCGCAGGATGGCACGGAAGGTCTGGTTGGAGAAGGCCAGTACCTCACAGGCACCCAGGGCACTGGCGTTGACCGGATAGACCTGGCCCTCCATGAAGGTAATGGCTTCGGCAAAGGTTTCGCCGGCGGTGATCAGGTGGATGACTTTTTCGGCACCGTCCGGTGCGGACAGGTACAGTCGGATGGTGCCGCTGCGCACCATGAAAAACTGGCTGGCCGGTTGTCGGCACTGAAACAGGTGCTGCCCCTCGTCGAGGTGGATGATGCGTGCGCTTTCCATTAATTGTGCCAGCTGGTCATCGTCCAGTCCGCCGAACAGGTGATGGCGGCGCAGTTCTCCCGGCAGGATCTTGTTCGCGTGCATGCAGCCAGCTTACTCAATCCGGCAGCAAACTGCACCACTGGCAGGGTTAACACAGGTCAAGGTAAAGACACGCGTGTTTTGCCAGAGTGCATGCGCGAGGGGGTGGGCCAGTGGACACGAATAAAATTAATGAGTGCTGAGTGGATGCTGGATTTGCGAGGACTGGAACATCCGGAGCCGCTGTTGCGTGCACTGGCAGCCCTGAATGAACTGGCAGCCGGTGAATACCTGCGCCTGTTGAGCCATCGTGATCCGCTACTGTTGTATCCGTTGCTGGCGCAGCAGGGCTTTGCCTATGAAAGACCGGCCGAGCGGGCGAAGACTGTCGAGGTCCTGATCTGGCGTGAGGGTGATGCGGTAGCGGAGCAGGGTGTGCGTGATCGACCTCGGCCGCTGCTGTCGCCGTAAACATAGGTCAAGGTTAAACATGATTGCCGGCCATTAGGATGTATTCCAACCCTGGTGTCGGAAGAGGAGTCGACTATGAGTGGTACCTTTACAAAATCCATGGCGCGCAACATCTTTTACGGTGGCAGCGTGTTCTTCTTTTTGCTGTTCCTGGTGCTGACCTTCGATACCACCAGGTCCTTGCCCGAACGCGATAACCGCGATGCGATCACGCCCGTGGTCGCCAGGGGCAAGCTGCTCTGGGAAGAGAACGATTGTGTCGGCTGCCACACCCTGCTGGGTGAGGGTGCCTACTTTGCGCCGGAGCTGGGAAATGTCTATACCCGCTACGGCAACAGCAAGGAGGCCATTATGGGCTTCATCAAGAGCCGCCCCGTGGAGGGCATCCCCGGACGGCGCAGTATGCCGCAGTTCAACTTCAGCGATGAAGAACTGGACGCACTGGCGGAATTCCTGAAGTACGCATCGGAAATCAACACGGCGGACTGGCCGCCCAATGTCCAGGGTTAAGGGAGACAGTCTTATGCAATATAAATCACAAGCGGTAGCCAAGCCTTATTTCATCGCTGCCATCATCCTGTTTGTGGCGCAGATACTGTTTGGCCTGATACTCGGGCTGCAGTATGTGATCGGTGATTTCCTGTTTCCGGAAATACCCTTCAACGTGGCGCGCATGGTGCATACCAATACGCTGATCGTTTGGTTGTTGTTCGGTTTCATGGGAGCGACCTACTACCTGGTCCCGGAAGAGTCGGAAACCGAGTTGTTCGCGCCGTGGCTGGCCATCGTAATGTTCTGGATCTTCCTGGCAGCGGCCGGTGCCACTGTCGCCGGCTACCTGCTGGTGCCGTATGCCACGCTGGCCGAGATCACCATGAACGATCTGCTGCCGACCATGGGCCGGGAGTTCCTGGAACAGCCAACCATCACCAAGATCGGCATCGTGGTGGTGGCGCTGGCATTCCTGTTCAATGTGGGCATGACCGTGCTGAAGGGCCGCAAGACCGTGGTGAACCTGGTGTTGCTGCTCGGCCTGGTTGGCCTGGCGGTATTCTTCCTGTTCTCGTTTTATGTGCCGGATAACCTGGTGCTGGACAAGTTCTACTGGTGGTGGGTGGTGCACCTCTGGGTAGAGGGTGTCTGGGAGCTGATTCTAGGTGCCATCCTTGCCTTCGTGCTGATCAAGATCACCGGCGTGGACCGCGAGGTGATCGAGAAGTGGCTGTACGTGATTATCGCGCTGGCCCTGATTACCGGCATTATCGGTACCGGCCACCATTTCTACTGGATCGGCACCCCGGAATACTGGCAGTGGTGGGGGTCTATCTTCTCCGCACTGGAGCCGTTGCCGTTCTTCATGATGACGGTGTTCGCCTTCAACATGGTCAACCGGCGCCGGCGTAATCACCCCAACAAGGTGGCGACCCTGTGGGCACTGGGCACCGCGGTAATGGCCTTCCTGGGTGCGGGCGTGTGGGGCTTCATGCACACCCTGGCACCGGTCAATTACTATACCCACGGCACCCAGATCACCGCGGCGCATGGGCACATGGCCTTCTATGGTGCCTATGTGATGATCGTGCTGACCATCATTTCCTATGCCATGCCGATGTTGCGCGGCCGCACGGCGGCCAACAGCAACAAGTCGCAGGTGCTGGAGATGTGGTCATTCTGGCTGATGACGGTTTCCATGGTGTTCATTACCCTGTTCCTGACCGGCGCCGGGATCCTGCAGACCTACCTGCAGCGTGTCTCGGAGTCCCCGGAGCCCTTCATGGTGGTACAGGAGAAGATCGCCCTGTTTTACTGGATGCGTGAAATCGCGGGCGTGGTGTTCCTGATTGGACTGGTGCTGTACATACTCAGCTTCTTTGTCGGTAACCGCGAGCCGGAGGCCACGGTAGAGCTGGCTGGCTGATTAATATTTTCCCGGGGACGAGGTTGTCCCCACTCTTGCAGCGGGTTGATGCAGCGATGCATCAGTCCGCTTTTTTTGCAGCCAGACAACCATGGCCTGTGTTCTGGCGAATTAACATGCATCATGGCAAACGGCGCGTATCGGGACTAGTTTTAACGGCTAGAGGTATATAACCAGTTGTTGGGCACGCTACGCTTTGCCCAACCTGCCAGCGCCATATCGCAGGTTGGGTAAAGGAGCATGGCGGCGAGCCCAATTGCTTTTCTGACGAACGAGGATTTTTCATGGACGCAGCCATAGACAAGCACCCCGTGATGGAGAGTCTGCCGTTCTACAAGCCGCAGGGTAACGAGGTGTCGCTGTTCGAGTATGCCTGGCGCCATCGCCTGCCAATGTTGATCAAGGGCCCGACGGGCTGTGGCAAGACGCGCTTTATCCAATACATGGCTGCCAGCCTGGGGCGGCCGCTGTATACCGTCGCCTGTCATGATGACCTGACGGCCGCCGACCTGGTAGGACGGCACCTGATTGGCGATACCGGCACCTACTGGAGTGACGGCCCGCTGACCCGTGCGGTGCGTGAAGGTGCCATTTGTTATCTCGACGAGGTCGTGGAAGCCCGCAAGGACACCACCGTGGTATTGCACCCGCTGACCGATGACCGCCGTATCCTGCCCATCGAGCGCACCGGAGAAACCCTGCAGGCACCGCCGGAGTTCATGCTGGTGGTGTCCTACAACCCGGGTTACCAGAACCTGCTCAAGGGCATGAAGCCGAGTACCCGGCAGCGTTTCGTTGCGAAGCGCTTTGATTTCCCCGAGGCGTCACTGGAAGCGGAGGTGCTGCAGGGCGAATCCGGCATCGATGCAGAACTGGCAAGGCGGCTGGTGACACTGGCCACGGCCTTGCGTGCACTCAAGGACCATGACCTGGAAGAGGCGGCATCGACACGATTGCTGGTGTATGCCGCCACCCTGATCAAGGGCGGGTTCGATCCGCTGGAGGCTTGTCGCTCGGCGCTGGTAGAGCCGCTGACCGATGACGAGGAGACTGCCGCCGCCCTGATGGAGGTGGTACATGCCACGTTCGGAGAATGATTCACTGCCGCCCGAGGCGATAGCCCCCGGGCAGGCCCTTGCCGTGACGGCCGAGGTACTGTATCTCGCCAACCTGCTGCTGTTGCCCGGACTGGCGTTCATCGCCCTGCTGGTGGTGTATGAACGCCACATCCGTACGGCACCAAAACTTGCCGTCTGCCACCTGCGCCAGACGCTGTCCGCCAGCCTGTGGGCGGGTGCGCTGCTACTGGCAGCCAATATTATTATCCTGCTGCTCGGTGGTTATCGCAGTGCGAACACCTGGATGGTGGTCATCATCTACTTCACCACCTGCCATGCCACGCTGGTGTTGCTGGGCGTAATGGGCCTGGCGAAGGCGATGGCCGGGCAGACTTACCGCTATCCACTGGTGGGGCGGCCGTGTTGATATGGCCATGCGGCAACATCCCCCGAGACTTTACCGCAACTGGCTGCAGGCCGGTTTTTTTATCCTGTTTGTCGTGGCACCGCCGCTGGATATCTTCCGCTATGACCTGACCCTGGGTCACTTCATTGTTTTCGGCATGCCCTGGACGCTGGGGCTGGATGCGCTTATCAACGGTGACATTGGCGCCACCCGGGCCGTTGTGAATGTCATGGTGCGCGGTTTCCTGCCGGTGTTACTGGTGGGCGCTGCGCTCATCTGGATGGCATGGCGCTATGGCCGCCTCTATTGCGGCTGGTTGTGTCCGCATTTTTCCGTGGTGGAAACCGTCAACAGCTTGATGCAGCGCGCCACTGGCAAGCCGAGTATCTGGGAGTCACGGCCACTGCCGGCGCGACGCCCGGATGGCCGGGTGATGATGCCGGATGCACGTTACTGGACCGTGACGGTCCTGGTGGCGTCAGGTTTTGCCTTTCTCTGGGCGCTGAGCCTGTTGACCTACCTGCTGCCGCCGTTCGAGATCTATCACAACCTGCTCAATGCCAGCCTGACCGGCAATCAGGCGCGCTTCCTCGGCATCGGGACACTGCTGTTCTTCATTGACTTCATGTTTGCCCGCCACCTGTTCTGCCGTTTCGGCTGTGCCGTCGGCTTGTTTCAAAGCCTCGCCTGGATGGCGAATCCGCGTGCGCTGGTGGTGGGCTTTGACGGCACGCGGGCACGTGGCTGCCAGGCCTGCAACAATGCCTGTGACAACGTTTGCCCCATGCGGCTGCGGCCACGCACCATCAAGCGCCGCATGTTTACCTGTACGGAATGCACGCAATGCATCATGGCCTGTGAGCAGGTGCAGGCCGGCAATCCGGCGGGCGGGTTGTTGCACTGGGTGGATGGTGAGCAGGCCCTTCCGGTCGTCACCGGCCGGCCCGTCAGGCCACGTGCCGGGAAGCCCTGATGGAAGAGCAGGTCGGGCAACTCTGGGACCGCCTCATCACCCGTGCCGCGACACGGCGCTATCCCGCGGCTGCGGTATCTTTGCAACAGGTCAGCAAGACGGTTGGCATCCTGTTTCGCGCCCTCGGCGGTGACGGTGGTCTGCGGGTCGAGGCGGCAACGGCCAGCGCACACGGGGCACGGCGTTCCTGGTTGCAGCGTATTGCCGGCAGTAACACCGACGCGGAACTGTCGTGGCGTGATGAGCAGGCGTTGCGCCTGCCTAACTGCATTGACTGTTTTCACGAGGCCGGCCTGAACCGTGACCTGTACCTGTGGCTGGCGGCGCTGGCTGCACGGGCCGGTAGTGATCAGGACAGGGACTGGTTTTTGCACAGTCAGCAAATGACGCGGGCGGTGCTGGATGACTGCCCGGGTCTGCGTGCGCGGTATGAGCGGCTGGTGACGGCACACCTGGCACAGCGCCCGGAACCCGGGCGTCTGCGTGCCGACGAGGCGACGCAGGAGCACACCATCCGTGCCGCCCTGCAGCAACCCGGCAGTCGCGATCGACTGCCGGCTGCGAAACGTGCGCCGCAGCCGGTACTGTTGTGGCTGCACCCGGCACCGCCGCTGCCGGCAGATGCTGTCGACAGCAACAGCGGCGATGACGCCGGGTCGGGCGAGCGCCGTGGCCAGAGCAAGGAACTCGAGGATCAGCGCCGCCGGCAGGCCGAGCGTGTCGACATGCCGGAACAGGACCGTGGCCTCATCACCGTGCGCATGGAGAACATCTTTACCTGGGGTGAGTTCGCCAAGGTGGACCGCGGTGCAGAGGAGAACGAGGACCTCGACGAGGCTGCGGATGCCGCCGAGTCCATCGATCGTTTCAGCGTGACACGGAATGGCAAGACCGTCGCCTCGCGACTGCGCTTTGATCTCGATCTGCCCTCGGAGAGTTGCGATGATCAGCCAATCGGCGCAGGTATCCAGGTGCCCGAGTGGGACTACAAGGCACAACGGCTGCAGCCGGATTACTGCCGTATCCAGCCGATGGTCGCGGCGGATGCCGAGGCTGTTGATCTGCCGCAACGCTTGCGTCGTACCGCAAGACAGTTGCGAGCGCAGTTCCAGCTGCTGGCACCGGGGCGAGTCTGGCACCATGAACAACAGGACGGGGCGGAAATCGACCTGGATGCCTACCTGCGCTTCAGTAGCGAACGCGCTGCCGGGCAGGCCGTGGCCGGTGATCGACTCTACCGTGACATGCGCAACGGCGCCCGTGACCTGGCCTGTCTGCTGCTTGCCGACCTGTCGATGTCCACCGATGCCTTCATCAATGACCATGCGCGGGTGATCGATGTCATCCGCGACAGCCTGTTCCTGTTTGCCGAGTCACTGGCGGCCACCGGTGACCGCTTTGCCATGTACGGGTTTTCATCGCGGCGCCGCGACCCGGTGCGCGTGCACCAGTTCAAGACCTTTGCAGAATCCTACAATGCGCGCGTGCGTGGTCGCATCGATGTCATCAGGCCCGGTTACTACACCCGCATGGGGGCGGCGGTGCGACATGCGACACAATTGCTGGCAGGGGAGGCGGCCAGCCGCCGCCTGTTGTTGCTACTTACCGACGGCAAACCGAACGACCTGGACAAGTATGAAGGCCGCTACGGTATCGAGGATACCCGGCATGCCCTCAGGCAGGCGCGTGAGCAGGGACTGCAGCCCTTTTGTGTCACCGTCGACAAGCGCGCCGGCGAATACCTGCCGCACCTGTTTGGCAGCGGCGGTTACGTGCTGATCCACCGGCCATCACAGCTGCCACGGGAACTACCACTGTTGTATGCGCGGCTAACGGCCTAGCCAGCCACGAATTCAAGTTGCTGTAGGAGCGCCGTCCCCGGCGCGATTGCTTGTTTATGCCCCGAATCGCGCCGGGGATGGTGCTACTACGCGTGCGTCTATGCAGGATCGATATGACGTAATGGCCTCCGGATAAGACCCCAAAAGACGTAACTTGATGCAGGTCAAGGCGGTGCGCGGTCGACACCGATAGCTTCCCGGGTATCATCCTGCTGCCTGGACCCCGCATGACAACACCGCTACGTGACAGACTCAAGCTGACTGTCTGGTCGTGCATCTGCCTGCTGGGTCTGGCCGGCATGAGCCAGTTGGCCATTGCCGCTTACGTGGATGCATTGGCACTGCAGTACTTCCCGCAGGCGACCCATATCGGTGAGTTTGAAGGTGAACCGCTAGCCGCAGCGGTGTACCGGGACGAGGAGGTGCTGGGCTATCTGATGCGCACCACCGATATTGCACCGATTCCGGCCTACTCCGGAGAACCGATTACGCTGCTGGTCGGCCTTGATCTCGTGGGGCAGATCACCGGTCTCAAAATCACCGAACACTCCGAGCCCATCCTGGTCGTGGGCATCTCCGATCAGGACCTCGAGCACTATGTCGAGCAGTACCGCGGGGTAACGGTCGACAAGAAGGTCAAACTGGGTGGTTCGGAACGTGAAGGTTATGTGACCATCGACGGCATCTCCGGCGCCACCATTACGGCCATGGTAATGAATGCCACGGTCATGAAATCCGTGCAGAAAGTGGCCGCCACGCGTGGTATCCCGATCCAGGCCGAGGAGTCTGAAACGGCCGCCGGCAATGATGGGAGGAATTCACAGGCAACCCGACAGGTCGATGCGGCCATGGCGCAACCACCACCTGCCTGGTGGCTGGGCGAGTCTTCCGAGCCTTTCTGGGTGTCGGTGTGGCGTGATCGGGTCTGGCAAATAACGGTTTTGATGGTGGCGCTCACCGTACTGACGGCGATCCTGCTGTTCCAGGACTGGTTGACCCGCCGGCCCGCATTGCTGAGGCGTGTACGGACAGCTTTCCTGCTGTTTACGCTGTTCTTTATTGGCTGGTACACCCTTGCGCAGCTGTCGATTATCCATGTGCTGACGTTTATCAATGCCATCCTGCACCAGTTTAGCTGGGAATCGTTCCTCGTTGATCCGCTGATCTTCATACTCTGGGGTTATGTCGCACTGACGCTGCTGCTGTGGGGCCGCGGGGTGTACTGTGGCTGGCTGTGCCCCTTCGGTGCCTTGCAGGAACTGCTGCACCAGCTGGCGCAGCGGCTGAGGATTCCGGAATACAAGTTCCCGGATGTGGTGCACGAGCGTCTCACCGCCATCAAGTACATTATCTTTGTGGCACTGTTCGGCCTGTCGCTGCAATCCATCGGCTATGCCGCTCGCGCAGCGGAGGTGGAACCGTTCAAGACCGCCATCGTCATGCATTTCGAGCGCGGTGGCATCTTCCTGCTGTACGCGTTGGGTCTGCTGCTCATTGCCGTGTTCAATCGCAAGTTCTTCTGCAAGTACCTGTGCCCGCTGGGCGCGGCACTGGCAATCCCGGCGCCGCTACGCATCTTCGACTGGCTGCGGCGGCGCAAGGAGTGTGGCCGGCCCTGCCAGATCTGCGCCCGACAGTGCGAGGTGCAGGCCATCCGACCCACCGGCGAAATCAACCCGAACGAATGCCACTACTGCCTCGACTGCCAGCTGACCTACTGGGATGACCACAACTGCCCGCCACTGTCGGAAAAACGTATCAGAAGGGAAAAGAGCCAGAAAGCGCTGGATCGGATTAAGGCAGCAGGTATGGCGACAAACCCGCCGGAAAATAACGTATTGAACCTGCCGTAAAGAATGTCTCGCCATAATTGATGTAGGTCAAGGTTGGCACCTGACGTCACGGTAGGATGCAAAACAGGAAAATGGTCTAACCGAGGAGAAGACGATGAAGAAACCAGCAATTTCCAGAGTCGTGTGTCTGGCAGCATTAGGCGCACTCTCACTAGCCGCAGTGTGTACTAACGCCGCCGCCAAGAGTTCCGATCACCCGGGGACAACGCCGGGCGAGATGAGCTACAAGGGGGCACCTGTACCCATGCAGGAATCAAAAGATGTAATAACCCCCGGTGCCCCGGCACTGACCGAGGCCGAATTTGCCCAGGCCAAGCAGATCTATTTCGAACGCTGTGCCGGCTGTCACGGTGTGTTGCGTAAGGGCGCGACCGGCAAGGCATTGACGCCGGATATAACGCTTGGTAAGGGGACCGATTACCTGAAGGTGTTCATCGACTACGGCTCACCGGCGGGTATGCCCAACTGGGGCACCTCGGGTGACCTCAGCGCGGATGAAGTAACGCTGATGGCCAAGTACCTGCAGCATGAACCACCGATCCCGCCGGAATTCGGCATGGAAGAGATGAAGGCGACCTGGAAGTTGCTGGTGCCGCCGGAGAAACGTCCCACCAAAAAGCAGAACAAGTACAACATCGAGAATATCTTCTCCGTGACGCTGCGCGATTCTGGACAGGTCGCCCTGATCGATGGCGATACCAAGAAGATTATCACTATCATCAAGACCGGTTATGCGGTGCATATATCGCGCTTTTCCACCTCGGGTCGCTACCTGTTCGTCATCGGGCGCGATGCCAGGATCAACATGATCGACCTGTGGATGAAGAAGCCCGAAAACGTCGCCGAGATCAAGATCGGTATGGAGGCGCGTTCGGTGGAGACCTCCAAGTACCCCGGTTACGAGGACAAGTTTGCAATCGCTGGCGCCTACTGGCCGCCGCAGTACGTCATCATGGATGGCGCCACGCTGGAACCGAAGAAGATCGTCTCCACCCGTGGCTATACCGTGGATACCCAGGAGTATCATCCGGAACCGCGTGTAGCGGCCATCGTTGCCTCGCATGAGCACCCGGAGTTTATCGTCAACGTCAAGGAGACCGGCAAGATCCTGATGGTCAACTACGAGGATATCGATAACCTCAAGGTGACCACCATCGGCGCTGCCCGCTTCCTGCATGATGGTGGCTGGGATAGCACGCACCGCTATTTCATGACGGCCGCGAACAAGTCCAACAAGATCGCGGTGATCGACTCCAAGCTGGACACCCTGACGGCGCTGGTCGATGTGACCGAGATCCCGCATCCCGGTCGCGGCGCCAATGTGCATGACCCGAAATACGGCCCGGTGTGGATTACCAGTGCGCTGGGTAATGAAAACGTCACGGCCATCGGCACCGACCCGGCGGAAAATCCTGATCATGCCTGGAAGGTGGTGCGTATCCTGAAGGGTCAGGGCGGCGGTTCACTGTTCGTCAAGACCCATCCCGAGTCGAAGAACCTGTGGGTGGATTCCCCGCTGAACCCGGATACCAAGATCAGCCAGAGTGTCGCCGTCTATGACGTCAACAATCTCGACAAGGGCTTTGAAGTGCTGCCGATTGCCGAGTGGGCCGGTATCAAGGGTGAAGGGCCGAAGCGTGTGGTCCAGCCTGAGTACAACAAGGCCGGTGATGAAGTCTGGTTCTCGGTGTGGAGTGGCAAGGACGAGGAGTCCGCGATCGTGATCGTGGATGACAAGACCCGCAAGCTGAAAAAGGTGATCAAGGACAAGCGCCTGGTGACCCCGACCGGCAAGTTCAACGCCTTTAACACCACGCACGATATTTACTGAGTCGATGTGATGTGAGTTCGGGAGGGGGGCTAACACCCCTTCCCGGTTTTTTAGGAGCATAGCCAAATGGTGCTTACTTAAGCAGTTTCATCAATATATGAAGTACAATTGGCCACGGAAGCACACGGAAAAACACGGAAAAATAAATTGTCTGACCGGAAACGGTTCCGTGTCCTTCCGTGTGTTTCCGTGGCAGGGTTCTTAAGTAAGTGCCATTCGGGTATAGCCTATAAACGGATAACAGACCAGCTGCCACAATGAAGCAACACTCTCACAAGCCGCTTGTTCTCTGCCTGCTGGTCGGCATGGGCGCCACTGTTGTTGCGGCACCGGATACAGACCGTCAGGCCGAACTGCTCTATCTCCTCAAACATGACTGTGGTTCCTGTCATGGCATGACCCGCAAGGGTGGTCTGGGACCGCCATTGCTCCCCGAAACCCTGAATGAAAAGCCGCAGCCGTTGCTGGTGAACACGGTGCTGTATGGACGCCCGGGTACACCAATGCCGCCATGGGGCGGTGAATTGTCCGAGCAGGATGCGCAATGGCTGGTCGAGGCCATGCTCAGGGGGGAGGGGTTGTGAGTCTGCTGATGTTCCCCTGCAATTTTCCCCGTAGGAGCACTTCGCAAGCGCGATTCGCGGATGCGATCCGCTCCTACCTGTTTGTATTTCTTGTGTTCTTCTCAGGCCTCTATCAGGCAGCAAATGCCGAGTGCCTGACGCGTGGCACCGGTGATCTGGGCATCGTGATCGAGCGTGCCAGCGGCAGTGTGCAAATCCTCGATACCACGGCGAAAGTCAGCCTCTTCAGGGTCGAGGGCCTCGGTGATCTTTCGCATGCCTCGGCGGTGTTTTCCCGCGACGGGCGCTATGCCTACGTCTTCGGACGTGACGGCGGGCTCTCCAGGATTGACCTGTTGTGCGGCACGCTCGACAAGCGGGTGATCCAGGCCGGCAACAGCATCGGCGGTGCCATTTCGCAGGACGGTTCGCTGGTCGCCGTCTCCAATTACACGCCGGGTGGAGTGAAGATATTTAATGCTGACACCCTGGCACTGGTTGCTGATTTGCCGGCTATTGGTAAAGACGGCAAACCCTCAAAGGTCGTCGGCCTGGTGGATGCGCCGGGACAGCGATTTGTCTACACACTCTATGATGCCGGCGAGATACGCATTGCCGATCTCTCCACACCGGCAGCACCGCAGGTGCAAAAGTTTCCTGATATCGGCCGGCTTCCCTACGACGCCCTGATTACACCGGATGGTCGTTATTATATTGCCGGCCTGTTCGGCGAAGATGGCCTGGCACTGCTGGACCTGTGGAAACCACAGCAGGGTGTGCAGCGCATCCTGAACAATTACGGCCGCGGCAAGGAGAAACTGCCGGTCTACAAGATGCCGCACCTGGAGGGCTGGGCGATGGCCGGGCGCCATGTCTTTCTGCCGGCAGTGGGCCAGCACGAGGTGCTGGTCGTGGACAGCCAGACCTGGAAGGAAGTCGGACGAATCGCCGTGCACGGGCAGCCGATCTTCGTCGTGGCGCGACCGGACGGCCGCCAGGTCTGGGTCAATTTTGCGCACCCGCTGAATGACACCGTGCAGGTGATCGACACGCAGTCCCTGCGGGTCATCCATTCCATGCAGCCCGGCAAGGGCGTGCTGCACATGGAGTTTGCGCCGCGCGGTGAAAATGTCTGGCTGTCGGTGCGCGATGCCGACCAGGTGCAGGTCTACGACACGCAAAATTTTGCACGCCTGGCAGAGCTGGCTGTTGAAAAACCCAGCGGCATCTTCTTTACCGCCAGGGCACACAGGACGGGACTGTAACCATGACAGCGAAAGACATCCCGGTGGCGGGTGAATCACCACAGGCAAGCAAGCTTGCCATCCTGGATACCACGTTGCCGCTAACGGCGCTGGAAAAGTGCCTGCTGAACGAGTATCAGCGCGGCTTTCCCCTGTGTGCTTCTCCGTTTGCACTGATTGCCGGGCAACAGGGCGTGACCGAAGAGGCAGTCATCAGGACTCTGGAATCGCTGCAGCAACGCGGCCTGGTCAGTCGTGTCGGACCGGTGTTTACGCCGCAGCGTGCCGGTGCCAGCACACTGGCGGCACTCGCGGTGCCGGACGCGGAGCTGGCGCAGGTGGCGGACTTTGTCAGTCGTTTCGAGGCAGTGAACCATAACTACGAACGCGAACACCGCTACAACCTGTGGTTCGTGGTGACGGCAGCGGACGAGGCGCAGGTACAGCAGGTACTGGACAGCATCGAGCAGCAGACCGGTCTGCCGGTACTCAATCTGCCGCTGGAAAGATCTTTTTATATCGACCTGGGATTCCCGTTATGGTGTTGAATGAGCAGGACCGCGAACTGGTTGCGGCGATCCAGGGAGGGCTGCCACTGGTGGCAAAACCGTATGCCGCCATTGCCGCACAGCTTGGGCTGACCGAGAAGGAAGTGATTGCGCGGCTGCAGCAGTTACAGGAAGCCGGACTGATCAAGCGCATGGGCGTGGTGGTCAGACACCGGGCACTGGGCTACCGCGCCAATGCCATGGTGGTCTGGGATATCCCGGATGCCGAGGTGGAGCGCGTCGGGGCATTGCTGGCGGACGAGACCTGTGTGACCCTGTGTTACCAGCGGCCGCGGTGCCTGCCGGAGTGGCGCTATAACCTGTTCTGCATGATTCATGGCCGCGAACGTGACAGTGTGCTGCGGCGCCTTGAACAGATCGTTGCGTTTCATGGTCTGGAAAAGATCCCGCACACGGTGCTGTTCAGCGGCCGCAGTTTCAAACAGCGAGGTGCGCATTACATTGAAAGCATCAGTTCGCCCGGGCAACTGTGCGGATCCCGGGGCCGGAAAAAGTCCCATGGATAGTATCGACGCCGCTATAGTGAACCACTTGCAGGAAGGACTGCCTGTCTGTGCGCGCCCCTTCGATGCTGTTGCGGTAACACTCGGGATATCTGTGGATGAGTTGTTGTCGCGTCTGCAGCGCCTGCTGGATGACAAGGTGCTGACGCGCTTCGGTCCGATGTTCAATGCCGAGAGCATGGGCGGTGCCCTGAGTCTCTGTGCCATGCAGGTACCCGCCGACCGCTACGACGAGGTTGCCGGACAGGTTAATGCGTTTCCGGAAGTGGCGCATAACTACGAGCGCGAGCATCTACTCAACATGTGGTTTGTGATTGCCACGGAACGGCCGCAACAGGCCGGCATTGTTATCAGTCAAATAGAGCAGGCGACCGGTTGCAGGGTCTACGATATGCCGAAGCAGCAGGAGTTCTATATCGGCCTGAAGCTGGCCGTGTAGGGCATCGTCATGACGGGTAAACCGCAAGCAACGAGCAAGGCACAACAGGATGGCCAGTCACTGGATGCAATTGACCGGCAGATCATCGTTGCCACGCAGGCTGGCCTGCCACTGGTCGCCGAACCATTTGCGGCGCTGGCAGAGCAGCTGGGACTGGGGAGTGATGAGGTGCTGCAACGGATAGCCGACATGCAGGCAGGTGGCATCATCCGCCGCATTGCCGCGGTCCCCAATCATTACGCCCTCGGCTACACGGTCAATGGCATGTCCGTGTGGAATGTCAGCGATGAACACATCACGGAACTTGGCAGGCTGATTGGTGACCTGGATTATGTGAGCCACTGTTACCAGCGGCCACGGCACTTGCCACTGTGGCCCTACAACCTGTTTGCCATGGTACATGGCCGTAGCAGTGACGATGTGGTGGCAAAGCTGGGCACTATCGCGGACCTGCTGGGCGAGCACTGCCGTGGTCATGAGGTGCTGTACAGCAAACGCATACTGAAGAAAACGGGCCTCAGGATAAAGGCATAAGCACATGTTTCGAATATCGCAATTCATGCAGGAGCTGGTAAAGCCCACGCCACTGGTCGAGCGGCGTGCACCACCGGGGCCGGTTGTTATCTGGAACCTGATCCGGCGCTGCAATCTGACCTGCAAGCACTGCTACTCGATATCGGCAGACATCGATTTCAAGGGCGAGCTGTCGACCACAGAGGTCTTCACGGTAATGGACGACCTGAAGTCCTTTGGCGTGCCCGTGCTGATCCTGTCCGGCGGTGAGCCGTTGCTGCGGCCGGATATCTTCGATATTTCCAGGCGTGCAAAAGCGATGGGTTTCTATGTAGGCCTGTCAAGCAACGGCACCCTGATCGATGAACACAATATCGATGCCATCGCTGACATCGGTTATGACTACGTCGGCATCAGCATTGACGGTGTGCGGGAAACACATGACCGCTTCCGTCGCAAGGAGGGTGCCTTCGATGCCTCCATGCAGGGTATCCGGCTGTGCCGGGAGCGCGATATCAAGGTAGGGCTGCGCTTCACCATGACCCAGGACAATGCCGTCGAGTTGCCTGACATGCTGCAGCTGATGGCAGACGAGGGCGTCAACAAGTTTTATCTTTCGCACCTCAACTATGCCGGGCGCGGTAACCGTAACCGTGACAGTGATGTGCGCCTCAATATCACCCGCGCTGCCATGGATCTGTTGTTCGAGACGGCATTAGCGCATGCGCAACACGGCGCTGACGTGGAGTTCGTTACCGGCAACAATGACGCCGACGGCGTCTACCTGTTGCAGTGGGTGATGCAGCACCACCCGGATAATGTCGACCACATTGCGGCGAAACTTCGGCAATGGGGCGGCAACAGCTCTGGCGTCAATATCGCCAATATCGATAATCTCGGCGATGTCCACCCGGACACTTTCTGGTGGCATTACGGCCTCGGAAACGTCCGTCAGCGGCCATTCTCCGAGATCTGGCAGGAGACCTCGGACCCGATCATGAAGGGCCTGAAAGCCAGGCCCCGCCTGATTAAAGGCCGTTGCGGCAGCTGTCGCTACTTTAATATCTGCGGTGGTAATACCCGGGTCCGGGCCTTGCAGTTGACCGGTGATCCCTGGGCCGAGGATCCAGCCTGTTATTTGACTGATGCTGAAATAAACGATATTAATGGAGCAGTGATGAACCCGATATCTGTTTACATGTCATATTTAGGTCAGTAACAGATTCTTAATGGTATCAGTATGAATGACAAAATAATAAACATGGACAAGGATGCAGCCGCGAACAAGGCGTCATCCGATGCCTTTCCTGACGGCGATTCGATGGATCGCTTCGTCCGCGTCTTCGAGACCAGCGCACGTCGCTGGGAACTGATCGTCTATCCAGCCATGCTGGCCTTTGTGGTCCTGGCTGCCTATGGCTTCTTTCTTATCTATACCCTGAGCAAGGATATCCATACGGTGGCAAGGGGTATGGACCCGCAGATGGGCGAGCATCTCAGCCATATCTCGGAGAGTGTGATCTATCTCTCTGAAAATGTGCGTACCATGACCCGCCGCGTTTATCACATGTCCGAGTCAGTCGAGACAATGGCAGACAGAATGATTGCGCTCGAGCACCTCGAGCCGATGCTGGCCAACATGCACGGCATGAACCTGTCCATGGAAGGCATGAACCAGAACATGCGTATCATGAACCTGACCGGTGAAGCTATCCGATATGAAATGGGTGACATGACCAACAGCATGCGACCGATGGGCCGCATGAATGACTTTATGCCGTGGTAAGCCAGCCTGTCGTTAGCTGGCGTCCTCTTCTATTCATCTGTTGTTTGCTACTGACAGCCACCGCTTTCGCGCTTGGCGATGCAGATGACGCGCATTACTACGACGAGTTCAATCCGGCCCTGAAACCCTGGGCACCCGCACAAGAAAGAAATATTGAGGAAGTCTTCAAACGCTACGAATACTACAGCATCCTGTATTCGGATGACGACGCACGGCTGACAGTCACTCATTACCTGAAGGGAGCCGTTGCAGATGTCAGTCACTGGCGTCGCCAGCCTGACGGTGCCTTGCTACAGGAACAGGCAACCAACACGGCAACCTCGACTGTCTCCAGCAACCTGTACCTGCGCCTGTGCGCATCGTGCCATGGTGCCGACCGCCTCGGTGGTGCCGGTCCTGCACTCCTGCCGTCGAATCTGGGGCGCCTGCGCAAGGCGGATGCAGCCACGGTCATCAAGGATGGCCGACCCGCCACGCAGATGCCACCGTTCGGCAAGCAGCTGGATGAAGCAGATGTACAGCAGCTGGTTGAGTTCATTTACTCGTCACCCGATACGGACCTGACATGGGACATTGGGGCAATCAATGCCTCGCGGATATTGCTGGACAGTTCTCATCCCCTGTCGGACAAGCCGGTCTTTACTGCTGACCCGCTGAACCTGTTCATGGTCGTCGAGGCAGGTGATCACCATGTGACGGTGCTGGATGGTGACAGCCTGGAACCTGTGCATCGATTTGCATCACGCTACGCGCTGCATGGCGGCATCAAATACTCGCCGGATGGTCGCTATGCCTACCTCGCCTCGCGTGATGGATGGATCAGCAAGTTTGACCTGTATAACCTGAAGATCGTGGCGGAAGTCCGCGCCGGCATCAACACGCGCAATGTTGCGGTATCCGGCGATGGCAAGACCTTACTGGTTGGCAACTATCTGCCGAATACGCTGGTATTGCTGGATGCGGCCGACCTTGGCCTGATAAAGATTATTCCCGTGATTGATACCGCGGGAGAATCCTCGCGCGTCAGCGCCGTCTACCAGGCAGAACCACGCGGCAGTTTTGTCGCTGCCCTCAAGGATGTGCCGGAAGTGTGGGAAATACGTTATGACACCAGTGACTATGCGATCAGGAAAATTCGCCTGCAGCAGGTGCTGGATGACTTCTTTTTTGACCAGGACTATCGTCTGCTGATCGGTGCTGATCGTGTAGCCCATAGTGGCCAGGTGGTGGATCTGGACAGCGGCAAGCGGGTTGCCGTGTTGCCCCTGGATGGTATGCCGCATCTGGGCTCCGGCATTACCTGGGAATACCGGGGACGGCCGGTGATGGCAACACCGAACCTGAAGGACAGCAAGGTCACGGTCATTGATATGCAGAATTGGGAGGTGATTCGTGAGATACCGACGCTGGGTCCGGGATTTTTCATGCGCAGTCATGAGAATACCCCGTATGCCTGGACGGATGTTTTCTTCGGGCCTGACAAGGATGCCATGCATGTGTTTGACAAGAAGACACTCGAGATGGTGAAAACCCTGCGTCCGGATCCGGGCAAGACATCAGCGCATGTCGAATTTACCCGGGACGGCCGCTATGTGCTTGTCAGCATTTGGGAAATGGACGGTGCATTGCTGGTCTACGATGCAGCGACGCTCGAGGAAATCAGGCGTATTCCCATGAGCAAGCCATCGGGTAAATATAATGTCTATAATAAAATACATCGCTCCGCCGGCACCAGTCATTGATGTGGCTGCTGGCAGGGAGGTTGAGTAACCGGCTGAGGCAGTAGTTTGGACGGCCATTCCGGCAGAATGAGTTGCTGCACAGGCCATACTTTTATGGTTTCATGAGAAAACCACAACAATTTTAAAGGAGAACGGTTATGTCATTAAAACCTGTTGTTTTCGGCATCATTGCCGCAACAATGTTGCTCCCCGCTGTCCAGGCCGAGGAAAGTCCGGCAACAGCTGCACCTGCACCTGTTGCCGAGCCAACGAACCCGATGGAAGAACGAATCCGTGCCTATCGCGAGCAATACGACCAGCATATGCAGCAGACCGGCTCGATGCGTGAGCAGCAGCACGCAGAGATGCAGGAACAGCGCGCTGCGCAGGAGGCGGAGATGCAGGAACAGCGTGCGGCACGCGAGGCGGAGATAGAGGAACAGCGCGCTGCACACCAGGCGGAAATGGAGCGCATGCGCGCGCAACATCCAGCACGTGATACGGGGATGGAACAACAACGTGCGGCACGCGAGGCGGAGATGCAGGAACAGCGCGCTGCACACGAGGCGGAGATGCAGGAACAACGTGCGGCACGCGAGGCGGAGGTGCAGGAACAACGTGCGGCTCGTGAGGCGGAGATGCAGGAACTACGCGCTGCACGCGAGGCGGAGTTGGAAGAACAGCGTGCTGCGCTTGAGGCGGAGCTGCAAGAGCTGCGCGCTGCACACCAGGCAGAGATCGAAGAACTGCGTGCACAGCGTCCTGTGCCGGCACCACGCCCACGGACCGAGCGCGAGCTGGCAATGCAGAAGTACCGCGAACAACAGCAGGCGTATTATGAAGAACAGCGCCAGCAGCGCGAGGCACAGGCAGCCAAGCGGCGTGAGGAAAGACAGGCGTACCTGGATGCGCGTATGGACGCCTTTCTTCAGCAGCGTGAGGAACGTCTCGACAAACTGATCAAACAACAGGAGGCCATGCGTACCAGGGCTGAAGAGCGGCGCAATTACCTGCTTGAAAACCAGGATGATATTCTCAAGACCATGCTGGAGCAACAGGACGAGGTAGCGAGCCGCCACGAGGAGTTGCGCAAGCAGGCGGAAGAACGCCGTAACAAGATGGCGGCCATGCGTGCCACCATGATGAATATGCCACCGGAAGAACGTATGGCGTACATGCAAGAGCATCGCGGTGAATTTATTGATGAGCAAAACCAGCCGCCGGCACCAGCAGCTGGGCGGTCTGCCTTGCCGCCGTGGATACAAAACCCGGTGCGTCCACCGTTCCCGCCAGCACCCCAGGGACGCTAGTACTTCAGGCTTGCATGGTCAGGCTGGCAGTGCGGAATCTGCCAGCCTGACGTTCATAATAAGGATTCCCGGTCAGCGTGGTCTGATGTAAAAAGCCAGCGCCATGGCAAACGGGGTTGCCGATGACGCTGGCTGAAACATAACGCCCGCTGATGAACCCAACCGGGCATTATGTACTTCCCTGTATTAATCGACTTTCACCGACTTGCGGTGGCTCTTCTCCAGTTTGGGTAAAGTCAGTTCAAGCACCCCGTCCTTGAAGGTTGCACTGGCCTTGTCCTCATCTACCGTGGACGGCAGTGCCAGGGTTCGCTGGTATTCGCCACTGCTCATTTCACGCCGGTAGTACTCGCCTTCCTCCTTTTCTTCCTCATGTTTTGTCGCTGCCTTGATAGTGACACTGTATTCATCGACAGTGACGTCCACATCATCCTTGTTGACGCCGGGGAGTTCAGCCCTGACAACGACTTCATTCTCGCGGTCAATCAGGTTGACCTTTGGCAGTTTGCCTGCAAACGCTGTAAATCCTTCCCGCTGCTGTGGCCACTCCCGGTTGAACGGGTGCAACCAACCGCGTCGTCCGAATTCATTGAACCAGCGTTCCATTTCATCCCATGGGCCCAACCTGTCTTCAGAAGAATGGCGTTGCAGTGCTTTCTCCCGTTTACGGGTGTCTTCTCTGGTTGCCATGTGACTATCCTCCTGATGTGTCTAATCACATCTCATACTGTATATATAGCATATTTACCACTCGACGCATTGATGGCGTTCGACAGGCAAGGCACTCATCGGTAAAGAAAATTTTCTCGTCTGTGTGTCGCTCATGGCTGCAGTCAGTGAGTATTTCAGCAGGATGGTTATGCCATAATGCCGACATGGCAGGCACACCGGATGCTGCAGAAAAGCAACAACCCGCACTGAAGCGTTCGCTGACGCTGACGCTGGTGATCTTCTATGGACTGGGTAATATCATCGGGGCGGGCATCTATGTACTGCTGGGCGAGGTGGTGTCACATGCCGGTGTGTTTGCGCCGCTTTCCTTCCTGCTGGCATCGTTACTGGCCTGCCTGACCGCGTTTTCCTACGCGGAACTGGTTGCCCGTTACCCGGTCAGCGCCGGTGAGGCCGTTTATGTGCAGGAGGGCATTGGTTTGACTGCACTGTCAAGACTGGTCGGACTGCTGATCATCATGGCGGGTATCGTCTCTGCAGCGACCATTGTCCGCGGCTTTGCCGGTTACCTGCAGGTGCTGGTGTCGTTACCTGACGTGCTGGTAATGCCACTGCTGGTGTTGCTGCTGGGCGGACTCTCGGTATGGGGTATCGCCGAGTCTGTTACCGTTGCCGCGGTGATAACGGCGATTGAGATAGCAGGCTTGCTGCTCATTATCCTGGTGGCGGCCCCCGGCCTGTTGCAGGTGCAGCCGGAGATGGCAGATTTCAGGCCATTGCTGCAGGGCGGCGTGTGGTACGGGGTATTCGCCGGCGGTTTCCTCGCCTTTTATGCCTTCATCGGATTTGAAGACATGGTGAATGTGGCCGAGGAGGTGCGCCAGCCGGAGGTCAATCTGCCGCGTGCCATCCTTGCCGCCTTGCTGCTGTCGACGCTGCTGTATTTCATGGTCGCGCTGGTGGCGGTGGCCAGTGTGCCGGTTGAGACGCTGGCAGGGGAGGCCCCGCTTGCCTACCTGTACCAGGCCGTGACCGGACGAGAACCGATACTGATTACCCTGATTAGCCTGTTTGCTGTCGTCAATGGTGCACTGATCCAGATTATTATGGCGAGCCGTGTCTGCTACGGCATGGGTTGCAAGCGCTGGTTGCCGCTGATATTTGCCAGGGTGCATGCAGTGACGCGCACCCCGGTCGTGGCCACGGTCAGTGTGTCGACAGCGGTGCTGGTGATGGCGCTGTACTTGCCAATAGAAACGCTGGCGAAATCCACCAGCTATTTTCTGTTGCTGGTATTCTGTCTCGTGAACCTGTCACTCTGGCGCCTGAAAACCAGGGGCGAGCAGCCCGTCGGTATTGTGTGTGTGCCGCGCTGGATTCCGGCAGCCGGTTTTACCGCCTCCCTTGCCTTTGTGTTGTTGCAGGGACTGCTGGATCTGCGGGCCTGATGCCGATGTTCGTCATCAGGCAACGGGGCGGCCGCGCTTCTTGATCTCCTGCTCGACCTCGCGGGTCGACACCTTGACCAGCAGCGAGAGCTCCTCGCCCAGCAGTGCCAGTATATCATCCTGTGCCAGCACGCCGACCAGTTCACACTGTTTCGAAACAACCGGAACCCGGCGCACGCCACGGGCGCGCATACGTTGTGCGACTTCGAAAATACTGTCGTGTTCACACACCTTGAGTACGGCGGTGGTCATGACGTCGCCGACGGTAACGGCGTCCGGGTCGACATTTTCCGCAAGCACTTCTATGACGATATCGCGGTCGGTCAGTATACCGACCGGTTCCAGGCGATTGTCACGGCTTTCGACGACGATAAGGCTGCCAACGTGTTTGTCACGCATCAGCCGCGCGGCCCCGGAGATGGTTGTTTCACGGGTTGCGGTAACGACTTGCCGGTTGCAGCGTTCTCCTGCATTCATGGTTCTCTCTCCCCCTGTGTGCTGTAAACAAACTATACTCGCGATGCTTGATAACATCACTGGTGATGCTCAGTATAGGCAGCGTTTCAAACCGCGGCGTTGATCCATGTCAAGCTGGACCGGTGCGGCGGCACGGGCGTGAACCCGGCGGACTGGCATGCAGGCAAGCGTGCCGGGTATTCAGGAACGATGAAAGGGCAGGATGCATGGAACAGATGGCAGAGGATGGTAATCCGGTTGCAGCACAGTTGCCGCTGGTCAGCGCGTTGCAGAACCCGGCTGTTTACGAGCATGCGGTTACCGGGCTGCAGCTGCTGGAGACGCATATCTCGTGGGTCATCCTCACGGGAGAGTATGTCTACAAGATAAAGAAAGCGGTGAATTTCGGATTCCTTGACTACTCCACGCTGGAAAAGCGCAGCTTTTATTGCCAGGAAGAGTTGCGACTGAACCGGCGTTTTGCGCCGCAGTTGTACCTTGATGTGGTTGCCATCGGTGGCACTGTAGAACGGCCGTCGCTGCAGGCAGGCGGGGAGCCCATCGAGTATGCCGTCAGGATGAGACAATTCCCGCAATCAGGCCTGCTCAGTGCCCTGGCGGCGAGCAACGCGCTCACCCCGGAAACCATCGATGCGCTTGCCCGGCTGGTGTCCGCCATGCATGCGGCAGTCGAGCGCGCAGAGCAGGACACAGAGCATGGTCTGCCGGTCGATATTCATCACTGGGTAATGGAAAACTTCGACCATATCCGTCCGGCATTGCAGGATGCACAGCAGCTGCAACAGCTGCAGCAGATTGAATCCTGGTGTCAACGGGAATTCGATGACAGGCAAGATGTACTTGAACGGCGTCGCCGCGACGGCTTTGTACGCGAATGCCATGGCGACCTGCATCTCGGTAATCTTACCCTTGTCGATGGCCGTATAACCCCGTTTGACGGCATTGAGTTCAATCCGCAACTACGCTGGATCGATGTCATCAGCGAGATTGCGTTCCTGGTCATGGATATCCGTGACCGCGGCTACCCGCGGCTGGCGGCGCGTCTGCTGAATGCCTACCTGCAACATACAGGTGACTACTCCGGCCTGGCGGTGTTGCGCTATTACCTGGTTTACCGGGCACTGGTGCGTGCCAAGGTTGCCGTTCTGCGCTTGCCGCAGACACATTCAACGCTGGATGAACAAAACGTCTGGTATGAGTACCGCTCCTACATGGAACTGGCCGCGCACTACGTGCGGCCGCCGCAAGCGGCACTGATCATTACGCACGGTGTGTCGGGGTCGGGCAAGTCATATTATGCTGCACAAATGGCCGAGCGCATCGGTGCTATCCAGTTGCGTTCCGACGTTGAGCGCAAGCGTCTGCACGGTTACGCTGCTGCAGCGGATACACAGTCGGGTCTTGAGGCAGGCATTTATTCCGCAGACGCCAGTGCACGCACCTATGAGCAGCTTGCCACGCTGGCACGTACTGTGATCAAGGCAGGCTACCCGGTTATCGTTGATGCCACATTTCTGCAATACGCCCTGCGTGAACAGTTTCGCCAGTTGTCGGCCTCACTGGATGTACCGTTCGTGCTGCTGCAATGTGAGGCGGACAGGGACACACTGTGTACCCGTATACGCAGTCGCCAGGCGGCTGGTGGCGACCCGTCCGAGGCGGGGATCGAGGTGCTGGATGCGCAGCTCGCATCACGAGAGCCATTAATGCCGCACGAGATGGCGGCTGTGCTCCTCGTGGACTCAGGCATGGATATCCCGATAAAAGACCTGCATGGCCAGCTTGTCGAGAGAATACAGGCCATGGCGGCAGGCGAGTAGCGGGTCTGGGGGATGATGTTGATTAGTAACTGATCAGCGCTGTCATTTTAAATGCACTTCCGATGGCCGATATAAACCGGATAAAAGAGGTATAGTGAACGATCGGAAATATGTACTGGCTCTCATTCAAAAAGAAAAAAGAAAAACCGGTAACGGGTCTTATTCTGCCGGGTGGGGGTGCACGTAATGCCTACCAGGCAGGGGTGCTGAAGGCGATTGGCGATATGTTGCCGGAGGATGTTGAAAATCCTTTCCCGGTGATTTGCGGGACTTCCTCGGGGGCGCTGAATGCGGTATTGCTGGCCAGCAGCGCGACCCGTTTCCAGGAGGGTGTAGACCGGCTCTACGGTATCTGGGCAAATTTTCACGTTGGCAAGGTTTTCAAGACCGATCCATGGACCGCGATAAAGAGCGGCTTCCGCTGGACAGTCACCTTTCTGGGGCTCGGGCTGGTAAAGCAGCAGCCAGAATCGGTTCTCGATAATTCACCGCTACGCCACCTGCTCGAAAGTCACATACGCTTCGCGCGCATCCAGCAGGGAATCGATTGCGGTGCCCTGGATGCGGTTTCCATTACCTCGTCGGGTTACACCAGCGGTCTGTCGGTCACGTTTTACCAGGGCAAGGAGGGGCTGAAGCCATGGAAACGAACACGCCGTATCGGGCAGCCGACCGAACTGACACTGAACCACCTGATGGCCTCATCGGCAATACCGGTGCTGTTTCCCGCGGTGAAGTTGCGCAATGAATATTTTGGTGACGGCTCCATGCGACAAACGGCCCCACTCAGCCCGGCGCTGCACCTGGGGGCAAATCGCCTGTTGATCATTGGCGGCAGAAATCCCCGTCCCGATACGCCGCCGGATGACGCCAGAAGTGTTCCCTTTCCGACATTCGGTCAGATTACCGGCTACATCTTCGATACCCTGTTCATGGACAGCCTCGATGCCGACATCGAACGGTTGCGGCGCATCAATCACACCATAACCGAGACCCGGGACAAGCGTGTCTCCTACCACGACACCTCGTTACGCCAGATCGACTACCTCGTGATCTCGCCGAGCATGGATATACGGGATATCGTGGAACGCTACGTGGGCAATTTTCCGCGCTCCGTGCGCATCCTGTTGAAGGGCATCGGTGCGCTGGCTCGCGAGGGCCGCCCGCTGATGAGTTACCTGATGTTTGATGCGCCCTATTGCAAGGAAC
>CALOCX010000018.1:0-121617 GCA_942491995.1 uncultured Gammaproteobacteria bacterium | reverse complement strand
AACGGCCTTCGATATAGTCGGCCGTCTCCTTTTTTGCCGGCGTAACGAACATATCCTCGGTGGCCGTGTGTTCCACGACCTTGCCCATCAGCATGAAGATGCACTCTTCACTGGCACGCCGTGCCTGGGCCATGTTGTGGGTCACGATCAGAATGGTATACTGGCCGCGCAGCTCCCAGATCAGTTCTTCCACGGCCTCGGTGCCCTTGGGGTCAAGTGCAGAGCAGGGTTCATCCATCAGCAGCAGGCCCGGCTTGACGGGCAGCAGACGGGCGATACACAGTTTCTGCTGTTCCTCCAGCGAGAGTTCGGTGCCCTTGCTATTGAGCCGGTCCTTGACCTTGTCCCACAACAGTACCTGTCGTAGGGCGCTCTCGGCGATATCATCCTGCTCACTGCGCGAGGCGCGTTTGCCGCCGGTGTGCAGATTATAGCCGAACAGTACGTTGTCGCGGATGGAAATCGGCAGGGGGTTCGGACGCTGGAAAACCATGCCGATCTGTTTTCTGACCTGCACGAGTTCCACCGCCGGGTCATAGATATTGTTGCCGTAGACGTTGATACTGCCATCGATACGAACATAGCCAAGCCGCTCGTTGATGCGGTTGACGCTGCGCAGGAAGGTTGACTTGCCGCAGCCGGAAGGTCCGATCAGGGACGTGATGATGCCTTGCTTGATGTCGAGATCAATATCGAACAGGGCCTGAAACGTTCCATACCAGAGGTTCAGTTTCTCTGTGTGGATGGCATATTCCATGGAATTATCAGTGACCGCCTGGCTGCTTGTATTCATCATTTTCCCAGTTAAATTCTTAACTATTCAGTTAATCACTTACCGTTGTAGGGCCGAATTTATTCGGCCAAGCACGGCCGGTCGAATGAATTCGACCCTACAGTATTGCAATTAGACCTTTATCACCCGAAACGTCCCTCGACATAGTCGCGGGTGCGGGAATCCTTGACCTCACCGGTAAACAGGTCCTCGGTCTCGCCGATCTCGACACATTCGCCATTGAGGAAAAACGCGGTGCGGCTGGCGAGACGCCGCGCCTGCTGCACCAGGTTGGTGACCAGGATAATGGTCATTTCCTGTTTCAGTTCCTTGAGCACATCCTCGATACGCATGGTCGTTACCGGGTCAACGGCGATGGAGAACTCGTCGAGCATCAGTACTTCCGGCTCCTGCGAGAGTGCGCGTGCAATCGTCAGGCGTTGCTGCTGGCCGCCGGAGAGCAGGCTGCCAAGGGAGGTCAGGCGGTCCTTGACCTCGTCCCAGAGTGCCGCGCGGGTCAGGCAGCGCTCGACAATGATGTCGAGTTCGGCCTTGTCCTTCATGCCAGACAGGCGCGGCGAGAGGGCCACATTGTCATAAATTGTCATCGGCAGGCCGACCGGCAGAGGAAACACCACCCCGATGCGGGAGCGCAGCGCATAGACGTTTTTCAGTCGGCGGATATCCAGACCGTTGAACAGGATGTCACCGTTGACACGCATATTGGAGTTGAACATGTCCATGCGGTTCAGTGTCTTCAGGAACGAGGTCTTGCCGGCGTTGGCCGGGCCGATGATGCCGAAGATCTCGTGTTCGCGTATCGCCAGGCTGACGTTGCTGAGCGCGGCGTCATTCCCGTAACGGATCGTCAGGTCGCGCACCTCCAGTTTTACGGGGGCGTCATCTGCTACGCCTGCCGGCGCGCCAGCTGCATTCTGCACGGCGGCTACCATTTCTTTTTTCCTCGCAGGTACATGCGGAAGGCGATGGAGACACTGTTCATTATCAGCACCATGGCGATAAGTACCAGTGCCACGCCGTAGGGAAGGTCCTCGGGAACGCCGGGGACCTGCGTCGATACCACGAACAGGTGCAGTGACATGGCCATGGTCTGGTCAAAGACGCTTTGAGGCAGAAACGGGGTGAAGAATACGGCGCCGGTGAACATGATCGGTGCTGTTTCGCCGGCGGTGCGCGACACCTCGAGGATGACACCGGTCAGGATACCGGAGACCGCATTGGGCAGCACCACGCGGCGGATGGTCTGCCAGCGGGTGGCTCCCATGTTCCAGCAGGCCTCGCGGAAGGCATGCGGCACTGCCGTCAGGGACTCGCGGGTCGCGACAATCACCACCGGCAGGGTCATGATGGCGAGCGTCAGGCTGGCCGCGAGGATGCTGGTGCCGAATTTGAAAAACAGCACGAAGGCGCCGACCCCAAACAGGGCATGCACGATTGAGGGCACGCCGGCCAGGTTGATAATGGCCAGGTTGATGATACGGGTGAACCAGTTCTCGCCGGCGTATTCACTGAGATAGATGGCGGCTGCGATGCCCAGTGGCACGGAAATCAGCAGTGCCACCGCTACCAGCCAGACAGTACCGAACAGGGCAGGAAACAGCCCGCCTGCTGTCATGCCATCGGTCGGGCTGGTAAACAGGAAATCGATGGAGATCACCGAGCCGCCTTTTATGACCAGGGTCCCGAGGATGAGCAGTACCGGTGTAATCAACAGCAGGGTCATCATCAGGAACAGGGTCCTGTAGAGGCGCTGGACCCGCTGGTTCTTGATATTGAGTTCGGATATTTCGAACATGTTTTAGCCCTTGCGTATACCGCGAACGATCAGGTCGGCGGTGAGGTTAATAACGAAGGTGATCAGGAACAGGAAGATGCCGATGGTGAACAATACCTGGTAGTGATCGGAGCCCACGGCCGTTTCACCCAGTTCCGCGGCAATGGTGGCCGTCAGGGCGCGTACTGAATCGAACACGCTGCCCGGGATGTTGACCGAGTGCCCGGTCGCCATCAACACGGCCATGGTTTCCCCGAATCCCCGGCCGACACCGAGCAGCACGGCACCCAGCAAACCGTTTTTCGCGGCAGGCAGTACGGTTTTGTAGATGACCTGCCAGCGGGTGGCACCCATGGCTTCTGCGGCTTCCCGGTAGCGGTCGGGAACCGCCTTGAGAGCATCCTCGGCGATGGAGGTCATGATCGGCGCAGCCATAAGACCAAGTATGATGCCGGCATTCAGCACGTTCAGTCCCACCGGAACATCAAAGACGTCAATAATGATCGGGTTCATGATGCTCAGACCGATAAAGCCCCAGACCACCGAGGGGATAGCGGCCAGCAGTTCCACCAGTACCTTGAGTCCCTCACGGGTTTTGCCAGAGGCAAATTCGGCGATAAAAACTGCGGTACCCAGCGAAAACGGGATGGCCACCAGCATGGCCAGTCCGGTAACACTGGCGGTTCCCGCGATCAATGCCAGGATGCCGTATTCCGGGGCATCCTCATCGGACGGGTACCAGTAGGGCGAGGTGAAGAATTCCTGGAAATCAAAGCGGTCGAGAATAAAGCCGAAGCCTTCCTTGGTGACGAAGGCAAAGATGGCGATGACAAAGATGATGGCCGAGATGCCACCGATGAATACCAGCATCTGCACCAGTTTATCGATGTACCAGTCGGCGTTGCGACGATCGAATGCCGCCATGTCGGTCGTCTTTGTCAGTTCATGGCCAGACATCTCAGGTTGCTCCCTCTCCACGCAGGATTTCCATCAGGTCCCGGATCTGAACGGCCAGATTGCGGTAAAGTTCTTCCATGCGCTGCATGCCGACTTCATCCGCACTCTCCGGTGCAGGACCGACGTCCCACTCCAGCGGTGTGGTATGGAAGGGGATCTGGTCGAAGTAGGTTTTAACAGGTCCCTGCAGGCTGACAATGACATGCTGCGTAGTCAGTTGCAGCGGCGTCATGTCAATCGGATTGGGTTTGGCGGTGACCGCCAGGTTAATGCCATGGCTGTTTAGAAACTCCACCATGACTGGATTCAGCGCAGCGGCAGGTTGACGCCCGGCACTGATGAAGCGGCCGCTGTCGGGAAAGTTCTTGCGGGCAATGGCCTCGGCGATCTGGCTCTGGCAACTATTGTCCTCGTCAACAAACAGGATGTTGTAGATCTTGGGTGCCTTGGTGCTCCCGGTGACGGCGAATACCGTTTCCTCACAGAGGTTCTTTGCCTGGTCAGCAACACGTTTCAACTGGGTAAAAACGGCGAACATGGCGAGCAGGTTTTTCACTGCATCGCGATCGTCATTGGCCATTAATTCGGAGTATATGATGTCCAGATCATTTTCCATCTGCTCTTCCATGATCATGGTGCCTTTCGCCATTTCAGGATTGAGCTCGTTAAAGGCCTTGATGGACTGGCTTAGCATGAGGAGTGTCTCGCTGCCGACGCGTTCCAGTTCACGGGCCATGGGCCCTGCTGGTGGTGATGACAACTGCAGTGACTCCCGTGCGATGGTCACGGCATAATCCCCGATGCGTTCCAGTTCGATGTTTGCCCGGATCACGGAGGACATCATTCGCAGAGGGCCTGCACTCGGCAGGTGCAGGGCAATAAATTTATGACATAACTGGTCGATCCGCCGCATTGAACGGTTGATCACGTGGTCTTCAAGTACGGTGGCGGATGCGAGCTTGCTGTTACCGGTTTGCAGCGCATGCATGGCGTTCTTGGTCGCCGTTTCCACCAGAGCGGCCATCGTTGCCACCTGCTCACGGATGTCGAGCAGGTCTCTTTCCAGACGTTCTTCGTAGTGACTCATTGTCTAGTGTCCCGTGGTTGCACCTTGAAAATTATCGTATTTATGCCGGGTGATGGCCTTGCGGCCAAACCCGGCAATTTCACTCAATTATAAAAAAGCGCTTGGTGCAGGAGCGTCGTCCCCGGCGCGATTGTTTTTTCATGCCGCGCATCGTGGCGAGGACGCCACTCCTACAGTGCAGAGCCAGTAATCACAATATGTAGCCTAGTCGCACTTCACGGCGCTGTACCGGCGCATAGCCTTTTTTCACCAGGATACATTGACCGGTATCGCTCAGGATCCAGTCCATGTACTCCTTGATCGCGCCCTGGGGTTCACCGTTGGTGTACATGAACAGCGGACGGGCAATGGGATAGCTGCGGTCACTGGCGGTTTCGACACTTGGTGCCACGCAGGCGTCCGCGCCTTCCGTCTCGATGCAGACCATCTTGAGGTGGTCCGTTGCGTAGGCCAGGCCACTGTAGCCGATGGCGCAGGGGGTCTTCTCGACCAGGTCAGCGACGTCCTTGGAACCGTGCATATCCAGTGTGCCCTGGCGATACTTGCCGCCCTTGCCGAGCACCGTCTCCTGGAAATAGGCATAGGTGCCTGAATTGTTCTGCCGGCTGACGACCACGATCTCGTCCTTGCAACCCGGTACGGTTACACCCATATCCGACCATTTTTTGACCTTGGGGTCACGGGCGTAGATGTCCTTCAGCTGGGACAGTGACATGGATGTGATCGGGTTGTCCTTGTGAATGAAAACTGCCAGTGCATCATAGCCGACGACATGCTCGACCGGTGTCTGGCCGTTTTTCTTCGCCAGTTCCAGTTCCTTGTCCTTCATCGAGCGGCTGGCATTGGCGATATCCACCGTGCCATTGATCATGGCCGCGATACCGGTGCCGGAGCCACCGCCGGAGACCGCCACGGCAACCTCGGGGTTAACCTCGGGATAGGCTTCTGCCCAGGCCTGGGCGACATTGACCAGTGTGTCCGAACCCTTGTTCTGAATCAGGGTGCGTGCCTGCGGGGCCATCGAGGCCAGCAGGGCAGAGACCAGCAGTGTTGAGGAAAGAATTGGTTTCAGCTTCATAACTTGGAACTCCTGTTGAATATCAATAGCCGTGATAATGCCGGTCTTCGCCCGGTATTATTCCAGGTTGCCGTCTCACCGCGACCGTGTTCCGGTTTCTGACGAAACGCCTGTTGGTGGGTAGAAGCTAACGAATGGGTGGAAGGGTCCACCCACCAAAGTGTTAGTAGAATATGATATGAATGTTACCGTTTTGTTACGGTATTCGGATATAAGGCGGCTTGCACAAGGCAGGGTGAATACGGACCAGAAATCCGTGACTATTTCTTGCCCTTCTTTTTCCCCTTGCCCTTGTCCCCTTGCCCTTCTTGTCCTTCTTGCCCTTCTTGTCCTTGTCTTTTTTACCCTTTTTACCCTTGCCTTTACCTTTGCGCTTGTTCTTTTTGTCTTTCTTGCCTTTGCTGCCGGCTTCAGCGGCTTCAGCGGCTTCATCCGCTTCGGCATCGTCTGGCTGTTTTGTGGCCGAGGCGGCAAGTAGTTCGGATGCTGCGAGGATGACTCGTTCGGCACGTGCCTCACTAAAGCCGGGGACGGCGGTAATTGTCTCCACAGGTGCCCTGGCAAGGCTGGCAAGTGTCTTGATGCCGTGTTCATCCAATGCGGCGGCGGCGGCTGGGCCGATGCCGGGAATATCGATAATCGCGGGCTTCATGATGTTAACTTACCTCGTTTGTTAGACACATTTTAATGAATAGGGATGCTGTCACCATGCCGACTCTGGAGCAAGCGCTATAGTCCGATATATGGCATCTTATTGATCTGGATCAACTGCTACGATGCGACAATTCCGGTAATCAGCAGTGCCCCCGGAGCGGGTGATAGTTACATACGGGATAATTGCTGTTTGATGTCCTCCCAGAGGGCCTCATAACTGCGGGCAGATCGGCTGTTGGGGGCGAAATCAGCTACCGGGGTTCGATGGGTGCCCATTTGCTCGACGTTGCTGTCATAGGGAATAGAGGATTCCAGCAGGTTTTCCATGTAGTCCGGCGGGGTGTCCACGATGGATCGATGCAGTTGCTTGCGCCGGTCGACCATGGAGAAGAACGGCAGTACTTTCACCGTGTCCAGTGCCTGCTGTTTGAAAAACTTCTTGATCTGCTGATAGGTGCGTAGTGACAGTGTGGTGGGTATGGTCGGCACCAGCACCACGTCGGCCGCATCGAAGATGTTTTCCGATACCAGTGAAATACTCGGAGGACAATCGAGGAATACATAATAGTATTCGCTCCTGAAAGGCCGCAGCAGTTTATGCAGCTGATGTACGGGTTTTTTCGTCTGTTCAAGATAAAGGTCCATGTTGCGATAGGAAAAATCCGCCGGCAGCAGATCTAGCAGTTCATAATCGGTGCCGCGGATAAAGTCATCCAGATCACGCTTGCCCTGAACCAGGCGCTTGCCGCCGCCCTTGATCTTCGGTTTGATGCGGTAGTAATAACTGGCGGCCCCCTGGGGATCGAGATCCCAGACAAGGGTCGGCGCACCTTCACGGGCCGCGAGCCACGCAAGATTCACGGCAGTGGCCGTTTTTCCAACCCCGCCCTTGATGTTGTATGTAGCAATGACTTTCAAGCGTGCGGTTTCCTTGCTAATGGTTTGACGCGAACAGTTTCCTGAATCGCTCCTGGTTGTGTTGCTGTGAAAACTCCGCAAAGCGACCGGAAAACTCCTCGCGCGCCTGTTTCTGGCGCCGTTCCAGACCGTCAATCAGGATACCCATGGCGAGTAGTGTATCAGGAGGGACTTGTCCCTCGGCAACCATCTGGTGGCTGAAGTCTTTCAGCGTGCTTACCTGCACCTCGTAATCCTGAAAATCACCGAGGTTGTCCTGCAATGTCTTGAGAATCCGAATCAGCTCCTTGATGTCGCTGCTCGGGTACAGGCTCTGGAAGAACTCCATGAGATAGCGGAGTTTCTTGCAGGTCTTGCGCAGTTCATGCAGCGCTTCCGCGGGTGATTCCGTGTTGATGGCGTTACCTTCCTTGAGGGCAACCCGGTACATACGCCAGATACGTTCGCAGGCAACATCCAGCACAGGGCGGCCTGCGTTCTTCAGTGTGCTGCGCTCGTTGACCGGTTGTTCAAGAAAGCTGCGCCAGTTTGTAACGATTCGACGATAGCGTGCTGAATCCAGTGCCTTGACCAGGGCCCTGTGCTCAAGCTTCTGGTGTCTGATGAGGAAGTCACGCAGGGGTTCGATGTCGGCCTGCATGCTGACCGGCAGGTTGTTGCGGTATTCGTCGAATGTCAGCAGGTAGACATCCAGGTCACGGCTGGGGGTGGTTATCTGTCCGAGCCAGGCAAATTCTGTTTTGTAGCGGGCAACGATCTGTTTCGGGAACACCGCCTTGATCTGGCTCAGGGCCGAGCGGGTACGACGGATCGCGACGCGGAAATCATGCAAAAACTCGGTGTCGGTCCCGATGCGTGTACCTGCCTCGTTTTGCATCATGATATCGAGCAGCCGGTGCAGGATGAGCTTGCTTGCCTCGTCGGCACGCATGGCGGAATCCAGTTCCAGGTTCAGCTTGGAGGAGTAACTGCCCGGTGCTTCGCCGAACATGGACAGGGCAGTCTGCATGAGGTCACCCTGTGCCTCTGACAAACCCCGTTGCTGCAGGAGCCTGGCGACTTCCATGGAGGGTTTTGGGAAACCCCTGACCTGAATGACGCTGACCCGGTTATCAAGTTTGCCGGCGCGAAGCCCTTTCTGCCGCGGTAGTGTATTTTCCTCGACCACCAGCCAGGCCACTGTTTTTTCGTCCTTGTTCAGAATGCGCAGGGTGTTGACGCGCGACCGGATCCTGAGTTTTGGTGCAAGTTCGCGCATTTCCAGCACCGGTTCCAGACGCTCGCGAAAGTGCCCCTGGGGCAAGTCCCAGGCAAACCGCGGTGCTTTCTTCAGCTTCAGCCGTGCATCACTCTGCTTACCCTTCAGCGAACGCCATACCAGTGTATGCTCGTTGCCGTCACGGGTGTCTTCGAGGGTGGAATTGTTCGCATACAGGCGCCAGTCAAAAGTGTCATACCAGGTGCGTTGCAGCATTCGGGGTGGTTCGGCGTGATGTCTGAATTGCTGCTGTACGCTGGCAAGCAGCTCATCAGCACTGAGCCCGGACGGGAGAATAAAGTCGAGTGACGTGCTCACGCGGTTGTTCCGGCGAAAGTCCCTGCCAGGGATATAATCGGTGCCATCGTGAGTGAGCGACCAGCAGTGGCAGACAATGTGGTCCCGGAGTCCATGCGCATATGATATAGCATATGATATAAAAGACCCGTTACCTAGTGTATTGTTATGTTTTAACTGGATTTATGCTTACATTGAATGAGCAATATTGTGTCATCAATACAAACAGGTTTGCAACACCAACCACAACAATCACAACACGAGGAATCCCCGGGTGGACATAACGCGATGGATTGAAGCAGTGCGCTTGCCGTTGGGCGGGCTTCCGCATGGGGTAGCGGAGAACGCCGTATTCACCGTTAAGGCATACGGGTAGCAGTGGGCGAATTAGCCGTATTACTGATTTTGCTGGTTTTCTCGGGCGTGTTTTCCGGCTCCGAGACGGCCCTGGTGGCCCTGTCCATGGCACGGGTCGAGGCACTGGTCAGTGAGGGGCGGGGCGGGGCGTCAGCCCTGTATCAGCTGAAAAAAGATCCATCCGCCATGCTCACGACGATCCTGATCGGGAATAACCTCGTCAATATCGGTGCCTCGGCCCTGGCGACGGTGATTGCAACACGTGAATTTGGCAGTGCCGGACCAGGTATCGCCGTTGGCGCACTGACCCTCTTTATCCTGGTGTTTGGCGAAATCACACCGAAGAGCCTGGCGACCCGCTATTCCGAACGCATTTCACTGTTCATCGCCTATCCCTTGCTGATGTTCATGCGCCTGGTCTATCCGCTGGTCTGGTTCTTCGGCAAATTTACGGCCTGGGTGCATCACCTGACGGGTGGTACATCCGATCCAACCATCACCGAATCCGAACTCATCGGCATGCTCGGCTACGGTGTCAAGGAAGGTGCCATTGAACACCATGAAAGAAGTATTATCGAACGGGTATTTGCCTTCAATGACCTGAAAGTCAGGGACATCATGACGCCCAAGGGAAAAATATGTTCCCTCGATGAAATGCTGACCGTTGCCGAGGCACTGCCAATCGTCGCGCAGGAGCGCTATTCACGAATCCCCCTGTTTACCGGAGAAAACGACAACTTTACCCGGGTGCTGTACATGCGCGACCTGCTCACGGCTTCGGCTAATGGCCAACTGCAGGAGCGACTCGGTAAAATTGCCCACACCCCGCTGTTTGTATCGCAGTACCAGGCCATCGATGACCTGTTTGCCACGCTAAGACGCCGCAACCGGGTGTTCTCCATCGTTGTGGATGAGTATGGCGATGTACGCGGTATTGTCACACTGGAAGACCTGCTCGAGGAACTCGTCGGCGAGATCTATGATGAAAGTGACGTCAGGCCGCTTGATGTCGACAGTATTTCCGGGCATGAGATTGTCGTCGATGGCGCCACCGAACTGCGCGTGGTGGAGGAATTTTTCGAACTGGAATTGCCGGGGAAACCCACTGACACGGTCAGCCTGTGGATCCTGAGCCATACCGAATATATCCCCAGCGAGGATGAAACATTCACCATCGATAATCTGGAGGTCACGATTGTCAAGGCGTCGGACCGCAGTATTGACCAGGTCAATATACGCCGTCCTGCTGCAGTTCCGCACATTGAAGAAAGGTAATTTCAGGGTTAAGGCTGGAATGGCACATACTTCATAAACTTGCCACGGAAGCACACGGAATTACACGGAAATATTGCTATTGATGAATTTATCCTTCCGTGATTTGCCGTGTGTTTCCGTGGCTAACCGGGTTTTTGAATATAGGAAAATTCTTGATGTATCTTCATCGGGCGAAGGCCGCGGTCCAGGCTATGTCAGTGACAGCAGCGCCGCACTCAGCAGCTCGGCATCGTAGTAAGGGGCACTTTGGCTGCTGACCAGCCGCGTATCGATGATGCGGATACCCAGTTTCTGCATCAGCGATGTGGACAGGGCTGACGGGTAGTTACCGCGCTTGCTGTCGAGCAGCACAAAATTCAGCAATTTGCCGTTGTCCGTCTTGTCCGGGTTATCGGCACGCAGGTAATCGAGCAGCGTCAGCACGGAAGAGTCCAGCGTCATGCCAATTTGTTCCGGGTCATGTCCAAGGTTGGGAATGTAGACTTTCGGACAATCAGTGGCGGCGATGGATGAAGCAACACCGCCCGGCAACAGGCTGGCAACCAGGCTGGTATAGAAACTGCCGGGCGGGTAACAGATGAGTTCCGCCTGCTGTATCAGTCGCTGGTACTTTTTTCGCATTTCTGCTTTCGCGGGCACCGGTTTGTCGGGATCACTGGAGAGGAACAACCGGCTGATGGCTGACGTTAACGGCGCAACTTCCTTGCCGGTCAGCCGATGCTGGCCGGTGACGCAACTGCCGTCCTCAAGCTCCGCCGCCAGGTGCAGGTCATCATTCACTACGGCGAGTACCGTACCCAGCACGTTGACCAGCTTGGCGAACAGGAAAATGATCGGGTCGAGGTGCTTGTGGTTATTCAGATAGCCGCCGGCAAGAATCAGATTGCCGGTGCTGGCACCACGCAGATCGAAATCATCGGGCATTGCCTCACGGAAATAGCCCAGCTGGTTGCGGATCAGTCGCCGCATGGGGTTGGATATGGCCGCCACCAGTGGATCCTTGCCTCTGACCATCAGGTCAAGCCTGGCAAGCAACTCGCTGGCCGTTTCATCAACGGGAAAGCGATAGGTAAATAAGTCGTAAACCTCCGGGTGCCCGGTAATGTTTTCGTCTGCGAGAGCGATCAGGCGACTGCGCAAGTCGCCAATGGACGGCATGGAGAAGGCCTGTCGCAACTTCGCCGAACTACCACCGGAATCAAACGGCGTGACCAGGTGGATGGAGTTGTGCGTGTAGCGCTTGATGACCCGACTGGTGTCCGTGAGGGCCGTACCGCCGCTGAAAAACAGGATGCGGGGCCCCAGTTCCGGGGCCTTCAGGTAACGGCTGAGTTTTACCCGGTCGGGTAATTGCACGGTGTGAGTGATTCTTACAGGGATAGGTGCTGGCACGATTTAGTCCCGTTACTCTGATTCAGGGTGCATACCGACTGCTCCGGCACACGGCTTTTGGATTATAAAACCCGGCGTTTGACTGGTATGATGACATATTACAATACAACAACCGTCACGGCAGGCATATGGCACCGATCATTCCTCCGATTCGCAATGCTGTCCGCGCAGTCATCCGGCGCGACAACAGCATCCTGCTGCTGCGCAAGGATGGTTATGAACAGGGTGAGGAGCGCTTTGCACTGCCGGGTGGTGGCCAGGATCTCGGGGAGACACTGGAACAGGCACTGAACCGTGAATGCCTGGAGGAAATCGATACCCGCGTGGAAATCCACGATCTGGTCTACGTGGCGGATTACTTCAAGCCGCGCGAGACAATTCCGCAAAGCACGCGTCACCTTGTCGAGTTCCTGTTCACGTGCAGCGTGCCGGCTGACTATGTGCCCAGAAGCGGCCACCATCCGGACCGGCATCAGGTCGAGGTGGTCTGGGTCGGACTGAACGAGCTTGCCGGCATGCCGCTTAATCCCGGGGCATTGATTCCGTACCTGGCTGAACCCGGGGAGAGCACCGGCACGGTCTACCTGGGAACCATCGACTGGTAATGAAAACCTCGAAGAATATCCGCAACAATCTCCGTTTCCTGATTGCCGAGGTCGGCTCCCAGGTGTCCAACCTGCAGACCTATCTTGAGGCTCCCTCGGTCAACATTGCACGGCGAATCCTTGACCGCAGCGGCTATGCCTACAATCTCATGCTGCGGATACATGACAGCTGCCACAATCAGGTGATCAAGGCCGCCGAATCAGGGACCGATGCGGCTTCACTGCGTGCCATTGAATCGATTGCGACGGACCTTGAACGCATTACCGGCCTGTGTCGTGAATGTATCCAGCAACTGAAACAGTTGCAAAACAGGCATTGCCCCGGCGCCGGCCGCTGCAAATTCATGCTCGGACGCATCATGCGGGGGCTTGACCGGACTGAACAGGCGGTTCGCCAGAACGACACCCGACTGGCTCTCAAGATCGGCCGCATCAAGCCGTGCCTCGACAAGGCCAGTCAGAAACTGGTGCAACAATACACCGCAGGACTAAAGCGCAAGAAACATACTGAAGACCTGGTGGCAGGTCTGTTTCTGGTCCATGGTATCGAGCAGATGGGGGATGCCATGCACAACATCAGTGAAGCCATCATATCTGCTAACCTCGGCCAGCCCATCAATATCGACCGTTACCAGTCGATGCGTGCTTCCATTGAGCAGCTGGATACATCCAGTGACGCTTCAGAGCTGGTGGCCGAGACGATTGCAGAAACCCGTTCAGGCAGCGGCATCTCCGGCATCAGTGCAGCAGGGCAGGAAGATGCGGGTTATATCGCCATCTACAAGGACGGCAAGAAACGCAAGCTGCAGGAGGAACGCAGGGGACTGGCCAGCTGGCAGGAAATATTTCCGGGTCTGGCACCGCGCATCCTCTCCTACCACAAGCGCGGCCAGTCGGCCTCGCTGTTGATTGAGCATCTGGCCGGACTGACGTTCGAGCAGATATTACTGCATGAGTCGACCCGTCTGCTCAGGGAAACGCAGAAACAGCTGCAGCGCACGCTGACCCGGGTATGGCGCGAGACGCGCACCCGCAAACCGGTTTCCGCTGCGTACATGCGGCAGCTCTCAAAACGCCTCGAGGAGGTATACACCATACACCCGGAGTTTCGGCAGAAAGACTGCCGCATCTGCAGCAAATCCGTGCCGTCATTCGGTAACTTGCTGAAGCGGGCTCATCGCCTCGAGGCCGGCATCAAGGCACCGTTCTCTGTCTACATCCATGGCGATTTCAATGTCGATAACATTATCTACGATCCGCTGGAGAAGAAGGTGAATTTCATCGACCTGCATCGCTCACGCTACATGGACTATGTACAGGATGTGTCGGTCTTCATGGTGTCCAATTACCGCCTGCAGATATTCGACGCGCCGCTACGCAAGCGTATCCTGATGCTGACGCGGGAGTTCTACCGTTTTGCGGCGGCGTTTGCCAGCAAGTCGGGAGACAAGACCTTCGAGCTGCGCCTTGCGCTGGGGCTGGCGCGCTCTTTTGCTACCTCCACACGCTTTATACTCGACAAGTCGCTGGCACGCGCCATGTTCCTGCGTGCGCGCTACCTGCTGGAGCTGGTGCTGGCTGCAGACCTGAAGGACCCGGCATCATTTCGTGTTCCCGTTAAGGAGATATTCATTGGCTAAATTCAAAATCGGTGTCATCGGCATACCGGGGAAATGGTCCACGGAGACCCTGGCGGATGCTGTCGAGGAACGCACCGGCTACCGGCAGGTGATCGACATGGCCGCGGTCAGCCTTGACCTGGACCGGCAGCGGCTGCTGTACCGGGACCAGGACCTGTGCCAGCTGGATGCCCTGATTGTGAAAAAGATCAGTGCGACCTACAGCCCCAATACACTGGATCGCCTCGAGCTGCTGCGCGTGGCCGAGCAGACCGGGGTGCGGGTCTTCAGTCGGGCGGAGCACATCCTGCGCCTCATCGATCGTCTCAGTTGCACGGTGACACTGCGCAATGCCGGCATACCCATGCCGGCCACTCGCGTCACCGAGGATATCGAAGCGGCGCTCGCAGCGGTAGACGATTTTGGCAGTGCGGTCTTCAAACCGCTGTATTCCACCAAGGCACGTGGCATGTGCGTGATAGAAGCCCAGCAGAGCCCCGCCAGGGTTGAACGTGAAATTCGCGCCTTTCAGAAAGACAATCCGATGATGTATATACAGCAGAAGGTCGAACTGCCGGGCCGTGACCTGGGGATGGTGTTCCTGGCCGGTAAATACCTTGGCAGCTATGCCCGGGTATCAAAAGGCGAGGCCTGGAACACGACCATACACAGTGGCGGCAAGTATGCCGCGCATACTCCGCCGAATGACATCATAGACCTTGCACAACGTGCCCAGGCACTGTTTGGCATGGACTTCACGACTGTGGATGTGGCTGAAACAAACAGTGGTCCGATCGTGTTCGAGGTGTCCGCCTTTGGAGGGTTCCGTGGTGCCCTGGAAGGTATCGGGATCAATGCCGCTGCCATGTATACAGACCATGTGTTACAGCAACTGACAGCGTGAACAGGGGAGGGGAATGAAGTGGACTACACCGTAGAGTCGGCCGCGAGCGCCTTGCAGAACAAGGCCGCCCTGTGCGACGGGGAACTGTATCTTGCGCTTGGCGGCTGCCTGCTGAGACTGCGTTCCAATTCCACCGAACTGCTGGCGGGTTTGGGTGATTATTTTTCGCACGTCACCAGCAAAGCGGGCACGCCTGACATCGACATCATTGCGATTGAACGTGATACGCCGGAACTGGGGATCGACTTTATCGACTGGAAACGCGAGCCGGGCAAGACCGGGCGCAAGGATTCCTACGTCGACCTGCCTGGCGGCCGACTGGTCCGCAAGGTACGCACCGGCATGGTCTTTCTGCAGAGCGAAGATCACGTCATCGCCGCCGGGCCCTGCAGGCAATACGATAACCAGGTCATCAACTTCATCAACTCGCAGTACATGAACTGGTTGCAAAACCGCGGCTGGCTGATCTGCCACGCGGCGGGGCTCGTTTACCACGGCAAGTGCCTCGGCATTGCCGGGTTCAGCGGCGGAGGTAAATCCACCCTGATGCTGCATCTGCTGGACAATGATGAAACCGCCTACCTGACCAATGACCGCCTTTTCATGCAGGCTGCTTCCGGCCGTATCATGGCGCGCGGCATACCGAAGCTGCCACGCATTAACCCCGGTACCATCGTGCATAACCCAAGGCTGCACGGTCTTATTCCAGCCGCGCAGCGCGAGGCGTTGCTGCAGTTGCCGGCTGCCGAGCTTTGGGAACTCGAGGAAAAATACGACGTCCACATTGACAGGGTCTACGGACCCGGACGGATTGTGGCGGAAGCTCCGCTGGCAGCGTTCCTGATACTGGACTGGCAGCGCGACAGTGACCAGGCACTGACCGTTGATCAGGTGGACCTGGCTGCACACCGTGAACTGCTGGGTGCCCTGATGAAATCTCCCGGTCCCTTCTACCAGTATCCGGATGGTTCTTTTCTGCAGGATACCGCAGGCTTTGATGAAGCCGCCTATCTGCAGGCACTTGAGAACGTTGCTGTCTACGTTGCCAGGGGGCGGATTGATTTTTCCGCATTGTCAGACCGCTGTTTGCATGAGTTACTGGCATAGCCGTAATAATGCTTGTATCAGGGGCATCTGTTATAGAAAGTACCTGTTCAGCTCACCATAGAGCCGAAAAGGCATTTACTTAAAATCTTGCCACGGAATCCACAGAAAACACGAAAAAATAAAAGCCTTACAAGAAATATTTCCGTGTTCTTCCGTGGATTCCGTGGCCAATTGGGTGTTTTATTGATGACACCACAGAGCTGAGTGCCATTGTGGTCTGACTGGATAACAGGAGCATAAATTATCATGACACGTGAACTGCTGCTGCTTCGCCACGGCAAGTCCGACTGGAGTACCGGTGTTGATGACTACCACCGCCCACTGAAGGACCGCGGTAAACGCGCTGCGCAACGCATCGGTGTATGGATCGCACAACAGCAAATAGTGCCTGACGCAATCGTCACCTCACCGGCGGAACGCGCGCTGGTCAGTGCGGAGAAGGCCTGCAAGGCCATGGGTCACGGTACCCGGAGACTCATCGAGGATGAACGTATTTACGGGGCGGGGCTCGATGAACTGCTCGAGGTGCTCGCTGACTGTCCGCCGGATGCGAGCCGGGTGATGCTGGTGGGTCATAACCCGGGGCTCGAAGAGTTACTTATGTGGCTGGCGAACGAAACTGTTGTGGCGCCTGAAGACGGCAAGCTGCTGCCCACCGCGACACTGGCCAGGTTACAGATGCCGGCTGACTGGTGTGCCCTGGTCGCCGGATGCGCACAACTGGTCGCCATTACTCGTCCCGGGACGCTGCCGAAGAAATTTCCTTACCCCGGACCGGACGGCAAGGAACTGCGCGACCGGCCTGCTTATTACTATACCCAGTCATCTGTAATCCCCTACCGGATACGTGACGGCAAGCCGGAAATACTGGTCATTGCATCCAGCAAGAAAAATCACCTGGTGGTCCCGAAAGGCATCACGACCCCCGGGCTTTCACCCCGGGAGTCAGCCGCCAGGGAGGCGTGGGAAGAAGCGGGTATCGAGGGTGAAATTGCGGAGCCCGCGCTGGGCAGTTATCGCTGTGAGAAATGGGGCGCCACCTGTACCGTGACCGTCTATGCAATGAAAGTCACCCGCGTCATAGCGGAAGAAGAATGGCAGGAAAGTCACCGCGGACGTCAGTGGGTGAGCCCGGAAACAGCCGCCAGCCAGCTGAAACAGGAAGAACTGCGGCCACTGGTCATGAAGCTCGCGGCGTCACTCTGACTAATGGCCAGACTGATTGCGGCGCTGATTCGACACGGCGAGTATCACCAGTTGGCGGATACGCCCAGTGCCCACCAGCCCTGGCCACTCACCAGTGAGGGAGAAAGCCAGGCGCAGGAAGCGGCGCAGCAGTTGCTTAACGTGATACACCGCAATGACTGGTCCCTGGTACCCGCCATTGATTCATCCCGCATGTTACGTGCCTGGCAGACCGCCGTGATTTTCGCAGACAGGCTTGCCGGACTGTCCGCAGCAGCGCCGCAGGTCGAGAGTCATGACGCGCTGGCCGAAAGGGGCGTCGGTTGTCTTGCCAACCTGACGATGTCACAGATCGAGGCCGTGCTGCGGCAGGACCCGCGGGTGGCCGATCCACCCACCGACTGGAAGGCGGACAGCCATTACTGCCTGCCCTTGCAAGGCGCTGAATCCCTGCTACAGGCCGGCGAGCGGGTCGCTGCTCACCTGACGCAAAGCATGGCGGCACTGGCACCTGACGAGCAAGACAGGATAAAGATCTTCGTCGGTCATGGCGCGGCCTTCCGTCACGCCGCCGGGCATCTCGGGGTGCTGGAGTTCGGGCAAATCAGACAACTGAGCATGTATCACTGTCGCCCGGTCATGATCGAGTACCTTCCCGGCGGGCAATGGCGCCATGTCGAGGGTGAATGGAAGGTGCGTTCGGAGTCCAGTCACTTCACGGACTAGACGCATAACAACTGCTACACAACCAGAACATTTTAATAGCCACGGAATCCACGGAAGAACACGGAAAAATGTTCTATTAATGCATTTATACTTCCGTGGATTCCGTGGCAAACAGGCTTTTTATCAGATTGAACAAGTATCAGTCGGAAATCGATCATGCAACTTAAAAATACCAGCAAATACCTGCCGCGTTACAAGGGCGAGACCTGGGTAAAGGCCAGCCTGCCAACACAGGGGCAGGTCTGGATGCTGGGCAAACAGCATTCCGTTAAAAAAGATGCCTACCACAGTGCGGCCTATGCACAGGAAATGCAAAAGGCGATCGGCAAGGAAGCATGGAAATGGCCGAAACAAATCCTGTATTTCATCTCCGATATGCATGCCGATGCCGATGCCTTCTTCGATTCACTGGTGGCCTCCGGCGGCATAAAGAAGACCGGTCCGCGTGACAGGGATTTCAAACTCACCAAGGAAGGGCGCAAGGCACATTTTATCCTCGGTGGCGATTGTTTCGACAAGGGGCCGAGTTCACTGCGCTTGCTGGACGCCATCCGCCGCTTGATCGATTGCGGCGCGGATATTCAGCTGCTGGCCGGTAATCATGATATCCGCATGCTGATTGGAATGAAGGCGGTCGGCATGGACCCGGATCCGAGAACCGATCATTTTTTTATTCGCCTGGGACCGAAAATGGTTCCTTTTCTGGTCGAGATCCGTGATCGCTACCTGCAGGGGAAAAATGCATTGCAGGGTGTGCCCGACAGCCGTGAATGCCGACGACGGCTTTATCCACCGAAAAGCTGGTTCCGGGAGTTTCCGCTACTCGCCGTATGGTCAATGCCGGAAACAACCATCAAGCGAGAGGTGCAGAAGTTACGCAAGAAGATAAAACTGTTTGAGGCGGATTGCGAGAAGGCTGGACTTTCCATCCGCATGGTGTACGCCGCTGCAAGAAAATGGCAGCAGCTGTTTTTGCATCCAAAGGGTGAATACGCCTGGTTTTTCAAACGCATGCAACTGGGCTGCCGTGAAGGTTCCTTTATTTTTGTGCATGCCGGTATTGATGACCGTATAGCAGGATTGATCAGTGAAAAAGGCATGAAACATATCAACCGGAAATTCCGCAAGCAGATGTACAAGGACCCGTTTGATTTCTACTACGGCCCCATGGCCAATATTATCCGTACCAAGTATCGATCGATCGACAGACCCTTGACGCGGCATGGTGTCAAACTGCTCAGAAACAACAGCGCTGTCCATGCCATTGTTCACGGTCATCGCAACCTGCTGCATGGGCAGCGGGTCATGTTGAGAAAAGGCATTGTCAATTTCGAATGTGATACCACGCTGGATCGCAATACACGTAAAAAAGAAGGGCTGGACGAGCATGGTGCAGCCGTCACTATCTTCAGACCCGAGGGGCTGGTGATGGGTGTCAGTAGCGACTATCCTTATATCAAGGTCTTTGAACCGGCATCAGTCAATCAGTAAACGTCATTCCCGGATAACGCACGATTAATGATTCACACCAACAACGGGCCAATGTAAACATGAGAAGTGGGAAAAGAAGTTTCCGCCACCAGTCGTTGCAGGATGCAAAATCCATTGAGGATATTCTGAAGTCCATCACCAGTGGGATTGCCAGGGGGAAAATCACCTTCAGTGATGAAGACGAAAAGATTGTCATGCGGCCCGAGGGCTTGCTGGACCTGAAGGTCACGGCGACCCAGGAAGATAATCGTAACCGCTTCAACATCCGCATAAGCTGGCAGCTGGAGGATGACAGCGATAAAAAGAAGAAATCATTGTCCGTAAAATGACATACCTGGCAGTGCAAATATCACTTGTAGGAGCGCCGTCCCCGGCGCGATTGTTTTCTCATACCACGCATCGCGGCGCGGACGCCGCTCCTACACCGATAGATTCATCTGCGGGACGGCGTACCTGCACTGCAGGGTGTCTCATGGTATGAATTAACGTCTATGGGTGCGAGCGTCATTCCTTTTTGCGTGCAGGACACACAGCTGTTGTTTCTGTTTCACAAGACCTTCAGTGGCAGAAGGGCCGGTCGGCTGGTCGATTTTGGCGGTGGTGCAGAGCAGGGTGAAACCCACCGGCAGACGGCCATCCGTGAATTTATCGAAGAAACGGAAACCCTGTACTTCTCTGACAAACTCCACAGCGCCAGCCTGACGCCGGCGCGTATCCAGGCCCAGACGTCATTGCTGCAAGCGTTGTTTGACCGGACCCTCGAAAACCACCCGGACTGGTGGTGTCGAAGGGAGCAGGCAGGCAAGCACAGGGACTGGAAGACCTTCTTTATCGAATTCGACTACCGGGACGTGACGGCCATGAACAGGGAATGGCAACGGGATGCGGGCTCGCGATTCGTGAAACGGAGGGAGTTGCTGTGGATCCCGGCCGACTCGTTATGTGAATTCTACGAGCATTCGCCTGGCCACCTGTGGAAGAGAGTCCGGCAACTGGTCAACCTGAAACAAACGATTCAGTCGATTCAGGCCTGCATGGCAAAACGATAGACACTCCTGATGGCCGGGCAGTTGCGCGTGGCTGGCTTGCAGGTGACGAAACTAATGACTTACAAAACATTGTTGAAGGTTCTTTTACAGAATCATTATAAGTTGCTATATTAGCGCTCATGCGCGCAATCATTACCAGGCACTATAAAACGCTGATCAATGCCGCTGAGGAGATTCTGGGTTGGGGAGATTCACCGCGGGACAGCGGCTGGAAGGCTGATGTCGAGTACGTCAACGCACAGCTGAAGAAACGTGGCATCGTTTTTGATGCTGTCTACTCAAGCGACCTGGAGCGCGCCAGGCAGACCGCGATGTTTCATGCCGAACGCTTCGGTATCGATACTATCCATGACACCCCGGCGCTGAACGAGGTCAACTATGGAAAACTCTACAAAAAGAAGAAAAAATGGGTGGCCGAACACTACCCGCAATACAAGAAGGACCCGGATTTTGTCTACCCGGAGGGCGAGAGTTTTCGCCAGATGCAGCAGCGCAGCGTCGCTTTTCTCACATCCCTGGCAAAGACACATGCGCAGCAGACGGTGCTGATTGTTGCCCACGCCGGTGTCATAAGGGGACTTGTCTGCCATTTTCTCGGTCTGAACTACGCGGACCATCTCAAGCACAAGATCTCACACCGCTATATCGGTGATTTTCAGTTTGCCGGGGAATTCTGTATGCGCTATGACGAACTGGGCAAGCCGTCCGGTTTCGTGCGTGACGGCATCATCAAAGTCCCTTTCACCTGCGCACTCAGCGCGACCCCGGTCATTGCTTCAGAACTGGACACTGCATCGGAACATTCCAACAGCCCCGTCGTGGGCCTCTGAGTCTTCAGTAACCGGCAGGGTATTTTCAGGCAGCACGCTCCGGTACTTCCTCGGGCATGACTGCCTTTGCCATGCGTTTGGAAAAGTAATAGATGCGTTTCAGCTTCTCTATAATATCGATTTCCAGGGTGTAGGCGGCCAGCCGGTTCGGTTCTTCAGCCACCAGGCGCCTGGACTCGTGCATGGCCGCGGAATCCATCAGGCGGCCAATGTCGGCCTTCATGCCAATGACTTCCTGCGCCGCCTGCTCATCATTTTCCATGACCGCATCGATGGCCAGCTCGGCCGTGGTCGAGACGACGTCGTGCAGTTTGGCCAGCATCGCGCGCGTTTCCTTGCTGATGGCCACATGATTGTCGATGCCCTCGTTGCCGAGGTAGACGAGATCGGTCTCGATAATGTCGCCGATATTTTCCAGGTCGTTGGTGGCGCCCATGAGTTTCATCAGTACCTCGGTCTGTTGTTCGGTCAGTGCCTTCTGGCTGATGCGACCCAGGTAGGTGACGATGTGGCCGTGCAGGATATCGACCTCGTCATCGATCTTGGCTATCTTTTTCAGCATCGCCCGGTCACCGTTCACGATGGCGGCCATGATGTCTTTTAACATTTCCTTGACACGGTCGCCCATGTGACCGATCTCAAGGCGTGCCCGGTCGAGTGCCAGCGACGGTGTCTCGAGAAGCTCCTCATCAAGATACTTCGGCTGGGCAATGATCTTTTCTTCAACCGGCTTATCCGGAACCAGCCTTTCCACCAGGCGGGCGAACTGGGTGGTAAAGCCGATAAAGATAAGCGTATTCGCGATATTGAAAATGGTGTGGGCATTGGCGATCTGCCGTGGTGCCTCGGATGCCAGCCGGTCAGTACCCGACAACTCCGGGTGTGCGGGCGATAGCCAGGTCACAACTTCCGCCAGCTGCGGAATAAATGCAATCCACAGCAGTACGCCGAAGACATTGAACAGCACGTGAACCACGGCGGCGCGGACGGCCTCGCGGGGTTTGCCGATCGCGGCCAGCATGGCAGTTACACAGGTGCCGATATTGGCGCCGAAGGCGAGCGCGATTCCGGCCTGCAGGGTAATAAAACCCTGGGTAGCCATGACAATGACGATACCGGTGGTTGCCGAGGACGACTGGATCAGACCGGTAAAGGCGGCCGCTACCAGAATGCCGATCAGCGGGTTTTCCATGGTAGTCATCAAGTCGAGAAACGGTTCATAGCTGCGCAACGGTTTCATGGCGTCACTCATGACGCTCATGCCGAAGAACACCAGACCCAATCCCATCAGCATGCCGCCATATTGCTTGATCTTTTCCTGCTTGGAGAAGAACAGCATGCTGAAACCTACCGCCACCATCAGCAGGGCGGCCTTGGTCACCTTGAAGGCAACGATCTGGGCGGTAATGGTGGTGCCGATATTGGCACCCATGATGACGCCGATGGATTGCGCCATGGACATCAGACCGGCGGTAATGAAACCCACCACCAGCACCGTGGTGACAGACGAGGACTGGATGATGGCGGTTACGAAGGCGCCGGTGGCCGCTCCCATGAAGCGGTTGGTGGTGAGCTTCGCGAGGATGACCTTCATGCGCTCGCCGGCGACCGCCTTGAGCGCATCCGCCATTTGTTCCATGCCGAACAGGAACAGGGCGAGTCCGCCAAACAGGGACATGCCCATATTCCACCAGTTGATCTCACTGTCGGCGCCGGATGCGGCGGCGAATGCCGGCGAAACCGCCAGTGCGGTCAGGGCAGCCAGTGCCGGCACCAGAAAGCGCGACACAGACTTGTCCTGACATGCCTGCAGGAAGCTGCTGCACAGGCGGCTATAGATGCTGCTATACATTGTTATTTCCCTCGAGAATCGTGTGCCTTGCTGTATCGATACGATCGGTAACCGAGCCGACACCATCAAGACAGGAGCCGGTCTGCCCTTACTGCAACTGCTGTTTCAGCTGTCCTGTTTTTTTTCTTCCTTGACGATCATGACCGGAACCGGGGCCAGGCGCACCACCTGTTCTGCCTTGGAGCCGAGCATGGCTCGCGCCAGCCCGGTACGTCCCTGGCTGCCCATGACGATCATGCGCGCACGAATCTTTTTCGCTGATTCCATTATGCGGTTCACCGGCAGACCGACCACCAGCATGGTCGTGGCGTGTTCCAGGGCAGACAGGCCGGTATGCTTTTTCTGCATTTTGTGGACAAACTCTTCCAGCATCTCGGCGGCAACGTCTTCCATGCGCCGCAGTTGCTTGTCTCTTCCCTTGACGGAATAGTAACCCGGTGCCTCATTCAGGTCATGGACAACGTGCAGGATGACAAGGTCGCTGTCCAGCTTGTCCGCCAGTTCAGCCGCACTCAGCAGCGCGGTTTCTGAATTCGACGAAAAGTCGACGGGGACCAGTATTGGCTTGTTTATTCCCTTTTCTTTCATTTTTAACTCCACGTGGAGACACGGTCAGTTACCGGCATATCCGGCAATGACCTGCCTGTCATTTCAGTCTCGATGCTTTAGCCGGTTATGAAAATGGGTCAGCAGTTTCTTGCGTAACCTGGCCTGCTGGTGCTTCGATGCCGCGGCCATGCGTTTCTGTGCCAGTTGGATAAAGGTCTCCTGAGAACTGAGTGTCTTTTTGCCGGTAGTATCCTTGCGCTCGATATAGCTGCCGTCTGACTGCATCTCCCAGACGTCCTTGCGGCTGGACAGCTGCACATCGATGATGAGGCGCAGCTCCTGGCGCAGTTTCGGATCCTCGACGGGTGTCACTACCTCGACGCGGCTTTCCAGGTTGCGTGTCATGAGATCGGCGGAACCGATGAAGTATTCTTCCTCACCCTGGTTGTGAAAAAAATAGATGCGGGCATGCTCCAGAAAACGACCGATGACACCAATGACCTGGGTCGTTTCGGTCAGGCCGGGTATGCCTGGCCGCAAACGGCAGGTGTCGCGAACAATCAGGTCTACCTTGACGCCCGCCTGGGAGGCGCGATACAGGGCACGGGTGATATCCACGTCTTCCAGGGCATTCATCTTGAACTGGATTAATCCCGGAGTCTCCGCGCTATGCTGTTTGATTTCCCTGTCGATTTTTTCCAGTAGTGTCTTTTTCAGGGTATACGGCGAGGTCAGTATCTTGCGATACCTCGGGGGCTGTGAATAACCGGTCAGGTAGTTGAACAGCTCGGTAAGATCCTGGGCGATGTCATTATCACAGGTGAGCATGCCGAGGTCGCAATACAGACGCGCGGTTCCGGCATGGTAGTTGCCGGTACCGATATGCGCGTAACGCCGCAGTCCATTGTAATCCTTGCGCACCACGAGGATGACCTTGCTGTGTGTCTTGAGACCGACGACACCGTAGGTGACATGGATACCGGCCTGTTCCATACGCCTGGCCCAACGGATATTGGCGGCCTCATCGAAACGCGCCTTGAGTTCCACGAGTACCGCGACCTGCTTGCCGTTGCGTGCGGCATTGACGAGGGAATCGACGATGGAAGTGTCTTCCGATGTGCGATACAGCGTCATCTTGATGGCCAGCACCTTGGGGTCATCACTGGCCGTGCGCAGGAAGCGTTCCACGCTGGTGCTGAAGGATTCATAGGGGTGCTGCATCAGCAGGGCACCGCGTTCACGGATGATGTGGAAGATATTGCGCGGGTCATGAACCAGCCGGGTATGATCCACAGGCTTGTGTGGTGGATCATGCAGTTCAGGAAAATCCAGGCTGGCGATCTCGAACAGATCACGCATCGCCATCAGCATTTCAACCCCGAAGACATCGGCTGCCTCATCCAGTCCGAGTTCTGCGGCCAGCATGCCCTTGTGCGTCCGGTTCATGTCCTTGTCTACCTGCAGGCGCACGATGGGTGCAAAATGGCGATCTCGCAGCTCGGTTTCGATCATTGCCAGCAGGTCATCCGCCTCCTCTTCCTCGATTTCCACAATGGCATTGCGGGTTACGCGGAAAAGTTCACAGGTGATAATTTCCATCGACGGAAACAACAGGTCGATGTTGTGAGTGATGGCATCCTCGAGCTTTACATAGGTATCGCTGTCACCGACACGCAGAAAACGTGGTGCAATCTCCTTGAGATTGGGTACCTTGACGCGCGAATAATGGATGTTGCTGCCGCCCGGGTAGCGCAGCGACACCAGCAGATTCAGTGCAAGATTGGAGATAAAGGGGAAGGGATGCCCGGGATCCATGGCCAGCGGCGTCAATAACGGAAAGATATTGGTAATGAATGCTTCCCGCAGTTGTTGTTGTTCTTCCTTTTTCAGGTCGGCAATCCGGCTCAGTCGTATTCCCTTTTCATCCAGCAGATCAAGCAATTGCCGGTATATCCGGTTCTGCTCCAGATGGATGTCCCGCACCACCGCCTGGCTTTCCTGGAGTTGTTCCATTGGCGTGCGGCCATCAACCGAGGGCGTGCGGATGCCGGCAGCGATCTGTTGTTTCAGTCCGCCCACACGCTTCATGAAGAATTCATCGAGATTGGCGCTGACAATCGCGAGGAACTTGACGCGTTCCAGCAACGGTGTGTCATCATCTGCGGCCATATCCAGAACACGGCGATTGAATTCCAGCCAGGTCAGTTCCCGGTTAAGGTAAAGAGCCGGGTCATCAAGGTCGAAACTTTGCGTCCGTTTGGCGCGCGTCGGCGGTTTCACGGCGGCTGTTGGCTGGTAGTGTTACTGCCAGCTTTTACAGCCGCAGTGCTGCGTTTTTTCGGCTGGGCACGGGTAGTGCGTTTTGCGGGTATATCTTCGGTAGTCTTTTGCATTGTTATACTATTCAGTTAGGGTTACCTTTAAGTGTATCAGGTTGAATAACACATTAGGTAGCCGTTCGCGGGCTGAAAAACCCGGTAACGGCGTTAAAGCGCCACTGATTGCAGGTTTATCATCCTGGTTTCGCGAGCTCGGATCACCCATCGTCCCTATATCGTGTGATGCCTGTGGTCTCACCTGAGTCCCCTGGAGGCGGGCAGTAATGGATGGTCTGATACAGGAACTGGCAGTGTACTGGGCGGCAACGAAAGACTTTTTTGTCTTTGATACCGCTCGCCTGGCAGAACCGGACATGATTGTCCGCCTCTGTTTTCAGGCGCTGCTGTTATGTGGTTCGGCCTTCTTTTCCGGCTCTGAAACGGCGCTGTTCTCGCTGTCCCGCCTCGATCTGCAGAAGCTGCGCCGCGAACGTAATCCCCACACCGAGACCCTGCATGAGTTGCTGGATCAGCCACGGCGGCTGATTATCTCCATCCTCTGCGGCAATGAACTGGTCAACATTGCGGCGGCGGCCAACATGACGGGGATCCTGGTGGTCCTGTATGGCGTCGAGCGCGCCGCCCTGATCAGCATCCTGGTCATGGTCCCCCTGCTGCTGCTGTTTGGCGAGGTCACGCCGAAGACCATCTCGGTCTCGAACCCGGTGCGTGTCAGTACCGGACTGGTTGCCACACCCATGAGTTTCTGGGTCAGGCTGGTGGCACCACTGGTGTGGGTCATTCGCAGCGTTGCCGACCGCATCACCACACTGATTGTCGGCGAGGAAAAGGCCGCCGAGAATATCCTGCAGCTGGACGAATTTCGCACCCTGGTGGAGGAGGTTGCCAAGGACGGGGAACTGAATGCCACCGAGCGCGCCCTGATCTATAATCTGCTGGAGGCAGGCGATACAGAAGTCGTCGAAATCATGACCCCGCGGACACGCACGGCATTTCTCAACGTCGATATGACGGTACCCGAGATGATTGAACGCTTTCGTGTCTTCCGGCATCCACGGGTCCCGGTTTTCCGCACGCACCGTGACAACCTGGTGGGCTTCGTCCATGCCGAGGATGTCCTGCGACTGGTACTCGACGATACCGACCTGTCGACACTGCAAGCGGAAGACATCATGCATACGCCGGTGGTCGTGCCACTCACCAAGAAGGTCGATGAGATGTTCGACTTCTTTACCAACCACAACGCCCGTGCCGCGGCCGTGCTCAATGAGTTTGGCGGGGTAGAGGGTTTCGTCACCATGAAAGACGTGCTGACTTTTATATTTGGCCAGATATCCGGTGATGTCGATGGGCAGGAGCTGTACCACGAGCGTGACGAGGACACCTACGAAGTGGACGGTGACATGAAGCTGACGGACTTCAATAACCTGACCAATTTCGGCATTGAAGATCCACGCATGACGACCATCGGCGGTGTCGCCTTCCGCCATCTTGATCGCCTGCCCATGGTCGGCGACAGCATCAGTATCGAGGACATTGTGATAACGATCCTGGAAATGGATGACAATCGGATTCACCGCGTGCGCGTCAATCGTGGCGGCAAGATCGAGGAAAGCAGTGAGGATGAGACACTGCAGGAAGCCGGGGTTACGGAAACGCCGGCCGCGGGCGACAGCACGGAGACAGGGGTCCTGCTCGATGAGGATACGGCAGGCAACGGTGATCAATCTGCGCATGCCGGCACGGATGTGGCGCATGATTACCGCAGCGACACGGTGGATGCTGGCGATGATCGTCAGGACCCGCAACGCAAGGCGAATGTTTAATTGAAGGTGCGCGTATGGATCTAGTGCTTATATTTCTGACGATGGTGGTACTGCTGTTGCTGAAGGGCTTTTTCTCGGGTTCCGAGATAGCGCTGGTCAATTCAGACAAGTTCAAGATGCACCACAAGGCGAACCAGGGGCATCGGGGCGCGCAGCTGGTGCTGAAACTGTTTCAGACACCGGATGTGCTGCTTGGTACCACACTGGTTGGCACCAATATATCGACCATTATTCTGACGACCCTCGGCACCATGCTGATGATCCGCTCGTTCGGACAGCTCGGCGATCTGTACGCAGTACTGCTGTTTACGCCGCTGTTTCTGATCCTCGGGGAAATCGTACCCAAGAGTGTCTACCAGCAGAAATCCAACGAAATTGCGCCCGTGATCGTCTATCCATTGCGGGTATTTTCCATCCTGTTCTACCCCCTGGTATTTATCTTTTCACGCATCGCACGGCTCTGTGCGCGTCTCGTTGGTGGCGGCAAGAGCGATCAGAATGTGTTCATTACCCGCGAACAGATGCGCATGGTGGTGGACATGGCCGAGCGCGGTGCCAATGTCGATATCTTTGATCGCGCCCGCATCAAGCGCGCGATTCGCTTTGCGGATACCTCGGTGGGCGAGGCCATGATACCGGTCGCCGAGATCACCGCGATCAACCGCAACCGGAAGGATAGTCGCAGTGCCATTACGCTGGTGCGCAGGCGCGGATATAACCGCTTGCCGGTATACAGCCGCAATATCAGTAATATCGTCGGCGTCGTGACACTGACAACCTGGGACCTGATGGACCCGGACCTGCCGGACCGCCCGCTGGAGGAACTCATCAAGCCGGCCCACTACGTCTCGCCCTACCAGACGATTGACCAGTTGTTGCCGGTGCTGCGTAAACGCGATGATCACATGGCCATTGTTGTCAATGAATTCGGCTCCGCGATTGGCATGATTACCATGGAAGACGTCCTCGAGGAGGTGGTCGGCGAAATTGATGTCGGTTATGACTTCGAGGAATACCTGCCGCGGCGCAAGCGCATTTTCGAAATGCTGGATGAGGAGACTTACCTGATGGATGCGCGCCTGGCTATTTCCGAAGTCAACGAGGTGCTGGGCGCGAGCTTGCCGGCCGTGGAATCACATACCATTGGTGGCCTGATGATGGCCCGTCTGCGTCATATCCCCACTGAAGGCGAGTCCATCGAAGAAGCAGGATTCACCTTTACCGTGACTGAGGCAACCGAGCGTGCAGCGGTGAAGTTGCGGGTTGAGCCGGTGTAACTGATGCGCTTGTGCGCCAGCATGACGAACCAATCAGGGCATCCTTAAACCAGTTCGCCAAGCAGGGAATACCCTGTCAACCCTCCCGGATCAGTTCCTCTACTGGCATCGTGTTTTGTTGCCACTGGCATTGTGCAATAATCCCCGGCCATGTGTGCAATGAAGGCAAAGGCCGGAGCAATGAAAAAAAGACAGCAGTACAAAAAAAAGAAAACCATGGCGGAAACAGCAGACCGGCATGTGCTCTATGAAAAGTCAGTTCAGAACGTCGAGTTTGAATACACGTTTGTAAGCAATACCTTCCGCAAGCTGCGTGGCTGGCGTCCCCGGCATGTTCGGGAGGACTTCTGCGGTACCGCAAGCATGTGCTGTGAGTGGGTCAGGCGCAGCAAAAAAAATACGGCCATTGGCGTTGATATCGATCCGGAAGTGCTGGCATGGGGACGCGAACACAACCTGTCACGCCTGAAACCGGATGCGCGCCTGCGCATCAGCCTGATCCAGGAGGATGTATTCCGGGTAAAAACAGACAAGCCGGTCGACGTCGTGCTGGCCATGAATTTCAGCTACCAGCTGTTCATGACACGCGCGAAGCTGGGTGGTTACCTGCGCAAGGTGCACGAGGCGCTGGGGGAAGACGGCATTTTGTTCATGGACGCCTATGGCGGCTATGACGCACATCGGGAGATCAGGGAAAAGACCAAACACAAGGATTTCAAGTATATCTGGGAGCAGGCCAGCTATAATCCGATAGACGGGAAGATGCGTTGCTACATTCATTTCAGCTTCCCCGATGGTTCAAAAATGAAGAAGGCATTTTCCTACGAGTGGCGTCTGTGGAGCCTGCCGGAATTGCGCGAGCTGCTTGACGAGGCGGGCTTCTCCAGGGTGACTGTGTACTGGGAGGGGACCGACCCGAAGACCGGTGAGGGCAACGCTGTCTATTCACCTGCAACCGTGGGTGATGCCGACCCGGGATGGGTGGCTTTCCTGGTGGCGGAAAAATAACCGGATACTTTCCTGCATGGCAAAGCTAGTCGTCACCAGGTCACACGGAGGTGACCCGTCTCCCTTTCTGCGCGGAATCCTGGTGCAGTCACTGGTCAATGCCGGCATTGCCTTTGATGGTGCCTATGAACTGGCACAGACAGTACGCAACGAGTTACACGACAGGCGCGAGATTAGCAGCTCTGAACTCAGGGACAGGGTAGCCGAGCTGCTGGAAAAACGGCACGGCATCGAGCAGCGCCAGCGCTATGAGTTCGAACTGCTCAAAAAACCGGGCATCATCGTACACACAACGATGCGCAGCGCACCGTTTTCTGTTGGCATACTGGCGCATTCACTGGAAACCTGCGCCATACCGCCGGAGGTGGCCATGCAGGGTGCGAGCAAGGTCCTGGAAAACCTTAGAAAAACAGGCCATCGGGAAATTGACCACAAGGCCCTGCGACGTGTTATCTACCGCTGTCTGCATGAACACTGTTCACGGCAAGCAGCTGACCGCTATCTGTCATGGCGGCGCTTTGAGAACAGTGGCATCCCCCTGATTATTCTGATAGGTGGTGCCACCGGGAGTGGCAAGAGCACGGTATCATCCGAACTGGCCTACCGGCTGGATATTTCACGCCACCAGTCCACGGACATGATGCGCGAGATCATCCGCTCCTACCTGTCTCCGCAAATGGTTCCTACCCTGAAGTATTCGAGCTTTGAAGCCTGGCGGGGGCTGCCGGGTTGTGTTGACGGACACAAACCCGAGATTGAAGCCCCGGTAATCAACGGTTTTCTTTCCCAGTTTGCCGCGATGAAACTGGCGCTGGAAGCCACCATCAGCCGCGCCATCGAGGAAAGGCACCACCTGATCCTTGAAGGTGTTCATGTGGTACCGACAGAGTTGAACCTTGAAGTCGAGAAACACGACGCAGTCATCGTCCCCGTCATGCTTGCCACCATGAAAAAGGAGTTGCTGAATAAACAGCTTAAACGACGCGGACATGAAAAACACAAACGCCGTGCCTCGCACTATGTGGAAAACCTGGATGATATCTGGGAGCTGCAAACGTGGTTAATGGATGAGGCAGACAAGGCCGGCATTGCAATTATTGAAAACTGGTATTTCGAAGATACCGTGCGTGCCGCACTGGACCTTGTCATCGGAGAGTTAATGAAACGTTTTCCACCAGAACCGGATGATGAGAGGTACCTGCACTGATGTCCCGGGAAATTGAACGAAAGTTTCTACTCAGTGGAGACGGTTGGCGTGCGCTCGGGGCAGGGGTCCCGTACCGGCAGGGTTATCTCTCCACGGTGCCGGGGCGCAGCGTCCGTGTAAGACTGGTCCAGGACAAGGGCTATCTCACGATCAAGGGAATCACAGTCGGCGCCACGCGAGCAGAGTATGAATATGAAATCCCGGCCGAGGATGCCAGTGAGATGCTGACTAACCTGTGTGAACGCCCCCTGATAGAAAAAACCCGTTACCGGGTTGAGTACCACGGCCTGACCTGGGAAATCGATGAATTCGACGGCGACAATGCAGGTCTGATCATTGCGGAAGTGGAGCTTGATGAGGAAGACCAGGCCATTAGTCTGCCTGACTGGGTCGGCAAGGAAGTAACCGGAGACCCGCGTTATTACAATGCAAGCCTGATAAGCAACCCCTATTCGCAATGGTCGTAATCAGGCAGCAAGCGCTGCGTGTGCTTATCCCGGATAATCAATGCGTTCAGGAATGTAACTATTCACCACGGAGGAACAGAGAGTACAGAATGTACCGTGAATAACCCCAGGAAAGCGGCACAAGCCACTGCACAAAAATCCTGTTTTTACATTATTCACACGATTTTATTGTGAAATTCCTCTGTGTGCTGCGTGCCTCTGTGGTGCGCTGAATAGTAGCTTGTGAATATAGATGCCGTGCTGGCCGTTGCCTGCAATCCGTCCTGGATGTTAACGGCGGCGGCGTCCCGCGGCCCTGGGTTCTTCATAGTTGACCTTCATGGGCCTGCCGTTGAAGTCTTTGCCATTCAGACCGGCAATAGCGGCGCGGGCTTCATGGCCTTCCATTTCGACAAAGCCAAAACCCTTGCACTGGCCGGAAAAGACATCCGTCACGAGCTTGGATGAGCGCACCGTGCCAAATGTGGAGAACAGTGCCTGCAGTTCTTCTTCGCGGGTGCCGGGAGGCAGGTTACCAATAAATAGTTTTTTCATAGCTGTCTTCCTTCATGAAATTTCTGCTGTAGCTGGCTGAATAAAAGTCAAAAAAGAACCCCGCCGGAGCGGGGTTCTTCGTATCGGTTTAGCCGATGAGGTCTTCCTCAGGCGGTAACGTTACTCGCCTGCAGGCCTTTAGGGCCTCTTTCTACCTCGTAGTTGACCGCCTGTCCTTCGCTCAGAGTTTTGAAACCCGAGCCCTGGATGGCATTGAAGTGGACGAATACGTCATCGCCACCATCATCCTGGGAAATAAAACCAAAACCTTTGGCTTCGTTAAACCACTTTACTGTACCTGTAGCCATATATCTTGTACCTGAAATAAATTAAACAAATAGGGTGTTGCATACAGGTTATGAAACGAGGAATTGTGGGGGTAACACGGCGGGAACAACCAAAATGACCAATAACAGAATCTGTAGCTGGGAGAACTATACGTTAATCTTTCCTGTTTGGCCAGAGAAATAATTTATATTTCAGCAGGAAAAGTCGGAAACTTGCAGAAAAAAGTAATGTGCTTCCGACAAGGTGCGATCGAGGCAGGTGAGGCTATCGTTGTGCAAAGATATCACCGGCATCAGGACATCCTGTCCATCAGCCGGTGTTACCCAACCCCCAACTCCCCATCAAAATTTTAATGGCTCAACAAACGCTCGCTCAATAGGGTCGCCATCCCTGGCAGTCATCCATGAATGCCAATCCCTGACAAATTCAAAAACTGGGGGTGACTTTAACAGCTCGGACGTGGCCGGGATATTGTGGAAACTACGCATACAAGACATTTAAAACAGATGAATCAAGCGTCACCTTGAGGCCGGTCATGATCGCTGCTGGCAACTATTAATTACAGCCTGGCAGGCTGAATCCAAACAGCGCTCCCTGCCGGCGTTGATTGTCTGCCCAAAGACTCCCGTCATGTGCCTCGATAATCGAGCGGCTGATGGACAGGCCCATCCCCATCCCGGATGCCTTGCTCGTCTGAAACGGATTAAAAATCTTGTCCATCATGTCCGCCTCTATACCGGGTCCATTATCGGCCACGGTTACCTCGACAGAACCATCATTCAATTGACGTGTTTCAACAATGACCTCGCCATCAATGGTATTTGCAGCTTGCATGGCCTCAACACTGTTCCTGACCAGATTGATCATTACCTGTTCGATCTGCACCTTGTTAACATTGATATGGCAACCCTGACTTTGAAGATGATACTGCAGTTTTACTGCTGCATTCTTCAGCTCGGCGCTGAGGAGAAAGTTGATCTCCTTAATGAGCTGGTCAAGTTCAAGAGACTCCTGCTGGTTGTTATCCTTGCTGACAAAATCACGCAGGTGCCGGATGATGCGTCCGGCACGTTGCGCCTGTTCCGAGGCACATTCCACTATCTCCCTGAGTTGCTGCTGGGGTGCCGGCAGTGAATTCACCAGCGACAGGGCTGTGCCACAATAACTGACTAGTGCTGTTAACGGTTGATTCAGTTCATGCGCCATGCCCGAGGCCATTTCCCCTGCGGTGCTGAGACGAATAACGTGTGCTATTTCACGTTGGTGCCGTTGCATTTCTTCTTCAGCCTGTTTTTTAGCGGTAATATCCCTTCCTTCCGGAATGATGAGTACTGTTTCGCCTTGCGCGTTGAGTACAGGCTGGAGGGTAAATTCTATGGTCCTGATTGTGTTGTCAGCAGCGCGCACGTCCTCTTCATAACCGACCATCGTACCCTGCGAGGCCTCCCTGACGGCGGTTTTCAGTCGATCCTGTACCTCGGTGGAATAGCGCCACCAGTAAGTATCCCAGAACGGACGTCCGACAACATCTTCCTGCTTCAGTCCGCCAAGATCCAGGGCGGCCCTGTTTGCTTCGAGTAGTGTGCCATCGGGGTCGAGGATACCGAAAAGTTGGTAGGAGGAATTGAAGATGGTACGAAAACGCTGTTCACTGATGGCCAGAGCGGTGGCGGCGCGTTTACGTTCGGTCACGTCGCGTTGAATAATCAGAAAGGTGCTGAACCTGTCGTCTTCATCGGGTACCGCTGTCGCTGAGCATTCCATATCGATGACGCAGCCATCCTTGCAGACGAACTCGATGTCTGCCCGGTTGTAGCCTCGTTCACGGAGTCCGGGGAAATTACAGTCACACACTGCCCGGGAATCCCGGGAAAAGAATTCCTTGATATTGTGACCGAGCATCTCGCCTGCTGTATAGCCTGATCGGTCGTAGACACAACGGTTGGCCTTGATGATCTCACCCTCGGGATCAATGACGAAAATAAACTCGGCAGCAGAGTCAAACAGGGTTTGCAGGCGAGCCTCGCTTTTCTTCAAGGTGTCTTCCGCCCGCTTGCGTTTGCTGATATCGAGATAAACACCAAGCATCCCGGTGACCTGCCCAGCAGCATCCAGCAGCGGCACCTTGCTGGTGAGCAGATGGATTTCGCTGCCATCGGCCTGTCGCTGTGATTCCTCGATGTTCAACATCGCCTTGCCGCTGTCCATCACCTGTCGATCACAGTCCCTGTAGAAATCTGCCTGTTCCCTCGTCCAGGCCAGCTCATAGTCTGTTTTGCCGACAATTTCCTGCGGATTTTGGCAGCCGGTATCGAGAGCAAAGCGGTTATTCACGCCAAGATAGACCGAATTTAGATCCTTCCAGAAGATGGAGGCGGGCACATTGGTGAGAACGTTGTTGAACAGGTCGCGCTGTGTTGCCAACTCCTGCTGCAGCGCGTTTTGTGCCGTGATGTCACGAGCGACAGCATACAGCAGTCCCTCGCTTGTCACCGGTGCACAAGTCCATTCGAGCCACTTGTAAGCGCCGTCCTTGCAACGATAACGGTTCTCAAAGCAGATGAGGGCTTCACCGGCGAGCAGTTGCTGTGCCGCTTTCAGCGTTGTTTCCTTGTCTTCAGGATGAACGAAATTGATGTAGGGTGTATCGAGCAGCGCCTGCGTTGAGTAACCCAGGGTGGTTTCGAAGGCTTTATTGACAAACTGAAAATACCCGTCGACATTCGCCACACACAGCATATCCAGCGAGAGTTTAAACAGTCTCTCCAGTGTGCTTTCCTGTTGCAGCTGTTTTGCTTTGAAAGCTTCCAGTTCCTGGACGCGTTGCTCCAGTTCCTCGTAGCGTGGTTTCCCTGCCATTACAGCTCCCCGGGTGCAGTAGTTTATCTGTGTAACATAGACGTATATTGCCTCAGCAGCAAACCGCCGCAACCGTCAAGTGATCGCATAGTGTTTCGCAACAGGTTAAACAGCCAGAACCCCTCGTGGCTGAAATGATAGAATCGGATCACGGCTAGTCGTGATACTGCCACCGGAATGACGCACACACAGGCCCCCTGAGGAATCGCCATCAATGACCAGATATCCGCAAATAACGCTCCGGCAACGGCGCTGTTACCGCCCGGCACTGCTGTCGCTGCTGCTACTGCTGTGTGTGACTGCTGCTGGCGCACAGCCAGAGGCAGGCCACGGACAGCAGATAACTCCAGTCTCGATTATCGAGATACCGCTGCGCTTGTCTCTCGACCCGCTGATCAAGGCAGCTGAAAAGGCGCTCCCGCAACAGGCGGGCAACTGGCGTACATGGAAGGACTGGCACGGAATAAAATCACAATACCGCGCCTGGCGCGGGCCACTCAGCATAACTGCCGCGGGCGATGTGCTGGTGGTGCAGGCACATATCCGTTACTGGATCAGGGCACAGAAAACGTTGCTGGGTGCGCTCACACTGAAAGCCAGCTGCGGCATCGATGAAGCGCCGCGCCAGGCCGTGATTGGCATGCGCGTCCGCCTGGGATGGGGACCGGACTGGACCCTGAGACCCGAGTTCCAGCTCCTGCCGACCCGCTTTCTGGATCGCTGTGAAATGACCATGGCGAATATCGATGTCACCTCACTCGTCGAGAAGGAGTTCCGCAAGCAGATGCAAGACAGTCTGCGTGTGGCACTGCAAAAGTTTGCACCCGAAATGCACGCTATCCAGCGCCAGGCACAGCGTAGCTGGTCACTGCTACAGGAACCGGTGGCACTGGGGCAGAACCACTGGTTGGTACTGAGGCCGGCAGCGGTGGCGCTGTCACGCATTATCGGCCACGGGCAATTCATTGATACACAGCTTGCAATGACCTTGCAGCCGCAACTGGTGACAGGATCTGAACCCGCTGGCAAATTGCTGCCACTGCCACCGCTGGGACAGTATTATCCGCGCTCCACCGCGCTGAATCTCCATCTGGGCGTGGCACTGGATTTCGCGACACTCAACCAGCATCTTTCCGACACACTGGCTGGCCAGCCCCTTGTCATCAAGGACCGCAACGCAGGCATCAGGAAAATCGTGCTCTCGGGTAGCGGCACAAACATCAAGGTACAACTGGAAATGAGCGGTGATATTGCCGGTTCAGCGGAGCTGCAGGCGAGTATGGCCTATGATACAGAAACACAGCAACTGCATTTGCATGACCTCATATTTGACTACGCGGCGGATGACCCGGCCATGGGACTGTTAGCGGAGGCGTTCCATGAGCCTGTTCGTCAGGCGCTGGAAGTCGCGGCCAACCAGGCGTTATCACAGCAACTTGAACGGCTGGCTGAGCGCCTCGGGAGCATGTTGCAGAAAGTCACTCCGGCAGGTGTCGTGCTTGACATGTCCGCCCTGCAATTACACAGCGTGCACATCGATATCGTACAGCAGGGTATCAGGCTGGATGGGAGCGCAACCGGTCGCGTCCAGTTGTTAATACGCTGATCGCTACGGAATAAAACCCCGTTGCACCATGTGCTGGAAGATATATATGCTTGCGCATATATATGTGTTTACGTATATTATCTTCATGGATCCCGTCGAGCTATTCAAGCAGCTATCCGATACCACGCGCCTGCGTTGCCTGGCGCTGCTGGTCAGTGAAGGTGAACTCTGTGTCTGTGAACTGACCGAAGCACTGGACCTGTCGCAGCCAAAAATATCCCGTCACCTTGCCCAACTGCGTGAGGCCGGCGTGGTACAGTCGCGCCGGGCAGGTCACTGGGTGTACTACCGGCTTCACGAGGATCTGCCCGCGTGGGCAATGCAGATCATCAAGGGGATGCAGTCAGGTGCAGAAAGCCGGCAACCGTATCGCTCGGATCTACTGGCATTGCAGACCATGTCGAACCGCCCATCCGCCGCGTGCTGCACCTGAACACACGTGACCACGCCACAATGACAGGTAAAGAGCCATGTTTAATCTGATGTTCCTGTGCACGGGTAACTCGTGCCGCTCGCAAATGGCCGAAGGCTGGGCCCGGGTGCTGGGCAAGCAATACGGGGACGACTGGCTGTTAGTCGAGTCTGCCGGCATCGAGGCGCACGGCAAGAACCCGCGGGCCATCACCGTGATGCAGGAGGCCGGTGTCGATATCTCCGGCCAGGAATCCACGCGTTTGACCGAGGACATGCTCAAGCGTGCAGATCTGGTGGTGTCCGTGTGTGGACATGCCGATGAGCATTGCCCGGTATTACCCGCAGGCACCCGCAAGATCCACTGGCCGCTGGATGATCCCGCCAAGGCACAGGGCACGGAAGATGAAATCATGCAGACATTCCGTCACTGTCGTGATGACATTCGCGCCCGGGTTGATGCCTTGCTGTCTGAACTAAAAAAGGGGTAAGCGATATGGGAACCCGGAGCGATGTGAAAGCGAAGCAGGCCGTCGGCAAGCAGATGGACTTCTTTGAACACTACCTGACCATCTGGGTGTTTTTGTGCATTATTGCCGGGATTGCACTGGGCCACTACTTTCCAGCCGTGTTCCAGGCCTTCGGCCACATGGAGATTGCACGGGTCAACATGCCGGTTGCCGTGCTGATCTGGCTGATGGTCATTCCGATGCTGCTGAAGATTGACTTTTCCACCTTGCATCACGTCAGGGAACACTGGCGCGGGGTGGGCGTGACCCTGTTTATAAACTGGGCGGTAAAACCCTTTTCCATGGCCTTGCTGGCCTGGCTGTTCATTCGCGGCCTGTTTGCCGACTGGCTGCCGGCGGAGCAGATTGATTCCTATATTGCCGGCCTGATCATCCTGGCCGCCGCGCCCTGTACAGCGATGGTGTTCGTGTGGAGCAACCTCAGTGATGGCGAACCGAATTTCACCCTCACCCAGGTGGCGCTGAATGACACCATCATGATCTTTGCCTTTGCACCCATTGTGGCGCTGTTACTGGGTCTGTCCGCGATTACCGTGCCGTGGGACACGCTGCTGTTGTCCGTTGTCCTGTATATCGTGCTGCCGGTCGTGGTGGCGCAGTTGTGGCGCAAGCGGATCTTTTCCAGGGCCAACCCGCAGCAAGTCCTCGACACGATACTGAAGCGCCTGCATCCGGTCTCGCTGGGCGCATTGCTGATGACACTGGTGCTGCTGTTTGCCTTCCAGGGTGAACAGATACTCGCCCAGCCATTGATCATCCTGCTGCTCGCCATCCCGATCCTGATTCAGGTGTATTTCAATTCCGGCCTGGCTTACTGGCTGAATCGTCAACTCGGTGTGGCACATTGCGTGGCTGCACCGTCTGCATTGATTGGCGCCAGTAATTTCTTCGAGCTGGCTGTTGCAACTGCCATCAGCCTGTTCGGTTTCAACTCCGGTGCGGCACTGGCGACCGTTGTCGGCGTGCTGGTGGAGGTTCCCGTCATGCTGTCCGTCGTCAAGATCGTTAACGGCTCAAAAGACTGGTATGCGCGTGGCAAGTCGGGCGCTACCACGTAGCCGTCACCACCGAATCGCGGCGGGGACGCCGCTCCTACAGGTAATATTGGTGGTGCGCCGTCCGCGGCGCGATTCATGCTGAGATCATGCGCTGCAATACCAGCGGATCTAACCACCATCTAATCCGCCCTTAATCAAGCTGTCACATAAACCACGCAAGATGGTTATGCCTGGATTCAGGTTAACAAGGGGACAGGGAAATGGATAATGCAAGCCAGCACACTTTTCAGGACCCCGTGCGCACGGGTACACAGGCCTTCCCGGAAACATGTGGCTTGTCGCTGCAGCCGCAGGGCTACCGGGTCTGTATCAACGGAGTAGTTGTCGAACTGGGGCCGACACGTTTCAAGTTACTGCGACAGCTTATCAGCAACAGGGAACGGCTACTTACGCGGACACAGTTAATCGACAGCGTCTGGGGCAGGAGTGTGTACATTGAAGACCGCACCCTGGACGCTCACATCCAGCGCCTGCGCAAGGCGCTTGAACCTTTCGACAAGGCCGATCTGATTCAGACAGTCAGCGGTACCGGTTACCGCTTCTCTGTACAGAACCAGCCCGCCAAAGAGGAGCGTTCGCAATGAATGTCTACATCAAGGAATGGCCCAACAAGACAGCAACCATCCTGACTTCAAACGGTCAGGTGATCTGGACCTTTTCAAGCGTCGCCGAAGCACGGCAGGTGTGCGCGGACTGGCACGGTATTGTCTATGCAGGTGATGCCGCTTGCCTTGAGAATACGTACGATGACGAAACATCCTGCTATTGTCTTGCGTGATAGACCTGCAACTATCTATATACCTGCAGGAGCGGAGCGCGTCCGCGATCACGCCTCGGCCGATTATTTTGTTGACTGCCCGAACATCTTGCCGATGCTGTCCAGCGGCAACGGAAACACGATGGTGGAACTCTTGTCCCCGGCGATCTCCGTCAGTGTCTGCAGGTAACGCAGCTGCAGCGATTGCGGCTGCTCGTTGAGAATTCTTGCCGCCTCAACCAGCTTCGTGGCCGCCTGCATCTCGCCCTCGGCGTGGATCACCTTGGCACGGCGTTCCCGTTCGGCCTCAGCCTGGCGGGCGATGGCGCGCACCATGGTCTCGTCGATATCGACGTGCTTGATCTCGACGTTGGCAACCTTGATGCCCCAGGCGTCGGTCTGCCGGTCCAGCAGGTTCTGGATATCGGCATTCAGCTTTTCCCGTTCCGCCAGCATGTCATCCAGTTCATGCTGACCGAGCACCGAGCGCAGCGTGGTCTGCGCCAGCTGGCTGGTTGCGACGAGGAAATCCTCTACCTGGATGATGGCCTTTTCAGGGTCGATGACGCGAAAGTAGAGCACGGCGTTGACCTTCACCGAGACATTGTCACGCGATATCACGTCCTGGCTCGGGACATCCATCACCACCGTGCGCAGATCTACCTTGACTATCTGCTGAATGACCGGGATGACGATAATCAGGCCCGGACCCTTGACCTTCCAGAATCGCCCCAGGGTAAAAATGACACCCCGTTCGTACTCCCGCAGGACGCGGAAGGTATACAACAGCAGCGCCACAAAAATAATCAGCCCGACAAACACACTTGGAATAGCCATCTCAAACCTCCTGATTCAGCGGTTGCACCTTCAGCACCAGACCGTCAATGGCAACGACCTGCACCTTGTCACCACGTCTTAACGGTGTCGCCGACTCTGCCCGCCATACTTCACCATGAATACGGATATGTCCGTTACCCTCGAAATCATCCAGCACCTCGCCACTGGCGTGCAGCATTTCTTCCCGGCCACTGACCACCGGTCGCTCACGCGCCTTGATGGCGGCGCCGACGACAAACAGGAAAAATCCGGCCGATATAAAGGACAGTGCAAAGATCAGCGGCAGTGACACCGCATAGCCCGCACCCTCCTGGTCAAACAGGATGACAGAGCCGATGACAAACGCGATCACGCCACCGAAACCCAGCGCCCCGAAACTCGGCACGAAGGCCTCCGCCAGCATGAAGATGATGCCGAGTGACAACAGTGCCAGGCCGGCGTAGTTCACCGGCAGAACCTGAAAGGCATACAGTGCCAGTAACAGGCTGATAGCGCCGGCCACGCCCGGCAATACATACCCCGGGTTGGCAAATTCGAAGAACAATCCGTAGATACCGATCAGCATCAATATATAGGCAATGTTGGGATCGGTAATGACCGCCAGCAGACGATTGCGCCAGTCCGGCTCGACCACCCGCAGCGACACACCCGCCACATCCAGCACCTGCTCGATCCCGGCAACCGTCAGCGTGCGACCCTGCGCCTGCTCCAGCAGGTCGCGAATATCGATGGCCACGATATCAATGACCCCCTGCGCCAGTGCTTCCTCCGCCGGCAGGCTGGCGGCCTCGCGTACGGCGAGTTCGGCCCATTCGACATTGCGTCCACGCATCTGTGCGAGACCGCGCAGGTAGGCAACGGCGTCATTGATGCGCTTGCTCTCCATGGCATCCTTGCTGTCGGCCGGTTTCGCCTCATCGGTGTCGCCGGGTTTCTTTTTCAGCAGGTCATCGGTATCCGGGATGCCACCGATCTCCACCGGCGTGGCTGCACCGAGGTTGGTGCCGGGCGCCATGACTGAAAGATGACTCGCATAGAGAAGATAGGTCCCGGCGCTGGCGGCGCGGGCGCCACTTGGGTAGACGAAACTGGCCACCGGCACCGTTGACACCAGGATCTCCTGGATAATGTCACGCATGGACGTATCCAGCCCGCCGGGCGTGTCCATGCGCAGGATCACCAGCGCGGCACCCTGTTCGCGCGCCTGTTCCAGACCGCGGTGAAGATAATCCACCGTCGCCGGGCCGATGGCACCGTCAATATCCAGTACCACGGCAAGCCGCTCATTGGCGCCCGGGTACCAGGCAGGCGCCAGGGTCAGCACCAGCAGCAGGGCAATCCATGGATAGCGGGTCTGCAATTTTTTATACATGCTGCCCATACATTAGCACATGCCAGCGCTATCACCACGCAAACACGGCCATGTCGTGTCCTGCCTGTTCGCGGCACATCGACTACACTTAAAATATACAGGCATGCAGATGTTGACGAATACGACAATGAAGGTGTTCAGGCACATATTGTTCTGGTGCGGTGTCATGCTGCTGTCGCTGGCGGCTGCGGCAGCGGCCGATGACTATGCGCAGGCGCGTCAGCAGCTGCTTGAATTAATCCAGCAGGATGTACGTGACACCAGCCTGTACCTCGACAAGGAGGCGCTGGACCCGCGTGTGATGGCCACGATCGGCAAGGTGCCAAGACACCGGTTTGTCCCCGCTGCACAGCGCCACAAGGCCTATCTCAACCGGCCATTGCCCATCGGTTACGGGCAAACCATTTCACAGCCCTACATCGTTGCCCTGATGACGGACCTGATCAAGCCGCAGCCAGACGATCAGGTACTGGAAATCGGCACCGGCTCCGGCTACCAGGCCGCCATACTGGCCGAACTTACCGGGCAGGTCTACAGCATCGAGATCATCGAGGCACTCGGAAAGGAAGCGCAGGAACGGCTGTCGCGACTGGACTATGACAACATCACGTTGCGCATCGGTGACGGCTATTACGGCTGGGAGGAACACGCACCCTTCGATGCCATCGTGGTCACGGCCGCCGCCAGTCACGTGCCGCCACCGCTGGTGGAGCAACTCAAGCCCGGTGGACGCATGGTGATCCCGGTCGGCAGCCGATTCCTTACCCAGCAACTGCTGCTGATCGAGAAACAGGCGGACGGGCAGGTCATAACCACGCAAGTTCTACCCGTCATGTTCGTGCCGCTGACCGGGGAACACGATTAATCCGACGACTGCAATGGACCGGCAACGGTTACCCTGGCTGTCCATCGCACTGGTCTCGGCAACGGCACTGGCCTACGAAGTGCTGCTGATGCGGCTGTTCTCGATTATCCAGTGGCATCACTTCGCCTACATGATGATCAGCCTGGCGCTGCTTGGCTACGGTGTCAGTGGTGCCTTTCTGATGCTGCTGCAGCGTCAGCTGTTGCAGCGTTTTGCGGCCAGTTATCTTGTCAACCTTGCATTGTTCGGCTTTTCGTCAGTGGCCTGCTTCCTGCTCGCGCAGCAGATTCCTTTCAATGCCGAGGAGGTACTCTGGGATCCCCGGCAGAGCCTCTGGTTGCTGTCGACCTACCTGCTGCTCGCGGTGCCGTTCTTCTTTGCAGCCAACGCCATCGGGCTGGCACTGGTGTACTACCGTGAGCGCCTGTCGCGCATCTATGCGGCCGACCTGGTAGGCGCGGGGCTGGGGTGTATCGGTATCCTGGTGCTGTTATTTTTACTGCCGCCGGCAGCGGCATTGACGGTGCTCGGCCTGCTCGGAATCGTTGCCGCCCTGGTCGGCGCCCGGGAGTTGCAGCAGGGCGTCACCGTTGTCTGGCTGTTACTGCCACTGATGGCTGTCCTGCTGCTGTTGCCCGATAGCTGGCGCACGCTGGAAATGTCGCCCTACAAGGGGCTCAGCCAGACCTTGCTCATCAGGGACACGCGCGTGATCGCGCAACGTTCCAGTCCACTGGGCCTGCTCAGCGTCGTCGAGAGCGCGTCCATCCCGTTGCGGCATGCCCCCGGCCTGAGCCTGAATGCGACCACGGAGCCACCGCCGCAACTGGCCGTGTTCACCGACGGTGACGGGCTATCCGTCATCAACCGCTTCAGCGGTGATACACAGGCACTGGCCTACCTGGACCAGCTGACGTCGTCACTGCCTTACCACCTGCGGCCGATCAGGCGCGGGCTGGTGCTCGGCGCCGGTGGCGGTGCCGACGTGCTGCAGGCGATCTACCATGAGGTGCCGCATATCGACGCCGTTGAACTGAACCCGCAGTTCGCGCGGCTGCTGACCACGGATTACGCGGATTTTGCCGGTCACCTCTACGCGCGGCCCGGCGTCACCCTGCACATTGCCGAGGCGCGCAGTTTTGTCGCCGGCAGTGCAGGGGACTATGACCTGATCCAGGTGTCATTGCTGGACTCTTTCAGTGCCTCGGCCTCGGGGCAGTACGCACTGAGTGAAAACCACCTCTACACCACCGAGGCGCTGGGTGTGTTCCTGCAGAAACTTGCCACGGACGGTTTTCTCTCCATTACCCGCTGGATAAAACTGCCGCCCCGCGACACGCTGAAGCTGCTCGCCACCGCCATCGATGCCTTGCGTGCCAGCGGTGTCCATGACCCGGGACAGCAACTGATCCTCATCCGCGGCTGGCAAACCAGCACCCTGCTGGTCAAGAACGGGACTGTCAGCGCTCGGGACATTGAACACATGCGCGCATTTTGCGCGGCGCGATCCTTTGACCTGGTCTGGTATCCGGGTATCACGCGAGGCGAGAGCAACCGCTACAATCGTTTGCGCGACGCCTGGTTCCATGATGCCGCCGTGGCGCTGCTGGGTGAACAGCATGAGCGCTTTCTGGATGACTACAAGTTTAACCTGAGGCCATCCACTGATGACCGGCCGCATTTTTTCCACTTCTTCAAATGGCGCACCCTGGAGGAGGTAATGCAACTGAGGGAGCGGGGTGGCGCATCGCTGACTGATGCAGGCTACCTGGTCCTGGTCGCGACGCTGGCACAGGCGGTGATTGCGAGCCTGCTGCTGATCCTGCTGCCCATCTGGCTGTATCAGCGACGCATTCGCGCGGGGCCGCAAGCCGTACGTCGCTCCAGGGTGGTGGGCTATTTTCTTGTCCTCGGGCTGGCCTTCCTGTTTGTCGAGATCGCCTTCATCCAGAAATTTCTGCTGTTTCTGCACCATCCGCTGTATGCCATCGCGGTGGTACTGAGCAGCTTCCTGGTATTCTCCGGACTCGGCAGTGCCTGGTCGGGACGCGTCTCCGCGGCTGCACGCGGCAGGTTGCTGGGTTGGGCCGTCACCGGTATTGTCCTGCTGGGCACCGTCTACCTGCTATCACTGGGTACCCTGCTGGAACAATTGACACGCTTGCCCGATGTCACACGGATTCTCATCAGTGCGGCCCTGATCGCGCCGCTGGCCTTCTGCATGGGTATGCCGTTCCCACTGGGGCTTGCCCAGTTGGCGGACTACGCCCCCGAACTGATGCCGTGGGCGTGGGCCATCAATGGCTGCGCCTCGGTCATCAGCGCCGTGCTGGCGACACTGCTGGCCATTCACCTCGGATTCGCCTCGGTCATTGCCGTGGCACTGCTATTGTATGCGCTGGCGTTGTGGTTATTTCCTTCGCCCTGCAGGGAGAAACCCTCTGTTGCCGGCTGACAGCTGTAGCAGCGTGCGTCCCTTCATGATTTGCTCGTATCTATTCAGCGCACCACAGCGACACGGCGTACACAGAGAAGATTTGTCAAAAAATCATGCGAAAACCTGCACACTCTGTGTTCGCTGTGCCACCGTGGTGAAGAGTTACATTTGATCTACATCAACGACGGCCGGTTACGTTGTGACTATACAGAAGCGGCACCCTGGAACAGGCACATGAGGAAAAGCACAGTGGATACCTTGACACCCTTTGATCTTGACAATGAATCCGGCTACCTGGCCTGGCGTGAGCAGAAATTACATGCCTACCCGGAAAGCATTGAAGATCTGATTGTCGAGGTCAATGATCCGGCCCGGCTGACGAAAGCGGAACATGAGGCCATCCATGCACGCTGCTGCAAGACCAACATGGCCATCTATGCCGGATCCTGCGGCAGCGATCCGGACAAGGCCATACCAAAGGCACTCGGTGAGCAATTCGGACTGACGCAACTGGACTGCAACATGGGCGCCGACGATGATGGCGTAACGGCCCTGAAGGTCGTGGAAGGCGAGTGGCGCAACAGCTATATTCCCTATACCAACCGGCCCATCCACTGGCACACCGACGGCTATTACAACACGCCGGCTGAGCAGATCCGGGGGCTGATCCTGCATTGCCTGTCACCTGCCGCCAGGGGGGGTGAGAACGCATTACTGGATCATGAAATCGCCTACATACACCTGCGTGATACCGATCCGGACTATATCCGTGCACTGATGAAAGCAGATGCCATGACCATTCCTGCGAATATCAGGGATGGCGAGGAGATACGGCCGGCGCGCAGCGGCCCGGTGTTCTCGGTACTTGCCGATGGCAGCCTGCACATGCGTTATACCGCGCGTACCCGCAGTATTGAATGGTCAGCGGAGCCAGCCACACAGGCCGCCGTCAAGACCCTGGAAGCTTTTCTGAATTCACCTTCTGCGTATATCTACCATGCCACGCTGCAACCGGGGCAGGGACTGATCTGCAACAACGTGTTACACGACCGTTCCGGCTTTGACGACGATGATACACACACCAGGCAGCTGTACCGGCTGCGGTATTACCAGCGGATGAGTGGTACCTGACCCGCTTACTGCTGCAGGAACGGCGTCCCCGCCGCGATTCGCGGCGAGACGCTGCTCCTGCAATTGAGATTATTTGGCGTGTCGCTGCTGGATGTAGCCCGGGACTCAACGGCCTGACTAAACATCCCATTCCCGGTGTGGCGTCGAGCCCTCGAACTGCTTGAGCCTGCTTGACAGTTCATCACGGCGGCTATTCAGAATATGACTCGCCATGGGCAGGAAGATGTCTTCCTCTTTTTCATGATGCTTGATCATCTGGTTTTCAAGATGCGCCAGGCACTCGAGTAAATGTTCCGAGTCCCGCGTCCTGATGACCGGTGCCATGTCCTGCAGCAGGCGGATAATCGTGGAATGCTCTTCCCGCAGCGCCGTGGTCGGGCCCTGGGGCGCATGCGGCGCTGACTCATAGGCGGGATACAGCACCTCTTCCTCCAGCGCTATATGCCGCTTCAGGTGCATGACGAGCTGGCTGAATATCAGGTTGACCCCCTCCCAGTCCTCATTTTCCACCGCATCATGACACTCGGTCAGCAGGTCTTCATAGAGCGAGTGCTCATGCACCAGCCAGTTATCCGTGCTGTTCATGGACTGCACGTCATGCCGTCAGGGCAATCATTTCAGTGGCTGGGTAATCGTGAACGCACCCCGAATATCACCCACTTGATATCCCAGTGCCTGGTCGTCCGGGTAGAGTTCTTCAAGGCGCGCCTTGACGACGGAGTCCAGTTGCTCGCCATGGCAGGCCAGGCACAGACCGGCGGTCGGAATTGCCTTCATGTAGCGCAACTCGTTCATGCCATTCTCTTTAACGACCTCGTAGTATTCCATCTTCGCGGGGTCTTCGCCGGCACGCTTGCGCTCCTCGAAGGCTTCCAGCACCGAGCGCTCCCATGCATCGGGTGCATTGGCCGGGTTGCGCAGCTTGAGACTGGTGCGCCCGACATCCCAGCCATTGCGTGCACTGTAGGTACTCGCGATAGCAGGGGCGGTCAGGTTGCACACACTGACGGCATTCACCGGCCCGCCATCCTGCATACCCGCCTGCAGTTCCTTTTTCAGGGTTTGCATGAACTCCTGCACGGTTTCACGACTGGCAGTCACTTCAGCATCGTAGTCGGCTGCGTGGAGATCCGGGCCAATGGCAGCCAGGGCAAGGGTGACAAATGTTAGTAAACGTTGCATAGAAAACCTCGAATGTAGTTGATTGATCTGTTGTATTAACCTGCTATTTTATCACTTCAGGGCCATGCGTTCATTGAGCAAGGCGCAATGCCAGATCAAGGTGCTCACACCCCGGCGGGACTAGAACAGCCCGCTGGCCTTGACCGATTTGCCGATGACCTTGACATACGAGTCAATTGCAGATGTGACGGAGGTTTCCGTTGTCTCGGTAAGTGTCGACCAGACGCGTTTATTGCTTGACGAACTGAACACGGTGGTTTCAGCGGTGGCAATATTGTACTCGGTTGAATAACCCGGGGTGCTGATGACCGAATAGCCACCGCCGTAATAACCGTAATACCCCATGCTGTAACGCCCGCCGTAGCCGCCCGGTATATAGGTCGTGCCGGGGGTGTAGACGACTTCCTTGCGGGTGTCGACCAGGCGTATCACCATGACGCTGTCGGCGCCGACCTGTTTCATGGCGGTATCGGTCATGGCTTCATCCATGACATCGACCTCCGGATAGAGGTTGCTGGCGGCTTCTGCTTTGATGCCATCTGCCTGCAGCGCAGTGACCAGTTTCTGTTCCAGCAGGTTCCGGTAGACCGGTTCCTTGAATACCGCGATAACAAGCACCTTGCTGAATTTTTCAGTTTGCGATGTATCACTCCAGGTATTCAGGGTCTCGGTTGTCTGGCAACCCGGGAGCAAAAGCAAGCTGCAGCACAGCAGCAGGTAACGTGTAATCATAATAAACGTGATCCGGTTAATGACAGTCACCCGAAGCGTAACATTAGCCGTATTGTTTGGTAAGATTTAAATAGCGGCATAATGAAGGCAATCGTTGCTGTTCCGCCAAATCGAGGCCGTGTCTGCAGACGCGGATTGCATCCGTGATTCCGGTTGATATACAACACAATGAATACGAGCGACGCACTCTATGAAGAACTGGTCCGCGAGGATCGGGCCCATCTCTGGCATCCCTACAGTGCAATGGGTGGCGATCAACCGGTGTATCCGGTTGTTTCCGCGCGGGGTGTGCGTCTGACACTGGCCGATGGCCGGGAATTGATCGACGGTATGTCGTCCTGGTGGTGCGCCATCCATGGATACAATCACCCGGTATTGAATGCCGCCATCGAATCGCAACTCGGTGACATGGCGCATGTCATGTTCGGCGGACTGACGCATCCGGCCGCTGTCAGACTTGCTCACAGGCTTGTGGCACTGACACCGGACCCCTTGCAGTCGGTGTTTTTCTGCGATTCCGGCTCGGTCGCCGTGGAAGTGGCCATGAAGATGGCGCTGCAGTACTGGCAGGCCCGCGACAGGCCGGACAGGCGGCAGTTTCTCACTATTCGTGGCGGTTACCATGGCGACACCCTTGGCGCCATGTCGGTGTGCGACCCGGTCACCGGTATGCACACGCTGTTCAGCGGTGTGCTGGCACAGCAGTTGTTCGTCGACACCCCGGGTTGTCGTTTCGGGGAACCTTGCAGGGAGCGCGATATCGAAGCACTTGGGCGGCAACTGCAGGCAAACAGCCAGCGCATCGCGGCAGTCATCATGGAACCGATCGTGCAGGGTGCGGGCGGCATGCGTTTCTATTCCGCCGATTACCTGCAGCAGGTGCGCCACCTGTGTGACAAACATGGCGTGTTACTGATTCTGGATGAAATCGCCACCGGGTTTGGACGCACCGGGAAACTGTTTGCCTGTGAACATGCTGCCATTGCGCCCGACATCATGTGTGTCGGCAAGGCGCTCACCGGTGGCTATCTCACCCTGGCGGCGACACTCACGACGACTGATGTCAGCGATACCATCAGTGGCGGTGAACCCGGTGTGTTCATGCACGGTCCAACCTTTATGGCCAACCCGCTGGCCTGTGCGGTCGGGCTGGCCAGTATCGAGCTGCTGCTGGAGTCACCCTGGCAGGCGCGTATTGTCGCGATCGAGCAGGGCCTGCGCGAAGGACTGGAGCCATGCAGGTCATTGACCGGGGTGGCCGATGTCAGGGTACTGGGTGCCATTGGCGTGGTTGAACTGACGACAGCGGTGGATATGAAGGCCATGACAGGGCAATTTGTCGGTGCAGGTGTCTGGGTGAGGCCTTTTGGCAAGCTGGTGTATCTCATGCCACCCTATATCATCAGCAGGCAGGAACTGGACTTGTTAACCGCCGCCGTCACCGCAATCATTAGCGGGAAATAGCAGGGGATACCCCCTGGGATAGCCGTGCGAACAGCAGCTATACTTAAAGACAACAGGAAGGAAGACAGCCTATCTTATTATTTGTTATGAGTATTAAATACATACAAACAGGATTAAGTGCGTTACTGCTTAGCGGGCTGTCGCTCACGGCGGCGGCCACGACCTCGGCGGACATGTTGCTTGAGCGCTTGCGCAGCGATCATGCCGCCATGGTGTCAGCGGAGACCGATTACCACAGCCGCCGCGAGCGTGGCACCCTCAGTGGTAATGAAGCGGCCGACTACGCAAGCTACGTGGCCGGGCTGCACCGGCGTGTCGCGGAGGACTGCGTGGCGCTGACGGAAAACGCCGTGCCGGTGCCCGCAGACCTGTCTTGCCCGGAAGCCCCTCCGACAACCATTGCGCCGGCGGCCATTGACATTGCAGGCGAGCGGACCGGCATAGAAGCAACGGCGGCACTGGATGCCGAGTTGTTTGCCGGTTTGGGCGAATTCGATGAAATGCTGTTGCGCGAACAGGAGCGCGTGAAGGCGGCAGCACCACGTACCGATGCAGCGTCGGGCGGTGGCGCTGGTGGTGGTGGCGGCGGAAGCAGCGGCAGTGGCAGTGATGCCGGGGAATTTGATGACAGCGGAGATACAGAATCCGCCAGTGGTGGTGAACCGACTTATGGTCAGGGTGCGGGCCCGGGTTCCCGCCAGGCAAGCACGAGCAGCAGCGCACCGCCCGGCACGCCGGATGGCAGTGATGACGATGTCGTGGCTCGCCAGCTACGCGAAGCCGCCGAGAAAGAGACCGATCCGGAACTGCAGAAAAAACTCTGGGAAGAATATCGTAAATACAAGCAGGGGACATCCTGAGAAGACCGCATGATATGACCAAACGTTACCTGCCACTTCTAACCATCGTCCTGGCCCTGCTGGGCGGCTGCAGTGCACTGGGACCGACACAGGATGTAAAAGGTCCTGTGCCGTTGAACAAGGCCGTTGCCGAAGTACCCGAGAACCAGCTGCTGGATGTATGGATCGAACTCTTTGACCCGGGAGAGCTGCCCGAGGATGAAGACGAGGCCATGGGTCTGTCGATGGATATCCGTGATGCCGAGGCACGCTATATACCGGAGCAGTTAAGGACCACCATGGAATCGACCGGCCACTGGGGTGCGGTACGGGTGGTCCCGCAGGAGACGACAGGTGCCGAGTTGCTGGTGAAGGGGACCATCATCGCCTCGGATGGTGAACAGCTTGCGTTGCAGATCAAAGCCCTTGATGCAAGCGGTCTCGAGTGGTTTGCCCGCGCCTATGAACAAGAACTCATTGAAGGGGTGTACAAGGCCCGTGGCCTGATCAGAAATCCGCCCAGCCAGGATGTCTTCCAGTCGCTCTACAACACCATCGCCAATGACCTGGCTGAGTTTCGACGCACGCTGACCGCAACGGATGTTGAAACCATTCGCCAGGTGGCGGAACTGCGCTTTGCGGCGGATCTGTCGCCCGAGGCCTTTGCCGATGATCTGCAACGTGACAAGAACGGCCGTTACACGGTAGTGCACCTGCCGGCGGCCGATGACCCCATGTACCAGCGGGTACTCGCCATACGCGACCGTGATTTCCTGCTCATTGACACGCTCAACGGCCACTTCGACAACTTCTGCCGCGAGATGGACACGCCCTACAACGAGTGGCGCAAGGCACGCAGTGAAGAGGCGGCCGCCCTGCGCAAGGTTGAACGTGATGCCATGCAGCGCAAGCTGATCGGTGTGGCGGCCATACTCGGTGCGATTGCACTCGAGGCAACCAACAACGGTAATTACAGTTCATCCATACTGCGCGATTCTCTCGTTCTGGGCGGGGCCTACGCCATCAAAACCGGATTTGACAAGGATTCGGAGACCGACATTCACCGCGATGCCATCATCGAACTGGATGAATCCTTCTCTACGGAAGCGCGCCCGCTGGTGGTCGAGGTGGAGGGCGAGACCCATGAACTGACCGGTTCCGCCGAGGCGCAATACGCCCAGTGGCGGGCCCTGTTAAAGCGCATCTATGTTTCTGAAACCGGTTTTAGCGATTCCTGAAGCGGCTGGATGATTTTATCCTGCCAGAAATACGCTCGCCGGGACACAAGGCTATAAGCTATTCAGCACACCACAAAGTCACAGAGCACACAGAGAAGTTACGTAATAAAATCGTACGAGAAAGACAAAAAACGGATCCTGGTCCACTGGTTTATGATATTTTCCGGGAGCTTTTCAAAGTACAGACCCTGTATTCTCTGTGCCTCCGTGGTGAATAGTTACCGCCTTTATGGACAGACAGATAATGCCTAACAAGCCACCTCCTGACACAGCTGCCAGCCCGGTGCTGTCTCCACCGGGAGGCAGCAACCCAGAGGGGCGTACTGAAGCAGGGAATTATCTCTGGTTGTGGATTTCGCTGGTAGCGGTGCTGGTGCTCGGCCTGGCTGTCATCCTTGTATTGCCTGCATTGCTACAGTCACCGCAACCGGTCGAGGTAGCGGCCGATCCCGTTGTCATGCCGGCGGGTGATCCACGTGATGCCGCGAACCAGGCCATGCAGACCTATCTGCAATTACGTGCACAACTGGAACTCGATCATGCCTCACGCTGGGGTGAACCCGAATGGAGCCAGTCGGAACGTGCAGCAGATAGTGGCGCGCGTCTGCTTGCACAACGTCAATTCAGCGAGGCCGCACGCGCCTATCAACAGGCACTGCAAGGGCTGCAGCGACTTGATAGTGAACGCAGTACGCGATTGGCCGCAGCGCTCGACGGTGCACAGCAGGCGCTTGCCAACAATCAAATAGAACAGGCGGTTGAGCAGTTTGAACGGGCGCTTACCATTGATGAGGCAAATGATGACGCCCGTTCCGGACTGGCCCGGTCGCGCACGCGTGCAGCGGTTTTACAGCACATGACAACGGGCGAGCGTGCCGAGGCGGAAGGCGATCTCGCGGCTGCACAGGCAGCCTATCAGCAGGCAGCCTTGCTCGATCCCGAGTACGGACCGGCGACCGCAGCCTTTATTCGCATCACTGAAACACTGCAGCTGCAAGCCTTTCAGGATGCCATGACACGGGCATTAACTGCACTCGACAACGGCCGCCTGAGTGAGGCCGAAAAGGCCCTCGCGGATGCAAGTGCCTTGCACCCGTCAGACGCAGCGGTCACCGATGCCCGGCAGCGCCTTGCACAGGCACGTCAACAGTCACGGCTCAACAGCCTGCGACAACAGGCGACGAAACAGGTGCAGGCCGAGAACTGGCAGGCTGCCAGTAACGTTTACAGGAAGGTACTGGCCATCGATGCCTCGGCAGGGTTTGCACGCAGTGGCCTTGAAAAGGCAGATGCGCGACTGGAATTAAACAGGCAGTTCGATCACTACCTGACAAAGCCCGAACGACTCTATGCCGCGCAACCGCTGGCAAATGCCAGGGCGTTACTGGCAGCCGCCAGCAGTGCACCGGCCGATGAACCGAAACTGGCGAAAAAGATGACCGACCTGCAGCGACTGGTGACACTGGCGGGCACCCCGGTCGCAGTCAGTCTGCTTTCGGACGGTGAAACCGACATCGCCATTTACCACGTGGGTCAACTGGGCGCCTTCACCCGCCAGCAGCTTGAACTGTTGCCGGGGACCTATACCGTGGTGGGGTCACGTTCCGGCTACCGGGACGTCCGTAAACAGCTGTCGGTATCACCTGGAAAGCAGGGCACCTCTCTGACAATACGCTGCGAGGAGATGATTTGAGTCGCCTCTTTGTTGTCCATGATGCACGCGGTGAACGCCAGCTGGATGAACAGGCGTTACCCCTGAGTGTCGGTGGCGAGGCGGCGGGCGATATCGCGATGCCCGGGATGCCCGCCGATCAAGTGGTGGCCTACATCGCGGCAAAAGACGGCTATGCCTTTATCCAGGCCGCCGATGAAACCAGTCTGCTGTATCATAACCACGAACAGTTGAGCGGCTCGAGCTGGTTGAAATCCGGCGATGAAATCCAGGTCGGTGACGCGGTCATGAGCTGGACGGTGCAGGGTGACATGGTCATCATTGCAACCCGCACACAACCCCTTGCCGCAGTCGTCACCCCGCCCGCTGACACGCCGACGCTGCTGCCGCCAAAACGGGCGGTCCCTGAAATAACACCACACAAGCCGCCACGTGGCGCTCAGAGAAAACTGCGCTGGGCCGTGTTCGGCGTGTTTCTGCTATTGCTGCTGGTCTCGGCCTTCGTGTTGCTGGCAACCCCGGTCGCCGTTGAAGTGCTTCCCGAACCCGAGCAGCAAGCGATTCACGGTTTTCCGCCCACGGTAAAGATAGGCAAACGCCGGCTGGCGTTGCCCGGACGCTATACCGTGCAGGCCAGCCGGGAGGGCTACCGGCCCCTGCAGGCAGACATCGAGGTCCGGCGGGGTAGCTTGCAGACCTTCTCCCTGACTCTCGAGGAACTTCCCGGGCGTATCCATTTTCAACTTCAGCCGGACGTCGACTACCGGGTGTTTGTCGATGACACACCGGTCCCGACGGCTGAAGATGGCGTCACCGAAATTACAGCCGGGACACATCAACTGCGCATCGAGACCGATCGCTACCTGCCGGTAATCGCGCAACTGGAGATTGCCGGCCGTGGTAAGACGCAGCAGTTTGCCTATCAGCTGCAGCCCGGCTGGGCGGACGTCACTATCAGCAGCGAACCGGCCGGCGCGCAGGTGCATATCGACGGCGTGCTGCAGGGTATGACCCCGCTGGTGACCGAGGTGATGGGGGGTGAACATACCCTCGAGCTTTCGCTGGAGAAGTTTAAAACCGTGTCCATGCAGCATGCCTTTACAGCGGGCACGCAAGTACAACTCGACAACATCGTCCTGAGCCCGGCGGATGGACGTCTGGCCATCAGCAGCGAACCGGCCGGTGCCACCATCAGTGTCGCAGGCGTCTTTCACGGCACCACCCCGGCGACGCTGTCACTTGCCGCCACGGAACAACACACCGTGCGCCTCAGCAAACCCGGCTATCAGGTGGTCGACAAGGCCGTTAAGCTGGCGCCGGACGAGTCACAGCAACTGGCGGTCACGCTGCCGGCGGAATACGGGATTGTCTTCGTGACTGCACGGCCGGCGGACGCGGAACTGAAGATCGATGGCAAACCGGCCGGTGAAGCGACCCGGCGGCTTCGCCTGACCACCCGCCCGCACACCCTGACATTCAGCAAGCCGGGCTATCTGTCGCAGCAGGTCACGGTGACGCCGCGTGCCGGTGTCAGCAAGAACGTCGACATCGCCCTGAAAACGCAGGCGCAGGAAAAAGCAGACCGCAAGGCCACCAGCATGCCAGCGACACGCACGACCGCAGCGGGGCAGCGCTTGCGTCTGATCAAGCCGGGCGGCAGTTTTCGCATGGGCGCCTCGCGCAGAGAGGCCGGACGGCGCGCCAACGAGAGTCCGCGGCTGGTACAACTCACACGTCCCTTTTACCTGTCAGAAAAAGAGGTGACGAATGACGAGTACCGGCGTTTCAAGCCGTCGTATGATTCCGGGAGCGCGGAGGGTGCGTCTTTGAATGCCGGGACCCAGCCGGTGGTGAATGTCAGCTGGGATGATGCGGCCCGCTACTGCAACTGGTTAAGCGCGCAGCAGGGTCTTGCGCCTGCCTATAGTGAAAGCGCGGGCAAGATGCAGGCGGTGTCACCCATGACAAGCGGCTACCGGCTGCCCACGGAAGCCGAATGGGCCTACGCTGCACGCCAGCTGGGCCGGCAGGAATCGGCACGTTACCCCTGGGCAGGACAGTACCCGCCCACAAAGACGGTCGGTAATTTTGCCGATGCCAGTATCGCGGATACACTGGCCAACACCGTGCCCGACTACAATGACGGCTACCGGGTTGCCGCCCCGGTCGGAAGTTTTGCTGCCTCAAGCGGTGGATTCTATGACCTTGGCGGCAACGTTGCGGAATGGACCCATGATTATTATGCCGTCTATCCCGGTATGGCAGAGACACTGGTAACCGACCCCGTCGGACCGACCAGCGGCGATCATCACGTCGTCCGCGATTCCAGCTGGCGGCAGGGCGGGATTGCCGAGTTGCGTTTCAGCTACCGCGACTACAGCCGGGCACCACGTCCGGACCTCGGTTTCCGGATTGCACGTTATGCGGAATAATGTTGTAGGAGCGTCGTCCCCGGCGCGATTCGCAGCATGACAAAAAACAATCGCGCCGGGGACGGCGCTCCTACATTAAATGGTCAGGAGTGGGGATTAATCGAACAGCTATGAAATTATTAATATCAATAACCGTGTCTATGCTGCTGGCCGGCACCCTGTTGGCGGCCGCTGCCGAAGACAGCAGCACGGATAGCGAACAACAGACGCCGCAACAGGCAAAGCCGGATGACAGCGGCAAACCGAAAACATCAGCGCCGGCCAAGACCTTTACACCGTCGGAGAAGGTCGGGGCAGACAGTGCCGTGTCATTCCCGGTGGATATCTAGTTAAGACCCATAATCGCTGTAATTTTCTCGCGAAGACGCAAAGGCGCAATGGAAGAATTTAAGCAACTAGTCACCTCAGAGTTAAATGACACCTATCCAGAGGATGTCATCACTAAAAACCCCATTAGCCACGGAATCCACGGAAGAACACGGAAATATGACTTCCAAGGCTTTTATTTTTTCGTGTTTTCCGTGGATTCCGTGGCAAAATGTTTAAATAAATGCCTTTCGCCTCTTTGTTTCTGTGGTGAGCTGAATAGTTATGAATTTAAAATACTTTTTATAAACATAACTTTTGACTTTGCGGGCTTGGCGTCCTGGCGAGAGTTATTCTTTCTGGATGTGTGCTATCCAGCCCTCGTTTCTCATGTCAATCCAGGATCTTCACGAAGATGAGAAAAAACTTCCCCGTTGAACTGGTCTACCAGGTGTTTTCACTGCTGATCGCCTTTATCCTGGTGCATGCCCTGTATGTGACCGTGATCCGGCCGCAGGCAAGCAGCTTCCTGGAGCAGGAGGCCGCCAATATGCAGGCAAATCCGGATTACGTACAGCAGCGTTCGTTTTTCGTAGTCATCAAGGATTACGAACAGGAGACCTGTTTCATCCTCATGTTATGGGCCTTCGCCATCCTCGGCTTCAAGGGCAAGACGACCTACAACCAGCAGAAATTACTCGCACAGGACATGCTGCGCCTGCCGGACGATTTGCCCATCGGCGTGGAAGATACCCGTGATCTGGCAGCGCGACTGCGTGCGTTACCGGATACGGTGCAGGAGTATCTGCTGCCACGGGCGCTGCTCACCGCGATCGAACGCTTCGGTGCAACCCGTAACGTGCAGGATGTGTCCACCGCGGCGCGTGACATCTGCGAGTCGGAAGGCGAACGCATGGAATCGGAATTATCCATCATCCGCTACATTGCCTGGGCGATTCCCTCGGTCGGCTTTATCGGTACCGTACGCGGCATCGGTGATGCGCTTGGCCAGGCGCACCGTGCGGTAGAGGGGGATATTACCGGCGTAACCTCGAGTCTGGGCGTGGCTTTCAATTCAACGTTTATCGCACTGGTCATCAGCATTGTGCTGATGTTCTTCATTCACCAGCTGCAATTAATGCAGGAACGACTGGTGCTCGACAGTGAACGTTATATCGATCACTGGTTCATCCGGCGCCTGCGAACCTGAAGCGGACACTGATCCATGAAACGCCGGCCGGTCTCGCCTTTTTCCCTGTCGTTTCTGGACATCATGTTCTGCGGCTTCGGCGCCGTTGTGTTGCTGGTGCTGATCCTGAACACCGATACCGTCAAGGCGCGCAATGAAACCTTTGCCGACCTCAGCGCGGATGTCATTCGACTGGAGCAGGAAGTCATCACTGGCGAGGATGCACGGGTGCTGGCGCGCAACAGCCTCGCCGTGATTGAAAACGAACAGGTCGCGACCGAGGGCGAGGCCGAGCGTATTATCGAGACCATCAAGGCGCTTGAAATCGAGATCGCGATGCTGGAAAAAGAAACGCAGGCCAGCCGCAGTCATATCAATGAACTGTCCTCTGATTTAAAGAACCTTGATGACGAGCAGAAACGCCAGGGTGCGCAAGCGACAGCCGACGCTGCGCAGGGTGACAAGGTACGCACCTTCAAGGGAGAGGGTGATCGCCAGTACCTGACCGGATTGAAGGTCGGTGGCGAACGGGTACTGATCCTGGTGGACGTCTCGGCCAGCATGCTGGATGAAACCATCATTAACGTTGTGCGCCGGCGCAACATGGATGCAGCGAGCAAGCGCAGTGCCACCAAGTGGCGGCGTGCACTGGCCACGGCCGACTGGCTGGTCAGCAACCTGCCGCCCACTGCACGTTTCCAGATGTATGCCTTTAATACCGGTGCACAACCACTGGTGGCTGGCTCGGATGGCAAGTGGCTGCTGACGTCCAGCCGCAAGGACATCGAGGCTGCCGTGACCGGTTTGCATCAAAGCATCCCGGCCGGTGGCACCAGCCTGCACCATGCACTGTCCGTTGCCGGCAAGCTTTCCCCGCGCCCGGACAACATTCTGCTCATTACCGATGGCCTGCCCACGCAGGGCCGCAGCAAGCCGAGTGGCACCACCGTGTCTGCCGAGCAACGCCTGAAGCATTTTGAGGCGGCGGTGCGCACACTGCCGTCCGGTATTCCGGTGAACACCATCCTGCTGCCCATGGAAGGGGATGCCTATGCCGCGGCCGCCTTCTGGAAACTGGCAATCGATACCCGCGGATCCTTCCTGACGCCGGCACGGGACTGGCCATGAGAAGACGCAGCCGCCGCCAGATCGACATCTTCAACCTGTCGTTTCTCGACGTGGTATCCTGTGGCTTCGGCGCCATTATCCTGCTGCTGGTCATTATCAAGATATCTGAACCGCATGTCATTGAACGGCTGGCGGTCGATCTCACCGGCCTGGTGCAGCGCCTCGAGGCTGAACTGTTCGAAATCCGCGGTGATACCACGGTGCTGAACCGGGAACTGCTCAGCAAGCAGCAGCAGCTTTCCGAGGTCAGGGAAAAACTGGCACGACTCAAGGGCGATCTGTCCGACATTCGCGGGCAGTACAGCTCGACCCGCAATCAGTACGACGCCCAGACGATTATCGAGGGGCAATTATCCTCGGCGAAGCAAAGCCTGTCGGCAGAGATGCGTCGCGTGCTGGGTGCCAACTACCAGCGTAACCTGGCGCGTGCCACCATCGGTGGCGTACCGGTCGACAGCGAATACATCATCTTTATTATCGATACCTCCGGTTCCATGAAGTCACATGCCTGGCCCGGGGTGCTGAAAAAACTCGAGGAAGTGCTCTCAATCTACCCGCAGGTGAAGGGCATACAGGTGATGAACGACATGGGCGACTACATGTTCAGCCAGTACCAGGGCAAATGGATTCCGGACACGCCGGCGCGACGCAAGGCCATCATCAAGCGGCTTGCCGGCTGGGAGCCGTTCTCGAACTCGAGTCCGGTAGAAGGGGTGGAAGCGGCGATTCGGCGTTTCTACTCAAAAGACAAACGCATCAGCCTGTATGTCTTTGGTGACGATTTCGCGAGAGGCTCGATACAGGCGGTAGTGGACACGGTCGGGCAGCTGAACCGTGCGGACAAGTCCGGCAAAACGCGAGTCCGCATCCACACGGTGGGCTTCCCGGTACTGTTCGACTTCAGCAAGGGTCTGCCCATCAATGCCGTGCGCTATGCTGCATTAATGCGCAAGCTCGCTGAAACCAATAATGGCAGTTTTGTCGGGCTCAACAGCGTGAAGTAATGGCAGCTGTTTTATGTCAGTTTGGCAAAATTACCTGCCTTACTGGCGAGGTTCCGGAGCAGACCTGCAGCAGCGCCGTCGCCTGCAGGGATGTAGGTGAGGGGCGTGAGCAGGAGGCGGAAGCTTCCCCGGCGCGAATCGCGGCGAGAAGCCGCTCCTACCAAATGATCTTTTGTAGTGATAGGGTAAGTGCCATGAAAAAATCAGCCGCAGAAGATTATGCCTTCTACCCTGCAGTGCCCGGGGAAGAGAGTTTCCTGCAGGAAGTAATTGAGGGTCTGAGCCGACAACCACGCAGCATACCGCCGAAGTACTTTTATGACCGTCGCGGTTCGCACCTGTTTGAATCCATTTGTGAGCAACCCGAGTACTACCCGACCCGCACGGAAACCGCCTTGCTGAAGCAATATGCCGGTGAGATCGCCACGGTCGCTGCCAGCGACTGTCACTTGATAGAACCGGGCAGCGGCAGCTGCGAAAAGGTCAGGCATCTGCTCGATGCACTGCAGCCGGCGGCCTATATGCCAGTGGATATCTCCTGTGAATTCCTCGAAAAGTCGGCAGCCGGCATCGCCGATGACTATCCCTGGCTGGATGTACATGCCGTTTGTACGGATATCACCGACGAGGTATCGCTGCCGTTCATCCCCGAGCAGGCCGATGCCGTGATGTTTTACCCCGGGTCGAGTATCGGTAATTTTGATCCCGAGGATGCACGCGCCTTTCTGGCCTGCCTTGCCGGTATAACTGGCGCGGGTGGCGGCTTGCTGATCGGCGTCGACCTGAAGAAAGACGCGGACATACTGGATGCTGCCTACAACGATGCCAACGGCGTGACCGCTGCCTTCAATCTGAATCTTCTGCGGCGTATCAATCGCGAACTGGCAGCCGATTTCGATATCGGCGCCTTTGCGCACCATGCCTTCTATAACAATGCCAGGGGTCGGGTCGAGATGCATCTCATCAGTGAGCGCAGGCAGACGGTCAGCGTTGGCGGCCAGGCCTTTGAGTTCTGTGCCGGTGATTCCATCCATACCGAGAATTCCTACAAGTACACAATCGATGAGTTCCAGGCGCTGGCACGGCAGGCAGGCTTCACGCCGTGCAGGGTGTGGAGCGATAACAACGATTTATTCAGCCTGCACTACCTGCAGGTTGCCTGATTTTGCCTGGCGGGCGGCTGCCTCGCCGCCGCCCGTTATCCCCCTGATGCAGATCGTCTGCTGTTTATGGCCGTTCATCGTGACATGCCCCGTGTTCCGGAACTAATGCGGCTGTGCCTTGTCTTCTAGATCGGTTACAGCATATGAACCATTCAATACACCACAGAGACACAGAGAACGTCCTGAACCCTGTTTTTTGAAGTTTTTATGGTTTTAAATACTGCCGTGTCCTGCGTGTCCCTGTGGTGAACTCGTTGTACTGCTTATTGATATAATGACTGGCCGCTTATGGGCAGGTGAGGTATGAAAACAATGACGGAAATGGCTATGCAAACACAGAACACTGTCGGCAGCACGGTAAATGCCGCATTCCAGCAGCTGCGGCAGGAACTGGAAACTTGCATTATCGGTCAGCAGACACTGGTCGAGCACCTGCTGGTTGCCTTACTGGCGGACGGTCACTTGCTGGTGGAGGGCGCACCGGGGCTTGCCAAGACCACCGCCATCAAGGAACTTGCCCGGCGTGTAGAGGGTGATTTCCACCGCTTGCAGTTTACCCCGGACCTGTTGCCCGGCGACCTGACCGGCACGGAGATGTATCGTCCACAGACCGGTGAGTTCGAATTCCAGCGTGGCCCGATCTTTCACAACCTGGTGCTGGCTGACGAGATCAACCGCGCACCGGCGAAGGTGCAGTCCGCCTTGCTGGAAGCCATGGGCGAACGGCAGATCTCGGTAGGGCAGGTGACCTATACACTGCCACGGCTGTTCCTGGTGATGGCGACGCAAAACCCCATTGAGCAGGAAGGCACCTACCCCTTGCCGGAGGCGCAACTGGACCGCTTCCTGATGCACGTACGTGTCGGTTATCCGCAGGCGAGCGCGGAAAAACAGATTCTCGACCTGAACCGTCAGCAGGCGCGGGATGCCGCACGCAACGAGACACACGCAACAGTGCTGTTGACACAGGAGCAGATATTCAGTGCACAGCAGGAAGTGCTCTCCATGCACATGGCACCGGCCGTCGAGGAGTACCTGATCCAGATACTGCTGGCCTCCCGCGATCCCTCACCGTACGGTGATGACCTGGTGCGCTGGGTCAGTTATGGCGCCAGTCCGCGCGGCACCATCGCGCTGGATCGCTGTGCACGCGCACAGGCGTGGCTGAAAGGGCGTGACTACGTCTCGCCGGAAGATATACAGGCGGTGGTGCATGACACCTTGCGGCACCGTATTCTTTTGTCATTCGAGGCAGAAGCGGAAGGTCTCAGCTCTGATGACATCATTCGTGAACTCATCAGGCGTGTACCGGTTGCCTGATTCACGATGCCGATCCTGAACCCGTTCAAACAACGTTCATCCACCTCCCGGCCAGCCGACAGCCCGCACACGCCGGGTGTTGTGCATGTCAGCAGCGACGAACTGGTGCAATGCCGCCTGCAGGCTCGTGACATCCGGCTGGACAGTCGCCGCCCGGCACGCAGTGCCATCACCGGGGGTCACAGCTCGCGCTTCCGTGGCCGTGGCATGGACTACCTGGAATCGCGTGCCTATCAGCCGGGCGATGATATACGCAGCATGGACTGGCGCGTCACGGCACGCACCAGTCACGCACACGTGAAGCTCTATCAGGAAGAACGCGAACGCCCGGTGGTGGTGATGATCGACCTGGGTCCAGGAATGTTTTTCGCGACCCGGGGCGCGTTCAAGTCGGTGATTGCCGCCCGTGCAGCTGCACTGATCGGCTGGGCCGCGATTCAGAACGGTGATCGCATCGGGGGCTTTTTATTCAATGGCGGCCACCACGAGTTGCGGCCGCTGGGTGGACAGCGCGGCGTGATGCGCCTGATCAGGCAACTGGTCACCGCAACTGATCCGGCCGTAGCGATGAACCAGAACATCGATGTGCAAGGCAGCCATTTGAATGAAGCCTTGCTGCGGCTGCATCGCGTGGCGCGACCGGGCAGCCTGGTGTTTATTCTCAGTGACTTTTACGCCATCGATGCAAATACGCGGCGTCACCTGCAGCGACTGCGGCAACACAATGACATCGTTGCCTGCCAGATCGTCGATGCCGTCGAGCTTGAACCACCACCGGCCGGACGCTACGCGATTACTGATGGCACGGACACCGGCATGCTGGATACGCGTTCGGTCGCGCGGCGCCGTGCCTATACGAACTATTTTGCAGAACATCACCAGGCGGTACAGCAGTTGATGCAGCAAAGTGCAGTACCCCTGCAGCGCATTGCCACCACGGATGATGTGGCACAGGGGTTGCGGTTTGGACTGGCAAGCATGAAGGAGACAGGCAAACCCCTGCGGGAGGCGCGTGCGTGAACCCGACAACCGCGGCAACCCTGGATTTGCGCGATATCCATGCAGCGGCAGCGCCGCCTGTCTGGCCGCCGGCCCCCGGCTGGTGGTTGCTGGCCGTGTTGCTGATTGCCCTGCTGGTCATTGGTACCCTGTGGCTGCTGCGCCGCTACAGGGCCTACCGTCTCAAATGTCAGGTAATGGATGAACTGGATGCGCTAACTAACACTGGAGCAAATGAGAATTCCCTGGCATTCCTTACGCAATTATCGGTCCTGCTACGGCGCATAGCCCTGCGGCGCTATGCGCGCGAGCAGGTAGCTTCACTGACCGGCAGCGACTGGCTGCGGTTTCTTGACGCGACCGGTGGCAACGGGGACTTCGAACACGGCGTCGGCCAGGTCCTCGAGGCCGGTCCCTACAGCCCGCACAAGCAGGAACTGCCTGCAGAGGAATTGCTGGCGCTGGCGCGACGCTGGGTGAAACAAAATCTCAAGGAGGCCGCATGACGCTGGAGTTTGCACTGCCGCTGATGTTTGCCGCCTTGCCGCTGCCGTTACTGGTGGTATGGTTGCTGCCGCGCGCTCCTGAATCAAGCGGCGGCGCACTGCGCCTGCCATTCTACCGGGCACTGCATGCCTCCATGGGCGAGGCGCGCGCAACACGCTCGCGGTTGCGACTGCTGCTGGCCACACTCGCCTGGGTGCTGCTGGTGACGGCCGCTGCACGTCCGCAAATGCTCGGCGAACCGGTGCAACTCCCCGTCAGTGGCAGGGACCTGCTGCTGGCCGTAGACATTTCCGGCAGCATGGAGACCGAGGACATGGTGCTCGGCAGGCAGGTAGCGTCACGCCTGGCGGCCGTGAAATATGTAGCCGGTGATTTTATCGAGCGGCGCCAGGGTGACCGGTTGGGCCTGATCCTGTTCGGCGACCAGGCCTACCTGCAGACGCCACTGACCTTTGATCGCAAGACGGCCAATATACAACTGGACGAGGCGGCGATTGGCCTTGCAGGCCAGCGCACGGCCATCGGAGATGCCATTGGGCTGGCCGTCAAGCGCCTGCGTGAGCAGCCACAGGAAAACCGCGTGCTGGTGTTGCTGACCGATGGTGAGAATACTGCAGGGACGGTCGAGCCACAGAAGGCCGCGGACATTGCCGCCAGCGAAGGGGTACGCATCTACACCATCGGTGTCGGTGCCGATGAACGCATCGTCTCGGGTTTCTTCGGCAGACGTCGCGTCGCCAACAGTGAACTGGATGAACCGGCCCTGATCGCCATCGCCGAGAAGACCGGCGGGCAGTATTTCCGGGCGCGTGATATTGCCGGGCTGGAAAAGATCTACCAGCTGCTGGATGAACTGGAACCGGTGAGTGAGGATGAGGAAGTGTTCCGGCCGGTGCATGAACTGTACAGCTGGCCACTGGGCGCTGCCTTGCTGGTCAGTCTGCTGATTGCCCTGGGTGCAAGCGGTCTGCTGCGCGAACAATCAAGCACACTTACTGCCAGGAGGTCTGACCATGCCTGAGTCGAATGGTGCTTACTTGGCAGCTGTCAACTGTATAAAAACCCAATTAGCCACGGAAGCACACGGAATAACACGGAAGGATAAATGCATTACAAGACTTTTTTCCGTGTGCTTCTGTGTGCTTCCGTGGCAGAGGGTTTAAGCAAATGCCATTCATGCCTGAGTCTTTTCACTTCCAGCAGCCCGAATGGTTCCTGGCACTGTTGCCACTGATGCTGCTGCTGTGGCTGTTGCATCAATCGGGCGAATCGTCTTCAGCGTGGCGCAAGGTGTGTGATGCGCGCCTGTTGCCATACCTGCTGGACAAGCAGGGTAGCAGCCATTCATACCTGCCGCTGTGGCTGCTTGCCGTCGGCGGCCTGCTGACAGTGCTCGCACTTGCCGACCCGGTTTGGGAACAACAGCAACAGCCGGTGTACCGTAACGAGGCCTCGCGGGTGATAATCCTCGACCTGTCGAATTCAATGCTCAGTCCGGATCTGAAACCGTCAAGGCTGGTGCGTGCCCGTTACAAGGTGTCCGACATTCTGAAACAAAGCCAGGATGGACAAACCGGGCTGGTGGTGTTTGCGGGTGATGCCTTCACGGTCGCACCCCTGACGCATGACACCGACACCATTGAGGCACTACTGAGCCCGTTGCAACCGGCACTGATGCCGGTGCAGGGCAGCCGTGTCGATCTTGGCCTGCAGCAAGCCGCGAACCTGATGCGGCAGGCAGGTGTTCAACGGGGTGATATCCTGCTGCTCAGCGACGGCTTCGACGGCCAACGCGCCATCGATGCTGCCGCGCAGGTCTATAGAGATGGCTACCGCGTATCGGTACTGGGCGTCGGTACCGAAGCCGGTGCACCGGTGCCGACCGGCCGTGGCAGCTACCTGCGTGATCAACAGGGTGACATCGTACTGCCGGCACTGGACCAGGCGGCGTTAAGGCAACTGGCCACTGCGGGTGGGGGCGCCTACACGGCGATCAGCAGTGGCGATCATGATATCCATTTTCTGCTCTCGAAAATGACCGCTCAAGCGGGCGAACGCACGGAACAGGCCGGGATGCACACCGACAGCTGGCAATCAAACGGACCGTGGCTGGCGGTGCTGTTGCTGCCACTGGCGGCACTGGCCTTCCGTCGAGGCTGGCTGCTGGTGCTGGTGATACTGGTCGGTGGTACTGTCGCGACGCCGCAGCCGGCGATGGCGCTCGGCTGGGATGACCTGTGGCTGCGTCCGGACCAGCAGGCTGCACGTGCGTTGCAGGCCGGGGAACCTGCGCAGGCGGCACAGCTGGCCCGCGATCCGGCCCTGCGCGGCACGGCGGAATACCAGGCCGGGAATTACGCGGCCGCACAGCAGGCATTCGCCTCTCAGACAGACGCCGATGCTGAGTACAACCAGGGCAATGCGCTGGCACAGCTGCAGCGCTATGAAGAGGCGCTCGCTGCCTATGACCGGGCACTGCAAAAACAGCCGCAGATGGCAGATGCCCTGCACAACAAGGCAGAAATAGAGCGGCTGTTGCAACAACAGCAAGAACAGCAACAGGACCAGCAGCAAGGTGAATCCGGTGACAACGCGGACAATCAGCAAGGGCAGCAGGACCAGGGTAGCGGGGATGACCAGCAGGATGCCCAAACGGGTGAGCAGGGCAGCGACGGCTCGCGGGCTGAACAGCAAAACGATGCAGGTGAGCAGGGCGACGAAGAGCGCAATGACGCCCGGCAGGACGCCGACTCGACTACGGCCGAGCAGCAGGCGGCTGAGAGTGAAGAACCGGCCGAGGCGGCACAACAGTCTGCCGATGCGCAGGATGCTGCTGACGCTGAGGGTGACTCATCATCCGCACAGCAGTCCGGAGAAGAAGCAGAGCAGGCGGCCGAACAACAGGCTGCTGCAAGTGCAGAACCGCTCGACAGTGAAGAACAGCGCGCCGCGGAACAGTGGCTGCGTCGCATCCCGGATAATCCCGGTGGCCTGTTGCAACGCAAGTTCCTGTATCAATACAAGCAGCGCGCGGGACGTGCACCTGCAGACGACCAGCAGGCATGGTGATGGCAATGAGGAACTTGAAAACCACTATGACGGAACACTGCTTACATATGCTCGATTATCAAAATCAACACCTGATCAGCCACGGAAACACACGGAATAACACGGAAGTATTTCCGCTAAAGAAATTATTCTTCCATGGCCTTCCATGTGCTTCCGTGGCAGGGCTTTTTTTTAGCAAGTGTCACTTCGCTGTAACCGTCTTCCTTGTTCTGCTACTGACCTCACAGTCACTGTGGGCCGATGTGCGTGCCAGCCTGAATCGGCAGACGATTTACGAGGGTGATAGCGTTAGCCTGAATATCGTCACCGACGAGACCGGCCGAGGCGCGGATCCCGACCTGTCGGTACTGCAACAGGACTTTGACATTCTTGGCACGGCCAGCAGTCAGCAGACCTCGATCATTAACGGGAAACGTTCGGAATCGCATCAATGGAACATAGAGCTGGCTCCAAAACACGCGGGCGAGCTGACAGTACCACCCATCCGTGTCGGTGCGGATACCACACAAGCGCTGACGCTGCAGGTGACTGCACAACCCGATGCCGTTGTTGCCGAGGCGGGACAGCCGGTTTTTATGAAGACACAGCTGCAACCACTGGATGCCCCGGTCTATGTACAGCAGCAACTGCGCTACACCCTGCAACTGTTCTATCGAGAGTCACTGTTCGAGGGTAGTTTTGACGGCCCGCATGTCGAGCATGCACTCGTTGAGCGACTCGGTGAAGACGTACAATATAGAAGCACCGTGAATGGTGTGGAGTACAATGTTGTTGAACGACACTTCGCAATATTTCCCGAGCAAAGCGGCACGTTCACGATCTCTCCGGTGGCCTTCAACGGGCGCCTGGCCGGTCAATCGCAACAGCGCATGCCGTCGATGTTCATGGATGACATGATGGAACGGTTCTTCAGCAACACCACCATCACGACACCCGGGAAACCCATTCGTCTGCGCAGTGAAGGCTACACCCTCGATGTGCAGCCACGCGCAGCGGCATTCACAGGGGATGACTGGCTACCCAGCGAGGAGCTGACCCTGACGGACAGCTGGGCCTCGGGACCGCCCGAGTTTCGCAGCGGTGTGCCGGTGACGCGCACACTGACGCTGGAGGCGAAGGGTCTGGAGTCAACGCATTTACCGGAATTCAAACTGCCTGAAAGCAAGGGCATGCGTCTCTATCCGGAACAACCGGTCTACAACAACCGTACCGATCGCGAATGGGTGATCGGTAGCCGTCAACTGACCGTTGCCTATGTGCCATCAGCCACCGGTATGCTGACCATCCCGGCCATGCAAATCGACTGGTGGGATACCACGGTTGAACAACAGAAAACCGTCGAACTGCCCTCATGGACAGTCAATGTGTTGCCGGGTGATGGCCTGGCGGAGCCGCCGCCGGCATCCCCGGTGACATCCGTGACAGCACCTGATGAACCGCCGGGAGTATCGGTGGCAGACACTGATGACTGGCTGGAAAAAGCAATGTCACGCTGGCCGTGGCTGCTGGCCGGTCTGGTGCTGCTGGCCGCCATGCTGTTCATCTGGCGTCGTAACCAGCCTCGTGGAGTAACAACACCTGTCCACAACGCAGAGCCATCATCAAGACAGCAGCTCAGGGCAGCTCGCAGCGCCGTGCAGCAGGCCTGTGAGGGAAACAATCCCGCAGCAGCTGCAAACGCACTGTTGCAATGGGCCGCCGCCAGCTGGCCGGATGACCCGCCACGTAATCTCGGTACACTGATGCAACAGTTGTCTACCGGGGTGAATGAAATACAGGCACTGGAACAAGCACTTTATAGCGCAGCAGGCGAACCCTGGCAGGGCGAGGCCCTGTGGCGTGTGTTTGAAAAAGGCCTGGAGATCAAGCAAGCAAAAGGGGCGCCTGCCAGTGCAGGATTGTCACCCCTGTACCCTGACTGGAAGACCTGACGCCGAACCAGTCAATCATTACCGGAGAAGCCTGGCCGGTCGCTACAAACACTCAATCGCGTTCAGCAAGTGCCGGCGGCAGAGCGACCTTGGCAATGCGCTTTGCCAGGGTGTAGATACGCCGCATCTGGTCAATGAAAGCCATCTGCAGTCGCACCAGGTTGAGGTAATCCGGGTCCTCTGCACCCAGGCGCGTCGCCTTCCTTGCCAATAAGTTCTCAGACTGATCCCGAATAGTGTTCTTCAGCAGCAGTACGGACCCGGCCGCCCGCTGGTCGTTATCGCGAACCGCCTGTACAGCAAGTTCCACCGCCCGGGTTACTGTCGTGTACAGGGCTGCCAGGATTTCCCGGGTTTCATCACTCGACGCAGATTTCACATTGGCCGCCTTGCGCGCCAGGGCAACGATATCGGTCTCGATAACGTCCGCGAGGTTCTCTATATTGTCCGTCGCCGTCATCAATCCCTGGAATTCATAACTTTCCTGATCAGTTAATAATCCCTTGCGAATTTTCCCCAGGTAAGCAAGGATCGCCGCCTCCAGAATATCAACCTCGTCATCGCGACGTGCGATATCCTCAACATGCTTCATGTTCCGGCTCATCAGTGCCGGTCCGATGTCCTGCAGCATGCCGAGTGTAATTGCGCCAATCCGGCCCACTTCCAGTCGCACCTGCTGCAGCGCCACGGTAGGCACTGCCAGTGCCGCCTCATCGAGAAACTCGGGTTCCACAATGACGCCTGCCTCAAGCGGCCGCTCCGGCACCAGGCGCTCTGCCAGTCGGGCGAACCAGCCGGTGAAGCCAATAAACAGGAGGGTGTTGATGACGTTGAACAGGGTATTGGCATTGGCGATCTGACGCGGTACCTCCGCTGCTGCCCTGGCCGCTCCCTCCAGTTGCGGGCTGGCGGGCGATACCCACACCGCCATGTCCACCAGCAGCCAGATGAGTGGCAGCCATATCAGGGTACCCAGCACATTGAAGACAACATGCACCACAGAGGCACGCACGGCTTCCTCCGATTTGCTACTGAGGATGCCCATGAAGGCGGTGGTCACGGCCGTGCCGATGTTGGCTCCGAGCGCCAGTGCGATACCTGCTGGCAGCGCCAGCAGGCCTTCACTCGCCATCGCGATGGCGATACCCACCGTGGCGGCGGAGGATTGCACAATGGCAGTGAATACCGCGCCGGCGATAATACCAGCCACCGGGTTTTCCAGTCTTACCAGGATTTCAAGAAAGGGCGGGTAACTGCGCATGGGTGTCATCGCCTCACTCATCAGACCCATGCCATAGAACACCAGGCCGATACCCATGATCATCATGCCGTAGTACTTCACCTTCTCCTGCTTGGCAGTGAACGTCATGAAAAAACCCAGCGCGACCGGACCGAGGGAATAGGCGGACAGGTTGAACGCCAGTAACTGGGCCGTCACCGTGCTGCCGATGTTGGCACCCATGATGACACCGACAGACTGGGCCAGGGTCATCAGGCCACCACTGATGAAACCAACAACCAGCAAGGTGGTGACCGTCGAAGAATTGAGTACGCCGGTCACAAAGGCCCCGGTCAAGGCGCCCTTGAAGCGGTTGGTGGTGAGCTTTGCCAGCACCGTTTTCATGGTTTGGCCAGCCGCTTTTATCATTCCCTCGGACAACATTTGCAGACCGCCGAGAAACAGTGCCAGTCCGCCGAACAGGCCGAGGCATAACTGCAGCCAGTCGGGAGAGGCCTCCGCGACATCCAGATCCACCGCGTAGGCATAAAAGGCTGCCGCCAGCAACAGGACAGCGAGTCCTGTCCGAAGCAGATGGGAACGGATAATTACAGCGGACTCTGATCCAGCGTATGGTGATTTCATCGGTGTCCTCTAAAGAAATGGCGTGCCGGCTGACTGACAGAAATACGTTGTGTCAGGGAACACAGCAGGCTGGAGAATAACCACCCACCAGAAATCTATCAACAGCTGTGCCTGTCCTTGCGCACGTAATGCAGGTGCGCTGTTGCCTTGCTCACCTGACGGGGCATCGTTATATGCAAAACTGCGTTTGTACTGCACCCGATGCGAGTCTACAATGGCGCGCTTGTCGTTCACGGGAGCTGAAAACAGCTTGTGTTCTTGCACGTAAACCATGAGTGATTCCCGGCCGCTGTATGGCTGTGCCCTGCAAGACGTCAACACGCTGACAAACATCTGATTCGGAAAACCATGACGACACTGGATTTAAAACTGCCCAGGCACCTGTACCGGGAGACTTTGAACGAGGACGGAGAGGTAACCGGGGTCACCTACCTGCACGACCGGCTGATTAACTGGTTCGATCATGGCAAGGGACTGCGCGATCTGTGTGAAACGGTTTATGAAGACGAGCTTGGAAATATTGCCGGCTGGGAAGAGCAGCAGTTACTGCTGCTGGAAGAGCAGTGGCTGGAGATCGAGAACGGTGAAGATGACGACGAAAATGAGGAACAGTATCACCTCGCTTGCGATGCCGTTACCCGGGAAGCAGACGAAAAGCGGCAGGTCGTAAAATCACAAATGGCGGAACGCTACAGCGCGATTGAAAAACTGGTTTCACAATGTGCCGAGCACGTTGAAGAGCACACGCCCGCAGCACGCACCAGCCACGCCGCAGAATACGTACTCGTCTTCATCATCATTGCCGTCGTGGTCTTTGTGCTGCTTTGACTGTTAACCACGAAGGCACAGAGAACACAGAGAATTCCATGATGAAATTTCTCTGTGCACTCTGTGTCTCTGTGGTTTGCTGAATGGATATGTGCTGCCGTAGTCAACATCAGGGGGAAACATGAAAGACAAACGAAAACCGGCCAGCAGGACCATGGCTGAGAGCGCCGATCGCCACAGTCTCTATGAACAATCGGTTCAGGGAGTGGTGGAGGAATACGATTTTGTCAGTGAGACATTCCGCAAACTGCGTCAGCGTCAGGCACACTCGGTTCGGGAAGATTTCTGCGGTACCGCCAGTATGTGTTGCGAATGGGTCAGGCGTGACGAGAAAAATACGGCCACCGGTGTTGATATAGATGCGGAAGTACTGGCATGGGGGCGCCAGCATAACCTGGCAGCGCTGCAACCGAATCAACGCACCCGGGTTCGCCTGCTACAGGAGGATGTCTTCAACGTCGATCAAACCGAGCCGGTCGATGTGGTGCTTGCCATGAATTTCAGTTACCAGATCTTCAAGACACGCGAGCTGCTGGGACGCTATTTTCGCAAGGCACACGACGCCCTGGCAGACGATGGCATTCTCTTTATGGATGCCTTTGGTGGCTACGAGGCCTACAGGGAAATAAAGGAAAAACGCAAATTCAAGCATTTCAAATATATCTGGGAACATGCCAGTTATAACCCGATCAATGGCGATATCCTCTGCCACATCCACTTCAAATTCCCGGATGGCTCGAAGATGAAGAAGGCCTTCACCTATGACTGGCGTCTGTGGTCACTGCCGGAGTTGCAGGAACTGCTGGTCGAGGCGGGCTATTCCCGGGTGTCGGTCTACTGGGAAGAGACGGATAAAGAGAGCGGCGAGGGCAACGGTCACTATTCACCGGCCAGGGTGGGTGATGCCGATCCCAGCTGGGTCAGTTTTCTGGTTGCAGAGAAATAGCCGCTTCAAGATGCCTGAATATCGTTCGCATCCCGTTGACAGTCTCCTGATCCAGCACTAGAGTCAACACTGGAACAGTATCTTGCTGTGATTGGCGGGTAAAAATAACTCCGGTTTCGACAGGTGAGGTTCTGACTCGTACTGTAGGAGTGCCGTCCCCGGCACGATTCGCGGCGAGACGCCGCTCCTGCAGGTGATTATTTTTGCAATGATGTGGTAAATAAAGGGAGAGCCTCATGTTGAAACACATTCGTTCGTATCTGGTCGTCATTGTTACATCCGGTCTTCTCTATGGTTGTTCAGGCAACCCGCCCTATAGCCCGTCACCCTTCGATCCGGTACAACTGGATCCGTCAGCATACGTTCCCAAGGTAGCTTCTTTTGTGACGGTCGTTGATGCCTCTGCCTCCATGAACCACAAGGCCGGCGGGGAGGTTAAGCATTACAGTGCCATGGACACCGCCAGCCGTATGAACCAGACGATTCCGCCGCTGGATTACCAGGCCGGGCTGGCCGCATTCAGCTCCGGGACCTGCCTCGATGGCGCCAGTAGCGGAATGATGTATGGTATGGCGCCCTATCAGCGTGCCGATTTCGCCAGTGCCCTGAATTCCATTCAATGTGCCGGCGGTACCACTCCGCTGGCGAGCACGGTCGAGACGGCTGCCGCCAGCCTTGATACTGCATTGGGAGACGCCGCCGTCATTATTATCAGTGACTTCCACGGCATCGATTCCAGCAGCACGGTTGCGGCTGTCAGGCAGGCGCAGGCCGCATCAGGAAATCACCTCTGTATCCACACCATAAATACCGGCGATCAGTCCTGGGACCGGGAACTTGCCGGGGAGATTGCGGCCACCAGTCACTGTGGCTCAGCGGTGAATGCTGCGGACATTGCCTCGCCGGACAAGATGGCTGACTACGTGAGCGCCGTGCTGCTGGCACCGGCACCGCCCGCGGCAGCCGTGGTCCAGTACGAGAAGAACACCATGGCCACGTCTGCACTGTTCGACTTTGACAAGGCCGTCCTCAAGGAAGAAGGCAAGGTGGCCCTGCATGAACTGGGTGATGCCATCAAGGCCAGGGGAGCACGGGTGGTGGATATAGACATCATTGGTCATACCGACAGCATCGGGTCTGCCGAGTACAACATGGGGCTATCGGTGCGTCGTGCCGAGGCCGTCCGGGACTACATCGTCAGCGAGGGCATCGATGCGGGCATTATCGATGTCAGTGGTGAAGGTGAAAACAACCCCATCGCCAGCAACGACACGGCGGAAGGTCGCGCCGAGAATCGCCGCGTGGATATCAATGTCGGGGTAGAGCAGGCGTCAAACTAGTCCACATCTGTAACATCAAACAGCCCACCGGCCATATTCGGCGGTGGGCTTTTTTTATGCTGGTACGCGGCTGACGCGCTCGAGCTCGCTGCTTGTATAATCCTTGTCATGCGCAATCTCCTGATCCTTGTCCTGTTGCTGTCAGCCATGACGGCGGTACAGGCAGCCGTGTCCATCGACGTCAAACTGGACGGGCTGAACCGGGAGCAAAAGAGGAATGTGCTTGCCTTTCTGACCATCGAACAGCAGCGCAAGGCCGATGACCTGACAGAACGCCGCATCCGCCGCTACCACAACCGTGCAATTGGCGAGATAGAGACTGCCCTGCAGCCGTATGGTTATTACCAGCCGGTGATCGAGTCCAGCCTGGAGCAAGACGGCGACAAATGGGTGGCACATTATGTGATCGACCCCGGCCCGCCGGTCATCATTAGCGAAATCGATTTGCGCTTCGAGGGTGCCGGCAAGGACGACCCGGTTGTCACCGCGGTAATGGATTCATTGCCCGTAAAGATCGGCGAGCAACTGGTACACGCCGATTATGAACTGGCAAAAACCCGCTTCCGCGCTGCGGCGCTTAATAATGGCTACCGGGATGCGCGTTATCAGCGCAGCGAAGTCAGGGTCTATCGAGAAAAAAACGAAGCCGGTATCTTTCTGCACCTGGATACCGGTAACCAGGCCTTCTTCGGTCCGGTGCGATTCGAGGGCGGGAATATCGATGAGGAACGACTACGTCGCTATATCCCATTCAAGACCGGTGATATCTGGTCTGCGTCAAGGTTGCTTGAATTGCAGCGTGGCCTGGTCGACAGTGGTTATTTTGCTTTCGTCAATATCGTGCCGCAGCCAGCAACTGACGACAGCAATCAAATCCCGATCGATATTATCCTGACGCCGAACAAACTGCAGAAATATACCGTTGGACTGGGATTCTCGACCAACTTCGGCCTGCAGGGTTCGCTCGGCTGGCTGCACCGCAGAATCAACAGTTACGGTCACCGGCTCAGTGCCGGGATCAACGCCTCACAGGTACGACAGGATGTCAACATGACCTATGGCATCCCGCTGTCCAAGCCGCGCACCGATGTGCTGGAAATCACCGGCTTGTTTCGGAAAGAGGACACCACGGATGTCAAGAGTAAAGCAACGGAGCTGCGCGTCAGCCGCAATGTCATGCGTGGCGACGACTGGCGCGAGGTATTGTCCTTGGGATACAAGCACGAGGTTGATGACCTTGCGGACAGTGACGGGACATCGAACCTGCTGATACCGAAGGCGACCTGGACGCTGGTCAGGGCGGATAACCGCCTGATTGCAACTGACGGTTACCGGGTTGAACTGGAGACCTCGGGCGCTGCCGAGGCGCTGCTGTCTGACGCCACCTTCCTGCAGGGGATTATGCGCGGGAAACTGGTGCGTGCGTTCGGCAAAGAGGGGCGCCTGATCATGCGCGCGGAAACCGGTGCAACCGCGACCGGTAATTTCGAAAGGATGCCGGCAACCAACCGCTTTTTCACGGGGGGTGATAACAGCGTACGCGGTTATGAATACAAGTCTATCGCTCCCGAAAACGAGGATGGCGACCTGATCGGTGGCAAATACCTGCTCGTGGGCAGTATTGAGTATGACTATAACGTCTACGGAAAGTGGTACCTGGCGGCATTCTATGATATCGGCAGCGCCTTCAGCGAGTCACCGATCGATGCATCCAGTGGCGCCGGTGTCGGTATACGCTGGGCATCGCCGGTGGGCATGGTGCGCGTCGATGTGGCCGCGGCCCTCAGTAAAGCCGGTAACCCCTTGCGTTTGCATATCACCTTTGGCCCGGACTTCTGACCATGTCCTTGCTGAAGTGGATCAGAAAACTGTTTACTGTGTTATTGCTGCTTGTCGTGCTGTTGGCCGGGCTGGTGTATTTTATCACCGGCACAGAGAGCGGACTGCAGTTCGCCGGGCGGGTATTGCAATCGCAACTTGGTGAGTACGTGCAAATCGGTCAGCTGAATGGCCGCCTGGTCTCTGTCATCGACGTGACCGATCTGCGCATCCAGGTCGGCGAGGATGTCTACAGTCTCAGGCAGGCCCAACTGGACTGGTCTCCGCTGGCACTGCTCTCACGTGAATTCAGGGTCAATCGCCTGACTGCAGAGTCAGTGACCGTGGCCATGGTGCCATCCAGTGACTCTGGTGATGGCAGCTTTTCCGTGGATATTGATCTGCCTGTCGATATCACACTGACCGAGTCGGTTATTGAATCACTCAGCATTACCGGCCTCAGCGAAGAGGCCACCCGCTTCGAGCGCATCACCCTGTCAGCACGGATCGAAGACCGGCAGCTGCATATCAAATCATTTGAACTGCTTGCGGACGGTTACCAGGCGGGACTTGCCGGAAGCTTCGCTCTGCAACCGCAATTACCCAGTGACCTGCAGCTTGACTGGCGTATCGACACAGACGCCGATGCCAGGGTGTCGGCTGCCGGGCAGGCAAGGCTGACCGGCCTGTTAGACAACTATAACCTGCAGGGTGAATCGAGTGTGTCAGGGACAGATATACCGGCCGGGAATTGGCAATTTACGGCGGATGGCAGTCTTGATGGTCTGTCGATCAGCCATCTGGCTGGACAGACGCTGGACGGCAGTATTACAGGCAGCGGGAAAATTGACTGGCAACAGGGTTTTGGCTGGCAACTTGCGCTGGACCTGCAGCAGCTCAATCCGGGCAAACACTGGCCGGAATGGCCCGGCCAACTGACCACGCAACTGGCCAGCAATGGTCGCCTGCTGGACAGTGACACGCAGGTGGCATTGCAACTCGAGCAGTTGCGTGGCGAACTACGGGGTTACCCGGTTGCCGGGCAGATCGACGTCACGCTGGATAACGAGCGACTGAACATACAGCAACTGGACCTGACATCTGCTGACAACCGCATCACGGCAAGTGGCAGCATCGAGAAATCCTGGGATATCACCGCACAGGCCATGCTGCCCGACATGGAAGCACTGTTGCCTGGCTGGCAAGGTGCCTTTGATCTGTCGGGCCGAATTCAGGGCAAGCGTGATCAGCCACAGCTTGCTGCAACCGTCACTGCACAGCAATTGGCAGGACCCGCGCTGACAATCGATGCACTTGCAGGTGAAGTGCAACTGCAGTGGTCGGAATCGGCACGGCAGTCCGTCTCGATAAAGATGCAGGCTTTGGAACTGGCCGGTCAGCGCTACGCAGAGGCCACCCTGGAGTTTGCCGGTTCAGTTCACCGCCACCAACTGACACTGGCCGCAAGTGGCAAGGAGACCGCCATCGATCTGCAGCTCGCAGGAGACTGGCTTGATAACACCTGGCAGGGCGAGATCCTCACAGCAGACTGGCAGTATCCCGGAACAGGGCCCTGGTCATTACAACAGCCCGTCAAGGCAGAGCTGGGGGCACAGCGCGTGCTGCTGCCGGAAACATGCTGGCAGCAGGACAGTGCCCGGCTGTGCATGAAGGCGCAGGGCAACCCGGAAAAACAGATATCACCCCATGTACAACTCAGCAATTTTCCGCTGGCGACACTGGGCGCGCTGAGTGGCTCACCGCTGACATTCACAAGCCTGGTGGATGCCACGCTGGTTGCGACGGTGGATGCCGGCAACGTGACCTTTGCTGACCTGCTGATCAATCTCGGTGCCGGCAGTGTCAAATATGATGATCCGATCGTGCCATCGGATTCACATATCAGGCAGGGCATGCTGCGTGCCTTGCTGAATGACAAGGGGGTAACAGGCAATGCCGTGCTGGATATCAGCGACGCGGATTACCTGCGTGCCAACCTGCACCTGCCGGGTTACCAGCCGGGCATTACTCCCTGGGAGGAACAGCCTCTGGATCTGAGTCTCAGCGGTGAGCTGCATGATTTGTTGTTTGTGGAATACCTGCTGGATGAGGTCGGCAACTATGAGGGCAGAGTGGCACTGGACTTCGAGGGGAAGGGGACCCTGGGCCAGCCGCGGCTGTCCGGCAGTGCCAGCATGACTGACAGCACCTTTGAAATTGATGACCTGGGTATCCGTCTGACCAATCTTGACCTGCAGCTGCAGAGCAAGGCGGATGGGCTGGTGATTAACGGCAGCTGTGATTCGGGCAAGGGCAGCGTGCAACTCACGGGCAATGTGAACATTGTTGATATTGCGCACTGGGAAGCCATGGTAAACCTGCAGGGCAGCGATTTCGAGATCATGCATTTACCCGAGGCCATCATCAATGTGTCGCCGGACCTGCACGCCAGCATCACGCCGCCGAAATTGAAGCTGAGCGGTGAAGTGCACGTACCCTATGCCCGCCTGCGCCCCAGGGACATGCGCACCCGCACCGGGGTTTCCGGCGATGTCATCATCATCGAAGCCCAGCAGGACACCAGAACCGAGCCTGCTGAGCGCTGGCAGGTGTCGAGCGACATCCGCCTGTCGCTGGGGGATGATGTAGATATAAAAGGTCTTGGCTTACAGGGTGACCTGCTCGGCTCGGTCGATCTGCTGGACAGGCCGGGGCAGGCAACCACGGCACAGGGCAAACTTTCCATAGAACGCGGCAGCTATGAAGTCTACGGCCGCCGGCTTGATATTAGCCGTGGACGGCTGCTGTTCAGCGGCGGACCGGTCGACAATCCCGGACTGGATTTTGAGGCCAGCCGCCAGGTTGATAATGTGACGGCGGGAATACGCGCAAAGGGTACCCTGAAGGTCCCGGAAATAACCCTGTATTCCGATCCGACCATGCCCGAATCCGACATCATTTCCTATATCGCATTCGGCAAGCCACAGTCCGAGATCGGGCAGGGCGAGGGCAGCATGACGGATGCTGGACTGGTCGCCGGTGGCAATATGCTGACCGGTATTCTGGGAACCTCGATGGGGCTGGAAGAATTTGGCGTGGAAAGCGGTGCAACACTGCAGGAGGCCTCGATGGTACTGGGTACCTATCTGTCACCGCAACTCTATGTACGTTACCGAGCCGGCTTGTACGACGCGATTAACGAATTTGAGGCGCGTTACGAATTCTCACGGCGCTGGAGTGTTCGCACCATCACCAGCGTGGAACACTCATCCGCGGAGATTCAGTTCAGTTTCGAGCGCTGATAAAAGTCGCACCTGCACAATTGATGCACCTGCAGGAGCGCCATCCCCGGCGCGATTAGGAGCAGGACAAAAAAACAATTCCTGCAACACACTTCTGTTTTATGTGGCAATGGAAGCTGAGCAGACAATGTAATTATTGGTTAAACTCTGCTCATGCGCTGGCTTAAATACACCTTCATCGGTCTCACCAGTCTGGTCATAGCAGCTGTTGCAATGCTGGCGACGTTGCTTGTGCTACTTGACCCGAATCATTTAAGTGCCGGACTCGTCCAGTTCGTCAACCGCACTACCGATAACCAGCTCGAGATAACCGGACCAGTGGGAGTGGACTTGTCGCTGTCCCCGTCAGTCAAGGCATCCGGTATCCACTTCAAAAACGCAACTGGCGATTTTGAATTCAGTGCGGCAGATATAAGCCTGCAGGTCGATCTGCTCTCCTTGTGGACAAAAATCATGATCGTGAACGAGCTTCTGATCAGGGACGGCGTCGTCAGTGCCCGGCAGACGCCGGATGAAGATAAGATTGATGACGATAAAACTGTAAAACTCAAAGTACCCTTCATCGAACGGCTGGACATTGAAAATCTCGCAATCCATTACCTGTTGCTTGACGAAACCGAGCCCATGGAGATCCGTCTCGAATCGCTGAAAAAGGATGACCCGGCCGGTGCCGAGACAGTTGTACTGACAGGTGCCGGAACGATTGACGCTATAGCCTTCAAACTTGAAGGCGAGTCCGGGACAGCAGCGAACCTGCTTGAGACTGACAAGCCGTTCCCGTTCAAGTACCAGTTTGATGTCATGCAGGCAGCTATCTACGCAGAGGGAATCATTACCAGGCACCACGGACCCGTTGAGCTCGATATTGGTTTGCACATCGAGGCACCCGATATGCAGGGCCTGCTGCAACTGCTGCATGCGAGTGCACCCGACATCGGTTCGCTGACGGCAACAGGCAGACTGGCCGGTACCCTGGCTGCACCACGACTGGATGATCTTCAAGTAAAGGTTTCAAAAGACAAGGTCACACTGCAGGTATCCGGCGCGGTGGGCAACCTGCTCAGGGCAGAGGGTATCCAGCTCGATTTTTCCAGCGACGTAACGGATGCAGAACTGCTGGCATCACTGTTGCCTGAACAGAGCCCGCACTTCAACACCGTCAAGACCGTTGGCAAGCTCTCCGGGGCCGGTGATGATCTGTTGCTCAGTGATTACACGCTTGAGGCCTCGGGCCCCGCTGGACACAAGCTGGAACTTGCTGGCAGCACCCGCATTGTCAAGGCACCCCAGCCGTTGCGTGACCTGAAAGCAATGCTGTCAGTTGCAACCCCGGACAGCGCATTTGCACGCCAATTCAACGAGGCTATCCCGCTACTGGGTCCGCTGGCGGGTAGCGCACGTTTATCGCTGGTCTCGGACGTGCTGCTCGTCGATAAAATCAAGCTGACAGCAGGTGACCAGCAAACACTGCAGATCGACGCCAGGGGCGATATCAAACTGGGCGTGACAGCGTATAAGATCATGCTGGCGGGACTGATGCTTGATTTGGGTCTGCAGGCACCGAGTACCACATCCCTGACTACGCTCCTTGGCTCCGATATACCCGCACTGGGTCGTATCCAGGCTACGGCCCATGTCAGTGATAGCGGTGGACCCACGGCGATCACCGCACTGGACGTCAAGGTCAACAAGGGCGAGGATTTACAGCTCGCCGTGAATGGTTCACTTGCCGACCTTGAAAAACTGGACGGCATTGATATGAAGCTTGAACTGTCCGCCAGTGACCTGAATACCATTGGCCAGGTGTTTGACCAGCCCCTGCCAAGAGAGGGCGCAGTAAAGTACTCCGGGCGCATCACGGGCAGCACGGCAAACCTCCGCTCCAACGGACGTACCAACCTCAGAAACACGACGATTGGCACCAGCTTGACAGCAAGCTTTACCGGCAAGCGTCCACGCGTTGCCGGCTCGATAAGCATCCCGGACCTGGATCTGCATGACATCGGGATTTATCCGGAAAAGCTGGCTGCGGCAGCAGACACAAGCACCCCCAGGGAATTTGACCAGGTAGCCGATAATCAGGCCGCTATATCAGAAGATGTATTCAGCAGGGAACCGATTGATTTTTCCGGACTGAATGCCATCGACCTGGACCTGGAACTCACGATCAACAAGCTGAGTTCAACCGCGGCATCGATTGGGGATGTCTACGGTCATGTAATCCTGAAGGACGGCAAGCTCGACATCAAACCGATGAGATATACGATTGAGAACGATGTTCTCGATCATAATGTCATGATTGATTCCACCAGCACACCGCCCACGGTGCACTTTTTTGTAAGCGGCGATGACATAGACCTGGGGCTGTTGTTTTCCAGCTCTGCCCGGAAAACATCACCGATCAGGGGCACAATGACAGCCCGGGCGGATCTGAAAAGCCGCGGTCACTCACCCGCCGAACTCGCGTCACACCTGGATGGTGAAATTAATATCATCGCCGAAAATGCCAGGATCGATAAAAGTGTCATGAATCTTGTCACAGTGGATGTTATCGGCTGGGCCATCTCGAACATGCTCTCGCCAAACGCGGATGTCAATATCGACTGCGCCATCATAATCATGCATTTCAACAAGGGTATTGGAACGTCCGATCTTCATGTCATCGATACGCCAGACACCCTGATAAAGATCGATAGCCAGCTAGATCTGGTCAAGCAGACAATGAATGTTGCCATTGTTCCGGAGCATAAAACGAGACTCTTCAAGACGAAAAAAAAGCCGATGAAAATCTACGGACCAATTGCCAATCCGCAATACGAGCTGGTATCCCTCACGGACTTTGCCCATGAAGCAGGCAGGGCGTGGCTGCTGGCGCCGTTAACCATATCCACGAGCCTGCTGGACAGTATTACCGGCCTGATCGTCAAGCCTGAAGAACCCAAGCCGGGCAGCTGCGACAAATTCCTGCAATAGTGTGTCTGTCACCATGAGGAACACGCCAAGCAGAACGGCAAAATGCTATCACGATATAGCATTACCCGTTTACTACCGGGGCTCGGGGTTCTTTCGGGTTATAAAAAACAGGATCTGGGGCCCGACGTACTCGCAGGACTGGTCATCTGCCTGGTGTTGATCCCCTCAGCCCTGGCTTATGCGGAGCTGGCGGGATTTGGCCCCATAGCCGGGATCTACAGTGCGATTGCCGCCACGCTGGCCTATTTTCTGTTCACCTCCTCTCGTCACATGAATGTCGGCCCTGACGGTGCGGTTGCACTGCTGGTGGGAACGGCGATACTGCCGCTCACCGGAGGCGATCCTGCACTGGCCATCATTGCGGGTACCTGGCTGGCTATCTTTACCGGCCTTATCCTCATCATAGCGGCGACGTTCAAGCTGGGTGTGGTCGCGAGCTTTCTGTCGACACCCGTACTGCTTGGTTACCTGAACGGCGCGGCTCTGGTCATTATCATCAGCCAGTGGGGCAAGCTGTTTGGTGTCAATCTGGAGCAGGAAGGGCTGGTGCAGCGCTTGATCGAGTGGCTGGAGAAGCTCCCGGATACCCATCTGCCGACCCTGGCCACGGGCGTAGTGACGCTGCTGCTGCTGATAGTTTTCAAACGCGTCATCGTGCGCCTACCCCCCCTGGTACCTGTCTTTTTCCTGGCACTTGTCTGCGGCTTGCTGGTTGATTTTAACGCCATGGGCGTAACAACCATCGGAGAAATCAGTCACATCACCCCCAAGGCCATGAAGTTCACTATCAACCTGGATGATATCGCTACCCTGGCGATGGGTGCACTGGGTCTTTCCATGCTGATTTTCCCGGAAGGCATACTGCTGAGCCGGGCGATGGCGGAGAAGCATGGCTACGAGATTGATCCGGACCGCGAACTGATGGCGCTGGGCGCGGCCAACCTGGCCACCGGTGCCGTGCAGGGGTTTGGTGTGGGCGGCAGCCAGACCCGCACCCTGCTGAACAGTGCCGTGGGTGGCCGTACCCAGGTGGCGAACCTGGCCTCCGTGGTCTTTCTGATTGTATTTATGATGCTTGCGGTAGAGGCCCTGACGCAACTGCCCAAGGTGACAATTGCGGCCATCCTGATATACACCGGGTTCGGACTTATTGATATAGCGGCAGTGAAGGCTATGTGGGTTCAGCACCGACAGACAGCATGGATCGCGATAACCACAACGGCCGCCGTCGTCTTCATCGGTGTGCTACCGGGCATATTGCTGGGCACTGCGTTTTCCATCGCGATCCTGCTCTCCAACCTGGCACGACCCCAAGATGCTCTACTGGTACGCAAACCGGGTTCCGACGAACTCCACGACCTGGGCGATGACGACCAGGAGGAGGGTATACCGGGCCTGGTCGTTTATCGTTTCTATGGACCGCTGATCTTTGCCAACGTCAGTTATTTCATGGAACGGCTGCAGGGTTTTATCGATCAGCAAGAACACCCCGTCCGCAAGGTCATCATTGACGCCCGGGCCATTACCTCTGTCGACTTCACTGCCATGGAAAAGCTGCGGCCCTATTTCCAGAAACTCAGGGACCAGGGGATTGAACTGGCGATCGCCCGTGCGCACCTGCCATTGCGCGAAGTGAAGTTGAACATCGGCATGGAGCCTATTTTTTCTGACAATGAAATCTATAATCGGGTCTCGGATGTGGTCCGGGCCTTCACTGAGCAACAGCAAGGCAAAAGCCAGTAAATGGGCGGCACACTCGATTCCATAAGGAATAGGAGGGTGCCCTGTCGAACATGGGAAATGAATGTGACTGATTATCGACTCTGCAGGGTTTTTATTCTGCTGCTGCTCACATCAGCCTTCAGCGGTTGCGCGACCGTGTCCTTTGATGAGCACAAAACGTACAGTGAAACCATCACTGATACGGCAGATACCCGGCTGGGCACGGAGGTATCCAGATGGGTCGATGAACACGGCGGGCTTTCCGGCTTTTATCCGCTCAACCAGGGGATGGATGCCCTTGGCGTCAGGTTGCGGCTGGCAGAAATCGCAGAGCAGAGTATTGATCTGCAGTACTTCCTGATGAAGGAGGATACCGCGGGCTCGGTCATGATGAACGCGCTGCTAAAGGCCGCTGACCGGGGCGTGCGGGTCCGGTTCCTGCTTGATGACATCTTTACGACCGCGTCGGATGACGGCCTGATCCTGCTCAACGAGCACCCGAATATCGAAGTCCGTCTGTTCAACCCGATTTCGCGACGCGGCTTTTCTGCCCTCAATTTCGTTGGCGATTTCAGACAGGCCAACCGGCGCATGCATAACAAGTCATTTACGGTTGATAACCAGATCAGCGTTGTCGGCGGACGCAATATCGCCGATGAGTATTTCGAGCTGAAGACAGGTTCTGTGTTCGTCGATTTCGACGTGCTGGCCATGGGACCGATCGCTGCTGATATCTCGGCGTCATTCGACGAATTCTGGAACCATTCACGCGCGGTACCGATGGAGCAGTTAACCGCAAAAGGGATCGATGAGGACCTGGAGACTGTACGGGCCCACATCGCGGAAGAATTCGACGCTACCTATGACACGGTCTATAAACAGGCACTAGAGAGTCAGTTGCTCCAGGATCTCATGGCGGATCGCCAGCCATTGTTTCCTGCCGAGGCACGGGTGCTGTCCGACAGCCCCGACAAACTGATTAATGAAATCAGTGAAGAGCAGATGCGGCTGGCAACAGACCTGCGGGAAGTGCTACTCAGCGCCGACGAAGAAATCATCTTCATATCGCCCTATTATGTCCCTGGAGACAGCGGTGTTCAGTTTGTGCGCAATCTCGTGGACAAGGGCGTACGCGTGATTATCCTGACCAACTCACTGGCATCCAATAATCACGTTCCGGTACATGGCGGCTACGCGCGTTACCGAAAGGATGTCATCGCGGCCGGCGCGGAACTGTATGAAGCAAGAGCAAATGCTGCGAGCGAGGTACAGGGTGCGAACGAGGCTACGGATACCCTGACGCTGCATACAAAAGCATTTCTGATTGATCGCCGATACCTGTTTGTTGGTTCCCTGAATCTCGACCCCCGTTCCATAGAGATCAATGCAGAGATGGGACTGCTTATTGATTCAGAGGACATGGTCGTTGAGCTGACCTATGACATCGACGAGCGTCTCGCCGCAGTGACCTACCGGGTGATAGTGAACGACGAGGGGGATCTCGAATGGCGCGGCCGTATCAATGGTGAAGAAGTCATCGAGACCAGGGAACCGCTCACGAGCCCCTGGCTACGCTTCAAGGCCTGGTTCATGAGGATTGCACCCGAACGTCAATTGTAGGAGCGCTACTGCAAGGATGCTTATCGATGCCTCTGTGTAGGAGCGCCGTCCCCGGCGCGATTTGCAGCATGTAAAAAACAATCGCGGCGGGGACGCCGCTCCTACAGCAATCCAATTACCTGCAGGGGCGGATCGTATCCGCGAAGACCGGATGAATCAAGCGGCTAGCGCGCCCGTTTCGCGGCATCGAGTTTTTTCTGTGCGTCCATGACCTGTTGCTCGGCGTCCTGCACGCGCTGCAGATACTCGGGTCTGAGCCTGGAGCCACCACCGGCCAGTGCCTGGCGGTCTCCTTCGCCAACGACCTGGGCTTCCCGCAGGTGTGCGGTGGCGCTGTCCAGATCCATCTGTGCAGCCCTTATCGCTGCAGCCCTGTCGAAGCTGCCGGCTTCTGTTTCCTGTCCTATCTGGTTGGCCTTCCTGATAGTTTCCTGTGCCTCCTGCTCACTCTCGCTGACTTCCTGCCGTGAAGGCGGGGGGGCATCGATGACTACGGTGCTTGCTTCAACGCTGCCGGGCACCGGCTGGTCGGAGAAGGTGACATTGCCGTCCTTGTCAACCGAGCGGAGCACTTCGGATACGGATGGCAGTGAGCTGGCAGCCAGCATTACAGCGAGAATGATTCGGCTTTTCATAATGAATCCTTGTCAGGGTACAGGACTGCTATGTAATAGGCGTCAGGACAATTTCAACGCGGCGGTTTAATGCGCGGCCTTCAGGTGTGTCATTGTCGGCAATCGGCTGAGACTCACCCATGCCGCGGGTGATAATGCGCTGCGGCACGACTTTCTGCGATTCCAGGTAGCGCGCGACGCTACTGGCACGTGCCTCAGAGAGTGTCTGGTTGTACGATTCGGCACCGGTACTGTCGGTGTGGCCATTGATGTCGATATAGGTCTTCTCGAATTCGTTGATCACCAGGGCCACGGAGTTCAGCACCGGGTAAAAGTCAGCGGAGATATTGCTGGAATCGGTGGCAAAGGTAACATTGCCCGGCATGTTCAGGATGATGTTGTCACCATTGCGGGTAACACTGACGCCGGTGTTCTGCAGTTGTGCCCTGAGTTTGTCTTCCTGCCGATCCATGTAGTAGCCGACACCGCCACCTGCAAGTGCACCGATCCCCACCCCGAGAAGAATGGCACTGCGGCTGCCACCGGTAGCGGCACCGATCAGACCGCCTGCGGCGGCTCCGATACCGGCGCCCATCCCGGCTTTGCTGGCCTGCTTCTCACCGGTATAGGGATTTGTCGTGCAAGCACCCAGGCCCACTACCAGGGCGAGACTAATGGCAAGAAGTGATTTTTTCCTGATGGGGTGCGGGGCAGGCTGGATCGAATGGTCGTTGTGCTGGTTCATAGTTGCTCCGTTGCTACTGGTCAGGTGGTGTGAATAAAGTCACAGAGTATGCCTCAAGACACGGCTATTTTATGTGCTCGGCTGCTCAATTGTAAGCTTTAATAGTGTCATATAGTACAATAGGTTATGCAGCATATTTAAATACACATCAGAGGAATTTGCATCGAGCGCTGACAGTTTTGCGCATGCGCCTCGTCCAGCATCCCGCTTGGCGTTCTCAGAAGCGTGCGACTGCCCACTGATGCCAGTTGATCTGTTTCATACTGTCACCCAGTTCCTTCATGGCATCCATCAAGCTCTGGATACTGCCAATGACGGCGTAAATGTTACGCAGGTCCTGCCTGTCGATAACACCTGGCTCGTTGTCCTGTTGCAGCTTGCCAGCTGCTGTTCCAGTTCCTGTGAAAATGTTGACTGGGAACTGCACTCCTTTGTGCAAGGGTATCTGTTTGCTCCAGTCGTGCCCATTTTTCCAGCATACTGCGTATGCGCTTGCGCCATTTCTCGTTAAGTGAGTCGAGCGACTGCAGCAGTTCGGGAGATTCAGATTCCGCCACTGTGTAGGTTGCCTCCATGCTTTGCAGACGCAGACGCACAGATTGCAGGCTGTCTAACCAGGCGCTGGACCTTTTCCGGTGTATTGTCCGGAAACAGCGGGTAATCCAGATTTTTCTCAACCTTCAGCAGCTGCATGGAGACCGGCAGGATGGCTGTTTCGAACACGCGCTTTCTGCGTTTACGTCCGCGACTCTGCTGTTGCCGTGAACCCGCTCTGGAAGTTGTCAATAATCCGGGCACTGCCAGTCAGGAAACGCTGCACACTGCGCAGCATGATCTTCTCCGGATGCATGGGGCTCAACAGCCGGTGAACAATTACCACGATGCTGGTGCCAAGCAGCAGCATCTGGGCAGTCACGATCAGCGCCATAAATGAATAGACCTGTTGATTGTTGATATTGACCAGCATGAAAAACATCACAAGTGGCCCGATCTTCAGTATCGGTGAACGACAACCCAGGTATGCAAATACAAAGGAATAAATAAAAACAAGCGACAGGAGACCGAAACCGGAATCCAGTGCGGGCATGAGAAACATATACACCGGTGCAACGACAACAAACATGCTGAGCAGCAACACCAACAGCAGGCCAAACAGATTCACCGGTGACATGACCATCATGAGTCCGAAAACAACACACATCATCGGGACGGCGGGTCCGCCCGGCGGGTTGAGATAGAACCAGAAGGCATAGCCAACAATCCAGCAAAGTGCCGGAAACAGGGCCTTGAGCAGCCGTTCAGGGTTCCAGACAGAGGGCTGAAAGGGGTCAGTCATTTTAGTCTGAGCCGGCAACGGACTTCCCGTGTCGACGTTTGCCAGTCGTCGCAACGTCTGCAACAGCTCGCGGCTGCTGCGATCGAGACTGTGCAATTGCGTGATAAAATTCACTAACGCAGCTTGCTGAAACCGGGTCAGCCTGTTGCTGGTTTCGTTATCAAGCTGCAGTCCGATTTCTTTCAACAGTACCGTATCATCGAGCTGGTATTCGATGGTCGTGGTCTTTTGTTCCTCCCACAGCATGTGGCCACGTTGCAGTCGATGCCCGAGGGTGTCCAGTGCAGGCTCGAGATCAGGGAGCAATTCCTTCAGGTCCAGCTCACGACAATCATTAATACTTTCACGCCACAATTCCTGTGCGTTACCGAATGTCCGCAGGTTGACGCGCAGGATTTCCCAGCTACGCTTCTTCGCGCGGACCACGGCTGTATCGGAATATGCAGCTTGCAGTGTGGCCAGTAGCTGCTGATACTCACCGGCCAGCCGGGTACGCAGCTCTGCCGCTTCCGCTGGCAATGTCCCTGTCGACAGTTGCCGGCGATACTGTGTGAACAATGCTTGCAGTCCCTCCCAGATGGCCTGTCCCTGCCGTTGCAGGGCTGCCCCTGAGGTACGGGGCCAGAACAGGGCGCTGACAATCGTAAACAAGAGCACGCCAGCCGCGGTCTCCAGGAACCGGGTGGTGGCAAAATGAAACGCCGTATCGACCTTCATGTAACTGGAAGACCACACGGCGACGGCAATCAAAGCGGCATTAAACCAGGTATCTGACTGGCGGGCTGTCTGTATAAAGTAACCGACGAATGTGACATACACGGCCGTGGCGAGCAGCATGCCGAGCGGCGATTGCGAGAACCAGGACAGCAATACAAAGCCGGCAAGGGCGCCGAGCCCGGTGCCGGAGACGCGCATGATGCCCTTGTTGAGGCTGGCGCCGCTGGTCGAAAGGCTGGTGACGACGATGGCCAGTGCACCGTATTGCGGCATATCCCAGTCCATGTACAGTGCCAGCCAGTAAAACAGCATCAGGCTGAGCGCCAGCTTGAAGGCTTCCTGTAACTGGATCTTCTGTGTCATGGGTGACTCAGCCCTGTAGGAGCGCCGTCCCCGGCGCGATAGTTTATGCCATACCCCGAATCGCGCCGGGGACGGCGCTCCCATACAACAGGGCATGCTGTGTTACTCGGTCGTGACAAACACGGATGCCGTGGTGCCAACACGCAGGTCCACCTCTTCAGGCACACGGGTCAAACGAATGCGCACCGGGATACGTTGTGCCAGACGTATCCAGTCAAAACTGGGATTGATGGACGGTAGCAGGTCAGCGGCCGGTGCACCGTCCTGCTGCGCGATACCCCAGCCCATGTTCTCCACAACGCCTTCAAGTGCTGCGTCCGGGTAGCTCATCAGTTTGATGACAACCTTGTTGCCCGGGCGGATGTGTTCTATCTGGGTTTCCTTGAAAAAGCCGTGCACCCAGAAGCTGTTGGTATCAATCAGGGCCAGTGCCGGCTGGTTGGCAACGGTTTGGCTGCCATAGCGCAGCAGCAGGTTGGTTACATAGCCGTCTACCGGTGCGCGCACCTCGGTAAACTCCAGGTCCAGTTTGGCTGAATGCAGATTCGCCTCTGCCACTTCGACATCAGCCCTGGCAACCAGCAGGTCATTCTCCTTCCTGACCAGGGACTGTTCTGAAATGGCGCCCTTGTCTTTCCTGTGCAGATCTCTGGCACGTTTCGCCTGGTCCTGCTTGACAATTTCAGATGCCAGTGCCTGCTTGAGTTTGGCCTCGGCCTGTTCCACGGCCAGTTCATAGGTGCGCGGATCAATTTTGAAGAGCAGATCACCTTTTGTGACCGCCTGGTTATCCTGGATGGGGAGCTCGACGATCGGCCCACCGACCCGCGGAGTGATCTTGATAACCTGCGCACGCACATGACCGTCCCGGGTCCACGGTTGGAACAGGTACTCCTGGTACATGTTGGCAAGCACTATCCCGGCAACAATGACGGCAGCGAGCGTGACGAGATAACGCAGGATACTGCTTATACTTTTACCCATAGTTTTTCCTTCTTTCCCCCTCTCCCTCCGGGAGAGGGCTGGGGAGAGGGGGCTTCAATTAAATAATTTTTTATACAGGAATAATATAAATGCCCACCAGGCGCGTACACACCACGGCCAGCGCAATAAAAAACAGCGGTGGATGCCAGATGAAACGGGTCAGGTTGAACCTGTTCAGCAGCCTGGCAATAACACTGGCCAGCACGACACCCAGCAGGATGGCAAACATGATCGGCGGAAAGTAAATGCCGCCAATGGATATTTCCATGGGTATGTTTGCAGTATTCATATCATTCCGCGGCTACCAGTCAGGGCTTCGCCACAGGTCTGCATCCGGTTCGAGGGCAGGGGGTTCACTATTGATTGTATCCAGCAGTTCACCCCAGTCCGTTCTTTCCTTCATTTCATCGCGCACCCCGGCCGGCACGAAATCATTGCCAAGCCGCACCTCCCAGCCACCGCCCAGTGCCTTGTAGAGGGCAATCAGGTTGGTCGCAATATTACCCCGGGTCGATGCATAGGCGTCCTGCTGCGAGGCCAGCGAGCGCGTTGCATCGAGCACACTCTGGTAGAGACTGACACCTTCCGTGTATTGCAGCATGGAGAGATTGGCCGAACGTTGCGCTGCATCGGCGCTCTGCTTGCGGTACTGCGCCTCGACCCTGGAGTGCAGAAAACCACTGATGGAATTTTTTACTTCGGCTTCCGCGTTCAACACCACATTCTCGTAGTTGGTCAGTAGCTGCTGCAGACGTGCATCCTGTACGCGCACCTGGTTCTTCAGTCTGCCATAGTTCAGTACATTCCACTGGAAAGCCGGGCCGGTCGAGAACGCCAGATTGTTTGCATTGAAGAGGTCGCCGAGATTGTCATTACCGGCATCATTGACATTCCAGCCGATCGAACCGAACAGGGTAAAGCTTGGCAGCAGCGCCGCGTCCGCAATACCGACCTGTGCTGACTGTGCAGCTGCCTGCAGTTCTGCCTGCTTGATGTCCGGTCGGCGGCGCAGCAGCTCGGCCGGTATACCGGTCACCACCTCGGCCGGGGCAGTGGGTATGCCGTAGCTGCTGCCAAGCATGGCGTTCAGATCCTGCGGCGGCATCCCCATCAAGATGCTCAGTGCGTGCTGTGCCTGTTCCAGTGATATGAGCAGGTTGGGAACCGAGGCCTGGGTGTTGCGCAACTGCGTGGTGGCCTGCTGCATGTCCAGTTCCGTGACGGAGCCGGTTTCATACTGGTTGGTGGTTAACTCCAGCGAGCGTTGCTGTATCTTGATATTTTCCCTGGCGAGCCTGATGCGCTCTTCCAGGGTCCTGATGAGGACATAGTTTCTGGCGACCTCGGCGCTGAGGGTCACCAGTACATTATCGTAACTGGCGATATTGGCAAACAGGTTGGCATCCGCGGACTCTATGCCGCGGCGGAACTTTCCCCAGAAATCCAGTTCCCAGGCGGCATCAAAGCCGAGGCCTGCCTGGTTGAAATACCGGTCCGAGAGGGCGGTTTCCTTGCCACGGTTGTAACTGTAGTTACCCGACAGCGCCTGGCTCTGCGGGTAGAGGCTGCCGGTGACAACACCGAGCTGCGCGCGTGCCTCCAGCACCCTGAGACCGGCAATCTGCAGGGTCAGGTTCTGTTCATAGGCCGTCTGTACCAGTTTATCCAGTACCGGGTCATCGAAGACCTTCCACCATTGCGTGTCCGCGGTTGGCTGACTGCTGATACCCGGGGCATCAGCAGGCACCCACTCGTCGACCAGTTTCGCCTCGGGTGTCTTGAAGTCAGGGCCGATCAGGGTACAGCCTGTGGTGAGGATGGCGACGACCAGCGGCAGGACCCGGGTGGCCGTTTGCAGCCGTTGGCAACTGCCAGATTTACAGAATCGAGTCTTCATAAAACAGGTAAAATATCATCTCGTGCCATGGGCGGCTGTAACCGTTGCCTGAAAATCAATCCTGTCAACACCTGCAATGCTACATGGTACACTTGCGCGACGGGAGTCGGAACCGGGATAGTCTCTTTGCCACATATTTCTGAAAAAAATAATTTCATTTTTCTCACGGTGGGGCTGGTGCTGCTGCTGTTTATTGGTTCCGTGCTGGAATACATCCCCGGCGATTACGGGCCGAGGATTGTGCAGGCGGCCACGATCTCCTTCATCATGATTACTGCCCTTGGCCAGAAGGGCCAGCACACCAGACTTGTTATCAACATCGCATTTTTACTGGTGATGACGCTGGTTGTTGTCGCCGGTAGAGTGCTGGACATGGCCGGTTTCAGTTATGCGCACCTGATCCTGTTATTGTGTTTTTTTATCTGGATGACCAAGCTGCTGCTGTACCAGGTACTCTTTACCGGCGCGGTTGATGGTAACAAGATTATCGGTGCCATCTGTATCTATATGTTACTGGCGATGATCTGGGCGATGCTGTATCTGTTAATTGCGCAAGCCCTGCCCGGTTCCTTCAATGGAGTTCCGCAGGCCCCGTGGCTCGAAAACTTTTCTACTGCAACCTACTTTAGCTTCGTGACCATTACCACGCTGGGTTATGGTGATATTTTACCGGTCTCGCCATTGGCGCGTTTTCTCGTCACCATGGAAGCGATCGTCGGGGTGTTTTACATGGCCATCGTGGTGGCCAGTTTGATTGGTGTGCGCCTGTCGGAAGGTGCCAAGGCGCATCATTAAAGGACAAGTCCAGGCTGTCGCGGCCTGTATAAACTCCAAGGAGACACTTATGAGTGATTCATCCCGTAGAGAAGAGGACAGGATCTTCCAGGCGAGAGCACTGGATGCGGTTGTTCGTATCAGCCTGCTGGCATTGCTGGTGTTATGGTGCTTCAACATTGTGAGGCCATTTATCATGCCGATTCTCTGGGGTGCGATCATGGCCGTGGCCATCTACCCGTTGTATGTGAAGGCACATCACAAGCTGGGCGGGCGCGAGAAGCTGACAGCGGCCCTGATTGACCTGGTTGCTTTGGCGATATTGATAGTACCGGCAATACTGCTTACCGATTCACTAATCGACGGAACACAAAAATTGGCGGCAGAGCACGAGGCCGGAACACTAACCATCCCGCCACCCTCAGAGTCGGTAAAGGATTGGCCGCTTGTCGGAGAGGATCTGCACCATGCATGGACGCTGGCTTCTAGCAACCTGGAAGCGGCCCTGGTGCAATTCAAGCCACAGGTAGAAGCCGTCGGCAAGTGGTTTTTATCAGCCGCGGCCGGGGCGGGTGTAGGCGTTCTCATGTTTGTTGTTTCCATTATTATTGCCGGTGTTTTTCTGGTGTACGCACGCAGCGGTAGCCATGCGCTGGAAACGGTTGTCGGTCGTGTGCTCGGTGAGAAAGACGGCAAGGAGTTTGTTGATCTTGCCAGCGCAACCATTCGCAGTGTTGCCCAGGGCGTCCTCGGTGTGGCCTTGATCCAGACGGTACTTGGAGGCATTGGCATGATGGCCGTCGGTGTACCCTATGCCGGTGTCTGGGCATTGCTGATTCTGTTGCTGGCTATCGTGCAGTTACCACCGCTGTTGATACTTGGTCCGCTTATCGTCTATGTCTTCTCGGTCGAAGCTACCGTGCCCGCGGTCATCTTCATGATCTGGAGCCTTATAGTCAGTGTCAGTGACTCATTTCTGAAACCGCTGTTCCTGGGACGCGGTATGGATATCCCCATGCTGGTGATCCTGCTGGGTGCAATCGGCGGCATGATACTTTCAGGCATTATCGGGCTGTTTGTCGGGGCCGTGGTACTGGCGGTGGGCTACACACTGTTTATGGCATGGCTTCATCCGGAAGAAGCAGGATCGGAGGAAGACGCAACGGCCGAAAGCTGACTGCGACAATGGCCTTGTTAGCACGTCATCCTGTCCTGAATGATGGTTTCACCACCTGTGAGGTTCTGGATCAGTAGTGTAGGAGCGGCGTCCCGCCGCGATTCGCGCCGGGGACGGCGCTCCTACAAGGAAGGCATGTTGCAATGCTTGGGTTAATTTTTCATACATGACTATAGAATTAAGGAGTTTAAATACCGATGAGACCAATTCTGACTGTTGAGTTCCATGCAAAAAACAATGACGTAACCTTCGATGAAGAAAGTGTCACCCTGCACAGTCCAGAGGAGCTTTTCGCATTCGTGGCGCCCGGCGGCGGATGCGAAACGATACCCGACGAAGTAGGTGAAATCAGGATGGTATTTCTGTCGCCCGAACATCCGAACGTCCAGAATCCGATTGCCGATCTTGCCGCGACCCTGCAACTTGGCATGGTGATTTTCTATGGACCGCTGGCGGACATTAGCAATACAGCGGAACAGATCCTGGACAGGGCAGGGCGCGGTGAGCTTTCCAGCACCTTTCTTACTGTTATTGGCGTAGCCTCTTGAGCAGGAAAATACTGGCGACGTTCATATAAACAGGTAATACAGAGCGAGGATAATTCAGATGGCAACAAAACTTGAACTGGAAGAGTACTTGTACCGGCGTGCGATAGATATTATCGAATCCACGGATACCGATGACGACAAGGATAAATTGTTGTTCCAGGAAGTCTGGCTACCGCTGGCTGACCTGTACAAGGACAAAATTGTTCCGCCCGGCAGCGACGGATAGCAGTAAAGGTATAGAGAAAACTATTGAGAGAGACAATGAGCAAGATTTTACTGGTCGAAGATAACGAGATGAACCGTGACATGCTGTCGCGCCGACTGGAACGCAAGGAGTTTGAGGTCGTCATTGCCGTGGACGGTCAGGCCGGCGTCAACATGGCCGGCTCGGAGTCACCCGACCTGATTCTCATGGATCTGAGCCTGCCGGTCATCGACGGCTGGGAAGCCACCCGCCAGATCAAGGCGGATGCAGCCACTCGATCGATCCCGGTGATTGCACTCACGGCACACGCCATGGCGGGTGACGAGCAGAAGGCCCTGGAGGCGGGCTGTGATGACTACGATACCAAACCGGTAGATTTCACGCGTTTGCTTGGCAAAATCGAGAAGCATCTCGGCGCAGCCTAGATGGCTCCGCTCTATTCCCGCTGACCAACAAGGCTGTCAGCCATCAAAAGAAGAGGGGACATAAAACCGGATTTCTACCCAGGCTGCTCTCGCTGTCAAGGGCCTCGACTTCGATGCTGGCATGGCTGGTGAACACGGTGCTGCCGGCTTCACCTGTTGCAACGCCGGAACCGGCATCGGCAACCCACGCGAACGGGACGGCCAGGGCAACTGGATTTCAGTTTATTCACCCCTTTGATTAGCACATAAGAGGATTAACGAGGAAGTGAAGTTGTTACGTGAACCGCTGGTGCATTTTATGTTTATCGGCGCAGTTATCTATCTTTTATACGGCATGTTCGCCGAACCGGTGCCTGAAGCTGACGACAAGACCATTGTTGTGACTGCCGGCGAAATTGAATGGATGCAGACGGCCTGGCAAAAGCGCTGGAGCCGGCCGCCGACGGACAAGGAACTCGATGGACTGATTCAGCAGTATATCCGCGAGACTGTGTTGTATCGCGAGGCGTTGACCATGGGGTTGAATCAGCACGACCAGGTGATACGCCGCCGGCTGGCGCAGAAGCTGGAGTTTCTCGCCAGGGATCTGGTGGCCCTGACACCACCCACCGAGGAAGAATTGCAGGCGTATTTCGACGAACACCGGAAGCGCTACCAGGAGCCAACGCGTTATACCTTCACCCAGGTCTTTATTGATCCCGACAAGCGCGGTGATGCGACCCTGGATGACGCCGAGGCGATCAAGGCGACATTGATGGCAGAGGGCGGTGCGATCAAGAATACCGCTGTACTGGGTGATGACCTCATGCTGCAGGACTATTACCCGGAAAAGGATCAGGCTGAAATCCAGAAGTTTTTCGGCAGTCGATTTGCGGAAGCGTTGATCGCGCTGTCGCCCGGGCAATGGCACGGGCCGGTACTGTCCGGTTACGGTGTGCACCTGGTCTATATCAGCAATATCACTGAACCACCGGCGCCAGTGTTTGCCGAGATGCGAGAGCGTGTGGTGCAGGACTGGACGACCGACAGGAGCGAGGAACTCAACGAGCAGTTCTACACCAACTTGCGTGATCAGTACACCATCGTCATTGAAGGGGCGACAGAGGAAGACAGGTTGGCAGTGGTGCAGGAAGGGCAGGCGCCGTGAGAACGGAGTGTTCCCCCAGTCATTGCAATAAACCGTATTGCAGGAGCGGCGTCGCCTGCAAGGATGCAGGTGAGGGGCGTGAGCAGGGACGCGGTAGCTTCTCGCCGCGATACGCGCCGGGGACGGCGCTCCTGCAAGGGCTGTTGTTTTTTATAATAGCGCTGGCGTGGATTAGCCCGGCCAGCGCCGATGAAATCCGGCCCGCGCTGCTGGATATCAAGGAACAAAACACCGGCCTGTTTGCCGTCACCTGGAAAGTGCCCACGCGTGGTGACCGGGTGCTGGCCATCACGCCACAACTGCCAGAGAGCCTGGAATTGCTGGGTTCGCCATCTGTGCAAGACATACCGGGTGCCCGCATTGAACACGCGACGTACAAGAATAACAACGAGTCGCTGACCGGCCAGACCATTGTCATCGACGGCCTGGTAGCGCTGCAGACCGATGTGTTGCTGCTGGTGCAGTTGCAGGACGGCACCCAGCATTCGGCAATCCTGCGACCCGGCTCACCCGCATTCACCATCCCGCTGCAGGCATCGAAACTCAATGTCGCCATCGACTACTGGCACATGGGTACGGTACATATCCTGGAAGGGGTTGATCACTTGCTGTTCGTGCTGGCGTTGCTGCTGATTGTTGTCGGTTTTGGGCAATTACTGAAGGCAGTCACCGCCTTCACGGTCGCCCACAGCATCACGCTGGCGCTGGCGACTCTGGGTATGGTGCACGTTCCGGCGGCACCGACCGAGGCCATCATCGCGTTAAGCATCCTGTTTCTGGCGACGGAAATCGTCCACAAGCATAACGGCCAAATCAGCCTGACGGAACGCTACCCCTGGATGATTGCGTTCGTTTTCGGCCTGTTTCATGGCCTGGGTTTTGCCGGTGCGCTGTCGGAAATCGGCGTGCCGCAGCATGAAGTCCCATTGGCGCTGTTCATGTTCAATGTCGGCGTGGAGACCGGACAGCTGTTATTCATTGCCGTGGTGTTAACTCTGATCGCGTTGCTGAAGCGATTACCACTGCAAGTACCGCAAGGCGCCTGGCGCGTGCTGCCATACAGCATTGGCAGTGTGGCGGCGTTCTGGACGATTCAGCGGGTTGGCTCATTCATATAGGGCGCTGAATAACTCTTCAAGACCCGTCAGCACCGAAATGAACTCTTCGCCGGAAAGGGTTAAGATCTACACGACAAGGGAGGCAGACGCTATCAGCATGAGCAAAGATTACGGACTGAGCAGGGCCCTCCAGGCCACCACGGCCAGGATTTAAACACTGGCCTCATTTCCTGGCACACATTCCATTACCAACCCATGATACGTAGTCTGCTCAGACTGACAGGACATACACTCAAGCATACGCTCAAGGCGGTGTCTTACAGTACTGTCGGCGCGCTGGTGGTGCTGGTCACGGTCTTTGTCGTCTACCTGAACGGCCGCGCAGACCTCTATGTCTGGCATCTTGCGGAGCTCGACGAGGAATTCACGGCGGATTCGGATATTGAGACCTTCACCGATTACCTGGCACTCGAGGAACGCCTGTTCAGCCAACTCGACGAGCTGGTGTATGCGAAAATACAGCCCGATCAGCACCAGCAGATCAACCGCTACAACCGCGGCAGCCTCTCTGACCCGGGGCGTTGGTCGCCGAACTGGAACCGCAGTTTCACGCTGAATGCGGAATCACCCAAAGCGGCGGTACTGCTGTTGCATGGCATGTCTGACTCCCCTTACAGCCTGCGCCACCTGGGTGAGCGTCTGCATGCCGCGGGCGCAAATGTGCTTGGCTTGAGAATGCCCGGTCATGGTACGGCACCTTCGGGACTGCTGGACATCACCTGGCAGGACATGGCCGCCACGGTGCGCATCGCTATGCGTCACCTGGCGCAACAGAATGAGGGTCTGCCGATCTATGTCATCGGCTACTCCACGGGTGCCGCCCTCGCGGTGAACTACGCACTCGTCTCATTGGAAGATGAAACACTACCGCCGATTGATCGCATTGTGGTGCTGTCGCCGGCCATTGGCGTGACCCGGGTGGCCGTATTCGCCGTCTGGCAGGCACGGCTCGGGCATCTGCTGGGACTCGAAAAGCTTTCCTGGAATGCCATACTGCCGGAGTACGACCCCTTCAAATACGGCTCCTTCGCGGTTAACGCGGGTAATATCGTCTACCAGTTGACCAATGAAATCCAGCAACGTCTGAGGGCGCTGGGCGAGCAGGGCAAGCTAAAGGGGGTTCCACCCATCCTGGCGTTTTCCTCGGTTGTTGACGCAACCGTTTCAACCCCGGCCCTGGTCAGCAACCTGTTCCAGCAACTGCCCGCCGGTGATCATGAACTGGTGTTGTTTGGCACTAACCGCGAGGCGGAGATTGAGCCACTCATGAACTGGGATCCGGCGACGGTCGTCCAGGCACTGCAGGAAAATCCGGATCCTACCTTTACCCTGAGCGTTGTGACTAACGAGAACCCGCAGAGCCGCAAGGTACTTGTGCGCAGCCAGCGTCCCGGGGAACCGGGGCCGAGCGATCTGGATATCGGTCTGTCCTGGCCCGAGGATCTCTACTCGCTGGCTCATGTGGCACTGCCATTTCCACCGCAAGATACGCTCTACGGGGGGCAGCCACAGGGCAAGAGCCCCGGTATTCAACTCGGTGATATTGCGTTGCGTGGCGAACGCGGTGTGCTGCTGATACCCGCAGCCGACATGTTGCGACTGAGATGGAATCCCTTCTATCCCTATGTCGAGGGGCGAGTACTCGAATTCCTCGGCCTGCAATAAAACGGGCCCCTTTTATTGTCTTTCTGCTGCTGCATCCGGTATAGTGCTGACCACTTCGGTGCACTTCGGTCTGCACCCGAGTCCTCGCGGTAACCACTTCCGGAAAACCTCGAACATCAATCATTGTATTGCGCCTAGACCGTCCCGGGACAACTGTCGCCGGTAGGCCGATCCAGGAGCATTCCATAATATGTCATTTGATACCCTCGGCCTGTCGGCCGAACTCCTTCGTGCTGTCTCCGAACAGGGCTACAGCGAACCTACACCGGTGCAGAGCCAGGCGATCCCCGTCATTCTCCAGGGCAAGGATATACTGGCCGGGGCACAGACCGGGACCGGCAAGACCGCCGGGTTTACCTTGCCGCTACTGCAACGTCTAAGCGAAGCAGGACCCGTCAAGGGTCGGCGCCCGGTGCGTGCGCTTATACTGACACCGACACGTGAACTTGCTGCCCAGGTGGAGGAGAGCGTCAACACCTACGGCAGACACCTGCATTTGACCTCGACGGTGATCTTCGGCGGCGTCAAGATCAATCCGCAGATTGCGCGACTGCGCACGGGTGTGGATATCGTGGTGGCAACACCGGGACGACTGCTGGATCACGTGTCACAAAAGACGCTGGATCTTTCCAGCGTCGAGATCCTGGTGCTGGACGAAGCCGACCGCATGCTCGACATGGGCTTCATCCACGACATCCGCAAGATTCTCGCCTTGCTACCGAAGCAGCGCCAGAACCTGTTGTTCTCGGCCACCTATTCGAATGACATCAGGCGGCTTGCCGACAAGCTGCTGGATGCACCGGTGCTGATCGACGTGGCGGTTCGTAATATCCCTACCGAGCTGGTCTCGCAGGTAATCCACCCGGTGGACCGGGAGCGCAAGCGCGAGCTGCTGTCCTTCATGGTGGGTTCGCAGAACTGGCGCCAGGTGCTGGTATTTACCCGCACCAAGCACGGTGCCAACCGTCTTTCGCAGCAACTTGAGAAGGATGGAATCAGCAGCGCGGCTATTCACGGCAACAAGAGTCAGGGTGCCCGTACCCGCGCACTGGCGGACTTCAAACGTGGTGAGGTGCGGGTGCTGGTGGCCACCGACATCGCGGCGCGTGGACTGGATATCGATCAGTTACCGCACGTGGTGAACTATGAACTGCCGAACGTGCCGGAAGACTATGTGCATCGCATCGGTCGTACCGGCCGTGCCGGTAACGAGGGCCAGGCGGTGTCGCTGGTGTGTGTGGATGAACACAAGCTGCTGGGGGATATCGAGCGCTTGCTGAAGCGTGATCTTTCCAGGATTGTGATTCCGGGTTACGAACCGGACCCGTCTATCCGTGCCGAGCCGATTCAGCAGCGCAGTAATGGACGCCCGGGCGGACAGAACAGGTCACGTAACAACCGCCAGGGTCAGCCGAATTCGGCTAACCGGCGCCCGGCCCAGGCGAAAGGGAATGCAGCTAACCGACGTCCGGTGAGGGCTTCGCGGCACGCCTAGCGGCGCTTGCGTCCGCGTGCGGCCTTCGGGTCATCGAAGCGTACGCGCAGGGATCGGTCACTGTCGGCGACCAGGTTGCCGTCCAGTGCCGACTGTGCGGCGCGGGCCTCGTGGCCTTCCATTTCAACGAAACCAAAGCCCTTGCAGCGGCCGCTGAAGATATCGGATGCGACGCTGATGGAGCGCACGGTGCCATAGACGGAAAACATCGCGCGCACGGAATCTTCAGTGGCGTCCTGCGGGAGGTTGCCGATAAACAACTTTTTCATATGCCTGTCCTCATTGGAGCCGTGCATCTGTCGCAGGCTGCGGGAAACAAAGAACCCCGCGAGCGGGGTTCTTGAATTATGATAGTGCTGCTAATGTCGCCAAGAATATCCACCGGGACGGCGAATAACAAGGGCTTTATGTACGCGCAGGCATATTGACTGTCCTGCTGCGATCCTAGCTGCGCGCCTGTTTTCTTTCCTCGTCCCTGATCATTTGCAGCAATTCCTTAAACGTCGGGGACTGGAGTAGCAACTGCCGGCCAGCCTCGATGAGCTGGTCCACCTCATCATCCGGAAGCGAAAAGCTGGTTGCCATGTTATTAAATATACTGCGATATTGTTTATCGACAATACTCTGGAAATCGAGTTTTATGAAGAACGGAATCACCGTATGTCCAGGCGTGGAGAGTTCGGCTGCCCATCTTTTGTAACCCTCTTCAAGCAGTGACAGGGATTCTATGTTGTAACGCCCTATTTGCGCACTGCTGACCGCGTCAACCACCTGCACACTTGAAGGCGTATTGTCACTGCTATCCATCGGGTTTTTGGGTCGGGTTTCTGCGTTGACGATGATAATGACGATATACTTCGGTAGATTCTCCAGGGCACTGGTCGTATTTCTTGCACCCCCCATCAGCTCCACGCGGTCATAGAGCGCACGTATGCCGAGATTATCTGTAATACCCCCGTCAACCAGGTGTATGTAAGGGCGGCCCTGCTTGTCCTGGTATGAATTGTAGGCAGCCAGCACAGCACCCATTCTTGTATTGTCCTTGAAATTGACATGATCAGGTCTGTACCAGTCCGGATCCTGGTCGGGACAGGTGTCGTAATTCTGGAGTGTAATCGGTGCGAAGGCGACGGGAACGGCAGATGAGGCCGCGACGGCGCGCGCCACCTTGAAGGTACCGACATCCGAGCACAGCATATTAAAGCGTTCCTGTGTAAAGGAAAAACGGGCACCGATACCAAGATCTGTGGCATTGATCTCGATGAAGGGTCCATCCCTATCAAAGATGTCGTTGAAAGAGCCACCTCGAAAAATATTCGAATCGTAGTAATTAATCGCCATCTCGGTGCGATTGAAGCCTGTGAATAGACCGCGCAGCCAGTTTAACGGGTTGAGGGCGCTGCCAATCAGTGTTTTCTGTACATTCTGGCGCAGGAAAACCGACTCGTAGTCCTGAAATATTCGATCACCGTAGAGACCATAGTAGGCTGCGGTGAAGCTGCCACCAGAGACAGAACTGATGTAGTCGACCTCATCGAGCAGGCGTCTTTGCGTGCCGTTGTCAAGGTAGGTCGTATCCCGCAGCTCCTGTAGCACACCGTAGGATAATGCGGCAGCACGTGTGCCGCCGCCTGACAGACTGATAAAGAAAAAGGCATCATCTGAACGTCGGCCTTGTTGCCCGGTGGTTATGTGCTGCCGGTTTGTGGGCAGCTGTTCACTGACAGGTGCGTTGGTAATCTGGCCGGTGGAGGCACAACCTTCAAGAACAAGCAGCAGGCTGACCAGTAAAAGCGGATTATAACAATTCATGTGTTTTCCAGGAGAGGGTCAAGCGCGAAGCATGCGTCACGAGTCTTCACCCCATCATTGCAAAAAAAACCTGCAGGAGCGCCGTCCCCGGCGCGATTCGCGGCGAGACGCCGCTCCTACAGTACGAGTCGGAACCTCACCAGCAGTGAATTCCAGATTCAATACGCCATGAAGTATTTCACCCTGCAGATCAACTTTCAAAACCGTGTTTGAGGCCGGGGTTTATGCAACTATCGGGTTCAGTTAATCGGTTTGTTGACAATCAGTGCCTGCGGTTTCAGTATCAAGCCTCTGTAAATAATGAAATTTCAAATGTAAAGATACACTTCGACCTGCAGGCAGTCTGCGACTAAAATAACAGCATTAAATCCAGCAGTGGCGCATATGGCACAGTCAGATAATATCCCGGATCTTGTCGACCGTGCGCGTTTCTATGCGACCGAGGCGCATCAGCGCATCAATCATCGACGCAAGTATAACAACGAACCCTATCACGTTCACTTGAGTGCGGTCGCGAAACTGGTGGCCTCCGTCACGGACGATAAAGAGGTCATCGCCGCGGCCTGGTTGCACGATACCGTTGAAGACACACAGGCAACACTTGAGGACATCGAGGAAGTCTTCGGGGTGCCGGTCGCGGAACTGGTGGAGGAGCTAACCGACGTCAGCAAGCCGGGGGATGGCAATCGCGCCACGCGAAAACGCATTGATCGCCTGCACCTGTCACAGGCATCCAGGCGTGCAAAAACCGTCAAGCTGGCGGACCTGATAGATAACTGCAAGGATATAACCCGCCATGACCCGCGCTTTGCGCAGGTGTATCTCGAGGAAATGAATGAGCTGCTGGATGTGCTGGCGGACGGCGATCCACAGTTGTTCAGGCACGCCGAGCGTATCCACGCGAAGAGCGTGGAAAAGCTCGGGCTCGTCAAGCCCTCACAGATACACTCGCTGTCCCCGGAGAGTCTTGCCGAACAATGGTCAGGGATCTCGGGGCCGAAGTTCAGGCGCATGTTCATGGAGCTGTTCACGGCACGGGATATCGCGGAGTCATTGTTCTCGTTTGATATCAACACTCGCTGCGAGGAAGTGAAAAAGGTCATGGCACACCATCAGCAGGACGTTGCCAGCATCCGCAGCAAGGGCACCGTGCAGGGCTATGTACGCTATACCCGTTTACAGGATGAGCTGTGTACTGACTGCATGCGGCACTTTACCGCGGACCAGGTAATTGGCGGTGATGCCACCCTGTCAGATGTGATTCATGTGCTGACACGCCACAATTACTGCTTCGTGTCGATGCTCGGCGAGGTCACGGGTGTTATCTGTCGTGATGACATCAACAAGCCCATGGTAAGAATGTGGCTGTTCGGGTTGATCACCATCATTGAGACGCGCATTGTGCAGATGATCCAGAAGAAATATCCGGATGACAGCTGGCAGTCGGTCATTTCGGGTGAACGACTCCTGAAGGCACAGCAGATGCAGCAGGAACGCCAGCGTAGAAACCAGCATTGCGCCCTCATTGATTGTTTGCAGCTCTCTGACAAGGCCAGGATAGCCATCGAGCATCCGCAGATACTCGAGACATTCGGCTTCGATTCAAAGCGCAGCGGCAAGCAGGCCATCAAGAACCTCGAGTCACTGCGCAATAACCTGTCGCATGCCCAGGATATTGTGACTCACGACTGGGCACAGATCGCGAGAATGTCACAGCGCATGAACGAAATGTCCAGGCTCTAGGCACTTCTCGCACTCAGGCAAACGAATGATCTGGATAAAACGCATCGCGGTACTGCTCGTCGGCACACTCCTTTGTCTAAGTGCGTTCGTGGTCGGCGTCGTGGTATTTTTTGATAATGCTACTTACTCGCATGCGGCTGTCTGGGTGGCGGATACCTTCCTCGATAGCGACTTGCGCATCGACGGTGAACTGACACTTCACCTCGGCGAAACACTCGAGTTGAATGTCGGCGACGTACAGCTGGACGCACGCGATGACAGCTATCATTTCTCCAGTAAATCACTGAAAACCGCTATCCAGCTGCGGCCATTGCTGTCAGGAACGCTGTGGATCAACGAGCTGCAGGTGAATCAGCTGTTCCTGAAGGTGAATGAACCCACAACGCAATCTTCCGGGTCGTTCGATCCTCGTATGCTGCCCGTTGTGATCGCCAGTGCAAACTTCCAGGGCCTGGTGTTTGAATACCAGGAAATGCCGCCCGGCACATTGCACCGCTTTTCCCTGAACACGTTACGACTGGATGATAGCGCTGACAAGGGTCACATAAGCATCCAGGGCGATGGTCAGTTTGAAGGTCAATCCTTCAGGCTCAGGGGGTCATTACCATCGATCGAGGATGCACTAGACCACGACAGACCTGCACCTGTGGAGCTTGATGTCACGAGTAAAAATGGACATGTAAAAATTGCCGGCACGATTAGCGACTTCATGAACGGCAAGGGCATGGACCTGCAGCTGGATGTTGCATTACAAGACAGCCGATTACTGCTGGAGTGGCTTGGAGATGGTATCCCCGAGCTTGGGGAATTACGCGTCAACGCCCGTCTGCTTGGTGACTATGCCAGACCCCGACTCGAGGCGATTGATGCGAATTTGCATCGCGGTGCGGAGGTGGATGTCAACGTCAGCGGATCGGTTGACAATTTTTATAACGGTGCAGGTTTGTCGCTCCAGATAAAGGGGCACTCGACACAGCCCGCTGTCGCGTCCTGGCTGTTGTTCGGCAAGCTTGACCAGTTGAAATCACTTGAATTAAAAGCCGTCCTCGAGGAAAAAGACGGGCACTTTTATTTATCTGCTGTGGATGCCGCTGCCAGCACACGTAAGGGGCTGGCTGTAAAGGTGGCTGGCAATACGGAGCTCTATGATGGGGGGCAACTCTTTTTAAAGACAGACAGTGGCATTAGCGCCGAATTTTCAGCACCAACAACAGCCGCGCTGAACCTGTTCGATATGGCCGATGTGCCCGAGCTTGGTGCAGTTTCAGGCAACGCTAAACTGCTCATCAGTACCGATTCGATAGGCCTCTATGACACTGACCTGAGAATCGGTGGCAAGGGCAACAGTACCGCCCGGCTGCAGGGACAAGTCAGTGACATTCCGCTGCACAAACATTCGGTTGCCAGCGGGATTGATATGCGGCTTTCAGTGCAGTCACCGGATGTGGCAGCCCTGGCAGGGAAGCTGAATGTCAGCTTGCCGGCGATTGGCCCCGGCGAGGCCAGCATGAATGTCAGCGGAAACCTGGAGCAACTGAATCTGAAAAACGTCAACATCCGCACGGGTGACAAGGACGGGCTACAGATAACGGCAAGGGGCAACATCAACCGGGTTGTACTCGGACAATCCATGAGCATGGGTTCTGCATTATTCGATGTGACTGCCAATGCCGCTGACCTGAGCAAGCTCTCTGAACTGGCGGGAATAGACCTGCCAGAGCTGGGGCAGACAGTTGCCAGCAGCACCCTGACCGTTAACCAGTCAAACCTGTTGTTTGATGCACTGAAGGTCGATATCGGCAGGCCTGATCAACCGACAATACGCATGCATGGAAAGGTCACCACGCAGCTACACAAGGGCAGTACTGTCTATGTTGACTACAACGTGGCGGTTGCCGACCTTGTTGCTGCCATTGCAGATAAACCACCCGGCTACCTTGGGCGGCTGCAAGGCAGTGCTGAAATATCGGATATTGATGGCAGCTGGGGGATCGAGAAGTTTGAGCTTGCTTCCAGTCAGACCCGTCTTTACAAGATCGATATGCAGGGTGGCTATGATGACCTGAAGAACAACAACCTGGTCAATATACATGTGAACCTGGAGATCGATGACCCGGCTGACCTCGGTACCGCACTGGGAGTCAATCTGCCCGCACTGAAAACCTACCGTGGGCAGGGTCACCTCACCAGCAATAATGATGTCATTGCCTACAAGGGCGTGATGACGGTTGGTAAAACAGCCAGCACCACGACCCTCCATGGTCACACGCGTAGAGGCAAGCCAACCCTCAGTGGGGATTTTTCCGTTCCCGTGCTGGATCTAACCGATTTCGGATTTCTGCTGGAGCAGGAGGCTGATGCAGAGATTCTCGCGACGCCCGAACCATCCGGAGAGAACAACATCTTCAGCCGTGAACCAATCCCTGTCGGTTTCCTGAATGACTTCGATCTTGACTTGAACATCAACATAGACGCGATCCAGAGTTACGGCAAAGCCTCCATCGACAGGGTTGTTGGGCATATCAACCTGAAGGACGGCCAACTAAAGATTGATCCCTTGCGGTTTGTCTATGCCGGGGGCAACATGGATGTGATTTTTAATCTGCAGGCGACTGAAATGCCTGCCTATACACTGAAGGTCGTTGCTGATGATTTAATCCTCGGCCCCATGCTCGCACAGGTTAAGAACAATACCGCGATCGATGGTCGTACCAATATGCTTCTGGACCTCACCAGCAGCGGCCAATCCGCGCATCAACTGGCATCGGGTCTCAACGGAAGAATCAATATTGAATTCGAGAATGCAAGGATACCCAAGCTTTATGCCGATTATCTGTCCGTTGATGTGTTTGGCTGGGCTTTATCAACTTCCACGGGTGAAAAGTACGTTAACCTGAATTGCGTCGTTGCCGATTTCACTGCTGCGAACGGAAAATTAAACAGCAAAGTGCTGCTCGCCGATGGCCCCAACCTGTCATTGGGCGGGCGACTCGACCTGGATCTTCGTGACGAGACAATTGATGCCGTTTTGCTGCCAAAACAAAAAAGGCGGTTGTTTTCACAAATCAACCCGGTCAGATTGAGCGGCCCGATCAGGAAGCCTAGAGTTGTGGCGGTTCCAGCAAAGGCGGCAATCCAGGAAATCGGCATGCTCGCGCTCAGCCCAACCATCTATTTGTCGTCGCGCATGCTGGAGAAGGTCTGGCTATCAGTCAGCAAGGGCGATGACGTGGGGGAAGGCTGTACCAATATTGACAGGCTTACTGACGAGGCGGAAAAGACCAAAAAGAAAAAGCCACGCTGGCAGAACCTGTTTAATAACGACAGCCTGAGAGACTAGCGCTGCTGGCATTCCAGTTCATAGCGTTGTATGACCATGTTTCTCTGCTGTGGACTGCCTTTTAGCTCATCCATTTGCCTGCGCAGCTCGTTGCAGTAGTCGGCCTTTTCCTTTGCCGGGTCTTTTTTTACCGGTTCTGCATAGACCGGGTCCGGGTCACCAAACATGATGGACTGGCCTTTTTCAGCGAGACTGCCGAGCGGCAGGGCACAGAGTGCCAGTAACAGGATGAGTTGTCTCATAGTAGGTTCCCGTGTTGTTACAGAATATCGCGCTTAACTTGAGCGCTATAGTGTTTATAATCCAGACATAAAGAATATTGCACATCATAACATCAGGGAAACGTGATGATAAACAGCCACGAGATATGTCAGTTCGCGACATGCGCTGATATCACCGTTTGTGGTAACGACTGGCTAACGGCGTTCAGCAGGTAAAACCATGCACGAAATGACAGGCCATGCACTGACAGTATTCATGGGGTTCTTCGCCATAATGAATCCTGTCGCCAATACACCCATATTCCTCGGATTGACGGCAGATGATCCGCCGGACATCAGGCGCCGCATTGCCGCCAAGGCCCTGCTGTTTACGTTCATACTGATTGTCATCTTCAGCCTGCTGGGCAAGGTTATTTTTGCGCTATTCGGTATCACACTCCCGGCCTTCCAGATCACGGGGGGCATCCTGGTGTTTATGATTGGTATACAAATGTTGCACGGTGACCCGTCTAAGGTTCACAGCCCGGTTAGCGGGGAAAAGGAAAAAAGCATTCAGGGTGAATTGAGTATTGCTGTCACGCCACTCGCCATACCCTTGCTGGGGGGGCCGGGAACCATCGCCGCCGCAATGAATTTTTCCTCGGCCGGAGGCCCTGCCGCATTGACGATCACAATAGGAGCGTTTGCCCTGTTGTGTATCATTACCTACCTCTTTTTCGTGTCCGGTGAACGACTGGTGCACTTGCTCGGTGACAATGGCCTCAGCGTGATTACCCGCCTGATGGGGCTGATTCTGGCGGTTATCGGTACGCAAATGGTGATTACCGGCATTACGGGTGCGATAAAACTGGCCGGCTAAGCCGCGTGCAACGCAATATAGCGAGATTCCCGTAAAAACAGTTTGACTAAACAGGTATCCATCATGAAAACACTGCTTAAAATTTTACCGTGCGCAATGCTGTCGGTTTCCTCCGTCAGTCTGTCCGTGGCAGACGAACTGTCGACCGATTCGGCAAACACCATGACCTGCGGCACGAATTTCATCTCGGTGGGCGATACCGAGGACGCGGTGCTGAACACCTGCGGAGAACCGTCATTCAGGGAAGGCAATCGCTGGACCTATAGCAATGTCCAGGGTTCATTCGTCTACGAGCTGACTTTCGGTGGCGGCAATGTATTATCCATACATACCCGGGCAGGCGACTGAAACATTCACAGCACCGGCGCAAACAGGCGCATGATATTGGCGGCCAGTCGCTGTGGAAAGGTGCGCTGACTGAAATGTTCCCTGTCGATAAATTCTGACTGGGAAATATAGTTCATCTGCAGTTCACGAACCTGCCGCGCAAATCCTGCATCGTAAACAAACAGACTGATCTCGAAGTTCAACCAGAGACTGCGCATGTCCAGATTGACCGAGCCGACGATGCAGAATTCAGTATCGACACTAATGGACTTGGTGTGCAGCAATCCCTGGTCAAAGCGGGCAACCCGGATGCCGACAGCCACCAGGCTGTCAAGTAGTGCCGGGGTTGCATAGCGGACCATTAAAGAGTCCACCTGTGCGGGAATGACGAGCGTGACAGCAACACCGCGGTTGGCTGCAGCAGTCAATGCCTGTATCAGGGCCTCGTCCGGTGCAAAGTAGGGTGTTGTAATAATCAACTCATGTTGCGCCCTGTAGATAACGCTCATGATCAGTTCATGGATGGCACCCTGGCGAAACACGGGACCTGACGGCACCACCTGCACCGGCACTTCACCGGCTGCCTGCATCGAGATCGTCGAGTTCGGGAAATCGTCGTCTTCACCGGCTTCCACCGACCAGTCCATCGCGGTGACGTTATCGAGCGCCGTCACGGCAGGCCCCTCGACCCTGATCATCAGGTCTACCCATTCACCAACGCCGGCGTCCTGTTTGAAAAACCGCGGGTCCACCAGGTTTTGACTGCCGGTATAGGCAATGCGGCTGTCAATGATGGCAATCTTGCGGTGGTTTCTGATGTCAGCACGCTGAAACAGCATTTTCAGCATGTTCACATTGAGTGCATCTTTAACATTGATGCCAGCCTGCCTGAGACGACGACAGGGTTCACCCCTGAGGAAGTTTTTACTGCCTACGGCATCCAGCAGAATCCTGAAGTGTACGCCACGTTCATGCGCCTCGAGAATTACGTCCAGCAACTCATCAGCCAGCCCACCGGCTTCCCATATATAGAACTCTAGTGAGCACGACGTTTGTGCCGCCTTGATGTCATTGATGAGCGCGCGAAAGATTGACTGGTAATCGCTCAGCAGCGTGAGCGTGTTACCGGGCAGGGACGGATAGCCAATAATTTTCCTGACGTGATGATCGAGCGATTGATAGCCTGGCGGTATATTGACAGTCTCCCGTGAGGCCAACCCGCTCAGGGTATTGCGCCACGGTCTTGACTTTTCGATCACTTCTCTGGCACGCCTGAGGCGATGTTCACCAAGCCGGAGTTCACCGATCAGCAGGTAGAGCAGCGCCCCGAGATAGGGTACTGCCAGTACGATGGTCATCCAGGCGAAGGTCACGCCAACGGTGTTCCCTCGCATCAGGATGCGGAGTGACAGGCCTATACGAATAGTCAGGTCAAGGATGAAGACCAGGTAGGCAATCCACTCGGGATGCTGCACAGCTTTTGTACCTTGTTAGCCGCTATCAGCGTGCACTGTTATTCGCTCATCATCTCAATGCGGCATTCGGGACCGAGCTCGAATACATAATTGGCATTGGGTTTAATGTAGATATTGGTTTCACAGTTTTTTGAGCCATGAGTAAAGCCAAGCATGTGGTCACCCGCGTCCAGGTAGAATGAGTATTGACGCGTTTCTCCGAAGCGGTAAATCGGCACGTTATCCAGTGTGAAAGTCAGATCATATATATCGCGTCCCGCCGGAAAGACACTTTTCAGGAATATCTGTGAGGACGTATCCGGTGATTTAATCGGTGGCAACGGGTTTTTCATCTGCGGTTGCGAGCAAGCGGCAAGTAATAGAAGAATCGAAACACAGGTAATGAGTGCTTTAGTCATGTTGTCTCCAGTCACAGTATTCAATGTCAGCATGGTTCATAAAGGCGGCCGCAAAATGGCTACAGCTAAAAATGTCCTCATGCGGGCAGCAGGAAAACCTGCATGGGAGTGTAGCTATTGCAGCAGCATACCTTATAATTCGTGGCACGGTCTACGGCTCTAAGTGATAGAAACAACAAGAGATATGGCGATCTGTACAAATACCGGAAGCACCTGTTCAGATGGCAACTAACCCGTTTAGCCGGGGAGGTCTGTCCTTCGCCCTGCGACGCCGTCTGATCGTGCTGCTGGCAACCGTGTTCGCCATGGTGGCGGGGCTGGCACCGGTAAGTTATGCCATCTATCTGGCGTACAAAACGACCGTGGTCAACGCCGAGAATAACCTGCGAACAATCGCACAGGATATTGCGGCCGATACCTCGCAACTGCTGAACGACATCAACCAGGGCCTGATTGCACTCTCTGACCTGACCTATCAATGCAGCGCGGATGATGTCAGCGCCATGAATACCATGTCCTATGACATTCCCGGCATCAGCGAGATCGGCCTGATCAGCCCCGACAGGAAGCTGGTGTGCACCAGCTGGGGGCCGATCAGACCTCCACTCAAGCCCGAGCTGCCACCGCCACAAGCCGGTTTCCGACTTCTCGGTCCTCTGGAAATTCGACTCATGAATCGCTACGGACTGATTGCCTTGCGGCAACGTGAGGATGGCTCTGAAATTGTCGCCCTGATACACCCGAGTGTCCTCATAGGTCGTATGGGCGCCGACCTTGGTGAACACGGATTCGCGGTACTGGTGCGCCGCGAGGACACCCATTTGTATGCCTGGGAAGGCAACGTGCCTGAAATGGAAATGGTTGCCTCTGAATCGGTAGGTGGTGATGGCTCAACGCAGTTACGGGCGCTGTTCAAAGACGGGGTGGAACGCACCCTGTTTGCCGTCGAGCTGGACGGCTTCCCCGGGACCTACTCGGTGGTAGCGGCGTCTGATGAATGGATTCTGCATGACTGGCAACGCATGGCCGTGTTACTGGGGGCAATTGGCGCCGGCACCTCGGCACTGCTGGTGTTCCTGATCATCGGTATTTTGCAGCGCCGACTGTCACTGCAGGGCGAACTGGAACGCAGCCTGCAAAAAGACGAGTTCGAGATAAATTACCAGCCGGTGATCGAACTCCGGAGTGGGCGCTGTATCGGTGCCGAGGCATTGATTTGCTGGCGCCAGCCTGGCGGCAAGCGCGTGCGACCGGATCTTTTTATTCCATTGGCGGAGGATACCGGGCTCATCGAGCCAATGACCGTGTGGCTGATGCAGAAATTGCGCACTGAGATCGGTCAGCTGCTGCAGGAGGACCGCTCCCTGCATATCGCGATCAATCTAAGTCCGGGGCATTTTGAATCAGACCGGATATTGCAATCATCCAGCAGTATTTTCGGCAACAGTGGTATCCTGCCGGAACAGATAATCTATGAAATAACCGAGCGTGGCCTGATTGACGATGCCGACGGCAAGGCAAGGGACATCATGCAGCGCCTGCAAAACCGCAAGTCCGGTATTGCACTGGATGACTTCGGTACCGGCTATTCCAGTCTCAGCTATGTCGAGACATTTCCATTGGACTACCTGAAAATCGACAAACGCTTTGTTGACACCGTCGGCGTGGATGCGCTGAATGCCGGCATGCTCGACACCATCATCGATATGGCCCAGCGTCTGGGACTGCGCACCATTGCAGAAGGTGTGGAAACATCCCGGCAGGCTGATTACCTCTTGAGCCGGGGCGTGGATTATGCACAGGGCTGGCATTATTCCCGGGCGATGCCTGCTGCAGATTTCATTGAATTCGTGCACAGGGTAAACGGCGGTGTAGATTCATGATCGTTCCTAGTGACACGAGAGCCTGTTTTCCGGAATCAAGGTAAACGATGAAGCTCTCTCACAAGTTAATCCTCGGCATGCTGATGCCGGCACTGGTCATCGGACTTGCCGGCATGTACGTGCTGAACATCGGGCAGGCTTCCATGCGTGCGGTCATCAACGATACGTCTGCTGCCTATGTAAGCGCCATCATGGATGAAATCGACCGGGCAATGCATTCCCGAATCATCGGCTGGCAAGCCTATGCCAGTGGCCAGGATATACAGGAATACCTGGTGGACGCGAATCGCGCCATGGAAGACCTTGGCGACCCGGAAAGCATCATCGGCGGTCGGGACACCGATTGGCGCGCTGCAGCAGCAGCGGGCAAGACCACGTCTTTAATGAAGCGCCTGCTGCAACACAGGATGTCTCGTTTATTGCGCGGACTGCGTGACCGGCTCAACCAGGGATTCGGGCAATCGATTTATCCTGAAATCATCATCACAGACCGTTACGGTGCAAACGTTGCCCAGACCGATCTCACCCGCAGCTACCGGCAAAGCAATGAAAACTGGTGGCTACAGGCGATGGAAAACGGTATTTATGTGGGCAATGTCAGGTTTGACCAGAGCACGAACAGCTACGCAACGGTCGCCGCGTTCCGTATCGATGATGAGGCGGGCGAGGCCCTTGGCGTCATGAAGGTGATTATCAGCCTGGCCGAGGTGCAATCGATAATTGATCAACGCAGCATGGACGAGCAACAGGTGAGCCGTTTTAACTTTGTGCTGTTCACAGATGATCGCAACATAATTCATACCAACATGCCCGATTCATCTCCTCACGGGGATGGTTCGGCTTACTTCACAGGCGTGGAAATACCGTCCGGTGCCAGAGTTTTTACTGCAGAACACGAGAATCGGCAATCGGGGGAAAGCCTGCTGTCTGCCTATGCGGTTTCACAACCTGACGGGGATTTACCAGCACTGGGCTGGATTCTGCTGCATGAATACCATACCGAAGACATCTACCAGCCTATTTATCGACTGCAGCGCAAGTTCCTCCTGATAGCCCTGGTGACTGCACTACTGGCCGTGATTATCGGTACGGGAACGGCCTACAGTATGTCTCGCCGGGTCAGACGTCTTGTCAGGGCCACCAAACAGTTCGGTGAAGGTCGCTATGTGCATCCGGTAGACGAGCGTGGCTCGGATGAACTGGCCGTGCTGGGACGCAGTTTCAACGAGGCAGGCAAACTCGTCCTGAAGGAGTTCAGCAAGCGCAAGCATACTGAGGCGGAATTGCGAAAGTCCATGGAAATGGCAGAGCAGGCAAACCGTGCCAAGAGTGCCTTCCTGGCCAATATGAGCCATGAACTCAGGACACCGATGAATGCCATTATCGGCTACAGCGAAATGCTGCAGGAAGATGCAGTTGAAACCGGTCAGGAGGCATTCATTCCTGACCTCGAAAAGATAAATGCCGCCGGCAAGCACCTGCTGTCACTGATCAATGACATTCTTGACCTTTCCAAGATTGAGGCGGGTCGCATGGACCTTTATCTTGAACGCTTCGACCTCTCGGCCACGCTTGCAGACATCGTCAGCACGGTGACGCCATTGATGGAGAAAAACACCAATACGCTTGAGCTTGATGTGATGGAAGACCTGGGCACCATGCGCGCTGATCTCACCAAGGTCAGGCAGGCCCTGTTTAATCTGCTCAGTAATGCTGCAAAATTTACCCGCAACGGCGTGATTTCACTGGTCGCCCGGCGTGAACGAAAAACCGGTGGCGACTGGATCGTACTGTCCGTCAGGGACAGCGGCATTGGCATTGCCGCCGACCAGATCAACAGGTTGTTTGAGGATTTCACCCAGGCTGACGATTCAACCACGCGTAATTATGGCGGTACCGGACTGGGCCTCTCGATTACCCGACGTTTCTGTCAGATGATGGGTGGAGATATCACCGCGGAGAGCCAGCCTGGTGTGGGTTCTATCTTTACCATCAGCTTGCCAGCAGAGGTCAATGCACTGGAGGTTGCCCGTACAGCAAGCAAGCAACTGCCGCAACAGGACAGCACTGATTTGACAACGGCCAGCGGCCATGCATCTCCCGATACACAGACAATACTGGTCATCGATGATGACGAGTCGACCTGCGACATGCTCAGGCGAACGATTGAAAAAGCAGGCTATGCCGTTGTCGTGGCAACCCGGGCCGAGGAAGGACTAAAACAGGCGCGCGTCTGCAAGCCGGATGCAATCACCCTGGATGTAATGATGCCGGGCATGGATGGCTGGAGCCTGTTAAGCACACTGAAGGCCGATCCCGAGCTGATGCATATCCCCGTCATCATGTTAACCATGATCGACGACAAGGGCATGGGTTACTCACTGGGTGCGGCCGAGTACCTGACCAAGCCGGTCGACCGAAGCCGGCTGCTACCACTGCTTGAGAAATATACCCACCATGAAAACACCGGCACGGTGCTGGTGGTTGATGACAACCCGGAAGACCGGTCACTGCTTTGCCGCATGCTGGAGGGCGAGGGCTGGACAGTCAATGAAGCCGAAAATGGCAAGGATGCACTCGAGGCGATGACCCGGGCATTGCCCGCGGTCATCATGCTGGACCTGATGATGCCGGTCATGAACGGTTTTGAGTTTCTGCACACCCTCAGAAAGCATGAAGCCTGGCAGCGGGTCCCCGTGGTGGTTCTCACGGCGATGGAACTCGATGAACGCGAGCTGGCCGACCTGAATATGCACGCAGAAACCGTTATCAGAAAAGCCGAAACGTCGCCTGAAAGCATCATTGAACACATTCGACATGCTATCGGCGCAACGGCCTGAACAAGACTGGCGTAGAATCAGACGCTTGAACAGGAGAACACCTCGTGCCCAGTAGGGATATAACGACTGCCCGGATACTCGTTGTCGACGACAATGAAATGAATCGCGACCTGCTGGCGCGCCGACTCGAGCGATTGGGATTCACCGTTGACACCGCTGATGGCGGCCACTCCGGACTGGAAAAGATACTGAGCGGTGATTACCAGCTGGTCATGCTCGATATCATGATGCCGGATATCGACGGGCTGACGGTATTGAAAAGAACGCGCGAAACCTATTCAAAAACGGAGTTGCCGGTCATCATGGCCACCGCCAAGGATGAGGGCAGCGATGTAGCCGAAGCCCTGTCGCTGGGTGCCAATGACTATGTCACCAAGCCGCTGGATTTCAAGGTGGTGCGCGCACGCGTCGAGAATGTGCTGGGTTACGCGCAGGCCGTCTCTGAGCTCAGGCAAACCAATGAACGCATGAACCGTGACCTTGAAGCTGCCGCGCGGGTACAGGCGTCACTGTTGCCGAATGAACCGATCGATATCGAGGGTGCCGAGTTTATCTGGCAGTACCGGCCCTGTGATGAACTTGCCGGTGATGGCCTGAATGTATTCAAGCGCGACAATGAGCACGTTGCCATGTACGTCATGGATGTATCGGGACATGGGGTGGCCGCTGCATTGCTTTCTGTGTCAGTGACGCATCATTTGTCACAGATGATCAGACAAAAAGAAGCGGCAGAACACGGCGAAACATCCGGGTTTAATATAACCAGCCCTGCATGGCTGGCGCGCAATCTGAACACACTATTTCCCATGGCAGCTGTCGGGCGGCACTACTTTACCTTCCTCTACGGTGTGCTCAATGTAAAAACACGAACATTTCGTTTTGTCAGTGCCGGCAGCGCCGGGCCACTGGTGATACATTCGGATGGATCGTCTGATGTACACGATGTACCCGCTGTACCGATTGGCATGTTCCCGGATTCTGAATATGAAGACACGTTGATCGAGTTGCAGGCGGGCGACCGCCTGTACCTGCATACCGATGGCTTGTATGAAGAGCGAAATCCCGAGACACGTGAGCAATTTGGCCGCGATCGCATGCGTAATGCCTTGTGCAACGCATCGGGAGAACCATTCGGATCGAGTCTCGACGGGCTGTTTCAGTCAATAACTGACTGGCGCGGCAGCGATGCCCTCTCTGATGATATCGCGGTTCTGGGCTGTGCGATTCGCTGAATTATCGGGGCCTGACCATGTCCCATCAGATATTCGCAAGCATCGTCAGCTCATGAAAGATTAACAGGGAATAAAGCGGTACCAGTGCATAGATCAGATAACGCACAGCAACATACTTATAGATGCGGAAGTTGAAATGCATCACCAGAATAATCAGTGCCACCCCGGTCATCGACATCTTTACAACCGCGAACATGTGCGTATCTCTCTGTATCAGCCAGTCCATCAGGCCATTGAGCTCAACGGCCCCCTTGCTCAGCAGGACAATGGTGAGGAAGGCATCGGCGAAGCACAGCAGTATGATGGTGAGGGTGGCAGCGAACGGCCAGTGCCCATACCAGTCCGTGTAACTATTAAACTGGTCGTCTTCACGTCGTAAATGCCGGCGTCGATAGTGTCGCAATGAGCCCAGCAGGGTTTTAAGCGAGGGCTGACGTCGATCATGGAATCGCTGATCGTTTGAATGATCGTCCTTTGTTTCCGATGGCAGAGGCAGACTCATGAATCAGCGCCTCGCAACACCCTGGATTCCTGTATTTGAAAAAATACCATTAACATTTCCTGTACGCTGCATGACAACCTTATGTTTTACATACTATATTCAAGCGAGTCCGTTGTACAATTCATGAATTTACATGCAATATGACTGATATCTTTATGTAATCTATGGTTTTATATCATATTTACTGACCATCATTCAGGTTCTTGATAAACACGATGTCGCGATTCCAAGCCGTTTTCCCAGTCTCGCCCTGCCGACGGAAACCAGCAGCAGCAGGTAACCGTCATCATTTAAGCCAGGATCGACCAAAACAGGCGCTGCCGGTAACAGGACACCGCCTCATAAGCGCCAGTTTTATCGGAATATGACTCCGCACGCCTGGGCAGCCCCGGTGTATTTTGTTCCGGGGGCTTACATCAATGGGGCTGGATAGGATATAAATCTCTATACAGTAGAGTATTTCTTCTGTATTTCTGTGACTTATTTTGATATTTTAGTGTTGGCTATAACGAATATTTTTTCTTGTTAAACCGCAACGTTACATTAAGTTAATCACCATTTCGGCATAAAACCCGGAGGAGACAAAAAAATGGCAGATCTGTTTTCTGATGAATGGATAAAGAGTTACATGGAGCAGTGGAATGCTGAACCTGAACTTTCGGATGCACTTGCGAAAATCAACTTCAATTCAGTGATTGCATATGGTTTTGATGGTGAGGACACACCGCGCGCCTATATCAAGGTTGTCAATGGCAAGGCAGAGGATGCAGGTATCTATGACGGCCAGGAGGTGAACTGGGACCTTCGGGCGACCTTTGATAACTGGAACAAGTGGCTGGCCAAACCACCGGGCATGATGGGTCTGGGAATGGCCTACACTTCACGAAAGATAAAATTCAACGTGGGTGACTATGGTGCAATGATCAAGGACCCGCGTATGGCTGGACCGTTTATCAAGAGTTTTGCAGTTATGGGGCGCGCCTGATAGGCGCGCTTTTTAACAAGTTCGTGGATAACAATAATACGTAATTGCTTTCCGCTTCCTGTTGTTGTGTACATAAGAAACCTGTGAGGGTTCATTAATAACCAAATAGTCTTGGCCGATATTCAGGATGGCGCTGTTTCGACAGCGCCGTATTCTTGAAATATCCGTGGTCCAAGTGACGTCATGTTTGTGAGGATTAACAATGTTAATCAAAAAGCTAGCAATATTCAGTCTTCTGTCCGGATACCTGATGAGTTCCGGAGTAGTGGCACAGGCGCCTGCAGAATCCGTCATTACCGTTCCTAGCATCCCCGTCGGGGCAGCAGTCTCTCTGGGCGGGACAGTTGTTCCTTACAAGGATGTAACTTTTTCTGCACAGATCCCGGGACGAATTGAAAGCATTGCTGGTGAAGAGGGGGATCACTTCAAATCAGGGGCTGAATTAATAGCAATTAACATTGATGATCTGCAGGCTCAACGCCGCTCCGCCTGGGCAAACCTGGCGAATGCAGAGGCGGCATTACGTAATGCCGGTGTACAGTACAGCAGGGAATGGATCTCGCCCTATGGTGGTGAACAAAATGACGCCATGGGTGGCATGGGCTCCATGATGAAGAATTTCACCAACCCCATGCAAGGAATAATGGGCGGCGGTTCCAACCCTGGCATGGATCGATATGCCACGCGCTATCAATATGGCACCCAACTCGAACAGGCGCGTGGCCAGATTGTCTCCGCACGCGCGGCGATCGATAAAATCGATGCAAATATTCGCGATGCAAAATCGGTGGCGCCCTTTGACGGTGTCATCACCAGGAAACTGGTCGAGGTCGGTGACCCGGTACAACCCGGCCAGCCAATGCTGGAATACGCCGATGTGTCCAAGCTGCAGATCAAGCTTGAAGTTCCTGCGCGCCTGATGCCGGGCGTCAAGAAAGGCATGGTCTTTCCGGCTCGACTGGATGTAGGTGATATCGATATTCAGGCCCGTGTTGAACAGGTCTTTCCAATTGCCGATCCGGACCGTCACACGGTCACAGTTAAGCTGGACCTGCCACAGGGTGTCCCGGGCGGCGCCGGTATGTATGCCGAGGTCATGATCAATGACATCAATGCCAAGGTACGTGAACTGCCGGTTGTGCCCAGGAATGCACTGGTATGGCGCGGCAGCCTGCCCGGCGTCTATGTCATGAATGAGAACAACCAGCGCGAACTGCGACTGGTGAGGACCGGTGATGACGTCGGGGCTGATGGCGTGGCGATTCTTTCCGGATTGCGTGCCGGTGAACGTGTCATCGTCAAGGGGAGTGCCGCGGCCGATCCAAACAGCGCATGGCAGTAATAAAATTGGTACGGCAGGATGCCTGCAAGCGTGTACAGGCCGTGATACGGCCCTGAATAAGTTCAAATAGCAGTCAGTACAGAAAACCACGCGCACAAAAAGCGACAGTACTGAACAAGGCATATAAGAAGGCGGAATAAAGTATGGCTGATCAAGAAAAGAAATTTTCAACCCCTGCGAACTACGATGCTCATTCACTGGGTATTGCGGGCAGAACGGCACGCTTGTTTATCACCTCCCCGGTGACACCCATGATTCTTATCGTGTCACTGTTCCTCGGTCTGATCGGCCTGATGTTCACCCCCCGCCAGGAAGACCCGCAGATCTCGGTGCCTTTGATCGATGTATTCGTGCAGTACCCAGGCGCTTCTGCCGAGCAGGTAGCCAGCCTGGTAACCGAGCCCCTGGAACGCATCCTGATGGAAATCCCCGGAGTGCGCCATACCTATACGGCCTCCGAGCGTGGTCGTGCCATGGTGACGGTACGTTTCAAGGTGGGTGAGGAGATGGGAGCCTCGATAGTCAAGGTCCATGACAAGCTGCAGTCCAACATGGACAAGATCCCGCCGGATGTCTCTCACCCTCTGGTCAAGCCGGTAGGCGTGGATGATGTCCCGGTGGTGGGGCTGACCCTGTGGTCGAAAGACGTCGATGACGGTGCACTGCGGTTACTTGCTCTGGACCTGCTGCAGCGACTGGGTGAAGTCAAGAATGTGGGTAAGGGTTTTATCGTGGGCGGCCGTGAAGATCAGGTCAGGGTCGAGGTAATGCCGGAGCGCCTCTCCGGCTACGGCATCAGCCTGCAGCAGGTTGCACAAACTATCCAGACCGCCAATTCCGAAAAGACCGCCGGTGACGTCGAGTCGGGCGGCTTGTCATTCGCTGTACGCACAGGCTCGTTTCTTACCAGCGCCAAGGAGATCAGCCGTCTCGTGATTGCAATCCGGCAAGGGTCTCCCGTCTATGTACGGGATATTGCACGGGTTTCCCAGGAGCCTTCAGAACCCAGCCAGATGGTCGCCTTTTATACCGGCCCGGCCTACGAGGAGGATACCGAGAGTGCTGACGGGTACCCGGCGGTCACAGTTGCCGTTGCCAAAAAAGAAGGTACCAATGGTGTCAAGGTGGCGCAGGCGATCCTGGAACGGGTTGAATCACTCAAGGGGAACCTCATCCCTGCCAATGTCAATATCACCGTGACGCGTGACTATGGCAAAACGGCTAATGACAAGGTCAATGAATTGCTGCAGGCCATGTTGGAAGCTGCAGTCATCGTTGCAATATTGTGTCTGGTCGGCCTGGGTGCGCGCGCGGCCTTTGTGGTCATTGCCGTTATCCCGGTCGTCATTCTGCTGACGATCTGGTGGGCCATGATGATCGACTACACCATCGATCGCGTCAGTCTGTTTGCGCTGATTTTCGCAATCGGTATTCTGGTCGATGATGCCACCGTGGTGGTGGAGAACATCTTCAGACACTGGCTGGAAAAGGGAAGAACCAGTGTTGCAATTGCCATTGACGCGGTTCGGGAGGTGGGTAACCCGACGATACTTGCAACCTTTACCATTATTGCGGCGTTATTGCCGATGGGGTGGGTGAGTGGCCTGATGGGGCCCTATATGCGTCCGATCCCGGTGCTGGGCTCCTCGGCGATGTTTTTCTCCCTGCTGGCCGCATTTGTCTTTACACCCTGGATGGCCGTGAAGGTTGCCCCCAGGCTGGAATCCCTGAAGAAAGCAGAAACAAAGGAAAAGCGTACGCATGAACGCATCAGTCGCTTTTACCGGCCAATTATTATGCCACTGGTCAACAACCGCAAGCTGGGACTGCTTTTCCTGTTCAGCATTATTGGTGTCACTGCCGGACTGTGTGCCACGTTCTATACACAGCATGTCGCTGTAAAAATGCTGCCCTTTGATAACAAGCCCGAGTTTTCGGTGATCGTTAACATGCCGGAAGGCACGGCCATGCCGGATACGGCCAACGTGGCCATGCAACTGGCCGAGGCCGTTCGGAAGATCCCCGAGGTGACCACGGTGTTGTCCTACACGGGTACTGCGCAGCCGTTTAATTTTAACGGTATGGTGCGTCACTACTACCTCCGCCAGCGAGCCTGGGAAGGAGACCTGCTGGTCATGCTGAAGGACAAGAATGAACGTGAGCGCGGCAGTCACGAGATAGCCGTTGAGGCACGAGCCCTTCTCAAGCCCATTGCTGACCAAATGGGCGCACGTATCGCCGTCGTTGAAATGCCCCCTGGACCACCGGTGTTGAATACGGTTGTTGCCGAGGTG
>CALOCX010000017.1:0-520321 GCA_942491995.1 uncultured Gammaproteobacteria bacterium | reverse complement strand
CATTCACACTCGGCTATCAAACCTTACAACTTCCTTGAATTCTTTATAGCCCCCTCTGATAACCATTTTTTCTTCAGGCCGATGGGGTCGTCCCGGTCAAGCTCACGCGTGGGTCTTTTGTGGCGGTTACGTTGAAACTCATGAATATGTTTACCCCTTCTGAAGGTGCTTGCAGTCAATCATGGACGCCAGCACTCAAAACAAGAACTATCGGATTGTTAGAGGACGCCCGGTTCCCTGCAATGAAATCTAATTCGAGCCTGTCTGGTCGCTTGTGAAAATGATGTCTCCATACCAGGCGATGGCGGATTCCCGCGTGTTGTCAGTATCCGTCATGATTGCCACACCCGATATCATTGGAGGCTCTTCGCCGAAGGCCTGTTTGTAGTCCTTATGGATATTGCGCTTCTCGGTCACCCACTGTCGAACCTTTTCATCTCCCCCCTCGGCTACAAACATCATCACCCGATCCGTGTAGGGATTGGCAACCATGGTGCCGGCCGGGCTATTGCTCCCCCAGATATAGGAGATTGCCCTGTAAGGAACATCCTGCCCAAAGATGACCTTGGCGGCCCCGTGCTTCAATCGCTCGAGGTACCCGGCCCTGTCTGGATCAAGCGCGAAGGTGATGTAAATTCTGGCGGAATAGTCGTCGCCATCCTTGTGTGTTACATCGCCCTTCTGCAGGATGTTATCCACTTTCCACTGCCACTGAATGACAGGATATTTCGCAGGGTCAATGGATATAGCCCGCGTCAGACCGGAAGCAGACTGATTACTGACAGCTTTTACTACAACCGTGTCGCCTGCATTTACCAGGGAGTAATCGGTATGCCGCTCGATCTTGCTGAAGGTCAGCGGCTCCCAGCTAGCCGGTAGATTCTCGGTTATTTTGGCGGATGAGAACAGGCCTACCTCAAGATAGCCCGGTGACTGGGCATGCATCGTTCCTGACGCGGTAAGCAGACAAGAAAGCACGAGTGCATAGAATCTGCATTTAACCAAGTTACCGTGTAATGACCGCCTTGTGAACACGCTCCGGTTATGGGAAGCAGTGTTCGCTTCGACACAGCTCGTTTCGTTCTTGATGTCCACAAATCGCCTTCCAGTCCCTACCGCTGCCCAGCTGTTTGTCTCTGGCTTGATTGAGTTGGTCGGTATTGCCAGAAAGAAATCAACGTAACCATTATAAGATTTACAGCAGCTTCTTCGGGAATTGTTTTCTTGGTCTAGTAAACGCACGCTTTTTGGCTGTACTTAGAAATTCGCTGCATCATGCAGTGAACGATTATAGCCACCCGATGAACCTTCTCTTCGCCCCCTCTCAGCCCCTTCATTACCGGGGCCGTTATGGTCGTCGAGAATTCGGCGCCCCCCCGGACTCGACCCCTCCCCGCCCCGGCGTCGTGGGCTGCACGCGGAAACGCCCGCCTCCGGTCCCAGAGTATCCGACTCTCGGACGTTCCCGTTGCGAGGGTGCTCCTGCCCCGGTGTGACCCGCGCCTCCAGACGGGCCGCCTGTATCGGTCGTTCGGTTATCACTCTCCGAAATTGTGCAACTCGATCAACCGCATTACTTTTTGAATCTTTTATGTGCCTTTTACGTGTCATTTACGCCGAAAGCAGCATTGGCGAAAACAATCGACGCGTCATTGCAGAAATGCATATAGAAATACACCTGGATAGTCCTGACCGGCAAACACTTGTGATGGCACCCGAAGTGCTTGATGCGGGATCACCGACACGTGACATCACTGGCATCGCAACGCCACAAATTGCAATCTCGGAAATTCAATCTCGGAAGTTCGGTTCGGCACCGATTCTGAGTTCGGTTTCCATAAACCGTTCCGCTTCTTCTACTTACTCTCGATCCGTTCGGAAACGCCCACCATCTGGTTCGGGATAGGATCGGTCGGTGTCGGTTCGGCAGAAAAGACGTTTAGGATTCTTCGGCTTACCGGTACAGTGCGTGGTACTCATAATCCCTTGGTCCCAGGTTCGAGTCCTGGCGGGCCCACCATCTGCATAAAATTCATAGGGTTATGGCGTTGAGACCAAGAGACGCATAGTCCCTTGGTGTGTCTCATAGCGGGGCGCATGACGGCGCTCCATCCACCCCCTTCGGTAAATCACTATAATCACTTCGATGTCATGAGTGGTAGTAATAACAACGGATACAACGTGTGCTCACACTCTTTGGATATTCTCTGGTCGCGATTTCACTGGTCTTTTTTCTCGGCCACAATCTGTCACTCAGGACACGACTACTGTTGTCACTGGTGATGCTGATCCTGTTGAATATACCAACCTTTCTGGTCCTCTTGTTCCATTCATAGCACACCTATATACGACTACACTCTTTCCATGGCATCTGAGCATCTCCCAAACGCTCGTTTTGTAACCTGTGTTACGGGTAGCTCTACGGAAATCATGGCGTTATGTCATTGGGATCAAGAGACTCATAGTGCCTTGGTGTGTACCGTAGTGGCGGGTATGGGAGGGTATTTCCGATGGTCGCTTCTTCCGAGGTTATCTGGAAAGGGGCGCTCTATTAATGCGGGCCCAGCTTAAGCAGCATGCATTCACTGGCAAGTAGGCTGTTCAATAGATCAACGCGTTAATATTCGATAACTAAGCTACGGCTGACTGTAAATCAGATGTTAAATTGATGCTTATCGATTCATGTATCAGACGTTTTGCACAATCTTTGCAACGACCGCAACAGGTCGCGACCTTCAAGCGCTTTTGCAGACATCCCAGAGAGCTGGCTCCGTTATCTAATTCTCGGCGAATATCACTATCCGTAATCTTGTTGCATATACATACGTACATAAGCAATGCCCAAAGTAGTCGATAAGTAGAGATACTTTAATGCTAATGATAATGATTATCAAACGCAGATATTGATTTCTATTACTCATTGTTTAATATATTATTTTTAATTTGCTCTTGCACATTCACACAGTGTTGTAGACTTCCATTGAAGATCGGCCAGCCATTTCTTCTCATTACCAGCACAGGAAATGCGAAAACAAATAGCAAAATTATTTGGAGGTGTTTGTGAAAGGTGAAACAAGAATTAATCAGGCATTGAACTCTTGTTTGAAAGAACAGATAACAGCAATCAATCAATTTTTTCTGCATGCACGCATGGCTAAAGATTGGGGGCTGGGTGAATTCAACGAATACGAGTACCAGCGTTCCATCAAGGCCATGAAGATGGCTGATGATCTGATAGAGCGTGTTCTGTTTCTGGAAGGTCTGCCGAACCTGCAGGATTTGGGCAAATTACTCATTGGAGAAAATATTCCTGAGATGCTCAAGGGTGATCTGGAGATGCTGACCGGGATGAGGATTCATTTGCAGGATGCCATCAAACTGTGTGAAGAAAGTCGTGATTTCATGAGCCGTGATGGTTTAACGGGGTTCCTGAAAGAAACCGAGGAACACATTGACTGGGTCGAATCCCAGCAATGGCTGATTGAAAATACAGGCTTGGAAAGTTATCTGCAGTCGAGATCAGGAGGGATCATGAAAGGCGGCAAAAAGGTTTTGAAACAACTGAAAATCTGCTCAATGGTGAACTTGCCGCACGAGATCAGTACGTGGCTCATTCGACCCTTATATAAAGATCTGGGCCTTAACAAACTATATGAACGTCTAAATCATGAGATGGAAGAAGAAACTCAACATGCTGATGCGTTAATGGAGCGCATGTTATTTCTGGAAGTACAGCCTGACATGAATTCACAGGACAAGGTTCGCATCGGTAGTAACGTTAAGGAAATGTTGAAGAATGATCTGGACGTTGAATATGAAGTGACTGCCGCATTGAAAGAAGCCATTGCAGTCTGTGAAGAAGAGCAGGATTTTGATTCACGTAATATTTTGACAAAACTGCTGGATGATACCGAAATGGATCATGCTTACTGGTTAGAGAAGCAATTGGGTCTGATTGAGATGCTAGGAATAAAAAACTACCTACAATCACAAATGTGATACACGGTACGACTCGTCAGACGTCCCCAGGCTCGAGTCACGGCGGAGCCCACCATCTACATAGAATTCAGGGCCTTATGGCACTGAGACGGGGGGACTATGTGTCCCTTGGTGTGTGTCGTGGCGGGGAATTCCGGGTACCGTCCGACGAAGGTCGGGACGACTCAGGTGACCCGGCAACGTCCGTGCAGCAGTCGACCAAGGCCTTGATTGGTGAGATCCTATGTCAGATGATTGCAGCCTCCTCAGTGCCCCGGCGTAACCCTGATCTCCCTATCCATGTCGCAATACTTCGATGAAAAGCCCGTTGAGTGGGATACAGATGAGAAAGAAGACAACTCTTCTGCCATCGGATCTTTCAATACTGGTGCACGTTCCGCTGGATGACCGGATGGATGTTCTGGATTTCGGTGCCGGCACAGGTTTGATCAGTGCGTACGTCGCACCCCGAGTAAATAAGATCGTTGCCGTTGACACCTCGGAAGCCATGCTTGCGGCACTCGCGGCCAAGCAAGAGCTGAGCGGTAAGGTTGAGACTGTCTGTGCGGATATTACCAAGAGCCCCCTGGGGAAACGCTTTGACTTGGTGATAAGCGCGATGGCCATGCATCACGTGCCCGATACGGCGAAACTCATCCAAAGCTTCCATTCCGATCACTGATTCTGGTTTAAACCGATCACCCATTCTGGAACATTCCGATCATTGATTCTGGTTTTATCCGATCACTTTTCCGGATTTCCAGAATCGATGATCGGGTATTTCCAGAAACCTTCTTAACGCGTTGATTTAACTTAATTGCTGCTACGCTCTCGGCCTTTTTCAGGCGGGGAGATCGACAGTGGCAAAAAAGAGGTTATCAATGCGTAAAATCAAAGACATTCTACGGCTTCGACACGAAGCCGGATTGCCCTATCGAGGCATCGCCAATGCCCTGAATATTGGCTATGGCACGGTGGTGGATTATCTGAACCGCGCCGAACAGGCAGGACTTGCCTGGCCGCTTCCTGAAGGCATGCTCGAACGTGATCTGGGGCGTTTGTTGTTTCCGACACAGGCGACCACCGGGCAGCGCCGCTTTGCGGAACCGGACTTCCCGACGGTCTGCCAGGAGCTGAAACGTAAAGGCGTGACCAAACTGCTGCTGTGGCAGGAGTATCGTCAGTGCCATCCCGATGATGGCTACTGTTATGCCCAGTTCTGTCATCGCTACCGGGTCTGGCTGGGGTGCCAGCAGCGCAGCATGCGGCAGATTCATCGTGCCGGTGAAAAGCTGTTTGTGGATTACTGTGGTCCGACGATGACCATCGTCAACCCGGATACGGGTGAGTACCGCGAAGCGCAGATCTTTGTCGCCGTGCTCGGCGCATCGAACTATACCTTCGCCTGCGCCAGCTGGAGCCAGAAGCAGGCTGACTGGCTTAATGCCCATGTGAAGGCTTTTGAGTTTTTTAATGGTGTTCCCGAACTCGTGGTGCCGGACAACCTGAAAAGTGCGGTGCGTAAAACCCATCGTTATGAGCCGGACATCAACCCCAGCTATCAGCAGCTGGCGGCCCATTACCAGTGTGTCATCGTACCTGCGCGTCCGTATAAACCCAAGGATAAAGCCAAGGCCGAGGTGGCGGTGCAGATCGTCGAACGCTGGATCATGGCCCGCCTGCGCCATCAGACCTTCTTTACCCTGGCCTCACTCAATCAAGCCATCCGCGTGTTACTGGATGATCTCAATCAGCGGCCCTTCAAGAAGCTGCCCGGCACCCGGCTCAGCCAGTTCGAGCAGCTGGACAAACCGGCCCTGCGGCCCTTGCCTGTCCAGCCATACCAGTATGCCGATATCAAACAGGCCCGCGTGCATATCGATTACCACATCGAATACGACAAGCACTATTACTCGGTACCACACCACCTGGTAAAGCAGGCCGTCGAAGTCCAGGCCACCGACAGCGCCGTAGCGATCTACCATCAGGGACAGCGGATCGCCATCCACCCGCGTAGTTATCGTCAAGGCGCACATAGCACCTGTCAGGAGCATATGCCGCACGCACATCAAGCGATGCACGAGTGGTCGCCGGAACGCTTCCTGAACTGGGCCGGCGACATCGGTGCCGAAACGCGTGAAGTCGTCCGCTGCATACTGCAGGAAAGGCGTCATATCGAGCAGAGCTACCGTCGTGTTCTGGCGCTGCTCGGCAATGCGAAGAAGTATAGCCGGGAGCGACTCAACAAGGCCTGTGGTCGTGCGCTGTTGATCGGCTCACCAACCCGCAGCAGCGTGGAGTCCATCCTCAAACAGGGGCTGGATCAAGTCGCTGTTGAATCACCCGCAGTGCAGGAGGAGCTGTGTCTGGATCATCACGAGAATGTCCGTGGTGAAGAGTACTACCATTAACCCAACGACAAGGAAACACTATGCTAAACAATCAAACCGTACAAACCCTGCGCAGTCTCAAACTCACCGGCATGGCCGAGGGACTGGAACAACAGCAGGCACAACCCTCGACCCATGAAGAACTCGGCTTCGACGAACGCCTGGCCTTACTGGTGGACCGGGAGGCGATCTATCGAAATAACAACAAAGTCGCCCGGCTGCTTAGAGTCGCCAAACTCAAGCTGCAGGCGAATCCGGAGGACATCGATTACCGCCATCCGCGTGGACTGCAGAAAAGCCAGTTTGCTGATCTGCTCAGTAGTCACTGGATCCACCAGCACCACAATGTGCTGATCACCGGCCCCACGGGCTGTGGCAAAACCTACCTTGGGTGTGTGCTGGCGACACAGGCCTGCCGCCATGGCTTGTCCGTGCGTTACTTCCGCGCCTCACGCCTGCTTGAAAGCCTAAGCATCGCGCATGGCGATGGGCGCTTTGCCAAACTGATCGCGCAACTGGCCAAAACAGACTTGCTGATCCTGGATGACTGGGGGCTGGAAAAAATGACGCTCAGTCAGCGCAACGACCTGCTGGAAATCATGGAAGATCGCCACGGCCTGAAATCCACCTTGATCACCAGTCAGCTGCCCATTATCCAATGGCACAAGGCCATCGGTGATGCCACGCTGGCTGACGCCATTCTGGATCGTTTATTACACAACAGCCACAAGCTAAAACTCAAAGGAGAATCGATGCGAAAGGTCATGAGCGAACTGACTGAATCCGATCACTCACAGTGATACTATCAACTCATCGCGTTGGGAAGATCGGATGATCGAATAAAACCAGTACAGGTGATCGGAATCACCAGAATACGAAGTTATTGATGATGAAGTATATTTCTTGTTCCAAAAGACCTTTACAGGCAGAAAGGTCGGCTATTTAATTGACTTCGGTGGCGGCCTGGGAGAGGGTGAAGATTATCGGGAGACCGCCGTTCGGGAGTTTGTCGAAGAAACCGAAACAATGTATTTCTCCAATGATGTGCCCGGCCCGTACCCGCGTAGTGTTCACTTTACCGGCCGGCAACAAGAATCCATCGGGCCGTAACAATAACGAATAATCGGAGGGAACCATGAAGAAGTCACGACTAGTAATGACAATATTAAGTGATTATGCTTTTTCATGAGCGCATCAGATGTTTAGATATGATAATAGAGTCTGAATTTATCAAATAATTAGAATGGCTAATGTATCAAGACATCAAATACTTAATGCGTCACAAATATAAATTCACAGCGTTAACCCGAAGAATCGCGTAGAGCCTACTACTGTGGTTCTCTGTAGCATGGGAAGGTCCTTTGGCCGACAGCCGAAGTACGATTGTTGGATGTGGACGGCAACTTTTGTTGAGGCACTGCTGACCTTCGCGGGAACTCTGGGAATGTCCTGTGGCCGTACCCGGTAGTACAGTAAATATCGTCAAAGTGATGATGGCCGTCCGATGAACGTCCTCTTCGCCCCCGATACCGGACCTATTGAGGATTAGCAGAGCCCTTTTTAGCTTGGCCGGGTGGGCAGAAGTGTGAATTATGATGCTCATGCCTGTGATGCCTGTGATGCTCATATTGGTAATGATCGCTACTATAGGACGTTTCTCTGTGTGAACTGTCGTGTTGCGGTTTATCGTCTGTGTTTAATGCAACACCAACCGCTCCACCTAGAGCTCCACCTAGAGCTCCAAATAATCGCACCATCACGACCACCAATCTCATTACCAATTGCTGCACCAGCGGCACCACCTATGCCACCACCAATTGCTGCGTCTAAAGTTGAATTGTCCGCAATTGCTGATGCAGTCGTCAGGGTAAACGAAAGTAAAATATAACGAATTTTCATGGGTGGCTCATCCTGTGATTATGGGCGTGTATCCATAGATACCAGATCTTTCGCAGGATATTGTGTGACTGTGGTCTCAATACTTGAGATGTATGTAAGCAGCGCTGAAATGAGGCGGCAGCTGCTGCCACTGATGTTTCTGTTTTAGCCGGTCAGTGAAGAAAATTGCAGTGCGGGAACGTCCGTTTCTGCATTTTCACCGTTCGCATTCCGCCCGGGAATGGCAAATTGTGGCCGGTTATTCTCGTTGCCGGCGTCAACAACAATCGATATCCAGATCACGACGAACGGCAAGTATCTGGGTGTTCAAAGACCTTCGATCTACAAGCTAATCGTCCTCGTCCTCGTCATCGGTCGCCACATCAATAACGGCCCCTGTGACCTTGAACGGTACCTTGACTGTTTCAACAGCCACTGTGGCAACCGCCCCAACAGCAGTACCCACAACCATGGCGGTACAACCTTGCAGCATCAGCAACACAACAACTACAGCTAACGTTTTCAATACAGACTTCCCTTCGGGATATTCAGCCAAACACGGTGGCTCTGACAATCATAATTCATGGCAAGTGACACTTATGTGATAGCAGGTGTGAAAATCACAAATTAACTAACACAAGTGTGATACCACATATATTGCGTAAATATGTGACAAATGCCACACAGCGGTGTGCAGTCGGGCACAGATAGTTTTCCGCTACTTGCCTAACATGAAACCATCGAAACAGCAGGTAGTTACGGGGACAGACATGCACAAGATTATTATTGGGCTGATGGTTATTTACTTTCTGGGCGACCCCGGCATGGAGACTATCGCCTGGCTTGGCGGCATGAAGAATTATGTCATTACTGCTGTCATCGCTCTGGCTACAGCGCCCTTCATAGTTTCACAACTCGACGGCTGACCTCTGTACGATGACGGGCCCGACACCGTTAATCGTGCAACAAGTATGCGGCGACCTTCGGGTCGCTGTTTTCATGGGCGCTAAGCGTTTGTGTTTTCAGTTGAACGCGTACTTCGATCCATTTGTCTTTAGATATACGCATTTCCCCTGATTGCAAAGCAAGCCCCCTCAGGGCATTCTTGATTTAGCCGAAAGCAAGTTAGAACAGTCTTGCCTGCAGGCAAGATACTGCAATTTTATGATTGAGAGGTTACCCAGCATGAATAATGAAAGGCGCAAGGGGGTGAAGCCGGTCCCGGAAAATTTTGAAGAACTGCTCAACGAAGCCCAATTACGCACATTGCGTTCAATAAGGCGCTTCGGCTGGCAACTCCACTTTATACGCCGACCTCTATTTCAGGAAGTTGTTCCGGTATTAATCAGCGGAGAGGGTGATAAATGCGCTTTCCTGGAGGCAAACGGCAGTATCAACGAGCAGGTGAATTTGGATATTCGCGATTGTACGCCTGCGCCGGAACTGATGAAGAAAATAACAGGCTGATACAATCACAAGAAGGGGTCAGCCCCTTCGACTAATGGATTCCTCGTTATAGAGATCTGAACGTTCTTTTCTGGCCGGAGCCACTCTCCGCCCCTTCATTACCGGGGCCGTTATGGTCGTCGAGAATTCGGCGCCGGTTTGAGCCCGAACCCCGTCAGCCGCCGTTCGGAGTTGCGCCTCCTCCCCCGGCACCGGTGACTTTGCGTCCGTGGCAAAACCACCCATCTGCCGCCAGGTCTATCTCCCTCTCAGCCGTTCCCCTCACAGGCATGTCCCAGCCCCGGCGTGAAACGCGCCACCACACAAGCCACCTGTATCGCAACTTCGCAGGAACAGTGTTCACGCCAACCTTAAAGTCGAAGTTCTCGATCGGCTTTCTGAATAATTTGGGTCACTTTCAGTATTGAAAGTCCCGACAGGTCACGACAGTCTTGAAGCTGAGTCGCATGTTCGGAAGTGCCACAGAGAAAGCTCCTCTGAAGGTCATTCTTTCTGAGCCAGTGTCAGGTGTTCGGACTCGGAGTTCGTTCCGATCGGTTCGGTACAGTTCGGATTTCGGTCGACCGACGCCTTGAGTTTCTTCGACTTACTTCACCTCTGTTCGGTATCGAGGTTCAGTTTCGGTAGTTCGGCTAAGGGGACACTAGAAAAGCAGTTACGTTTCTTACCCTTTCGGAAGCGATAACAGAGTGTTGGTGGGACTCACCCACACAATACCAACTCTAGATACCGGCCAGCGTCTCATGAATGCAGGAAACAGGAAGGGCCTTTCTTTCCGTTGATCATTTTCCGGCACTCCGCAACGTCCCGTCGGGATTCAGTCGGCAATCCAGCGTCACCACATCCACGCCATTCATGATCCTTATCGTCAGTGTGTTATCAGCGAGTTTCTCGATGCCTTCATACTGAGTTCCCGGCGGAAGACGGTGGCTCTCGAAGCATTCAAGTCCCAGCATGGGATCGATATCTGAGGCGAAGTGCTGTTGATCACAAGAGACAATGAATGCCGTCAGGGCGAGTTGAGCGATCAAGGTGGGGATTCGCATGTTTGGAGACTCCCATCAGTTATGGCTGAATCGAAGTGTACCGGATGGTGCAGTAAGCTGTATTAGTTCAGAGAGGTTTTCCTGTTTACCCGATACTAATAACTTCTCAAACTTTTCCAGTAAAGACGCCTTATCCACATAGTGAATGGCTTTCCAACCTGCCTCCTGTGCACGTGTCGCGTTACTCTTCATGTCATCGACAAGCAAAATCTCGTTGGGTGATAGCGCTAGTTGTTTGGTGATATCGTGAAACAAACCGGGATCGCGTTTACCCTTGCCCATGTGATAACTATTAAAAATATGATCAAAGAATTCAAAAAAATGATCCCGTTCGTTCAGCCAGTCCAGCCAGTGCGTCTGATCACTGAGAATGCCGGTGATAACACCCTGTGCATTTAATTGCTGCACACGCTCAATCATCCAGGGTCGCAGTACAAACCCTTCAAGAACGCGTTTTGTTAATTCAGTGTCACTTCCCTTCAGGCCGGCCCCTTCGCGCATACATTTCCAGAATTCATTCTCGGTGCATCGCCCTAGCACAAATCCCGAATCGTATACTGCGCTTCTGGCAACATTCATCATCATACCTTCGTCCAGCCCCTGTTCACGTGCCATGTCCCGCAGACCGTTCTGAAAACCCTCGTCGGCGATGACGCCCCCGTAATCAAGTAATACTGCTTTGATTGAATTATTCGACATAATCCCGACGATAGCACATCATCACAAGCGTGTTACCTTTGCGTGCGGTGCACTGAGGTCAATAGTCTATTTGTTTTTTGCTTATATTTGCGGCGACCCCGGGTCGCCTGTTTTCTGTGCGGGGAGGTCTTCTTTTGGCCACCCCTAGCCAATAGTACAAAGCAGTGACCGTATCACTGGCAGTAAACGGCAGGTTACTAGCCGTACTCTGTCATTTAAATCGCACCCTCTCCCAGCAATTCCCAGCTTGCGCCCCGGCGTGATTACTGACACAGCTGTCAGGGTCTGTCATGTTTGTCATGACACCCATGCCGTCGAGATGAGTGGATATTTCGTAGCCTGACATAACGTGATTGCGATCAGACAGATGCGAGCAATGCGATTTATGGCATACGGTTTGCGTTCAGGCACAGATATGGAATACATAATATATGGGGTCATTATCGTTGGGTGCTTTGTTGTTGCTGTGGTGATGGACTAAAAGATGCGGGAAGACAAAAAAGCCGCTTAACTTCTCCGTAAGTTGGCCTCATGGCCATCTTTTACATAGCGACCTTCGGGTCGCTTTTTTCTTTCCATTCGGGAATGGCAAGTCCTGGCCGAAGTTCCCCGCACCCAACTGAGTCAGGCCTTAGCATCGTCCCGGCCAGTAATGGCAAGTTACCTGCCGAACACGGTCCTAGATGGAACCCTTATCCGCGGGTTACTTATTGAAGGGGCATAAGTATATAAATCGATTGGCGCAAGAGATGCTGCCATACAGTAGAGCCAGGTTTGTAAAACCGTTTAGGCCATGTAATATGAGGCTGTAAAATGAACCGGGAATATACTTTATGAGAGACGTTAGCAGAATTGGGCATAAAGCGATTTCATGGGTTGAGGACGTTGGTCTAATAATTATCGCTATTTCTACTGTAATCGCGGTTGGAATAGAAATTTCATCCATGTTCGAAGCAAGGACGGTCACCTTGGCGGACTTGCTGCTTCTGTTTATATATCTCGAGGTACTCGCAATGGTGGCGATGTATCTTGATTCTGGGAAGTTGCCAGTTCGAATGCCTCTGTATATCTCGATTGTTGCACTGGCGCGCTACATGATTTTGGACATGAAAAGCCTTGATACCTGGAGAATGCTAGGTGTTGCTGGTGCGGTGTTGCTCATCTCGTTAGCTGTCCTTGCAATCAGATATGGTCATACCCGATTTCCCTACAGCAAAGAGGGTAACAGCTAACAAGACGCCGCATCCATCGGCCTGTTTCGCAGGCCGCGACTGGGCTTAAGCGTTTTCGAACGACCACTTCTGGCCAACAGCGGTGTTTGTCAACATAGTTGTCACCTGAGCCTAGCCGCCCATCAGCTGGATGGTGTGAGTCCCGGCGGGAAAACTTCATGTCACGATAACAGTCTCAACCTGTCAAAACTGCACTCTGACCCACCATTCAATTGCAACACCACCTTCTGACTAAAACAAAGACAGCCTGCGGTTGCACGTTAAGTGGTGCGGTGTTGTTAGCTAGTTCAGGGTGTGATTCTACCTCCCCAATAGAGAGATTCACTATATAAGCATGTTCTTATATAATGTGGCCGTAACAACCAGGAACCATTTTTCGGGAATTACCTTGTTACATTAACTCTGGAGAAACACGATGAAAAAGTTAACTACAGTAATGACCGCTCTTACTTTGGTAGTTGCTTCAACCGCCGTTTCTGCTTGGGGTGGTTGGGGTCCTTATCGAGGTTACAACGATGGCTGGGGTGATGGCTGGGGCGACGGCTTTGGCGATCTCTTCGGTGACGCCGATTTCGGCTTCAGCATGCACTTTGGTGGCGGCGGCTACGGACGTGGTTATGGTCGTGGCTATGGCGATTACTATGGCCGTCATTATGGATACGGCCCATACGGCTATGGTTATGCGCCATACGGCTATGGCTACGCGCCTTATGGTTATGCACCAGTCGCAACTGTTGCACCGGTAGCACCCGCCACTACTGCACAGTAAGTAATTCTTAACAATAATGCCAACCGGGGGCGGCTCTCGCGAGTCACCCCCGAACAGTGAAATATTCGAACATGCCCTTGTTGATGGATCGAATCCGGAGGCATGCAATACGAACGGCTAGTGCGGACTGACTTGAAAGAAAAAGACCTTGCTTCTGATGCATCCTGCGTTGATGCTTCTTCCGATGCGCTCCAATTTCCCGTCCGGGATCAGTCCGCAATCCAGCGTCGCCACAGGACGTGACGACTCAGCCACGAGCAGGCCGTCCTATCCCACGTCACCGGGCGAGAGTCCTGGCGGGCCCACCATCTCCATAGAATTCATGGCGTTATGCGTTCGGATCAAGGGATCATAGTCCCTTGGTGCATGCCTTAGAGGGTTGCATGGACGTCGCATTCAGGAGACCGCCCGACTCGTGGCCTTCAGAGCATCGTTTGTGTTCAGACACAACCAGTTGGTTTGGGCAGCCCACCGTACTTTGTGATCGGCTTCATTGGGCCGGTCATCCACATTTTGAACATCGCTTTCTGGTCTTCGCCCATGTATTTGGAAAACTTGCGAATGGGTGGCACCACAGCATGTTCCACGTAATATTCGCGCGCCCTGAGTATTTGCTGCCACTTGGTATCATCCAGTTCCACATCATCGACTTGCGCCATGGCGCGTGCGATCTCCGACGTCCACGCACTGCTGTCGACCAGGTATCCGTCACCATCGCGTTCCGGTAATTCCATTGCTTCACCTCACTAAAAATAAGTTTAATTGCTGTTGCAGATTTTCTCGTTCCTGCATATTCGCCCGCTTGGCTAACATCGTCCTCGGGAGATCCCGTGAGATTAAATATGCCTGCCTCTGACGTTCTACAAATGTACCTCCAGGAAAAATACCAATGTCAGGGAAAGTACAATGGATACAAACATCAGCATCCATCTGGTAAACATGAAAGTTTTTTGAGTCATACCACCTGCGCCATTGTCGCCGTTGGATACCGTAAAAAAGAAACGAACCAGTGTTCAGTCACCATGGATTTACTGATTCAAATCAGCCGCCACGATCCATATCTTCAGCAGGCTTACCAAGATGCGTGCTCATAGGGGTGATTCAGGGGTATTTGCTTAAACTCCGCCTTGGTCTTTTCGGACTCGAAGTAAATGGTCAAATTGACCATCCACAAGTGACGGGTGACCGTTCACATCAATAATGTCCCGACCTGTCATCGGATCTATCGTGCCGATCAAATGGTCCGGTTCATGCAATCGATGACTTTGTTCCCGGTCGCGCGGCAGGGCCGATGAGGCAATCCAGTTAAGCGCTTCAAATCGGATGGGCGGCGAGTGTTGTAACGGTTTCATGGTTATTCATGATTAAATGTCTCCTTGGTTATTGATGCCTGTGTCGCCAGCACGGGAAAGGCATCGATGTCAGTCGCAGAACCCAGCAGTTCTCTCACTAGATCTGCTTCCAACGCATGTGATGTAATTGCCGACCGACGAGTCATTTTCCGTCGCTAGCAGATGGCTCATAGATGCGCCTGGTTTCCACACACATTCGGGGGGGCGAGAACTACCTGTGTCCTCGTTCTTCGAATGTGGTAAACCTGCCGGATCGGTGAAAAAGCTGCGGGATACTTCTGCCAAGGAGGCACTCTGATCGCGAGTTTCCGTTGCCATTGCGGCAACCTCGTAGGGCTCGGAATGAATTAGCAACCTGAGCGAATAAATCGGTCACATAGCTATTCTTGTCTTTCTAACCATAGAATACCTGACCATTTTAGTCAAGTATTATTTGGGGACATGGATACCCGCCCCGTATGCTCATGCGTGCTCACTTCAGGGCGTTCACCTGCTGCCAACGGGCAAACGCAGAACCTGACGCATTTGGCTGTCTGATAAATGAGCTGGTTAGGCAAGCCGCAACTCCTCCAAGGAAGCGAACGCATTCCCCCCGCTTATGTCAGGAATGATATGTAACTCGAGCACAGTGACCGCCGGGAGCTCAACGCGCAGGTCTTCCGTCTCGCTGGTTGCACCTTGCGGATTGAAGTTCCACTGCTGACGTACGATTTCCCGGAACGACTGCCCTCCATCCGGAGACCAGCGCAAGACGTACTCTTGCGTGCGCTCAATATGAGTCTCCACAAAGTTCAGCCAGATCCTCCGAAGCTGTTGCGGATCGGCAAAGAGAATACGGATTTTCTGCTCTCCCGGCCCTGCGGCACGCCACCCTGAGGCATGGCCGGGCAGCAACGCTGACTCAATTGGATGACCGGTGTCCTCCGAGGTGATTTCCACCTCCGCGAGCGCTTCCATATCCAACCACTCCACGTCAGGTGTTGCAGTTTCTTGTGGAGCTGGGGTGATGATTCTCTTGCGCATAGTTGTGCACTCTGTGTGTGGCGAAGTCGCAATTATTAGCTATCCAGCGTCCTTCTTCCAGGCCGCCCCGATCAGCCCAGCAGGCCGGAGCCGATGAGCCAGGGTACGGCACGGCTCAGGTAACCGATCGGGATGACTCAGGAGGCCGAAGCCACCATCAACTGGTTGCCCCTTCGTCCTTATGGACTTTAAGGCTAGATCATTGGACAGCATATATATAATATCCGCCAATCCAGAGACTCTATTATCATCCAACAGGGAGGCATCATGACACCTGACAGCAAGAAAAAGACTACAACGAAAATTCCTGCAATGAAAAAGGTAGCCACGAAGACGGCTGTCAACACCAAAAAAGCACCCGTGAAAAAGGCAGCGAAAAAGGTCGCAATGAAGCCGGCCGTCAGCGCCAAGGAAGCCCCCCGAAAAAAAGTGGCCAGGAAATCCACAATAACCACTAAGCCGCACACAGCATCGATAAACATTACATCAGAGGAGCGTTGGAAGATGATTGCTGTCGCTGCCTACCATAAGGCAGAACAAAGGGGGTTTGCACCAGGTGGCGAGTTGCAGGACTGGGCCGAGGCAGAACATGAAGTTGATGAGCTGCTTATGTCTGGCTGATGTTCAGCTTATACCGACAGTGCAGGCCGACATTGGCGGATGCCAGCATCCATCAATGTATTTTAAATGGACCCATACAATTAACTTATTGGAAGCTTCAGTCATCCTGCCCGATATACGCATTGACAATCGAACGCAGGATGTAAACAAGTGAGCATTGAATCTCAGGTGGGACGCTTGTTGCAGCCATCATCTGGTCTGGAGTTTGTTTGTTCACCACGGTAGTTTTGGACATCTCTATTTTCTAGCGTACTGTGAATCGCCCCATCCATCGGCTTTGTGGACCATGATCAAGCTCACACAACGTCATCCCTGTTTTCCATAAAGTGTTATGTGTCACTAATTACTGCAAGATCCGCAGCAACTACTACGAGGTGAAACCCGTGAAAATCACAATAAGTTCAATGCTGACTAATACCATGACCGCTTTCGGCCTGGCCCTGCTGCTGGTTGCCTGCGGAGGTGGAGGTGGTGGTAGCGATGAGGCCTCCACCGGCACACTCAATTTGGCGATCACTGATGCGTCCGTCGATGCAGCCAAGGCTGTGGTGGTCGAGTTTACCGGCGTTGAGTTGCAACACTCCGGAGGTGAGCGTATTGACTATGACTTTGTCGACGGGTTCGGCGATCCGGAACCACGTCAAATTAACCTTCTGGCGTTAACCGGCGGCACCACGGAAGTACTCCTGGAGGATGTAACACTGACCGCGGGGGACTACAGCTGGATTCGACTGAAAGTGAATGCCGAGCGCGGCGTGATCGACTCCTATATTGACCTGCTCGACGACAGTCGTTACAGCCTATATGTGCCCAGTGGCGCCAATTCAGGTCTGAAACTTAATCGCGGGTTCAACGTACCTGAAGGTGGCATGGCTTCATTCACCATCGATTTCGATCTACGTCAGTCTGTACACAATCCCTCCGGCAGCAAAGATGATTATATCCTCCGCCCAACACTACGACTTGTGGACGGCAATACAGACGGCGCCTTAAGCGGCACGGTCTACGGCATTGAGAACGACACAGAGTGCAGCGACAACATTGAAAGTATTGGCGCAGTCTACGTATTCGACACCTCCGATCCAGTTGATGATGTTGACGGTACAGGCGATCCGATCACTTCGGCAAAAGTACCCAATGATGGAGTCTATTCATACACGGTGGCCTTTCTCCCCGAAGCGACTACCCAGTTGCCCGAGCAGGCGTCTTGTCCGACCTCATAAGGTTCGAGTCCCGGCGAGCCACCACTCCTCATGAATATCATGGCGTTAGGTATCGAGGCCGGGATTTTGGCGCGCAACCAGGAGACCTTATAATCTGCAGTAACTTTGACCCGGGTTTTACATCTAAAAAAGTGTCCGTAATCTGCCGACTACTACAGCGACAGTGGCCTTATAATTAGCTAACACTGAAACGAGAATGTATAACCTGCAAAATATGCAGGTTATCCGTGTCCGGCAGAGGAAAAGCATTATGCGCCAATATCAAGGCGAGCATTCAGGGAATAATGAAATGGCAATCTCATCAACTGTTGAAGAACCACTGGAAACTACTGAACACCCGGTTGCAGAAAAGACCTGTAAATACCCGGGTATAGAAACCGTCATCCATGGCAACGGCGCGGTTGCCCATGTGATGGGGCATGTTTGTGGCGGTGTGATCGGTTTCCCCATCACGCCCTCCACCGAGATCTCCGAGCTGTTCGAGGCCTTTCGCGCCAAGGGCGGTTGCAATGTCTGGGGCAAGCATCCGTTCTTCTTTGAACCCGAGGGGGAGCACTCCGCCCAGAGCGGAGCCATGGGAGCGACCCTGACCGGTGGGCGCTTTATCTCCAATGCATCCTCCAGCCAGGGGATTCTCTATGGACTCGAGTCCCACTATGTCACCGTCGGCAAAAAGGTCGGTGGCTTCGTGTTGCAGGTAGCCGCGCGCGCGGTTTCCAAACACTCACTGAATGTCATGGCCGGGCATGATGATGTCTATGCCCTGCTGCCATCGGGTTACACCATTCTGTTTGGCAGCAATCCGCAGGAGGCTGCCGACCTGGCGGCGATCGCCTACCGTGTCAGTTCCCTTTCGATGGTGCCGGTAACCAACGCGATGGATGGCTTCGCCACCAGTCACATGCAATGCGAAACCCTGCTGCCCGAGCCTGAGCTGCTGAAAGAATTTCTCGGTGATCCTTCAGGCCGGATCAAATCTCCGACGGTCGCCCAGGAAATGTTGTACGGTGCCAAGGGCCGCGTCTACCAGTTGCAGCAGTATCTGAACAGACATGCTGGAGACATACAGGCAGCCAGCCTGGCTGCGCTGGAGGAGTTCCTGGAAAACCGGGCAGACGAAATCGAGGCGGATAACACGGGTAAGCTGGTCCAGGAGACCCTCGCATGGATTCCCGAGGAACTTGCAGGCCAGTGGCGCAGGCAGTGGATCCATGCATTTGAAAAGGGCACGCGACAGCTGGTTCCCGCCATGGTCGACGTCAATAATCCGGGCCTCACCGGCGGGGTGCAGAACCAGCCGGACTTCCAGGCCGGCCTGGTCGATCACCGCACGCACTTCGTAAACGAGGTGCCACGTTTCATCAGGCAGGCAATGGACGAGTATGGGGAGTTGACCGGTCGCTGTTATAACCCGGTACAGACATTCATGGCCGATGATGCCGAACACGTCATCGTTGGGCTGGGGTCCGTAACTGACGATGCCGAAGCGGTCGCTACCTACCTGCGCGGCCAGGGCAAGAAGGTCGGTGTGGTCTCGATCAAGCAACTGCAACCGTTTCCGGAAGGCGAACTCGTTGCTGCACTTAATGGCAAGAAAGCCGTGACGGTCCTTGAGCGCTCGGAGGTCACTGCACTCACCACCCTGGTGACCCAGTCCCTGTTCAAGGCGCGCGAGAACGGCGACCTGATTCGTCACCAGGGCATTCCACCCATTACCCATCTGCCCAAGATCAGCACCGGCATATTTGGTATCGGGGCGCATGACCTGCAGCCACGCCACCTGGTTGCCGCCTACAGAAACATGGAAAGCTCGCTCAACGTGCCTTTTTTCTACCTGGGTTCGCAGTTCTTCGAGAAAAATGCGGCTCCGCGCAATGCTGAACTGCAGCAGCGGTTGAAGCAGGCCTATCCGGAAACCGAGTTTATGGCACTCGATACACAGGAGAATCCCTCCCTGTTGCCTGCAGATGCCTTCCGCATCCGCTTCCACTCGGTCGGTGGTTATGGAACCATCGCCACCGGCAAGCTGCTGACCGATATCCTGGCCGGTGTGCTGGGCATGCATTCCAAGTCCGCGCCCAAATACGGCTCGGAGAAAAGCGGTGCACCAACCAACTTCTATATCTCCCTGAGCCCCGAGCCCATCAAGATCACCAACGCGGAACTGGAGGACGTTGAAATCGTCGTCTCCCCGGATCACAAGGTGTTCAGTCACACCAATCCCCTGCACGGGCTCGTAGAGGATGGAACCCTGATCATGCAGTCCCATCACACCCCGCTCGAGGTATGGAAGGAACTGCCGGCGCATGCGCGCAAGACCATTCGCGAGAAGCGGATCCAGCTCTATATCGTGGACGCCTTCGGCGTCGCCAAGAAACACGCCCCGGTCCCTGAACTCGAGATCCGCATGATGGGCATTGCCTTCATCGGTGCCATCTGCGGCCACGTGGACCGGATTGCCGCAGGCGGAACGGCAGAGTCCATCCTGGAGAAGATCGAGCAACAGGTGAAGAAAAAGTTCGGCGCCAAGGGCCAGCTGGTGGTCGACAGCAACATGAATGTCGTTCGCGATGGACTGGAAGCCACGTACCGGCTCGACTACAGCACCGGGGAATTCAGGGAAGCGGAAAAACTCATCCCTGTAGAGGGTGGTCTCAGTGTCGAGATCTCTGCGGCAATGGCCCGCGCCACCGGCAAGTCTGTCACAAACGGGCTGTTCGATCAGACCTATTACAACGATATCCTGGCCGACCGCATCAAGGACGGCAGCATAGGTGAAGCGCCGGTGATGCCGGGAAGCGGCCTGTTTATGCCGGTCGCCAGCGCCGCCTGGAAGGACAAGGGCCTGTTCCGGCTCGAGGTGCCGACCTACAGCGCTCACCTCTGTACCGGCTGCATGGAATGTGCGGTGGTTTGCCCGGATGCCGCAATACCCAACACGGTACACGAAATCCATGACCTGTTGCTGACCGCGATTGACAGGCTGGAGGTGACCGCACAGCACAAACAACAGATGGCGAGCCAGGTCTTCCCCCTGACCAAAACCATTCGCGAGGCCTACCGGAATCTGCCGAGCAAGGACCCGAAAGCATTCCATGAAATTGTTGCCGAATCCCTCGACAGCCTGGATACCGACAATGTCAGCCTGAAACGGGGTTTTGAAAAGATGGCCGATGCCCTCAAGGTCTTTCCGGTGGTCAAGACGCGCCCGTTCTTCGATGCAATGGAGAAATACACGGCCGGTACCGGTGGCCTGTATTCCGTCAATATCGATCCGTGGAAATGCAGCGGCTGCCTCGAGTGCGTCGATGTCTGCGGTCCCGGGGCGTTGAGTGCCGCAAGGCAGAGCACCGTGCTGCAGGGAGAAATGCGGCAGAACTTCGAGTTTCTCAGCCGCTTGCCGAATACCCCGCCGCGTTTCACTGAGAACGCTATCGAGCCCGGTGGCGACAGCAAACGCCTGCTGCTGGACCATGACAACTACTATGCAATGACCGGCGGGCATGGTGCCTGCCGCGGCTGCGGTGAAGTGACCGCCATCCGGCTGTTGACTGCAACCAACAGGGCCTTGCACGAGAAGCGGCGCAGGTCGCATGTCAGGGAGCTTGAGAAACTGATTGCCAAACTGGGCGCGAAGCTTGAGATACTGCAACCCGATGAGAGCGATCCGGAGCGGCCGGCGCGTATGCAGGAAACACTCAGAATACTTGAAGCGCGGCTCTACCAGTTCGAGAGCGGACCCTCCGGCAATGGTCCGGCCGGCGCAGCCATCGCCAACGCTACCGGCTGCAGCAGTGTCTATGCCTCTACCTTCCCCGCCAATCCCTACAAGGATCCCTGGGTAAACAGTCTGTTCCAGGATACGCCTGCCGTGGCAAAGGGCATTTTCGAAGGGCTTTGCGCGACGGCGGTCGATGATTTCAAGGCCCTGCGCACAGCCAGGCTCGACCTGGATGACCTCTATGATCCGGAAACACACGATACCCTCTTCAAGTGTTTCAACTGGCATTACTTCACCGATGAAGAGCGTGCCCTGCTGCCTGCCGTCATCAGCATGGGCGGCGATGGTGCGACTTACGACATCGGCTTCGGAGCGCTGTCGCGCCTGCTGGTTTCGGATACCCCGATCAAGATCGTGGTGCTCAACACCGGCGCCTATTCCAATACCGGTGGCCAGACCTCGACTGCCAGCTTTACTGCGCAGGATTCTGACCTGACCCGCTTCGATATTGCGCACCGGGGCAAACTGGAAGATCGCAAGGAACTGGGTCTGATCGCGGCCTTCCATCCGAATGTACTGGTGATCCAGACCAGCGCCGCGATGCAAAGTCACTTCATGAAAAGCACGCTGGAGTTCCTCAACTACAACGATTCACCGGCGGTGTTCGATACCTATACCACCTGCCAGCCTGAGCACGGCATAGCCGACGATGCCGGCAGCCGGCATGCCATTCTCGCGGTGGAGAGCCGCTTGTATCCGGTGTTCGTGCATGATCCGCGCCGTGGCAGCACCCTGGCCGAACGCTTCTCCCTTGAGGGCAACCCGGATGTCGACAATGACTGGGTTACCACCACGCTGAATTATGTTGACGATGAGGGTAATGCGAAGTTGCTGGAGATACCGTTCACCGTTGCAGACTTTGCTCTGCAAGAGGGCCGTTTCAAAAAGCACTTCCACCCGATTGCCGGGGAAGGCGAACCGGTGCCGATCCATGAATACATCGATCTCGCCGAGGGTGATCGCTATGGCAAGATTCCCTTCATCTGGACCACCAGCGGCGACGGCAAACTGTCCAGGCTGACCATGACTTCCGTGATGGTCGAGCTGACCGAGGAGCGCCGGCGCAACTGGCGTATGCTGCAGTATCTCGGCGGTCTGCACATCGACCGCATGGAGGCAAGTCATATCCAGGAACTGGAGGAGTGGCAGCAGAAGTACCAGCAGTCCAGTGCCGCGCGCGAAACCGCGATCGATTCCATCGCACGTGGCATGGCCGAGCTCGCCGCTGCCTCGGGTGCGCCTGCAATGCCGACGGAGCTCAACATCCCGGTTACCCTCGGGACGGCTGCAGCGGCAGCCGCACAGGCGCCATCTCCCGTGCCGGCCGGGCAGGCAGGTGATACGCTGGTGGAGATTACCGAGGAAGACATGCCGAAGTGCACCAATTGCAAGACCTGTTACCAGGATCTGGCCGAATTGTTCGAGAAGACCATGATCGTGGTCGACGGAGACACCAGGACAGTGAGCCGGGTAATTCCGGGTGTGTTCGGCAAGATCGAAATCACGCCGGAACTTGTACAGCGTGCAGCTCGCGTGGCAGATGACTGCGATGCCGAGATCATCCGCTTTCATCCACCGGAATAAGCCGGGCAACAGGCTTGACTTATGGTTAACGCTGAGGTGCGGATTGATTCCTGTAGGAACGCCGTCCCCGGCGCGAATCGCGGCGAGACGCCGCTCCTGCAATTAAGATCCTTGTAATGTTGAATAGTATAGTTTGGATATCATGAGGCAACAGTATGTCACAGCATCTTGACGAGCCGACGCAGACATCAGGCGATAGTGCCGGACCCGAGTGCGAGTATCGCCGCGAGGATATAAAACGCTATTACCAGGCCAGCCTGGCGATCGAGAACAACCGCCACCATATCGAGGATGCCAGGGAAGAGATCGCGGAACTGGAACACAGCAAGTCGGTGGAGCTGTTCCAGAAGCAGGTGGGGCTGCTGCAGAAACGCCTCGTGAATGATCCACAGTTTTTTCAGCAGGTGTTCATCACCGAGGGGACCAGCGCCATCGCCTGGGAGTTCCAGCAGGACGGGCTGGGCGAGGCGTTTACGCACACCCTTTGGGGGCTGCTGCTTGCAAATGACGATATGAGCACCCTGCTGTTGCGCTTCCTGTGGAATATACCGCTCAAGTTCAAGCGTAAATTCATCCGTGCCATCGACAGGCATCTTTCGAAGCGTTACCCCATGTTCGAGGGGCTCTCGGATGGCTGGCCCGGCCTGAACAATATTCCGCCCTATATCCGCCCGCCGCATGAGCGCGCCGATGACTTCGACCTGGTGAATCAGGGATACCTTGGTTACATGGGGCTGGGTTACAGCTTCCGCGAAGTCGAGCTGTTTGTCTGGCTGGAGGTGCTGCGTGACAAGCAATGCGACGACCGGCCCTGCGAACTCGGGCTGCCGAAGATGGACGGCGGTGAAAACGAGGGCGGCTGCCCGGTCAAGATCCACATCCCGGAAATGATCCACCTGATGGGTGAGGGCAAGTTCCGCCAGGCCTTCCAGCTGATCAAGGAAGCCAATCCCTTGCCCAATGTCACCGGGCGTGTCTGTCCCCAGGAAATCCAGTGTCAGGGTGTTTGCACCCATAACCAGCGCCCCATAGAAATCGGGCAACTGGAGTGGTACCTGCCGCAGAGTGAAAAAGTGCTCAATGCAAATGCAAACTACGAGATCGGCAATTTCGTAAATCCCTGGGCGAAGGCTGACAAGCCACCCATCGCCGTGGTCGGCTCCGGCCCCGCCGGTATGATCAATGCGTATCTGCTGTCGAAGGAAGGCTACCCGGTTACCGTCTTCGAGGCCTTTCATGAGCTCGGTGGTGTGCTGCGCTACGGTATTCCCGAGTTCCGCCTGCCCAATGACCTGATCGACGACGTGGTGATGAAGATCAGGCAGATGGGCGGCAAGTTCGTCACCAACTTCATCGTAGGCAAAACCGCGACGCTGGAGTCCCTGAAACGCGCCGGTTTCTGGAAGGTGTTCATCGGTACCGGTGCAGGTCTGCCCCGATTCATGAATATTCCCGGCGAACACATGAACGGCATCCTGTCAGCCAACGAATTTCTTACCCGCGTCAACCTGATGAAGGCACACGAGGAAGGATACGAAACGCCGTTGCCGGAAACGAAAGGCAAGCACGTTATCGTCATCGGCGGCGGCAATACGGCAATGGATGCAGCACGCACCGCCCGGCGCCTGGGCGGCAAGGTCACCATTGTCTACCGTCGCACCCGGGATGAAATGCCGGCACGCGTCGAGGAACTGCACCACGCGCTGGAAGAGGATATCGAACTGAAAGTATTGCGCTCCCCGCGCGAGTTCATCGGCAACGACAAGAACCACTTCGTCACCCATGCGATTCTCGAGGTGATGGAACTGGGTGAGCCGGATGCCTCGGGCCGGCGGCGGCCGCTGGCTACCGGTGAGACCGAGAAGATAACAGCGGACCTTGTCATCATGGCCCTGGGGAATGCCTCGAACCCCATCGTCAAGGATGCGGAACCGGGACTCAGGACCAGCAAGTGGGGCACCATCGAGATCAGGTCCGACTCACAGGAGACCTCGATTGACGACGTCTATACCGGCGGTGATGCCAACCGCGGCGGTTCCACTGCGATCAAGGCAGCGGGCGACGGCCAGGCAGCGGCACGTGAAATTGCCGGTAAAATTCCATTCTCCCCTGGCGAAATCAAATCCATGGTAGCCAGTGCCGAGCGCTATACCGAAAATGGCCGTGCGCCGAAGAAAATTCTCGAGAAGATCGAGCTGGCGGAAGGCATTATCGAGTTCGTGGTGTATGCACCGCTGATTGCAAAGTCAGCCCGCGCCGGTCAGTTTGTACGGGTGCTGGGTTGGGAAAAAGGTGAATTGATCCCGCTTACACTGGCGGACTGGGACGCAGAGCAAGGTACCATCGACCTGGTCATACAGAGCCTTGGCAGCAGTTCAATGAAGATCAACCAGATGAAAACCGGCGACATCATTAGCGGCATTGCCGGCCCGCTTGGCCTGCCCAGCCAGTTGCACCCCTACGAGAATGGCGAAACGGTGGTCTTCACCGCCGGAGGTGTCGGGCTACCGCCCGTTTACCCGATCATGCGTGAGCATCTGCGCATGGGTAATCACGTCACCCTGATTTCCGGGTTCCGCAACCGTGACCTGATGTTCTGGGACAAGCCGGATGGGCGCATTGGCCTGCTGCAGGCGGAGTATCCTGAGCTGCTCGATGTAATCTATACCACCAACGACGGCAGCTTCGGCATTAACGGTTTTGTCACCGCTCCGCTGGAGGAAATGCTGGAGAGCATGAAGGCTGGCAGCGGACGTGCTATCGCTGAGGTAGTCACTATTGGTCCACCGATGATGATGCGTGCTGTCAGCGATCTGACCAGACCCTACGGTGTCAAGACAGTAGCGAGCCTTAACTCCATCATGGTAGACGCTACCGGTATGTGCGGCGCCTGCATGGTGCCGGTGACGATCGAGGGTAAAATGGTGCGCAAGCACGCCTGCATCGATGGCCCCGAGCTGGATGCCCATATCATCGACTGGGACAAGTTCCTGCCAAGGTTCCTGCAATTCAGGAAGCAGGAGGATGAAAACAAGGCCCGACATGGATTCGACTGAGGCATATGCTTGCGTGAAATAAAATGATTTAAATAGAATACCCCCGAGAAAAAATAATTTTTCTCGGTAAAGAATTTAAGATAGGCGGAACGGCGCGCACAGCGCCCAATAGGCGTGATTTGTTCATGGTGATCTCTGCGTAAATCCAATAATGCTTAATATGCTATTTAGGTATTGCTGTGGACTGTTGGTTTTATTGTTTTCGTTGCGTCTTACAGCACAACCATTGTTTGATTCGCACCTACATTATACAGCGGAAGATGCACAGCGTTTTACTCCGCAGGCAATTCTCCATCTGTTGGATAATAACGCCATCCCTTATGCAGCAGTTACCGGCACACCATCTGCGCACGTGAGTAAGCTATATCGCTTGGCGCCTGAGCGTATTGTGCCGTTACTTGGTGTTTATCGCCATAGTGCAGATAAATCCACATGGACAAATGATAAAACGTTAATCCCTTATTTGGAAAAAGAGCTTGAGCGTGGTTACTGGCGTGGCATTGGTGAGCTACATATTTTTGCTCGTGATCGTCATAGCAAGGTATTTAAAAAAGTTATTGCGCTGGCTTCTGCGTGGCAATTACCACTGTTGATTCATGGCGACCCGGCTGTTATCGATAAAGTATATGAGATAGCACCGAAGCAACCGATTATCTGGGCGCATGCCGGCACCTTTCCTTATCCTGATCTGGTGTCGGATTACCTGCACCGCTACCCGAATCTATCGATTGATGTTTCTATGCGAGATGAGCGCATTGCACCAGATGGAATGATTAATGATGACTGGTATGAGCTTTTTGTTACTTACCCTGATCGATTTATGATTGGTGTGGATACATACAGCACTGCGCGCTGGCATATGTTCAATTCTGCGGTCGGTACTGTACGTAACTGGCTAGCACAGCTACCAGACGAAATCGCGCTGCAGCTAGCATTCGTCAACGCAGCAAAATTATACAAAAAGCCCCTTATATTTTAAGGCGAAGAAGGAATTGAAGATGTTAGCCAATAAAATAACTAACAAATCGTTCCTGTGGGACTGCTCCGCTTCGCTGCGCCGTCCCACAACTCAAACGTTCCAATCTCCGTTTTCAAGATTTCCCCAGGTTCTAAATGACCGGTTGTGGCCGAAGATTACCGTACGTTGCAAAGCCAATACCTGGCTCAGGTAGTTAAGCAAACCACAAGTTACCGGTCTATCCCGGAAGTTCCTGCGATAAACGGCTATAATCTGGCTAAAGGGCAGATCACAACCTGGAGATGCATGGGTCACACTCTGGCCTGAAGCTGTATGCCTGATATTATTCACGACAGATAGTCGTTAGATGCTAATAGTTAAAACAAGAACTATATTTCCGGCGGTACAAACAGAAATATAGTGCGAGGAGCTAATAATGAATAAGTTTTTATCCCTTATGTTCGTATCCCTGTTTGTGCTGGCTAGTCAACTTGCTTTAGCCGACTCGATGATGTGTGGTACACACATGGTTCAGGATGACCAGATCCCCGGCCAATCTCGATCAGAAGTTGAGAGAATATGTGGTACCCCGGAGAGCAGATCCGGCGATGATATATACTATAAGCAAGACAACGTGACGTACCGACTGCACTTCAACGATGGCGATGAACTAGAGTCGATTACTGCAGAAGTAGACTAGCATACCGTTCAAGCGCCGCATGAACCTGACGCCTGGTCAAGTCCCTCGCATGTACAAAAAGCAGAAGCTGATGTTGGCCGGTACTACTCCTTCAACAGTTCAGCGTTCGCTGAGTACCCCCGGTTAGGGACCGGCAACCCTGTACTGTTCTCGGACTTTCATGAGCCGGATGCAGATCGGCAATCTTACCTTAATGGATTTCGTGAACCTGCTTATGTTAGGCGTGCCATTCTTTGGGCTGAGATATAAAAACAGTCAGGAATTTTTCTGACTGTGACCTTTTTGGTTCAAAAAATGCGTAGACAACTGCCCAAGTCTGGGCTAGATTAATTCTAGGTGACAGTTAAATGGCGCTGTTTCGACAGAGTGTGCCATTCAAATAACTCAATAAGTACAATAAATTAAGTTGCACTGGAGAATCCGATGTATAAAAAAGTACTACTCCCGGTCGTTGGTCTGTTCCTGTGTTTCACCTCCGCCTACGCTGAAAAGGGAGCACTCGATTTTGCGTCTTATGAGTGGACACTGATTAATGAGGAAGCCCGGTGGGCACCTCGGGCGGGGCTTCAGGTGATCAATTTAAGAAATCGCTTCTACCTGATGGGCGGACGGACACCGCGGCCACCAAGCTTTCCACCTATTCCTGGCGACAGTGAAATATGGGGTGATGTCTGGATGAGCGATGACAAAGGCGCATCCTGGCAGAGAATTCTGGAAACTAATGATGAGCAACACTGGCCTGCTCGTGCCTATTTCCAGGCTGTAAAAAAAGGCAGATATATGTACGTACTGGGAGGTCAGAACTTCAAGTTGGAACAGAATAATTGCCCGCCCTCCGTGCAGGATTGTCCGCCCTTTGTATCATCCTCTGATTTCTTCAATGATGTCTGGCGCAGCCGGGACGGAATTCATTGGACGCAGATGACCGAAGCTGCTCCATGGGTTGGACGTGCAGGCCTGAGCAGTGTAGTGCATAAGGGCGAGATCTATATTATGGGCGGCTCATTCAATGACGATCCAGCTGTCATAGGAGGGCCACCGACGAGGGTCTATTTCAATGATGTGTGGAAATCGCGTAATGGCCGTGACTGGGTAAAGCTCACGGATAATGCACCCTGGGAACCCAGGGCGGGCGCAATTACGGTCGTCAAGAATGGTTACATTTACCTTTTGGGTGGAGAGGATGGATTTACCTGCCTGCCCGATTCACCGCGCTGTCCACCGTACTACAACGACGTGTGGCGAACCCGTGACGGTGCTAACTGGGAACTGGTAACCGCATCTGCCGACTGGGCACCACGTCCCGGGCATCAGGTCGTGGTGCTGCTGAACCATTTCATCCTCTTCGGTGGTTTCGGGCTGAGCGATGATCCAGCTGATCCTTTCAAGGCCGCAAACCCTATGGATGTCTGGGTAAGCAAGAATGGAGCCGATTGGACACAGGCAAGTGATTCACCCTGGAATGCTGCCACGCCAGAGGAAATCAAATACGACTTCGACGCCCTTGCTGTGAAAGGTGGCAAAGGCGGTCAGCGCCCATCGATCTTCACCTTTGGCGGTGATCGTGAGACCTTTGATTTCACTGATCCTACAAACTACCTGAATGTTGATAATGATGTGTGGCGTTTTTCGCCACCGCTCTGGATGTCAAAGCCATGAAGCCTTTTCCTGTGAATAGTCGCTCTATCTGAATTGTGGTTTGAATTTGGACACCAGTCACTATTTGCCTGCACCGCATCGCGGGGTTTCTATGAACCAGGAAAGGTCTGCTTAATTCGAGTAGGCGAGGTAAGAAAGAAGTATCAGAACGGCAAGTTCTCTGACTGTATCCGGTCAGGGGCTGCCATGGTCCGGTTAAAGGTCTTTTTCGCAGATGCGGTAGCGCTTGTAGGCTTTCCCTCCAATGGTCTCAAGGATACTGCGCATACCGACATTATCCTCAAGTATCCAGGACATCTCGCCGCTTTTGATGCCGCGCCGCAGGATGTTGGGCAGCGCCACCACCATTGCCACTGGTCGCCCGTCGATCTCCGCGATCTGCACGAAATCGCCATCGACGAGCAGGGTCAGCAACTCCCCGATGTCGGTAAATTCGGCCTTCGTGAATGGTACAAATTCCCAGTTTCCTGACCAGGCATCGTTGAAGATGTCGCGCAGTATTCCCAGTTCCAGACCCAGTTGCTTGCGTCGCAGGCGACCGTAACCGGACATGCTTTGCCTCTTTTTTTACCAGCTTCTCCATTACCCGCGGTACTTCATAATCCGTGTTGATGTAATAAGCAATCAGGTCCTTGGCTTTGGTATAGCCGCTGGTCTCCAGGCGGGGGCCGTAGTAACTACGTGCGTGCCCCATCATGATAAATGGCGGTGTCTCAAAACCGTCTACCAGCAGGCCGCATTCTTCATTGATCGACAGGTTGAAGGGACCATTCGTGACCTACTGGCACTGGCCAACATCGAGGTCAACGGCAACAGCCCCAGTGATGTCCAGGTACACAACCCGGCTTTCTACCAGCGCGTACTCTCCTCTGGCCCGCCTGGACTGGGTGAGGCCTACATGGACGGCCTGTGGGACTGCGAGGTGCTGGATGATCTCATTTACCAGTTGTTGCGTGCCGATCTTGAACACCGCATTTCACCACTGAAACTATTACTGCCGGTAATCCGGGCAAAAATTGTCAACCTGCAGAGCCCGCGCAGGGCTTTTCATATTGGCGAACACCATTACGATATCGGTAATGAATTGTACCGGATGATGCTCGATTCACGCATGACATATACCTGCGGCTACTGGAAAGACGCTGACAACCTTAATGACGCCCAGGAAGCCAAGCTCGACCTGATCTGCAGAAAAACCGGCCTGCAACCAGGCATGCGGGTACTGGATATCGGCTGTGGCTGGGGCAGCTTTGCCGGCTTTGCCGCCGAACGCTATGGCGTTGAAGTTGTCGGCATCACCATATCGCGGGAACAGATTGCATTTGGCCAGGATCGCTACAAGGACCTGAATGTCGATCTGCGCTTCCAGGACTACCGCGATTTAAATGAAACCTTTGACCGCATTATCTCTATTGGCATGTTCGAGCACGCAGGACCGAAAAACTACCGTATCTTTATGAATGGTCGATCGTTGCCTGAAGGATGATGGTCTGTTCCTGTTACACACCATCGGTACCAATACCCGTGCGACGGCTGTTGATCCCTGGACCGACAAGTACATCTTCCCCGGAGGAGTATTACCCGTTTTTCATCAGATTGCTTCTGCCATAGAAGGCATTTTTATCATGGAAGACCTGCACAACATCGGCACACACTACGATCCGACCCTGATGGCCTGGATGGCTAATGTGGACAAGCACCGGGATGAAATCAGGGCACTGGGCTACGACGAACGCTTCTACCGCATGTGGCGCTATTTTCTGCTCGGGGCTGCCGGCTCCGACCGCGCCCGGCGCAACCAGCTGTGGCAGATTGTCTACAGCAAGCGAGGGCTCGACGGGGGCTATGCATCGATTCGCTAGAGCAAAAGCTGTCAAAAATAATTTTTGTTGGTTTTGTATACAGTCGAATGACCACTTCTCGCCGTACCAGGAAATACAGTCCGCGATCGGACGTGCACGGATGTTCGTCTGCCAATGCTCGACGTACGCTTCGATGCAGTCATGACGAATTGCGCCCCCTCCCAGCATTCAGCGACCCGACGCACCCAACGACCCTTCGCCGCAGGTCGACCCGCTGAGGTCAGGTTTGGGGGCAGAAACGCGCACCTCTGGCTCAGAGTGTCCCGCTCTCCGGGATTCCCGGCAGGGGCATGACGCCACCCCTCGGGTGCCGCCCCACTCCACATGCACCGCCTGTATCTCGACTTTACAGGCAACTTTCTCGCGTAAATCTTTAAGCCGATGTTCTTGATCAGTTTTCTGGCTTAATTGAGCCATTTTTGTGATCGACTATTCGCCAGAACGCGGCAATCTTGAAGTTGGGCCAGATGAACAAATAAGGCACTCAAGAAAGCTACCTCGGATGACCATGCGTTCTGATCCAGTGGCAAGGCGTTCAGAATAGAAGTTCGGTTCGGTATTGGACACACTTACGCCATCTATTCTGTAAGATACTTGGCGAAACATTCAATAGATTTTAACGCCGGTGCAGATAGCAATGGGGTAATGTTCGCTGCACTACGGCAGGGATATGACAATGGTCAATGACCTGGAACAACCTTCTACCGCCGATCACGAAGAGTCTGCAGAACATCATGCAAACCTGTTGCTGATTCAGGCATTGCGCTCGGAACTGGAGCGCTCAGCCGCAGCGCAGGCGGACGCAGTCGACAAAGTACGTAGCCAGGCTGCACAGGAAATTCATATGCTTAAGGAGACCATTCAGTCACTTCGCGACAGATTAGAGGAAGCCGCTGCCGCATCTTCCTCCCGGGTCGAGCGAGCTCGCGCTGAGACCGCTGCCTGCCTGCGTGAGATGCGTGATACGGTAAGTGCGCTGCGTGATACTTTGCAGAACGAGAGAATCGCTGCGGCAAATCGCCTGGAGGCTGAACGGTCAAGATTTGATCTGGAACGAACGTCGTTGCAAAAGACCATCGTCACCATGCGCAAGGAGTTGCCCGGAAAAACGGATTGAGCGCCATGAAACATGACAAAAGACAAAGTACACCGGAGGAGAGTAATGATGGAATACGTGCAAGCTCCGGTACATTGGGTAAGGCAGCAAACAGGATTGAACAAGACGCTCAACAGGTGGGTCACGAACTGACGGCAGGTGAACATGATCACGGCATTGTGCCCCGGGTTAATGGCGTGGCGCAGGCATTATCGCGTCTTGCCAGCTTCGACGATATCCTCGAGTACCTGATCGAACTGGCTTGCCAACTCACCCAATCGGAGCGTGGAAGCCTTTTCCTTCATGACCCGTCCACTCGCCAGCTCTATACCCGTGTCGCCCTTGGCAATCTGCATCGTGAAATCCGTATTGACGAAGGCTCCGGTGTCGCGGGCCATGTGTTCACCACTGCTGAAGCCTTGATTGTAAATAATCCGTATGAGGATCAGCACTTCGACCAACAGGTCGACCAACAGACCGGGTTCACCACCACTAGCATTGCCTGTGTGCCAATCATCGCAATGGGCGACAACGTGATTGGCGTTCTTGAGGTACTTAACCAGCAGAATGGCTGGTTTAGCGAAACCGAGATCGAAACCCTTACAGAGATCACCGCTCAGTGCTCCGCCACGCTACACGCCTTTAGTCTTATCGAGCGTATGGAGGCGTCGAAACAGCGAGAGATAGAGTTTATGAATCTGGTCTCCAATCTAACCACCGAGCTTGACCTTGGCACATTGCTCAACCAAGTGGTCGATGCTGCAACTGAGATGCTACATGCTGAACGCGCTACCGTATTCCTGAATGACGAGCGTACTAACGAGCTATTCTCGCTGGCCGGAGCTGGACTCGAATCCCAGGAGATCCGCTTCCCAAATCACATCGGCATCGCTGGTACCGTGTTTACGGACGGTACCAGCATCAATATCCCGCACGCCTACGCCGACTTGCGGTTTAATCCCGACTTTGACAAGAAGACGGGCTTCTTTACCCGCTCTGTTCTATGTGTGCCGATTGTTAATAAGGACGGCCAACGGATTGGGGTAACACAGGTTCTCAACAAGATTGGTGCCACATTCACGCCCGAGGATGAGAGCCGCATCCAGGCATTTACGGGGCAAATATCAGTAGGCCTGGAGAACGCCAAACTATTTGGCGAAATCCGGACGATGAAGAGTTATACCGATTCGATGCTGCAAAGCATGTCGAACGGTGTGATCACGGTAGATGGCATGGGCACTGTGAAGAGCCTGAACGGGGCTGCTGAGCGCATCTTCTCGGTCGAAGTAACGGGCGTTATCGGCAAGCCGGCGGAGGAACTCCTGGGAGAAGATAACGACTGGTTGATCAAACTTGTAGACAAGGTCTTTAATGAGGGCTCAACTGAAAGCTTACCCGATGCGACGCTTGTTACACGCACCGGGCAGATTTCTGCAAATCTTTCGTTACAGCAGATGGTTTCAGGTGAGGGTGACACCACCGGTGTGCTTATCGTAGTGGAAGACATCTCCAATGAGAAACGTGTGCGCACCACCATGTCACGCTATATGGACCCTGCGCTTGCCGCCAAACTGCTGGATGATCAGAATGGTCAGGCGCTGCTTGGCGGTCAGACATCCGAGGCGACTATCCTCTTCTCGGACATCCGCAGTTTCACCACGCTGACTGAATCACTCGGTGCGCAAGGTACAGTGACGCTTCTCAACGACTACTTCGAAATCATGGTCGGTTGCATCACGGACAAGAATGGCATGCTCGATAAGTTCATCGGTGACGCGATCATGGCAGGATTTGGTGTACCTCTTCCGCGCGAAGACGCGGTCGATGCTGCAGTACAGGCAGCGATTGCCATGATCACCAGGCTTCGTGCCTGGAATCGCGAGCGTTCGGCAGCAAATCTAATGGCGGTGCAAATGGGCATAGGTATCAATACTGACTCTGTCGTCACCGGAAATATAGGCAGCTCCAAGCGCATGGACTTTACCATGATTGGCGATGGCGTGAACCTGGCTTCCCGCCTGGAAGGTGCATGCAAGATTTATGGCACACAGATTATAATTTCCGAATTAACCAAGGAAAGACTCAAGGGCATCTATGCGCTTCGCGAACTGGATCGCATCGTGGTCAAGGGCAAGACCAAACCTGTTTCAATCTATGAGGTGCTGGATTTTCATGACAATGAGTCCTTTCCAAATCGTATGTCTGTTGTTGACCATTTCACAGAAGGCCTGATGCTTTACCGAAAAGCCGAGTTCGCCAGAGCGTCACATGAATTTGAACGCGCGCTTGTTGCCAATGAAAAGGACAAGCCATCCGCACTCTATATCGAACGTTGCCGTACCTTCATGGAGACCCCACCGCCTGAGAAGTGGACCGGTGAGTGGATCATGACGGAGAAGTAGTTATATGCTTCAACAGATAACGAATGGCATACTTTGCACCAGCCACTGCCCTGAGGTAGGCCAATTATGGGTTGTACATTGCCCCTATCAACAATCTCCGCGCTATAATCAGCCATACAATTTCTGGTGATGATTAGACCACTCGTGAGCAAATATTTTGGATCAGAATGTTAGAAATAAACTGAATGAGATACGTCAGAAGCAGCTTGAGTCGTATACAAATCTCCAGGCCATCAAACCATCCACAACTGCAAGCAACAAGTCACTAATAATCGCCGTGCTCGGTGGTGTGGCCGCCGGATTCATAACTGCATGGTTGATGAACTCATTCCTGTCAACAGAAAGCGTCGATCTGATCGCACAGAAATCACGTGTGGTATTTTATGAAGACGAAATCAGGGGTGTGAATAAAACAATTGAACAGCTGAATGATCGTGTTGAATTGCTCAGCAAATCAGTCTCCAGCCTTGAGCTTGAACTCAACAAGAAAGTTGAGAAGACCACTATTACAGATCAGGATCTACCCGATCCTGCAGACGAGAAGCCAGTATCTACTCTGGCAGCCTCAGAGGCCTCAGAAGTAGCTGATAATACTGCAATAAACGCCAAGACATTTATTCCGACACATGTTGTAAAGGACAGATTAAATCTCAGGTCATCCACATCCCTGGATGATGCACCCATCGGTGTGCTGAGTACCGGCACCGGGGTTAGTTATATTGACGAGGTAGATGGCTGGTATTACGTAGATACCGAACAGCTCGGAAAAGGCTGGTGTGCTTCTGAGTTTTTGTCACCCTTGGCATCTCCTTAGACATTTCTCGTAGTAAACAGCCTGACAGGTCGAGCAACATCTCGTGCGTGTAAGGTCAAGGTTCGAGTCCCGGCGGTGGCGCCATCTTAATAAAACTCATGGCGCTATGGCACAGAGGTCACGGGATTATCGTCCCTTGTTGCATCTCGTGGCCGTGCGGATGGACAGGGAATTCCGGAGGAGCGTTCGACGCGGGACGGGAGTCATCAATCGATAGCTTGACGTAAATCAGTGGCGGCGGCCTCCGTTCATTCGTTGGTCGCAGTTTTATTGCACTGGAACTCCACCACCGGACGGACTATACCCTTCCCGATAGTTCGGATCGCAGAAAGGTATCGCCCAGGTGCAGATCTGGTTACTTGCTTCGTCCACCCGATCCGGCAAAATAATTCCAGCCGATCCGGCAAAATGCTGGTGGCTCCAGGGCAATTTTAAGGAAACTCACCCTCTCAGAAAGTCGTGCCAATATATCCGCTCCGTTCTGTCTTTCCTCATCAGTGCAGTTATCAGATTTCAGTCGATTGCTCAGCCGGTTGGCATATGCAACGGCCTCCAAAGTGGTCATGGTATTTATTCTTACCAGTTCTTCTAGCCGCATTGCCTCGCGTGTCATTCCTACCCCCCTCAGGATATGAGTGATGTATAAAACACTGCTACATGCCTGTATATCAGGTTTTGATATAGGTCAACTGCCCTCCTCACCCGGACGGGGCTTCAACACTCAGTTCCCGGATTCTAGATACTCATCCAGCAGGCCAAGTGCCTCCTCCGGCCTAATTTCATCCTCGTCTACCATGCGGAGTATTTCGGTAGCACGTTTGTCACCTTCAGAGGCCAAATTAATTATTAAGGCCAATATCACAAAAGCAGCATCTGCCTCTCTCAGACAAAGACAATGTGAGAGTAATCACGCACATCATCATCACAAGGTATTATTCATAGAGGAAGTTCAGCATCTTTCCTTGAACTTACGGAAGGCAGCGGTATTTATCAGAATTCTGTCCGACCTACTTCGATAACTGTATTTTTATCCTGTTGCGGTGTGAGTTTTATCAGCATGTTCTCTGCAGCGCAGAGACTGATTGAAGGGGCGTGCACACCGTAAAAAAAGTGTTCGTTGTCTTTCTGGATGAAATCTATTTCGGTGTCTGTTCTGTCAGGATCATGGTGAAACATCACCAGACAGCCAACCTCGGCATCTACCGCGAGTTGCCGTACCTGTGATACCAGTGAATGTCCCCAGCCGTGTTTGTGTGGCATATCAGATTCCAGGTACTGGGCGTCATGTATCAAAACATCGACACCGCGGCAGAACTCTACCCATTGACCATAAGTTGTTGACACCTTCTCGGGTGGATCAAGTTCATTGTCAGTAATATAGGCACAGGACGTACCATCTTCCTCGATGCGATAGGCGTAGCCGCCTCCTGGATGGTTGATTGGTATACGCCTGACGGAAATGTCCAGACTGGCCAGTTCGGCCTCGAAGTTTTCTGTAATACATTCTGATTGAGACGGTAATTCAGTTGCTTTCACCGGAAAGTTGGCTCCGTCAATCTGGTCAAATAGCGCGCATATCTGCTCGTGCCCATCTGCTGCAATTGTATAAACGCGGATTTGTCTGTCCGGCTGGTAGATGGGCATGAAGAACGGATAACCCTGGATGTGATCCCAGTGGCCATGGGACAAGAAGATATTAATCGGGCTGTCTTTCTCTATCAGTCGTTTGCCCAAGTTCCTGATGCCCGTTCCAGCATCGAACACCAGGTCCTGACCGCTGGCTGTTTCAATATGCACGCAGGAAGTATTACCGCCGTAGCGGTATGTATCGTATCCCGGAGAGGGGATTGAGCCCCGTACCCCATAAAATGTTATTTTCATTATCAATCATCCCCACAATGATTGAATGTAAAAGCCATTATTATGTGTGCGTATGATTTTTCAGAGTAGCAGAGATACTCTATTTCTGCCGCATTCCTGTGCCTATTGCTATTAAAACATGAATGACTATTTTCAGTTGCTGCCTTTCCCCAGTCGTCCGGGAGCCCGGTACTGGCCGTGGTGTCTCGTAACGTTATTGATAAGCAGAACAATTATTTAACGGAAACCACCGACCCTGAATTGCCATTCCTTGCTTCTTTTCCCCGGTAGACACTTGTCAGCAACTATTCGGGCTCTTCAGTAATAAGCCAGTGCAACATACCCATATCGTAATCATTGGGGGAGTCTATCAAAGCATACCCTGCGTTTAATTGGTCATGGAAATATGAAGTTACTAGCCCATTAGAATGCAGTTCAAGTAGCGCAGTTGAAAATTCTTTATCTGAGACAGTACGACCGAGGCCATCAAAAACGTGCTGTCTCACTGCACCAGTGGACTTGTGATGGTTTGATGCCCACTTGAGGATAGTGTTTTGTATGTCGTTCAGTTTCATTCTATTTAGATGTGCTCCCTGTGCTTTTCTTTAGTACAAATCTAACAAAACGATTACATAGTTCCACTGCTTTGACCATTCCTTGACAAACACCCTATGTTTCTTTGACCCAGCGTCAGGCTAATCTGGCTGATATTCTTTTCCAGTCATTTGAGAAATTCTGCGACGACCCGCCTCTTCCCCCATATTGGGCCGTCGCTTTTTTTTCATTAAAGGTCCGTTTGTAGCTGATGCGTTATGACTTGTCGAAGATCATCGCATCACTTAAAGTGATGTCATATTAGCCATCATGCCAATGCTTGTGATGGTTGCTAGTGCATCTTTTTTTCTTGTGAAGTGAATGAAAAAGGGTCAGGCTGACTACCTATGAAACTGACACTTGAATTGCTATACAGAGATCACGACGAAATCAGAAGAATTCTATATCTTCTCGAACAATTGTTAATTGATATCTACCGTGGATCTTCTCAAAGTTACCCGATGATTCGACGCCTCCTGGCCTATATCCAGGATCATCCGGAGCGTATACACCATCCGGCGGAAGAAGCAATCTTTTCTGTCATATTCAAAAACGAACTCGATAACAGAAAATTCAGCGAGGACGTTAAAACGCTGATGAAGGATCACTCGGAAATTGAGGGCATAATGAGAGATGCAGCTGAAGCAGTCGGGACTATGCTTATTGATACGAATCCTGATATTACAGACTTCGGGAACAAGTTATCAGCATTAATAAATCGACAGAGGTCGCACCTTTTGTTTGAGGAGATGAATATATACCCATATATTGCAGGACATCTTGGTAAAGATGATTGGGCAGAAGTTGCTGTCCTTGTTCCTGATTATGAACATTCAATATTTGGCGACCAGGTAAGAAAGGAACATGAGCTTATATTCAAAGCGCTCTAGGCGGAACGACTGGGAATTCAGGCATGCCATATGCCGTAGTCGGTGACCAAACAACAATCATATAACCCCGAAAGAGGGGCAATGACTCATCGCTGTGCAGTGATCGAAACCATGACCTCTGCCACAACCGAGGTGCTATCAACGCCATCCTGTCGAATACCATGCCTGATAGCTTTCACGCTCAGGAACAAATCCACTTCATCATCGACAAGCCGTGAAAGTGTATCCCGTGAATGCATTATCGGGATACACAATTGAAGCGGTCAGGGTCGTAATGAAAAGAAATGAAGCGCAGCGACATAAAGCAATTTCGAGATATACCAAATGTTGGTGTAGCTATCGAGAAAGTTTTCTTCTCTTTAGGTATGGATAAACCAATCGAACTGATAGGGAAAGACCCATATCAAATGTACAGTGACCTTTGCAGGATCACCCAAAAGAAGCACGACCCATGCGTTATAGATGTGTTCATTTCAGCAGTGAGGTATATGGAAGGCGGACCTCCAAAAAGATGGTGGGAATACACTGAAGAGCGCAAGAAACATTCAGGCATCAGGACATGAAACCCAAATTCCCTTCGTGTATGCCGAGGCGGTGTGCATGGATGACACGATCATGGGAGTCATCCAATCCGGGACAGCTTGTCTGGCATCACCGGGGAGAGTGTGCCGGCTGAGGCAGCCATGACTTCTTCTACTGCTTACGGCTGGTGCAACATTGCCGGTAAGCATGATTGATGCAGGCGGTAAATAGTCGCCACACAAGATCGCAGTTGATGCGGCCACTCAAAAATAAAAACCGACAAAAGCAGGAAATATTGTTGCATTTATTGACAAATAGGGTCGTTCAAGGATAATCAACCTGATTCAGTCAACCGCATCAAGGGCATTTTCTATTGGATCAGGGGTTTTCTACACGCCAGGTCTGCAGTATCACCGGACTGAGCGCGCGACAGCTGGGATACTGGCGCAAGACGGGTCTCCTCTCTCCGGCGATGCAAACAAGTGGCGGACATGCCCGTTACAGCTTTGTCGACCTCGTTTCATTGAAAACTGCAAGCCGGCTGATTGATGCCGGGGTTTCCGTACAGCGCATCCGGCTCTGCTTGCAGTCATTAAGTCGGTTTCTACCCAATACTGACACACCGCTTAATGAGCTTTCACTGGTGGCCACCGGTGATGTAGTGCTGGTATTACGCAGTGACACTGCCTTTGATGCACTGACAGGACAGGAATGGATACTCCATGTGGCTGATTTCGAACTCGAGGCACGGCTGCTGTTAAGTGACCGTGAAGTACCACATCAGGGGAAGCTTTTCACGGATTCTGACGAACCAAATTTGGATGAAATAAATCGATTAAGCCAGGGATAGTCGTGGGTAATAATCAGGGTTAACCGATACCGGCAGGGGGCCGCCAGTGTCCGGATACCCAATGAGAGTGGTTTGTAACGGACCACGATGGAGGAGACGTAGATGCACACCATTGCGATTGTCAACCAGAAGGGCGGTTGTGGAAAAACCACCACAGCTATCAACCTTTCCGCTGCTCTCGGGCAGCAGGGTGCCCGGGTCTTACTCATCGACATGGATCCCCAGGGGCATGCCTCACTGGGACTCGGGGTGGCGGGTGCCGAACTGGCATGTCTATACGAGCTTCTGAAAGGCGAGTATCGGCTGGACGAAGTCATCCTCTCTGATGTCACCCGAGGTGTAGATCTCATCCCGGGTAATATCTCACTCGCCGCGGCGGAACATCTGCTAGCCGAGCAGCCGGACAGGGATCGTCAGCTGGCACGGCATGTGGCGACACTCGAGGAGCGTTATGACTGTGTTGTCCTTGATTGCCCGCCGGCGCTGGGGCTGCTGTCGGTCAATGCATTGCGTGCTGCTGACCGGGTCTTGATACCGGTGGAGCCCAGCCTCTATTCAATGGATGGTATCGAGCGATTGCGTGAGACCATCCACTTGCTTGCAGACCAGTACGGCGTCCAGCCGTCCGTCACCGTGCTTGCCAACATGTTCGATATCAGGACTCGCATCGCTCGCAACATGCTCGAGATGCTGGAGTCAGAGCTGTCGATCGATCTGTGTGCTACCCGGATTCGTAATTCTGTACGTGTGCGTGAAGCGGCCTGTCACGGAGTTCCATTAACCGTACACGCTCCACGCGCCACGGTAACCGGTGATTTCCTGAACCTGACGGAGGAACTGCTCGGTACCTTACTGCAGCGCGTGCGCAGTGAAAAGGCACAAATCATCGAGACGCAAACAGTTAACCCGCCTGCCGCCAGAACGATTGAGGAAAGCTATAACCTGAAAGAAGTGGTGTTCCGCTTCGACAACACGAAGTTTAAACGGGTGCAGATTGCCGGAGAGTTCAATAACTGGATTCCCGACAAGGACGTGGAAACCGAAATTCAGGATGGAGCAGTGCAGAAAAAACTGCGGGTGAAGCCCGGGGGGTATGAATATCGTCTGATAATCGACGGGGTCTGGCAACAGGACCCGGCCAATCCGGAGGCAACACCCAATCACATGGGAGAATACAATTCGCTGATACACGTTTGACGGAGGGGGGATTCATGCACAATCCAGCCTGGCGGCCAGCCCAATTACATACCGAGCGTCTGGCCAGTATTCAGCACCACTTTATCGATCAACATCCGGCTGTTTGCAGCACCGGGAAACCACGAGTCACCCATACCATTCCAGTCCACATGGCGGTTGCCGCAGGGCATCCCGCCAATGCCCTGCAACCGCACTACCTGGTGGATGCCCTGACCCGGCAGCTGAATACACAAGCGTCCGCCATACCGAAGCACTCCGACTGGCAACTCGAGGCCATGCCACTGGAGCATGGAGCAACGAATGGCGACCAGGACCTCATTCTGGTCTTTGCGACAGCGAATCTCGAGGGTGTCCGGCTGGCGTATACCTGCATAAAAAATCTTTCCGCTACATCATCTCCTCGATTTGCGGTTTTATTCAGTGGTGCCCGCGACGGGGATATCGCGCGCCGCTGCCAGGAACGCTTGGCATCGGGCGTCAAGCGATTTCTTGGCATTCGTCTTCATGATCTGGGGCATTTGTCCGCTCCCGGGCCGGATTTTAGTGCGGATCTGGCACGTCTGGCGGGAGAGCTTCACCGGCTTTGGGAGACTCATTCTTCACATAATCAACTGGAGGTTACTCACACATGACATTGCAAATTCATGCTGTCTCTGAAATCGACTCATCTGACCTGCGGCGTCTGGTGGTCGACAATCTGACGGCATTGCTTGGGGAAGGCGCCCGGCTAGTCGAGAATATGCCGCAAATAGATGACTGCTGCCTTGCGACATCAGATACGCATGATGGGCCGGTGTTGCTCAGTTTCGATGCGGTTGATCCGCAGCGGGCATTACTCAACGGTCTCGTCAGGCTGGATCAACTGGGTGGTGAAATGGCGGCTTTGTTCCTGCAAGATTACCACCCACCAACAGAGTTACTGGTACTGGCCCCTGGGGCACCTCCCGGGCTGACACTTTTCGGCGGACCATGCCCCGTAAGCTGGCGGTGCATTCAAGTGCTGTCCGTTAACGGCGAGTTCGGAATGATGATTACACCCGTCGTTGAAGAAACGACTGCTGCAGGGCCCGGCACCCTGGAGTTACGGCCCACAATCGTCAAACCGGTACTAAGCTCGGAAGAAGAGCAGCACTTCAGTCAGCTGTAGCCTCCTGAGATGCACGCATGCAGGTCTCAGGTATTCATGCTCAATACCATGCCAATGAACAAGGTGCCTGAGGCCAGCACCCAGGCAAAGAGTTAACGCATAATCATTATGCTTGGAGAGGACCGGAACAATGACACACACAAAGCAAGATCCATCAATTCGCATTGGTAAAGACCAGACGGACGGGGTTCTGAGTTCCCTCAAAGACGAATCCGAACTGGAAAACCTGGATCGTCAGGCAGGGCACCAGTATTTACCCATGGATGTCTACATCGACTCCAAAACGGTGGATGAACACTTCCATGCTGCGTCGATCCGACGGCGATGGACGAAAGCCCACCAGACCACTTCCTGAAACCCCGGTACCCACTTGCCACATTGGAATAGGTACTCATAATCCGTTGGTCCCGGGTTCGAGTCCCGGCGGGCCTGGCATCTCTCCGCGGTTCTTGTAGTTATAGCGTTGGGATCAAGGAATCATGGTCACCTGGTGCACCCCATAGATGGAGCCCGATGAAGCCAAACGGGAAAAGAAGTCTGAAAAATCTTTCTCCACCGGTAAGAAGCCGGCATAGCAAGGCACATACCCCGAAAGGAAATTCCAACGCTACCCTCTTCAGACAAGCAACGTGTATATTGATGGCTCATATGTCAACTCGCTGTACACCTCCGGAGAGATGCTATGACTCGACTGCTTGCCGTAAACGGCTCCTATAGAGAGCATGGCGCAATAGACCAGGCGTTGGACGTTGCCGTGCAATCAGTCTCAGCGGCTGGAGCAATTATTGAAGTCATCCATCTTCGTGACTTTCCCATAGAATTTTGCCGAAATTGCCGTCATTGCACACAGGTGCCGGGTGAGGCTCCCGGGGAGTGCGTCCATCAAGATGGTATGCGTGAGCTGATCGCAAAGATAGAAGCTGCAGATGGCTATATCCTTGCTTCCCCGACGAACTTTTACTCGGTAACCGCACTATTCAAGAGGTTCATGGAGAGGCTGGTGGTATATGCCTACTGGCCATGGGGATCACATGTCCCGAAATTCAGAAAAAAGAAAGCCGCTAAAAAGGCCATACTGATTGCCTCGAGCGCAGCTCCAGGTTTTATGGGACGCTTTTTTTATGCGACACTGAAACAGCTGAAGATGACGGCAAAGACCATTGGTGCCAAACCGATTGGCTCTATATTCATCGGATTAATGTCTCAGCAGGAGCATGCCGAATTGCCTGAAAAGGCCAAAGAACAAGTGCAAACCATGGTCAGAAAGCTTCTGTAATGCACGCAGCGGTTCACGGTGAATTCCAAGATACATCCAACACGCGCGCTGATACTCAGGAAGCCGATCGGTCAGATTTAACAGAGGTCGCTTGCAATTAACACCGGGCTGCCAAACCATGATCATGTCTGGCAACCCGGTGCATCAACCAGCTACACCCCATCAACTACCACAAATACCCGCCGGATTAATCGGCAACAGGATCTGGTCAATGGGATACACCCTTGAGCTTCTTCTACCCTTGAATTTTGCTGTGATAGAGGATGGCGTCTCGTTTATTGTACCCTTGATGTACAAGCCGTTCTGATCCACGCCAGTAGTAGCGGTATCGCCGCTGACCATCTGTATATCACCGGCTCCCAGTAATTTATCCTCGTTTTTCAATTTCCCGAGATAGGCATGGTAGGTGAGCACAACGGCAAGGGCATTTGTATCTCCCACAGTGGTATTGAGAAGGTTGGTCGCAAGCTCATCCACACCACCAGTGCAGCCCAGCAGTTCCGCTGTCGCTTCGAAAACATCGTCGGTGGGTGCAAACAGAACCACGGTATTTTCATCCAGCACCGCGGTCAATTGCGCAGCATCCAGGGCAAAAAGCAGCGTCTGAAAACCATTGTTATCCAGGATTTCGGAGACTTTGGGCGTCTTTGCCTGGGCCGTCATGGTGAAAAGCATAAGCATCAGTGCGAGTACTACAGCGAATTGATTGACGACATGGCTTGCAGATTTAGGTGTCAATTGTTTAGCTATCATTTTATCTTCCTCATGGTTATGTGTATAGGTCTTGTATAAATCGATAGGATATGAAAATGCAATGAAACAGCTATAAAATTAATACTGTCATATCTCTATCTGCCTTTCACTATACATCACTGTATATTATTTGTATAGTTTTTTTATAATGCCTGGCCACGACTCCAAAATCGATCGAACAAGCAGTACGGGATTTGGATCGCCTGCATTCGTTAATCCATAGGTATTTGAATAGTAATGATAAATAGATGCAGGACGGCTACCGGAGACGGGAAACTTCTACACCCCCGTGTTATTACTTCCGGGAATTGTCCATGCGCAGCCAGGAAACCGATGAGCGTCTGAACACCGGGGACCGCCCGATTCGAGGCGCCGCGGCTTAATCGACATCTGCGGATGTAAGTCACGGCTGGAGAGGATCTTGCGAATGCAGACTTTCCACGACGCAAGAAACCGGGGCTGGTGTTGTTAAACCCATCGTTGCTTCGGATACATGCGATAATTTCAGTCAATTATCACAGACAAAGGTTCTAGCGCATTTCAATTCAGAAAGGCGGAATCACAGGCATGCGAGCCATCATATTTTTCGTTTTCCTGCTGCTCACATCCCCGGGCATTACGCATGGTCCGTGGCAGGCACTCGCGCCCGGGATGGATCTTGGAACATTCCCGGCAAGCCGGCCCAGCAGTTCGGGTGACTCACTTATCACGATCCTGCGCATCGATCCGGCGCTCTGGTCACTGGAGTTCGTCGGAGTGAGCCTTGACGACGAATCCGGCGCACGCACAGCGAGACAGTGGAGCAAGGCACATCGTCTCACGGCCGCAATCAATGCCGGGATGTACGGAACAGACTACAGGACCCATGTCGGGTATCTCCGCTTCCGGGAACATATCAACAACGATAATGTAAATGCCTACAAATCTGTTGCGGCATTTGATCCACGCCGGGACGGGCTACCACTTTTTCGTATCTTTGACCTGGACAGCCCGGGTGTCAGCATGGAATCGATTTCTCAGGATTATGCATCGCTGCTACAGAATCTCAGGCTGATCAAACGGCCCGGGCAAAACCGCTGGAGTCCGCAGAAGAAGATGTGGAGTGAAGCGGCCCTGGGAGAGGATGAGTCTGGCCGGATGCTGTTTATCTTTTGCCGTTCCCCCTACACGATGCATGATTTGAACAACGAACTATTACGCCTCGGCATAGGTCTGGTAGCCGCCCAGCATCTGGAAGGTGGACCACAGGCCCAACTTTATATACATACCGGAGAGGTGGAGTTCGAAATATCCGGCAGCCACGGTACATCATCCCGTGAGAATGATGATATTTCGGTCTCCTGGCCCATTCCAAATGTTCTGGGCGTACGACCACGAGTAGCGGCAAACAGGTAGTGACTACCTGATTGAGAGATAATAATAGCCATGTCTGAAGCAGTGCATACCAGGGAGGAGCAAACCCCCGTCGGAGCCATCACTGAGGTTCACGGGCCGGTGGTGGTCATTGCCTGTGATCGGCTGCCTCCCCTGCGTCAGGCGTTGTATGCTTCCATCAACCATGAAAGCTATCTGTTCGAAGTCCACCAGCACCTCGACAAGCGCCACGTGCGTGCCATCACGCTGCACCGCACCGCTGGCTTGCGAAGGGATACCCCGGTTTATGATACCGGTGCACCGCTGCATGTACCGGTGACAGCTGACTGCCTTGGCCGGTTGTTGAACATCTTTGGCGAACCTCTGGACGGTGGCGCCCCATTGTCTGGTGAGACCTTTCGCAATATTCACAGTCGACCGGCACCGCTGCGCGAGGCCGTTGCCATGGGCAGTATTCTGGAAACGGGGATCAAGGTGATCGACTTGCTCTGTCCCTTTGTAAAAGGAGGCAAAACCGGTCTGTTTGGTGGCGCCGGTGTGGGCAAGACGGTGCTAATCATGGAGTTTATGCACGCTATCGCCACCCTGTATCAGGGGGTGTCCGTATTCGCCGGGGTGGGCGAACGAATCCGCGAGGGCCATGAACTATGGCACGAGATGCAGAAGGCCGGTGTAATGCCGCAAACCCTGATGGTCTTCGGACAGATGGACGAATCTCCCGGGGTGCGCTTTCGGGTCGGCCTGTCCGCGCTGACCTATGCCGAGTACCTGCGTGACACCCTGCAAAAGGAAGTACTGTTTGTTATGGATAACATTTTCAGGTTCGTGCAGGCAGGCAGTGAAATATCGAGTTTATTGGGAAGGATGCCCGCCACCGTGGGCTACCAGCCTACCCTCAGTACCGAGGTGGCCGAGATAGAGGAGCGCATACTCTCCACTCGCAAAGGCGCTATCACCTCGGTACAGGCAGTCTATGTACCGGCCGACGACATGACCGACCCCGCTGTGAGCGCTATCCTGAGCCATCTGGACACCACGGTCATCCTGTCCCGGGCCCAGACCGGCAAGGGAATCTATCCGGCGGTGGATCCATTACAGTCGAGCAGCAAATTGATGGATCGTCATACGTTGGGCGAGCGCCATTATACGATCGCCGGGGGCGTCCGCGAGCACCTGGCACGCTATCACGAACTGGAGGACATCATCACCATGCTCGGCATCGAGGAACTGTCAGCAGAGGACCGGCGCATAGTCATGCGCGCGCGCAAACTGCAGCGCTACCTTACCCAGCCGTTCTCGGTGATCGCCTCCCACACCGGTATCGAGGGTGTATCGGTGCCACTGCGGCATACCCTGGACGATTGCGAAGCATTTCTGCTTGGACGTTACGATGACTTGCCTGAGGATCGCTGCTATATGCGTGGCACGATAATGGCAACCCTGCAATGAGAACGTTCACGCTGATCCTTCAGGATGCGACCCGTACACAGCATATCGAGCAGGTCACATCCTTTGTCGGTGAAGATGCCACGGGCAGCTTCGGCATCCTTGCCGGTCATACACGCATGATGACCTCGCTGGTCTTCGGGATGGCACGCTTTCGCACCGCGGAAAACGCCTGGCAGTATCTGGCCTTGCCGGGAGCCGTGCTTTATTTTAACGACAATGAATTATCGCTCAGTACCCGGCGTTACCTGGTGGATGATGACTATGAACGCATCAGCACCGCCCTGCATGCGCAGTTACTTGCCGAAGAAAATGAATTGCGTGAATTAAAGAAAAGTCTGCATCAGATGGAGGAAGAGGTTCTCAGGCGATTGTGGGATATAGGTCATGAGAGCGGGCTTGCCGGATGAGCAATAACGAGCAACTCCGCAAGCGGGTCGAGCAACAGGCCCGGCGTATGAAACAGGCCGAAAAGGACCGCCCTACCCTGATCTCACAGACTGTTTACATGGGCACACTGGGACTGGTATTCGTACTACCGGTTGTGGGCGGTGCCTACCTTGGCCGCTGGCTGGATGGCCTTGTAGAGGGCTATTCCACACGCTGGACCCTGAGCATGCTGTTTCTGGGCATTATTATCGGTGCGGTCAATGTCTACCTTTTTATCAGGGAGTAGCACATGGACGACAGCGGAATAATGGTGAATACAGTGTTTCAACTTGGTCCAGTGCAGCTCACCAATACAGTTGTCACCACCTGGGTCATCATGGTCGTCACCGGTCTACTCGGCTGGCTGGTCACGCGCCACTTGCATATGGAGCCGGGGCCGGTGCAGACGGTAGCCGAAGGCATTGTCAGCACCATCGATGAGGCCATTCGCAGCGTCGCTCCCGATCACGTGAGCCAGCTGCTCCCCTTTATTGGCAGTCTCTGGATATTTCTGGTCATCGCCAACCTGAGTGGCCTGATACCGGGTGTGCATTCACCGACACGTGACCTGTCGGCCACCGCTTCCCTGGCAATCCTGGTGTTCCTCTCTGCCCACTGGTTCGGCATCCGTATCCAGGGCGTGAAGTCCTACCTGCACCACTATCTCACGCCGAGCCCTGTCCTGCTGCCTTTCCACATCATCAGCGAGATCACCCGCACCGTGGCTTTGGCCGTGCGTCTGTTCGGCAATATTATGAGCCTGGAAATGGCGGCCCTGCTGATCCTGCTGGTGGCAGGTTTTCTGGCACCGATACCAATCCTCATGCTGCATATCATCGAGGCACTGGTGCAGGCCTATATTTTCGGCATGCTGGCGCTGATTTATGTGGCCGGCGGTATACAATCACAGCAGCTTGCGCAACAGAAAAACAGAGAAAAAAACGAGGAGTAGTCCATGCCTGATCTATCCACCTTTACTCTTGCATCGACGGTTGCCGCGATTTTCGGCATTGCACTGGGCGTATTGTTGCCTGCCTTCGCCATGGGCCGCGCCATCAGCAGCGCCCTGGAGGCCCTGGCCCGACAACCAGAAGCAGAGCGCGCCATCATGCGCACACTGTTTATCGGTCTGGCCATGATCGAGTCACTGGCCATCTACGTGCTGGTTATCGTTCTTATCGTGCTATTCCGTAACCCGTTGCTGGAATACATTTTGAAATAACAGGCCAATGCAAACGATGACACACCCACAGAGTCCACCGGGAATGCCGTCTTGGAATTGAACTGGTCCACATTCCTGCTGGAGATGATCAACTTCCTGATCCTGGTCTGGATCCTGAAGCACTTTTTCTACAAGCCGGTACTGAATGTGATCGCACGCCGCCGCCGCAGTATCGAAAAAAGCCTGAACGATGCCAATGCCCTGCACGAGGATGCCGAGGCGCTGAGAGTCCAGTACGAAAACCGGCTGGCGGAGTGGGAAAAGGAACGCCAGGCCGCACATATGTCACTGGACAATGAGATCGAGACGGAACGGGCGCGTCGGATGGAGGTCCTGCGCGCCACCCTTGCTGAGGAGCGGGAAAAAGCCAGGGTCATAGAACAGCGCACTCTGGAAGCCAGCCGGCTGCGCGCTGAAGAAACGGCACTGGCCCAGGGCGTACAGTTCGCAACACGACTGTTGTCCCTCACAGCTGGACCGGAACTGGAACAACGCCTGCTCGACTTGCTCTTGAAAGAAGTCACTGCCCTGGCGCCCAGGCAACTGAGTACGCTGCGCGCCGCAGCGGGCAAAACAGTCGACAGGATTCTGGTTGTCAGCGCATATCCCCTGGATGACGATGCGCGTCTGTCCCTGGAACGCATGCTTGCTTCGGTACTGGCGGTAACGGCACCTTTTTACTACGAACAGGACAAGGATTTACTGGCCGGATTACGCATCACCATGGGGTCCTGGGTGCTACGCGCCAATCTGCAGGACGAACTGAAGAGTTTTACTGAATTTGCCCATGAATCCTCATGAGGTTGACGCCAGCGGACTGCTTGACAGGCAGGCCGCATGGCTCGCGCATTACCAACCCGGACTGCGTATCACCGAGCAAGGCACTGTCGTATCCGTGGGCGACGGTATCGCCTGGATGTCAGGCCTGCCTTCGGCTGCAATGGAAGACATCCTGGCCTTCGAGGACGGCAGCCGGGCCATGGTCTTCGATCTTACCGAGGAGATGGTGGGGGCGGTGCTGCTGCACGAGACCGAGGCGCTCACCTCCGGTACCGCGGTTCACCTCACCCGCCGTGCATTGAGTATACCCGTCGGTGACGGCCTGCTGGGCCGGGTCATCGATCCACTGGGCATGCCACTGGACAGCGGACCGGTGCCGGAGCCTGGGGCCTGGTACCGGCTGGAAACCCGTTCGCCGGCAATCGTGGCCCGCGACCTTGTCCACGCCCCCCTGTATACCGGCATCAAAGTGATCGACACGCTGATCCCCATCGGCAAGGGGCAACGCCAGTTGCTTATTGGTGATGAGGGCCTGGGGCGTAGTTCGGTCGCCCTTGACACCCTCATCAACCAGCGGGGCAAGGGCGTCTATTGCGTGTATGTGCTCATCGGCCAGAAGCGCTCGACCGTCATCAACACCATCGAGACCTTGCGTAGCTATGATGCACTGGAGTACACCACGGTGCTGGTTGCCGAGGCCAGTGCCCTGCCTGGCCTGAAGCACCTGGCGCCCTTCGCCGGCTGCGCCGTCGCGGAGTACTGGATGCAACAGGGACGTGACACCCTGGTGGTATACGACGATCTCAGCACCCATGCGAAGACCTATCGCGAACTCTCGCTACTGCTACGCCGCCCACCCGGACGTGAGGCCTATCCCGGCGATATCTTTTCCGTCCATGCACGGCTGCTGGAACGTGCCACATGTTTAAACGCCGCCCATGGCGGCGGCAGCATGACGGCCCTTCCCATCGTGGAGACACAGTTGGGGGAGATTGCCGCCTATATCCCCACCAACCTTATTTCCATCACGGATGGACAGGTCTATCTTGACCAAAATCTTTTCGTTGGCGGATTTCGCCCCGCCATCGACATTTCCAAATCAGTTTCCCGCATCGGTGGCCGGGCCCAGCATTCCAGCATCAAGGATGAGGCCGGACGCATGAAACTGGATTATCTGCAGTTCCTTGAGCTGGAGGTTTTCACCCGTTTTGGTGCTCGTCTGGAGGCCTCCATGGAGATTGCCATACGGCGTGGCCGGGTGCTGCGCGAAATCCTCAAGCAGGACCGCTTGACACCCCTGTCTATCGAATTCCAGATGGCCTGGTTGGCGGCCTATAACGATGGCCTCTTCGATGACACCGAACCCGCGGATATTCGCGCCCATCTGACAGCACTGGAAAAGCAGGTCAATCGGTCCGGGCTCACCCTGGAAACCCCCCGTGAGCAATGGAGCGAAGCCGTGTCCGGCTGGCTCGGCCTGCAACCCCGGAAATAGCGGCCTTGACCCGTCGTCGCGAGCTGGAACTGCACCGCCATACCCTCGGCGAGATCCGCGGCATCATGAACTCCATGAAGACCCTGTCGTATATTGAAAGCCGCAAACTTGAACGCTTCCTGAATGCACAGCGTGCGGTGGTTGCCCACATCGAGACCATGGCGACCGATTTCCTCGGGTTTTACCCCAGGGCGCTCCCACGAACGGAGGAAGTAATACCGGTCTGTCTGCTACTCGGATCAGGGCGCGGCTTCTGTGGTGACTTTAACGAAACGCTACTCAGGCAACTGGAATCCTATATTCGGGAATACAGCATTGATACCCCGCGGTTGATCGTGACTGGAAATAAACTGGGTAACCAGCTGGAGGGAGATCCGCGAGTGGTTGCATATCTTGATGGTGCCAATGTCGTCGAAGAAGCTGAAAAAACATTGAGCCTGATCATCACCACCCTGACTGAACTGCAAGTAAAAGAAGGCGCAGTGTCACTCGCGGTGCTCTATCACGATTCTGATAAGGAGCAAATCGTTACTACAAAAGTGCTGCCTCCCTTTGAACAGTGCCGCGATACCGTGCCACGTTTTTCGTATCCCCCCGTACTCAACCTGACTCCGGCGGTATTCCTCGCCGAGCTCATTGACCACTACCTGTTTGCCGCTCTGCACGAGATTATGTACGTGTCATTGATGGCGGAGAATATGCGGCGGGTACGGCATCTGGAGGGCGCTGTGCAACACCTGGACGACAAGTCAGAAAAACTGCTACATAAAAGCAATGCCTTGCGTCAGGAGGAGATCATCGAGGAAATCGAGGCCATCCTGCTCAGTAGCAGCAGCCTCGATGAGAGCATGCATAAAAGCAAGTGAGCCGGTAGCCAGGCTTTATTACAAGCTGCGTCGATGGACGCTGGAGCGGGCGCAGATAGTCAGCCGCAACTGTGCGATGTCGGTCATTCGTAACGCCGAGTTAAGCGGTCGCAACTTGCGGAGATCCGGGTGAGCGTGGCGAATGACTTGAACGATTTGTTATGCTTTCTTCTTAATCGGCGCTTCATCGACCTTTCCCGCAACGCGACCCACCCTGTATGAGTCAAGTATGGCGACAACCCAAAATGCGATCAATGCAATGGTGGCGATACTCAAAGAAGAACTTTCAGCAACACGCGATTGTTCTGACATGAGGCTGGCAAGTGCATCATAATCCAGCGCCCCCCCTTCGCTCTGAATCGTTTCGGCAATTTCAAGCGCCTTACTCATAGCGCTTGAAACAATAAAATAAATTGCACATACCGAACCGCCAGACAGCAAGATACCGAAAACAAACCGCCTCAAATACAGGTGCCCGACACCGGGGAAAACAAAGGCTGACAATAAGGCTGCTTTGGTTGATCTCTTCACGGATTGTCGTGCCCCAAAAATACCAGGAGACCTGATACGGAAAACATAACAGATATAAGGCTGACCCGTCGGTCAGACTGGGTAGAAAGTGTAATTTTTGATATTCGATATGTTCATAACATCAATAAAGACAGTATTGAAATCCTGTCCGTATAGCAAGCGGATGTCAGGCTGGCAGAGCTACATTGGTCGGAAGATATGATTTTTGGTCAGATGAAAGTTTATTCTTCCGACACCTGAATTTGCACCGTGTAATCGAGCGTGCTGTTCGCCCCCGCTCCGCGAAAATTCCCGCTTACCGGCATGGTATCGCGCGCGTGCGCTGCCGCCGCGATGGTCACATGCGTGTCGGCCACTGCCTCCCCATGGGTGGGATCGAATCCGCGCCAGCCAGCACCGGGCAGATACACTTCCGGCCAGGCATGCAGATGACGTCGCTCGCTCCGCTGGTGGCCCTTCTGGTAGCCGCTGGCAAAGCGTGCGGCAATCCCCTCGGCCCGGCAGCAGTCGACGAATAACACGGCCAGATCTCGACATGCCCCGCGGCGGCTCTGCAGGGTAAAAGACGGGCTCTGTGGTGCGCCTGCAGCACGATGCGTCTGGGTAACCTCGGCGTACAGCTGGCGGTTCAGGTGGTCGAGAAAACTCAGCGTATCGCGGCTGACTGACAGGCTGAGTTCGGCAGCGAAGGCGGTGACTGCATCGTCGCGTTCGATGCGCTCCAGATAGGCCCGCGCACAGATAGCGTCATGCTCATGGTTGATGGGCAAAACCGCCGCTTCCGGCGCCAGGATGTAATCGAAGGCATTGCATCGCAAGGTTTCGATCTGCATGGTCACCTCAATATCGAGGTGGTCCGTTTCCTCCTCAAACCAGACCTGGGTCACCCGGTTTCCCTCGAGATCGAGATGTTCATTGCGCCCCAGCGGCGTCGGAGTGATGTTGAGCTGATGGTCGATGACTCGCTGCGCCCCATCGTCGCGCGGGTTGAAACGCAGCCGCTGCGGGCTTAGCCGCACAGGATGCGAATAGCGATAGTGGGTGTGATGGCGGATTGTGAAGTGCATAAAAAAGGCCTTAACAGTAATTTATTCCTGGCGTTATGTTCAGGCAACCTGGCGGACGATACCTTTGTTGATGCTGATCGCACTGTGGCATTGGCTAGCCCCGGATGCGTTCCACATGCACGGTCTGTGCTGTCGGATAGACCGCGGGTCCGAACTGATTGTAGACGGCGACATCCGCGGCATCCCGGCCATAACCGAGTGCCACGTATCCGTTCGTTAGCTCGGCCTGCGTTGCGTCGAAGGTATACCAGCGACCACCCACGTAGGCCTCGAACCAGGCGTGCAGGTCCATTGGCTCCAATCGGTAGAGATAGCCCACCACCATCCGCGCGGGAATGCTGAGGCTGCGACACAACGCGATTCCGAGGTGCGCCAGGTCCCGGCAGACACCGACTTGCCTGGAATTGACTTCCGCCGCTGATATGGGAATATCACTGCTGCCAGGGCGAAAACTGATGGTATTGCGCAGCCAGGTGACGATTGCCGCGACCTGGTCGTAGCCCGGCTGCTGGCCTGCCGTGATATCGGCCGCCATTTGATGAAAGCGGTCCGACTCACAGTAGCGACTGGGCAACAGGTAGCTGAGCACAGCATCGGGCACATTCTGGATTTCGACAAACGGCGCTCCGAAGGCCTGGTCAACGCGATCTGCAGTCATCACGTCGGCACTGGTGCACACCTGGAAGGCACCAGTGGGTGCAATGAGGCGTTGACAGAAGTTGCCGAAGTCATCCGTGAATTCGAACACCGGTACGCTTGGCTCGAGCCTGTATTCCTCGCGTGCGACCCATTGCTGGGCGCCACTGCGGGGCCGCAACATCAGCACAAAGGGAACAGGCGCCGTGATATCAAATGTAAAATCGCAGCTTGTGCGTAGCCACATGGGTTAAATCTTCCATTAGGGGGATAGGAAGCATAGCGCACCCGTTTCGGGAGAATCCACCTGGCAATTGATCCTCGCGGGCATGTATCCAGGTGTGAACGCTGAATCCCCCTGCACTTAGCGCTGACTGGTCGCCTTGGTACCGCGCTCACCTGCCGCTCAAAGGTGCTTTTCAAACCGACAGCCTGCCAGCATCTCTGCCTCTCCGTTCGCGGCTCCTTTCCCTCCGCTCGTACCTGGCCTGCACCCTCATCTGATTCTCTGGACTTCTACCCCGGTTCGACCTCAAATTACAGCTGTTTCAAGGCAGTTCCATCTGCCCCATAGGTAACGAGCAGCATAATAAGCATCAAAATAATGGCTGTCATGATGGTGGTATCCAATATTCCCAAGGTATGGTCCTCCTTAATTAGTTCTACTAGAACGAAGAAGGTGGGAAACAAGAATATCAACAGGAAGATATTTGAAAGGGTGAAGTGGATGGGCAGGCCGGGATGATCCGGCATGATCAGCCCTTGATAGATGGCGATACTCAAGAGCGTGAAGGGCAGCACCAGAAACATCACCTGCGTAATGCCGCCGAAGGCATTGGCCAAGGCAATGCCATACTCCTTTTTACGGTGCGATTTCCAAAGAATGACGTATTCGCTCATACCGGCAAATACCGCCAGAATAAGGGCGGTCAAGATATTATTAAATCCCAGACCCTTAATGGCGATTTTGGCAAACTCCGCCACCCGTTCCCCTCCTGTGATGGCACCGCAAACGCCCACCACCAATAATAAAGCGATAACCGGCCAGGGGCTGATCGTAACGTTTTTGTAGATCAGGGCCAGGCGTTGTTCCACGTCCTCCTGCGACAAATTCAGAGTTTCACGCACCGCCTGTTCCTCGCTCGCGTAATTGACAACAAGTTTATAAAGATAAACACCAAATATGGTGAATAAGATTGCACTGATTATGATCAAATCAATGGTGTAAAAAGTGGATTTGGGATGGGGGTTGGAGGAAAAGGCCAGCATCACCAGGCCCAATATCAAGCCCATCGCGGCGCCGGCGGTGAGGATTTGCGTCCCCACCTCCGTAATGGGCTTGGGCATGAGAAACTTGCCCTGCTTGTCCTTGGGTAAAAAGTAGGAATAAAGGCTGAATACCAGGGCATTGTTGTAAATGGTGATCAGAGCGATAACAAAGGCGGTGAGCGGGCTAACAGACACCACAAAGGCGATGACCACCAATTCGGGCAGCGTGGACAGTATTTCGGCCATGGTGCCGGCCACATAATGATTCCATTGCAGACGTGCCGCCAATCGCTCACTGGCGGTAACCAGGGCTTCGCATGCGCCCTGCAGGATAATCAATCCGACCAACAGGGATAGACCGGCAGCCAACCAATCCGCGAAAACAAATCCAGCAATTTGCAGCCCATACAACATCAGCCACAAGGCAAAACCGAAGCCCATGCGCTTTACCCATGGTGGCGTAGGATATTGCAACAGCTCGACGGGATGGCCAAGTTGAAATATGGACAATCGCTCGGGATCGATGCCTACCCGCCGCAATTTCTTATCTACCGCCGCAGGCGCACCAGGTAAGCCGGCGGCAGCGACATTTTCTGATGCCGTGTCTTGTTCTGGCGCGCTGGAATTTGTGTTTTCGTTTTGAGTCACGCTGTGGGCACTATGAGCTGTCATACGCAACAGTGATGGTCAGCAAACGGAATCACCTGCTATACAAGTAAAGCATATAGGAATTCATCAAGCAGGTGGAAACCGGTATGATAGATGTCAGCAATAAGCCATAGCATCAGGAAGATCGCGCATTAGAAGCATAACGCAGGCATCTCGAGACAATCCAGCCGAAAAAACGGCTTAACGGCTCAAGTTGTGAATGCAGTGACCCTAGAGTTGCTGCTTTTTGTTTGCATGAGCGGCAACTTTGTCCTGAACCTGCCGTTCGCATGCTTTTGTAAAGGACGTGTTCTGGCGGGTAGTTGCGTACCAGAACCCCGCATCAGTGGGGTTTTCTGCATTTTGGGAACCGCAACATCTGCACCGATTCCGGACCTTCATCAGGATATGCGCGCGATTCAACTAAAGTCCCTGAAACTCTGTAAGACAGCCCTAAGCTCTGGGGAAGGCACCATGCAGAGTGTTCGGTAAGCGTCCACGATGAGGGCGCCATTTATGTCAATAAAAAATCATTTCACTCAAGCCACTGAGTGGTGGTTTTTTCATGTGGGGCGCCGAATCGGCATGCTGCACGTTACTTATCCTGCATTTCTCACCTTAAGGGTGGTAAGGAATTAAACGGGACGGTCTATACTCCTGACATGAAACGCGTAACCGAGCCAGAGTTGATGGACGATCCGCTGCAGGCGGCAGCGTACGCATCGGCGGATTTTGCCGAGGCCCACAGCCGGATCGTGGATACCTTCACCGAGTATTTCCCGGAGCAGGAGCTTGGGGGGCATATCCTGGATCTCGGCTGCGGGCCGGGTGACATCAGCTTCCGGTTTGCAAGCTGCCACCCGGAATGCGCGGTGGTTGGCGTGGACGGCTCGAAGGCCATGATCGCGCTGGCCAATCAGCGCAAGGCGCACGCAGGCAATGTGGCTGACCGAATCACATTCATTGAGGGTCTGATCCCCGATGTGCCACTGGGCACGGTGCCGTACACGGCGATCATCAGCAACAGCCTGCTGCATCATTTGCACACACCGCAGGTGCTGTGGGAGACCATCCGCAGGTATGCTGGCGCAGGCACAAAGATCTATGTCGTGGACCTGTTCCGGCCGGAGAATCAGGCCGCTGCCCGGCAACTCGTAGAGGCATACGCGTCGGGTGAACCCGAGATTCTGCGCCGGGATTTCTATAACTCCCTGCTGGCCGCGTTCGAACCCCCTGAGGTCGAGGCACAACTCGCCGCGGCCGGTCTGGACGGGCTGTCAGTAACGGTGATCAGTGACCGGCATCTGGTTGTTCATGGCACAATCAGCGAAGAGGACAAATGCAGTTGAGACCCGATAGCAGGCAGACAATACAAACAAATGTGTTCCCGCTGTCATCACCCCGACGACAGTTCCACGCATGATTGACTGGAAGCTGCGCTGGCTGCGCGATCTCTTTTATACCCGATCGCAGCACCTTGCGGAAATTCGCAAGCTGCGCAGGCGTCTGATGAAGGCCAACCGTCTCGTCCGGCGCGACCTGGAGCAGATCGCCGAAGTCCAGCGCAAGTTGCTGCCACCGGAGAACCACAGCATCCCGGGGATCACGCTGGCAGCCAGTTATACGCCTTTTGTCAGCTCGGGCGGAGATTACTATGACATCGTACCGTTGCCGCCCAGCGCGGAGAATGCTGGTCAGCTGGCGATCTACCCGCGCTGGGGTACCATTATCGCCGATGTCTCGGGCCATGGGCCGGCTGCCGCAGTGGAGGTCGCCATGCTCGATGCCATCCTGCGGACCTACCCGAATCCCAGCGGAGGCCCGGCGGACGTGCTCAACTATGCTAACCGGCATTTCTTCTCGCGCCAGATCCGCGGCAGCTTCATAACCGCCTTTGCCGCCAATTACGACCCCCAGACCTCGCGGTTGAGCTACACCAACGCCGGGCACAACCCGCCACTCCTGAAACGCACCGGCGAGCCGCCGGTGACGGAATTCCTCGACGCCTCGGACGGCATCCCGCTGGGCGTGGATCCGGCACACACCTGGATGAACGTGGAGATCCCGATGGCGACCGGTGATCTTCTGGTCCTCTACACCGATGGCGTGACCGAGGCGCGCGCCTCCAATGGTGAACACTTCGGCCCGGAACGGTTGAAGGCGCTGATTGAGACCAGTGACCCGGAGCCGCAGACCATCCTGACAGCACTCAAAGAGGCCCTTGCGCAGCATCGCCAGGGCACCGTCCCCAAGGACGACCAGACCATCGTGGTAATACAGATCAACCCCTAGCCAATGGAGAATGAAGACTCGACGGGGACGGGAGTGTTTTTAACAAAACCTGCAGCAGGTGTCGTAAGAGTCGTGTTGACCGAGCGCTGCGCCTGAATAACAGCGAACCTCACGCAGCCGTCGACCGATGCTCCCGGCCTGATAACCCGTGCAGGTCTTCATTGCAGAGATAATCTCTATTTACCGGACTCTGAATTCGGTTCATAAAGAATCACATGCTCCTGTTCATCTGGATCATTGCGTACCACGATCGCCTGCGCGGCCTCGGTTTTACTGAGGTTGACCGGCTGGTGTGGCAGGTTCGGTGGAATGAACATAAAATCACCTGCCTCCGTGATCACCGATTCTTTCAGGTCTTTTCCGTAACGGGTTTCAACGCGACCTTTCAATACATAGACGGCGCTTTCATAATCCTTGTGAAAGTGCGCTTCAGCGGCTGCGCCGGGCGGAATGATAACCAGGTTCATGGAGAGTCCCTTTGCACCGGCGGTTTTACCCGAGATACCAACAAAGTTTGGCAGCTTCTGACGGGTCAGGATTTCGGATGGGCTTTTGATGACAACAAGCTGTTGCTCACCGCTCTCGCCCTCTACTGCCATGGCAGACAGTGAACTCATGATCGTGAAAAAAAATACAAGAACCGAATTTACACGTTTCATGGCTGATCTCCGATTACTCAATACACGCCATTTACAGGGGCAGATACTTCTATAGTAGTCAGTGCCTGGACTGATAATCGATACCTTTCATTCCCCGCTACTTATTTATAAACTCAACGGCAATATCAACCAGGTCTTCGACATAGAGATCACGGAAGAAATGATCGGCACCGTCAATCACTACCAGTTCAATATCACCCGCTTCTGCCAACGGAGCCAGTTTCTCGTCGAGACCCTTGACAGTCTGGTCTTCGCTGCCGGCAAATACCAGTATCGGCTTTTTGATCTTCGCTAACAGATAGGGCGTGTCTTTCCTCGGGTCATCTGCGTAATAGGAAACCACGGCTTCCGCGCTGACAGTAGTGTCCTTGCAGTAGATGAAGTCGGTGTGTTCTATCGCGGTTGCTGGCTTGCCTGCTGCAACCAGGGATTCAGCATTTCCCAGTACCGCAGCCAACGGTTTCCCGTAGTTGTTTTCATAGCCCCGGACTTCATGTTCCATATTCCACGTCTGGGGTGCGACCAGAATCAGCTTCTTGATCACCGGGTCGTCATGCTCGGCCGCGAACCAGGCAGTCTGGTTGCCCCCACGGGAGTGGCCCATGAGAACCACCTGTTTAACACCCTGTTTTTCCAACCAGTCCAGCCAGGTGCCGATCTCGTCGATGGCATCTTCATGCCTGTGGTCGTGCGGTGTATTGCAATCATAGGGACCATGACGATCATTCAGCCCCAGCCCCAGATTGATCGCCAGCGAACTCACGTCGTTCTGCAGAAAGAGCTCCTGCAAGGCGGCCATGATTTCGCTCTTGTTGTGAGAGAGAGTGCCATGAGTGATCAGAACTGTCGGAGCGGCTGGCCAATCACCTGCCTTCTCCAGATTGGCATTCAGGGTCAGATCACCCTGTTGCAACTTCACCTCTTCTGCATACACCTCAAAGGCAGATGATAACGAGATAAGTATGAATATCGAAATAATACGAACCATCACATGCCCTCCTGTCGGTCAATAAGGCAAGACTATCACTTTATGAATTCATGGCACCAGTTGCTTGAGTTATTTGACCAGCTGCCGGTCCATAGGTGCCAGCTTCGACAAGCAGGTCGGTCATGTTGCTTGATTTTGTCCTTGTCCTGATTCAAGCGGCACCCGGAAAAAGCGTCTGGTAAAAACACGTCACTGGCATTTGAGGTCGCATTTTCCTGACCGATCCGCTTGCGCCACCTTTCATGTTGTGGGTACCAAGAGACTGCATGGAGAGCGATCGGTTATACCGATCAATTCGATAGAAACAATCCAATATACATGTTGGCTAACTCTGCATACCATACGATACTCGAAATAATATTCCACTTGTCGCTTGATTGTTGCGTAAGATGCGAACCAGGGTGGAACATTTCTTACCTGGAGGAGACGACTCATATGTTCAGACACACAATACCTTTACTTGCCGCTTTAGCGGTAGCGATGTCACCGATTGTTACATCAAGCCCTGCGTTTGCTCAGGGTGAGCCAAAGTCGAACCAGTTCTGGTGGCCCGACATGCTGGACCTGGAGCCACTGCGTGCGCACGATGCCAGGTCCAACCCCTACGGTGACGACTTTGACTATGCCGAGGCATTCAACAGCGTTGACCTCGAGGCCCTGAAAGCAGACATCGAGAAGACCTTGAAAGACTCGCAGGACTGGTGGCCGGCGGACTGGGGCACCTACGGTGGCCTGATGATCCGCATGGCGTGGCACAGCGCGGGAACCTACCGTACGCTTGATGGCCGCGGCGGCGCCGACGGCGGTCAACAGCGCTTCGAACCACTCAACAGCTGGCCGGATAACGCCAACCTGGACAAGGCACGCCGCCTGCTGTGGCCGGTCAAGCAGAAATACGGTCGCAATGTCTCCTGGGCTGACCTGATGATCCTGGCCGGTAATGTATCACTGGAATCGATGGGGTTTGAAACCCTGGGTTTCGCCGGCGGGCGTGAAGATGACTGGGAAGCTGACCTGGTTTACTGGGGTCCAGAGACCAAGATGCTCGGTAACGACAAGCGTTACGGTAAAGACGGCAAACTGGAAAACCCGCTGGCAGCAGTACAGATGGGCCTGATCTATGTGAACCCGGAAGGGCCCAGCGGCAATCTCGACCCGATCGCTGCTGCTGCAGATATCCGTGACTCCTTCGGTCGCATGGCGATGAACGATGAAGAGATCGTTGCGCTGATCGCGGGTGGCCACACCCTTGGCAAGGTCCACGGTGCCACGAAAGCAGACTGCGTCGGCCCGGAGCCTGCCGCTGCACCGATTGAACAGCAGGACCTCGGCTGGAAGAACAAGTGTGGCAAGGGTAATGCCGAAGACACCATGACCAGCGGCCTGGAAGGCGCCTGGACCCAGACGCCGACCGCATGGTCAGCCCTGTACCTCAGTAACCTGTTTAACTTCGACTGGGAAAAGCAGAAGTCGCCCGGGGGTGGAACTGTATGGGTACCGACCGACAAGTCGGCACATACCGCTGTACCGGATGCCCATGTCAAGGGAAAACGCAACCCACCGATCATGTTAACGACGGATCTCTCGCTCAAGGAAGACCCGGGTTTCCGCAAGATCGCCGAGCGTTTCCTGAAGAATCCGAAGGAATTCGACCAGGCATTCGCCAGGGCCTGGTTCAAGCTGACGCATCGCGACCTGGGACCGCGTGCTCGCTATGTGGGCAGTGAAATTCCGGAGGAAGTATTCATCTGGCAGGATCCGGTTCCGGCTGTCGACTACAAGTTGATTGACGCCAGCGACGCGGCCGATCTGAAAGCGAAGATTCTGAAATCAGGGCTGACCGTGCCTGAACTGGTCGGGACGGCCTGGGCATCCGCGTCCACGTATCGCGGATCGGACATGCGCGGTGGCGCCAACGGTGCGCGCGTCCGCCTTGCCCCGCAGAATGGCTGGGCGGTCAACGACCCGAAAGAACTGGCCGGGGTGTTGAAGAAGCTGGAGCAGATCCAGAAGGACTTCAACGACACAGCCTCCGGTGGCAAAAAAGTCTCCATGGCAGACCTGGTCGTACTGGGTGGTGCCGCAGCGATTGAGAAGGCAGCCAGTGACGCCGGTCACAAGGTTAAGGTTCCGTTCAAACCGGGACGCACGGACGCATCGCAGGAGATGACCGATGTGAACTCGTTTGCCGTACTGGAGCCGACCGCAGACGCCTTCCGTAATTACTACAGCGACAGAAGTTACGGTTCACCGACGAAGATGCTTGTTGAGAAGGCCGACCTGTTGACCCTTACCGTGCCGCAAATGACTGCGCTGGTAGGCGGCATGCGATCACTGAACGCCAATACCGGACAATCTGCACACGGTGTCTTCACCGATCAGCCTGGTACGTTGAGCAACGATTTCTTCGTAAATCTGCTCGACATGTCCACGCAGTGGTCGAAGTCATCAAAATCCGAAGGCGTATTCGAGGGTCGTGATAGCGCTACGGGCAAGCTCAAATGGACGGCCACCTCCGTCGACCTTGTTTTCGGATCCAACTCCGAGCTGCGAGCTGTCGCAGAAGTCTATGCATCTGACGACTCGCAAGAGAAGTTCGTGAGTGACTTTGTCGATGCGTGGACCAAGGTGATGACCCTCGACCGCTTTGACCTTGATCCAGCTCTGCGAAACGGATCTAAAACTGTGGCGTTCGGTCAACGCTAATCTTTCGGATTGGCGATTGTCGGTCGCTCGACTCTCCAAGTCGATAATTACGTCCTGGAAAGTTGTGATTGAACGTGCGGAGGTATGGAACAGGGTTATGAATCTTGATCGATTCGACCTTGTTCCATCTCCGCTAAATTAATCTGCGCCTGTGGTGTTTTGTCAATGCAATATTTCGGGTTGGCGATTGTCCGTCGCTTAACTTTCCGAGTCTGGAACTCGCGCCTGGGACACATACAAGAAAGCTGTCGGTAAACCCAAAGTGCGCCTGGATAGCCTGAAGTCAAGGCGGTAAGGGCGATCAGGCTTCGGGAATTTGCCATGTGGTGCCTCAGTTGCCTGGAACATTGGCTTGACATGCAACAGATCACAGGTTCGAATCCTGCATCACCCATTTGATATAACTTATTAACCGAGGAGGAGGCATGACAGAGTCTTCAGAAGCAACATATAGCTCTTTCGAAGACATGATGAACGACGGTGAGGTATCCGAGATAATGGTAAACGGACCTCATCAAATCTATGTTGAGAAGTCAGGAAGAAAGATTTTAGTGGGGCTCAAGTTCAAGGACGACAAGGATTTGCAGGAATACATCCGGTTGCTTTACAAGTCTGTCGGCAAGAAAATCAGCAATGAAACCCCTTATGGAGACGCGACATTTGCAGACGGAACCCGATTAAATGCCATCCTTCCCCCGATTGCAAAGCAAGGCAGCATTTTAACAATAAGAAAATTCATGAAGACCGTTACGAGTATCGAGGATCTGATAAGTTGGGGGACAATTACCAGGCCGGCCGCTGATTTGCTCATCGCATGTATAAGGGGACGTTTAAATATATTCTTCTCGGGTGGCACCGGTGTCGGGAAGACGACAACTCTTCAGATCCTTTCTTCGTATATAGATTCTAATGAGCGAATTATTGTTATTGAGGATACTTCCGAGCTGCGCCCCATACAGGAACACACAGTGAATCTTGAGACCAGGGCTGTTGATGAGAATGGCCGGGGAGGAGTGACCCTAAAGGATTTGATAAGGAATTCTCTTCGAATGAGGCCCGATCGATTGATTTTTGGCGAAGCAAGAAGCGAAGAGGTTCTGGATATTGTTAATGCTATGGCGACTGGCCACGATGGATGTCTTGGAGTTATGCATGCCAGCTCTCCGTATGATGTTGTCGCGCGTATGGAGACCATGATACTGATGAGTGGTCTGGATTTGCCTCTTTGGGAAGTCAGAAAGATGGTTACTTCAAATCTCAATCTAATCGTTCATCAAGAAAGGATGACGGATGGGTCTAAAAAGATTACTCACATAACGGAGGTTGAAGGTTTGAGCAAGGATGGCCTGCACGAAGTTAAATTACAGGACTTGTTTAAATTCGAGATTGAAAAGGTGGAGTCTGATGGCAAGGTAACAGGGGAGTTAAGATCAGTGATTGAGCACTATCCAAAATTTTTCAACAAGTTTGAAAGGCTTGGATTGTCTCTCGGCAATGTATTTGCGAAAAAAGGATACTAGTACCGGAGCATGGTTCAGAAGTGCTATGTCATTCATCTGCGCATGTGATCTGTATAACCAAGAAGTGAATCAAATCTGAACGACTACAGGCGCAAAGAGATCACGCCCTTTCTCTGGCAAGCTGCTTGTAAACGGAACATTTTTTATGCAGCACACGTGGCTGCCCCTGGACTCATGTTGCAGGCTTACTTATGCCTCGATGGACTCCAGCCACCTGTCTGAATCATCTTTGCTGATATCGTCAGCTCACGCAGCTTCTTTTCGACGATTTCGAGAGCGTATTCAATACGCTCACCGCGCTTGAGGTTGTAGATGTAAATTGTCATCGGGTTGCCCGTTTCCAGGCGGCCGTCACGCAACACCGGACTGCGGCACTCTCCTGCCATGAGGTAGCCGTACCAACAAGACCTGCCTTTTGATGTTCCCGCCATTCTGATGTTCCTCAGTCTAGAAAAAATATCCCCTTCCGGATTATCGTTCAGGGATTGCAACCAGAAATATGGCCTTTATGGTGACGGAGAAGTGAAACTTTAGTGAAATGCCGATATTCAGAGCACAAGAATTTCGACGGCTGAATAACTCGGGGTAGTACAACTCAGTCACCCGGGCTCAATGCCCTCCGGCAGACCGGGAACATCCGGCGGTATGTTGTATAGAACCCAATGGACCCAGATCGTCCTTGGGGCCTTTGGATCAGGTGCATCTGGATCATCGATGATCAGAACCAGTCTTTTGGCAGCTTCTGGAACATCCGTCCACACCAAAGGCGGAGAGAGATCTTCACCTTCACAGGTGTACCTGGAAGGAATTTCGCTGCCATTATCGAAGGCGCTGGACTTGAGCGTGAGTGTCATTTTTCCTCCGCATGTAAGAAGTTGACGCCCATGAGAACAGGGATGGAGAACATAAGCCCTGTCACGATCAGCAAGCCTCGTAACCTGTAAAAGTTGTAATCACTTGAATGTTGTTTCATGGGAGCCTTTAGCATATTGAATTCATAGCCGGGTAATCTGACTGAGCATTATTCGACTGCTGGCAGAGCTGAATCAGGCTACTGGACAATTTCCGACAATTGCGTTTTATAACCTGCGTCCCCGAGCGCATCCATGATTTCGCGGACATGTTCCGAGCCGCGAGTCAGCAACATGAATTCGACCAGTACAAACTGCACCGGCAGTGTTGTGAAGGTGCGCTGGTGCAATACCTGTACGATATTCGCCCCGGTATTGCCGATACAGGCAGACACCTCTGCGAGCATCCCGGGAACGTCCCGCATGTTCACATGGATTCGCACCAGGCGCCCGGTGTGTACCAGGCCGCGCTGAATGATGGATGACAATATTGGCAAGTCGATATTGCCGCCGGAGATGACCAGGCCAACCTTACGTCCCTTCAGCAACTCGCGGTTGGCAAGCAGCGCGGCAAGTCCCGTTGCTCCCGCACCTTCGGCAACCATTTTCTCGACCTCCATCAGCAACAGCACCGCAGCCTCGATATCGGCTTCATCCACCAGATCAATGCGGTCTACCAGGGCGCGCACCACCGGCAGGGTCAGCTGGCCGGGTATCTTGACGGCAATGCCATCGGCCAGCGTTGTCTTGCCACACTCAGGCGGTTTGCCTGCAAGTGCCTGCTGCATGGAAGGAAAGCGCCTGGTCTCGACGCCTATAATCTCTATGCCCGGCTTGATGGCCTTGGCGGCGATGGCGCTGCCTGCGATGAGGCCGCCGCCACCAATCGGAATGATCAGCACTTCCAGATCGGGGCATGCTTCGAGCATTTCCAGCGCAACCGTGCCCTGGCCGGCTATGACATGTGGATCATCATAGGGATGCACCAGTATCAGGCCACGCTCCTCAGTGAGCTGTCTGGCAAGCTGCTCGGCCTCTGCCAGTGTCTCCCCATGCAGGATGACCTCGGCACCAAAGCGCCGCGTGTGTTCGGTCTTGATGTTAGGGGTGTAGCGTGGCATTACTATGGTTGCCGCAATGCCGAGTCGTTGCGCGTGATAGGCAACCGCCTGGGCGTGATTACCCGCTGACATGGCGACGATGCCACATGCGCGCTCGGCATCCGTGAGTGCCAGCAGTCTCACCAGTGCGCCACGGTCCTTGAACGAACCGGTGAACTGCAGATTCTCGAGCTTGAGCGACAAATCCACACCTGTGATCTCGGACAGTTTTTGCGACTGCACACAGGGCGTCTCGACCACGCTGCCGCGAATCGCTTCGGCAGCGGCACGAATATCATCAAGGGTGACGTTCAGAGTGAAGAGCTCCCGTTTTTGGTTCGTTGCCATCGCGACAGGCGCATGCGCAACGTTTACAGGAAGAATAAAAGCACATCTCACAGGGGTCAACAGCGTCATACATTGGCGGTATCCAATCCAGGCGGCTGATGCTGTTTATTCTGAATCGTTACCTGTTTTCATCCGACGGCTTTTGTACCATTGGTAAGGATTCACTCCGGATGTTGCTGCTGGAAATGAACCATGCCCTTGCCTGGACTGGCATTCTTGCCAGCCAACGCCTGCAACATAATCGCGTCCTTGTGATAAGGTGTATTGTGTAGCGAATCAAACCTCACCTTGCGGTACTATTATGAGAACACGTCAGCGCAGACCGTGACAATGTCGATCTGGATGATTATGGCGGTAAGATGTTAGCAGCCTCCCTGGCAAGGTCCTTACATATATGAAAGCAGCAATTAAATATATGCTACCCGGGCTCCTCTGCCTGGTTGCATTCAATGTCCAGGCAGCAGAAAAGATCACTATCCAGCTTGAATTCACTCCCGATATTGAAGATGGTAAAACCACATTCAGCATCTGCGCCAGATGCCATTTGCCGGAAGCCTGGGGAAATGCAGACGGAACTTATCCACAGTTGGCAGGGCAACACATCAATGTACTCATGAAGCAGTTGCTGAATATCCGCAACGGCACTCGCCACTCATCATTAATGTTTCCATTTGTTCAGCAGCGTACGATCGGTGGCTATCAGGAATTAAGCAATGTAGTCGCCTACATATCAACCCTGCCGATGAACCCCGATCATTCCAAAGGCCCATGGAATAAAGGCACTACAGAATATACACAAGGGAAAGAGATCTATCAGAAAAACTGTAGCAGCTGTCATGGCGACAATGGTGAGGGCAACAATGAACTGTTCTACCCAAAGCTGCAGGGGCAGCATTTTCAATACATGAGTCAGCAGCTGGCAAGAATAAAAAGCGGGCTGCGCACAGTGCATCCAGCTATGCAGGCAGTTATAGAAAATCTCGGGACTGAACAACTCGATAAAGCGGTTAATTATGCCAGCTATTTTGATGTGCCAAAAGAAGATATGGCGGCTTCAAAGGCATGGCGCAATCCTGATTTCAAATAATGCCGACCAGAATCAAGAGACAACCATGGGAAATAAAGCCAAAAACAAGTTATCCAGACGACATTTCCTTAAAGCAGGCATGGCGGCAGGGGCAATCTCCGGTATCACATTACCCCAGCAGGTTGCAGCTGCTGCTGTGGCCAAAGACGCTGCCACTGCAGACAGCAGCGCGGCATTGCCCTTTTCCATACGGAAATTACTTGACGAAGCAACTTTGCAAGCCGCAAAAGGTGCCCGTGTAGTTGTCATCGGTGGCGGGTGGTCTGGCCTGACCATGGCCAAGTATCTCAAGATCCATAATCCCGCTTTTAATGTGGTACTCATCGACAAACGCCCCGAGTTCATTTCTTTTCCTGCCAGCAACTCATGGCTTGCCAACCAGATCAATCTTGATTTCCTGACACACAGTTATATTGATGCCGCTAAAGCACATAACTACCAGTTTTTAAATACCACGGTACTGGGCTTTGATCGTATATCAAAAAAAGTTTATACCAGCAGCGGTTATATAAACTATGACTACATGGTGCTCGCGCCCGGTATCGAATATAACTACAGCGGCATAGGTGTTGACGACCCCGAATTACAGATGCGGCTGTATAACGATTATCCCGGTGGTTTTGTCAACAGTTCGGAACTGATAACCATCAAAAGAAAGCTAAACTCCTTCAAAGGTGGCACTTTTGCTCTAAACGTACCGAATGGAGAATACCGCTGCACTGCTGCACCCTATGAACGTGCCTGCATGGCAGCCGCCATCTTCAAGAAACGAAGAATCAAGGCTAATATTTTACTGCTTGATATGAACGCTGAAATTCGGATAAAAAAACAGGGTTTCGAAAGAGCATTTTCCAGACTGTATAGCGACTACATCAATTATCTGCCCAGCGCTGAAATTGCGGGAGTAGATATCAATAATAAAACCATCAGTACAGAATTTGACGACTATCAGTTTGATGATGCCATCATTTACCCACCGGTACGTGCATCCTCACTGCTGGAAGAAGCCGGTATTGCCAACCTGAAAAGCCCGCAAAAAGTTGCAAACACCGATCCTTATAAATACCACGTCATCGGTGATGAGCATGTTTATGTTACCGGTGACTCAAGGTCACAGCCATTTTCCAAAGGTGGCCACACCGCAAACTCGGAAGCGCAATACGTCGCTGAAGTCATCGCTGCCCATGCACTGGGTAAAGAAGTCAGGTGGCGCAGTCCGCAAACCATGTGCTTTTCTGCTGTTGACATAGACCCACTGAAAGCAATGAGCATTATCACCTTCTATAAATTCAACAAACAGACCAAAGAATTTCAATTTGATCGCACTCACATGATGGAAGACTGGAATACCGAAGGCGGGCAAGCCAGCCTTGCGTGGGCAGAAGGAATGTATCGTGATATGTTTTACAAGTGATTCGTGAATTGGTGAATGAACATAAACTGGCGAGGGTATGGAGTACCCTCCCACAACTTCATCAATATCACTATTTTTACCAACCGTTCACGGTGTTGATTTACCGTGGTTCCCTTTGCTCTGGTGATCTTGCGCCGTTGGGGTGAAAAGGAGCTGCCTGATCCTGTGCTGGTGGCGGATCAAACCTGACCAACCGCGAGCAAGAAAAACCCGTCACATCTTACCGGAGTCTTTCAAATGATCCTTACTGAAATGAGGCGACACCTCAGTCAGCACAAGCGTGCGGCGCTGGTTGATTTGTCATGCCACTTCGATATCGAAGCTGATGCACTGCGCGGCATGCTAAATACGCTGGAACACAAAGGCTGTGTAACCAGGCTGCCGGGCGGAACCGGCTGTGGCAATGGCTGCAGCAAATACGATTCAGCCAGCGTGGAAATTTACCAGTGGGTTAGCAAGGATAGTGTTTCCGTCCAGCATTCGTAGTCTGGTAGCAAGCCTGTCTGCACTCCCAGTGATCCGCAGTCCAATCAACAAATTGCAAACATTTTACCACTGAAACAGAACGGCGCAGATAAATGAAAAAGTCAGTAGCAGCAATCACCCTGATAATAACACTGGCAAATCCGGCAGCCTCTGCCAAAGAGGTAAACGAACATCTGGCAGTTGGTGTCGGTTTGTTTGGCATCTATCAATATGGTGATTTCACCAATAACCTTGACGATGACGGCAAGCCGATCAATAGTCAGGGTGAGGGCGCTGCCGGTCTGGATCTGGATATCCACTACACACCAACCCCAGATGATGAACTCTATGCACGTGTGCGTTTCGTTACCGGTAACGGACTCAATGATATCTGGTACGGGGGACTGGCACCCTTTTCCAGCGACCTGGAAGATGATGTAAAAGACATCAACGGCGGTAGCAGAGATTATCTTCTGGAAGCCTGGTAAAAACACCGGTTTGCACTCGGCAGCGACAATCACGTGCTCAGCCTGACCGGCGGCATTATCGACAGCGCTGCCTTTCTCGATGACAACGCCTATGCCGATGATGAAATGACCCATTTCATGAACGATGCATTTGTGGCCAGGGCTTACATGCCTGCCTGGGATACTGGTGCCGGAGTCGAACTCGACCTTGGCAAGTGGGGAGTCAATGCCGTTTGGATGCACTCGAAAACAGATGATGCCGAGGACAACAGTTTCAATTACCTGGGAGGCCAGGTGCACTACAATGCGAAACCGGCCATGGGGGAAGGGACCTACCGGCTGTGGATACAAGGGACTTCCAGTGATTTTCTCAATCCCTCTGAAGACGAGTTCGAAAGCCGCACCGGTACGGGTATCTCTATCAACCAGGCCATGGGGGAAACCCTGGGTTTCTTTGTCCGCCTCGCCTGGCAGGATGACAGGGCCGCCGTTGATTACAAAGCAGCCTATACCGGCGGTCTGCAACTGAACGGGGCCCTGTGGGGCCGTGCAGATGATGAGGCTGGACTGGGCTACGGCTATCTGAAAGGCGGTAATCTGGATATCAACAGGACAGACGTGCTTGAAGCCTATGTCCGCTTTAATCTCAATCGATACGCAGGTATTACGGCTGATATTCAGTATATGAAGGACGATCTTCAGAATGCCAGTGCGCGCAAGGCCTGGATACCCGGCCTGCGGTTCATTGCCTCATTCTGATCCCACGCAGCGAAAAAGACGCGATCACCCGGGGTAATTGGTCAGACCTTTGTGTAAAGACCACGTACCGAACCATCTGGGATCAATCACATCTAATTCCAAGAGACTCTTTTTTGACGATTACTTTCCCGGTTTAACGTGCTAATCGCAGATCAGGTACTTCCGGCCGGGTCATGCATGATGCAGGACTTCAGCATGGCGCACTGACCCAGAATGTCGTTTCTCCTACCTTCTGAACACGACAGGGCGCAAGTTCTTTCGGTCCCATCACCTTTTACCGATACGCCTTGCGGTACATACCCAGCATAAAAACGCATATGGCTAGCAGCAACCAGTCGGCTCTCCCCGAATCAGAATGATGGTCTACCAGACTACATCCCCCTCCACCTCCATTGCTTCCTGTGTTACTTGCCCTGATCGCAGGCGTGCCGGGGTCCACAATAACTCCATTGGCTTTCAGGTCTGAGTCACCCCTTTTCCCATCGATAAAATGCAAGGTCACTGTATTGCCATTGAATTCCGCACCTGTCTCGCCATCGAAATCAAATTTATACAGGTGATTAACAGGATTATCCGGTGTTGGTCCAAATTTGAAAAAACTGACTGGGCGTTCACCTTTTGAAAGATATATTTTTACCTTTGCATTACCGCCTATGCCGACATTCTTTACTTCAAAGCCCAAAAAGCCATGTATAAAATTCAGGCCAGCCAAGTCGTTGTTCGAGCCTGATTCTTGGAGAAGCCTTGAACCGTCAGTAATGCTGAGGTTTTTGAGTAGCAAGTTCGATTCAGTCTCTACCGTGACATACTCACCATTAACCACATCTACCAGAGAGGAAACATTTGCCTGTTGCTTGTCCGGAATACCATCACCATTGCCATCGCCTTTATTTGGCGCACCGTCTTCCACTTCATCTGCTATTCCGTCTCCATCGCCAGAAATACTCGCAGCACCGCCGATGGAGACAGAAATCGTCCCGTCTTGTGCAAGGTCAGAATCACCACGCAAACCATCCGTGTAGTGAAGATTGATGACATTGCCGTTTATTTCAGCACCCGTCACACCATCGTAATCAAATTCATACCAATGAGGGTTATTCTCATCAGGTGTCGGACCATAGTTAAAGAACTGGTCAGGTGATACCCCTGCAGGCAACGTTACAGTTACAATATTGTCGCCTGCTAATGCATTGGCCAGCTCAAACCCGAAATATCCATTTCTGAAATCACGATCATCAGTGATACCCGACGGATCAGGGTTTGCTAATGCATAGGTTTTTCCCAAGACATTTAAAAAATTTACTGGCGTTTGTGGTAATGCTTCAATAACAGTGTAGCCGCCCGATGCATCCGGAAATGAGGCGACGAACTGTTGTGTGCTATCCGGAACAGCATCGTTGTTTCCGTCGCCATTATTTGGAGCGGCGTCTTCAAGATCATCGATTGCGCCATCTCCTTCGTTATCAAATCCTATATGTGTGATATTGACCAGACCATCATTTGTAAAATTACTGGCATCAGCACCAGCAAACGGCACATCTAGGAAATCCCCGCATAACTGTGGAAATGGCGCCACATCTGCACAGCGTTGCAATGCTTCAATAGAATCGACCACATCCATTCCTTCATCCAGTACCTGAGCAAAAACCGTAAAGCCGCCATTCTGGCTATCGAGATTCGCAGAGTTATTATCAAGGTTGAAAAACCATTGACTGGTTGCACTGTCAGGACCTGTACCCGGTATCAGGTTGTTGTTTTCATCATACTCGGCTGCAATCTTCGCCATTGCAATCGTTCCACGCAAATTTGACAGGTTAAATTCGTTTACCACGGGCGGGTCTGTTGGAATGAGCGAGGCACCATCCGTAAGTATGCTTCCGCTGGGGGTATTTGTGATGTATCCGCCTCCCTGAACAACAAACCCGGGAATGCTGCGATGAAAAAACGTTCCATCGTAATCGCCATCATTTACATAGTTCAAAAAGTTGGCCACTGTCAGGGGGGCCTCCGTGTCAAACAATTCGATATCAATAGCACCCAGATCCGTTTGCATGCGCACGTTAATGGCTGCAACTGCAAGTGACGGGAGGACCAGCAAAGAAAGGAGTATGCATAACAGGCAAGAGCCAGAATTGAGTGTTCTTGTAATTCGGGAAATCATAATTTTTCTCAAAAATTTTAACTATTTTCTACATGGCAGATGAAAGAATGATGCAACCCCTGCAGGTAGACATCTAAACCATACTACCTTCTTAACCAGCCCCAGCCAATTGAACACTAATTGAAATTTAGCTCGTCGCTTTAATCATTACGCGACAATCAATAGTCACCGCTGCAATGGACCAACTGAACCAGATCGCTGCCAGCAACAGTTGCATCTTCATAACCACATGTTTTCAATAGGATTGTCCAGTCAATAACACCCCATGGTGGCGTAATACACTGAAATACTTATGGATTCAGGCTCAATACGATTAAAGTTTGCACCCATTTGCCCGATCCTGTCTGAGAGATGGCCGCATTCCACGAAACTGTCATCTGGCTTATTAATTTTCATAGCTAATCAGGCGTAAATGGACGGGCGAGCAACGCAATGTATGAGGATTACGAGAACGGGGACTATCCTGGTCAGCTAAACGAACGACAAATGTCGTCAACCGCTACAGAGCCCGCTACTAACGAACGCCGGACCATGAATCGTTGGCAGTTTCGTGCCGACCAGGTCCAGATGCTGAACCAACAGGTACAGATAGAACTGACCATCAGCTTGCTGTTTTCCATCATTGTTACCTCAGTATTCTGGGACAGCGCACCGCATGCGTTGCTCATTGGATGGGCTAGCGCTGTCATTATCAGCGTCGGCGTGCGTTCACTGTTCATATCAGGCAGATCCACCAGCGATAACGTCAATGACTTCAATGTATGGGGACAGCAGTACATCACCGGCGCCGCTCTCTCAGGCATGTGCTGGGGAAGTCTCGGCATTATATCTTTAATATATGGTGACTTGACGCAACAGATATTCGTTCTTGTGGTACTTGCTGGAATGTCCCTGACTGCTTTTGTCTCGATGCAATCATCACCCAGGACCATCAGTGCTTTTGTAATCCCTGCATTATTACCCGCAACGGCATGGTTTTTTTACCAGGGGACTACGCTGTCACTGGCAATCGGGACGGTCGTCATCATATTTACTGCCGTCATGCTGTTTTCATCCCGCACCATGCGCAATATTCTCGCTAAATCCTTCAGTCTTGGTTCACATAATACGGATCTCATCAAAAAACTGGTTGTTACCCGGGAAGCAGCTGAAATATCCAGGAAGCATGCTGAAGAGATGAACCTGAAGTTGCAGGAGCAAATGCAGGTGAGGCGACAGGCAGAGGAGCGCTCGCGCAAGTCCGAGCAACGCATGAGCGCCATCTTTGACAGCATGCAGGATATTATTTACCAAACTGATATCAATGGCCATATTCAGTGGGCCACACCCTCTATCAAACAACTGCTGGGTTATGAGCCACATGAATTACTCGATAATAATATCAAGGACTTTTACGTATGCATTACCGAGCACGATGACCTGAAACACTCACTGGATGTCAATTACGGCCGTTTGCAGCACTTCGAGACATGCCTGCAACACAAGGACGGCACACATATATGGATATCGGAAAACTCACACTACAAGTATGATGAAAACGGCGATCCGATCGGCATAGAAGGGACCATTCGCGATATCACTGCCTTGAAGCAGGCGAAAGAAGCACTGCACCAGGAGAAAGAACGCGCCCAGGTGACCCTCGGATCAATCGGTGATGGCGTTATCACCACCGACCTGAACGGCAACATCGAATATATGAACACGGTTGCCGAGCAGTCCACAGGCTGGAAATTACAGGACGCACGCAGCAAGCCCATGAGCGAAGTCTTCAGACTTATTGAAGAGAAATCACTTGAGCCACCGCCGGATCCCGCTGCACTCTGCCTTGAACAGGGAAAAAGCACCATGCTTGCAGGACACCTGTTACTGCTCCACCGTTACAGAAACCAGAGACTTTCGGTCGAGGTGAACGCCTCACCCATTCGTGACTCAAATGCGGATATCACAGGTGTTGTGCTGGTTTTCCACGATGTAACCGAACTGCGCGGTCTTGCCAAGAAGATGTCATACCAGGCAACACATGATTCGCTAACCGGCTTGCTGAATAGACGTGAATTTGAAAATCGCGTTAAACAGGCCATCGATAACGCACGTACCGAAGATGTGCGACATGCCGTTTGCTACGTGGACCTGGACAACTTCAAAGTCGTCAATGACACCAGCGGTCACTTTGCCGGCGATGAACTGCTCAAGCAACTCACTATCAAGCTGCGTATGGAACTGCGTGAAGCGGATACTCTCGCCCGACTGGGTGGTGACGAGTTTGGCATACTCCTGGAAGGTTGTTCGATGGAGAATGCACGCGAACCAGCAGAGGCAATCAGAAAGGTTGTCGAGGATTTCCGCTTTGTCTGGGACAACAGATCATTCAGAATTGGAGCAAGCATCGGGCTCGTACAAATCACACAGGATAGTGGCACTCTCGCCGATTTGTTAAGTGCTGCCGATTCTGCATGCTATATTGCTAAAGATCAGGGACGAAATCGCGTACATGTCTACCAACCCGATGATGAAGCCGTCAGCGAACGACATGGTCAGATGCAATGGGTACAGCGCATACAGGATGTACTCGAACAGGATCGCTTCAGGTTGTTCTTCCAGCCAATCGCGAAACTCAACCGTGCTGCAAATGAGAAAAACCTGACCCATGGAGAAGTTTTGCTTCGCATGCTCGATGAAAATAATAAAATTGTTGGCCCGGGATCATTTATACCCGCTGCAGAACGCTACCAGTTAATGCCTGCAGTCGATCGCTGGGTGGTTTCAAATACCTTCCAGGTACTGGCACTGGACAAGGAAAGGGTTAACGATCATGTCAGTTCCTGCTGCATAAATCTATCCGGACAGTCATTATCCGACATCCGCTTTATGGATTTTTTAATCGATGAAATAAATAACAGTGGGGTACCGCCGGAAATACTGGTCTTTGAAATCACCGAGACAGCAGTTATTGCAAACCTGTGTAATGCGTCAAAATTAATTTATACGCTGCGTGAAATGGGATGCCGGTTTGCACTGGACGACTTTGGAGTCGGTTTAAGTTCATTTGGCTACCTTAAAAACCTTGCCGTTGACTATCTGAAACTTGACGGCTGCTTCGTTAAAAACATGGTTAGTGATAACATCGACCATGCCATGGTACAGGCGATCAACCAGATTGGTCATACCATGGATATCAAGACTATTGCTGAATTTGTTGAAGACGAGGCTACGCTTGAAGCCGTACGCAGTGTCGGGGTTGACTATGCACAGGGTTATGTCATCGCAAAACCAATGCCTATTGAGATAGCACTGTATAACGAACCAATTGATGTTGGGACAACCGCAGAAGAACAGGAGCAACCGGTCCAACTCAAGACCGGATCGACAATACACTAGCTTTTGTCCTCCTTATCCATACGATCCAGTTCCGCTTCCATCTCACTGTCGCTCATCGGCTTGTAATGAGCCACCGATGAACCATCTGCACTGTCCGACACCTCCTCTCGCTGCTTTATAAACCAGCCAGAGAAATAAACACCCAGTTCAAATAACAGCCAAACGGGCACAGCGAGCAGGGTCTGCGAGATGATATCCGGTGGCGTTAGCAACATGCCGATAACAAAGGCACCAACGATAACGTAGGGACGTTTTTCTCGTAAACCTTCCTGTGTCGCCATCCCTGTCCATACCAGCAGCACAGTAAAAACCGGTACCTCAAAGGCGGCACCAAAGGCGAAAAACAGTGTTAATACAAAATCCAGGTAGCGGCTGATATCCGTCATCACCGCGACACCTTCAGGTGCCGTTCCGGTAAAAAAAGCAAAAACAAGCGGAAAGACAACAAAATAAGCAAATGCTGCACCGGCGTAAAATAGCACAGTACTTGATACCAGCAGAGGAACGGCCAGTCGTCGTTCGTGCCTGTACAGGCCAGGCGCCACGAATGACCAAAGCTGGTACAGCACGTAGGGTATCGAGATAAACAGCGCCAGGAACAGCGTCAACTTGAACGGTATGAGGAAGGGCGATGCCACTTCAATGGCAATCATGCTGCTGTCATCAGGCATGTGTGCCATCAGGGGCCCTGACAGCACGGAAAACAGGGTATTCGAAAACGGCACCAGGGCAATAAATACCACACCGACCACCAGTACGACCCGCAGCAGGCGGTCACGCAATTCGATAAGGTGATATATCAGAGGTTGTTCTGTGTTGTCTGACAACGCAGAATCCTGATTATTTTTCTTTGTCATCAGCGACCGGGGTATCAGCAGTCTTGTCGTTATGTTCGTCAGACAGCCTGTTACTCGAAGCTACTGGCGCGGCGCGCTCCATTGCCGCAAGCGGATCACCGCTTACTTCATCAATCAACTCTTCAAGCTCGGGAACCGATGCCTGCTTTGCAAGCGCCTTTTTGAGTTCCTCAGTTGCCAGCTCCTGATCAATATCGGCTTTGACAGAGGCAACAAAGCCGCGCATTTTTCCAACCCATAAGCCGGCTGTCCGTGCGATTCGCGGCAACCTTTCCGGCCCCACGACCAGCAAGGATATCACCAGGATAAAAATGATTTCCCAGAATCCGATATCGAACATAAGACCAGCTTCAGGCTCGGTGCCCGCAGTACACCTATCCCTTGTCCTTGTTGTGGCTGGTCACCTCGCCATCAATCACGTGACCTTGATCCTTGTCATCCAGTGATTTTTTGTCATTGATTTCCTCTTCACCTTCGCGCATGGACTGCTTGAACCCCTTGATGGCGCCCCCCAGATCCGAACCGACATTCCGCAGTCGCTTGGCACCAAACAGCACCAGCACAATGGCCAGAATAATCAATAGTTGCCAGATACTTATACCCATAACAATTCTCCATCTGTGCTAACACAGAAACTGTAATTACACTATGTTCGTTTATTTCTTGATGCCTTTTCTGCAAGCCCGGAGAGATCGAAGCGTCGTTCCAGCTCTGACAACACGTCCTCCGGGCCCAGCCCGCGTGCAGACAACATCACCAGCGTGTGAAACCACAAGTCGGCCGTCTCATAAACCAGCTGTGAATCGTCGTCATCTTTCGCGGCAACGATTGTTTCTGCCGCTTCTTCACCAACCTTTTTGAGGATGGTATTCATACCTTTTTCAAAAAGACTGGCAACATAGGAAGCATCGGCACTTGCTGTCTTTCTCGACTCGATCACAGCGCCCAGTCTTTTCAATGTATCACTCATTATTGCAGACCCGCTATCCGTCGTTCCGGTAAATTGATTCAGGGTCTTTCAGTACCGGCTCAACAGTGACCCAGCAGCCGTCTTCCAGACGCTGATAAAAACAACTGCGTCTCCCGGTGTGACAGGCAATTCCACCGACCTGTTCAACCTGCAACACCACGACATCATTGTCACAGTCCAGCCGGATTTCCCGAACATATTGCTGGTGGCCGGATTGTTCGCCCTTGTGCCAGAGTTTTTTCCGGGAGCGAGACCAGTAGACGGCCTTGCCCCCCTCCGCAGTCAACCTCAGCGCTTCACGATTCATCCATGCCATCATTAAAATCTTGCCATCAGTCGCATCCTGCGCAACCACCGGCACCAGACCATCATCTGTCCACTTGACTGCATCCAGCCATGCCTCGCTATTCATGGGTGCATGTCTTCACGAAATAAAAGGAGCCCCTGGAAGCAGGCTACAATCTTACCTCGATGCCCCGGTCGGCCATATGCTGCTTGGCTTCACCTATAGTGTACTCGCCAAAATGAAAAATACTGGCGGCCAGTACAGCATCAGCCTTTCCCTCGATAATACCTTCGGCAAGATGGTCCAGTGTACCTACACCGCCCGAGGCAATAACCGGCACACCGACCGCTTCACAGATGGTGCGCGTCAGCTCAATATCAAATCCATCGCGGGTGCCATCACGGTCCATACTCGTGAGGAGTATCTCACCGGCACCAAAGACAACCATGCGTTGCGCCCAGTCAACTGCATCTATACCGGTCGGTTTTCTACCACCGTGCGTAAAAATTTCCCAGCGAGATTTGTCACTCTCTGTGCTGACCCGCTTGGCATCGATGGCGACAACGATACACTGCGAACCGAACCGATCTGCCGCCTGTTTGACAAACTCCGGGTTGAACACGGCTGCCGTATTGATACCAACCTTGTCCGCACCTGCATTCAGCATGCGCTGGATATCAGCAACCTCGCGAATTCCGCCACCAACCGTGAGCGGGATAAAAACCTCGCCTGCTACCTCTTCAACCACATGCACCATGGTCTCACGCTGGTCCGAGCTGGCTGTAATATCCAGGAAGGTTAGCTCATCAGCCCCCTCTTCATCGTAACGTCGCGCGATTTCAACCGGATCACCAGCATCTCGGATATCAACGAACTGGACACCCTTGACTACTCGCCCGGCATCAACATCCATGCAGGGAATTATACGTTTTGCGAGGCCCATTGATCTGTCTCAGCCTGCCCCGTTGCCACACAGCTCGTCGGCCAGCTGCTGTGCCGCAGCGAGGTCCAGCGAGCCTTCGTAAATTGCCCGGCCGGTAATAGCACCCATGATGCCCTCCTCGGAGACTGCACATAATGCGCGTATATCGTCAATATTTGTGATGCCACCGGACGCGATAACCGGGATATGGATGGCCTGTGCCAGTTCTACCGTTGAATCCACATTGACGCCACTCATCATGCCGTCACGACCGATGTCTGTGAAGACAATGGCTTCGACGCCATCCTGTTCGAAGCGCTGCGCCATATCGATTACTGAATGATGCGACAGCTTTGACCAGCCTTCGATTGCCACCTTGCCATCCTTTGCATCCAGACCCACAATAATATGGCCGGGAAATTCGAGACACAGATCATTGACGAAATGCGGTGCACTGACGGCCTTGGTACCGATTATGACGTACTGAACACCTGCATCAAGGTAAGCCTGAACCGTCTCCTCGTCACGGATACCACCACCGACCTGAATGGGAAGATCAGGAAAAGCCTCTGCGACTGCCTTGATCACGACGGCATTCACCGGCTTGCCTTTAAAAGCGCCGTTCAGGTCGACCATGTGCAACCGGCGCGCACCCGCATCCACCCAGCGTTGAGCCACTTCGACAGGGTCTTCGCCAAAAACAGTCTCATCTTCCATACGGCCCTGGCGCAGACGCACGCACTTGCCATCCTTCAGATCAATCGCGGGTATCAACAGCATCTTTCAGGTGTCTCCATTCCAACGAACAAAATTAGACAGCAGCTGCAAACCGGCGTGCTGACTCTTCTCCGGGTGAAATTGCACGGCGAATATATTCTCATGCGCAAGCACAGAGGCAAAATCAATACCGTAGGGTGTCATGGCAGCGATGTCTTCCTCGCGCTCGGGTAACGCATAGTAACTGTGTACGAAATAAAAACGACTATCTGTCATGATATCAGACCACATGGCATGGTCATTCTGCTGATGCACCTGGTTCCAGCCCATATGCGGTATCTTGAGGCGATTACCTGCTACATCATCCTGCATGTCATCGGCGAAGTGCACGACTTTTCCGGGGATGATGCCAAGGCATTCCGTTCCCTGGTTCTCCTCGCTGATATCCAGCAACGCCTGCATGCCCAGGCAAACCCCAAGCAGGGGTTTTTCAGTGGCAGCCCGCCTAACGACATCATCCAGTCCGCTATGCCTGAGCTCGGTCATACAATCACGGATTGCACCGACGCCCGGGAACACCACACGGTCAGCCGCAAGAATTTGCGCATGTTGACTGCTGACGATAACACGCTCCTTGCCGGCAACATGCTCCAGCGCCTTGGCAATTGAATGCAGGTTGCCCATACCATAATCAATAATTGCAATAGAGGTCATAGTGGATCAACGTATCTTGGCAGCGACCATGCCGGCCTGAGCATCAACTCTGAATTAAAGGCTTCCCTTGGTCGATGGCAGCTGGTTACCCAGTGCTGCATCTGCTTCAAGTGCCATGCGCATGGCACGGCCAAACGCCTTGAAAATCGTCTCTGCAATATGATGCGCATTGTCGCCACGCAAACAATCAATGTGCAAGGTAACCAGTGCGTGATTACAAAAGCCCTGAAAAAACTCGTGCAGCAGATCCACATCAAAATCACCAATGCGCGCCCTGGGGTACTCGGCATGGTATTCAAGCCCCGGACGTCCGGAGAAGTCAATTACAACACGTGACATGGCCTCGTCCAGCGGCACATAGGCATGCCCGTAACGGCGAATACCGCGCTTGTCGGCCAGCGCGCTGGCAACCGCCTGTCCGAGCGTAATGCCGATATCTTCAACCGTGTGATGGCCGTCAATGTGCAAGTCACCCCGCGCCTTGATTTCAATATCCAGCATACCGTGGCGCGCCACCTGGTCGAGCATATGCTCAAGAAATGGCAATCCCGTGTCAAACGTGGCCGTTCCCGTTCCATCAAGGTTTACAGAGACACTGATTTGCGTTTCCAGTGTGTCGCGGCTAACAGCCGCCTGTCGCTGTGACATAATAAATTACCATTTAAAAATAAATAGTTGCCTGAAATTCGCACCAATGCAACAACTATATTAACAGGTTACTGCCGAGGATTAACCTCCAGCCAGAAAGTAACCGGACCATCATTTAGCAACGATACCTGCATATCCTCACCGAATCGTCCACTCGCCACCAGCAGTGGCTGTAATTGCGCCTGTGCCAGCAAATAGGAAAACAGATGTTGCCCCGCTGCAGGACTGGCCGCGGTTGAAAAACCGGGTCGCATGCCACTGCGGGTGTCGGCCGCCAGTGTGAACTGCGGCACCAGCAGTAATTCTCCACCGGCCTGTTTGATATTCAGGTTCATCTTGCCGCTGGCATCCGCAAACACCCGGTATCCGAGCAAGCGCTCCAGCAAACGGTCGGCTATCGCTTCGGTATCATCATGCTGAACCCCGACCAGTACCAGCAAACCTGCGCCTATTGCAGCAACGCGTTCAGTACCAATCTCAACCTGCGCATGGCGCACACGCTGCAGTAAGCCAATCATCGAAAACGCAACGCAAACTGGTCGGTAGCCGTCAGCAATGCATCGACAATCCCTGGTTCTGTTGCTGAATGTCCTGCATCCTGAATAATCTGCAGTCGTGACTGCGGCCACGACTGGTTCAGCATCCACGCCTGTTCCAGCGGGCAGACCACATCATAACGGCCATGCACAATCACACCGGGGAGCTTCTTTAATCGAGGCGCATTCTTCAGAATCTGGTCAGGCTGCAGAAAACTGTCATTCATGAAATAGTGGCACTCAATACGCGCCAGGCTTAATGCTGTTTTCGAATTGCCAAAATGATCGACCACCGCTGCCTTGGGCAATAGCGTCGAAGCGCGTCCTTCCCACAGCGACCAGGCCTTGGCAGCTGCCATCTTTGCTATCTCATCATCACCCGTGAGACGGCGATAATAGGCACTGACCATGTCATGACGCTCTGCTTCCGGTATTGGCTGCAGGAAATCCTGCCACTGGTCTGGCAACAGGTACGAGGCACCATCCTGGTAAAACCAGTGAATATCGCGCGGCCGACAAAGAAAGATACCGCGCAAAATCAGGCCCAGTACATTTTCAGGGTGTGTCTCGGCATACACCAGCCCCAGCGTTGATCCCCATGAGCCGCCGAATAAAATCCAGCGGTCGATATCCAGCGTTGTACGAATAACCTCCATATCAGAGACTAGCGCCTGTGTGGTATTACCCTGCAGTGAGGCGTGTGGAGTCGAGCGCCCGCAACCACGCTGATCAAATAAGACTATCCGGTAAATTTCCGGATTAAAAAATTGCCGATGATAGCTTTCACAGGCTGCACCCGGACCGCCATGTACAAAGACAACAGGCAATCCATCAGCGCGGCCGCATTCCTCGACATAGAGTTGATGCCCGTCTGATACGGACACGGTGTGCACTCTGTAGGGCTCAATGGTCGGGTAGAAGTTTTGCATATGTTGTTAATAACACTGCTTGCCGGAAGCTAAAAACAAAGGGCGTGCAATTGCACGCCCTTCATGAGTTACAGGCCGGGTCTGATACAGCTTCGCCGTATCAGTTGCAGCCGTCAGAATCGCCAGTTGCTAGATGAAAAGGCAAACGTCTGATTTCTGTGCCACCGGCAGGAACGAGGTGGCGCCGACGAAGTCAGTGACTTCCGGTATAAACTCACTGGCATCGAAACCGAATACATCGACGGTCATCTGACAGGCAACCATTTTCACCTCAGCTTCCAGACACAGGCTGCGTAATTCCTCTACCGTAGCCACGCCCTTGTTCTTGAAGGTCTTCTTCATCAACCCGGTAGCAACATTCTCGAATCCCGGCACGCCCGCCATCAGCAGGTTTGGCATTGGCCAGTCAAAATCCTGAAACCACTTCGGGCCAAACGGCATCTTCATCGGCATCGCCGGGTTACCCAGTGGACTGACCTTGGCGTCAAGATCTTTTTTCAGCAACAGCAGACCGTAGAAGGTAAAAAATACCTCAACTTCCCAGCCAAGCGCCGCTGCTGTTGATGCCAGGATAAAGGGCGGGTAGGCCCAGTCAAGGGTTCCCTTGGTGGCAATAATGGACATGGACGGTGTTCTGGAGGCATCGATTGCTTCCAGCTTGGTAGGTAACAGTTCATCCAGTTTCTTGTCCAGCCAAGCATCCAGCTGTGCATTGTCCGGCATGTTTTCAGATGTTGTTGACATAGGTTGTACTCCTCAAAGTCCACTCCGCAACACCGACTAGATGCCCTGGAATGATTAGCATAAGAACAGGATTTTAAATCCTGTACCATTGTTGACCTCACGTAGTGACTCAGGATTTTTTATATTTCCATGGCCCTACCGATTTGGTGAGTTATTTATATGAACGTATAATTATATTTGTCTGTACTACTACGGTCAATTTTACATCAGCACTGCTCCCAGGGCAGGCCATGGAAACGCCAGCCACCCAGTGTCGAACGATGGTGGCTATCATCCAGTTCCCCTTCAAAACCCTCAGAGACATTGTAAACCTGCATAAACCCACCCTCTATCAGCAGCTTACCTGCCTCAAGCGAGCGTTTCCCACTACGACAAATCAGTACAACAGGGGCATCACTGTCGTGGTCATCCATACCGACTCCACCGAGCATCACCTTGCGCACCTCGGTAACAAAATCCGGGTTCACAATCCAGTCCGGCTCATCAATCCAGGGCACATGCACGCTACCCCGAGGGTGCCCCACAAACAGGAACTCCATACTGGAACGCACATCGATCAACACAACCCTCTGATCTTTCTCGACTAATCTGTATGCCTCCACAGGTGTTACGGACTGAACTTCGCTGGCCATTGCGTAATCTCCTGATTCGTTAGGTAGCGCTAGCATGCATTCTCTAGCTAACCGCCCTGCGAGGCAAATTACTGTTATGAATTAATTTTATTTGGACTATAGTCTGGTACAGCGAGGAAGCAGCCTATGGATATCCCGTCAATGAAGCGTGCATAACCTCATAAATTGTCAAAATAATGCTAGCCTCCGTACAGAAATACTCTATTAATCCCACTTAAAACAGTCTATAAGTGCAATAAATGGTATACATCCCCACAAGTAACATATTTTTCTCATTGTGTATTTATGAGTTATTAAATTGATATTATTCAGTTTTATGTGGATTTTAATTTTCATTTGATCCCGGAATGCGCCACTTCCTGATAAAATTTATACTCTACGTCTGCGCCTACCTGCCCCTGCCAATCATTCACGGCATCGGGGTGTGCATCGGCTGGGGCCTTCTCCTGTTCCCGAATCGAACCCGCCAGACCAGTGAAATCAATATTGCCTTGTGCTGGCCTGAACTCTCTATCCGGGAGCAGCGTACACTGCTTCGAAAAAGCCTCAGGGAAACCGGCAAGACCATCATAGAAACCAGCGCACTGTGGCTGCGATCCGGTAAAAATGCATTGCGATTAATCAAGCGAGTCGATGGAAACGAGCTGGTTGAACAGGCACGTGCAAAAGGCTCCGGTGCCATTCTTGCAACGCCGCATCTTGGCGCATGGGAAGCCGCTGGTTTGTACGGCTCGGCACAATTCAAAATTACCTGCCTGTACCGCCCACTCAAGATGCAAGAACTGGAAAACCTGGTAATAACCGCACGCAACCGGCTCGGCGGCAACTATGTACCGGCAACAGGCAAGGGCATCCGCGCAATCTATAAAGCCCTGGAACAGGGTGGTGTGGTCGCCATGTTACCTGACCAGGAACCACAAGCCGGTACCGGCATTTTCGCACCGTTTTTTGGGACATCTGCCTACACCATGGTCTTGCTGGCACGACTGGCCGCCAGGGCAGATACACCGATCATCTTTGCCTGGTGCGAACGACTGTCCTGGGGGCGCGGTTATCACCTGCACTTCAGGGCGATGCCTGCAAGCGAACAGCCAGGTGACCTTCACACTGCAGTTGCAGCGATCAACAAGGCCGTTGAAGACTGCGTACGTGAATGCCCTGAACAGTACCAGTGGAGCTACCGCCGCTTCAAAACCCGGCCCGATGGAGAGGCGTCATTTTACAAGAAGAAACGAACGGCCAATAAAATGCTTACACACTAGCGTCGCCAGAAAGCTCGCGTGAACAGAATCAGCAGGGTAAATATCTCCAGCCTGCCGAGCATCATGGCAAATGACAAGGCCCACTTTGCAGGATCTGTCAGGCCGATGTAATTCTCGGCCACGCCTGCCAGTCCCGGGCCCAGATTATTCATGCAGGCAGCGACCGCCGAAAAAGCCGTTATCTGATCAAGACCGGTAGCCATCAGGAACAACATAATGACAACAAAACTGGCCACGTAGGCAGCAAAAAAACCCCATACAGCACTGATGACGCGGTCCGGCATGGGCTTGCCACCGACCTTGACAGGTATCTGCGCATTCGGCCGGATCAGCCGTATGGTTTCCCGGTGCCCCTGTTTGAGCAACAACACACAACGGATCACTTTCATTCCACCGCCTGTTGAACCCGCACAACCACCGACGAAACTCACAAACAACAGCATCACCGGCAGAAATCCGGGCCAGTCTACGTAATGAGCGGTGGTAAATCCTGTTGTAGTGCCGATGGAAACGGCCTGAAACAGTCCTGCATACAGAGCGTCATCTATAAAAATAAAGGTATCCGTGTAGTAGAGGTAAACCACTATGATGAGTGTCACCAGTGCAAGCAGTGACAAGTAGGCCTTCAGTTCCGAGTCATGCAGGTAGGCCTTCAGGCTGAGTGATCGCCAGGCAATGAAATGCAGAGCGAAGTTCATGCCCGCCAGCAACATGAACACCACGGCGATCATCTCGATACTGGTACTCTGAAAAAAGCCGATGCTTTCGTCATGCGTCGAAAAGCCGCCAATTGCGATGGTGGAAAAACTGTGGCTGATGGCATCAAAGCCACTCATCCCGGCGAGCCAGTAACAGACGGCACATATAATGGTCAACGTCACGTATATGTACCACAATGCCTTTGCTGTTTCTGTGATACGCGGCGTCAGCTTGTTATCTTTCAGCGGGCCAGGTGTTTCAGCACGGTACAACTGCATACCACCGACACCGAGCATGGGCATAATGGCGACAGCCAGAACGATAATCCCCATGCCACCCAGCCATTGCAGTTGCTGGCGATAGAACAGGATTGACTCGGGCAAACTATCCAGCCCGGTAATAACCGTCGCGCCAGTCGTTGTCAGACCGGAGAAGGACTCGAATACGGCATCCGTTATCGACATCTCCGGCCTTAAGGAAAATGCCAGCGGCAACGCACCCGCCAGCCCCAGAACCACCCAGAACAACACGACGATCAGAAATCCGTCGCGCACACGTAACTCATGCTTGAATTTCCTTACGGGCAGCCACATCAGGCAACCCAGCACCAGCGCCGCAAGCATACCATCCAGGAAGACAAGCATTTGACCGTCACTGTAAAGCCAGGATACAGCCGCGGGCGGCAGCAACGTGACGCTGAATAACATCAGTAACAAACCAAGCAATCGTTGTATGGAAAGCAGGTGCACGAATTAATTGGCCGCCATTATCAGCAACAAGCACAGAGCAGGGTTGCCGCGGGACATATCAGAAAAAGGTAACTCCAACCTGGAACAGACGCTCAACAGCCTGAATGCATTTTTTATCCGCGAGAAACAAAATTACATGATCATCAATTTCGATCACCGTGTCGTGATGTGCAATGATGACTTCCTCGCCACGGACGATCGCACCAATCGTTGTACCTTTCGGCAACTTGATTTCATCAATGGCCCTGCCCACTACCTTGGAGCTGTTGCGGTCGCCATGCGCAACCGCCTCAATCGCTTCAGCAGCGCCACGCCGCAGTGAATGCACCATGACGACATCGCCCCGCCGGATATGCGTCAGCAGACTGCCGATGGTGGCCTGCTGCGGTGAGATCGCGACATCGATGGTACCACTCTGTACCAGGTTGACGTACGAGGCGCGATTAATCAGTGACATGACCTTGCGTGCACCGAGGCGTTTGGCAAGCATCGCAGAAAGTATATTGGCTTCCTCGTCATTGGTCAGCGCACAGAAGACATCGGTATTCTCTATGTTTTCTTCCAGCAGAAGTTCTTCATCAGCCGCATCACCCAGCAACACGATCGTCTTGTCGAGGGTTTCTGACAACATCCTGGCGCGATCTTCCAGTCGCTCGATAATCTTGACCTGGTAGCTGCCCTCGATGGCTGATGCCAGTCGCATACCGATATTACCGCCGCCGGCCAGCATCACGCGTTTGACGGGCTTGTCCATTTTACGCAGCTCGCCCATCACTGCACGAATGTGTTTGCGAGCTGCGACAAAAAACACCTCATCGTCTGCCTCGATAATTGTGTCACCTTCCGGGGTGATCGGTGTACCCTGGCGAAATATGGATGCCACACGCGCATCAATACCCGGCATATGCTCTTTCAGGTCGCGCAATTCATGTCCGACGAGCGGGCCGCCATAGTAGGCATGCACAGCCACCAGTTGTACCTTGCCACCCGCAAAATCGAGCACCTGCAGGGCACCAGGGTTTTCAATCAGTCGCTGAATGTAATCGGTTACCAGTTGCTCGGGACTGATTAGCACATCAATGGGCAGAGCTTCCTGCGCAAACAGGCGCATATGGTTGAGATATTCAACCGAACGCACTCGCGCGATTTTCGTGGGTGTATGGAACAGGGTATAGGCAACCTGGCAGGCGATCATGTTGGTTTCATCGCTATGCGTAACAGCGATTATCATGTCAGCATCATCCGCACCTGCCTGCACCAGCGTTTCCGGATGTGAGGCATGTCCCTTGATGGTGCGAATATCGAGACGGTCCTGCAGATCCTGCAACGTGGCCCCGTTTTCATCAACGACGGTGATATCGTTGGCCTCGCTGGCCAGGTTGGCAGCGACCGAGGCACCGACCTGACCGGCACCCAGGATTATGATCTTCATGTACTAGTCTTCCTGATTCAGATTTTCAGCCGGCCGGAAACGTGCCCTGGAAACCTTTACTCGTTACCCTTTTTGTGGTCGATTCCGAGGGCGCGTAATTTTCTATACAGGTGTGTACGCTCCATCCCCACGCGCTTGGAAAGCTTGCCGACACTACCACCAACTTCCATCAACTGGTGAAGCAGGTAATCATGCTCGAATTTTTCACGCGCCTCGCGCAGCGGCAGGTCATAGGGCAGTACCGGTGCCGTCGAGTCAACTGATACCGGACGGGTATTGATCGCCTGCTCAACCTCGGCAACCTCGATCTCTTCCCCTGTACCCAGTATCAGCAAACGCTGCACCAGGTTCTTCAACTCGCGTATATTCCCGGGCCAGTCATAGTTTCGCAGCCTGTTCTGTGCCGCCACGGTGAAATGCCTGTATGCAAGCCTCTCATGGGTGACCAGGTAATCGATGTAGTAATCCAGCAACTCGTGCACATCGTCAGCATGGTCGCGCAATGCAGGTATATGCAGTGGCACTACGTTCAGATGGTAAAAAAGGTCATCCCTGAACCGGCCAGCCGCCACTTCATCCTCGAGATTGCGCTGTGTTGTGGCAATCACTCGCAAATCAACATCGACGTCTTCGCTGCCACCCAGACGGGTAAATGAATGGGTCTGGAATACGCTCAACAGGCGTGCCTGCGTCTGTAAATCCATATCTGCAATATCACTGATACAGAGTGTCCCGCCATTGGCCTGTTCCAGCCGACCATAATGAAGCGCTTCTCCGTCTTCTGTACCAAACAATTCGGCAGCAGAGTTTTCTTCCGATATGGAACCGACAGCTATTTCGACAAACGGACCGTCACGACGCGCGCTCTGCGCGTGAATATAACGCGCGAACGTGCCCTTGCCCACACCCGCCTCACCACGGATGAGTACCCAGCTATTGTGGTGCGCAAGCTTTTTTGCCTGTTCACGCAGCTGCGTCATTACCGGTGATTTGCCCTGAGGCTCTATAATCGGTTGCGCATGTTCCCGCAAATCGACGTTTTCACGCTGCAGCCGCTCACTCTCGAAAGCACGTTCTACTGTCAGCAGTAATTTTGCCAGCGAGATTGGTTTCTCGATAAAGTCATAGGCGCCCAGACGTGTGGCCTCGACCGCTGTCTCCACCGTACCATGCCCCGACATCATGACCACGGGGCAGGGCAGATCACCGTCCTCGGACCATTCACGCAGCAAGGTGATGCCATCGACACCCTCCATCCAGATATCGAGCAGTATCAGGTCAGGACGCCGGACTCGTCTTGCCTTGCGCGCTGCCTCTCCGCCGTCCGCTGTAGCGACAGAGTAGCCCTCATCCTCGAGAATTTCCTGCACCAGGCTGCGGATATCAGGCTCATCATCAACAACGAGTATGTGTCGACTCGTCATATGCCGTATCCTGAATTCATGTAATTCATGTTTATATTCAGTACTGCTGTTTGAAAGGGCAATGATCCTGCCAAGAGAACGATTATAGCCCACACTTGATGACAGGTGTCATTACTCAGGAAAGCGCCTGCCTGTCTGAAACCACCCTGCCTTCACTCGAAAGCAACAGCCGAATCCTGACAAGCGCCCCGCCTGCCTTGCCGGATTCAGCACTGATGGTTCCACCATGTTCCTCGACAATCTTCTTGACTATTGCCAGACCCAGCCCGCTCCCTTTTGGCTTTGTTGACACATAGGGCTCGAAAATATTTTCCAGCACATCCGCTTCAAAGCCTGGCCCGTTATCTTCAACACATAGTTCAATCTGGTTTTTCTCCATACCACCGACCCGGCAGGTCGAGACGATTATGCGTGCCTCGGGCATCCCCCTGACCGCCTCCAGCGCGTTCTTGATCAGATTATGTAATAGCTGCCGCAAGCGTCCGGCATCACCCTCAATGAGATCATTTTCAGCATCAAGCCGCTCAACCAGCTGTACTTCCAAATCACTGCTTCGGTAAAGATCCAGAACCTCCTGCACTAGCCGGTTGAAGTTCATGACGACCAAGTTCAGGTTGGGTGCCCTCGCATATTCACTGAAGGCATTGACCATCTTTTTCATGGCATCAACCTGATTGACGATAGTATGCGTTGCACGGTCAAGCAACTCGGCCTCTTCTTCATCCATGCTAGCCAGATAGCGGCGCCGTATTCGTTCCGCTGACAATTGTATCGGCGTTAACGGATTCTTGATTTCATGTGCCAGGCGACGTGCTACCTCACCCCATGCTGCATCACGTTGTGCCTGTATCAGTGTCGTGACGTCATCAAATACAATTACGAGTCCACCAGCGCGCTTGCCCGTGCCACCCAGTACCGTACCCCGACACATCAGCACCTGATGGCCACCGGCCCCGAGCAAGGCAATTTCTTCCTGCCAGCGACTGTCACCCTGACTAAGGTGCCTGGTAACAGCATCCACAAACGGGGTCAGATGTGCATGTTCTGATGCAAAAAAAGATATTTCCCGGCCAAGAAGCTGCCGCGCATCGATACCGAGGCTCTTGCTGGCCGTCCGGTTAATCGCACGCACGACTGAATCGGCATTCATGCTGATCACTCCGGACGAGAGATTGGCCAACACTGCTTCCAGATAGGCGCGCTGCCCTTCAACCTGCTGCTGTGCGCGGATTGTCTGTTCGCGCGATCTGGCAAGACGGCGCGTCATATCATTAAAAGAGCGCACCAGAAAACCAAGTTCGTCCTCGCTCGCGACCGACAGCCGTTTGCTATAATCGCCTTCAGCAACTGCATGCGTTGCATCAGCCAGATCACGCACCGGTGCGACCAGTCGCCGCGCGGAATGAAAAGCGGCCCAGATAGCTGCCAGCAAACTCAGCACCAGCACGATCGACAGGGTCAGGCTATAACTGAATTTCAGAGGCGTCCGCAGATAGGACAGCTCCTTGTAACGGGTATATGCAGACTGCACACTCTCTGCAAGCAGACTGAAGCGTTCAGACACTTCGTACAGTGCCTGCAGTGTATAGACCTCGCTATCCGAACGCGAGGACAACACGGGTACCAGTGCACGCGCATACAGGCCACTGTCGCCAATCGGATCGAGACCGATGTAATGCTTGCGATTGCGCATCAACATCATCATCTCACTCGCCGGCTGGTCCGGAATAATATCGGTAATATCCGAGCTGCTGGATGCGACAATGCGGCCGTCACCACCGAGTAATGTCAGCTCCGCGGCACCGCTCCTGACGCGGTGGTCGTATAGTGTCAGCGACAGTGTTGCGGGTGCTGCATCGGACAAATCCTCTGCCATGCGAACAGTCAGGTTCAATATATCCGCCAACCTGACGTCCAGCGCCGCATGACTGAGATCAAGCGCATCTTCCAGACCCTGTTCAATGCGTACATCAAACCAGCTATCAATGCCGCGCTGCAGAAACTGCAGCGAGAAGTAATAAACAACCGATACCGGCACTACCGTGAGCACGACGAACATCACGACCAGGCGGCTGGTCATGCGCGCACCGGGGACATTCGTGCGGTGCTGCCTTATCAGGCCAATGATATTTACCATTACCAGGGCAGCGAGAAAAACCAGTCCAGCTGCATTGACCAGCAGCAGCATGGAATACATCTGACCGAAACGTTCAGAATTATGGGTTGCATCACTCAGCAGGGTGAGCGACACCAGCAGCAGTGAGAACAGCACCAGCATCGGCAAAATGCCGAAGCCAACGCGTGTTATCGCACCAGGTGCCATTTGTACCACTTGCTCACCATGTTCCAGTCCGATGATATATAGGCGATCAAGCGGACCGGTGTCGGCAACGATTCTATGTCCAGGCTGCCCCTGAGACGGATGCTGTAATCAGGCCCCCGATCCAGCGACTGGTCGGTGAGCAGCATATTTTTTAATTTCCCTACTGCCCGTAACGCATCATCAAGACGGCGGTAATTACCCTGTGTACCGGCGTTGAGATCCTTGACCTGGTAACTTTCGCTGAGTGCATGATATTGCAATGAGCGCCGCTCGGTGAATTCGATGACAACGGAATCCCATAGCCAGGTATGCGTCTCAACAACCTGCACCTGCAGCTCGAATAATAACTGAACCGCGTTTCGCACAGCCTCCTCGGCACCCGAACTCAACTCAATGGAAAACTGCGCCTCCAGATATTCACTGCCGTCGATTCGAAAGGTGTGTGCATCCTCAAGTTGAATAATGCCGGGATGTCCCGCACAGACCAGTGCTGGCAAGCAACAGATGGCTGACAACAGCAACACAGCAGTCCGACGCCGAATCAAAGCGGCGATCGTGGATAATGGCAACAGGCCTGTCAACCGAGCTTCTGCAAACATGCGAAATAAAATCCATCCATCTCATCATCACCCGGAAATATCTGTCTGCCATGCGCGCAGCACCGGCCCCATGCTGCATTGATTGGCACCTCTGCTGCATCAGCCTGCCGTCCCAGAAAACGGGCCACCTGGCCACTGTTTTCATCAATCAGTACCGAGCAGGTTGAGTACAAAAGCATACCGCCTGGCACCAGCAAGGGCCATAGCGCCTGCAACAACCTGGCCTGCCCGGACACCAGTGTCGCAACGTCACCTGACTTACGCAACAATTTGATATCAGGATGCCGCCGAATCACACCCGTAGCCGAACACGGCACATCCAGCAGGATACGGTCATACGGTCGACCATCCCACCAGGCTGATGGCTCTGCAGCATCGCCCTGCTGCAATTCCGCATGCAGTGACAGGCGCAACAGGTTCTCTTCAATTCGCTGCAGACGACGTCCATCAATATCAAGCGCGGTCAATCGATCTATTTCAGGCTCGACCTCGAGGATGTGTGCTGTTTTTCCGCCCGGCGCCGCACAAGCATCCAGTACCCGCTGCCCTGGCGCCAGTGACAACAGGTCTGCTGCCAGCTGTGCAGCACCGTCTTGCACGGACACCACACCTGCAGAAAAGCCGGGCAATTTCTCAACCGCTACCGGTTTTTTCAGCATCAGGCCTGTGGCAACGTGCGGCAGTGGCAGCGCCTCTATTGACCGCGCAGTCAACCCATCAAGGTATTCATCCCGGGTGATGCGACGCTGATTGACACGCAAACTGAATGGCGGCCGGGCATTATTCGCAGTCAATATAGCTTCCCAGTCATGCGGCCAGTCAGCCTGCAGCCGCTCGACGAGCCACGCCGGGTGCGCAAATTTCACCGCGGCATCAGAGTCCACCGCCACTTCGAGTGAATCAGCACGGCGCTGATAGTTTCGTAACACGGCATTCACCAGCGCGCGCGCCCATGGTTTGTCCAGTGCCTCTGTTGCCTTCACCGTCTCGTTGACAGCCACCCGCTGCAGCATTGCCAGTTGCGTTAACTGGTACAAGCCAATCAATAACAGACAGCGAACATCGGCATCCCGCTGTCTAAGCGGCTTTTTCATGAGTTGTTGCAGCATGACATCGAGCCTGTAAAACCAGCGCAGGGTGCCATAGGCCAATTCCTGAACCAGCGCCCGCTGGCGGGTGTCGCTCACCGACTGCACTGCATCCGGCAAGGCATCTGCCAGCGACCTCCCGCCGGAAACAACCTGTACCAGTATCCGGGCAGCGCACGCGCGCGCGTCCGTCGTCATGTCAGGCCGACAGCACGGATGTTAATCATCCCCAAGAGGCACACCTTCCAATGCATTTGCGTTGATGAAATCAACCGCATCGATGACACGTGCACCCGGCAACTGCAGCTTTTTTATACACAATCGCCCTTCGCCACAGGCCACTTCAATACCTGTTCTGGAGACAGACAATACGGTGCCGGGCACGGCATCACTATCACCACCGTTTGGCAGCGGGTACGCCTCCCAGATTCGCAGCTGGCGTCCGTTATAGCGTGTCTCCGCCACCGGCCATGAGTTAAATGCACGTATTTTGTTGCAAATATCGACCGCAGAAGCTTTCCAGTCGATATGCGCTTCAGACTTATGCAGCTTGCCGGCATAACTGGCTAACGACTCGTCCTGTGGACGCGCGTCGAGTTCACCGTTCTCCAGCGCCGCCAGATTCTGTGACAGCAAACGTGCACCCAGCAAAGAGAGTCTGTCGTGCAAGCGCTCCCCGGTATCATCTGCCGCAATTTCGCAGCTTGAACAGGCAAGCACAGGACCGGTATCCAGTCCGGCATCCATCTGCATAAGGCAAACACCGGTCTCTTTATCGCCAGCGAGAATCGCCCTTTGTATCGGTGCCGCACCGCGCCAGCGAGGCAGCAACGACGCATGCACATTGACACAGCCCAACCTGGGTATAACAAGGACCGCCGGTGGCAATAACAGGCCATAGGCGACAACGACCATCAGATCCGGCTGCCATTTCTCGAGCTGCTGCTGTGCCTTGGCAGTCTTCAGTGAGTCCGGCTGGCAAACCGGGAGATTATGTTTCATGGCCAGCTGTTTTACGGGACTGGCCAGCGTTTGCCGACCACGTCCGGCAGGCCGGTCTGGCTGTGTATAGACAGCGACCACGTCGTGCGGACTATCCAGCAGTGCCTGCAGTGAAGGCACGGAAAAATCCGGTGTACCTGCAAAAAGTATGTTCATGATATTGCCTGTCAGTCGGGCATGTACCAGACAGAGGCTAAGTGAAACCGGCTAAATGACCCGATGGCTTGACCGGGTATCAGCTACTGCGCTTGTCTGTCGTTGCTCCTTTTCCAGTTTCTTCCGGATTCGCGTGCGCTTCAGCTGGGACAGGTAGTCAACGAACAATTTGCCATCCAGATGATCGATCTCGTGCTGGATACAGACCGCCAGTAATCCGTCTGCCTGCATCTCAAACGGTTGCCCACTGCGATCCAGTGCCCGCAACCGTACCCGGTCTGCACGTCGCACCACCTCGTAGACATCCGGCACCGAGAGACAGCCCTCCTCCATCTCTTCAACGCCCTCGAGCTCCAGAATTTCCGGATTAATCAGGCATAAAGGTTGGTCTTTTTCTTCCGATACATCAATGACTACGATCCGCTTGTCAATATTCACCTGTGTGGCTGCCAAGCCAATGCCAGGGGCCCCGTACATGGTTTCAAGCATATCATCCAGCAGTTGCCGAACGCCGTCATCAACAGCCTGCACAGGTTGGGCGATGTTGCGCAAACGCGGATCGGGAAAATGCAGAATTTCGAGGATAGCCATGTGATTGCCGTCACGATTCATTGTCAATGTATCCAATATACTGTAACACAATCATGTGCATGGCGATCACCGTGAATCGACAAAAGGTTTTGTTCTGTGTGGGTTTTCCGCTAGACTCGCGCATGACCTGAAGACACCAGCCACACAGCATCCCGGCGATCGCAGACTGGACTGGAAGTGATACAAACTTGACGTAAAAGGACACCCATGACAACCAAGAAATTGATCGGAATGGTCTTCGCCGCATTACTCGCCAGTTCGCTGTTTGCTGCTGATGTGGTTCTTAACCCGGAACACCCGGATCGCTATGTCGTTGTCAAAGGTGACACCCTCTGGGACATATCAACCATGTTCCTGCGTGATCCCTGGCTCTGGCCGGAAATCTGGTACGTCAACCCCCAGGTGGAAAACCCGCACCTGATCTATCCCGGCGACATTCTCACACTGGTATACGTCGATGGTAAACCGCAACTGCAGATGACCCGTGGCTACCCGACCGTCACCCTGTCACCAAAGGTACGAGAGGAAAATCTCGAAAAAGCCATACCCACAATACCGCTGGATGCCATACAGCAGTTTCTGACCCGCACCATCGTGGTCGGCGAAGAAGAACTCGAAACTGCACCCTATGTTGTACAGAGCGCCGGTGAACACGTGGTCACTGGTGTTGGTGATCGTGTCTATGCCCGCGGTATCGAGGATAAAGGCCATCCTGTTTATGATATTTTCAATCCCGGCGGTCCCTATATCGATCCCGATACCAAAGAGGTGCTTGGCTACGAGGCCCTCTTTGTGGGACGTGGGCCGGTAGAGCAGTATGGTGATCCAACCACCCTGTATCTGGCTGAAACAACACGAGAAGTACGCGTAGGGGATCGCTTGCGACCGGCTGACCGCGCTACCGCAAGCACACACTTTCAGCCCCATCTGCCACCTGACAACACCGAAGGCCGCATTATTTCAGTACTGGACGGTGTCACCCAGATAGGCCAGTTCAATGTCGTGGCACTTAATCTCGGTACCCGTGAAGGCATCGAGACAGGCCATATCTTCCGTATCTACCAGGATGGCGCGGTTATCAAGGATACCGTCAGCGGCAAGCGAAATGACATGGTCAAACTGCCGGATGAAGATGCCGGACTTATCATGGTGTTCCGCAGCTTTGAAAAAGTCAGCTTCGGACTGGTGATGAAAGCGACCCGTGCGATTCATATTAATGATTTTGTGCGGACACCCTGAAAACACAGCACACACAGCAATCGCCAAGGATGGTGAACCGATGAATTCAGACACGGCCCGCGTGGCTCGTAGAGACGGCTAGTCAGCATGGAGGCCCCATGCTCTCAACCGGCCACCACAGACACGCTTAAACACTGGCTCGCCCTGTATCACACCCCGGGTGTGGGTGCCGTCACTTTCCACCAGTTACTGGAGGCCTTTCCAAACCTGCAGGAGCTGCCACGCACAGACTCTGAAGCACTGCACACACTGGGGCTGTCGCGGAAAGCCATTGATGCCCTGCAACACCGGGACACGAAGGCGATCACGCGTGATCTGGAGTGGCAAGACAAACCGTACAACCGCATCATGACCTGTCACGACCCGGACTACCCCGTGTTGCTGACACAGCTGGAGTCACCGCCTCCACTACTTTATATACACGGTCAGGCCAACATCCTCAGCGAACCGCAGCTGGCCATGGTTGGCAGTCGTAATCCATCAGCGTCCGGAGCCCATACCGCAACAGACTTCGCAAGGCACCTGTCAGCCTCCGGACTGGTGATTACCAGTGGCCTGGCACTGGGCATCGACGCCGCCTGTCACAAAGGTGCACTTGATGCTGGCATGCCTACCGTTGCCGTCATGGGCACTGGCCTGGACCGTGTGTACCCGGCGCGCCACCGTGATCTGGCACGGCAAATTGCCGAACAGGGGGCGCTGGTTTCAGAGTTTCCCATCGGCACAGCGCCTTGTGCAGAGAACTTCCCGCGCAGAAATCGCATCATCAGCGGCTTGTGTCTCGGCACCCTGGTGGTCGAAGCGGCGATTCGCTCCGGCTCGCTGATCACGGCGCGTTACGCCGGCGACCAGGGGCGAGAAGTCTTCGCCATACCGGGTTCGATTCATAACCCGCTGGCCCGCGGCTGTCATCACCTGATTCGACAGGGCGCAAAACTCGTCGAGACCGCACAAGATGTCATGGACGAGCTTGGCATGCTGGCGGATAGCTGCTACCGGGTAAATACGGCCGCCGTTGACACTGAAGCGACTGATACACCGTTCAAACTCGACCCGGAATACCAGCAACTCATTGATTGTATTAGCTTCGATGGCGCATCCATCGACCAGCTCATATGTAGCAGCGGATTGACGCCAGCCGAAGTTTCCTCCATGCTCCTGCAGCTGGAAATGAGCGGTTATATAGCATCGAACCACGGTGGAACATATAACCGACTGAAATAATAGGCCAAATATGAAAGAAAACGTCTTCGACGTACTGATGTATCTGTTCGAAAACTACTACATGGACGATGATGGTGCGGTTACGCCGGATCGCGATATTGTCCAGCAGGAACTCAGTCAGGCAGGTTTCCCGGCACTACAGATCGATCGTGCCTTCCAGTGGATGGAGGGATTATCCGGAGAAGAGAACCCGCCCAGCATGCAGGCCGAACGTTCTATGCGCCTGTTTGCAAGTCATGAAATGGAACGGCTAGACACCACCTGTCGTGGTTTTATCCTGTTCCTTGAACAGATGGGAGTGCTGACACCAGCCAGCCGTGAACTGGCGATTGATCGTGCCATGGCACTGGAGAGCGAGGATTTCGATCTTGATCAACTCAAGTGGGTCGTCCTGATGGTACTGTTTAACCAGCCGGGTCAAGAAGCCGCCTATACCTGGGTCGAAGACCTGGTGTTCGACGACACGATAAACTGCCTGCACTGACAGGCCGGCCATTGCGTCTGCCGCTAACAGATTCCTATGAGCAAGAACCTTGTAATCGTTGAATCACCCGCCAAGTGCAAGACCATAAAGAAGTACCTGGGGAAAGACTATGACGTCATGGCGTCATATGGTCACGTCCGTGACCTGATACCCAAGGAAGGTGCGGTCGACACCGAGCACGACTTTTCCATGAAGTACCAGATGATCGACCGAAATTCAAAGCATGTCGATGCCATCGTCAAGGCCATGAAAAAATCCGATGCCCTCTACCTCGCAACTGACCCTGACCGGGAAGGCGAGGCCATTTCATGGCATCTGTGTGAACTACTCAGACAGCGCAAGGCAATCACGGATAAATCGGTTCACCGCGTTGTTTTCAACGAAATAACCAAGCGTGCCGTAAATGAAGCGATAGAACATCCCCGTGAGTTGTCAACCGAACTCATTAATGCACAACAGGCACGACGAGCCCTGGATTACCTGGTCGGTTTCAACCTGTCACCCCTGCTGTGGAAGAAAATTCGCCGCGGGCTGTCCGCCGGTCGCGTACAAACACCTGCACTGCGTATGATTGTCGAGCGTGAAATTGAAATAGAAAATTTCAAGGCACGCGAATACTGGACACTGGAGAGTGATCTTGAACATAAGGGCCAGGCAATCATTGCGCGACTGACGCAACTGCATGGAGAAAAACTCAAGCAGTTTTCTATCACTGATGAAAGCAGCGCCAACAAAGCCAGGGACGAGTTGCTGAAGGCAGCCGATGGTAAACTGATCGTCGATAATGTTGAAAAGAAACAGCGCAAGCGCAACCCGACCGCACCGTTTACAACCTCGACGTTGCAACAGGAAGCTTCGCGAAAACTGGGCTTTACGGCCAGTCGCACCATGCGCGTCGCACAACAACTCTATGAAGGCATGGAAATCGGCGGCGACACGGCCGGCCTGATTACCTACATGCGAACAGATTCAGTCAACCTCGCCCAGGATGCGCTTGATGAACTGCGGGAATTTATACCGCAACGCTATGGCAAGGACGCGTTACCTGCTGAAGCACGCACCTACAAGACCAAGGCAAAGAACGCCCAGGAAGCCCATGAGGCCATACGCCCAACCTCCATTCGCAATACTCCGGAGGAAATTAAAAAATATTTATCAGCAGAACAGTTCAAACTCTATGACCTGATCTGGAAACGAACCGTCAGCTGCCAGATGATCCACGCGACCATCAATACCGTCAGCGTGGATTTCAAATGTGGCGAGGGGAACCTGTTTCGCGCCAATGGTTCAACCATCGTCGACCCTGGTTTCATGGCGGTATACCAGGAAGGAGTGGATGATAAAAAAGGCAGTGTCGATGAATCCATGCTGCCACCTCTTGAAAAGGGTGACAGCTGTACACTGAATGAAATTCGTGCCGACCAGCATTTTACCGAACCTCCACCACGGTATTCAGAGGCAAGCCTGGTGAAGACACTGGAAGAACATGGCATCGGGCGTCCTTCGACTTACGCCACCATCATCTCCACATTGCAGGCACGCGAATATGTCACACTCGAGAAGAAACGTTTCTATCCTACCGACGTCGGCCGTGTCGTTATAGAGTTCCTGACTGATAATTTCACCTCGTATGTGGACTATGACTTTACCGCCGGCCTGGAAGATGAACTGGATGCCGTAGCACGCGGAGAAAAGGACTGGATTCCATTAATGAACGAGTTCTGGAAACCGTTCAAGCAGCTTTTAGGTAAAGACTATTCGCGTCCCTATCCGAAACCCATTGAGGAAAAATGCCCGGATTGCGGCAAGCCACTGCAAATGAGTCTCGGCCGCGGCGGTTTCTTTATCGGCTGCTCCGGTTACCCGGATTGCAAGTACACCCGCAATGTTGATGAATCCCGTGAAAATGCGGCACCGGAAGTCGTCGAAGGCCGCAGCTGCCCGCAATGCGATTCTGACCTGATCATCCGCTCCGGCCGCTATGGCAAATTTATCGGCTGCAGCAACTACCCCAATTGCAAATTTATCGAGCCACTGGAAAAACCGGAAGATACCGGAGTACAGTGCCCGGAATGCAAAAAAGGCAATATCCTCAAACGCAAGTCAAGGCGCGGCAAAATCTTTTTCTCCTGCGAACGCTATCCCGATTGCAAATACGCCATCTGGAACCAGCCGCTGGCACAGCCCTGTCCGCAGTGCCACTGGCCAATCACATCTATCAAAACCACCAAGCGCTCCGGTACACAGCGCGTCTGTCCGCAGCAGGACTGTAAATTCGTCGAACCCTGGGATGAACCCGTGGCCACCGCGGAAAACGTTGAGGCCTAGCCCGTGTTAATGCCCGCAGTGACACGGATTCAATAGCACGGCATCATGAGCTGGCATATCAGGGAAGCCGTCCGTCAGCTCGATTCCGGTGGCGTTATCGCTTATCCGACAGAAACGGTGTACGGCCTGGGATGTGACCCGTTCAATGGTCATGCCGTGCTGCACCTTATTGACCTGAAGCAGCGTAATATTGATCAGGGTCTGATACTTGTCGCCAGTCATTTTGAACAACTGCAACCGCTGTTGTTGCCATTGAGCGCGGCGACCAGAAAGCGTATCACGCAAGCACGCAAGTCCCCCGTCACCTGGGTACTTCCCTGCCCTCCTGAAATACCGTATTGGCTGCGCGGCAGACATCACTCACTCGCCGTCAGGGTGAGTAGTCACCCTGTTACCGCTGCGCTTTGTAATTGCTGGGGGGGGCCGCTGGTTTCCAGCAGCGCCAACATTCACGGCAAACCGCCCGCAACCAGTCCGCTTGCCGTACGCAAGGCATTTAACGGACGGCTTGATTACATTCTGCACGGAAGGGATGGCAGCACCAACAGACCCAGCGAGATACGCAATGGCCTGACGGGCGAACTGTTGCGCGCGAACACCTGAAAACACATAAGCACATTCCTCGACAGGTAAACGCAATGTCAGATACGCAAATTGGCCCCACACAGATTGAACTGGTACGTAACTACCTTGTGACACTGCAAGACACCATCTGCAACGCCTTGCAGAAACTGGATGGCAGCGGCGGGTTCCGTGAAGACAACTGGTCTCGTGACGAAGGTGGTGGTGGCCGCTCACGCGTCATGGAAGGCGGCAGCGTATTCGAGAAAGCCGGCATCAATTTTTCACATGTGCATGGTGCAGAATTGCCCGCGTCGGCAACTGCCACACGCCCGGAACTTGCCGGTCGTTCCTTTCAGGCAATGGGCGTATCTCTGGTCATTCATCCGAAAAATCCCTATGTGCCGACATCACATGCAAATATACGGTTTTTCGTTGCAGAAAAAGCCGGCGCCGATCCGGTCTGGTGGTTTGGTGGCGGTTTTGATTTGACGCCCTACTATGGCTTCAGGGAAGATGCGGTACACTGGCACCGGTTGGCAAAGGAAGCCTGCACACCCTTTGGTGATAACGTTTATCCACGCTACAAGCAGTGGTGTGATGAGTACTTCTATCTCAAGCACCGCAATGAACCGCGCGGCATTGGCGGCCTGTTTTTTGATGACCTGAATGAAGGCGGCTTCGAAAAATGCTGCTCATTGATGATCAGCGTTGGCAATCATTACCTGCCAGCCTACCTGCCCATTGTGGAACGGCGCAAGGACATCACCTATGGCGACCGTGAAAAGGCGTTTCAGCGTTATCGGCGTGGTCGCTATGTGGAGTTCAACCTGGTCTATGACCGCGGTACCCTGTTTGGACTGCAGTCCGGTGGTCGCACCGAGGCCATTCTGATGTCACTGCCACCGGAAGTGACCTGGCGCTACGACTGGCACCCCGAACCCGACACGGCCGAAGCCGAACTCTATGAGGTCTTTCTGAAACCGACAGACTGGTTGACTCTTTAGGGCCTGTTCGCTGCCCTGGCCGTGGCGATGAAATGACGGTCTCGCACACTTGCACAGAACCGGTCATCCCCGGCGCGTCGCTCCCGGCATCCCTGCCTCTTGCGACGTACCTACATCCCTGTAGGCAAAAAAAACCCGCCTTGCGGCGGGTTGAAAACGCTTTTCAGCGTCGGAGGAGCCTTTACTACTACTGTGCATGACAAAATCATCTCTGAGATAGTTCCTGACCTGCATTCAACTTTCGGGAACCATGTCACAGTGCACTGTAGTATCACTCTCTGATGAGACTATCGGCGACACGGCATAGATCTTTAACAATGAGCTTGCATCTGCCACGCATGCAGCATCCATCTTGCAACTTACTGTTTTAAATTCTAATTATATGTTTTCAGCAAGGCGCCATGCTGCCGCAACCAGGCACTTGCACCGGTCGCCGTGAGGATACACCACACGGCAAACAAGGCTCCCGGCAGAGCGGTTTGCGGCGAAAAATGCGCCAGAGCCAGTGCCACACCCAGACCGGCATTCTGCATGCCTATTTCAATCGCCAGTGTCAGCCGGTGCTGTCCATCAAAACCATACCACCGCCCCAGCCACCAGCCAGCGAGATACCCGAGTGCGTTCAGCAGTACCACCAGTCCTATGATCCAGGCGCCGACGGTGGCAATGCGTTCCTGGTTGGCTGCCACGGCGTAGCTGCAGATGATGATAATTGCAAGCGCTGCCACTGCCGGCGAAACACTGCGTGCCACCTCCAGATAGCGCCCCAGATAGCCACGTAACCACATACCGGCACCAAGGGGCAACACCACTGTCAGGATGATGGTTTGCATCATTGGCCAGAAGGGAATATGCAGCAATTCGCCACCCAGCAACTCGACCAGCAGCGGTGTGAGCAGCGGCGAAAGAAATGTCGCCACAGTCGTCATGGCAACAGAAAATGCCACGGCCCCACCGGCGAGATAGACCATGACGTTACTCGCCATGGCACCGGGTGCACAGGCAACAATAATAAAACCCAGCTTCAGTTCCGCAGATAGCGGACTCAGTAACGCAAGTAGAAAACCCAGTAGAGGCATCACCGTAAATTGCGTCATGACGCCCAGGCCGATTTGCCAGGGCTTGCGCAGTGTCTGCTGCAGTTCATCCGTATCCAGCACGACGCCCATCGCAAACATGGTGGCCGCGAAAAACAACAGAAAGCTGGACTCAAAGACCAGGAACAGCGACGGGTAGACGTACGCCGTCACGGCACCCAGCAGGGTAAGCAGTGCCAGCTGGTTGGCAATGAAGCGGCAGACATTTATGACGACATTCATTTTTTCACAGGAACAGACTTGCAGGGACAGTTATTGAACACAGTTGAGGCGAACCGAGCTTACACGCATATCGCGGTAATGGTACAGTGTTAAGCCCGCCGGGCAGGGACTGATCACGCTCCCCCGGCACGCTAAACTGACGCTAATCAACAATCCGGGAGTAACTGCAGTGGCTGACAAATCATCGGGAACCGCTCGATTTCCCACCACCCGCATGCGACGCATGCGACACGATGCGTTCACCAGGGGCCTGATGCGCGAGAACCAGCTTGGCTGTGCTGATCTCATTTACCCGGTATTCGTGCTCGATGGCGAACAGCAGCGTGAAGCGGTCACGTCCATGCCCGGTGTGGAACGACTCAGTATCGATGAACTGCTGAAGGAGGCCGCTGAAATACACGCGCTCGGCATTCCAGCCATTGCCCTGTTCCCGGTAACGCCTGCCAGTGCCAAATCCGACGATGCACATGAAGCCTACAATCCGGAGGGCATAGCGCAGCGCGCCGTACGTGCATTGAAGCAGGCCTTGCCAGAGCTTGGCATCATCACCGATGTCGCACTCGATCCCTTTACCACGCACGGCCAGGACGGCCTGATTAATGAAGCCGGCTATGTCCTGAACGATGAGACGGTTGAGGTACTGGTCAAGCAGGCACTGTCACATGCCGAGGCCGGCGCTGACATCGTGGCACCCTCTGACATGATGGATGGTCGCATCGGCACCATCCGCACGGCACTGGAGCAGGGCGGACATATCAACACCCGCATCCTTGCCTATGCCGCCAAGTATGCCTCCAGCTTCTATGGCCCGTTCCGCGATGCCGTGGGCTCGGCCGCCAACCTTGCCGGTGGCGACAAGTACAGCTACCAGATGGATCCGGCCAACAGTGACGAGGCCCTGCGGGAAGTTGCACTGGACCTTGATGAAGGTGCCGACATGGTGATGGTGAAACCGGGCATGCCCTATCTCGACATCGTGCGCCGCGTCAAGGACCGGTTCGGTGTACCAACCTTTGCCTACCAGGTCAGTGGTGAGTACGCCATGCTCAAGGCGGCTGCACAAAACGGCTGGCTGAACGAGCAGGCCGTGGTACTGGAATCACTGTTATCGATGAAACGCGCCGGTGCCGATGCCATCCTGACGTATTATGCGAAGGCTGTTGCGCACTGGCTGCACGCTACTAAATGACAACTATCTGCGCGGGAATGGATCGTTATGCCGTCATGGGCGACCCGATTGCCCACAGCAAGTCACCCCGCATCCATACGCTATTTGCACGCCAGACTGATCAGCATCTGCAATACGATGCCATCCGCGTCCAGTCCGGAAACCTCGCAGTGGCCGTTGCCGACTTCCTTGCCGCCGGTGGCAAAGGGCTGAATATCACAGTACCGCTAAAGGAAGAGGCCTGGTTGCTTGCACAGACACGCAGTGGCCGTGCCGAACGCGCCGGTGCAGTCAATACACTGGTACTGGAACAATCAGGCAAGCATTTCGGTGACAATACCGATGGCGCCGGACTGGTACGTGACCTGTTGCGCAACCATGGCAGCACGCTGCAGAAAAAGCGTTTATTGCTGGTTGGCGCCGGTGGTGCAGCACGTGGTGTTATCGAACCACTGCTGCTGGAAAAGCCGTCACTGCTGGTAATCGCGAATCGTACCGCGGAAAAGGCCGTCGAACTGGCGCGCCTGTTCTGTGATCTCGGCCATACCGAGGGCTGCGGGCTGGATGACGTTGCCGGCCAGCCTTTCGATCTCATCATCAATGCGACGGCCGCCAGCCTGGCAGGACAGGTACCTGCACTGCCGGACAGTGTCGTTTCAACAGACAGCTGGTGTTACGACATGATGTACGGCGACAAGCCCACCGCCTTCATGGACTGGGCACGGCAACGCGGTGCCGCACGCTGCCTGGACGGCCTGGGAATGCTGCTGGAGCAGGCCGCTGAATCGTTTTATTTATGGCGAGGCGTACGCCCTGATACCCGTCCGGTCATAGAGGAAATGCGCCAGCCGGGCTAACCAGTACCTGTCTTGTGGCGATTTTTCAGCTCCACGTAATGTGCCGCGGAATACGCAAGGAACCCCTCTTCCTCCGGACGTAACGCACGTACCTTGCGTGCGGGCGAGCCGACCCAGAGAAAGCCGCCCTCGATCTCCCGGCCGGGCGGCACCAGACTACCGGCACCCACGATCGCACCCGAGCGTACCACCGCGCCATCCATGACCGTGGCCGCCATGCCGATCAGGCAGCGGTCCTCCACGGTACAGCCATGCAGAATGGCCTGGTGCCCGACCGTGATATCGGCACCAATGCGCAGTGGAAAACCACCGGGCGCAAACTCGCTGTCGTGACTGACATGTAATACGGTGCCGTCCTGTATATTGGTCCGTGCCCCGATGTAGATGGAATTGACATCGCCCCGGGCGACGACCTTTGGCCACAGCGATACATCCTCCTCGAGGGTGACATCGCCAATTACCAGCGCGGTTTCATCCACGTAGGCACTCTCCGCGATACGTGGCTTGAACCCTTCAAAGTTTCTTACTGTCACACATAAACCCCTGCTATCTATCCGGCAATACCGGCTGCTGCCGGCCTATGCTCTCGTCTGAAAGAACTACCGCCGAATAGTATCAGACAGTACACTTTCGCAGGTGAGTACGGGCCGTGCATTACACCCGCAAATAACGAGGTAATAGACGAATGACGAACCCCCTGCTGGACCAGAATGGTCTACCACCCTTTTCAAAAATCAAACCGGAACACGTGAAACCGGCCATCGAAACCCTGCTCGCCGAGAGCCGTCAGCTGGTTGAACAATTGCTGCAGCAAAACAGCCAGTATAGCTGGGATAATCTTGTCGAACCGCTGGATGCCATGGATGACCGCATCAATCGCGCCTGGTCCCCGGTCAGTCATATGAACTCGGTTGTTAACAGCGAGGCCTTGCGTGACGCCTACAATGAATGCCTGCCTATTCTCAGTGAATACGGCACCGAGATGGGCCAACACCAGGGGCTTTACAGTGCGTACCGGCAAATAGCGGATGGCAATGAATACCAGCGTCTCGACACGGCACAGAAGAAAGTCATCGACAATACCCTGCGCGATTTCCGCCTCTCCGGCATCGAACTCGACCAGGCGGCCCGTGACCGTTACAAGGCCATACAACAGGAACTTTCCAGGCTCACCTCGCAGTACAGTGACAACGTACTGGATGCCACCAACGGCTGGCATAAACAGCTTTCAGATGAGTCCCTGCTCGCGGGTTTACCGGAGAGTGCCCGCTCACTGGCGAAACAGACCGCCGCACAGCGCGACCTGGAGGGCTGGGTTTTCACACTGGAATTTCCATCCTATTACCCGGTTCTGACCTACGCAGACAACCGTGAATTGCGCGAGGAACTGTATACCGCGTACGTAACCCGCGCCTCCGACCAGGGACCGCAAGCCGGCCAATGGGACAACACCGGGATCATGGAACAGATCATGGCGCTGCGCCACGAAGCGGCGCAGTTGCTGGAATACAGCAACTACGCCGAGCGCTCACTGGCCACCAAGATGGCGGAATCAACCGAACACGTCATGAGTTTTCTGCAAGACCTCGCCGAACGCTCAAGACCTGCCGCACAAAAGGAGCTTGAAGAAGTTCGCAACTTTGCCCGCGAACTCCATGGGCATGACGATCTGCTCGCCTGGGATGTCGCCTACTATTCGGAGAAACTGCGGCAGAAGAAATACGCCATCTCACAGGAAGAATTGAAACCCTACTTTCCGGAACCCCGCGTTGTCAGCGGATTGTTTGCCATCGTGGAACGTCTCTACGGACTGCAAATCGAGGCCGTTGCAGGCGTCGACACCTGGCATAAAGACGTGGCCTTCTATCGGATCCGGGATGCCGCAGGTGAATTACGGGGAGAATTCTATCTTGACCTGTACGCGCGCCCGCACAAACGTGGTGGCGCCTGGATGGACGAGTGTATCTCGCGACGCCGCAGCGCTTGCGGTCTGCAGATACCGGTGGCCTACCTGACCTGTAATTTTTCACCACCCATCGGAGATAAACCCGCGCTGTTTACCCATGATGAAGTCATCACCCTTTTTCATGAATTCGGACACGGTCTGCACCACATGCTCACCAAGATAGACTATGCCGGTGTATCCGGCATCAGCGGTGTCGCCTGGGATGCGGTGGAACTGCCCAGCCAGTTTATGGAGAACTGGTGCTGGGAACGCGAGGCACTGGACCTGTTTTCCGGTCATTTCGAATCCGGTGAGAAGATACCTGAGGCACTCTATCAGCGCATGCAGCAGGCGAGGAATTTCCAGTCTGCCATGCAAATGATCCGGCAGCTCGAGTTCGCCATCTTCGACCTGCGCATTCACCGTGATTACAGCCATGAAAGCGGTGCGCGTATTCATGACACGCTGAATGCCGTGCGTGAGCAGGTAGCCGTGATAGAGGTGCCGGCGTTTAATCGTTTTGAAAACGGCTTCACGCATATATTCGGGGGAGGTTACGCAGCCGGTTACTATAGCTACAAGTGGGCAGAAGTCCTTTCTGCAGATGCCTTTTCCGCATTCGAGGAAAACGGCATCTTCTGCCGTGACACCGGCAACAAGTTTCTCGAATGCATCCTGGAACAGGGCGGTTCCCGTGACCCGATGGAACTGTTCAGGGAATTCCGCGGCCGTGAGCCGACCATCGATGCACTGCTGCGACACAGTGGCCTGGCTGCCTGATTCGTATATTCATTATGAAAATCGCCACCTGGAACGTGAATTCACTGAAAGTGCGCCTGCCGCATGTGCTCGACTGGCTCGCCGCGACTGATGTGGACATCCTGTGCCTGCAGGAAACCAAGACCCTCGATGAAAACTTTCCTGTTGATGAAATTTCAGCCGCGGGTTATCAGGCAGTGTACTCGGGACAGAAAACCTATAACGGGGTTGCCATCATCAGCAAGGAGCCGGCCACTGATATTGTCACCGACATCCCGGGGCTGGACGATCCGCAACGCCGCATACTGTGCGCGACCATCAACGGTGTACGTGTGCTTGATTTGTATGTCGTCAATGGTCAGGAAGTGGACAGTGAGAAATATACCCACAAGCTGCACTGGCTGGAGAAGGTCACGGAGTTCATCAACGCGCAACTGCAACAGTATGAAAGAGTCGTGGTAGTCGGTGATTTCAATATTGCACCCGAAGACCGTGACGTCTATGACCCGGAGGCCTGGCATGAACGAATTTTATGCAGCACGCCGGAACGCCAGGCCCTGCAAAAGATCATCGACCTTGGGCTTGTCGACACCTTTCGCCTGTTTGATCAACCCGAAAAAAGTTACAGCTGGTGGGATTATCGAGCGGCTGCCTTCAGGCGTAATCATGGCCTGCGCATAGACCTGATACTGGCCAGCGAATCACTGAGCGGCAATTGCAGTGCCTGTGTGATTGACAAGGAACCACGCAGCCTTGAACGACCATCCGATCACACACCGGTGGTTGCAGAATTCAGTTTGTAAAACAGGAAGGCAGGCCTGCTGCAAGATCAGGGTATTGCAGTTCTATCTGCAGTTCATTAAGCATCTTCGCATTACTCATGCGCCTGGAATCCTGCAGGAACGAGAGCATGCCTGCTGACAGAACCCGCTGCGCCTCGGCACGACTCACGGTTGGGGGCCGTGGCAAGCCGGCAGCATCAGCGACTTTAAAAAAGTAATCCGTCATGTTGCTGGGGTGCCCGTCACTGACGTTGTAAATCGTGTTGCTGTGCGGACTGTGCATCGCGGCAACACAAACAGCGGCGAGATCATCCGCATGGATGCGGTTGGTGTAGGGCGAATCCTGCTCGCGCAATACCGGCGTGCCGTCGCGCAACCGTGCCAGTGGCAATTTGCCCGGGCCGTAGATGCCAGGCACCCTCAGAATGATCCACTGCGATTGATGTTGTGTGCACCAGTCGACGAGTTGCTGCTCGGCATGCAGTCGGCGTTGCCCGCGCGAGGTCGCCGGGTTAACGGCTTGCGATTCGCTGATCCATGCTCCCTGACAATCTCCGTAAACCGCACTGGTACTGATGTAGACGATGCGGCGCGGTGGCGCATCATTATCCAGCGCCTGCAGAAATGCCTGCAGGCGCGGATCCTGCTCACCCTCTGCCGGAGGGGGTGCAAAATAGAACACCACATCAAAACCCCTGGCCCAGCAGGGTTTCGAGGCCGGCTGGTCGAGGTCTACAATGAGCGAATGTATGCCGCGACGATCGAGTTGTGCCGCACTTTGCTGGCTGCGCACACACCCCGTCACCGCAATATTCTGCGCCTGCAACACGGCGGCCACGCGCTGGCCGATATAACCACAACCGACGATTAGCACAGTATTATGCGGTTTATCTTGCATCATAAATCAGCGACAATGCCTGCCCGTTTCTGTTGAGTTATAAACGACATGTCCTACCAGGTCACCATTCAGTCCAGCGGTCATAGTTTTAACGTCGAGCCGTCCGAGTCAGTACTCGATGCGGCGCTGCGCCAGGGCATTATACTGCCTTATGGATGCCGCAATGGACAATGCGGTTCCTGCATGGGCGAAGTGCTCAGCGGATCGGTTGACTACAACGATGGACTGCCCGATGCGCTCAATGCCGATGATGTCATGCACAACAAGGCGCTGTTTTGCCAGGCGCGAGCAAGTACTAACCTGACCATAAAAGTCCGTGAAGTAGATGCCGCCAGGGACATCGAGGTCAAAACCCTGCCCTGCCGTGTCAACAGGCTTGAACACCTGGCGCATGATGTCGTGCGTATTTACCTGAAAATACCGGAAGCGGAGCGCATGCAGTTTCTTGCCGGTCAGTACATCGATGTACTCCTCAAGGACCATGCACCCCGTGCATTTTCCATTGCCAATGCACCGCATGACGATGACCTCATAGAGCTGCACATTCGCATTGTCAGCGGCGGCTATTTCAGTGCACAGGTGCTCAACCAGATGCAGGAAAAGGCCATGCTGCGCATCAGGGGACCACTGGGCACTTTCTTTCTGCGTGAAGACAGCGAACGCCCCGCCATTCTTATCGGCGGCGGTACCGGGTTTGCGCCGCTCAAGGGAATGCTGGAACACGCCTTCTACACCTCGGTCAACAAACCCCTGCACCTGTTCTGGGGGGTGCGCGCGAAACGCGATCTGTACCTCAATGAACTGCCTGAACATTGGATGCAGTCACATGATAACTTCCATTACACCGCAGTGCTGTCCGAACCCGTCGCTGGCGATGACTGGCAGGGTAAAACCGGATTCGTGACTGACAGTGTCGTCAAACACTATCCGGACCTGTCCGCATACGATGTTTACATGAGCGGACCGCCGGTTATGGTTGAGGCCGGACACCGCCTTTTCCTGAAGCACGGCCTTGATGAAAACCGCTTCTTTTCAGACGCATTCGAATACGCGGCACTCTCCGACAAGCTGAAATAAAGAAATACTAGCGTTGCTGAATAGCCGCAACGATGGCTTCATCACTCGCATTGGCGGCGACTAGCGGTGCATGCACGAATCCCAGTTGCTGTGCGAGTGTAGCCTGGCGAGCGCCGATGACCACCAGCGGGATCTGCAGTAACAGTGGCTGCCCTTCCGCTCCGGCCATGGTAAACAGGTTCTGCAGCGCCTCGTTGCTGGTGATGGTGATGCAATCGAGATGTCCCGGCTGCAACAGTGCCTGCATACGCTGCGCATCCACTGTCGGGCATTTACGCTGGTATACCTCGACGTAGTCAACATCGGCACCGCGCGCAAGCAGTGTATCGCGCAACACGTCACGGCCGCCGTTGCCACGAAAGATAACGACACACTGGCCTGACATATCCTGCAGTTCATCCAGCGCCAGCAGGGCTTCACTGTTGTACTGATGCTCGGGCAGCAGGTCGACCGACAAACCGTAGGGCAGCAATGCGGCCGCGGAACTCGCACCGACGGTGGCAATCAGGGTCTCCTCGGGCCAGTCGCGGCGATTGAGGATATACTCCACCCCCATCCTGACGGCATTGACGCTGACAAAGACCGCCAGGTCATAGTCCTCAAGCGTATCGGTTACCGCCTCAAGACGGTAGCTGTCAGCCGGTTCAAGAATTTCAATCGCCGGCAGGTGGATGCACTCGTGACCGGCGGCCTCGATCAAACCGCACAGGTGCTGCGCCTGCCCGGCGGGGCGGGTGACGAGTATGCGTGAGCTAGTGTTCCTCACTCAGCAACTCATCAAGAATCGGGCGGGCGCCGCGTGCCAGCAAGTCATCGGCCAGCTGCTTGCCCAGCGCTGCAGCATGCTCCGGAGACCCACGGACATCAGCGCGAATAATGTGACGGCCATCCGGGCGGCCCACCAGGCCACGCAGTTCGATAACACCATCGTTCAATACCGAGTAGCCGGCGACCGGCGCCTGGCAGCCACCGGCGAGGGTAGCATTCATGGCGCGCTCGGCATCAGTCCGCTGCCGGGTTGCAACATGGTTCAAAGGCTCAATCAGGCGGTTGATCCGCTCATCATCTACCCGGCATTCAATACCAATGACACCCTGTGCAATGGCCGGTAACATCTCCTCTGGAGGCAACTCTCGGGTAATGCGCGCTGACAATCCGAGACGTTTCAGGCCGGCGCAGGCGAGCACGATCGCGTCATAGTCACCACCATCCAGCTTGCCGAGCCGGGTACCGACATTACCGCGCAGGTCCAGGATTTGCAGGTCGGGACGCCTTGCACGTAACTGGCACTGGCGTCGCAGACTGGAGGTACCGACACGCGCGCCTTCGGGTAGCTCATCAACCGACGGGTACTGACTGGAGAGAAAGGCATCGCGGGGGTCCTCCCGTTCCAGTATGGCGCCGAGACACAAACCCTCCGGCAGTTCAGCCGGCACATCCTTCATCGAGTGCACGGCGAGATCCGCGCGCCCGTCGAGCATGCCCTGCTCCAGCTCCTTTACGAACAGGCCCTTGCCGCCAATCTTTGCCAGCGGGCTGTCCAGGATACGATCACCCTGGGTACTCATCGTCAGCAGTTCAACCTGCAGACCGGGATGCAGGGCCAGCAACCGCCCGCGCACATGCTCCGCCTGCCATAACGCCAGCGGGCTCTTGCGTGTTGCAATACGTATCAGGTTAGTTGACATCAGTCGCTGTCTCGCCACTTAATAGGGTATGAAGCGATTATACAGGCTGGTGCTGTGCGTAGCTGCATCATTGTGTCTGGCACTTTCCGTCCTGCGTGCAGACGTGACGGTGCCGGTTGCAGCAGATCTGCAGCAGCTCGGAACCCAGGCAATATCGCGGGAGTTGCCGATCCTGCTGACATTCACGTCAATCATATGCAGTTACTGTGAACTGCTGGAGCAGGATTTCCTGCAACCCATGCTGCTCAGTGGTGAGTACCACGATAAAGTAATGATACGCAAGCTGGAACTCGGCCCGGGCGCATCCGTCACCGATTTTAACGGCCGGAAAATCATGGCCAGCGAGCTTTCCAGTCGCTACCGGGTGTTTGTAACGCCGACGCTGTTGTTTGTTGACGGCAACGGCAAGGAACTCGCCGAGCGCATCGTCGGCATCAATACACCGGAACTGTTTGGTGGCTACCTGGATGAATGCATCGAGACGGCATTACTGCACCTGAGGGACCCGCAGGCAGCCGCCGGCATGAGCGGATGTCAGCTGGAGAATCCAGCAAAAAGTGACACCATCTTCAGGACTGCAGCGCCTTGACGAGTTTGCGAACATCCGCAATGTGACGCCGGCTGACTTCCAGCGTCTGTTCAACACCGTCAAGCATGACCTGCGCATGGCCATCCTCAGCTTTTCCCAGGCCGGTGATATAACGTCTGGCGACCAGTGCGTTGCGGTGAATACGCACAAAGCGCCCGGCAAATTCCTGCTCCAGTGATTTCAGGGTCTCCTCGATCAGCAACTGCGCATCAACCGTGCCGACGACAACATATTTCTGGTCCGCCAGAAAATAACGGATCTCTTCAACCGGAATGAGTTGCAGGCTGCCACGTACATTTGCACATATACGCTGCCGTTCGCCGGATTGGGTCCTCGGCATTTCGCAGCGAAGGCTGCCTGTACCCGTGTCAGGCGCTGCGCATGCTGCAGTGCATCCAGCAGGCGTTCCTGGCGTACCGGTTTCAACAGGTAGTCAACCGCATGCGTTTCGAATGCCTGCAGCGCATAGTCATTGTAGGCCGTGGTAAATATGATGGCAGGTGGCTGTTGCAGCAACTGCAGGTGCTGCGCCGCTTCCAGGCCGTCCATGCCTGGCATGCGAATATCCAGCAGCAGCACGTCCGGCTGCTCGGATGCGCACAATTGCAGTGCCTCATGGCCATTGGCCGCTTCACCGCAGACCTCACAGCCGCCGATGTCACCCAGCATTGCCCGTAGTCGCGCGCGCGCCGGCACTTCGTCATCAACAACCAGTACTTTCATTTAACAATCATTTCCGGGAAACGCAGTGTGACCGAGTAGATCCCGTCCTCGAGTGAGGTTAACAACTCGGCACGCCCGCCAAAAGCAATTTGCAGACGTTGCCGGATATTTTCCTGTGCAATACGGTTTCCCTCATGCTGCACGCCGGCGCCGTTGTCCGGCACCGGGTTACTCATAGTAATTTCCACCCTGTGCTGCTGACAATCGCCATCGACCTGAATGCTGCCGCCTTCGGGGAGTCTTTCTATGCCATGATAGATGGCGTTTTCCAGCAAGGGCTGCAGAGTCAGCGGCGGCATGCTCGCACTCGCGGGTATCCGATCCACATCCCACCGCACTGTCAGGCGCTCGCCAAGACGCAGCACTTCTATATTGAGGTAGCGCTGCGCCAGGGTCAGCTCATCCGCAAAGGTGCTCTGTTCGTGCGAACTGCTTAACGAGGCACGAAACAGGTCGGACAGATCTTCAATAGCCGATTCAGCAAGCTCTGGCGCCGTGCGTGTCAACGCGGCAATGGTGTTCATGCTATTGAACAAAAAGTGCGGCCGTATCCGCGCCTGTAATGCCTGGATGCGCGCGCGTGCCTCTGCCTTTAACTGTTGCCGCCACTGGAACTGGACATACAGGTAGCGCAGCACCACCGCCGCGATGACGGTACTGATAATCAGGTTCCGCAACAGGAAAACAGCATGTTGCTGGTCATCCACATCCGGGAAAAGTGTACTTTCAATCATCAACCAGAAAGCGATTTCACTGATTATCGCAGTCACCAGCAATACCAGCAGGTAGCTCACCAGGGCCGCCACCGTATTGCCAAGTTGTGCCAGTAGCGGACGACTCACACACAGCAGCGCCGCACTGGTCAGTGCTATCCACTGCATAAAGACCGAGATCAGGCCAAGATTCGCCCACGGATTTTCCAGCACACCCGGGCTGACCAGTGTCAGGATGAAGGCCAGCAACTCGGCAATCACCACCACCGCGAACACCATGCGCACGTCACAGAAGCTGGGTAAAAAGAACGGCTCGGCCGTCTCGATGGCAATCTGCTCGGCTGACTGGCGTGGACTCATGGCAGCAGTTTCAACCCTGTGCTCCCGGCTTGCAAGTATGGCACGCTTGCCGCAGGTCGACTGCCAGGCAGGGCACATATTGCAAACGCAAACCCGACCCGGATTGGTTATACTGCCGCAAAACAGGCATTGCGGTTACCCACATGACAGACGACAACACTGCAGAAAAACCCTGGGGCGGACGCTTCACGGAATCGACAGACGCTTTCGTCGAGGCCTTTACCGCCTCGATTGGCTTCGACCAGCGACTCTACCGGCATGATATCGCCGGCTCCATTGCACATGCGCGCATGCTGGCGCATGCCGGTATTATCAGCGAAGCCGAGGGCGCTGACATCGTTGCCGGCCTGCAAGGCATCCTCGCCGATATCGAACGTGGCGACTTTGCCTGGTCCGTGAAACTTGAGGATATCCATATGAACATCGAGGCGCGACTCATCGAGCGCATCGGTGAAACTGGAAAGAAACTCCACACTGGCCGCTCCCGCAATGACCAGGTCGCCACCGATCTGCGGCTCTACCTGCGTGATGAAATTGACAGTCTCTGCAATGCACTGAAACGGCTGCAGACGGTGCTGGTGGATATTGCGGAACGCGAGGCTGACACGATCATGCCGGGATTTACTCACCTGCAGGTCGCCATGCCCGTCAGCTTCGGTCATCACATGCTGGCCTGGGAAGCCATGCTGGCGCGTGATCATCAGCGACTGCTCGATGCGCGCAAGCGCGTCAATGTGATGCCACTGGGAGCGGCAGCGCTGGCCGGCACCGGTTTCCCCATTGATCGGGACTTCACGGCAGAACTGCTTGGCTTCGACAGCATCTCCAGCAACTCACTGGATGCCGTCAGTGACCGGGATTTCGTCATTGAGTTCAGTGCGGCCGCGGCACTTATCATGATGCACCTGTCCCGTTTTTCAGAAGAGTTGATACTCTGGTCATCGGCACAATTTAACTTTATTGAACTGCCGGACCGCTTCTGTACCGGCTCCAGCATCATGCCACAAAAGAAAAACCCTGATGTTCCGGAACTGGTGCGCGGCAAGAGCGGCCGGGTGACAGGCCACCTGGTGAGCCTGTTGATGCTGATGAAGAGCCAGCCATTGGCCTACAACAAGGACAACCAGGAAGACAAGGAACCACTGTTTGACACCATTGACACCCTGCACGGTTCACTGCGCGTGTTCGGCGATATGCTACCGGCGGTTACCGTGCACCGTGACATCATGAAGGCCGCAGCGTTACAGGGCTTTTCCACGGCCACTGATCTGGCTGATTACCTGGCAGGCAAGGGGATTGCCTTCAGGGATGCGCATGAAATTGTTGGCCGCGCCGTGCGCTTTGGCATCGATAACAAAAAGGATTTATCCGCCATGTCACTGCAGGAGCTGCAGGCATTTTCCAGCGAGATTGACGACGATGTGTTCGCGGTACTGAAGCTGGAGGGCTCCATGGCCGCGCGCAACCATGCGGGCGGAACAGCACCCGTGCAAGTACGCAAGGCGGTAGATGCTGCCCGGCAACGATTACAAACGTGCTAGGCGGGAATCAGGGCGCACGCCTTGCAGACCGCTATTTCCTGGCGACACTGACACTATGGTATCCGGAGCTTGATTAGGACTATGAAAAATCTCTCACTTGAAACAGCACAATCACTATTGCAAAGCTGTCCGATCGCCCTGCTGCTGGTCGACGACACTGGCAAAATACAGGGATTTAACAACGCTTTTGCAGCACTGCTCGGTGAGGCCGCTGCGACAGCGAAAGGCACATCACAACCAGACGGATTACTCGCCCCGCTGCTGGGAACGGGCACACTCATTCACTGGGTCATGCCGGATGGCGACGAACGCTGGCTGGCGCTTGAGTCGTTTGCCATAGATGGAAACCCGGGAGTCAACGCACGTTTTTATCAGGATGTCACCGAAAAGCTGCGTCTTAAGAAGGAACGTGATGCCCTGCAGGCCGAACTCAGAAAACAGGCCCTTAATGATGAGCATTTACCCAGCCTGCTGAGCCGCTTTGGACTGCAGGTGTCGCTGCAACCGCTGGTGTCAGCCAGCCGCCGCTACAACAGCCCACTGTCACTGGTGTGCATCAGTATTGATGCTGACATGGATCGTGACAAGGCACTGAAGAAAATCAGCTACCTGCTGAAGGATCAGACGCGCTGGGCAGACCTGGTGGGTTGTAATGCCGATCGCGACTTTATCCTGATACTCCAGGAAACCACGCGGGACTCGGCACTGCAGCTGGTAGACAAGCTGGTGACACACATCACCCAGACGAACGAATCTGCAGAGACCGGGATACGCGCCTGCTTCGGTGTGACCCAGTGCCAGCGTAATGACGATGCAGAATCCATGCTGGAACGCGTGGAGGCGGCACTCGCTGAAGCACGTCAGAATGACAGTGGTACCGCCATTGCGGTGTAGCCGGCAGCAGACCCGTCAGTCGCTTCCCTCACCCAAACGCCGCTGCAGCCAGTCACGCAGCTCAACGAGTTCCTCCGGGCACAGTGCATGCGGCATCGGGTAACTGTGCCAGTTCACCCTGTAGCCAAGCTGTTGCAGCCAATCACGTGACTGCAGCGCCAGCATCACGGGTACCACCGGGTCCTGTGTGCCATGCGCCATCATGATGGGCACCTTGCTGTTTGCAGCGGCGGCCTCCACAGCCAGCGTATCTGCCAGGGGTAGATAGCTGGACAGTGCAAGGATACCGGCCAGTGGCTGCGGATAACGCAACCCTGTGTGCAAGACGATAGCGCCGCCCTGCGAGAATCCCGCGAGCACGATCTTTTCCGGCGGTATGCCATTGTCCACTTCCCGCTTGATCAGGGCTTGCAACTGCTGTTCGGATTCGCGAATACCCTCGCTGTCCTCTCCCCTGCTGAAATCGGCTGCCCTGATGTCATACCATGCTGGCATCACCATACCACTGTTAATGGTAACGGGACGGTGCGGTGCATGCGGCAGCACCACGCGCACTCCCAGGGCATCAACAAGGCCCAGTTGCGGTATCAGAGGCTCAAAATCATGGCCGTCTGCACCCAGGCCATGCAGCCAGATGATGCAGGCACGCGGGCTACCGGGAGGATTGATTTCGACAGCATCGAGGGTTGGCTTGTTCATGGCAGATAGTATGCCGCGTTAGCATTGGGTTTGCTGCATTCTCACCGTATACTGCAGGCAATGAACAGGATACGCACCACCAAAAGCCATCTTGCAATCCCGCTGCTGCTGCTATGCACCGTTGTGCTGCAAGGTTGCGGCCAGAAAGGACCGCTGTACCTGCCCGACGAACCGCAGCCGCCAGCGGAGACCGAAAACAGCGAATCGACCGACACCTGATTCGGCACCCTGTATGGATTACTTCAGCTACCACAATGGCCGCATGCAGGCCGAGGATGTTGACCTTGGCGATATTGCCGAACGCTTCGGCACACCCTGTTATGTCTATTCTCGGGCCACACTTGAACGCCACTGGCAGGTGTTCGACAAGGCGCTTGGCACCCATCCTCACCTGATCTGTTACGCCGTAAAGGCCAACTCCAGCCTCGCCGTGCTGCAGGTACTGGCACGCCTGGGCTCGGGTTTCGACATCGTCTCGGAAGGTGAACTCGAGCGCGTTCTGCGGGCCGGTGGCGACCCGGCGCGCATCGTATTTTCCGGTGTCGGCAAACGGGCTGCCGAGATGCAGCGCGCACTCGAGGCCGGTATACGCTGCTTTAACGTCGAATCCGAGGCCGAACTAGTGCGCCTTGAAGCAGTGGCTGCCGGGACCGGACACATTGCACCGGTGTCAATACGTGTTAACCCGGATGTCGATGCCCAGACACACCCCTATATCTCCACGGGTCTGCGTGACAACAAGTTTGGCATTGATGTTGACCAGGCACTGCGGGTGTATCAGCGTGCCACCGACCTGCCGCATCTGCAGGTGACCGGTATTGACTGTCACATTGGTTCACAATTGACCGATACCGCACCGTTTGTGGATGCACTCGAGCGGGTGCTGCAGCTGGTGGACCGGCTGCAGTCAGACGGCATTGAACTGGCACATATTGATCTCGGTGGCGGCCTCGGGATTCCCTATCGTAGCGATGACAGGCCGCCACTGCCGGATGCCTATGCCCGTGCCCTGCTGGCCCGCATGGCAGGCCGCCCGCAGGAACTATTGCTGGAACCGGGCCGCGCCATTGCCGGCAATGCCGGCATACTGCTGACGCGCGTGGAATACCTGAAACATACCGCGCACAAGAACTTTGCGATTATCGATGCGGCCATGAACGATCTGCAACGCCCCGCCCTTTACAATGCCTGGCACGACATCGTGCCAGTACAGCCTCGAGAAGGTACGCCAACCGTCTATGATGTCGTCGGCCCGGTTTGTGAAACGGGTGACTTTCTTGGCAAGGAACGGGAACTGCAACTGGCCGAAGGTGATCTGCTGGCAGTACGCTCCGCCGGGGCCTACGGGTTTACCATGAGCTCCAATTACAACTCGCGCCCGCGTGCGGCCGAAGTCATGGTGGACGGTGACCGTGTCTTTGTCATCCGTGAACGGGAAACGCTGGCAGATCTTTTTCGTCACGAGCAACTGCTGCCATCCTGAACCATGACCCTGAATTTCACCAAAATGCACGGGCTCGGTAATGACTTCATCGTCATCGACGCCATCAACCAGTCCGTATCCCTGACACCACAGCAGGTGCAGCAACTGGCTGACCGCCATTTCGGCATCGGCTGTGACCAGCTGTTGCTGGTAGAGGCCGCCACTACCGCAGAGGTCGACTTCCGTTACCGGATCTACAATGCCGATGGCGGTGAAGTGCAGCAGTGCGGCAATGGTGCGCGTTGCTTCATGCAGTTTGTCCGTGAACAGGGCCTGACGGACAAGCCGCAGCTGCAGGTTGAAACCCTCGGCGGACTGCTACAACTCATACAACACTCCGATGGCCAGATTACGGTCAACATGGGCGTACCGCGACTGGAGCCTGCTGACATTCCCTTTACCGCACCGCAGCGTGAGAAGGCCTATGCACTGGAGGCCCTTGACCGGCAATTCGAGATTGCTGTCATTTCCATGGGCAACCCGCATGCCGTGCTGCTGGTCGACGACATCGAGAACGCACCCGTCGCCCGTATCGGTGCCGCAATCGAAAGGCATCCACACTTCCCCGAGCGCGTCAATGTCGGCTTCATGCAGATTGTGGATAATGAACGTATTCGTTTACGTGTCTTTGAACGCGGCAGCGGCGAAACGCTGGCCTGCGGCAGCGGCGCCTGTGCCGCCGTCGTGGCCGGCCGACTGTGGGAACGTCTGTCAGAAAGCGTCAAAGTAGTCCTGAACGGCGGTGAACTTGTGGTAAGCTGGGCGGGAGAAGGGCAGCCGGTGCTGATGACCGGGCCCGCCACCACCGTCTACCAAGGGCGTATTGAACTATGACGACATCTCAGCAGACTCAATCACCGGCACTGCCCCTGGAAGAAAAAACAGTAGCCGATTATCTGCGTGAAAATCCCGAATTCTTTCATAACAACGCCAGCCTGCTGGCCTCTCTGCAAATACCGCATGCCGTTGGCCCCGCCGTTTCACTGGTCGAACACCAGGTCAAGGTACTGCGCGATCAAAACAGTCAGCTAAAGCGCAAGCTCATGGACCTGGTGCAGGTCGCCCGAGACAACAATCGCCTCAATGAACGCATGCACCAGCTGACCCTCGGTCTTGTCAAGGCACACTCGCTGGAAACACTGCTGGACACCCTGACTGAAAACCTGGTCGGCGAGTTCAAGGCCGATACGGTCGTGATGCGTCTCGCCGGCATGACGGAGGCACAAACACGTGAATGCGGCGTTGATTTTTATGATCCGTGCTCAGCCGAGCTGCAGCATTTTGAGGCCTTTCTGAAGACCTCACGGCCACAGTGCGGTCGTTTCAAGCAGGGGCAACTGCAATACATGTTTGGCGACCAGGCACAGGCGATCGAATCGGCGGCCCTGATACCGCTGGGCAATCACTGCCAGCAGGGTGTGCTGGCAATCGGCAGCCGCGAAGCCAGCCGCTTCCATCCTGGCATGGGCACACTGTTTCTGACACATCTGGGAGAGCTGATGGACCTGTTACTGACCGAGCACCTCAAGACCGGCGCCGCTGCAACAGACTGAACCGGTGCCCGTCAAAGCGCCCTGCCGTACCTGAAGACCGTGTCATCACCCCCTACCCGCCTCTGGATCGACAAATTCCTGCATCACCTGCGAACCGAGAGGCGGCTCTCTGATAATACCGGCAAGCACTACCGGCGTGATCTGCTGGAACTGCAGGACTGGTGTGAAAAAGCCGGAATCAATGACTGGCGCGATCTTGATAGTCGACACGTCAGACACTATGCGGCACAGTGCCACCGTCGCGGCCTGAGCGGACGCAGCATTCAGAGACGGCTTTCGGCACTGCGCTCGTTCTACAACTACCTGCTGCGCGAACAGGCGGTCACCCTCAATCCCGGTCTGGATGTACGTGCGCCAAAATCAGAGCAGCATCTGCCAGACACCCTCAACGTCGATGACATCGCCAGTATGCTGAACGTCAACAGCGAGGACATGCTGGTGGTGCGTGACCTCGCCATGCTGGAATTGATGTATTCATCAGGACTGCGACTGTCTGAACTGGTTGGTCTGAATCACGGCGATATAGATTTTAATGATCGCACTGTGCGCGTCACCGGCAAGGGCGCGAAAACACGTGTGCTGCCGGTGGGCGACAAGGCTGTTAAGGCCTTGCATGCCTGGCAGCAACTGCGTCCACAGCGTGGCAGCGAGCCGGCCATCTTCACCGGACGTGGTGGCAAGCGGCTGGGGGTGCGCGCGGTGCAGCAACGCGTCAAGGACTGGGCGCGCCGGCAGGGTATTCCGGGCGATGTACACCCGCACACCCTGCGGCATTCCTTCGCCAGTCACCTGCTGGAGTCCAGCGGTGACCTGCGTGCCGTGCAGGAATTACTCGGTCACGCGGACATCAGCACCACCCAGGTCTATACACACCTTGATTTCCAGCACCTGGCCCAGGTCTACGACAAAGCCCATCCGCGCGCGCGCAAAGCAAAATAACGGCATTAATAACCCCTTTTTATTCAGCCCGATTGACCCAATTGTATGGTGTACAATCGTACGCCCTTTTTGCGGAGGCTTAACGTGGACCAATTTCGCGGCACAACCATCCTTTCAGTCCGACGCGGCAACAACGTTGTCATAGGTGGTGATGGCCAGGTCACCATGGGCGACACCGTGATGAAGGGCAATGCTCGCAAGGTGCGCCGTCTCTATAGTGACAAGGTCATCGCGGGTTTTGCGGGCGGAACGGCCGATGCCTTTACCCTGTTCGAACTGTTTGAAGGCAAACTGGAGAAACACAGCGGTCAACTGACGCGGTCGGCGGTTGAACTCGCAAAGGACTGGCGTACCAACAAGATGCTACGCAATCTCGAGGCCCTGCTTGCCGTGGCCGACGGCGAGACCTCGTTGATTATCAGCGGTAACGGTGATGTGATCGAACCGGAAAACTCGCTCATGGCGATTGGCTCCGGTGGACCGTTTGCGCAGGCTGCCGCACGCGCCCTGCTGGAGAACACGGACATGGATGCACGCACCATCACGGAAACGGCCCTCGGGATCGCCGCTGATATTTGTATCTATACAAACCGCCAGCTGACACTTGAAGAGTTAGGCATATAAATGTCGCTATATTTCAACATAATCCTCTAAATATCGAAAATTGAAACGAACATGTCTGAAATGACCCCCAGAGAAATCGTCCAGGAACTGGACAAGCATATTATCGGCCAGGATGCCGCCAAGCGCGCGGTGGCCATTGCCCTGCGAAACCGCTGGCGGCGTATGCAGGTCGATGAACAGCTGCGTGCCGAGATTACCCCCAAGAACATCCTCATGATCGGCCCCACGGGTGTCGGTAAAACCGAAATCGCCCGCCGCCTGGCTCGGCTTGCCAATGCCCCCTTCATCAAGGTCGAGGCCACAAAGTTTACCGAAGTGGGCTATGTTGGTCGCGATGTCGAATCTATCGTGCGTGATCTCGCCGATGCCGCCATCAAGCTGGCGCGCGAGACGGCGATGCACAAGGTACGCCACCGTGCCGAAGATGCCGCGGAAGACCGCATCCTTGACGCCCTGTTGCCTTCACCCAAGGGCGTGGCGGATGACAGCTCATCCGAGACCCGGCAGAAATTTCGCAAGCGTCTCCGCGAGGGCACGCTGGATGACAGGGAAATCGAGATCGAGGTCTCGGTCACGCCCGTGGGCGTGGAAATCATGGCGCCGCCCGGCATGGAAGAGATGACCAGCCAGCTGCAGGGCATGTTCCAGAATATGGGCGGCAACCGCACCAAATCACGCAAACTGCGTATCAAGGATGCGCGCAAACTGCTCTGTGACGAGGAAGCTGCCAGGATGATCAACGAGGATGACCTCAAACACACCGCCCTGGAAAACGTCGAGCAAAACGGCATCGTGTTTATCGATGAAATCGACAAGGTCACACGACGCGGCGAATCCAGCGGACCGGACGTCTCGCGTGAAGGCGTGCAACGTGACCTGTTACCGCTGGTCGAAGGCAGCACCGTTTCGACCAAGCACGGCATGGTCAAAACCGACCATATCCTGTTTATTGCCTCCGGTGCGTTTCACCTCTCGAAACCCTCGGACCTGATACCGGAATTGCAGGGTCGCCTGCCGATCCGGGTTGAGCTCGATGACCTGGGTGCCGCGGAATTTACCCGTATCCTGACGGAACCGGATGCCTCGCTGACGGAACAATACAGTGCCCTCATGGCCACCGAGAACGTCACCCTGGAGTTTTCCGAAAACGGCATCGTGCGCATTGCCGAGATCGCCAGCCAGATCAATGAACGCACCGAAAACATCGGTGCACGCCGACTGCACACGGTCATGGAACGTTTGCTGGAAAGAATCTCGTTTGAGGCCACCGACAGCGCCGGTATGACGCTGGTGATCGACGCGGCCTATGTCAATGAACATCTCGATGCACTGGTCAAGGATGAAGACCTGAGCCGCTATATACTGTAAACAGAGAGGCTATTCAGCATCACTGCATTCACACAGAGGACACTATGACAGACGCACCCAAACCCGTTGAGATCAACCTGCATCAAAAATCCCGTGTACTGGAAATCAGCTATTCAGACGGCGAACGTTTCGAACTCAGCTACGAGCTTCTGCGCGTGCTCTCACCCTCGGCAGAAGTGCAGGGCCACGGACCGGGCCAGGGTGTGCTGCAGGTCGGCAAGCAGGACGTCATGATCACCCACATCGAACCGGTCGGGCGGTATGCGATCCAGCCAACCTTCGATGATGGCCATGATACCGGTATCTACTCCTGGGAAACGCTCTATGACATGGGCAAGAACAGGGACAGGTACTGGAAGGAATACCTGGAAAAACTGGAGAAAGCCGGCCACACGCACCAGGAAAAAGCCTGAAACGGCTGCCTGGACATTTCAACAACGCCGGCTTCTTTGCGAACGCTTTCCAAATAGGGCCATAATAAAACCCGCCATGGCAGACAAAACCACACATTTCGGCTTTCGCAATGTGCCCGTCACCGAGAAGACACGGCATGTTCGGGAAGTTTTTGATTCTGTTGCGGACAACTATGACTTGATGAACGACCTGATGTCGTTCGGCATCCACCGCCTGTGGAAACGCTTTGCCATCAACATGGCGGCCCTGAAACCGGGTCAGCAGGTACTGGATCTGGCCGGTGGTACCGGCGACCTGACGCGACTGATGGCGCCCGCCGTCGGCCCCTCCGGACATATCGTGCTATCGGATATCAACGCAGCCATGCTGGAAAACGGTCGCCGGCGACTGCTGGACAAGGGAGTTTCCGGAAATGTCAGCTTTGCGCTGGCGAACGCCGAGCAATTACCGTTTGCCGATAACCGCTTTGACCTGGTCACCATGGCCTTTGGACTGCGCAATGTCACCGATAAGCAGCGCGCGTTGAATGCCATCTTCCGCGTGCTCAAGCCCGGAGGACGCCTGCTGGTACTGGAATTTTCCAAACCCGTGGCCGCCCTGAAGCCGGTCTATGATTTTTATTCATTCAATGTGCTGCCAAAACTCGGCCAGCTGATTGCCAGGGATGCACCCAGCTATCGCTACCTGGCCGAATCCATACGCATGCATCCCGACCAGCCGACGCTGCAGGCGATGATGGAACACGCCGGCTTTGAGCGCTGTGACTACCACAACCTGACAGGCGGTATCGTGGCCATACACCGCGGCTACAAATTCTAATGCCTGCCACGCCGCCATCTGTGCCGTCTGGAGGCAGCTGATGCAACTGCCTGCCAGTGCCCTCTCGGGACTTGAAGCGGTGATTAACCGTTACCTGCGCCTCGACCCGGCTATCGGACCGCGCCTGTCCACCTTGTCCGGACGCTGCATTGCTGTTGAGCTTCGCGGACTTGATTTGACCCTCTACGTATTCCCCGGTGAACACGGTATTCAGCTCAGGGACCATGTCGAAGGTGCCCCGGATACGGTACTGCGCGGCACCCCGCTGGGCATGTTACGCCTTGGCGTTGGCGGCAACACGGAAAAAACGCTGTTTTCGGGTGACGTGCTCATCGAGGGTGACGTCGAAACCGGTCAGGCCTTCAAGGCCATTCTGGATGAACTGGATATCGACTGGGAAGAACAGCTCTCAAGGTTGACGGGCGACGTCCTCGCCCACCAGCTCGGCAATGTGGTGCGCCATGGCCACCGTACCATCCGGCTTGGCATTGACACTCTTGAAAAAGATATCGGCGAATACCTGCAGGAAGAGTTGCGGGTGCTGCCCACACGCATTGAAACAGAAAACTTCAGCGCCGATGTGACCCGCATCAGCATGGATGTTGACCGTCTCTCCGCCCGGCTAAAACGGCTGCAGATGCAGGCAAAAAAGGATAGCGACAGCTGACATGATTCGGCCGGCACAAATCATACGACTGGTACATATCAATTTTGTACTGGTGCGTCATGGACTGGATGAAATCATCCTCGCGACGCACCTGTTCCGGCCTTTCCGTTTTCTCTACTACCTGGCTCCGTGGAACTGGATACCACGCACGCGTGGACCGCGGGGTGTCCGTATCCGGCGCGCGCTCGAGGACCTGGGACCCATCTATGTGAAATTTGGACAGATCCTGTCAACACGGCGCGACCTGTTGCCGGATGATATTGCGCTGGAACTCGCACACCTGCAGGACGCTGTACCTCCCTTTCCCGGCAGTCAGGCACGCGCAACCATTGAGGCCGCGCTCGGTGCTCCAATTGAGGAGATCTTCCAGCAATTCGACGAGACTCCTCTGGCATCCGCTTCCATCGCCCAGGTTCACGCCGCGCAGCTCAGGGACGGTAGCGCTGTCGTGATCAAGGTCCTGCGCCCCAATATTCGCAATCAGATTACCCGTGACGTGAACCTGCTGTACACGGTGGCACGACTGGCAGAGCGTTACTGGCAACACGGCCGACGCCTGCGACCACGTGAAGTGATCGCAGAATTCGAAAAGATCCTCTACGACGAACTCGACCTGCTGCGCGAGGCCGCCAATGCCTCGCAACTGAGACGCAATTTCAGCGGCACCGAACTACTCTATGTGCCTGAAGTGTACTGGCCCTGGTGCCGCCCCGACGTCATGGTGATGGAGCGCATCTACGGCATACAGGTCAGCGATGTAGACGAGCTGCGCGCGCAGCATATCGACCTGAAGACCCTCTCGGAACGTGGTGTTGAAATCTTTTTCACACAGGTTTTTTGCCACAATTTTTTTCATGCCGACATGCATCCCGGTAATATCTTTGTCGGTGCTGACGGTCGTTACATGGCCGTGGATTTTGGCATCATGGGTACCCTCAATCCGGTTGACCAGCGCTACCTTGCCGAAAATTTTCTGGCCTTCTTCAACCGTGACTACAGGCGGGTGGCCGAACTGCATGTCGAATCGGAATGGGTTCCGGAAGGGACTCGTGTGGATGAATTCGAGGCCGCAATTCGCACTGTGTGTGAACCGATATTTGAAAAGCCACTGAATGAAATCTCATTCGGCAACGTGTTGCTAAGACTGTTTCAGACAGCACGGCGCTTTAACATGGAAGTGCAGCCACAACTGGTGCTGTTACAAAAGACCCTGTTGAATATCGAGGGTCTGGGCAGGCAACTGTACCCCGAACTGGATCTCTGGAAAACCGCCAAACCGTTCCTGGAACGCACCATGAGCGAGCAACTGGGCGCACGTTCTTTTTTGCGTAACCTGAAACAGAGTATACCCGGGCTGAGCGACACCCTGCCGGACATGCCGATACTGGCTCACCGTTTCCTGGAACAGGCAACCAGTGGCAAACTGCAGGTGGACTGGACGTCGGGGGATCTGAAACGCCTGCGACTTGAAATGCGACGCGCCAGTCGACGCAATTCAAACACCATCATTGGCACCGGACTTATACTGACCGCAGCCATCATCTACGGTCTTGATGGCGCCGCGCCGTTCATGTTCATGGGCGCGCCCCTGCTGAGCTGGATATGTGGAGGCGTGGGTATATTCCTGCTGATTCTCAATCGGCAGGATGACCACGACTAGAAATGACCCGCTCCGATTTTTTGCTCAAGTCGTGATCAAGCGCGCTGCAGGCCCGCTTCAACCTCATCGCGCTTATGTTTACCTGCTAGCAGCTCGATCAGCGACAGTGCAAAGTCCATCGCGGTACCTGGCCCGCGCGACGTAATGACAGTGCCATCCATAACGACCGCCGCGTCCCGGTAGTCAAGCCCCGGAATGGCGTCGGTCTTCAGTGCACCGGGATAACTGGTCGCACGTTTGCCATCAAGTAGCCCGGCCTGTGCCAGCACTTTGGGGGCGGCACATATCGCTGCCGTGTATTTACCGGTGGCAGACATGCTGCGCAGGCGCTCAATAATGCGCTCGTCGTCGCCCAGATTGTCTGCACCCGGCAGACCTCCTGGCAGTACAATCATGTCGTATTCCTGCTGCAATGCCTTCTCCAGTGTCATGTCAGGCAACAGCACCACGCCACGAGAAGCACGCACCGGCTGTTCGTCCAGACCGGCTGTCACTACCTCGATAGCTGCGCGCCGCAGCAGGTCAACCACGGTCACCGCTTCCAGTTCCTCGCAGCCCTGCGCTAACGGGACAAGGACGTTTGCCATGCAAGCCTCCGGTCATTCTGCAGCTCGATCAGGCGCGATACCGGCAACAGCTGTACTCCCTGAGCCTGCAGGTTTTCGAGCTCTTCTGTAATCACATTCAGTGTACCCGTGAGAGGATGTCCGATTCCCAGTGCCGTACCATCACGCTTGGCGATTGCGATCAATTTCCTGAATTGTTCGCGTACTGCCTCGGGGTCAGGATCGTTGTCGAGAAATACATTTCTGGAGATGTTCGGCACGCCGTATTCTACTGCGAGTTGACTCGCGACCGTCTCCTTGGTGGTACGGCTGTCGACAAAGAAAAGGTCGCCACGCTGGTTAATAGCCTGCATCAACCACGCCATGTTACCCGGGTGCCGTGTCAGCAAACTGCCCTTGTGATTGTTCAGGCCGCTGACGTAGGGAACCGCTGCAATCTCGTGTGTCAGAGCATCCATGAACTGCTGTTCCGTCATATCCAGCGTCAGCGTGCCTTCTTCAACACGCTTGTTTCCATGGTCTACTGCCTGCATCGGCAGGTGCAGCATGATTTCCTTGCGATGGGCATGCGCCTGACTGGCAAGCGCTTTCGTGAAGGGGCCATAGGGCAGGAAGGCACAGGCAACCGGCCCTGGAAGTTTAACGGCGCGCATGCCCAGTTCACGCTGATTACCGAGGTCATCAATAATCAGCGCGATGCCGGGCAGGCTTGTTTCAGCATCTGTGGAATCTGCGTTCACCGTCATGACGGCAAACAATTGAAAATACAGCCATACGGTAACAGGGAAACACCATTTGGCCGGTTTAAAATTCATTTACTCGCGTTTACTGCATGCGTTCCTGAAGAATTGCCAGACCCTTCAACAGATTCAGCGCCTCATACAGCATGTAGTCTTCTGTTGCCGAGACGGTGACTTCGTCTCCTTCTTCAGTGTCCCCGGAGTCCTTATCGTCCTCGCCATTACCATTATCCAGATGGCGTGTCAGGTTTGCTTCCTTCAATGGCTCAATATCCCGGTCAATGGAAGCGACCTCAATGCTTTCCAGTTCGATATCCGGTGTAATACCTTCCGCCTGGATTGACTTGCCTGAAGGTGTGTAGTAGCGCGCAGTGGTTAATTTCAACGCAGAGTCACTACTGAGCGGTAAAATGGTCTGCACTGACCCCTTGCCGAAAGTTTTAACACCCACGATGATGGCACGTTTGTGGTCCTGTAACGCACCGGCAACAATTTCCGAGGCAGAGGCTGAACCCTGGTTTACCAGTACCACCAGTGGCGCACCATCGATGACATCATCCGGTGTCGCATTGAAGCGTAACCGGGAGTCAGCGATACGTCCTTCGGTATAGACAATCATGCCCTTCTTGAGGAAGGCGTCAGACACAGCAACTGCACCATTCAGCACGCCACCCGGGTTGTTGCGCAAATCCAGCACCAGCCCCTGCAACGCGCCCTTGTTTTCTTTTTTCAGTTTATCGATGGCATCAATCATGTTTTCTGCCGTCTTCGACTGGAACTGTGAGATGCGTAAATAGCCAAAACCGGGTTCGAGCATACGCGCCCTGACGCTCTTTACCTTGATGACATCACGTGTAATGTTGATCTTCAGGGGCTGATCAACGCCCTCACGCACAATGGTCAGTTCAATATCAGAGCCTGGCTTGCCACGCATGATTTTCACGGCCTCATTGAGGGTCATGCCCTTGACCGGTGTATCATCCAGGCGAATAACCAGATCACCGGCCTTTACACCGGCTCGCTGTGCCGGGGTGTCATCGATCGGCGCAATGACCTTGACGAAGCCGTTTTCCATTCCCACCTCGATACCCAGACCGCCAAACTGGCCGGTGGTTCCGACCTGCAGTTCGGTAAACTCCTCGGCATCGAGGTAAGCGGAATGCGGGTCCAGTCCCGACAACATGCCACGGATAGCATTCTCTATCAGTTCCTTGTCGTCCACATCGACAACATAGTCATTTTTAATGCGTCCAAAAACATCGCTGAAGGTGCGCAATTCCTCGACCGGCAACGTGGCCTGGACACTCTCACGTTCAGCAAATACGCCATGTCCTATTGATACCAGTACACCGGCAACCAGTCCGGTCATTACCAGCAGATAATTCTGTAATTTTGGTTTCATGTAATTATTCCATACAAGGTCAACGGGCAATTCGACTTGGCTGCCTGTAAAGGGTTAAGTCTTGCGGTTAACAAGATTGCGACAATATCACAGCACCGGTTACAGCGGTATCGGCGTCCGCCCAGAAAGCTTTCATCTGCCGATAATTTGCCATTTAACAAAAATCAGGCAATACCGCAGCGTCATAATTCCATTGCAAAGGGTGGTAATTCTAGTGGCTTGCCTGCAGCGGCAGGGGCTGTCCCTTGAACCAGGCTGTCGGGTTGAACGGCCGCCCGTCCTTGCGCAACTCCAGGTACAGCCCGTCCTGCTCCTGACCACCGCTGCTACCCGCAGCTGACACCACCTCACCGCGCTTCACCCGGTCACCGACAGCCTTGTAGAGACTTTGATTCTGCCCGTAAAGAGACATATATCCGTCACCATGATCGATAATCAGTAACAGGCCGAAACCTCGCAACCAGTCGGCAAACGCGACGCGACCCGTGGCGATGGCACGCACTTCGGCACCGGCACGCGAGGCAATAACCACACCGCTGGATTGCAGCTCCCCCGCAGCCTGCTGCGCACCATAGCGCCGCGTGATGCGTCCCGCCACCGGCCACAGCAACTTTCCCTTCAGCTGTCGTATAGAGCTGCCATCGCCTTCCGGCGGAACATCGCGCATGGCCCGCTGCAATGACTTGACCAGTGCCTGCAGGCGCTGTTCATCCTGTTGCAGGGTGGATAACTCGCTTGCCTTGTACTGCAGATCACGCTGCAGCTGAACAAGGATCTTGCCTCGCTTGTCCTGCTCCAGCGTCAGTCGCGCTGATTTTTCCCGCTGCTGCAATTGTAGTTGTTCTATTTCTGCCTGCTGCTCAACAAGTGCGCGCTCGATATCATTGATTCTGGCAAGTGTCGTGCGCAATTCCTGGATGCGGTCAGCGCGTGCGCGAGTGAAATAACCATGATAGGTCATTATCCGGCCGACCTGTGCAGGATCCTGCTGGTTCAGTAATAACTTGATCCGCTGCTGCCTCCCTGCTGAATAGGCCGATTGCAAATCCATCACCAGCGTCTCACGGAGTCCCGCCAGCATCTGGCGTTCCGTGGTGCGATCGTTGTCCAGTGACTGTATCTTGAGCCGTGTAGCCCTGGAATCTGCGTCCAGCCGGCGCAATTCGGCGGTGATGCTGCCAATCTCCTTTTCTGTCTTTTCCAGCGCTGCCTGGACGTCAGTGCGCTGCCCGCGCATGGAGTCAACATCGGTCTTTATGTCATGGATCTGCTCACGCAGCTTTTTAAGTTTCTCTGTCTGAACGGCGATGTCTTCAGCCGCTGCACGGGCAGACACAAGCGCCAGCAGCATGACCAATAGCAGCAAAAAGCAGGCATGAAAGACTGCACTGGCAGCTGCAGGAATGGTATACCTCCGGCCTGAAGGCCAGTGCCTGTCAGCCATGCATGTCCGCGACTGATTCCGGCTCGGTGCTAGCATTGATTTCCGACAGCAGTTCTACCAGCGGGTGGCCGGTCATGTCCGGCGGTATGGGCATGTCCATTAGCGCCAGCATCGTCGGCGCGATATCAGACAGTGCACCGTTTTCCTGCATCTCAGCCGGGCGCCCGACGTAAACCAGTGGCACAAGATTAGTGGTGTGTGCGGTATGTGCCTGACCGGTATTATTGTCCAGCATCAATTCAGCATTGCCATGATCGGCAGTCACCAGCATTTCACCGCCATGTTCGTCGATTGCTGCCACGATCCGGCCCAGGCAGGTGTCGACGGCCTCAATGGCTTTCACTGCGGCGTCAAATTTACCGGTATGACCCACCATATCCGGATTGGCGTAATTGCAGATAATGACATCATAGGTGCCATCCTCAATGGCAGCGACCAGATTATCGGTCACTTCGGGTGCACTCATCTCCGGCTTCATGTCATAGGTGGGAACCATGGGTGATTTCACCAGTATCCGGTCTTCACCCTCAAACGGCTTTTCCCGTCCGCCGTTGAAGAAAAACGTTACGTGTGCATATTTTTCGGTTTCCGCAAGCCGCAACTGATGCAGACCGTTTTTTGCCACATAGTCACCAAATACATCCTTGAGACGCTCTGCCGGATAGGCGACCGGCACATCAAAGTCAGCATTGTATTCGGTTAAACTCACGAAGCTTCCAAGCGTGGGTATACGTTCACGAACAAAACCGTCAAAATCAGGCTCGATAAACGGTCGAGTTATCTGACGCGCTCGATCTGACCGAAAGTTCATAAAAACGATGACATCACCATCCTCGACAACAACCGGCCGGCTCCCCTCGGGAACAATCGCGGTTGCCTTGACGAATTCATCACCCTCGTCGCGTGCATAGGCCATCTGCAGGGCGCTCATGGCATCCAGCGCCTGAAACTCCGCTTTCCCGTGCGTAATCAGATCGTAGGCCGCCTGTATGCGTGGCCAGCGGTGGTCACGGTCCATGGCATAGTAGCGACCGATGATCGAGGCAAAGCGGCCGCCACCCAGCTTGTCAAACAGCTGTTGCATGGCCTCGATAGACGCAGCCGCGCTGCGTGGTGAAGTATCACGTCCATCCAGAAAGGCATGCAGGTAGACCTTTTTCACGCCACGCTGTAGCGCCAACTCCACCATGGCATGGATATGTTCTTCATGACTGTGCACGCCACCGGGTGACAACAGGCCGAGCACGTGCACAGCCTTGTTATTTTCTTTTGCGAGATCGACTGCGTCAGTTAGCGTGTGGTTCCTGAAAAAGGAACCGGTTTTAATGGCACGGCTGACGCGGGTAAATTCCTGGTACACCACACGACCGGCACCGAGGTTCAGGTGACCGACCTCGGAATTCCCCATCTGGTCGGCAGGCAAACCCACCGCCGCGCCCGAGGTACGTATCAATGTATGTGGATAGTTACTCCAGAGACTGTCCCAGACAGGCTTGTGCGCTGCTGCAATGGCATTGTGCTGTGGCGTCTCACTGTAACCCCAGCCATCGAGGATAAGCAGTAGCATGGGCCTTGCGGCAGCCTTTTTGGACGTTTTTTGTTGCTGTTCGCTCATTTATTTAGAAAAAGTCTAGATCAGGTCGGTTTCTGATTTCCAGTGTTGCTGGCGTGCAGTGCGCAGAAACTGTCTGAACCCGAGGGTAATGTCAATGTTTCAGCCGCTTGCCTGTAGCCGAAACGGCTTATTATTGTATAATGTTTTAATAATGAATGCAGTAAGCTACAATTAAATCAGGTATTTGAGGGGCGGAAGCATGATTATAAGCAGCGAATCACTCATCACCCGTGATGAAGATATAGACCGTGCCTCGCGCTCCCTGAAGGCCATGTCGCACCCGCTACGGTTGAAAATTCTTTGCACGCTCGGCGACCAGGAAATCAGTGTGCAGGACATAGTAGAGCGTGTCGGCACTTCACAAAGCAATATATCCCAGCATCTTGCTATTCTTCGAGACAAGGGCATTCTTGCGTCACGCAAGGACGCCAACCGTGTTTACTACCGCGTCGGTGATTCGCGCACCTTGAGACTGATTGGCATGATGCGTGAAGTGTTTTGCCACAGTCCTTGAGTGACACACCCTTAACTGGCACCCTGAATCACCTCTCCTCTCAACAAAGACCTTTAGCCTGATGGATACTCAGCAGCTGATAGAATTTGCCGGTAACCATCGCCTCCTGGTACTGGCCCTGTTGGCCATTATCGTGATGCTGATTGCATCCGAGATACAGCAGCGTCTCAGTCGGGTCAAAGAAGTCAGTCCCGCTGAAGCCACCCGCCTGCTCAACCATGAGAATGCCATCATGATTGATATGCGCACCGACAAGGACTATCGTGACGGCCACATTGCAAATGCGCTTAACGTGCCGACGGGTAACGCAGACATTCCGGCGTCCCTGAACAAGTACCGTGAACGTGCGGTGGTTGTTTATTGCCAGCGTGGGAACCGCTCAATAGCATTTTGCAACAAGCTCAGCAAACAGGGGTTTGCATCAGTTTATAACCTGAAAGGCGGTGTTTTGGCCTGGCAAAAAGCGGAACTGCCACTGACCAAAAACAGTTAACCGGTCTTTCAGCTCAGAACAAATTACTAAGGAATCCTAACCATGGCGGATAACCCATCGGCAGCTCCCCGGAACGAGGGACAACAGAAATCCATTCAGCCGCTAAAGATCTACCTTAAAGACGTGTCATTCGAGACGCCGAACTCGCCCGCGATTTTCCTCAAGGAATGGAAACCCAACCTTGAATTTGAAATCGGCACCAGTGGTGCACTGACCCATGACGGTCAGCACGAGGTGGTACTCGCACTCACCGTCACCGTGAAGGTAAACGATGAAACCGCCTATCTTGCCGAGGTACACCAGGCAGGTATTTTTGCTATTACAGGCTACAATCCCGAAGAGACTCATCGGATACATAATGTCTATTGCAACCGCTTCCTTTACCCGTATGCCTGTGCCGCCGTATCCGACCTGGTCACAAGGGGTGGTTTTCCTCAATTGCTCCTGTCACCTATCAACTTTGACCTCATGTATAAAAAGCGGCTTGAGGAAATGCAGTCTGCAGAAACAACACCCGCAGAACACTAGCCTTTTTGCAGCCGGCTTAACCGAATCACGGCAGACACAGCGAAGTAATGCGCGATAAGGGAATAACCGTCCTCGGCGCCGGTTCATGGGGCACGGCACTCGCCATCCGTCTGGCCAACAATCACAATATACCCTGCCTGTGGGGTCATGAAGCGGACTTCATGGAGATGCTGTCACGGGAACGCCAGAACCCGCAGTTTCTCCCCGGCTTTCAATTTCCTGAAAACCTCAGTACAGAGGCCAGTCTGACCCATGCTGTGCAGGCCAATCGTGACCTGTTAATTGTCGTTCCCAGCCACGCCTTTCGTGAAGTGCTGACCGGTGTAGCGCCCCTGCTGAACGAAAAATCGCGCATCGCCTGGGCTACCAAGGGCCTGGAACATGTCAGCGGCAAGTTTATGAGTGATGTCTTCGAGGATGTGCTGGGCTCGAGCTATCCAGCTGCCGTGGTATCCGGACCGACCTTTGCCAGGGAAGTCGCTGCAGACCTGCCGACCGCGCTAACCGTCGCTTCCAATAACCCGGTGTTTGCCAATGACATGGCGAGCCGTCTGCATGGTGGCACCATGCGTGCCTACACCAGTGATGACATGCTGGGTGTGCAGCTGGGTGGAACGGTGAAGAACGTCCTTGCGATTGGAACGGGTATTGCCGATGGCATGCAATTCGGCGCCAACAGCCGCGCGGCACTGATTACACGCGGGCTTGCGGAAATTATCCGCCTCGGCGATGCCATGGGTGCACGCCGTGAAACACTGATGGGACTGTCCGGTGTCGGTGACCTGATACTGACCTGCACCGATGATCAGTCGCGCAACCGGCGACTTGGGCTGGCACTGGGTACAGGCACCTCAATAGAGGTTGCCCTGAAGGAAATAGGACAGGTCGTTGAGGGTTACAATACGGCCCGGGAAGTGGTGCAACTGGCGAAACAATACCGGGTTGAATTGCCGATTTCCGAGCAGGTCTACCGGGTGCTGCACGAGGGATTGGCGCCTGCGGAAGCCGTGCATAACCTGCTGGCGCGCGAAATCAGATCAGAGTCCGTCAATTGAACCCTTGAAGGCCTGCTGTCGCCAGGCCTCGTATACCAGTATGGAAACGGTATTCGAGAGATTCAGGCTGCGGCTGTTCGCCGTCATCGGCACACGCAACACGGCGCTGCGACCGATTGCCTGCAGCACCTCTTCGGGCAGGCCGCGCGTTTCCGGCCCGAACAGGAAGGCATCACCTGCCTCGTAACGGGGCTCGGTATAGCGACAGGCGCCCCTGGTCGACACGGCCCAGAGCCGGGTCGGCTTGATGGTTTCAATAAAGGCGTCCAGTGAGTCATGCTCATGCACGCTGGCCCACTCGCGGTAATCGAGTCCCGCACGGCGCAACTTGCGATCATCCAGCACAAACCCGAGTGGATGGATCAGGTGCAGGGCACTGCCGGTATTGGCACAAAGGCGTATGATATTGCCGGTATTCGGCGGAATCTCCGGCTGATACAACACCACATGAAACATCAGGCAACCCCTGCAAGCTGGAATTTATTTGACCCTAATGACGGAAACTGAACGGCAAAAACTGGCAGTGGACTTTTGCGGGCTGTCGCTGGCATCGCCACTGGTCCTGTTATCAGGCTGCGTCGGCTTTGGCGAAGAATATACACGGGTTGCCGGCTTTTCCAACCGGGATGTCGGTGCCATCTGCCTGAAGGGTACTACGCTGCAACCCCGACTCGGCAACCGGCCACACCGGATCGCTGAGACACCTGCCGGCATGCTCAATGCTATCGGTCTTCAGAATCCCGGTACAGACCATGTCATCAGGCAAATCCTGCCGTCACTGGATTTCAGCGAAACCCGTTTTATTGCCAATGTCTCCGGATCCACTGTAGAGGAATATGCCGAAGTCACGCGCCGCTTTGATGATTCCCCCATCGACGCCATCGAGATCAATATCTCCTGCCCGAACGTCAAGGAAGGCGGGGTCACCTTCGGCAATGATCCGGACATGTCGGCGCGCGTGGTCGCAGCCTGCCGCGCAGTCACCCGCAAGCCGTTGATCACCAAGCTGTCTCCCAACCAGACGGACATCAGCGACAATGCCCGCCGCTGCATCGACGCCGGTACCGACGGCTTCGCCGTGATCAACACCCTGATGGGCATGGCCATTGATATCGAGACACGCACCCCGATCATCGGCAACAACCAGGGCGGGCTGTCCGGTCCGGCCATCAAGCCGGTGGCACTGCTGAAGGTGCACCAGGTCTACCAGGTCTGCAAGGCGCACAACATTCCTATCATTGGCCAGGGCGGCATCACCACGGCCACGGATGCCATCGAGTTCCTTATTGCGGGTGCCAGCGCCGTCGGTGTTGGTACCGCCCTGTTCTATGACCCACTGGTGTGCAGCAAGATGAACCGTGGAGTCATGGACTATCTTGAGCGCCATCAACTGACCTCGGTCAGCGAGCTTACCGGCAGCCTGACCCTGCATACCCCACCGCCCGCACCCTGCGCCGGCGGATAACTCCCTGACAGGCCGGTTTTTTCAGGCCACCCCTAATTATTACCTGCAGCAAGTGGAGTCACTCTAAAGCTCCCGCACGTCTGTCCGATACGTGGATATACGTATGCCCGGATCATCTCAGACATGCAGGAGAAATCATGAAAAAGCATTACAAACTGGCGGTTACCGCCGCTTTGCTAATGGCAAGCTGGATACCAGCCGCCGTCATGGCCGATTCCGGTTCCGACACCGGTGGCAGCAACCTGAGTGCGGATGCACAGTTGAATTTGCGGGTCACCATCCCGCGGTTCTTGTTATTCCGAGTCGGTAGCGTTGGTTCCGTCGACACCATTACCTTCGCACCCACGGATGCCGAGGTCGGTGATGGCAACCCGATCGCCGGTACCGGTGGTGACGCCGGCAGCGGCAGTGGTGCCAACGTGGCCGTGCGCAGTAACGGCGGTGCGATTACCATTACTGAAGATAATGATGGTGGTAGCGGCGGCCTGGGTAGCGGTGCCGGGAATATCTCGTTAACAGAGATCACGGTGACCAGTGATAACACAGCACTGGACACGCCGGCGCTGAGCGATGCGGGTAGCAACTCCATAAACGTGACGCTGAGCAGCGGCAACGTCACCAACCGGACAGCCATCTGGACCTATGCCTACGACAACACCACGACACCGGCCGATGGTAACTACGATGCCAATATCACCTATACAGCCGCAAACTTCTGAACCGATTCTCTGAATCAGCTTTTTAATCCCCGCCACGTGCGGGGATTTTTTTGACCTGCTCGAAGATTCGCCTCATACAGCTTGCCACCAGGCAGCAACCGCACACCGCCATCAACCAATGGGTAGAAAACAGGCACTGTAAGGTGCGTGTGAGCACGTGCCTGCCTGTGCTAAGCTTTAAGCATAAGGTTTTGGCCGCCGGCTCTACCGGGTAGCCGCAACCAGGAAAAAGCAGGGCCATATCGGCCAGCAGCAACCTGGAATAATAATAATGAATAAACATGCGAAACAAACAGTTACTATTGTCGCACTGTGCTTATGCTGCAGCATATCGTATGGCGTCCAGGCCGAAACTGGCAGCGTAACGGGTGCTCCCGATGGCAACATGACCAGCTCAGCGCGCCTGAAACTACGCGTCATTATCCCGCGCTTCCTGCAATTTCAGGTTGGCAGCCCAGGGACCTCGGTCGATACCATTTCATTTCAACCAGCAGCGGATGCCGTCGGTAATGGGGTCGCCGTCGCCGGCACCGGTGGGGATGCCAGTAGCGGCAGCGGTGCCAGTGTGGTAGTGCGCAGCAATGCCGGTCAAATCACCATTGTCGCTGACAATGATGGCGGCAGCGGCGGACTCGGTAGCAGCGGGGCTATCAGCCTGTCAGAAATAACCGCAGTCAGTGACTCCAGCGACCTGCAAACACCACAACTGAGCGATAGTGGCGCGACGACAACCACGGCAACCCCGACAGGCGGTGATGTGACCGACCGTCGCGCTACCTGGTCCTATTCCTACAACAACAGCCGCGCCGTCGACCCCGGCAGCTACGATGCGGAAATTGTCTATACCGCAGTCAGTCCCTAGCCTGCAGAGGCTTTGCAGAGCGCAAGTTGCTTGCCCTATGATTAAGACCATGATGCTGACCCGACACATCTCGACCAGGGACATTGTAGCGACACTGTTGCTGATCTCTGCCATGCTGGTCGGGTGGATTGCTGATGCCATCAACAATCCAGCCGCAGCCATCGTTTTCAATATTGGCAACGGCTCCCCGGCAGAGATCTACATTCAGGTCGGGAGACGTAATTCCATTAGTCGGGTAAGGTTCAGAGTAGCCAACGATGATGTCGGCAGCGGTAATCCGGTCAATGGCAACCGCAGAATTGATATTCAATTGCTCATCCGTGCTCCGGCAGCCAGCCCGCTGACCGGTTTTCTTACGGTTGATTCATCCACACCACTGAACAATGGTAGCGGCGCCACGATCCCGGTATCCGAGATCAGCTGGACGGCGAGCAGCGGCGATATCCCTTCCGACAGCTTTGCCGGTACCAGCAACCAGCAACTCGCCAGTTTCAACAGCTCGGTCCGGGTAACCGACCGGCATACCTTCAGCTATAAAAACCGGAACATCTACGATGCCGGGACCTATAACGGCCAGGTGACCTATACATGGTTCGCACCCTAGGCAGACTGCTGCTGTTACTTGTTTGTCTCCAGGCACTGCCCTCGCAGGCACAACGTTTGTCTGACGCCCTGTCCCAGCAGCAACAGATCAACATCGAGTTCGACTGGAAGCACCACAATGCGGGTGATGAACTGGACACAAAGGAATTCAACGCTGTCGTCGCCCATGCGCGAAACGTGAATACCCGGCTGGATACAGCCGATTTTATCGATACTCAGGCGCGTATTTTTCTCGGCTTACCAGTCCAGGTACGCGGCCTGAACAATCCGCAACGTCTGTCTGTTTCCTGGACGACCAACGGACTGTTCCAGAACGGCGAGGTAACACCCGGCAACCGCCGGCTGATCTTTGAAGGTAGAATTTCAGAACCCGTGATGCAGGATATCTTTAACTTCACCTTCGAAATGGATGCGCGCTTCCTGTCAGAGATGCTGCGCCTGGAACCGGTATATGAAATTGAAATCATTTCGCCCTGATTACCTGCTATTGGCTCTTGCACTGCTGCTGGTCACTCCGTCGACGACGACCGCTGAAGGCTTTTCAGTGCTGGTCGCACCACCGCGCTATGAACTGAAGGCAAAGCCGGGCGACGTGGTACGCGAGCAGCTGAGTATCAATAACCCCGGAAACCAGCCAGTTACCTTCCTGATGCGCACCGCCGACTGGGACCTGACCGAGGATGGTGCCGCCACCTTTCATCCTGCGGCGCTGCAACCCGGCAGTTGCCGCCCCTGGATGCGCATTGAGCGCCATGAAATCCGCTTGCCGGCACAGGGTAAAAAACGCTACCGCTTCGAGATACACGTCCCCGATGATGCACCAGCGGGTGAGTGCCGGTCGGCGCTGCTGGTTGAAGCCCCACCGGAAGACGTGGTTGAGGCCCAGGCGGGTTCGCTGAATCTACCGGTTAAAGGACGTATTGCGGTGATCATCTACCTGACCATCGGAGATGCGGCACCAGAGCTGCAGCTAAAAGACACGCTGCTGGCGGAATATAATGGCCTGGCAACACCCTTTGTAGTAGTCCACAATAGCGGTAATGCACACGGGCGCACCACCGGATTCGTCAACGCGGTCGATGCCACTGGCAAACGCTTTGAGTTCGAAATTACACCGCTACCGATATTGCCCGGGCAGACTCGGCGGGTACCCCTGTTCCAGCCGGTGTTCGATGAACAACCGCCGCCGCCATTCACACCACCACTGCAGCTCAACGGTACGATTGAATGGGACGGTGGCAGGGAGAAATTTTCACAGCGCGTTGAGTGACACACACGTGATTACTCATTCAACCGGCGCAATCCGAAATCAAGTTCCGTCGTGCTGCGCACGCTGACCGATATGGACCGGGGTGATTCATCCAGCAGACCCCACGGTAACGGCAGATCTTCCTGGGCCAGTGTGACGTCATGCTCACCGGCCGGCACCGGTTCAAACACGTAGCGGCCGTCCCGGTCGGTCACGGTCTGGTAACGCCGGTCAAGATAGACAAACACGCCAGCCGCGGCACGCTCACCGGCCTGGCGATGGCCATCACCGTTTTCATCAAAGTACACCACACCCGTCACATCCCCATAACCGGCTGCATCGGTATCTTCACCCATTAATGCAAACGGCTGCCCCCGACTCTCGCTGTAACGGATATTGAGCAACAGGGTTTTCTCATCACCGCTAAAACCGTCGCCAACATTGTCGAAAACATTATCAATCTTGTTATAGGTAACCCTCAGGCTGGCATCCCAGTTGCGCAGGAATCGCCAGACAGCTGCCAGCGAGGCATTGGTGCTATTCTGGGAACCGCCTTTGTCCTTATCAATATGGGTATAAGAAATGTCACCGTTCCATTGCAGGCTTTCCGTGACATCATGACGAAACAGCAGAGCCGCAGAACTGCGGTCCTCGCTATCATCGAGACCGCTCTCTGTTTCGTGCGACAGCGTCGATGAGAACAACAGGTTGCGCGTGGCATTCCAGTCCTGGTCCCAGATCACCCCGTATCCGTTACCGCTGTCACCGACCTCCTCGATGCGTGATGCCAGCAGCTGCAGACGCGTAGTACCGATTGGTAGCGCACGAGATACATAAGTCGAGAGGATAATGTTTTTGGTATCATCCCCGCTGAAGTCATCGCGGGCATCACGGCCACGCAGTGTCAGTGTACCGCCAAGGCTGGTTGTACGGTTCATACGCCAGGAGCCATTAACAAAACCGTTATACAGATTGTTACCGGCGCGATCGGCACGATTGTCAATGTTGGTCTGCGTCAGGTCCAGCCCGGTAGTTAAATTAAAGCGCAGGGTTGTCAGTTCCGAGCGCAGGTAGCCGCCCTGCTGGTCGTTGTTCGGCTGGCTGTCTGACCAGAGCAGGTCCGGGTCCAGGCGGAACAGGCCATAGCGGTGCCGCCAGCGATTTACTTGATTATCACCGTCCGCCCACACTCCGTACTGGCCTTCACTGTCAACCAGCACATGGCCGACATATCGATTGTTTTCATCCGGCGACTGGTATTGCACAGCACTAGCGACACTTTGATGGTCCGGGGTATTGTTTGACCCGTTCACACTGACCAGCTGTGCGCCAGCGCGCCAGTTGCCAGCGAGTTGCCGGCTGTAACCGAGTCCGTACTGTTCGCCATCTTCCAGATGGAAACCCTGTAGCTGGCTCGGATCCAGCCGGCCGATACGTCCCGCCGTGGCGTACACCGTCGACAGGCCATCCTGGCTGACTCGTGTCTGGCCACCAGCCAGCAGGGTGGATGACAGATTTAGCCGGAAACTACTGGTGATCATTGGATCGGTGCTGCTACGCAGAACGCCCAGCGTGTTATCCATGACCCGGTTTTCATCCAGAACGAAGCCGTATTGATTCAGGGTGAAACGACCACCACCGGAATTATCGAAACTCAGTTGATCGTTATCCCCCCGGTAACCGCTGGCATCAAGATGAAACTCGCCGTAATCCAGCGTCTCCCGCCGCCAGTTCAACTGCACACCGTCCTCGTCAAGATCACCTGCTTTATCGTAGCGCTGCTGATAGTGCTGGTATTCAATACTGTAAAAGCGCCGGCCCTGAACTTCCGGCTCCTCTTTCTGCCAGACGTCTGCAGTCGCATCATCGGGCAATGCCGGATCGATAAGCTGGTCAACATATGCAGCCTCAGCAACAGGCGGGGCTGATTGCACCGGAGGGTCATCCGCGCCCGCCGGGACAGGCGCAAACAGTGGCAGCAGCGCTGACCACAACGCAAGCGTTATATGCAGCGGTTTAAGCCGCAGACTATTTCGCATCAAGCGCTGTAAACAGGCTGGCCATTGAGAGAATAACTACAAGGTTATTACGGTACGGCGGATTGAATCACACACGCCGTGATGCGTCCAACATAGCAAGAATCTAGCGGGTGCTTTCCAGCTCCTTCAGCTTGCGTGTCAGGGTATTGCGCCCCCAGCCGAGCAAGCGTGCCGCATCCTGGCGTCGCCCGCCGGTTTGCTGCAGCGCAACCTCGATGAGTACGCGCTCAAAGTTTGGCAGCGCTTCATCCAGCAACTGCTCTGCCCCGCCGGCCAGTTGCTGTTGTGCCCACTGTCGCAGCAAGCCTTGCCAGTCTGCGGTCTTCTGCGACGCACTGGCATTGGCCGCGATCAATTCATCCGGCAGGTCCTCAACATGGATTTCCTGGCCGGGCGCCATCACGGTTAACAGGCGACATAAATTCTCCAGTTGACGTACATTACCGGGCCAGTCCAGCGTCGACAGTATGGCGGCCGCTTCCGCGGTCAGGATTTTCGTCTCGACTTCCAGTTCAATGGCAGCCTTTTTCAGGAAGTGCTGCATCAACAGCGGTATGTCCTCGCGGCGCTGGCGCAACGGTGGAATCTGGATGCGAATCACATTGAGGCGATGAAACAGGTCTTCGCGAAATTGCCCGTCACGCACCCGCTGCTCCAGGTTCTGGTGAGTCGCTGCAATTATGCGCACATCGACCTTTTTGGGTGTGTGCGCACCCACGGGATAAAACTCACCATCCGCCAGCACGCGCAACAGGCGGGTTTGCAGCTCGGCCGGCATGTCACCGATCTCATCCAGCATCAGGGTACCGCCATTGGCCTGCTCAAAACGTCCGGCACGACGATTTTGTGCACCGGTGAACGCACCACGCTCGTGACCGAATAACTCGGACTCCAGTAGATCACGGGGAATCGCTGCCATGTTCAGCGCCACAAACGGCTGCTTCGCACGCGTACTGTGCTGATGCAGCGCCAGTGCAACCAGTTCTTTACCGGTACCTGACTCACCGTTGATCAGTACTGTGGCATTGGAGTGTGCGAGGCGGCCGATGGCGCGAAAGACTTCCTGCATCGCAGCTGCCTTGCCAATGATTTCCGGTGATTCCTCCAGTACCTGCGGTACAGTTTCGACCTGTTGCTGGACACGCAATTCAAGTGCCCGGTTGACCAGTGCCACGGCCTCGTCGACGTCAAACGGCTTCGGCAGATACTCGAAGGCCCCGCCCTTGTAGGCCGAAACAGCACTATCCAGATCGGAGTGGGCCGTCATGATAATGACCGGCAAGTCCGGATAATCGCTATGGATGTGCTCCAGCAGGGCGAGACCGTCCATACCCGGCATGCGAATATCGGTCACGATGACGGCCGGCTCCTGTTTGCTGATGGCTCGCAGCGCACTGTCTGCAGAATCAAATTGCGCGACCTGCAGTCCGCTCTTGCCGAGCGCCTTGTCGAGCACCCAGCGAATTGAACTGTCATCATCAATGACACAGATTGTTTCGTTATGGCTCATGCTTTCCGTCCAGTGGCAGCAAAATAGTAAATACGGTTTTCCCCGCTTGACTGTTGCATTCAATCAGGCCCCGGTGACGACTGATCAGCGCCTGTGCGATCGACAGTCCGAGGCCGGTGCCATCGCTGCGGCCGGTAATCATCGGGTAAAAGATCTGCTTGCGCAGCTCTTCATCAATACCGGGGCCGTTATCAATGACTTCTATGCGTGCAACGAGGCGATGCTTGACGCTGCCAATATTAAAATTACGCCGTACGCGGGTACGCAGGGTGATCTTGCCCTCGTTTCCCAGTGCCTGTGCCGCATTGCGTACGATGTTAAGGATTGCTTGCAGCAGCAGGTCCCTGTCGGCCTGCAAATCCGGCAAGCTGGGATCATAGTCATGCTTGATACGCAGGCCTTCACCCGCTTCGACCCGCACCAGTTCACGCACATGCTCGAGTACCTCGTGGATATTCACTGGCTCGATATTGGGCAAATTGTTGGGGCCCAGCATGCGGTCCAGCAATGACTGCAGGCGATCCGCCTCGCTGATAATGATGTGCGTGTATTCCTTCAGCTCTGCCTCACTGATTTCCCGTTCCAGTAATTGCGCAGCGCCGCGTAATCCGCCCAGCGGATTCTTGATTTCGTGTGCAAGGCCGCGCAGCAGTTCGTGCGTGGCCTGTTGTTGCATGATCAGTCGTTCCTCCTGCTCGATACGCAGGTGGTGATCTATCTGGCGCAACTCGATCAGCACATGTGAATTGCCGGCTCTGTCCGTCATCGGTGTAAAGGTACAGTTGACCCGCAGGTCTGCCGCAGCCGGTAACTCCAGCAGGCAACCGCGCTGATTCAAAACCCGCCCGGAAGACAGGGTGCTGTTCATCTGCTCGATCATTTCCTCTGCATTAAGGACCAGTTCGCTGACGGTGCGTCCGCAGACATGACGTGCACTGTGAGCCAGCATGACCTCGCCCGCCTGGTTGATCGTTACCAGCCGAAACCGGGCATTGAACACCAGTACCGCGGTTCCCATACTGTCGAGTATCCGCTCGGCATCAACTTCCGATAGAGGGGGATCTGCATTCATAACGTACTTCTTTGCAAAAACCAAACCAACATCTTCACAACGGGGGTTTATCCCATAAAATAAAAAATATCACTTAATAAACAATCGGTTATATATGGCTCAATAGATGGGGGTAACAACGGAATCCTCCCCAGTATAACGACCGCGGCTCAAATGCACCAGATTGGTGCGCGCAATCAGTCTTTCTTGGGTTGTGGCGGATTGATCAGGTTCGGGTTGGGGGAAAGAATATTCGGATTTGGGCTGAGAATATTTGGGTTGCGATTGCGGAAACCGGGGTTTGCCGGTAGTTCTGCCTCATCAGGGTCATCGTTGTCTGCTGCCTGGCCACTGTAATCAGCGATGTCCTTGCGCCGATAGGGTTGAAAGGTTTCATCGCCGACAATGTTTGGATTGTCCGTGATGTAACCCGGGTTATCTGTCACTGATCCCTGCTTGTCAGTGAGCAACTTGGACGCACGCTTCACATACACCGTTGTCTCTGCCGTTGTTATCAAAACATTTCCTGCCGTATCAACGACACTGGCCGAGAGTCGGTGCTCGCCGCGCTCGACATTGCTCAGCGTCAGCGTGGTGTTGTCAAGCTGGTTACCGTGTGCCACACCATCCAGGTAAAACTGTATTCTGTGGCCCAGCGATGTCATCAGCGCCGGCGCCAGTCGCGTGTCTACCTCGACCGTACCGAGATTGTTCCTGATGGTGGCGTCGCTGGCAGGACTGGAGATAATAAAACTTTCATACCGCACTTGCTGTTCAACCGTCGCTGCAGATCGACTGAGTGTCCTTACCGGCTGTGGCGTGTATGACGGCAGCGGTGGCATCTTCACGCGCTCGGCACCCTGCGTTGGCCGGTCGGAATAAACGACCTCGCCATCAGCATTGATGGACTTGTAGACTTCCGCATGCGCCGCCATCGCAACAACCAATAGCAGTATTCCTGTCACGCGCATCACTTCACCCCTGCCTGTAAACAACAAAAAGCCCCGCTACCTGAGCGGGGCTTTATGGTACAACACTGCGAACCCGTTAGAGGCTATAGTACATATCAAACTCGACCGGATGGGTGGTCATGCGCAGGCGCGTGACTTCTTCCATCTTCAGATCGATGTAGCCGTCAATCATGTCGTCAGTAAACACGCCACCGGCAGTCAGGAAGGCGCGGTCTGCATCCAGCGCATCCAGTGCCTGATCCAGCGAACTGCACACGGTCGGGATCATTCTCCCTTCCTCCGGTGGCAGGTCGTACAGGTCCTTGTCCATGGCATCGCCCGGATCGATCTTGTTCTTGATACCGTCAAGACCGGCCATCAGCATGGCAGAGAAGCACAGGTAGGGGTTACCGGCTGAATCCGGGAAACGCACCTCGACACGGCGGCCTTTCGGGTTGGATTCAAACGGGATACGCACCGAGGCGGAACGGTTTCGTGCCGAATAGGCCAGCATCACCGGTGCCTCGAATCCCGGCACCAGGCGCTTGTAGCTGTTGGTGCTGGCATTGGTAAAAGCATTCAGGGCGCGTGCATGCTTGAAGATGCCACCGATGTAATACAGTGCCTGCTGGGACAGACCACCGTACTTGTTGCCGGTGAAGATGTTCTTGCCGTCCTTTGCCAGTGACTGGTGCACGTGCATACCACTGCCATTGTCACCGACAATCGGCTTGGGCATGAAGGTAGCCGTCTTGCCATAGCCGTGTGCGACATTATGCACCACGTACTTGAGAATCTGGTTCTGATCAGCGCGTGCGACCAGGGTATCGAAGCGGGTACCGATTTCGCACTGCCCGGCGGTCGCCACCTCATGGTGATGCACCTCGACGGCAACGCCCATCTCCTCAAGAGCCAGACACATGGCACCACGCAGGTCATGCAACGAGTCCACCGGCGGAACCGGGAAATAACCACCCTTGACCGTCGGACGGTGACCGATGTTGCCATCTTCAAAGACACGCTCGGAGTTCCACGAGGCTTCCTCTGAATCCACCTTGCAGAAGGAACCGCTCATGTCGGCACCCCAGCGCACATCGTCGAGCACGAAGAATTCCGGCTCCGGGCCAAAGAAAGCCGTATCGGCAATCTTGGTGGATTTAAGGTAGTCCTCGGCACGTCTGGCGATGGACCGCGGATCACGTTCGTAACCCTGCATGGTCATCGGTTCAAGAATGTCGCAGCGGATATTGATGGTCGGCTCGTCACTGAACAGGTCCATCACGGCGGTGGTCGTATCCGGCATCAGTACCATGTCTGATTCATTAATGCCCTTCCAGCCGGCGATACTGGAACCGTCAAACATCTTGCCATCCTTGAACAGGCTGCTGCCTGCCTGGCTCACGGGCATGGTCACGTGCTGCTCCTTGCCAATGGTATCGGTGAACCGCAGGTCAACGTATTTAACCTCGTTGTCCTTCATCATTTTCGTAACTTTTGCTACAGACATTACAACTCCTCCAATTCAACTTGCACTAAAAAATAACACGCCGCTATCAGGCGACAACGGTGGACACATACAAATCTCTACAATCCTGCTTCTTCTTGAAGCAGGAATTATGCCATGGTCGTGGTGGCGGGCAACTACCGGTAATTCACGCAGTTAGCAACCCTGCACCACCCGCAGGCGCACCATTTATGTGCAATCCGTTATCAGAACGCACTATTTTAGTGCATTTCATGTTGGATATAGACACTCACATCACCGATGTCCTGCGCCTTTTGCGCCGCCTCTCGGATCGCCGCGGACAAATCGGCAAGCTGCTGTGAATCCTCACCAGTGCTGTTCAGAAACACTTCCACATGCACCTTGCCATTGAGGTAGTGCACCACCACCTTGTCGAGACGCTCGCCGATATCCAGGTGCTGCCATTGCTGTTCAAGCCGCCGCAGGACTTCATCGCGCAACGGCAACCCCTTACAGGACGAGGCCAGTTCATCATCCTCGGGGTCAATATGCACCGTGACGTCCGAGACATCGTCAATGGTTTTGATCAGGCGCCAGCGAACCGCCTCGCCAATCTGGTGGCCCTCCGAGACACTCAATGCCGGATCCACCTGGATATGCACATCCACCAGGGCATCACTGCCACTGTGGCGCGTACGCAGCATATGACAGGTACGCACACCATCCACCGCCATGATGGTTTCACGGATCGCCTCGACCCTCTCCGGGTCCAGCGCAGTATCAATCAATTCCTGCAGGCTTTGCCACAGCAGATCCCAGCCGATCTTGGCAACCATCAGTGCAACCGCTACGGCGGCCAGTGCATCAAAAGAGGGGTAGCCCAGCATGGTTGCGACAACACCAATGACGACGATGATCGAGGAAATGGCATCGCTGCGGCTGTGCCAGGCATTGGCATGCAGCATCTTTGATCGCAGACGGCGTGCCGCACGAGCAGTGTACTGGTAGATCAGTTCCTTCGACAGCACCGAGATCACCGCGACCAGCAATGCCATCCAGCCCGGATGCAGCAGTAATTCCGGCGCCATCAGGCGCCGTACCGCGTCGTAGCTGATGCCGATGGCAACAACGACCAGTGACACGCCCAGCACCACCGTCGCCACGGTCTCAATGCGGCCATGGCCATATGGGTGTTCGTCGTCGGCCTCGCGATGCGCATGCTTGGCGGCAAACAGCACCAGGAAATCCGTTGCCAGGTCAGACAGTGAATGGATGCCGTCGGCAATCAATGCCTGTGAACTGGCAATGACACCGACAATGATCTTGGCAACACCCAGCACCAGGTCGACGACAGCACCAACCAGTGTCACCTTGCGGATGTCCTGGTAGCGTGCATCCAGCGGATCGGGAAGGTGCGTGTGACTCATGACAGACTAGCCGGACTGGCCCACCCGAAGGGTAATGGTAATTTCATGTTCTTGCTCTTCGATGTTGCAGATTTCGTGACCGTGTACCCGGCACCAGGCGGGAATGTCATGCAACACCCCCGGGTCGGTACACAGTACCCTGATTGAATCACCCGGCTGCAATTTTAACACCGCGTCCTGGGTGCGAATCACCGGCATCGGACACAGCAGGTTACGGGCATCGACAGTGATGGCAACCATGCTAGGCAAGCGCCTGGCACACGGGGCTACTCTTCACTGTCAGGCCACACTCAGACATACCAGTCCCCGGGTATCGCTTCGCTCGCCATGGGAATGACCTGCAGTGAATGTGTCATGCCATCTGTCTGCCTGATCTCAACCGTGACACGCTCTGCATCACGTCCCTGGCTGAAGCGTACCGCCAGGCGAGCCGCCAGCTCAATATCATCAGCTCCGACCTCGCCATCGATCAGTACCAGAGGACCCGTATGACTGGTCGGGATCATGCTGATAAAACGCTTTCTATAGCCTTCGAGAAAGCGGTTTTCGCCTTCTTCGCGGCCGACGATGATTTTGAAATGTGCGCGAGGCCGCAAGTGCCGCCCGACCTTCAGCAGCATGATATCGTCGAGGTCGTATTCACGGGTGCCGCGGGCCTTCCAGAGGTCTGCCAGCTTCACCGAATATTGCTTGTCGGTAAGGAAACAGCAGCCACCGGCCGGCTGTGCGTAATCCTCGAAACCGAATTGTTTTGCCAGCGCCATTTGCGGCTTGCGTGAACGACCATTGAAACCATACAGGCGTTCACGATCCAGCCAGCCCTCTTTCTCGGGCAACGTTGCAGGCAAATTCCTTGCGCACAGCGGCCGCACCAGTCGTTCACCGGCACCCGAGTCCCGCGCGATGACCGGCATCGTATCCTTGCGCTGTGACATGGGTCGCTGGCCGATGACTTCACCGGTAATAATGAAATCGAAACCGTTCGCGTCTATCCATTCACGTGCCTTGTTGACCATGAAGACCTTGCAATCAAGGCACGGATTGAGGTTGCTGCCATAACCGTGTTTCGGGTTGATCACAACATCCTTGTATTCTTCGATAATGTCGACGATGTGCAGCTTGATGCCAAGCTGTTCCGCGGACCACAGGGCATTGTTGCGCTTTGGCCGTTGCCGGTCCTTCTTGCGGATGGCGTGGGTGTGGCCTTCGACACAAAAGCCGGTGTAGAAATTGATGCCTTCAACGTGGACGCCCTGCTGCATCACGACGCGTGCCGCAAGCAAAGAATCGAGACCACCGGAAATCAGTGCAACGGCTTTTACTTCTCTGGGCATGGTGAATGAACAGGCGTGATTGAGGTGTGGAGAAAACTATCGCGCCATTCTACCGCATGCGCAGCGCACGCGGCAGAAAACCTGTTAGATGACCCGGAGATTCAGTGCCTTTCAGTGGACGCAGGGGCCGGACTGATATGACCGTCAGCACACATCTGCTCATAGCAGCGGCGGCTGCCGGTATCCTGCCACAGGTCCATGGCCTGGATAGGTGTCAGCACGGTCTCACCGCCGAGGCCGCGCATGGCGTGCAGTATATCCATCAGTACCACAAAGGCCTCGGACAGATGGCTGTAGACCGAACTCCAGCCCCGATCCAGCACCGTGGACAATTGCCGGTAGGAACCCCGTCCGATGTTGACGAAATAACTGACGGGTACCAGGCGGCGTTCAGCCAGCTGCGGGAACAGGCCGGAGAACAACAGGCAGTGGTCCCCTACCTCGCGCAACCGCCCGGCACGCTGTTCTCCATGAAGCGCTTGTGACTTGAGATAGTCTTCAGCCATAACGCGCGCCGTACAGTACGGCCTGTCGGCAAAACGCATTAGCAAGAATACCAGGTAACTTTCCAGTGATTCATCCAGGTGCCGGTGGCAGGCTGCCTGCGCCTCGTGCACCAGGGCCTGCCACTGGGCCTGGGGTGTGGGTTCGAGAATTAGCCTGGACATGCTTTTCCTCCACCTGGGTACTGATAATGTGTCGACCCGCCGTGACGGCTGCTGAAGGCGCCTGCTGCGCACATCGACCTGTCACATTTACCATAGAGACACGCAGATTGTCACGAAAGACACATATAGTTGACATCGCGGTGGCAGCTGTAGCGAAATTTGAGGCACTGCACGCTATACTGTGTGGCTTGCAAACTGCATAACAATCATCTGAAAAAACCGTGGCAGAAACACCTAAAACATTTCAGGGCCTGATTCTTGCGCTGCAGGACTACTGGAGCCGGCAGGGCTGCGCCTTGCTACAACCGTATGACATGGAGGTCGGCGCCGGCACCTTTCACCCGGCCACCTTCCTGCGCGCCATCGGTCCGGAGCCCTGGCGTGCAGCCTATGTACAGCCCTCGCGCCGTCCTACCGATGGCCGCTATGGCGAAAACCCGAACCGCCTGCAGCATTATTACCAGTACCAGGTGCTACTGAAACCATCGCCCCTGGACATACAGGATCTGTACCTGGGTTCGCTGCATGAACTGGGAATCGATCCACTGGTGCATGACATCCGCTTTGTCGAGGATAACTGGGAATCACCAACGCTGGGGGCCTGGGGCCTCGGCTGGGAGATCTGGCTGAATGGCATGGAGGTTTCGCAATTCACCTATTTTCAGCAGGTCGGCGGCCTCGAGTGTCGCCCGGTCAGCGGCGAGTTGACCTACGGCCTGGAACGCATTGCCATGTACCTGCAGGAAGCCGAAAGCGTCTTTGACCTGGTGTGGACCGAAGGACCCGATGGCCCGGTCAGCTACGGTGATGTCTATCATCAGAACGAAGTCGAGATGTCGGCCTACAATTTCGAACATGCCGATGTGGCTTCATTACTCGACTGGTTCGATACCTGCGAACGCGAGAGCAACCGCCTGATCGAGGCGCAACTACCACTGCCAGCCTACGAAATGGTGCTCAAGGCCTCGCATACCTTCAACCTGCTGGACGCGCGTAATGCCATTTCGGTGACGGAACGGCAACGCTACATCCTGCGCGTACGCACCCTCTCCCGGCAGGTGGCAGAGGCCTATTATGCAGCCCGCGAGGCACTTGGCTTCCCCATGCTCACCGACAACGGGGGTGACGCATGACACCAAGCCGTGATTTGCTCATCGAGATCGGTACCGAGGAGTTACCGCCGAAGGCACTGCGGCGCATGCGCGATGCACTGCGGACTTCACTGGATACCTTGCTGGATGAAAACCGGCTGGCACATGGCAGTAGCCATGCCTATGCCACACCGCGGCGGCTGGCGCTGCTCATCAGGGATGTACCCGTGGCACAACCTGACCGTGAGGTCACGAAACGCGGTCCGGCACTGAAAGCCGCCTTTGATGCCGATGGCAATCCGACCAAACCGGCCGAGGGCTTCGCGCGTTCCTGTGGGGTAACGGTGAGCGAACTCGAGGAGCTGCAGACCGACAAGGGTAGCTGGCTGGTGTATCACTCCACGGAGAGCGGCCAGGCCAGCAGCGAGGTATTACCCGGGCTGGTTGAAAAGGCACTAAAAACCCTGCCGATGCCGAAACGCATGCGCTGGGGCAATTCGGAAATCGAATTCGTACGGCCACTCCACTGGATGGTGCTGCTGTTCGGTAATGAAGCCATATCAGCGAACGTACTGGGTATCGACAGCGGCCGCTATTCACGCGGCCACCGCTTCCATCGCAACGAAGCCATTGCAATCGCAACGGCGGATGCCTATGTGCAGACGCTGCAACAGGACGGCATGGTCGAGGTGGACATGGAACGGCGGCGGGATTCCATCCGCACACAGGTCATGGAAGCCGGCGCTGCTCTCGGCGGCCAGGCACTGATCGATGCAGCCCTGCTCGACGAGGTCACCGCACTGGTGGAATGGCCGGTGGCCATCAGCGGCAGTTATGACCCGCACTTTCTCGAGGTGCCGGCAGAAGCCCTGATCTCCAGCATGCAGGACCACCAGAAATATTTTCCTGTCGTCGATGAACACGGCAAACTGCTGCCGCACTTCATCACCGTCGCCAACATTGCCAGCAAGGATCCGCAGCAGATCAAGGCCGGCAACGAGCGCGTCATCCGGGCCCGTCTCGAGGATGCGGTATTCTTCTGGAACCAGGACCGCAAGCAAACATTGCACAGTCGCGCCGTGCAGCTCGACGACATGACTTTCCAGAAAAGGCTCGGCTCGCTGGGAGACAAGCAAACCCGCATTGCCGCGATTGCCACTGCCCTCGCCGGTCAACTGGGCTTCAACGTCGAGCAGGTACAGCGTGCGGCATCCCTGTGCAAATGCGACCTGGTCACCAGCATGGTGTTCGAGTTCCCCGACTTGCAGGGCATCATGGGGCGTTACTATGCATTGCACGATGGCGAGGACGAAGCCGTCGCCAGGGCACTGGATGAACAGTACCAGCCACGCTTTGCCGGCGACACCCTGCCGGCCTCCGACACCGGGCAGCTACTGGCGATCGCCGAACGACTCGATACGCTGGTTGGCATCTTCGCCATTGGACAGACACCGACGGGTGACAAGGATCCGTTCGGCCTGCGTCGTTCGGCACTCGGACTGCTGCGTATATTGATTGAAAAGCAACTCGATCTCGATCTGCGCGCGTTCATTGACACCGCGGCGAGCAATTTTCCCGCCGCTCTTGATGCCGCCAGCATCGGTGACCCCTTGTTCAGTTTCATGATGGATCGCCTGCGTGCCTGGTATCTTGATGCAGGCTATGATGTTCACGTATTCGAGGCCGTGCTTGCCAGACAACCGCGGCGACCGCTGGACTTTGATCAACGCATGCGCGCTGTCCGGGCCTTTCGTGCACTGCCTGAAGCAGACAGCCTGGCGGCGGCGAACAAACGCATTCGCAATATTCTGCGCAAGTCTGCTACGGCGATTCCGGCGAGTTACGATGCCACGCTGCTGCTGGAGCCTGCGGAAAAGGCACTGGCAGTGGCACTGCAGGACCTCGACAGGCAGACTCGACCCTTGTTCGAACAGCGTGACTACACCAACGCCCTGTGTCAGCTGGCAGCCCTGCAAGCACCGGTGGATACATTTTTCGATGACGTTATGGTGATGGCGGATGATGTTGCCTTGCGTGACAATCGCCTCGCCCTGCTGCAGTCACTGTCTGAACTGTTTCTGCAGGTTGCTGACATTTCCCTGCTGCAGGGATAACCCCATTAGCCACGGAAGAACACGGAAATATTACTTCCAAGGCTGTTATTTTTTCGTGTTTTCCGTGGATTCCGTGGCAAAATGTTCTAATAAATGTTTTTCGCCTTTTTGTTTCTGTGGCCAGCTGAATAGATACACAATTTAAATAATGCCTAACAAAGACTCATACAGGAATATGCTTGCAGCCGTACAGGCGTTCCACGACAAGCACGACTTTAAAAATACCGGTGGCGAAGAGCTGGCCTACCGCATCGCCCTGATGACCGAGGAACTTGGTGAAATTTCCGCCTGTGTCACCAAGGGCAAGGACCGCGACAGTCTCGCCGAGGAATGTGCAGACCTGATGATCCTGTTGCTTGGCACCGCCATTGCGGCCGACTTCAGACTTGACGATGCCTTCTGGGCAAAGATGAAAAAGCTCGAGCAGCGTAACTCGCGCATGATCAATGGTCGTATACGGGTGTCTGAATTCAGGAATACCTGATGCAACTGATCATCCTCGACCGTGATGGCGTCATCAATGAAGACTCCGATGAATTCATCAAGTCGCCATCGGAATGGCAGCCCATTCGCGGCAGTCTCGAGGCCATTGCCCGCCTGCATCGCGCAGGCTGGCACGTGGTGGTGGCAACCAACCAGTCAGGCATTGCACGCAGGTTGTTCGACCTGGATACCCTTGCCCGCATACATGAGACCATGCTGCACCGCGTCATCGAAAACGGCGGCATGATCGAGGCCGTGTTCTTCTGTCCGCATGGACCGGATGACGGCTGCAACTGCCGCAAACCGAAACCGGGCATGTTTCTCGATATCGCAGCCAGGCTGCGCACTGGCTTGCAGGGCGTACCAGCCGTTGGAGATTCACTGCGTGATATCGAGGCTGCCAAAGCCGCAGGCGCAACCCCTGTGCTGGTCAAAACAGGTAAAGGGTTCGGTACCGTGAGCAGTCCGGAACTGGATCCGGAGGTTGCCGTATTTGACGATCTCTACAGTGTCGTCAATCATTTATTGAACACTGACACAAATACACACTGACAAATCCCATGTCGACTGACAACACACCCTACCTGGTCATCTGGTTTCGCTCCCTGGCCTTCTGGATCGTCTTTCCCGTCACTCTGGTGATCTTTGCTACCCTGCTGCTGTTTACCGTGTTCTTTTCCCTGGAAACACGCTGGCGACTGCTTCAGGTATGGGTGAACTTTATCCTCTGGTGGCTGAAGGTTACCTGCAAGCTGACACACGAGGTACAGGGCAGTGAACATATCACCCCGGAAGCCGGCATTGTCTTTTCCAAGCACCAGTCCACCTGGGAAACGATTGCCCTGCAGCAAATCTTTCCTGTTCAGGTCTGGGTAGCCAAGCGGGAATTAATGTGGCTACCGTTCTTCGGCTGGGGCCTCGCAATGATGAAATGCATTCACATCAAACGCGGCAGCGGCAGGGCAGCCGTCAAGCAGCTGGTCACCCAGGGACGCGCACGTCTCAATGAAGGCATCTGGGTGGTCATCTTTCCTGAAGGTACCCGCATACCGGCCGGTCAACGCGGGCGCTACCGTATCGGTGGTGCCGTGCTGGCGGAACAAACCGGTTATCCCATCGTTCCGGTCGCTCACAATGCGGGCGAATACTGGCCACGTCGCAGCTTTATCAAGTGGCCGGGAGTCATACAGGTCCGCATCGGTGCACCGATTGATCCGGCCGGTAAGACCGCCCAGCAACTACTGACCGAAGCCTCCGACTGGATTGAAGACCGCATGCAGGAAATCACGACCTTGTAGGAGCGGCGTCCTCGCCGCGATTGTTATGCAATACCTACCCCTAATCGCGGCGAGGACGCCGCACCTACATATATATAATTTTATTATTCGCTATAATTATAGCGCGCACAATTATTTATATTAATAAATTCAATTACATAAAAATTATCATGCTTTGCGCCATAGCGTATTTTACTCGCCCTAAACATCCAGGTTCGAGACCAACAATGCATTCTGTTCGATAAAATCACGGCGTGGCTCGACCTGGTCACCCATCAGGGTCGTGAAGATATCATCGGCGCCCACGGCATCTTCAATCTTTACCTGCAGCAAGCGGCGGTTCTCTGAATCAAGCGTGGTTTCCCAGAGCTGCTCCGGGTTCATTTCACCGAGCCCCTTGTAGCGTTGAATATGCTGGCCGCGCTTGGCCTCTTCCATGAGCCAGTTCAGCGCCTGTTTGAATGACGAAACATTGGTCTGGCGTTCGCCACGCTGTACATAGGCACCCTCGCTTAGCAGTCCATCGAGCTGCTGCCCCAGAGCCACCATTTGCTGGTACTCCACGCCATTGAAGAATTCCATAGCCAGTGCCTGTTCCGAAGCGACGATGCCATGTGTCCACTTGCTGATGGTGGCCACGAAACCCTTTCCCTCGGCACCTGCCTCGACTGAACATTCATAGCGCTGGCCGCTGCCAAGGGTAGCATTGATTCGTGATTCCAATTCCGCAAACCAGTCCGTCACCTGCTGCAAATCAGTCAGGCTGTGCTGGTCCATCACTGGCATGTATATCATGCGTTCCAGCACCGCCGTGTCATAGCGGCGCGACAAGCGCCGTATGGAGGCCATCACCGCCATGTAATTATTGGCCAATGACTCCAGTGCCGGTCCTCCCAGCGGAGGTGCATCCGGATTGACGTATAACTGTGCCGTCTCGATGGCGCTGTTGAGGAGCATGGCGTTCAGTGATAAATCATCCTTAACATATTGTTCTTGCTTGCCTTTTTTTATTTTATACAGCGGTGGCTGGGCTATATACACATAGCCGCGCTCGATCAGTTCCGGCATCTGGCGGTAAAAAAAGGTCAGCAGCAGGGTGCGTATATGTGAGCCGTCAACATCGGCATCGGTCATAATAATGATTCGGTGGTAACGTAGTTTGTCGACATTGAATTCGTCCCGCCCAATACCGCAACCCAGCGCGGTAATCAGGGTACCGACCTCTGCCGATGACAGCATCTTGTCGAAGCGTGCCTTCTCCACATTCAGGATCTTGCCCTTCAGCGGCAGGATTGCCTGCGTGCGACGATCTCGACCCTGCTTGGCTGAGCCGCCGGCTGAATCACCCTCCACCAGGAATAACTCTGACAAGGCCGGATCACGTTCCTGGCAGTCCGCCAATTTACCCGGCAGACCGGCGATATCCAGTGCGCCTTTGCGACGCGTCATTTCCCGTGCCTTGCGCGCCGCTTCCCGGGCTCGCGCGGCATCAATTATTTTCGAGGTAATCGCCTTTGCCTCGACCGGACTTTCCAGCAAATAGGCCTGGAACTTCTCACTCACCGTCGATTCCACAATACCCTTGATTTCCGACGATACCAGCTTGTCCTTGGTCTGCGATGAGAACTTGGGATCGGGCACCTTGACGGACAGTACCGCTGTCAGGCCCTCGCGGGCATCTTCGCCAGTAGCTGTTACCTTGGCCTTGCGCATCAGACCTTCCTTTTCCATGTACTGGTTCAGGGTACGCGTCATCGCGCCGCGAAAACCCGCCAGATGGGTACCACCATCACGCTGCGGTATATTGTTGGTAAAACAAAAAATGTTTTCCTGGTAGGAATCGTTCCATTGCATGGCAAGTTCCACGCCGACGTCATCTTTCATGGCACTGAAATAGAACACTGTCGGGTGCAAGGGTGTCTTCTTGCGATTCAGGTGTTCCACAAAGGCGCGGATACCGCCCTGGTACTCAAAGACGTCCTCCTTGTCCGTGCGCTCGTCCTTGAGGCGAATGCGCACCCCGGAATTCAGGAATGACAGTTCTCGCAGCCGTTTTGCAAGGATATCGTAGTGATACTCCGTTTGCGTGAAGATCCTGCAGCTGGGCTTGAAGTGTATTTCAGTGCCGGTGCGCTCGGTATCGCCAACCACGGCCAGCGGAGCCACTGGCACGCCCATGTGATATTCCTGCGTATGGATCTTGCCATCCCGGTTGATGGTGATCGTCAGGTTTTCAGATAGCGCGTTCACCACGGACACGCCGACCCCATGAAGGCCACCGGATACCTTGTAGGAATTGTCATCAAACTTGCCGCCGGCATGCAGCACCGTCATGATGACCTCGGCCGCCGATATCCCCTCGTCCGAATGCATATCCACGGGAATACCGCGCCCGTCATCATTGACTGTTACAGAATTATCGCCGTGCAGGATAACGTTAATTTCTTTGCAATGGCCCGCCAATGCTTCATCGATTGAGTTATCGACCACCTCAAACACCATGTGGTGCAGTCCGGTACCATCATCGGTGTCACCGATATACATACCGGGACGCTTGCGCACCGCATCAAGCCCCTTCAGAACCTTGATATTCGATGAGGTATAGGAATTTTCTTCTGCCATTTTGATGTCCTGAATGCCTGATTGTCGGGTTATTGAAGCCGCTATGCGTAAAGGCCGGGATTATACCACTTCCTGTATCTCGCCACGTTCCACGTGAAACCTTCTCATGTCTGGCCAGTCCGGCAGTTCGCTGCGCCCCGAGTCAATGGCGGACACAAACACCTGGATATCAAGTTCCCGCAGCGATTCCAGCACCCGGAACTGGTGCGTCGCATCGAGTTCACTACCCAGGTCATCCAGTAAAAAGGCCCCCATAGGCGCCGATCGATCTTGCTGGCATTTAACCTGTGCCAGCATGAAACCCACCACAGCGGCCTTTTGCTGGCCACGGGAAAAATGCGATTGTAGCGACTGACCGTTTACGGTGAGTTTAAAATCCGCGCGATGCGGCCCGTATTGTGTACTACCCAGGGCACGGTCTTTTTCAAGCGCCCTTTCCAACCGTTCGGCCAGGGTCGAGTCAGCCGGCCACCCCGCCTGGTAACTCAAGTTGAGTGTCACAGCCGGTAACAAGCGACCCACCTCAGCTTGCAGGTGGGGGATGAGATTTTCAAAGTAAAGCTGGCGTAAATTGTGGATCTGCTCTGCCGCCATCAACATCTCTGCATCCCACGTTGAAATTTGATTGGCCGGCATCCCGGCACGCAACGCCGCATTACGCTGGCGTAGCGCACGTGTGTAACGCTGCCATACATCGCGGTAGGCCTGTTCCACGTGAAACAACGCCCAGTCGAGCGTTTGCCGCCGGTAACGTGGCCCGCCACTGAGGATGGTGGCGGTATCGCCACTTAATACCTGCACCGGAAAACTACCGGCCAAATCCGAGAGGCGTCGTACTACGCGGCCATCCAGGTGCACCTGTAAACCGGTGGTCTGTCTTTCGATGCCGATAGGTACAACCCGGCCCTTCTCGCGCAGCAGTCGGCCAACCAGGCGAAACGCAACCTGTCCATCGCGAATCGGCTGGTTGACGTGATGCGTGCGGAAAGAACGTACCCGTCCAAGGTGATAGATGGCTTCCAGCAGGCTGGTTTTACCAGCGGCATTTTCGCCGGTGACCAGGTTCAGTCCTGGAGAGAACGTCAGGGAGGCATGCTGGATATTGCGAAAATCTCGGATTTCGAGCGACTGTAAACCCATGGATCAGCAAGCCGTTGTCTGCATCCGAATTGTGGATACGGGTCGTTGCGTTAGCGCATGGCATGACCGGGCAGGATCGGGTACAGGGGTATGTGAGTACGGCGGGCCGGCTTCATGCACCCTGAATACATCCTGGCCAATTTCCAAAGTGGCGTTACCGCTGGGCGCTGCTGTAGCACAAAGTGCGTAGCGGCTGAATGATGGGTCTGAAAGTGATTGAGCGCTCGTTGATTGATTATGCAACGCTCTACAACCGCATGGGCATGACCACGTAGCGACAGTTGTCATTGCCGGGCCGTCTGACCAGCGCACTGCTATTGGCATCACCCAGAGAGACTTCCACCTCGTCCGTGTCAATGACGTTGAGCACCTCCAGCAGGTAAGTCACATTGAAACCGATGACGATATTATCGTTGTCATAGGTGGCATCAATTTCCTCAACGGCCTCTTCCTGTTCTGGGTTATGTGCTTGAATCTTAATGTTATTTTTTGATATATCCATACGTATACCGCGGTATTTCTCATTGGAAAGAATCGAGGTGCGGGTGAGTGCCTGGCGTAATGAATCACGTTTGATCAACAGGCGTTTATCGAGCGACTTGGGGATGACCCGTGAATAATCAGGAAAGCGTCCGTCAATCAGTTTGGATGTAAAACGCAGTTCATTCGTGGTCACCCGAATATGATTGCTGCCAATTTCGATTGCCAGCTCGGCATCATTCTGTTCCAGCAAGCGCTGTAATTCCTGTACCCCCTTACGCGGTACGATGACCTGCTGACTCTCCCCTTCACCGACATCCGCTGCCAGGTCACAGAGTGCAAGCCGGTGACCGTCGGTCGCGACCGCGCGTAGCAGACCTGCACCGGGTTCCAGCATCAGTCCGTTGAGGTAATAACGTACATCCTGTTGTGCCATGGCGAAGCCGGTACTTTCAATCAGGCGATGCAGCTCTTTTTCGGGGAGCGAAAATTTTCGCGCGCTTTTGATTTTATCAATGACGGGAAATTCCGTGGCTGGCAAGGTCGACAGCGTGAAACGGCTTTTACCAGACGTGATCAGGGCACGGTCTTTCTTCACAGAAATATCGAGTTGTGCTTCGTCGGGCAAGGTTCGGCAAATATCAAGCAACTTGCGCGCGGGCAAGGTGATGTCACCGACCTCGGTGACGGAAACCGCCACCTGTGCCTGCAGTTCAACCTCGAGGTCTGTCGCCGTCAGGCAGACATTTTTCTTGCCGGCATTTATTAACACATTGCCTAATACAGGTAGCGTCTGACGACGTTCTACAACGCCGATGACATGTTGAAGAGGTTTTAATAACGCTTCTCTCTGTATGCTGAATTTCATAATTAATAAATAATGTTTTTAAGTTAATAACTTTGGTTATTGTGTTTATTAAGCAGCCCCGATTACTGTGTATAACCTAATAAACGTTTTAATATTCAATATCCTGCATCAATGATAAGTGATCGCCTGGCGGTCTGATGTCATGTTGGCAAACTGTGGATAAGTAGGGATAAGTTTAGCCCTGAAAATTATCCACAGCTTATCCACGCTATGTTGTCAGTGTTCTCAACAGGTTGTTGTAATCCTCGTTGATGCGTATGTCACTGTCACGCAGTTCCACCACCTTGCGGGTCGCATGCAGTACCGTGGTGTGGTCACGTCCGCCGAAGGCATCACCGATCTCCGGCAGGCTGTGGGTCGTCAGTTCTTTTGCCAGCGCCATGGCTATTTGTCGCGGTCGGGTAATTGAACGACTGCGACGCGGTGATAGCAGATCTGCCACGCGTATCTTGAAATACTCGGCAACGACTTTTTGAATATTGCTGATGGTGACCAGTTTGTCCTGCAAGACCAGCAAATCACGCAATGCCTCTTTAGCCAGGTCGAGACTGATGGCCTGCCCGGTAAAACGTGCACTGGCCATGACGCGACGCAAGGCGCCTTCCAGTTCACGAATATTCGACTGGATGTGCTGGGCTATGAAAAAGGCAACATCGCTGGGTAATTCGACTTCACTCTGGCTGGCCTTGCTCATCAGGATGGCAACGCGCGTCTCCAGTTCGGCCGGCTCGATCGCGGCGGTCAGACCCCAGCCGAAACGGGATTTAAGCCGGTCCTCGAGGCCCTCGACCTCCTTGGGGTAGCGATCGCAGGTCAGTATGACCTGTTGCTGGCCTTCAAGTAAGGCATTGAAAGTATGAAAGAATTCTTCCTGAGAGCGTTCCTTTTTGGCGAAAAACTGGATATCGTCAATCAGCAGTGCATCTGCCGTGCGGTAAAAGTTCTTGAAGGCATTGATGGCGTTATGCTGCAGCGCCCTGACCATGTCGGCGACAAAGCGTTCGGAATGTAAATAGACCACCCGCGCACCGGGCTTGTTGTCAAGAATCATGTTCCCAATGGCATGCATGAGATGTGTTTTGCCGAGGCCGACGCCACCGTATATGAATAACGGGTTGTAGGCACCGCCGGGATTCTCGCCCACCTGCATGGATGCGGCACGCGCCAGCTGGTTGGATTTACCGGCGACAAAGGTTTCGAAAGTAAATTCGGGGTTGATATTGCTTTTATGCGTGACCGGCTGCTGCTGCGGTGTGGAAAAGGCCGTGGTGACCGGTACCTGCTGGCCGTTGCCGGTTGCCGGCTGCGAGGTACTCTTGCTACTGCCTATATCGAGCTGCACACGGGTGGTCGTTTGCGGACCAAGGTCATGCAGTGTTTGCGATATCGTCTCGAAGTGATGTTTGCGAACCCATTCGAGAACAAACTGGTTGGGAGCCAGCAGCCGCAGGTTGTCACCGTTTTCAATGGCGTGCAGCGGGCGAATCCAGGTGTTGAATTGTTGCTCTGGCAGTTCGTTTTCAAGACGAACCAGACACTGTTGCCAGAGTGAAGCTTCCACCGTTTATCTCCCCTAGAATTTTTTGTTTAACCTTGACCGCAGGAGGGGGAGTCTATACCTGTCGAAAAAAGTTATCCACACCCTGTTGCGAAACGATTCAGTCGTATTGATGTTGACATTAAGGGCCCGGGAACTGTAATCTTTGCGCCCTTTCGCGCCTGCCCTGGCGTGACCCGAGTGTATAACCTGCTGAAAGTGACGTGCCATGAAGAGAACCTATCAACCCAGTAACCTGAAGCGCAAGCGGACTCACGGTTTTCGTGCCCGTATGAGCACCAAGAATGGCCGTCGTGTAATTAATGCCCGTCGTGCGAAGGGCCGGGCGTCGCTGTCTGTCTGAACCATCACCTTGTGTAGCGGTTCGACGCGTTTCCCGAGGCGGGTACGACTGTCAGGGCCGGATGACTACCAGCGGGTCTTCAAGCACTGTCGTCACAGGTTGAATAATCGCTGGATGACAGTACTCGCCACTCCCAACCAGCTGCAACACCCTCGCCTGGGCCTGGCGATTTCACGCAAGGTGGCACGCACGGCGGTAGCACGCAATCGGATCAAGCGGGTCATCCGGGAGAGTTTTCGTCACTGGCAGACCCGTCTGGGTGCACTGGATATCGTGGTCCTCGGCAGGGCCGGAGTGGCGACCCGGTCAAAGAAGACCTTGCACGCCGCACTGGAACTGCTCTGGAAAGAATTGGACAAAAAATGCGCTGGCTCATCATCCAACTAATACGCGGCTATCGATTGCTGTTAAGTCCGTGGCTTGGCAATCACTGCCGTTTTTATCCCAGCTGTTCCAGTTATGCGATCACTGCCGTGGAACGCCATGGCGCACTGCGCGGTAGCGCAATGAGTGTCGCGCGCCTGCTGCGTTGCCATCCCTGGCACCCGGGTGGTGTTGACCCGGTACCGGAAAAGGAGTGCACACACCCGCATGGATAATCAACGCCTGTTTTTGTTCGTTGCCCTGTCGTTTGTCATGCTGCTGCTGTGGCAGGCCTGGGTGGAAGACTATGGACCTGTTGCCACGCCTGAGGCAGTTGCTCCGCAGGCCGGCACGGCGACTGAACCGGTGCCTGGCGACATGCCGGCTCGCAGCGACGACATCCCGAGTGCATCCAGTGATCCCGCTACACAGGTGAGTGCGCTGCCGGAAACCGAATTACTGAAGACTGCCCAGTATATTGAGGTTGAAACGGACCTCTTTAAAGTCAGGATCGATACCACCGGCGGTGATTTACGACAGGCTGACCTGCTGGCCTATCCGGCAACCACTGATCCGGGTTCCCCCCCGTTCCGTCTCCTCAATGACGAGATGCCGAATCTGTTTGTTATCCAGTCGGGGTTGCGCGCCAGTGTCGGTACCGAGCCCACGCATCATATCGTCTACACTCCGGAACAAACGAGTTACCGCATGGGTGAGTCGGACGGCGAACTGGTCGTTCCCATGACCTGGCGCAGCCCGGAAGGTGTCGAGGTAACCAAGCGCTACGTCTTCCATCGCGGCAGTTACGCCGTCGACCTGCAGCACGAGGTACGCAATCAAAGTGGCGCCGACTGGCATGGTCGGCAGTACCGCCAGTTGCAACGCACCCAGGTGGCGGAGACCGGTCAGAGCACGTTTATCTATACCTACATGGGTGGCGTGATCTACAGCCCGGAAGAAAAGTACGAAAAGATAAAATTTGATGACATGGTCGACAGCGATCTTGACCGCACCATTACCGATGGCTGGGCCGCCATGCTGCAGCACTATTTTCTCGGTGCCCTGATACCGGAGAACGGTGAGGCCAATCGCTATTACACCAAGACCCTCAGCAACAGCCGCTATGTCATCGGCTTGATCTCCCCGGGCCAGACGGTTGCGGCGGGTGATTCCGCCCTCTATGAAACACAGATTTTCATCGGGCCAAAACTGCAGGATGAGATGAAGCAGGTGGCACCCGGACTGGAATTGACCGTCGACTACGGCCTGCTGACAGTACTGGCACAACCACTGTTCTGGCTGCTGAAGACCATCCATGGACTGGTCGGCAACTGGGGCTGGGCAATTGTACTGGTGACGGTGATCATCAAGCTGGCGTTCTACAAGCTGTCGGAGACCAGCTATAAATCCATGGCCAATATGCGCAAGCTGGCCCCGCGCCTGAAAACCCTGAAGGAGCGTTACGGCGATGATCGCCAGAAGCTCAACCAGGCGATGATGGATATGTACAAGAAGGAAAAGATCAATCCACTCGGCGGCTGCCTGCCGATCGTGGTACAGATACCGGTGTTTATTTCCCTCTACTGGGTATTGCTGGAAAGTGTGGAGCTGCGACAGGCGCCGTTTATCCTCTGGATTACCGATATGTCCTCCCCGGACCCCTACTACATCCTGCCGTTGCTGATGGGTGCCACCATGCTGATTCAGCAGAAGCTGAACCCGGCACCGCTGGATCCCATCCAGGCCAAGGTGATGATGGCCCTGCCCGTCGTGTTTACGGTGTTTTTTGCGTTTTTCCCGTCCGGACTGGTGCTTTACTGGGTGGTCAACAACACCCTCTCCATTGCGCAGCAGTGGGTCATTACGCGGCGCATCGAGCGCGGCGGGAAATAACACGGGCCAACGCGTGTGGTCAGCCCGACCACTGATACCATAGCAGCGATTGCGACCCCGGCCGGTCATGGCGGGGTGGGTATCGTGCGCCTCTCCGGTGCAGATACCCCGGCCATTGCGCAACAACTGCTGGGACGACTGCCGCGGCCACGGCGTGCTGAAATACAGCGATTCACAGAGGCCGATGGCACCCTGATTGATGAAGGTCTGGTACTGTACTTTCAGGCGCCGGCCTCCTTCACCGGCGAACACGTGCTCGAACTGCATGGTCACGGTGGCCCGGTCGTCATGGACAGCCTGCTGCGCCGGGTGTTATCGCTGGGCGCGCGCCCTGCCCGTCCCGGTGAATTTTCCGAGCGCGCCTTCCTCAATGACAAGCTGGACCTGGCGCAGGCGGAGGCCATTGCCGACCTGATCGAGAGCTCCACCACCGCGGCCGCGCGTGCGGCCGCACAGTCCCTGCAGGGTGAATTTTCCAGCCGTGTGCATGCCCTGGTCGACCGGGTGACGCGGTTGCGTATGTATGTGGAGGCCGCAATTGATTTTCCGGAAGAGGAAATCGATTTTCTCTCGGACGATACCATTACACAGATGCTGGCGGAGTTACGCGCGGAGTTCGACGATATGCGTGCACGTGCCCAGCAGGGTCAACTGTTACGCGATGGCATGACGCTGGTGATTGCCGGCCGCCCGAATGCCGGTAAATCCAGTTTGCTGAATGCCCTCTCTGGCCGTGATGCCGCTATTGTCACCGAGATCCCCGGTACCACCCGTGACGTGTTGCGTGAATACATCCAGATCGACGGCCTGCCGCTGCATATCATCGACACCGCCGGCCTGCATGTCAGTGACGACCCGGTGGAACAGGCCGGCATGCAGCGTGCACGCCTGGCACTGGAACAGGCCGACCGGGTGTTGCTGGTCATTGATGACCAGTCGGGCTTCACGCCTGCCGATGCCGCCATACTCGATGAGTTACCGGCAGGTGTTCCGCATACGCTGATATTCAACAAGATCGATTTAAGCGGTCATGCCGCGGGCATCAGTGAGGATAACGGGCAGCCTTCGGTTGCCCTCTCCGTGCAGAGTGGCGCCGGACTGGACGTACTGCGACTGCACCTGAAGCAGAGCGTCGGCTACACCGCGCACAATGAAGGTGGCTTTACTGCACGCCGTCGCCATGTCGATGCCTTGCGACGCGCCTACGAGCATGTTGAAACCGGGCAGCGGCAACTGGAACAACAGCGTGCCGGCGAATTGCTTGCCGAGGAACTGCGCCAGGCGCAGCAGGTGCTGGGTGAAATCACCGGCGAGGTCAGCAGCGATGAATTGCTGGGCCGCATCTTCAGCAGTTTTTGTATTGGCAAGTGATCAGACAGGTTGCACAGGGCGCTGGTGCTCCGGGATGTCGCTGTGCCCTTCCCTGCAGCGTGAACACGCTGTAATTTAAATGGCCATGTAAATATGTATTTTGCCCTATTAAATATTATTAGTTATTGTAATTAATATATTTTATTTGTCATTTATGGGGGCTGGACGAGCCATGCCAGACAAGCAAAAAATGTCTTCGCGGGAACTTGGGCTGGTACTGGCGCAGCAGATACTGGATGTGCAGGATCTGCACTATGGCCTCTGGGATACGGATCTGGAGCTGTCGCTTGGCAATATTGCCCTCGCCCAGCAGCGTTACACCGAGATGATTCTGCAGCAGATTGATGCGCTGCTGGCCGACCGCCCTGCCCCACGCATTCTCGATGTCGGCTGCGGCACCGGCCATATGCTGCAGTTGATGATCGAGCGCGGTTATGGCGTCGATGCCGTCAACCCGTCTGCCCAGTTGAACCAGCAAGTGCGCGCACGCCTGGCAGCCATGCCGCACACCGACAGTATGCTGTTCGAATCCGATTTCGAGTCCCTGCCCCTGTCAACCTGCCGGCAGCGCTACGATCTGCTGTTATTCAGCGAGAGCTTCCAGTACATCCCCTTGCCAGAGATCTTCGCGAAGAGTCCGCTGTTGTTGAAACCGGGTGGTCAATTACTGATTTGTGACTTTTTCAAGACCGACGCGCATTGTGATGGTGCCGAGGGTGACCGCAGTTTCAGTGGCGGTCACCTCCTCGGCCTGTTTTATGATGGCGTGTCGGGCGCACCGTTTACCCTGCTGCATGATGAGGACATTACCCCGCGAATCAGTCCGAATATCGCCCTGTTGGACGAGTGGTTGACGCAACGGCTGCTGCCGGCATCCCGGTCGATCGATACATTTCTGCGTGGCCGCTATCCGCGGCTGACGCGGCTCACCAAGTGGCTGGCACGTCACAAGCTGGAACGCCTGCGCTACAAGTATTTATCCGGTCACCGCAGCCAGGCCGTTTTCGAAAAATACAAAAGCTACCGGCTGCTGGTGTTGCAACTCGAATCGCAGAAACAGCACAGCAGGCAGAAACGCGATGATACTTTTTAGGGTAAACATTATATTTAGCTAATACATAACTAACAAAAAGCACAAATAGTGCTGTTTTAATGATTATATACAAGTACTACCTATAATTAGATATTACCTTAAAATATATAACTAATTCATTTTTAACATAATTATTGATTACAGGGTGCCGGCTTTAGGCAGGAAACTGCAAATATCACGTGTTCAGCCGTGATTCCCTATAAAAACTATGTATTTATTATGGGTTATTAGATGGTTGTCCTGGAAAAATGTAACTTATTGTTTAAACTAATTTTTAATTTGTGCTGCCGGATATATATTTAGGGTAAACTACATCAATGACGACTCACGCACGGCCTTCATTACGCGAGCGCAAGTTTGCCAAGACCCGTCTGGCGCTGGCCGAGGCAGCCTCGCACCATCTTGAGGCAGCATCCTATGAGACATTGTCGGTCAAATCACTGTGCGAGCGTGTGCAAATTTCAGAAGCAACCTTCTTCAATTATTTTCCGAAAAAAGAAGACCTTATTGTCTACCTCGACCGCTTATGGACGCTCGAGCTTAACTGGTACGGTCATCAGGCGATGCAACAGCACCAGGGGCTGGCTGTCATCGACGCACTGTTTCGCTACACTTCGATTCAAGTACAAAAGAAACCCGGCTTGATGGGTGAGATCATTGCCCACGAAGCGCGTAGCCGTACACGCCACCGGGGCCCTGAAATAACGGTTGCGGAACGCATGCTTGCATTTTCGGATCTGGACGGCATTGTCGACACGCCGGATGACAGTCTCGAGGGTTTGTTGCGTGGATCACTGCAGACGGCCATAGAACAGGGTGAATTGCCCGAAAATATCACCATGCCGGCAGCCATGGTGGGACTGGTTTCGATATTTTACGGCGTACCCCTGGCGCTGCAGCACAGCAACCCGGCGGCGATAGCCGCCATGTACCGGCAACAACTGGAACTGTTATGGAAAGGGTTGCGGGCGGCTGCAGGGTAGGGTGACTGTCGCGATCATCCAGGCAGGTGCGCAGTTTTAATGGTGGTTCTGGCCGCGTGCCTTGTCGAGTGATTCATGCCAGGCCGTCATAAAGGCTTGCCACCAGCCGGGCTGGCTGTTCAGCCACCAATGCCGGTACGATTCACGGAGTGCCGCCAGCATCGCGGGTGCCGTTTTTGATTTTAATTTCGCATAGCCTTGCCTGAGGGCGGTTTTCAAGGTGGGTTTCGCCATCATCTGCAACATGTTGTATTCACGTTGTTTCGCGGCCCACAGTTCATTGTTGATGTTATGTTCCAGCAGTTTCATGCGCTGTTTCAGTTTTTCGAGGTCCCTGGCAGCTACTTCATCACCGAGTGCCTCGGTGCGTGCCTTGATGCGCTGCTCAAGCACTTCAATGCGATTCTGCAACTGCTCCAGGTCGATCGGTTTGCGCGGTGTTGACGGTGTCTGCGCCGATTTCAGCGGGTAGACCGTGGCCTTTTTGGCAGGCATGCTGCTGTTCCGGGCTGGCTTGTCAGTGGCCGGGGAGGGCGCCTTGGCGGTTGTGGGTACCTTGAAGGGTTTTGCGGCTTCCGGTCGTGATTGCTGCCTGCTCGGGACAGGATTGGCACCACCATCATCAAGACCAAACTCAAGAAGTCTCATACAGATACCTTATATTGTGTGTATCGGCGGATTCTAACACAATATGTTCTAATGCATAGGTATGAACAGCAGATAATTCAGGTATTTGGGTGGTCATTGCCCCCTATTTGGGCTGCAGCGTAAAATTTGCGTAATTTTTATCGGGTGAAGCAGGATGTCGGACAACGCTAGAGAATTTGATGTCATCGTCGTCGGTGGCGGCCATGCCGGTACCGAGGCCGCACTGGCTGCGGCGAGGGCAGGGGCGCGCACACTGCTGTTGACGCACAACCTGGAAACGCTGGGGCAAATGAGCTGCAACCCGGCGATCGGGGGCATAGGTAAAAGCCACCTGGTGAAGGAAATCGATGCCCTTGGCGGCCTCATGGCACGGGCCGCGGACCAGGCCGCCATTCAGTTGCGGGTTTTGAATGCCAGCAAGGGCCCGGCCGTCCGAGCAACGCGTGCCCAGGCCGACCGCGTGCTCTACCGACGGGCGGTGCGGCGCGTGCTGGAAAACCAGCCTGGCCTGCAATTGTTTCAGCAGGAAGTCGCCGACCTGATGGTTAACGGTGAACAGGTGTCGGGTGTGGTCACGGGCATGGGTCTGAGGTTTCATGCATCGACGGTAGTGTTGACCGTGGGCACCTTTCTGGGCGGCCGCATACACGTCGGGTCGAGCAACTATGCCGGGGGGCGTGCCGGTGATCCGCCTGCCAATGCACTGGCAGCGCGTCTGCGCGAGTTGCCGTTGCGTGTTGAACGCCTGAAGACCGGTACACCGCCGCGGCTGGACGGGCGCAGTATCGATTACAGCCAGCTGCAGGCGCAGCCGGGCGACCAGCCGCTACCGGTCATGTCGTTTCTGGGCAGTGTCGCCGATCATCCGCGCCAGGTGGATTGCCATATCACCCGCACCAACGCACGCACCCACGAGATTATTGCCAATGGCCTGCACGACTCGCCTTTGTACAGTGGCGCGATTGCAGGCACCGGGCCGCGCTACTGTCCATCGATTGAAGACAAGGTGGTGCGTTTTGCCGACAAGTCCTCGCACCAGATATTTGTCGAGCCCGAGGGTCTGGATACCCATGAGGTGTATCCGAACGGCATCTCCACCAGCCTGTCCTATGGCGTACAGCAAGCGCTGGTGCATTCCATCGCCGGTTTTGAAAACGCACACATCACACGGCCCGGTTATGCCATCGAATATGATTTTTTCGACCCGCGTGATTTGCGTCACTCGCTGGAAACCAAGGTCATCAGGGGGCTGTATTTTGCCGGGCAGATTAACGGTACCACCGGTTACGAGGAGGCTGCCGCACAGGGCCTGCTGGCCGGACTGAATGCTGCACGCCAGTCAAAGGGTCAGCCACCGTGGCTGCCGCGCCGTGACGAGGCCTATCTCGGTGTGCTGGTCGATGACCTGGTGACCTGTGGCACCAGCGAACCCTATCGCATGTTCACCAGTCGCGCGGAATACCGCTTGCTGTTGCGCCAGGATAATGCCGATCTGCGCCTGACAGCCACCGGCCGCGAGCTGGGCCTGATTGATGAGCCACGCTGGCGGCGCTTTTGCGAGCGGCGCGAGGCCATCGAGCGGGAGCAGCAGCGCTTGCAGTCCCTGTGTGTGCAGCCGAAGTCGGCACAGGCCGAGGCGCTGTCGCAGGTACTGGAGAAGCCACTGCAGCGCGAGTTGCGTGCCAGCGAGTTATTGCGTCGGCCGGAACTGGATTACCGCTCACTGACAGCCATTGAGGGTATTGGCCCCGGGGTGGATGCTGCAGACGTGGCCGAGCAGGTCGAGATCCAGGCCAAGTACGCCGGCTACCTCGATCGACAGCACGCGGAGATTGTTCGCCAGCAACGACAACAGGATCAACCATTGCCAGTGGATTTCGATTACACTATGGTGCGGGGACTTTCCAATGAAGCGTGTGAAAAGCTGCAAGTCGTCAGGCCGGAAACGATTGGTCAGGCCGCACGCATACCGGGAATTACACCGGCAGCCGTGTCGTTGTTGCTGGTACACATAAAAAAGTTCAAGACGGCACGCAAGAGTGCCTGATGCGGGTACCTACTATATGACAAGTCATGCATACCGGACTCTATAACCGTAATCGCAAGGGTCGCAGTAACAACTTTGTTGACCCGACCGAGTTGCTGGAAGACGGCATCTATGAGCTTGAACTGGAGGAGCGTCTTGGCGGTGATGAACTGCTGATGGAGTATGTCACCGAGCTGATGAACTGGAACCGTGTCTACAACCTGACATCGGTTCGCAAGCCCACCGACATTGTAACCCGCCATATTCTCGATAGCCTCACCATTCTTCCGTACCTGCACGGCGAGCGCATACTCGACATCGGTACCGGTGCCGGATTACCCGGTATCCCACTGGCCATCGCCTGTCCGGAGCGCGACTTCGTATTGCTCGACAGCAGCAGTAAAAAACTGCGCTTTGTGCAGCAGACCCTCGGTATCCTGAACCTTGACAATGTCACGCTGGAAGACAGCCGGGTTGAGGAATTCGAGCCCGAGGCGTTGTTTGATACCGTTATCTGCCGCGCCTTTTCTGATTTGCCGGATTTTTACCGTTATGCCGCGCGGCTCTGCAACGAAGGTGGCCGGATGCTGGCCATGAAGGGCGTGTACCCGATGACCGAGGTGGAATGCCTTGATGACAAGTCGGTGATCGATGATGTGGTGTCACTGAAAGTACCGGGACTGGATGCCGAGCGGCACCTGGTCATTATGCACGCGGCAGAGAGTTCACAGGGTAGCTGATCATGGGACATATACTCGCAGTGACCAACCAGAAGGGTGGCGTTGGCAAGACCACGACCAGTGTCAACCTGGCGGCATCACTGACCGAAACCGGCCGCAAGGTCTTGCTGATTGACCTTGATGCCCAGGGTAATGCCACCATGGGCAGTGGTATCGACAAGCACGATGTGGAACGGACCGGCTATGACCTGCTGATGGGACACGCCAATATTCGCGATGTGATTATTTATGCCGAGGCTGCCGGCTATGACCTGTTACCGGGCAACAGTGACCTGACAGCGGCGGAAGTCGAGCTGCTGGAGAAGGGCGATCGCGAACGCCGACTGCGATCAGCCTTGAGTTATGTACAGAATGACTATGACCTGATCGTGATCGATTGCCCGCCATCCCTGAGCATGCTCACGGTGAATGCACTGGCCGCCGCACACAGTGTTCTGATTCCCATACAGTGTGAGTATTATGCGCTGGAAGGCCTGTCCGCCTTGCTGGACACCATCGAGCAAGTGCGCGCCAGCATCAATCCGGAGCTGGATATCGAGGGTCTGCTGCGCACCATGTACGATGCGCGCAACAACCTCTCGAATGACGTGTCGGCACAGCTGCAGGAGCATTTTGGTGAAAAGCTCTACCGCACCATTATCCCGCGCAACGTGCGCCTGGCCGAGGCACCCAGTCATGGACTGCCGGTATTGCGCTATGACAAGAGTTCACGTGGCTCTATTTCTTACCTCGCACTGGCCGGTGAGTACCTGCGGCGGCATGCGCCGGCGGTGCCTGCTGAAGCCAGCGAAGCGGACGTGGACCGGACGGAGCAACCGGCGCCACAACGCTCACATCTTTAAAATATAGTCACAGGCAAAAACGGTAACTGACATGGCAGCAAAGAAACGTGGATTGGGTCGTGGACTGGATGCATTGCTGGGTTCGGCCGCACGGACCGTGCCTGCAGCGGACAATTCGGCAGTGGCTGCCGTGCCGGAGCTCAGATCGGTGCCGACGCCGGAGTCACCAGCAACGGTGCAGCCGGGGTTGGCGGACGGCGCACTGTGCATGCTGCCGGTGGATGTGATTCAGCGTGGCAAATACCAGCCGCGTATGGATATGCACCAGGAATCACTGCAGGACCTTGCTGATTCCATCGCTGCGCAGGGTGTGGTGCAGCCCATCGTGGTACGTGCAATTGCCGAAGGCCGTTACGAAATCATCGCCGGTGAACGTCGCTGGCGCGCCGCTCAGCTGGCCGGCTTGCACGAGATCCCGGCGGTGGTGCGGGAAGTTGAGGACCGAGCCGCGATTGCTATTGCCTTGATTGAAAACATCCAGCGCGAGGACCTGAATCCGCTGGAAGAGGCGCGTGCGCTGGAACGCCTGATCAAGGAGTTCGAGCTGACGCATGAACAGGCGGCGGAGGCCGTCGGTCGATCGCGTGCGGCCGTCTCCAACCTGTTGCGCCTGCTGGATCTGGAGGATGCCGTCAAGCAGCTGGTGGAGCATGGCGAACTGGAGATGGGCCACGCGCGTGCACTGCTGGCGCTCAGTGGTAATAAACAGATTGAAGCCGCACGCCAGGTCATCAACCGCGGGCTGACGGTGCGTGCCACCGAAGGGCTGGTGAAGTCGCTGCAGCGCCCGGCGCCCGCGAAGCCGGAGAAGGCCAGGAAAGATGTCAATATCCAGCGCCTTGAAACCGATCTGTCTGACAAGCTCGGTGCCCGGGTGGCGATACGCCAGGGCCGTGGTGGCAAGGGCAAACTGGAAATCAGCTATAACAGCCTTGACGAACTGGACGGCGTGCTGGCGCATCTTCGCTAACTGACCGTTTGCCTCGAGCGAGACTGCCAACACGGGTAGCAGGGCAGGGAACATCACTCTCATTCACCGTCTCGCAGCCGTCCCGGGTTATTATTTCCCCCCCTTTATCACGAGTGACCACGACAGGCTCAATGCTAACCTGTCCCGTGAGGCCCCATTGACGGCCGGCGGTGAGAAATGTAAAAGCATACACGTGGACCGGAGTGATCCGGTTTCGGGAGTTGAGTGTCGAATAACAAAGGAGTCTCAATCATGCGCCACTTTATCGTTGTATCCAGCCTTGCCTTGTTGTGTGTATCAGGGATAGCCCATGCTGTCGACTATCAGAAACTGGGTGAGTCTGTTGATACCCAAAAGGCCATGGAGTCGGTGGACAAGCAACAGGCCACCGAGGCAGTCAAGGAGCAGGACGTGAAAAAGGGTTACGACGCGGTCGACAAGCCAGAGGCCGCCGGGTCCGTCGATACCGACAAGGCAATCGATGCCTTGATGAAGTAAAAACCAATAATACTAATCCGAGGAGGAATTACCCATGCAGAAAATGAGTCAATTTACCCGCGTCTGTTGCGGGCTGGTACTGGCGCTTGCCGCCTCTGCTGCACAGGCAGCCAAGGATAAACCCAACATTCTTGTTGTCTGGGGCGATGATATCGGCCAGTCGAATATATCGGCCTACACTCACGGCCTGATGGGTTACGAGACACCCAACATCGATCGCATCGCCCGTGAAGGCATCACCTTTACCGATTATTACGGTGAACAGAGCTGCACGGCGGGCCGTTCCTCCTTCATCATGGGGCAGAGCGTGTTTCGTACCGGCCTCTCCAAGGTGGGTCTGCCCGGTGTCGAGCTGGGTATGCGCGAGGAAGAGCCGACCATCGCGGGACTGCTCAAGCAGCAAGGCTATGCCACCGGCCAGTTTGGCAAGAACCACCTGGGCGACAAGGACAGGCACCTGCCTACCAATCACGGCTTCGATGAATTCTACGGCAACCTCTATCACCTGAATGCCGAGGAAGAGCCGGAGAACGAGGACTACCCGCAAGACGCTGCATTCCGCAAACGCTTTGGTCCGCGCGGTGTGATCCACTCCTGGGCACTGCCGGACGGTACCCAGAAGATCGAGGACACCGGGCCGCTGACCAAAAAGCGCATGGAGACCGTGGATGACGATACCTCCGATCATGCCCTCAAGTTCATCGAGGAACAGCACAAGGCGGGCAAGCCGTGGTTTGTGTGGTGGAGCGGTACTCGCATGCATTTCCGTACCCACGTAAAGAAAGAATTGCGTGGCATCTCCGGCCAGGATGAATATTCCGACGGCATGGTCGAGCACGACATGCACATCGGCAAGTTCCTCGACAAGCTCGATGAACTGGGCATTGCCGATAACACCATCGTGTTTTATTCCACCGACAACGGCCCGCACATGAATACCTGGCCGGATGCCGCCATGACCCCGTTCCGCGGCGAGAAGAACACCAACTGGGAAGGTGGCTGGCGCGTGCCGGCCGCGGTGCGCTGGCCCGGTCACATCAAGGCCGGTGTCTGGTCCAACGAGATCATGCACCACATGGACTGGTTACCAACCTTCCTGGCGATAGCGGGTGAGCCGAATGTGACGGAAAAACTGCTCACCGGTTACAGCGCCATTGGGCGCGATTACAAGGTGCACCTCGATGGATATAATTTTCTGCCCTATTTGACCGGCAAGGAAGACAAGGGCCCGCGTGATGAGATCTTTTACTTCTCCGACGATGGTGACCTGACCGCGTTGCGTTACAAGGACTGGAAAGCGATCTTCATGGAGCAACGTGCCGAAGCTACCTTCCAGGCATGGCGTGAACCGTTTGTGCCGCTGCGTGTCCCGCTGCTGGTGAATCTGCGCCGTGACCCCTATGAGCGTGGCATGGTCACCTCAAATACCTATGATGACTGGTTCCTGGACCGCGTCTACCTGTTGATGCCTGCGCAGGCCTATGTGGCCGATTTCCTGGAGACCTTCCAGGAATTTCCGCCACGTCAGAAGGCGGCCAGTTTCAGCCTTGACCAGGTAATGGAAAAATTGGCGCCGCCGGGCAGCTAGTCAAGAATAATCGGCATCGACAAAGCAGGCCGGGCACCATCATTAGTGCCCGGCCTGTTTTTTTATTTTACAACAGCAATCGCTATATACTGCCGGCTTTCAACGTCAGTCAGTTTTCAAGGACAAAGATCATGTTCGCAACCAATCCCTTTTCTCGCGCCCTTGTATTGCTGGGTCTGCTTGCGCTTGGCGGCTGTGCCTCGCTGCCGGATAACAGTGACCGTACTCAATCCCTGCACTATACCGACACGGATGACACGCCGCTTGGCAAACTGGTTGAGAAAAGACTGCCCGCGCATGCCGAAGGGCAGTCCGGTTATCTGCTGCTGCCCGACGGTCTGGATGCCTTTGTGGCACGCGCCGTGCTGGCACAGCTGGCAGAGCGCAGTATCGATACCCAGTATTACATGTGGCATGGTGACGAAGTCGGCAATCTGCTGGCCTACCAGTTGCTGAAGGCCGCCGATCGCGGTGTGCGGGTACGGTTGTTGCTTGACGATATTGATGAAGGCGGGCGCGATATCAATATCGCGCTATTTGACAGACATCCGAATATCGACATTCGACTCTTCAACCCCTTCGGACGCAACACCGGCCGCACCCTGCAGTATGTCACCGGCTTTGGCAAGCAGACGCGGCGGGCACACAACAAGTCATTTACTGTTGATAGCCAGGCCACCATTCTCGGTGGACGTAACATCGGTGATGAATATTTCAGTGCCGATCCTGACCTGGCGTTTGCCGACCTGGATGTGCTGGCTATCGGGCCGGTTGCTGATGAGGTATCACGCTCGTTCGATGAATACTGGAACAGTCCTCTGAGTTACCCGATTGCCACGTTGCTGGATACACCGCTCACCGATGCGGACCTGCAGCAGGGACAGCAGCGCATGGCGGATTTTACTGCTGGGGAGAGGGATTCCGTCTACCTGCAGCGCCTGGCTGACTCGGACCTGTCGAACAGCTTGAGAAATAATAGCGTTGAGTTTTTATGGGCTGACGGCAAGGTGTATGCGGACCCGCCCGAGAAACTCAGTGAAAGCACCGCTGACAGCGACTACCGGATGTGGACCGAGGTTAAACCGTACATGGCCGCTGCACAGCAGGAGGTGATCATCCTGTCGCCCTATTTTGTCCCGGGCAAGTCCGGGGTGGAATTTCTCAAAGAGCTGCGCGAACGCGGTGTACGGGTGCGTATCCTGACCAACTCGCTGGCCTCTACGGATGTCGGCATTGTGCACGCGGGGTATTCCCGTTATCGCAGGGACTTGCTGCGTGCGGGCGTGGAACTCTATGAGTTAAACAAGGTTACCAGCAAGGAGGATCGCCGCGACTGGTCAAAGGGTAAAATCGGTCGTGCCAAGTCCAGCCTGCACGCAAAATCATTTGTGGTCGACCGCGAGACCATCTTTATAGGTTCGCTGAACCTGGATGCGCGCTCCGTGGTGCAGAATACCGAGATCGGCGTGGTTATTGAATCACCTGAAATAGCGGACCGCATGGCGAGCAATTTTGACGAGCACATCGATGAGGTCGGGTTTCGCCTGACACTGGAAGACGATGGGCAGGGGGTTGAGCAACTGCGCTGGCATGGCCTGGTGGATGGCAAGACGACAACATTCAGCAGCGATCCCCACACCAGTTTCTGGCGGCGTTTTGGCATTGGATTCATGCGGCTGATGCCCATTGAATCACAGATTTGATGAGGCAGGATGCCGGTTTACACCAGCCGGCAGCAAGCACCATAATGCGGTCTTCCAGCGGGAGACGACTGACAGCGAGGATGACGATGAAAACATTATTACTGGTTTTGTGTCTGGCGGCGAGTGCCTGCACTACTGACAGCTATATCAAGGATGATGGCACCAAGGTGACAATCAAGAAGACTGCCGGTGTCCCCTATGAGGTGGAAGAAGAAAAAACAGAAGTGGTGCCCATGGGCACGTATTAAGCGTGCATCGTGCGGCGCCTGCGCTGCGAAGGCGGGCGGCCATTTTTTAAGCGACTTTTATTGACCCCTGCTACTGGCGCTCTTTATAATCCCCGGCTCCCTGCTGGCTGTTCCTTGTCAGTTCAATAGTGGGACAAGGCGTCGCTGTTGATAGATGGATTGCACGTAACTTACTGAATTATTGACTGATTATGGCGAGTACTGCGCGCAGTGTCCGCAAGCTCGCCATGTTCCAGCTGCTTTTGATCGCGGCTAGCTCGGTCATCTTTTTCATGATCTACGGAGCTTTCCGGGCAGGATCCGTGTGGTGTGGCGGTCTGATTGCGATGGCCAATGTGCTGTTGCTGGAGTGGCGCCGACTGCGCGCTGACAGGGGGCGGGTTCTGAGTGCGGGGGAAAGTCTGCGCTTGCTGTACCGGACCGCAGTGGAGCGTTTTGTGCTGGTGCTGCTGCTGTTCGCAGTTGCATTGGGCACACTGCAGCTTGATCCGCTGGCACTGATAACGGGGTTTATTGTGGGCCAGTTGGCCCTGGTATTTAAAGAATTGATTAAAACGGAATAGTTATGTCGGGCGAAGCCCATACCTCAGCTGAGTATATCGCACACCACTTGCAGAACCTGACTTTCGGCAAGCTGCCTGACGGGTCATGGGGTATTGCAGATAGCGCCGAGCAAGCCAGCGAAATGGGCTTCTGGGCGATCCATCTGGATACGTTGGGGTTCTCCATCGGCCTTGGAGTGCTGTTTCTGTATATCTTCCACCGCGCTGCCAAACAGGCAACGGCCGGCATACCCGGTGGCCTGCAGAATTTCGCCGAGTGGATCGTCGAGTTTATCGAGGACAGCGTCAAGGGCTCTTTCAGCGGCCGCAACCCGCTGGTCGCACCATTGGCATTCACTATCTTCATCTGGATCTTCCTGATGAACTTCATGGACCTGATAGCCATTGATTTTCTGCCGCACCTGGCACAGATGATCGGCATTCCCTTTCTCAAGGTGGTGCCGACGACGGACCCGAATGCCACCTTCGGCATGGCCTTCGGTGTGTTTTTCCTGATCCTTTACTACAGTTTCAAGATCAAGGGCCCCGGCGGATTTTTTGGTGAACTGGCATTCCAGCCGTTTGGCAAGTGGGGCATGCCTGTGAACCTGCTGCTGGAAGGCGTCAACCTGATTGCCAAACCGGTATCACTGTCACTGCGTCTGTTCGGCAACATGTATGCCGGTGAAATGATCTTTATACTGATCGCTCTCATGTACAGCGGCGGCCTGGTGCTCGGCTCGTTCGGTGGCTTGTTGCAGATCGGCTGGGCAATCTTTCATATTCTTATTATTACCCTGCAGGCGTTCATCTTCATGACACTCACCATCGTGTACCTGGACATGGCGCATCAGGAGCACCATTAGATTTTTATTTAAACAGCTCGTTATTTTTTAGGAGAAAAACATGGAAATGGCAGACGCATTACTCTATATCGCCGGCGCATTGATGATGGGCCTCGGTGCACTGGGTGCCGCTGTAGGTATTGGTGTACTTGGCGGACGCTTCCTGGAGGGCGCCGCGCGTCAGCCGGAACTGATTCCCATGCTGCGTACCCAGTTCTTTATCGTCATGGGTCTGGTCGACGCGGTGCCGATGATTGCCGTGGGTATTTCACTCTACATCATGTTTGCTGTAGTGGGTGCCTGATATACACGCAGCTGATCGAGACGCAGAGGTTCTGACATGAATATCAATGCCACCCTGATTGGCCAGGCAATAGCCTTTTTCCTGTTCGTCGTGTTCTGCATGAAATATGTATGGCCACCGATCATGCATGCTCTGGAAGAGCGCAAGAAAAAGATAGCCGATGGTCTGGCGGCAGGCGAACATGGCAAGCGCGAGCAGGCACTGGCCGAGGAACGAGCCAAGGAGCTGCTACGTGAGGCCAAGGAACAGGCGGGCGAGATCATCACCCGTGCTGACAAACGCGCTGCGGAGATCGTTGACGAGGCCAAGGATGATGCCAGGGTGGAAGGTCAGCGCCTGCTGACGGCTGCCCGGGCGGAAATCGAGCAGGAGGTCAACCGCGTCAAGGAGGGCCTGCGTGGACAGGTCGTGTCCATTGCGATGGCCGGCGCCGGCAAGGTGCTGGAGCGTGAAGTGGACGAAGCGACCCATGCCGAGCTGTTGAACAAGCTGGCGGCCGAGATCTAGGTAAGCACACATGGCCGAAGCAATTACCGTGGCACGTCCCTATGCGCAGGCAGCGTTCCTGTTTGCCAACGCGCATCAAACGTTGAAAGACTGGTCGGAGATGCTCTCCTTGCTGGCTGCGATCACTGCAGATGCCACGATGTCCGAGGTGATTGACAGCCCACACCTGACGGAATCCCAGCTGGCTGACCTGATTATCGAGGTGGCCGGCGATCACATCAACGAGCAAGGTGCCAATTTTATCCGTGTACTGGCGGCCAACGGACGCCTCAAGTTATTGCCTGAAATCGCCGCGTTGTACGAGATCCAGCGCCGCGATGCCGAGGGAATTGTGCAGGCGCAGATGGTGACGGCCTATCCTGCCAGCGAATCCCAGCAGGCCGAGATAATCGCCAGTCTGCGCAAGCGCCTCGGACGCGAGGTCGAACTGAGCTGTTCTACTGATCCGGGGTTGCTGGGTGGTGCCATTATTCGTGCCGGTGATCTGGTTATCGACGGTTCCGTGCGCGGCAAACTGCAGCGGCTGGGCGCGGCGCTGAACCACTAACAGGCGCACTGATGCCTCATTTTTTCAAGATAAAAGCTTATTCAAGGTAAACACTATGCAACTCAATCCGACTGAAATCAGCGAACTGATCAAGAGCCGCATCGAGCAATTCGACGTCGTGTCCGAGGCACGCACGGAGGGTACGGTGGTCAGTCTGAGTGACGGTATCGCGCGTATCCACGGCCTCGCCGATGTGATGCAGGGTGAAATGCTGGAATTCCCCGGCAATGTATTCGGCATGGCGCTGAACCTGGAGCGGGATTCCGTTGGCGCGGTGATTCTCGGCGACTACAAGACACTCACCGAAGGTGAGAGTGTCAAGTGTACCGGTCGCATCCTCGAGGTGCCGGTGGGTGAGGCCTTGCTGGGCAGGGTGGTGGATTCCCTGGGTAATCCCATTGACGGCAAGGGCCCGATCGAGGCCACCGAGACAGCGCCGATTGAAAAGATTGCGCCGGGCGTGATTGCCCGCCAGTCGGTCGATGAGCCGGTGCAAACGGGACTCAAGGCGATCGACTCCATGGTGCCGATTGGCCGCGGTCAGCGCGAGTTGATCATCGGTGACCGTCAGACCGGCAAGACCGCTGTGGCCATCGACACCATCATCAACCAGAAGGGCACCGGCGTGAAGTGTATCTACGTCGCCGTTGGCCAGAAGAATTCCTCGATTGCGACCCTGGTGCGCAAGCTGGAAGAGCATGGTGCCATGGAGCACACCATTGTCGTCGCTGCGGCGGCAGCCGCATCGGCGGCCATGCAGTATATCGCCCCGTATGCCGGTTGTTCCATGGGCGAGTACTTCCGCGATCGCGGCGAGGATGCCCTGATTATCTATGACGATCTCACCAAGCAGGCCTGGGCCTACCGCCAGGTCTCCCTGTTGCTGCGGCGTCCACCGGGCCGTGAAGCCTATCCGGGCGACGTCTTCTACCTGCACTCGCGCCTGCTGGAGCGTGCTGCGCGCATCAATGCCGTCGAGGTGGAAAAGCTCACCAACGGGGCGGTAAAGGGCAAGACCGGTTCCCTGACGGCGTTGCCGATCATCGAGACACAGGCGGGTGACGTCTCGGCCTTCGTGCCCACCAACGTGATTTCCATTACCGATGGCCAGATCTTCCTCGAGTCCGACCTGTTCAACGCCGGTATTCGCCCTGCCATCAACGCCGGCCTGTCGGTGTCGCGTGTCGGCGGCGCGGCCCAGACCAAGATCATCAAGAAGCTCGGCGGCGGTGTGCGCATGGCTCTGGCACAGTACCGCGAACTGGCGGCGTTTTCGCAGTTTGCCTCGGACCTTGACGAGGCCACCCGCAAGCAGCTGGAACGCGGGCAACGCGTCACCGAGCTGATGAAGCAGAAGCAGTATTCGCCTCTGTCGGTTGCCGAAATGGCGGTGTCGCTGTTTGCCGCGGACCAGGGATACATTGATGACGTTGAGATTGAAAAGGTGCTCGACTTCGAACATGCCATGCACGGTTACATGCGTGCCAGCCAGACGGAGCTGATGGACAAGATCAATGAGTCCGGCGACTTGAACGACGAGATCGAGGCGGACCTGCGTGCTGCCATTGAGGATTTCAAGGCTAGCGGTACCTGGTAGCGGGCAGAGAAACCAGGCAAACAGATAAAGAGGATGACAGGATAGAACATGGCAGGCTCGAAGGAAATCCGCACACAGGTTGCGAGCATCAAGGGCACGCAGAAGATCACCAAGGCGATGGAAATGGTGGCTGCGAGCAAGATGCGCAGGGCACAGGATCGCATGCTGGCGACGCGACCCTATGCGGACAAGATCCAGAACGTGGTCGATCACCTCTCACAGGCGCATCCGGAATACCACCATCCTTACCTGGTACAGCGGGATGCAAAACGCATCGGTCTGATCGTTATTTCCACTGACCGGGGTCTCTGCGGCGGTTTGAACATCAACCTGTTCAAATCCGTCATTAGTGCCATGAAGGAATGGGATGCCGCCGGACTGGAGATTGACCTGACCCTGCTTGGCACCAAGGCCGGGTCCTTTTTCAAGCGCCTCGGTGGCAATATCGTCGCCACCGCGACTCACCTGGGTGATGCCCCGTCGATCGTCGAGTTGATCGGTACCGTCAAGGTCATGCTCGATGCGTATGAAGCGGGCAGCATTGATCGCCTCTACCTCGCGCATAACCAGTTTGTAAACACCATGACGCTGAATCCGGTGCTGAAACAGCTGATCCCGGTGGCGGCCGAGCCCGACGAGGCATTGAAGGATCACTGGGACTATATTTACGAACCGGACTCCAGGCCGGTGATGGATGCGCTGATGATTCGCTATATCGAGTCACTGGTGTACCAGGGCGTGGTTGAAAATGTGGCCTGCGAACAGGCCGCACGCATGGTGGCCATGAAGTCGGCGACGGATAATGCAGATGACCTGATTGACGAGCTGCAGTTGATTTACAACAAGGCACGCCAGGCGGCGATTACCCAGGAAATCTCGGAAATTGTCAGTGGTGCCGCGGCGGTTTAGCACAGGAATATAAATTTATTTCTGCAGGAGCGCTTCGCAGACGCGCTTGTAATTCAAGCAGTTGCGAAATGTGGATGTGATCCACTCCTGCGGTTAAAGAAGATTAAAGCTATGAGGAAAACATCATGAGTGCTGGCAATATTGTTGAAATCATCGGCGCAGTAGTTGACGTGGAATTTCCGCGTGACAGCGTACCGAAGGTGCATGACGCCCTGAAAGTCCCGAGCAAGGAACTGACGCTGGAAGTGCAACAGCAGCTGGGTGACGGCGTGGTGCGAACCATCGCCATGGGATCAACAGACGGCGTCAGGCGCGGTCTTGAAGTGCTCAACACCGGCTCGCCCATTATGGTGCCAGTCGGTGAAAAGACCCTCGGTCGCATCATGGACGTACTTGGCAATGCTGTGGACGACGCCGGCGACATTGGCGCCGACACCATGCTGCCGATACACCGTGCGGCACCGTCGTATGCTGAACAGGCGGCGACGCTGGATGTGCTGGAGACCGGCATCAAGGTCATCGACCTGATTATGCCCATCGTCAAGGGTGGCAAGGTCGGCCTCTTCGGTGGTGCCGGCGTCGGCAAGACTGTGACCCTGATGGAGCTGATACGCAACATTGCGGTGGAGCACAGTGGCTACTCCGTGTTCGCTGGTGTCGGTGAGCGCACCCGTGAGGGTAACGACTTCTACCACGAAATGAAGGAAGGCGGAGTGCTCGACAAGGTATCGCTGGTCTACGGGCAGATGAACGAGCCGCCCGGCAACCGCCTGCGCGTCGCGTTGACCGGTCTGACCATGGCCGAGTATTTCCGTGATGAGGGCCGTGCTGTGCTGATGTTCATCGACAACATCTACCGTTACACCCTGGCCGGTACCGAGGTGTCCGCACTGCTGGGCCGTATGCCGTCAGCCGTTGGCTACCAGCCGACACTGGCCGAGGAGATGGGTGTGCTGCAGGAACGCATTACCTCCACCAAGACCGGTTCGATCACTTCTTTCCAGGCCGTGTATGTGCCGGCGGACGATCTGACCGACCCGTCGCCGGCCACGACCTTTGCGCACCTTGACGCGACGCTGGTATTGTCGCGCCAGATTGCAGAGCTGGGCATCTACCCCTCCGTGGATCCGCTGGATTCCACCTCGCGCATCCTCGATCCCAATGTTGTCGGCTCTGATCATTACGATACGGCGCGTGCCGTACAGGGTACGCTGCAGCGTTACAAGGAACTGAAGGACATTATCGCCATTCTCGGTATGGACGAACTCTCGGAAGAAGACAAGCTGGTAGTGACCCGTGCGCGCAAGATCCAGCGCTTCCTGTCGCAGCCGTTCTTCGTCGCCGAGACCTTTACCGGTACCGCCGGCAAGTACGTATCGCTGAAAGATACCATTGCCGGCTTCAAGGGAATCATCAATGGTGACTATGATAATCTGCCGGAACAGGCGTTCTACATGATCGGCAGCATTGATGAAGCTGCCGAGAAGGCCAAGAGCCTGTAAGGAAAAGCATAAATGGCCATGACACTGCACGTTGACATCGTCAGCGCCGAGGAAGAAATTTTCTCTGGCACGGCGACGATGGTATTTGCACCAGCAGAGATGGGCGAGGTCGGTATCGCGCCGCGCCATGCGCCGCTGGTGACCCGCCTGAAGCCAGGTGAAGTGCGGGTACAAACGCAGCAAGGCGATGAGCTGTCATTCTTTGTCTCTGGCGGCATGCTGGAAGTGCAGCCGCATATCATCACGGTGCTGGCCGATACTGCAATTCGTGCAGATGACCTTGATGAGGCACAGGCCATGGAGGCCAAGGGGCGGGCGGAAAAAATGCTCTCCGACAAGAGTGCCGACATCGATTATGCCAAGGCACAGGCCGAACTGGCGCAGTCTATTGCACAGCTGGCAGCAATCAAGAAGCTGCGCGAAAGAAGCTGATGACCGAACAGTTCGTCGAGAAAAACAAGGTGGTATCATTCACCTACTCGATTGTCGACAAGGATGGCGAGTTGCTGGAACAGTCCGATCTGCCGATCAGTTATGTCCACGGCGGCAAACATGACCTGTTTGAAAAGGTCGTCGATGAACTCGATGGCAGCGTCATTGACGATTCTGTCGAAGTGTCGTTGACTCCGGAAGAGGCTTTCGGGCAGCATGACCCGGAGCTGACCTATACGGATGATATTGAAAATGTCCCGCCTGAATTTCAGCGCATTGGCGCCCAGGTAGAAATGATGAATGACAAGGGCGAGTCCAGGACATTTACCGTGACCCATATCGAGGACGGCAAGCTGACTGTCGATGGCAACCACCCGATGGCCGGCAAGGTCATTACCTTCAGGATAAAGGTCGTCGATATCCGCGATGCCACCCCGGATGAACTGGAAAACGGTGTTGCCGCCATGCAGACACCGGTTCTGCACTGACACTGACAGTGCGGTGGTCATGCTATGATCGCCAGCATTCCAGATTGACAAATTAATGCCGTTAATTTCGTGTATTGATTTGATAAGTTATTCCGCATGAAACTAAGCATCATCATTCTGGCTGCAGGCCAGGGAACCCGTATGAATTCCGCGCGTCCAAAAGTGCTGCACCCGCTGGGTGGGCGGCCGCTGCTGGCGCATGTGCTGGATACCGCACGCTCGCTGCACGCTACGGATATTCATGTCGTCATCGGTCATGGCGCCGAGCAGGTGCGTGCCGTGCTGCCGGAGGCTGATATCCAGTGGGTGCTGCAGGAACAGCAGCTCGGTACCGGTCATGCCGTGGCCCAGGCAATGCCGGCCGTGCCGGACGAAAACACGGTGCTGGTGATGTACGGCGATGTCCCGCTGATCAGCAAGCAGACGCTGGAGCCGCTCTGCCTGATGGCAGCGCAGGGGATGGCGGCCTTGCTGTCGGCTGAACTGGATGATCCCTCCGGTTATGGTCGTATCCTGCACCATGCCGACGGCAGCATCTCCGGCATCGTGGAAGAAAAGGATGCCTCCCGGAAACAGCGTGCCATACATGAAATCAATACCGGTTTTCTGGCAGCGCCGGCCGCACGCCTGCGAGGCTGGCTGGCTGCGCTGGATAACAACAATGCGCAGGGCGAGTTTTACCTGACCGATGTCATTGCGCGTGCCGTTACCGAGGGCACCAGTGTCCGTGGTATAACGACGGACAATATCGATGAAGTGATGGGTATCAATGACCGCAAGCAACTGGCGGTACAGGAGCGCTGTTTCCAGCAGCGTCAGGCCGAAGCCTGCCTGCTTGCCGGCGTTACCCTGATCGATCCGGCGCGCTTCGATCTGCGCGGGCGTCTCGAGGCCGGCCAGGATGTTGTGATCGATATTAATGCAGTACTGGAAGGGCAGGTTACCCTGGGAGACCGTGTCAGCATCGGTCCCAATGTTTCCCTGCGTAATGCCTCTGTTGGCGACGATGTGACCATCCTGGCAAACTGTGTCATCGAGGACGCGGTCATCGGTGCCGGCAGCCGTATCGGTCCGTTTGCAAGGCTGCGCCCGGAGACCTCACTGGCGGCCGCCACACACATTGGCAACTTTGTCGAGATCAAGAAATCCGAGATCGGTGAAGGTTCCAAGATCAACCATCTCAGCTATGTTGGTGATACCACCGTCGGGCGCGGTGTGAACATCGGAGCCGGCACCATTACCTGCAATTACGACGGAGCCAACAAGCACCGCACCGTCATAGGCGATGATGTGTTCATTGGCTCGGATACCCAACTGGTCGCACCGGTCGAGATCAGGGACGGCGCCACCATCGGTGCCGGTTCAACCATCACACAGGATGCACCGGCACACGAGCTGACCCTGAGTCGTGCGCCACAGAAAACCCGTACCGGCTGGAAACGCCCGGTGAAACAACCTAAAGGATAGCTTAATGTGTGGAATCGTGGGAGTTGCAGCGCAGCGAAATGTTATACCGCTGTTGATTAACGGTCTGAAACGGCTTGAATACCGCGGTTATGATTCGGCGGGTGTTGCCGTGCAAACCGAGCAGTCACTGCTGGAGCGGGTGCGCAAGGTCGGCAAGGTTGCCGAGTTGACACGGGCGCTGGAACAGAACCCGATCACTGGCCGGACCGGTATTGCGCATACCCGTTGGGCAACCCACGGTGAACCCAGTGAAAAGAATGCCCATCCGCACGTGTGTCATGAGCGGGTGGCGGTGGTGCATAACGGCATTATCGAGAATCATGATGCCCTGCGTACGCAGCAGCAGCAGGCTGGCTACCGTTTTACCTCGCAGACCGATACTGAAGTTATCGTGCACCAGATTCATCATTATCTCGGTCAGGGGCAGGACTTGCTGGCGGCTGTCAGTTCAACGGTGGCCGACCTTGAGGGCGCCTTTGCGCTGGGGGTCATCAACAAGGAGGAACAGGGCCGCCTGATTGCCGCGCGTCGCGGCAGCCCGCTGGTGATCGGGATTGCGGACGGCGAAATGCTGATTGCGTCCGATATTGCGGCGCTGGTATCCGAGACACAGCAATTTGTTTTCCTTGAAGATGGTGATGTCGCCGATATCAGTTTTCAGGGCATGACCATCTACGACAGCAGTGGTATGGAGGTGGAGCGTCCGGTACGGACCTCAAGGGTGACGGCCGATGCCACCGACAAGGGTAGCTTCGACCATTACATGCTCAAGGAAATCTATGAGCAGCCACGCGCCATTGCCGATACCCTCGAAGGCAGAATCGGGGCGAACCGTGTGATGGAGGAGGCCTTTGGTGCTGATGCCAGCCGCATCTTCGATCAGGTTGCCGGCGTACACATCATCGCCTGTGGTACCAGTTACCATGCCGGCATGATCGGGCGTTACTGGCTGGAATCCATCGCCGGTATTCCCTGCAGCGTCGAGGTTGCCAGCGAATTTCGCTATCGCCATCCGGTGGTGCGCAACAACTCCCTGATTGTCACCCTGTCCCAGTCCGGTGAAACTGCGGATACCCTCGCCGGCCTGCGCGAGGCCAAGCGGCTTGGCTACGGCCATTCACTGGCCATCTGTAATGTCCCGGAAAGTTCACTGGTACGGGAATCCGACCTGGTATTGATGACCCACGCCGGTCCGGAAATCGGTGTCGCTTCCACCAAGGCCTTTACTACCCAACTGGTGGTGATGATGTTATTGACGATCGTTCTCGGTCGGCGTTATCGCATTACCAGCGAAATCGAGGCACAGCTGGTGAATGAATTGCGCAGTTTGCCGGGCAAGGTGGAGCATGTGCTGACGCTGAATGAACAGATCCGGACGCTCGCCAGAGACCATTTTGGCAACAAGCAGAATGCCCTGTTTCTCGGCCGCGGTGCGCAGTTCCCGGTGGCCATGGAAGGCGCGCTGAAGCTCAAGGAAATCTCCTATATCCACGCCGAGGCGTACCCGGCGGGTGAGTTGAAACACGGTCCACTGGCCCTGGTGGACGACAAGATGCCGGTTGTGGTGGTTGCACCCAACAACGAGTTGCTGGAAAAGCTCAAGTCCAACCTGCAGGAAGTGCGTGCCCGCGATGGTGAACTGATAGTGTTTGCAGATGCAAATGTCGGCATGATCAGTTCACCCGGAGTGACTGCGTTGCCGGTCGCGCCTACCGAGGACAGCATTGCGCCCATTATCTTCACCGTACCGCTGCAGCTGCTGGCCTATCATGTGGCAGTGCTCAAGGGCACGGATATTGATCAGCCGCGTAATCTCGCCAAGTCGGTCACTGTCGAATAAGCAAGAAGATCAGGACGTTCCGGCAGGAGCGCCATCCCCGGCGCGATTCGGGAATGCTGCAAATGTAAGATCAATCGCGCCGGGGACGGCGCTCCTGCTGCAGGGCTCCGGCGCACGGCAAAAAGCCTTACGTAGACTAAGCATTTGATATATAAAGTATAGTTTGCGCGCAAGCGCACGGTGTGATAGAATTTCACGTTTTATTGCACAGATACCCGTTACCCGTTTCTTGTGGGCGGGTAACAAAGGAGTAGAGATTTGGACATGGATTCAATGTTTTACTGCATTCCCCAGCAGGCCTACCTGAGTGTCACCACTTGCAAGAACCTGCGCGAGCGGCCGGTCGGCAAGGCTCCGGCAGGCGCACCACCAAAGCTGATTGCCTGCGAAAAGTGCCAGATGCACCCGCTGGTCGACATGGCCCAGATACCGGTGGTATCGCTGGAGGCCTATCTCGGCGGCTCCAAGCCAAGAACCGTCAATCTGAACTCCCCGAAGAACAGGAAATTACTGGCACAGGTCGCCTGATTACCGCTTCAGAGCGTGTGATCGTTCCAACTATCACTGCGCCGCCGGTTCTTGTGTGACCGGCGGTCAGTCTTGTCCTTCTCAAAACGTACCTCAACCCGACGCTCTGCAAGTTTGCGCCGATGCTGTGTGCGCTGGTTTTTCAGTCCCTTGAACTGACAGGTACACATGGCGGAAGTGCAGCCCTCCAGTGGCAGCTGTGGCGCTTCATCAAAGGTATATTGTCTGCCCAGTATTGCCTGGGCCGCCTCGCAGCCCGGTTGACCCATTTCAAGCCCCCAGAACTGTTCGTTATTTTTTAATTTTTCGAGGCCACCGAGCTGTGCCCTGGCATCCTCGTTGGCACCCACCGTGTCGTATTTCTGTATACGGGTGACGCGGCGACGTGTGGGTGGCTGTTTGCCCCGGGCCATCCATAGCAGTCCGGCAATGATGACGACGATAACCAGCAGAATCAGTATTGTTGCCATGGATGCTCCATCATCAATCCATCCTGTCGATTAGAATATGTGCAATGGACTGTAGAGAAAATCAATCGAACTGGAAAAATCCCGACGGCCACGCGCACAATAAGTATCAGAATCATTCCTGTATCGCAAGGAATACCCCAAGTGTAGGACACCAGACCACAGAATACCGGCATACGGTCACAAGGGCGATTTGCTAGAATCACCAGCCATGGATGTGTCACGAATTATTGAATCACTGAACGATGCCCAGCGCGAGGCGGTGTGCGCGCCGGCGGATCCGTTGCTGGTGCTGGCCGGTGCCGGTAGCGGCAAGACACGGGTGCTGGTGCACCGCATTGCCTGGCTGATTGATGTCGAGGGTCTGTCGCCGTATGCGGTACTGGCGGTGACCTTTACCAACAAGGCCGCCGGTGAGATGCGTGCCCGTATTGAATCGATGATCAATGCGCCGGCATCCGGCATGTGGGTGGGTACCTTTCACGGGCTTGCGCACCGCCTGTTGCGCAGTCACTGGCAGGAAGCCGGCCTGCCGCAGGGTTTCCAGATACTGGATTCACAGGATCAACTGCGGCTGGTGAAACGCGCCATGCAGTCCATGGAACTGGATGAGGCGAAGTGGCCGCCGAAACAGATGCAGTGGTTTATCAATAGCTGCAAGGACGAAGGCCGCCGGCCGCAACATATCGAACACCGCAATGATCCCTATTTGAAACGGCAGCTGGAGATCTATGCTGCCTACGAGGCGCTGTGCCAGCGTGCCGGGCTGGTCGATTTTGCCGAGTTGCTGTTGCGCTCCCACGAACTGTGGCTGAAGTACCCGGCGCTGCTGGACCACTACCGGCAGCGTTTTCATCACATCCTGGTGGACGAGTTTCAGGACACCAATGCCGTGCAGTATGCCTGGTTGCGTATGCTGGCCGGTGAGAACGCGAATATCACGGTCGTCGGCGATGATGACCAGTCCATCTATGGCTGGCGCGGTGCACGGGTCGAAAACATCCTCAGTTACCAGAAGGACTTCAAGAACACGCGCGTCGTCAGGCTGGAACAGAATTACCGATCTACGGCAAATATCCTTAATGCCGCCAATGCCGTGATCGAGAACAATGCCGATCGCATGGGCAAGCAATTGTGGACGGACGGCCATGACGGCGAGCCGATCCAGCTCTACACCGCCTACAACGAACAGGATGAAGCGCGATTTGTTGTCGACCGCATCGAGGATTGCGTTGACAAGGGCGGTGCCCGCAGCGATATCGCGATCCTGTATCGCTCCAATGCGCAATCACGCGTGTTTGAGGAACGCCTCATGCAATGCGGTATGCCCTACCGTGTGTATGGCGGTCTGCGCTTTTTCGAGCGCGCGGAAATCAAGGATGCACTCGCCTACCTGCGGCTGACACGCAATCGTGATGATGATGCGTCCTTTGAGCGCGTCGTCAATCAGCCACCGCGTGGCATTGGCGGACGTACCGTGGAGGCCATCCGGCAACGTGCCAGGGATGACAGCAGTTCCCTGTGGCAGGCCGCCATTACCGTGGTCAACGAGAAACTGCTCGCGGCGCGCGCCTGCAATGCCGTACTGGTATTCCTGCAACTCATAGATGAACTGTCGGCAGGAATGGGCAAGCTGCCACTGGGTGAGCAGGTCGAACACGTCATGCACCCCAGCGGTCTGCTTGATCACTTTGCACGAGAAAAAGGCGAGAAGGGTCAGACACGTCTGGAAAACCTGCAGGAACTGGTGAATGCTGCACAGGAGTACGAGGCAGACCCGGACAGCGACATGGAGCCCTTGTCCGAGTTTCTTGCGCATGCATCGCTGGAAGCGGGCGAGGGGCAGGCAGATGCCTGGGAAGACTGTGTGCAGTTAATGACGCTGCATTCCGCCAAGGGGCTGGAGTTTCCGCTGGTATTTCTATGTGGTATGGAAGAGGGTCTGTTTCCGCACCAGCGTTCCGTCGCCGAGCCGGGGAAGCTGGAGGAAGAGCGCCGGCTTTGCTATGTCGGTATTACCCGCGCACGACAGCAGCTGGTGTTGAGTTGTGCTGAACGGCGACGCCTGTTCGGTTCGGAGACCTACTGCATGCCGTCCCGTTTTATTGATGAAATTCCCAAGGCGCTGATTGAGGAAATCCGGCCACGTCCCGGAATCAGCATGCCGCGCGAGTCACGGCCGCCTGTGTCAACGGGTAGACACGCAACGTCCGCGGGCGGCCTGCGCCTCGGACAGCATGTTCGCCATCAGAAGTTTGGTGACGGCGTGGTCACTAACTGCGAAGGGCAGGGCAGCCATGCCCGCGTGCAGGTCAATTTCTCAACCGCCGGCAGCAAGTGGCTGGTGCTGGCCTACGCGAATCTGGAAAACGTCGGCGCCTGACGCCGTGTGCTGCCAAAGCATTCGGCCGCGAGAGGGGAAGAGCGTGTTCGTCACTGTCAACAGACTGGTTTTCAGGGGAACCGCCCTGAAGCTTGTGCTGATGCTGGCCATTACAGCACACAGCCTGTTGTGCGTCGCGGCTGACAGTACGCACATGGTTGCACTACCATCACTGAACTGGCGAACACTGGAGTTGCGTGATTCCGGGGTAACCGGTTCGCTGACAACCCGAATCGAGCTGAGGACACTCACAGCTGCAGAGCTGCAAGCCGCACTGCTTCATGCGCCGGACATGATATCACCACGGCTGGCGGGCACCCGTATACTGGAGCTTGAAGTTGCCAACTCGATTCGTCTGTTACTGGGTACCGGGATCGAGAGCCAGTCGCGTCTCTGGTTCAACGAGGGTGACGGCTTGCCACTGCAGCTGATGCGGGTGCGTCGGGGGAGCAAACCATCACAGAAGCTGTACCGCTTTGGCAACCGCCAGGTTTACCGGCTGCGCAGGCAACCGGCTGACAGGGCGGAGAAGGAGCAGCCTGCTGAGCGCTGGAGCGAGGTCAGTGAATCTTTCTATCCCTTGCCGGAGGGGGATGATACGTGCCCGGTCATCCTGGAATCATCACAACTGTTTTATCTGTTATCCGGGCCGAACCAGGTGTTCAGCGAGCAACCGGTGGAGTTGTGTGTGTTCGACCGACAGCGTGTCTACCGGGTGGAATTCCGGGTCCTGGGGCGGGAGCCGCATGATGTCAATTACCTGCAGCTCGATGCCAGCCAGGAGACCCGGGTGAAGGGTAACATGGAGGCTTTACACGTCACACTGAGCGGCCGTCCACTCGACGGCGCACCGGCAGACGGGCAGCCGTTTTCGTTTCTTGGTCTGCAGGGTGATATTCAATTGCTGCTTTCCGATCCCGGGCGGATACCGCTGCGTGTCCGTGGCCAGGTACCGGGCTTCGGTATAATTGAGCTCGAGCTTGTGGAGCTGACCCGGTAGTGCCTGACTATGCCATGATGCGACCTGATAAAAACAGGTACGAAGGCAAAATTCTGGTTGTGATGCCGCGGCAGAAGTTCGTCGGCCTTGTGGGAGAAATTCCTGCAAGGTTCAAAGGTGTCATTGAATTCGTCAGCAAGAAAGAATACCTGCAGGCAGCAGCGCTCGTCAGTCAGGCGAGCCTGGTGATCACCCATTCCTATCTCAGTCCACGAGCGAATTACTTCATACTGCAGGCCAGGACGCGGGGCATTCCGACCCTGTTGCTGGTCGATGGTCCCCTGGAGTGGTCCAACAGTTACCTTAATCCGAGCCTGCGAAAAACCAATGCTTATTTTCGTGGTTACATGATGGAACCGCTGATTCATGATGCCATACTGGCTGTTTCTGCTGCACAGGCCGGCTATCTGGCATTCAGGAATCCTGATAGAGGCATTACCTTCATGACTTACAACAACAAGCGTTTGTCGAGTGTCAAGTCAACAGCGTCATCCGCCGGTCGCTGGCAATTCCTTATTACGACGGCGAAGACGCCGTATTTCGATGACACGGAGAAAAACAACCTGGTTCATCTGCTCACGCAGTTGACAGCAGCACTCGAGCAAGGTGGTTACTCCTACGTTTTCCGCATCTTTGATAACGCCTTGCAAGAGGCGTTGTCGCCAAAGGAAAACCTGCTGGAGGGCAGCTTCGAGGAGGTCCTGCAACAGGTCGAATGCGTGATTGGTACGCCCAGTAGCGTACTGTTACAGAGCATGGCCAGTGACAAACCTGTCGGGACCTTGATCTACCGTGATTCGCCGCTTTTCTATCAGAGTGGCTGGCTGGTAGGGGATCTATGCAATCTGGATGCAACGCTGGCCGCCATGCTCTCGAGAGAAGACACGCGCATGGATTTTCAGACTTACTGCCTTGAGCAAAATATTTCGCAACAGGATTTTTTCACGGCCCTGGACGGGGTTGTCAAACAGCAGCCGGATAGAGAGAAGACGACGGAGAATCTTCAGACCTTGCGCTTCGAGAACAGCATCCTGCGTTCATTGCTGGAATCACCGCTGAATTTTAACCCGGGTTATTATTTTCACAGGATCAAGCGTCGGTTTTTTTCCAGGAGCTAGCGCTGTTCATGATCCCGGTGAAGCCGCATACGGCAACCAGTAGTGATGAATCCCTGAGCGGCGTGAACGATGCCCAACGGCACATTGCGATCTACATCTACGGGCCATCGGGCGGTGGCGCGACACGCCGCACCCTGACCCTGGCGGGTGGTTTCGCAAAACGCGGTCATCGCGTCGATCTCGTGGTCGTCGATGCCGAAGGGCCACTCGCCGGCGGGCTACGGGAGGGGGTGCGGCTGGTGGTGCTGGACTCCGCGCTGATTCGCCTGGCGGGACGGAAGCGCAGACGCCGCATCAAGGCCAGCAGTTTTGCGCTGGCGCGCTACTTGTGGCGCGAGCGTCCGGACGTGTTGCTGTCGGCCGCCAACCACGTGCATTTGACTGCTGTGATTGCAGCGCGGCTTTCACGTGCACCGGTTCGCGTGGTGCTGCGTGTCAGCAACCATCTCACCGGCTCCCACCTTGGCGACAGCAAGCGGCCGCGTCCGAATCGCCTGAAGTTTGCGCGCCGCGTCTACGGCCGCGCCGATGCCGCGATCGCGGTCTCGCAGGGTATCGCGGATGATATCGTCGAGCATACCGCGCTGTCTCGCAAGCAGGTGTGCGCGGTCACCAACCCGACCTATACCCCCGAAATCGACAGTGCGGCCGCGGCACCGCTCGATCACCCCTGGCTGTCAGCGGGTGCACTGCCGCTGCTTCTTGCGGCCGGCCGGCTGGCGCCCGCAAAGGATTTCGCGACGCTGCTGCGTGCCTTTGCCCGCGTGCGTGCGCGCCGGCCGGTGCGTCTCGTGATTCTCGGGGAAGGCGGACAACGGCGCATTCTCGAACAGCTACTGCGCGAGTTGGGGATTGAGGCGGATGTCGAGCTGCACGGCTTCGTCGACAACCCGTTCGCATGGATGTCGCGGGCGTCGTTGTTCGTGCTGTCTTCCGCCTGGGAGGGCTCGCCGGGGGTGCTTGTCGAGGCCATGGCGTGCGGCTGCCCGGTGGTCAGCACCGACTGCCCCAGCGGGCCGGACGAGATCCTGGCCGGAGGCCGCTACGGGCGCCTGGTGCCGGTGGGCGATGATGCGGCACTGGCGGATGCGATTGTCGCGACGCTGGACACGACAATTGATCGCGAAGCCTTGCGGACACGGGCGCGCGAGTTTGATGTTGACCATGCCGTCGAGCGTTATCTTGACGTGCTGCTGGGCGGCATCTGCAGTCCCGGGTTAACGATTCAATGATTACAACACCAGGGATAACGGCTTTCTTCAAGACGACGTGCGTGATAGTCGCCATTACCCTGTTGTTGTTTATCGCGATCAACACAGGCGCACAACTCTACCTTGACCGTCATCCGCTATCACTAACAGACACGCGTTTCTTCCTGGATGAGGAGTCCAGTGAAGGAATCGCAATCAGAAAAAGGATCTTCAATACAAATGACGAGCGTCTCCTGGAAGCTTATGTCGATGCACCTGGAATCCGGCCACATACGGTGTTGCATTTCACAGAAGGGGCGGCACGACCACATTACACGGTAGGATTGGAGGGGATAAGGTACTTGCCCGACTGGTCGGATAACTTTGTGCGTAATATCTTGTCGCAACAGCACACGCAGACTTTTGTGTTTGGTGGTTCAACGACTTTCGGTGATGGCGTACCTGATAACAGTACGGTAGTCGCCCGTTTAAACGCCATTGACGAAGAGAAGACATATATCAATTTCGGGATTCAGGCATACGATTCCATAAGAGAGGTCGACAAGCTTGTTTATCTGCTGCGCAAGGGATATCGACCCGCATCTGTTATTTTTATCGATGGCCTGAATGAAGTGACGACATTTGCCCGGTCTCCCTACGAGCTTCACGATAGCCCGCGTGCGCAGGGCCTGATCCTTGACAGAGGGCAGGTGCCACTCGTTTTTGGTGTGCCTGTTAAAGAGAACAGGCTGCTCGCTCTGGCATACAGCTTTCCCGTGTCACATTTAATCTACCGTTATCTGCACAGGAAAAATGACATTAACGATGTCTTTATTCGCAAGAGCGCAAATGTGAATGGGCTGGACGACTGGCTTGAGTTAATGGATTTCCATTACAACTGGGCAACCCTGCACAAGAACAGAATCGACAAACTTGCCGACGAGATTATTCACTATTACAAGGAAAATATTTCGTTTGTCCGGCAACTGGGGGATGCCTTTGGTTTTACTGTTCACTTCATCTACCAACCAATAGGATTGCTGGAAAGCAACCAGGAATTTTTACTTGAGGACTTTTACACGTCGGATTATTTTGCCGTTTACAACGGCGTTGATTCAAGAATCAGGGAAGCGATCAGTGCAGGGCTTTTAATAATGCAAGATTGCTCCCGTGCAATTTCCGGGGCTGGCGTACAGGGAAGCTATGTTGATGCAACCCATTATTCTCCGCGGGGCAATGATATTCTGGCGTCATGCATACTGCAGAGTATATCAAGCCCCTAAAGATAACGACCGGGGAATTGCCTGGGGTTCAGGCTTTTTTCCTGCCCTTGCGGAGATGGATTTTAACTGCGCCGAATGGAGGGTCGGGTTTTTTAGGCCACCAGCTGTTGGCCATGGCTTCCTCTTTATATTGAAACCAGAGATCGGCAATTTCAGGCCGGGCATGTTCTTCTGTTACGCCTGGATACCATGCAGGCTTCCACGGCTGAGAGGCCATTTTTGTGTAGTGCAGGTGCCAGATCTCATCAATCGCCAGGTCTTCGCCATCAAGACAATTCCAGCGTGGATCGAGTGTCTGGATATAATCGGATTTGAGCAACATATCGGTGATTTCGCGATGACCCTGTTTAAGTCGTTGCAGTTTTTTTGCCGGCGGTAAAATGGTTTTCAGTTTCTCGCAGTCCATCAGCATGACGCAAAATCTGTAATTAGATTTAAGACCAGGTCGAGCCATGATGGCTTTGTCGTGCGCAAAGGCGAGGCTATATAATTCGCTGATATCGTGTAAGTTGACCATATCAACATCCATGTAAATGGCTTTTCCCTGAAAGTTGCAGGCTTCCGGAATAGCCCAGCGAAAGCCGGTAAAGGGTGTGGTCCATTTGTGTGTGCGCCAGCCACTCCTGCCATATTTGCCGCTATACCAGATCGACCGGGGGTCTCTGGAGAGTCTCATCCAGGTAATATCGATTGGCCGGGAACTGTGTTTGCGTAATGAGTATTCCAGTACCATTTCCGCTTCGGCATCCTCTCCGTTGGGCGATGTTCCGACAAAGATTCTGACAGGTTCTTGTATTTCAGTATTCATAGACTGGATTCGCACAGTGGATGCTGAATGCATGATTAAGGGGACATCTACATTGATGAAGACACTAAACAGTTCAAAGATGCCACAGAAAAAAGTTTTTTTAATCGGTTTCTGGCCGGATTACGATGTACAGTTTCTTGATATCGGCCAGCTCGGCAGTATAGCCATAAACGTCATAAATTTAAAAGAAAGCAGATATCACGGCAACATTCTGGCCAGATGGTTCAAAAGGGCGAGACACTACCAGCTGAAGAAGTTGATCCTGAAATTGATCGAAAAGAACCCGGGAAGCAGCTTCTTTTTTCAGGGCAAGGTCAACTTGACGCGTATATTAAATGAGATACCGGTTGATTTTCAGGCGGCCATTATTTGCAGAAACATTGTCGCCAGGAATGAAAACCTGAGAAACAGTATCGCTGGCCTGAAAGAAAAAGGTATTGCAATCTGGTCTTTTGATGAAGCGGACTGCAAGACTTACGCACTAAAACAGTATTCCCAGTTTGTCAGAAAATTTCCCCTGAATGCTATCCCGAACCCCGCCATCGATTTGCTTTTTGTCGGGCGCAACAAAGGCAGAAAAGCGATGGTTGACAAGCTAGGCGTCTCGCTGTCAGCCGCGGGTTTCAGGGTATACACGAGAATTACCGGCAGTGACGGGATCAAGCTGATTTCATACCAGGAGTATCTGGCACTGGTTGCAAATTCGAAGTGCCTGCTGGATGTAACACAGGACGGCCAGAACGGACTGTCGTTAAGACCTATTGAGGCGGCCCTCTACGGGAAAAAAATAATTACAACCAATGCAGCCGTCAGGAAGACCGCGCTCTACAATGCAAACAACGTACTGGTGCTGACCGATGCAACCACTACGGACGAAATCGCCAAGTTTTTGAAGACAGCGCCTGAACCGATTGCGGCTGAAACACTTTACCAATTCTCACCGCAACACTTTCTGACCAGGCTGCTGGATGATGTTGTGGCCCGGGGAGTAGAGGAAAAATAAAAAACCGCCTTTCCTGAAGGCTGGACTCATTGAGCTGTCGTTATCCCAAACGTTCTACTGCGCGGTATCTGTCGCTGCGGGTTTGGATAGAAACCGTGCAATGGCGTCGGCGCCGCGCTGGGCCGCGGTGCTGTCGGTTTCATTGTAATAGGTGTAGGCAAACACACGTCGCTGCTCATCCAGGTACTGCGCGTGGGTGTCGAATGCCCGCTGAAGCGCGGGGCCCAGCTGCTGTTCGACATCGTCGACCACCTGACCCAGGGTGAAATGCAGGTAGTAGGGGTCGCCCTGCCAGTCAACGTGATGTGCGTTCAGGTGGATAACCGGCCGCGGCTCGAGCAGGAATTCGTAGACCTGGCTGCTGACGTCCCCCAGGTAGATATCGGAATTCAGGATGTAGCTCATGTCGGTCGAGGCGGCGCTGCCGGTGTCGATCAGAATGTTGGCGATCTTGCGGTACTTGTCCGGCAGATACCCCTTGTGCCGGACATGTCGTTTGAACAGCACCACGTGCGGCGCGAAGATCAGGTTGTAGTTCGGGTTGTCTACAAAGAAGTCCAGCACCTGCAGGCCCATCTTCTCCCAGGACGAAACGCGCTGGTCGAAATGCGGGTTGTAGACGACAACCGGATTGTCGTTGTCGAAGAAGCGCACGGGTTCGGGGTTGAGGCCGCGAACGACCTCGAACTTGGGCCAGCCGACAGCCGCATAGGCATCCGGGCGCAGGGCGTCGATCTCCTGCAGGCGGTCGATGTATTTCTGCCCGGGTAGCAGCGTGAGATCGAATGCGCCGGAGCGCTCGTCGAAGCCGCCCTGGCGGTCTCCGGCACCGTGGCGCGCGTGTATCATCCGCACTCCCTCGAGCTTGTACAGCGTTCTCAATTTCATGCAGTGGCGCTCCGGCGCCACCAGCGCATCCAGGCTGCGGAAGAACGCCAGGTTATTCTTCAGTACCATCTTCTTGCGTGTGAAAGTATACGGCGAGATCAGGGGATCGATCATGCGGTAGGCCCAGGACGGACGAATGTGCCTGAACGTACAGCGGTGACCGGGGTAGAGCGCGCCAATTCGCTTCGCCAGTTCCATCTCGGCTCTCGACGAACACGCGATAATGACTTCGAAGTCAGGGTTGCGGCGCGAAAGTTCGTACGCATAGGGCGCTGCGTGCGGTACCTGGTGGGGGAAAAAGTGATTGAAAAGAAATCCGATTCGCACTGGAGTGTTCCCGGCCAGGAGAGTTGCTGGCAATGGCTGCATGGGAAGGAGGGGGCAGTCTAGCAGGTGGCGGCGGTGTCGAAAAGTGTGCTCCCAGAAAACCGAACGTGACGGGAACAGGAAGAGGCTCGCCTGCTAGCCGGCATCATCCTTTACCAGCAGCGCTCGTCCTTCCTGCAAGCGGTAGGCACGCTCGGCGGCGTCCAGCAGGGCGGGTTGGTGCGAGATCGCCAGGATCGTATGCGCACCCTGCAACTTCCGCAGTGTCTCGCAAATGGCCCTTTCACTCTGCGGATCGAGCGCCGAGGTCGCCTCATCCATAATCAGTAACTGCGGACGGTGCACCAGGGCACGTGCAATCATGATACGCTGCCGCTGGCCACCGGACAGTTTGCCGCCGCGTTCACCCACGTGGTCATGGATGCCCTCCGGCAGTTTCTCCACGAAGTCCCAGGCACCCGCTTCCCGGAGGGCTGAAATGACATCGGCTTCACTGATTTCGGTGTCACCCAGCGCCACATTGTTGAGTACTGAATCGTGCAGCAGGACGGTTTCCTGCGGGACATAACCGATGGTGCGCCGCCAGCGGTGCATGTCGAGCTCGCTCAGCGGAATAGCATCGACCAGCAGCGTGCCACTGTCCGGTTGCAGCAATCCGATGATCAGGTCGAGGGTGGTGGTCTTGCCCGATCCTGAAGGTCCAATGATGGCGGTAAACGAACCGGCAGGGATGCTGATATTTATCCCCTTAAGAATTTTTTTATCCTTGTAGGAGAAACTGACATCCTGCAACTCGATACCCTGTTCGAGGGTTGGTGCACGATCGCCCCCAAGGTCCTCGCGTGCCTGTTCGGCCTTGCTGATGGTCTTCTGGATCGACCAGTAGGCAGACTCGCTGACAGCCATCTTCTGGTAACTGCGTTGCACCTGGCCGGTCCTCTTCAATATCCTGGAGAGCAGAAAACCCAGCATCATCACCGTCGCGACAGGTAGTTCCCACTTTACCAGCGTGACATAGATACCGATCACCAGCACCAGCGCGAACAGTATCTCCTGTCCGGCCGCCAGAAACTCTGTGCTCACCACCTCGCGGCGCAGCGCCCGGTTTATATTTTTCGTCTCCGATACCAGCACGGTATCTACCAGGCCTTCCCGTCCCATCGACTTCAGCGGCTTGACCGACAGCAGGGTGTCGGCGAGACGCGCGATCATCTGCTTGGTAAAGGTCGTCTGGCGCTTGCCGGCCTTGCGTGACATCTTCACCAGGCGGTTCAGTGCGACATAGATAAGCGTGCCCATCAGAATGGAAAACAGGGCGGCCTGCCACATCAGCATGGTGGCGATAATGATGTATACAAAGGCCTGGATAAGCTGTGAGATAAGCGTCGCGCCATGCAGATAGGCGCTGGCCGCCCTGACCGCCTCGATCGACATGGAGTTGGTTAACTGTCCAAGCTGTCGATGCAGAAAGTATTCCCAGCGAGAGGCCAGCATGGCACGCAACATCGACAGACGCAGGTCAGTGGCAACCTGTGCAACGATGTAGCCAACCTTTTTCTTCGCCAGCAGCACCAGGCCGCCCTTGATGATCGAGCCCAGTACGATGACCACCAGCAGCAGCTCGACACTGGGTGTTAAACCAATGGCTTCGATACCACTGAGCAGTGCATCGCCGACGCCGGAGCTGGAGTCAGGCTCTGGCGCTGTTGCATCCGCCCCGGTCGAATCGGGTATGGCCAGCACCTTGTTCAACAGTGGCAACAGGGCAGTCAGGCTGATTCCCTCTATCAGGCCGGCAACCAGCAGTGCAACCAGCATGATGGCACTCTGCAACGGGTAGGCGCGGGCAAAGGTCTTCAATAGATGCATGGCAGTACTTTCGTATATGCAGGGAGGCGGGCAGGTTAACCAGTGATTCAGGCTATCCGGCTGCGCTCAGGTGTGAGGCTGCAACTTTTCCCTGATCAGCGCAAAGGCGTCCAGAATCGCTTTTATCTGCACCGGGCTATGGGCTGCACTGAGACTGCAGCGTAGCAGGGGTTTACCGCCCGGGGTGGCAGGCGGGAGCACCAGATTGACATAGATGCCCTGTGACAGTAACTCATTCCATAGTGCGGTCGTCTCACCCACGCTTGCAGGCAGTCGCACCGCGATCACCGGGCTGACTTCAGGGCCAAGTTCAAATCCCATGGCCGCGAGACCCCGATACAGCTGTGTTGCGTTGTCCCAGAGTTTTTTCCGCAGTGCGCTGCCACGGCAGAGGATCTCGAGTGCCTTGCGGGTCGAGGCGATCAGGGACGGTGAAGAGGATGCGGTGAAGATATAGGGACGCATGGCATAGCGTACATATTCCAGCTCGGGCAAGCGGCTGACACAGAAGCCACCAATAGACCCGAGGCTTTTACTGAAGGTGCCGGTGATGAAATCCACCTCGGCCTCGACATCGAGGGCTTCCGCCAGCCCCCTGCCACGTTCGCCCAGAACGCCCAGCGAATGGGCCTCATCTATCAGCAGGGAGGCGCCAAAGCGGTTCTTGACGTCTGCAATCTCACGCAACGGCGCCCGGTCACCGAGCATGCTGTAGATTCCTTCCACCACCACCAGGGTGTTCCCGGCGCGGTCACCAAGTCGCTGCAGACGCTTTTCCAGGTCTGCCGGGTTGTTGTGCTGGAAGCGGATCACCTGGGCGCTGCCAAGGCGGGTGCCGTCGTAGATACTGGCATGGCAGTCGGCATCCAGCAGGATCACATCCTCGGGACCCGCCAGTGTCGAAAGAACTGCCAGATTCGCGATGTAACCGGTTGAAAAGACAATGGCAGCGGGGCAATTGAAGAAGGCCGCCAGTTCATTCTCGAGTGCCACGTGAGCGGCGTAGCTGCCATTTGCCATGCGCGAGCCAGTGGTGCCTGTACCCTCCTCACTGATTGCCGTGCAGGCGGCTGCGATGCATTCGGGATCGAAGGTGAGTCCAAGATAGTTGTTAGTGCCGGCCATGATCACCTTGCGTCCATTGATCATCGCTTCAGTGGCCGACACCACACGTTCTACCACGACATGAAAGGGATCCACACCACTGCCTGCGACCAGCTCGGTACGGGTTTTCTCAAGGGGCAGAAATTTATCGAACAGGCTTGTCATGAATCATCTGTCTGGCAGCAATGGTTGCAATTGTTCTGCAAAATCTCCAAGGGTGTCCACCCTGGAAAGGATATTCAGGGGTATAGAGATATCGAAATGATCCTCGATCTGCGTCATCAACTCCATGACCTTCACTGAATCCAGACCGATCTCGTTGACGAGGCTGGTCTCTGCACCGAGTTCAATCGGTTCCTTGGTGAACGGTTGAACCAGTTCGTACAGCTGATCAAGAATATCCTCTTTGCTCTGCATCTTCATACAGTCTCCATGCTCGTATTCGGTTCGGCTGGTCGATGCCCGGTATCGACGTTATCGGGCATCAGCCTGATACGCAATGAAACATTGCCAACGAGACCGGTCACAGGCTGTACGCCGAGTTCACCCCCAGCCCATGGTTCGCCGCAGCCCCTCTTGCAGCGAAATTTCCGGCTGCCAACCGATGGCGGCGGTCAATGCCGTATTATCCGCTACCCAGTCGGGATGCCGCAGCTCACGCACCTTCCCCGGTGTCAGCATGGGAGCATAACCGATCAGCCGTGCAGCGGTCACATTCACGCCTGCAAGCGAGCGCAGCAGCGTTGCCGGCAGGGTCAGTCTGAAGATGCGCCTGGCACGCAGCGCCGAGACATTCGCGATGATTTCATCCCAGCTATAACCACCGGACTGGGTATCATTGAGTTCGTAAATTCCGCTCTCGCACTGTCCTGCATCCAGCCACCTGAGCACTGCTGCACACAGGTCTTCGACATACAGTAATGATACCCGTGCATGCGCTGCGCCCAGTACCGGTGCAATGCCACGTCCCATCCACTGAAAGAGCGGCAGCATTTCCTTGTCGCCGGGTCCGTAAACGGCGGGAGGGCGTAACGCCACCCATTCCATGTCTGCTGCCATACTGGCGAGTGCCTGCTCCCCCCGGAGCTTGCTGGAGGCGTAATGGGAGAGTTGTGGTGCACGCGCCGCCAGCGACGAGAGCGACAGGAATCTGGGTCTGGATGAGAGCGAGAGCGCCGCACGTACCAGCTGCATCAGGCCATCGACATTGACGGCATTGAAATCGGCGGCAGTCACGCCACGAACGGCGCCTGCACAGTGCACTACCGCGCTGGCATCCTGCAGCAGATGACGCAGGGATTCACTATCCTGGAGCGAACCGCTAACGGCTTCCAGTCCAGCTAACTTCGGGAGTTTATGCGCGGAACGGTCACGAGTCAGTGCTCTTACATGGTACCCGGCGTTCACCAGGTGATGGATCAGCATACCACCGATGAAGCCGGTGCCGCCGGTTACGGCAATGGTTCGTGACATGGAGAACCTGCAGCGTCTGCGGGTTGTCAGCCGGCCTGTTTCTGTGACAGGACGGCTGTCGCTTCCCTCGCATCATGAACAGCAATCTTGTTCAGCGGGTGCGCATCGATGTAGTTCTGCCGCGCCTTGGAGCGGGACAGCTTGCCCGACGATGTGCGCGGCAGTGTGTGCAGCGGCGCCAGTTCAATATGGCAGTCGACACCCACCGCTGCATGGATCAGTCCCTGCAGCTGCCTGATCAGCTCCGCTCGCTTGTTACTGTCACGGTCGCGGTACTGCACCACCATCACCGCGACGTCAGCGCCATCCGGACCCGGTACCGCAAATGCCAGGGCGTCTCCCGGACGCACATCCGGCTGTTGTTCCGCAAGCTGCTCCAGATCCTGCGGCCATATGTTACGGCCATTGATGATGATGAGATCCTTGCTGCGACCCGTGATCATGATGCTGTCGCCCACCCGGTAACCAATGTCGCCTGTGTCCAGCCAGCCATCCGGCGAGAGGACTCTGGCAGTGATTCCCGGCTCGTTAAAGTAACCGGACATGACACTCGGTGCGCGCACGTGAATGACTCCGATATGGCGTTCCGGGAGGACCTTGCCGGTGTCGCTCCTTACCTCTACTTGAAACGACGACAGCGGCACACCACAGTTCACGAACTCACTCAGACGCTCCTCGACAGCGTTCTCTGCGGGGCGCGCATGATCGAGCAGTGCCAGGTGATCCGCATCCACCCGGTCTACCGACAGTCCGCGACCCAGCGGCGCAAAACTCACCGCCAGTGAACATTCCGCCATCCCGTAACAGGCAAGAAATGCGTTGCGGTTGAATCCACTCGGAGCCAGTGCCTCGGCAAAGTCATACAGAACCTGTGGCCGGATCGTCTCCGCACCCACACCTGCTACACGCCAGGCACTCAGGTCAAATTTTTCAGCCTCGCCTTCACGCAGTCGCCGGTTACACAGTTCATAACCAAAAGGCGGGCTGAACGATATGGTCGCCTTGTGGCGTGACATCAGTGACAGCCACTGGCGGGGGCGCATTGCAAACTCACGCGTGCCAAGATAGTCCACCGACAATTGCGAGGCCACCGGTGCAAGCACCAGGCCCACCAGACCCATATCGTGATAAAAGGGCAGCCAGGAGACACAACGGTCCGTCGTCCTCATGTCCATTCCCTCGGTTATGATCCCCGCCAGGTTGTTCAGTACTGCACGCTGGGTAATCATTACACCGCGTGGAAAACGGGTGCTGCCCGAGGTGTACTGCAGGTAAGCCAGTTCATCAGCCTGCATTGGCTGCAATTCGCCGGCCTGCTCAGGCAGTGCGTCATAGTCTTGCGGTGTGCCGACCAGCATTAGCCCCAGCCCGGCGCTCGCATCCACAAGCAGATCTGAATAATCTGCCGGCGCCATTGCCAGCGATGCCTGGCAGCCTTGCGTCATCGCCCGTATCTGCGCGACATACGCCTTGTGACTGCCCGGGTTGTGGGGAATCGGTAGCGGTACCGGAACCAGGCCGGCGTACTGACAGGCAAAGAAAAAGCGCAGAAAATCGGGATGGGTGTCCGCAATAATCACCATGCGTGCACCGCGTTCGGTTCCCAGACCACGCAGACGCCGTGCCAGAGCCTGTGCCTGATCCCGCAGTTCCGCATAGGTCAGTACCGCGTAAAGTTCGCCGCGACTGGTGTAGAAATTACTACCGGTTCGTCCCAACGCTGCATAATCAAGGGCCGCTGCAAGATTCGGAAAATCCGCAGCCCTCAACGGCAGGTTGTTACCAGTTTTTGTTGCTTCCAAACGCAAGAGTAATCTCCTGTTAAATTAGCAGATGATTACAGCCTCAATCATCTGCAGGGCAGTAGTGAACATCGCTACAATGCACCCGGCCCGGAAATCCATAATCTTGAAGACATGAGATTCATCTCCCTGTAAAGGTATCCATCACAAGTCTATGACCCGAAAAGAAATCAATCTCAAAATCACAACATAGGCAAATACTTATGCATTCTCCAAGATTTTCGTTCAAATCGCAACCTGCTAGCGACAGTTATACCTGGTAACCATGATGGCATGTCCGGTTTCCAACAGGTGGTTTCGGTTATACTGCAAATTTCCTGATGACTACCGAACTTCAGCTATCTGAGAAACGTTGAATCTGTTCACCTCCGAGCAGCTATCGAACTCGAACATCTAATCAGGTCACGCTTACATCTTATGCTAGAGGGATAGAGCTTTCGCGCCATTTCGCGCCATTAACTGGTCATCGTATGCCATTCAGATTTGGTCAGTTTCATCATTATCAGCTGATTTTTACTGCCTGTCTGATACCCGCATCACCAGTTTTTATCCGTGGCGATCAGCACAGGGCTTGCAGTGGTTTGCCGGACGGCTATCAGGGCCAGTCCGCCTTCAGTGCAGCGAGGATCCTGTGGTTCTGTTCTGTATTGGTGGCGTTGAGTTTGGTCAGGTCGGGAGGGCCGGGCCAGCCAGGGTCCGTGAATACCTGCGCGGAGAAGTTTCGCCGGGTTTCATAACGCGGAATGACGTGAAAATGCACATCCGGGTCGACCATCATCAGCATCAGGTAGTTGATCCTGTCATAATTGAACATCCGGCCAAGCACGCCTTCAATGTGATGCGTGACCGACTGTAATTCGGCAAAGGCAGCGCCACTGATCATGGAGAACGCGGTGGCGGGTTCTTTACATATCAATACCAGGGATCCAAGCGTTACCTGCCCGGGGCGCAGCAAGACCACCCAGTGATTATAATCACTGACGAGCGTATCCGGCGCGCCGAATTTTTGCATGGTTGCGTTCATGCCGATTGCTCCCTGTTTCATCAACACCGGTTTGCGCTATTCAATCATGCCACGGGCATCGCGGCAATCAGCATTATCCGTGCGTCTGTTTATTGCAGACAAATTTTGTATCATGCACAACACAGCAACAGACCCCGCCAGGCAGGCGCTGTAAGGCCAGACACGGAGCCCCAGAGAATGACCTCCCCAGCAAAGCATGATCGTCCCGGTGATCTGAGTATTCTTCCGGTCAGTAATCGGCAGGACCTGCAACGCTTCATTCGAGTGCCATGGTCCATCTATGACGACGATCCCTGCTGGATTCCGCCGCTGTTGATGGAGCGTAAACAACACCTGTCCGCTAAAAACCCCTATTTCAGGCACGCCAGCTGGCAGGCCTGGGTCGCCTTTCGAGAGGGCAAACCGGTCGGTCGCATCAGCGCCCAGGTCGACGGGTTGCGCCTGGAAAGGTATCAGGATGCAACCGGCTTGTTCGGTTTTATCGAGGCGGATGATGACCCCGCCACCTTTCGGTTGTTGCTTGATACGGCCTGCAACTGGCTCAGGGAACAGGGGATGAAACGGGTGCAGGGCCCCTTCAATCTCTCGATTAATGATGAATGCGGCTTGCTGGTGGAGGGTTTTGATACACCGCCCTGTTTCATGATGGGACATGCCCGAACTTACTATGCCGGCAGCCTGGAGGCTCTTGGATACCACAAGGCCATGGATCTGCTGGCCTATCATCTGTCTGTCGATTTCGTTGTACCCGGGGCGATGCGGAAACTGATTTCAAAAAGTTCCACACGGATAACCGTCTCGCCCTTGAGGCGCAAGCACCTGCATGAGGAACTGGCTGTTTTACGTGAGCTGTTCAATGACGCCTGGGCAAACAACTGGGGATTCGTACCCTTTACCCATGAAGAGTTCGATGAGCTGGGGCGTAACCTGGCCCGTCTGGTGGATGAGGATTTCATCCAGATCGCCTCGGTCGATGGTAAACCCGCAGCCATGATTGTGGCACTGCCCAACCTGAATGAGGCTGCCCGGGACCTCGACGGGCGCTTGCTGCCGCTGGGATGGATTAAGCTGTTGTGGCGCCTGAAGCGACACAAGCTTAAAACAGCCCGCGTCACCCTGATGGGCGTGCGTCAGGAATACCACAACAGCACGCTCGGCATGGCGCTGGCCTATACATTGATAGAGGCTATACGCTTACCGGTCACATCGCAGGGCATTCGCGAAGTGGAGATGTCATGGATCCTTGAGAACAACCGCAACATGCGGCATATTCTGGAATCACTTGGCGCTGATCCCTACAAGCGCTACCGGATCTATCAAAAAGAACTCTGATCATCCAGCCGCGTTGGCCTGAATCATGAACAGTAGCCAGCGGCGACAATCAGCAAGCATGCATAGCACAGAGACCGTCACGCCCTTCAGCGCCATCGTCATGGCGGCCGACCGCAACCCGGATGATCCTGTCAGCAGGGCCGCCGGTGTTGCCTGCAAGGCACTGGCCCCGGTTGCCGGCACGCCCATGGTGCTGCGGGTACTGACTGCACTGGAACAGAGCCAGCAGGTTGGAACACGGTTTTTGTGCGGCCCGCCCAGGCCGCTGCTCGAACAGGCCGGAGCGCTCAAGTCCGGGGTCGACGCAGGTGACTACGGCTGGATGGCCAGTCGGGAGAGCCCGAGCGCCAGCGCCGCCGCCGCCATGGAGCAGATCCCGGAATCACAACCGGTATTGCTGACAACCGCCGATCACGCCTTGTTGAGCAGCCAGATTATCGATCATTTTTGCGGGCAGGCACGCACCGCCGGGGTTGACCTGATGGTTGCACTCGCCCCCCATGAGCTGGTCGCAACCGCCTATCCCACCATGCAAAGGACGCGGCTGCGTTTCAGCGACGCTGACTATTGCAGCTGCAACCTGTTTGCCTTCATGACACCCCGCTCACGTGCAATTACCGGCTTCTGGCGCAAGGTGGAGCGCCAGCGCAAGCAACCCTGGCGGGTGGTCGGTATCCTGGGGTGGTGGCCGGTGTTCAAGTACCTGCTTGGACGTCTCTCGTTGCAGGAAGCGCTTGCACGCCTGTCCGGGAGGTTCGAGATGAAGATTGGTGTGGCCATCCTGCCGTTTGCCGAGGCTGCCGTGGATGTCGACAGCGAGAATGACTGGCACCTGGTCCAGCAGATAGTGGCTGAAAAAGAAAGGCCCCGGTCAAGCTGATTGACCGGGGCCTGAAGGTGTCGGAAATCCTTTCGGACTAAATAGCCTGGACGTCGCCAGCTTCATCCGCCATCCAGCCGGCGGCCATCTTCAATGCCTTGTCGAGGTCAACAGGATAATCGAGTTCACCCCATTGCAGGCCATTGATAGACTGGCTCCACACGTGTCCCGTGGATGCCAGCTGGTCGATAACAGACAGGTACCACTGCTGCAGGGCTACCGGTGTGTACATGGTCTGCTCTACCGCATCCTTGAACAGCCTGCCGCCATGCTCGCGGAACAACAGCATGCCGATGGACTCACCGTCGACATTGTCGGCGTCAAGATCCTTTCCTATTTTCAGCAGGCGATTGCCATCCAGGTAAACCTTCATGTCGTCAGAGTCATAACGAGATTTGTGATCCCTGGCCAGTGTGACGGGCCTGGTCGGCGAGTCCAGCAGACGGCTCACGATGGCAGGCTCAAACAGGGTGTCACCGTTAAGCAGTAAAAAATCCCCGCTCATCTCATCTCTGGCCATCCACACCGTGGCCAGATTATCGGCGACATCGAAAAACGGGTTATAGATCGTCTTGATGCGCCCGGTACCATAACGCCGGTCCAGCAGTTCCTTGACCCGAAGGGCACCATACCCGACCACAACCGTGATATGGTTGATACCACTCTCGAGCAGGTGATCGATCTGCCACTCGACAACAGTACGCCCCTCAATATCAAGCAGACACTTTGGAATTTCGGCTGTCATCGGTAACAACCTTCTACCATGACCGGCACTCAGTATGATCGCTTTCATAATGCTTAATCTCTTTGTTCTGGCTGTAAGAATCGTAATCAACGCGGCCAGTTTTTCGCGCAGGATCAGTGTGCAGGGGAATGGTCGAGTAATGCCTGTCACCCTGCGCCAATCGCTTATCCTGCTCAGCCAGAACACCACCAATCGCGCTGTCAAACAGGGCAGTAAATCACAACTGGTTGAGTTTACATGCATAAACAGCAAATACAAGGCTGTTTTTATTGTAGAATCCGGGCGGCAGGCGTGCTGGCTCTGCGGACCACCCTGTACCAGGGAGGCAAACCCTGGCCGCTGGCCGGCCATTGACCGCGCCAGGCGGGCATTCCCGGTGCCACGGTTTTTTTTGCGCGAGCGACCCCATTGATCATCAACCGCTATCTAATTCGTGAAATGGCCATGCCGCTGGTTACCGTTACAGCGATCCTGATCGTCATCTTCATGAGCTACAACGCGGTCCGCTACACGTCGGACGCGGCGGCCGGTCTGTTGCCTGCCGATACGGTCATCTACCTGACCCTGTTGAGATCGCTCATCGCCATAGAAGTGCTGCTGCCGGTCGCGCTGTACCTTTCTGTCGTCCTGGGTATGGGGCGACTCTACAGCGATAATGAGATGGTGGTACTGCAGGCGACCGGCATCAGTGAACTGCGGGTGGTGCGCAGTGTGCTGTGGTTGTCTCTGGCCGTGGCGATTGTTGTTGCCAGCCTGTCGCTGGCGGTACGCCCCTGGGCCTACCAGCAAAGCTATTTTCTGAAGGCGGAGGCGGAGGCGGATTTCAACCTGGAAAAGCTGGAGGCGAGCCAGTTTTACTCCGCCGAAGAGTCCGGCACGGTGATCTTCGTGAAACATATCAACAAACGGGAGAAGCGGCTCGAGCAGGTGTATTTTTTCAGGATCAAGGATCGCAAGGTAGACATCATCAATGCGCGACAGGCCTGGCAGCCGGTGACAGACCCGTACGAATCCCCTGAACTGCAGTTCCTTGATGGCACCCAGTACCAGGTCGATCTCGACGGCACCCTTGACCTGACTCTGAAATTCAAGGAGTTGTCGGTGCTCCTCAAGCCCGACGACGAGTACCTGGAACGCTACAGGAGCAAGTCCGCTGACACGCCGCAGCTTGTCGGTTCAAGCGACCCTGACGACCTTGCCGAATTACAGTGGCGACTGACCACACCCGTCACCACCCTGTTGCTTGGCATTCTGGGTGTGCCGTTGAGTCGCAGTGCACCCCGCAGCGGGCGCTATTCAAAGACCATCGTTGCCGCACTGGTGTTCGCCCTGTTTTACGGCTTGAATGTGGTGGCCAAGACCTGGGTCGAGCAGGGCGTGGTCGGGGTCATACCGGGTGTCTGGTGGCCGCATGTCCTGCTAGGTCTGCTAATCATCGTACTGCTGTTGTGGCCGGCATTGCGCTCGAGAATCAGATCATGATCCTGGATCGCTATATCGGGCTGATGCTGGCGCGCAGCATCCTGCTGGTGGCGCTGATACTCGTGCCAATGTTCACGCTGCTGGATCTGCTGCAGCAGCTGGATGATGTCGGGGTCGGAAACTACGGGATGCTGGATGCCCTTGTCTATGAAGTCTTCCTGATGCCGGGCTATCTGCTGAGTCTCATGCCGTTTATCGCCCTGCTGGGGACCAGCGTCGCGCTCGGCGGCCTGGCACACACCAAGGAACTGACCGCGATGCGGGCCTGTGGCGTCTCAGTCGTGCGCATCGGTCTGGCGACGCTCAGATCCGGTGTCATGTTCATGGTTGTAGTCATCGTCATGATGCAGTGGATCGCTCCCCCGCTGCATCAGCAGGCGCTAAAACGGCAGTCGCTGGCTCTGTCCGGTGTCGATGTCCTGATCGAGAAACATGGTTTCTGGATCCACAAGGGCAATCGCTTTATCAATGTCCGCAATATATACCAGGGGAATACACCGGCAGATATTCACGTCTTTGAATTCGATCCCGAAAAACATCAGCTGAACCGCTATCTGCATGCGGACCGGGCCGAGACCAGCAAACGCAAGCAGTGGCTCTACAAGGATCTGATCATAAAGAATTACCAGGAAGGGACCGTGAATACCCGGCATGAGGCCGGTCTGGTTCGGGAGTCTTACCTGACGGAAAAACAGCTGCAGGTCCTGGAACTGCCCATCGAGAGTCTGTCGCCCTCGGACCTGTATCAGTACCTCCGGTACCTGCGCGCCAGCGGGCAGATAACAGAACGCTTCGAGCTGGTATTCTGGCAGAAGGTCACTCTACCGATCACTGTGGTCGTCATGATGCTGTGCTCGTTTCCCTTCGTGTTCGGCTCCATGCGTGTCGCCAGTATGGGAAAGAGGATCGTGCTGGCGACCATTACCGGGCTTTCCTTTCAGTTGATCAGCCAGCTACTGGCCAATCTGGGTCTCATGCTCAATCTGAGTCCCCTGCTCATGGCGCTGCTGCCGATCGTCGTCATCCTGATTCTGGGTGCCGTATCGATGCGGCGCGCCATCTAGTTACACACCCTGCCTGCGGAGACAAAGCGGTCGAGTTCGGGGGATAGGCGCGCGCTTCTATCCCCAGCATCCAGCCGCATGCCGTGCGACTCACCCGGCAGAGATTGTAGCGTGCCCGGCGTCCGGGTTTATGCCCGATCGCCGAAGCAGAGGGCACACCGATGACCGGAGCACGCGCGGCCGTAGTGTCTATCCAGCCCAGGGTTGCACGATGAGCATGCCCATGCAGCACCAGCTCAACACCGTGTCGTTCGAGGGTATTACGCAGGGCCCTGCTATCCGTAAGTCGCTTGCGCCATCCCAGGGTTTCAGCCAGGGGTGGGTGATGAATGAGCAACACCCTGAAGAGTTGGCGTTCCCCGGTCTCTGCGAGAACTCTGCCCAGGGCCTGCAGCTGGTCCTTCCCCAGACTCCCCGTGGCGAGCAAGGGTGCCGATGGCCTGGCCGATGACAGGCCGATAAAGGCGATGTGGTCACGAACACGCAGGCTGGGGAACAGGCCGGCGGGCGAGGCTGCCGGGATATCGGCAGCGAGATAAGGCAGCCAGTGGGCATAGGTTTCCTCCCAGGACGAGCTGACGTAGCTTTCGTGATTGCCGGGTATGACAGTGAACTGTTCGGGTGGACCCAGAGCGGAAAGCCAGCGGGCGACCTCGCGGAACTCGGCCGGCAGGCCGAGATGTGTCAGGTCACCGGTGATCACGGTATGTTCAGGGCGGCAGTGTTGCAGGTCGCGTACCAGCGCGGCCAGCACATCGGTGCGGTGTTCCTCGCGACGGTGAGACTTCCAGGAGAGATAGCCGAGCAGCCTTTTATTCAGCAGGTCGCGGCGCCTGACGCCCTCCAGCGTGGAGAGGTGGGGGTCCGAGATATGTGCAAACAGATAGCCATCCGCATCATGCCCGGCGATCGCCTGCGGGTGCCTTACATTGTCCCGTGGGGGAGCGGCTGACTTTACGATGTTCACCGGTATACTATACGCTAAACCAGCATGCTGACCGCCAACGAGGTCACCCGGATAGACAGTTCACCCCAGCCAATGCCTTGCTACATACATGTGTTTGATGAAACCCCTGTGCAATTATGGGGGCTATCATCCTCACAACGGATCAGGCGCGAGATCGAGTGGGAGCTATCCTCGCACAAGGGGAAACTTCCAGGCCACGCCGGCAATCAGTCAATTGAGTTTATCGACGATCTGCAGCGACTGCCCGCGGCAGCCGACGTTGTCCTGCTGCGGGGTGATTACCTCTACGACGTGCGCGTACTGACCGGTCTTATTGCTGCTGCGGATACCCTGCTACAGGTGGACGGGGAGGGCGGCAGCCCTGTAGCGGTAGCGGCACATACCACAGCCGCGGCAGCCGCACACGTGCTGGAACATATCAGCGGCAACCGTCAGGAACTGCCGGTCACGCTCGCTATCGAAACCCCGGATACCCTTGTTCCGCAAACAAACATCCGCTTGAAGAAGGCACACGCTGCCTTTGTGCTGCCGATGACTGCAAGCAACAGTCGCGCCCTGGAACGGCATCTTTTCGAAACTGCCTACAAGGGCATCACCGACCTGGTGACCAAATGGGTCTGGCCGACGCCCGCTCGCTGGGTTACCAGGCTTTGTGTCCGCCTTGGTCTCCTGCCCAATCACGTGACGGCCCTGAGCTGGGTGCTCGCTATCCTGGCGGGCGTGCTGTTCTACCAGGGGGAATTCGTCGCGGGGCTGTTGAGTGGCTGGCTGATGACCTTCCTCGACACCGTGGACGGCAAGCTGGCGCGGGTGACGGTGACATCGAGCCCGCTGGGGAACTATTTCGATCACATCCTTGACCTGCTGCATCCCCCTTTCTGGTATCTCGCCTGGGGGCTCGGTCTGGCTGCATACGCGCCCGTTTTTTTGAAAGTCGATGTGAACACGACGATAGTGCTCATCTTTGTCGGCTATATCGCCGGCCGGGTGGTGGAGGGCCTCTTCAGCGGGATAGCCAAATTCGGCGTATACAGCTGGCGACCGGTCGACTCGTTCAATCGTCTGATCACGGCACGTCGCAACCCCTGTCTTATACTACTGAGCGTCAGCTTGTTGACCGGACGTCCGGACCTCGGTCTGGAGGCCGTCGCCCTGTGGACGCTGGCATCGAGTCTTTTCCTGGTTGTGCGCCTGGCCATGGGCATCTTTACACGTCTCACCTCGGGTCCGCTGCAATCCTGGCTGACAGAGATCGATTTGACGCGCAGCAAACAGACACTGGCGGCACGCTGGTTTAGCCAGTAGCTGCACCGTCCGCCAACCACATGAACGGCATCTGCAGAAGAAGCGGGCGGCGTCGCCCTGGTGTGACTCCGGCATGACCGACAGGCACTCGCTGCAGCCGTTGACAGCACTGCTGGCGGAAAGCACCAGCCACACCTTCAGCCGTGAGCTGCTGGCACTGCGTGACGCATTGCTGCAGCGTTATAACGGAGCCGTCGATGCCATGCTGTTCTATGGCTCCAGCCTGCGCAGTGGCGATGCACTGGACGGACTGGTCGATCTTTACGTGGTGGTTGACGGCTACCGCAAGGCATATGGCAAAGCGCTCCCGGCGTTGTTCAACCGACTGCTGCCACCCAACGTTTATTACCTCGAGGTAGAAGTTAACGGGCAGCGGGTGCGCGCCAAGTACGCCGTCATCTCCATGCGTGACCTGCAGCGCGGTACCTCCATGAGATGGTTCCATTCCTATCTGTGGGGGCGCTTCTCGCAACCGTGCGGACTGCTCTATTGCCGCGATGCCGAGACCGGCCAGCAGGTTCACAGGGCACTTGCGCAGGCGCTGCTGACCTTCCTGACACGGGTGCTGCCCGTCCTGCCTGAACGGCTGGAGTGTGCCGCAATATGGCAGCAGGGGCTGGCGCTCAGCTACCGGGCCGAATTGCGTGCCGAGAAGCCAGAGCGCGCCATTCAACTCTATGAAGCCTGGCAGGATCATTACCGTGCGGCCACCTCCCTGGCGATGCAAGCATTGCCGTTCGAGGTACAGCGCGAGCAGTTTGACTCCCGGTTGTTTTACACGGTGCGTATAGCGCAGCGCACCCGCATGCTGGGTCGTGCAGGCTGGCAGTTGCGCCGCATGCAGGGCAAGCTGCTGTCACTGCTGCGGCTGATGAAGGCGACCTTTACCTTTCAGGGTGGCATGGACTACATCGCCTGGAAACTGGAGCGTCACACCGGGGTTCCCGTCGAGGTGAGCCCGAAGGTGCGCCGCCACCCGCTCATCTATGGCTGGGGTCTGCTGTGGCGGTTGTATCGCCGCGGGGTGTTTCGTTAGCGCCAGTGGCTGAGGTCACGGTCCAGCAAGCGGCCGAGTTTCTCTATGTCTGTGGCGAACGTCTCTTGCAGCAGTTTGCGCATGGCCTGGTCAAGTGGCGGGCGCTTTTTGACCACGGTATTCTTTCTGACAAGCCATTTTCGCAGGCGCTTTATGCGCGACTTTTTCTTGCCCCTGCGGCGGGCACGCTGCTCGATGTTGAGGGTGTACTTCACCACCCGCGTGGGGGGGCGCTTCAGCAGCAGATGCAGCCAGCGGTAGCGATAGAATTTCGAGACCTCCACCGGTGGAAATTCGGTCTGCCCGTCATAGTCCACGTTGATGAAGTCAAGCACCTGGCGGTAACTGCCAAGCGTGTCGCTGATGAAATCATCGAACAGCACCACGTGGCAATTCTCACGCCCGGCGGTCTGGAACAATTGCTCCACATGGTGTCCGATTCTGCCTATCTCCGCATACTGCAAAAGGTAGGGGGTGCGGCAGTGTGCAGGCAGCTGCTCACCCCGCGCCCTCGCCTCCTGCAAGCCCCAGGCGGTTGCGAAATCCTCCTCGTCTTCGTCCAGGATTGCCAGCAGCCGCGCGTGATAGGAGTGAATCATCTCGATCGGATTGCGTGCCATGACGATAAAGCGGGCCTGTGGATTTAACTGCTGGATGCGCTTGATTGCCTGCGGGTAATAAAGATAGGAGACCGAGCCTTCCCCTGTTGCCTGGTGTGTCTCGCTGCAGTGAGGAAAAAACAGCGCCAGGTAGTCGTTGTGCAGATCCGCGTCCGGCTTTTCGTGCAGGGTAATGGAAAAGAAGTGCGGTTCCTTCGGCCTGGAAAAGCAGATGTGCGGGTTCCTTGACAGGTATTTACTGATCGCAGTGGTGCCGCAGCGCGGAGCACCGACCACGAAGAAGTCGGGAAAGCGGTCTGTGCGTTGCATTTTTGTTTGCTCCTGTGGCAGTCCTCGGCCTGTATAAAACGTATAATACGATGGTCCGGTCCGGACCTGATAGCCCGGGGCTGTCAGTCCCGCTATTACTGGTTAGACAGGTGTCCACATGGTAACTGCATCAGGTTTTGGAAAACTGCGCCGTAGCTGGGTCAAGAAAACAGGCAAACGCATTCTGCATCTGACCGACCGCTTCATCGCCAGTCAGTCATTGATCGGTGCTGCACCGGTGTTTGATCCTGCCATCTTTCCGTGGGTCAGGGATTTCGAGGACAACTGGGAAAAGGTACGCGCAGAACTGGACGTGGTCCTGCAGGACCGGGATTCTCTGCCATCATTCCATGACATCTCGCCGGACCAGAAACGCATCTCAAAGGGCGACAACTGGAAAACCTATATATTTTATGGCCTGGGCCATCGTATCGACAGCACCTGCGCGCGCTGTCCCGAGACCACGCGGCTGCTGGAACGCTGTCCGCAACTGCAGAACGCCTGGTTCTCCATACTCAAGCCCGGTTACCGTATACCGCCCCACAAGGGGCCGACCAATGGCATTGTGCGCATCCATCTCGGGCTCATCATTCCGGAGCAGCGCGAGCAGTGCTGGATACGGGTGGATGATCAGGTGCTTCACTGGGATGAGGGCAAGTGCATCGTGTTCGACGACTCCTATGAACACGAGGTGCAGAACAATACCGCGGAGCAGCGGGTGGTACTGTTCTTTGACGTCATCCGGCCGCTGCGTACCCCGGGACGTATCCTCAACCGCGTCATGCTTGCACTGCTGAAGCGTACCGCCTATTTCCGGGATGCGCAGGAGAATATCAGGCAGTGGGAGCAGCGTACCCGGATGACAGTGGAGTAACTCAGGCGGCTCTCCGCAAGGAGGCCGGAACTAACCGGCCTGGTGCGGTTGCGCAAGCGCGTCGGCGGACGGCTGGTGCTGGCTGACGCCGAGCGGCACACCAGCCGGGCGGCCGAGGTAATTTCCCTGTGCCAGATCAATGCCCATTTCCCTGAGCAGTACCAGCGTTTCCTCGTTCTCCACGCATTCGGCAACGGTGCGCTTGCCAAGTGCATGCGCGACCTGGTTCATGGATTCGACCATGGCCTGGTCAACCGTGCTGTGTGCCATGCCCTTTACAAAGGCGCCGTCGATTTTGAGTTTATCGACCGGCAGGTGTTTCAGGTAGGCAAAGGATGAAAAGCCCGAGCCGAAATCATCCAGCGCAAACTGGCAGCCGATGTCTTTCAGTGAGGTGATGAATACCTCCGCGGCGGCGAGGTTGGCAATCGCCGCGGTCTCGGTGATTTCAAAGGTTACCCAGGTCGGGTCGAGGGCGGTGCTGTCGAGCAAATCCTGTATCAGCGGCAGCAGGGTGGCATCTTCAAACGCCTTGCCTGACAGGTTGATGGAAAAGCTGGCGCGATGGCCGTTGTCATGCAGGCTGGCCAGCTGCCTGATTGCACGATTGACGATCCAGCGGTCGACACTGTGGATCAGTCCGAAGCGTTCAGCCGCCGGCATAAAGCCACCGGGAAGAATGATCTGGCCGTCATCACAGATCATGCGTACCAGTACCTCGTAGTCCATAATGGCGCCGCTGGCGGTGGATACGATGGGCTGGTAAACCAGCTGGAACTTGTCGTGCTCCAGCATATCGCGCACCTGTGAAGCCCAGTTCATATCGGCCGCCATGTCGGCCTTGCCGAGATCAGCCGGGTTATACAGCGTGGCGCGGTTGCGTCCCTGCTGCTTCGCCATATTGCAGGCCATGTCGGCATGTGACAGCAGCTCCGTGGCACTGTTGACGGATTCGTCGATCATCACGGCACCGATGCTGCAGCTGATGGTGAAGGACTTGTCGTCCTCGGTGAAGCGGTAATCGTCACACAGGCAACGAAAGTTGTCTGCTGCGCGCAGTACATCCTGCTTGTCAATGTTGTACAGCAGCAGCGTAAACTCGTCTCCGCCGAAGCGTGCCAGCAGGTCACCGTCACGGACATGGGATTCCAGCAGGGCGGCGACATCGACCAGCAGCCGGTCACCGGCCGCATGGCCGAGCGTGTCGTTAATGTATTTAAACTGGTCCAGATCGATATAAAACAGTGCACAGTCCGAACCGTTGCGTGCGACACGTGCCACGGTGCGCTCCAGCTCTTCCTGGAAATAATGCCGGTTGAACATACCGGTGAGCGGATCATGTTCGGCATGGTAGGAGAGCTGATGCTGAAAGGCCTTTTGTTCAGTGATGTCACGCGCGGTGCCACTGATGCGGGTGATATGCCCGGCGGCGTCCTTGTGTGAGCGCGCACTGAAGCTGAGGAAGTGCGGCCTGCTGTCGCGGTCAAGATGCACCGTTTCAAACTGCACCGTGTCATCACCCCGGATGAGTTGCATGATGGCTTGCTGGTCAACGGGTGGATGATCGGGCGAACGGTATTCGTGCAGCTGGTGATGCAGCATGGCATCTGCCGGATAGCCGTAGATTCCCTCGCAGGCCTTGTTTAAATAGGTCAGGCGGCCCTCGGTATCCAGTGTCCAGACCATGTCGTGTGCCGTTTCCACCAGGTCGCGGTAGCGGCCTTCGGCATCACGCAGCCGGTCTTCCATGGCCTTGCGCTGGGTGATGTCGGCGACCAGGCAGGTGTGCATGCGTTCACCGCTGATTTTCATGGCGCTGACACGCACCGACATATGCATCGGCGTACCGTTGCGATGGTAACCCGTGACTTCACGTTCGGCTTCGCTGCTGTGACACTTGTTGTCGGCATCCAGCAGGGCAGGTAACAGCACCTTCAACGGGCGCTGGCGGATTTCTGCCGCAAGGTAACCGAACAGTTTTTCGGCAGCCGGGTTGAAGGTATCCACCAGACCCTTGCTGTTGACAACGATGATGCCTTCCGCCGCGGTTTCAACAACCGCACGCATGTGTGATTCCTGTTCACCAAGACGCCGGAACAGCTTGCTGAGAGTTTGCGTCATGATGCCGATTTCGTCGGTTGATTGCGGTTGCAGTCGTGCCAGTTCGGCGTGCAGTGAGGCGCCGTTGCGCATGATCAGGCCCTGCATCGGCTCCAGTGCCTGGGCCACACTGCGTACGGAAAACAGCGTGATGATGCCGGTGATACACACCAGTGTCAGCCAGATGGCCATGTGGCCGGCAGCCAGGTCGCCGGTTTGTTGCCAGTGATAATTCATTAGCATGGTGTAGGAGAGCAGCGGCACAAAGCCGCCCAGCAGCATGATCTTGGATTTCAGGCTGACCTGGATGGTTTGCAGGCTGAGGTGACCGGCGAGCTTGCCAATCTGGTCCAGTGCCAGCTGATAGCCGGGCAGTCCCACCAGTGCCACCACCGACAGTTGCAGCAGTACCAGTTGCAGGAACGTTCCCGCTTCACTGGCAATGGGTTTTTCGATGGCCAGAAAAAACAGTGGCGGGATAGCCAGCGCATATAACAGGAAGAAGCACCAGTAGTCCCGGCCGAAACGTGCCAGCCGCCGCTGTTGCTGGTCAGGCAGGTTTCCGGTCAGCGGGGTGCGCCCCTGCGGATATGATAAAGGACTGAAATATCTGGAAAAATGGATGTATGCCCAGCAGGCCATGAGTGCCACAAACGCGCTCAGAATCACGATGCTTCGGTCGGACCGCAGTTCTGCGGGTGTGATCAGGCCAAACAGCAGCGCACACACCAGTCCGGCCAGTGGAGCGAGCAATAAACCGATGATAATCAGAGAAATGAAGCGCGCACGAATGCTTTTGAGATCACTTAACATGTTATCGCCCCGGACTCCCCTTGATCCTGTAAGCCATCTTCTGCCCGCCGGGTTGCATGAGTGTTTGATTTAAATATTATTTTATAATTTAGTACGCTAGACCTGATACCGAATGCGTTCGCTGAATACTATGTCATAACATTGCGTAATATCAAGGCTACTCGCAGATAAATCCAAGCCGGAAATTTGACGCACGAAAATGACAACACCAGCGCTTTTCCTGCATCCACAGTACAATCCCCGGCTTGATGAACTGAACACAGGAGCTGTTATGAAACGACGACATTTTCTGGGCACAGCGGGGGCGGGTGCCTTGCTGACGGGCGGGCTACTCAGTGGCTGTGGGCAGGAGGCGAAACAGGCCGGTACCGGAGTTGCGTCGCCGCAGCAGACTTTCAGCTGGAAAATGGTTACCACCTGGCCGAAGAATTTCCCCGGGCTGGGGACGGGGGCCAATAATCTCGCAAAGTTGATCAGCGAGATGAGCGGCGGCCGGCTCACGGTAAAAGTCTACGGGGCCAGCGAACTGGTTCCGGCGTTTGAGGTCTTTGATGCTGTCTCCAGCGGGACGGCCCAGATGGGGCACGGTGCAGCGTATTACTGGAAAGGCAAGAGCGAGGCGGCACAGTTTTTTGCCGCCGTGCCCTTTGGCATGACGGCACAGGAAATGAATGCCTGGCTGTATTACGGCGGTGGCATGCAATTGTGGGAAGAGGTCTATGCCCCGTTTGGTGTGTTACCGACCGCGGCAGGTAACACCGGCCTGCAGATGGGTGGCTGGTTTAACAAGGAGATCAACGGGGTCGAGGACCTGCAGGGATTGAAAATGCGCATCCCGGGACTCGGCGGCGAGGTGTTGAAACGTGCCGGTGGCACACCGGTCAATTTACCTGGCGGAGAGATCTTTACCTCACTGCAATCCGGTACCATCGATGCGACGGAATGGGTAGGCCCCTATAACGATCTTGCCTTTGGTCTCTACAAGGCGGCGAAATACTACTATTACCCGGGCTGGCACGAACCGGGCACCACGCTTGAATGCCTGTTCAACAAGCAGGCGTTCGAGGCCTTGCCCGTCGACCTGCAAAGTATCGTCAGCAACGCCTGCCGCGTGGCCAATGCCGACATGCTGGCGGAATACACGGCGCGCAATAACACGGCACTGCAAACACTGGTGAACGAACACCACGTCGATGTGCGTGAATTTCCCAAACCGGTACTGGACAAATTGCGCTCGATCTCGGAGCAGGTCGTGGCGGAGATTGCCGCGCATGACGCGTTATCGGCACAGGTGTACGAGTCCTACCTGAACTTCAGGCAACAGGTGGTTGCCTGGCACGATATCTCCGAGCGCACCTATCTCAATGTGCGCGGTGGCTGAGGTCGTTGTTAACTGTAGGAGCGCCGTCCCCGGCGCGATTCGCGGCGAGACGCCGCTCCTGCAGGTTGATGTCCGCTGCGGCAGGTGGTGACGGTTTCAGTTATTCAAAGGCATAACCCAGCCGCAGCAGGTGCTGGTTCATACCGTCGTTCGGTTTTTTAATATCGAGATTGGACACGTACTGGTAGCGGTAGGATAGTTCGTACTGGCCGCGATCGCCGAAGCCGATACCGAAGCCAACCAGGCTGCCGAGTTGCAGGGCCGTGGAATAGGCCTGGTCAGTGAGTCGTGTTTCCGACAGCAGGTGCGGGCCAATGCCGGCCTCGGCAAACGGGGAGACTCCGCTGGAGAGGGAGGCATCACGCTGCCAGCGAAATACCGGAATCAGACTCAGTTCGAACAGGTCGCCGTTTTCGCCGCTGTCGGGGTTGCCACTCAGATAGGACAGTCCCGCATCCCAGTAGCCGCCAACATACCAGGCACCACCGTTAAACCAGGTGCTGTGCCACTTGTGCTGCAGGCTGAGCTGGTAGATGTTGGCGTCATTGGTATTCGATTCCTTGCCGTATCCAATGGTCACTGTGTCGATCCAGCGGTCAGAATTAGCACACCATACCGTCAGCGGTGACAGTAACAGTGTGATGGCAAGCGTGCAGCGTGTTATTGAGAACATCCGGAGATCCTCGAGTAATGCCCTGTGAGCAGGATTCTCGCATGAAGGCGCCGAAGCTGCAAAACTGCCGCCCGATTAATTCCCGTAGATGGCGTCTGGTAGCCAGGTGGCAATCGACGGCCAGACAGCCAGCATCGACAGCATTAACAGCTGCAGGGCGATAAAAGGCGCAACACCGGCATAGATTTGCCGGGTGCTGATCTCGGCGGGGGCGACACCGCGCAGGTAAAACAGTGCAAACCCGAACGGCGGGGTGAGAAAGGAGGTCTGCAGGTTGATTGCAATCATAATGCCGAGCCACACCGGGTCAATGCCCATGGCCAGCAGTACCGGGCCGACGATGGGGACCACCACAAAGGTGATCTCGATGAAATCGAGCACAAAACCCAGCAGGAACATCAATAACATCGTTGCCAGCATGGCGCCGAACTTGCCGCCCGGCAGGTTGTTGAGTAACCCGGCGACCACCTCGTCGCCGCCAAAGCCGCGGAACACCAGTGAAAAAACCGAGGCACCGATCAGGATCATGAAAACCATGCAGCTGATGCGCGTGGTGCTGCGCATGACTTCCTGCATGATGGCGAGCGTGCACTGGCGCTGTGAAATTGCCAGCAGTATCGCACCGACAGCGCCCACGGACGCGGCCTCTGTGGGCGTGGCAATACCTGCGAGGATGGAGCCAAGCACGGCAACGATCAGCAGCAGCGGTGGCAGCAGGCTGTAGACGACGCGCTGTAACAGGCTGCCACGGTCAGCGTTTGTCGCGCTGTCGTCGTTGATCGCCGGCATCGCGTCGGGTCGTGTCCAGGCGATAAATACCAGGTACAGCAGGTAAAGCATCACCAGTATCAGGCCAGGGATCAGGGCGCCGCTGAACAGGTCGCCGACAGAGACGGTCTCCGGTGAGTAAATGCCCATGTCCAGTTGCGCCTGCTGGTAGGCGGATGACAGCACGTCGCCGAGCAACACCAGCACGATCGAGGGCGGGATGATCTGGCCAAGGGTGCCGGAGGCGCAGATGACGCCACTGGCAATACGCGGGTCATAACCGCGGCGTAACATGGTGGGCAACGACAGCAGACCCATGGTGACCACGGTGGCGCCGACAATGCCGGTGCTGGCAGCCAGCAGCATCCCCACCAGGGTCACCGAGTATCCGAGTCCGCCGCGCAGCTGGCCGAACAGCTCAGCCATGGTGTCGAGCAGGTTTTCAGCCACCCGCGAACGTTCCAGCATGACGCCCATGAAGACGAACAGCGGCACGGCAATCAGGGTGACGTTGGTCATGATGCCATACAGGCGGTTCGGCAGTGCTTCCAGGAAGGCCGCGTCAAAACTGCCGCCCAGCTCGCCAAGCCAGGCAAATACCAGCGCGGTTCCGGCCAGTGAAAAAGCCACCGGGTAGCCGGCCATCAACACCATGCAGACTACGACAAACAGCAGCAGCGGGATCAGTTCTGTCACGCCTTACAACTCCCGGTCCAGGCCGCTGTCCGGTTGTTGCGGTGGTGGCCAGCCTACAACCACCAGCAGGTTGCGCAGCAGCAGTGAACAACCCTGTAACAGCAGCAGTATGGCCATCAACGGTATGGCTGTTTTCAGCAGGTACACGCCATCCAGTCCACCGGCCTCGCGCGAGCCTTCCTGTATCGACCAGGCTGCGCTGACGTAACCCATGCTGCTGTACAGCATGAACAGGCACACGGGGAACAACAGCAGCAGGGTACCAAGCAGGTCAATCCAGGCACGCGCGCGCGCCGACAGTTTTTGATAAATGATGTCGACGCGCACATGCCCGTCATGCTTCAGCGTATAGGCCGCACCGAGCATGAACACCGTGGCATGCAGGTAGGTCACCGATTCCTGCAGGGCAATGGAGCCGCTGTTGAACAGGTAACGCAGCATGACGATGGTGGCGGTCGTCAGTACCATCGCCAGGGTCAGCCAGGCAATGATGCGGCCGGTGGTTTCCGCAAGGCGATCCAGCGTATCAGCGATGGCTTGCAACTGTGTGTACATGCTGGTTTGGCGTAACGAAGAACGGCTATGTATCAGTGAGCGGGTAAGCCGTTGGCAGGCAGGCCCTGGCAGGCGTGCTTACCAACTGTGGATCTTCCAGTTGGGTACCACCGGTGCGGGCTCGAGTTGCAGTTTGCGCGACTCCAGTGAACCGCTGCCGTCACGATCGTAGAGATAGTAGGGCGGGCCGACGCGTGGCACTACCTTCACCATGTAGAGGCGGCCATTGATACGGTATTCGTGAATCACGGCGTCACTGCGCTTGATGATCTTCACCTCGGGTTCCAGGCCCTCATCCGCCATTCCTGTCGGTGGCGGTGGTGCGTATTCGGTCGACGGCGGTGGCGGGGGTGCCTCGGGTAGCGGTTCCAGGTCCGCGGGTGGTGGCTGCTGGGCGGCCAGCAGGGTAAGCGGGTTTGCGAGTAACAATACAAGCAGGTATTTAGTCATTGTTATGGTTCCTTGGCTGCGGCCTTTGTGAGCGTGACAGTGTTTGCGGCCGGACATTGTAATAATGGTACCATGACGGCCTTCGCCACCCTGTGGTTCAAGCATAAAGTGAATCATGTCCGAGAAACAATCCCGACCCCTGCTGCTGGTTGACGGGTCCTCCTATTTATACCGGGCCTTTCATGTCCCCAACCTGCAGCAACTGACGAATTCGCGCGGTGAGCCCACTGGTGCGGTATACGGTGTTACCAACATGCTGCGCAGCCTGATCAAGGAGTATCAGCCGCAACTGATGGCGGTGGTGTTTGACGCGCGCGGCAAGACCTTCCGTCATGAGCTGTACAGCGATTACAAGGCGAACCGTCCCGCCATGCCGGAGGAGCTGGCTGCACAGGTCGAGCCCTTGCACGCGCTGGTGCGTGCCATGGGGCTGCCGTTGCTGCAGGTCCCGGATGTGGAGGCCGACGATGTCATCGGCACGCTGGCCCGGGAGGCGGCCCGGCTCGGCATGGAGACAGTGATCTCGACCGGGGACAAGGACATGGCGCAGCTGGTCGATGACCACGTGACACTGGTGAACACCATGTCGCGCACCACGCTCGACAGCGCCGGTGTCGAGGAGAAGTTCGGCGTTACACCGGCACAGATCATTGACTATCTCGCCCTGACGGGTGACAGCTCCGATAATATCCCGGGCGTCCCCAAGGTGGGGCCGAAAACGGCGGCCAAGTGGCTGGTGACCCATGGTTCGCTCGACAACATCATGGCGCATGCGGATGACATCAAGGGCAAGGTGGGCGAGAGCCTGCGCGAACACCTCGACATGTTGCCACTGTCACGCGAGCTGACAACGATTCGCTGTGACGTCGAGCTGGATTGCGGGCCGCAGGCCCTGCAGGTACAGGCCCCGGATACTGCAAAGCTGCGTGAGTTGTATAGCGAACTCGAATTCACCCGGCTGCTGGAAGAACTCGACAGCGACACGGCCACTGGTGGCGATCCCGGTGATGAGGGGCCTGCAGGGGGCGCTGCTGCGGACTACGAAACGCTGCTGACCCAGGCGCAGCTGGATGACTGGTTGGCGCGCCTGCAACAGGCCGGTGTGTTCGCCTTCGACACCGAGACCACCAGCCTTGATTACATGGCGGCACGTATCGTCGGGGTGTCGTTCGCGGTTGCCGCCAACGAGGCAGCCTACGTACCGCTGGCGCATGACTATCCCGGCGCGCCAGAGCAGCTGGATCGCGAGGCAGTGCTGGCCCGGTTGCAGCCCCTGCTTGAAAGTAGTGAGCTATTAAAAATTGGTCATAACATTAAATATGATCGTAACGTATTGGCCAATCATGGAATTAATCTGGACGGGCTGGGCTATGACAGCATGCTGGAGTCCTATGTGCTGGATAGTACGGCCGTGCGTCATGACATGGACTCGGTGGCCCTCAAGTACCTGGGGCATACCAATATCAAGTTTACGGATGTCGCCGGCAAGGGTGCAAAGCAGCTGACATTCAATGAAGTCCCCGTTGAGATGGCGGCGCCCTACGCGGCGGAGGATGCCGATATCACCTGGCAGCTGCATGCCGCCATGTGGCCGCAACTCACGGCCATCCCGGCGCTGCAGCAAATCTTCACCGATATAGAAATGCCGCTGGTAGCGGTGCTGTCGGATATGGAGCAGACCGGTGTAGTCATCGATACCGGCATGCTGGCGCAGCAAAGCGGTGAACTGGCGCAGCGCATCACGGAGATCGAGCTGGAGGCGCACCGCGAGGCCGGCCAGCCCTTTAACCTTGGCTCACCGAAGCAGATCCAGCAGCTGCTGTTCGACAAGTTGCAGTTGCCGGTGCTGGCCAAAACACCAAAAGGTGCGCCGTCAACCGCAGAATCCGTGTTGCAGGAGCTGGCGCTGGACTATCCACTGCCGCGTCTGATCCTTGAGCACCGTTCCCTGAGCAAGCTGAAATCCACCTATACCGACAAGTTGCCACAGCAGGTCTGTGTGGACACCGGGCGGGTACATACCTCCTATCACCAGGCGGTGGCGGCTACCGGTCGCCTGTCCTCGTCGGATCCGAATTTGCAGAATATTCCGGTGCGTACAGAGGAGGGTCGGCGTATCCGCCAGGCATTCGTGGCCCCGCCAGGCAAGATGTTGCTGGCAGCGGATTATTCCCAGATTGAACTGCGCATCATGGCGCACCTGTCCGCGGATGAAGGTTTGCTGCAGGCGTTTTCCAAGGGGCAGGATGTGCACCGCGCCACGGCGGCGGAAGTCTTCGGTGTGGCACCGGAAGTGGTCAGCAACGAGCAGCGCCGTTCCGCCAAGGCAATCAACTTTGGCCTGATCTATGGCATGTCCGCCTTTGGCCTGGCGAAGCAGCTGGGCATTGCGCGTGGCGCCGCACAGGAATATATCGACATCTACTTTGCGCGCTATCCGGGGGTACAGGCATACATGGAGGCCACCCGCGAACAGGCGCGCCAGCAGGGCTACGTGGAGACGGTGTTCGGACGACGCCTGTATCTGCCGGATATCAATGCCCGTAATGGCCAGCTACGGGCGGCCGCCGAGCGGACGGCCATCAATGCGCCCATGCAGGGTACCGCCGCCGATATCATCAAGCGTGCCATGATCGACATGCACCGCTGGCTGGGAAGTGATAACGGACTGGATATCACCATGATCATGCAGGTGCATGATGAACTGGTCTTCGAGGTCGCTGCAGCGGATGCGGAGGCGGCAAAGACACCGATCACCGAGCGCATGTGTGGCGCAGTATCACTCAGGGTGCCGTTGCTGGTGGATATCGGGGTGGGTGCCAACTGGGATGAGGCACACTAGTCTCGTTACCATTAAACTACAACATAGTGTGGACACTGAAAACAATAAGTAATTGTATTAAATACATTAAATATTAGTTAATACAGTAATTATACTGTAGACAATTATATTTTGGGCCGCTTCAAGTGGCTGTCAGGCTAACGGTGATGGATCCTGAGAGGGGTAGATATTTACAGGCAATAAAATTATAAAAAATCTAACCTACTGAATATTAACACATATATATTATTGTACTATCTAAATATAGTGTATTAGCTACTAAAATATAATTTGGCCTTTGTCAGGCGGAACTAAATGATATGTAACGAGTCACTGTATGTACGGAGACGCCATACCCCGCTCCCCTCCCTGAGTGTGGGCAAGTCTCCTGCCTGGTTCGATGCGAGCCAGGCCTTTTTATAGCCCCGGCTGGTTCCCCCCAGGCCGGGGTTTTTTTATGTGGATCTAAACCAGGTCAACACACCTGTAGGAGCGGCGTCCTCGCCGCGATCGACATCCGCCGGGAAACCATCACGAATCGCGTCGGGGACGGCGCTCCTACAGTTTTTTCGTAGCCTTATGGTGTCCCCAGCCACTGGTCCAGAATCTGTTGCAGTTCATCGCAGCCTTCGCGGGTGTGAGACGAGAACAGTTGTACAGTAGCCTCCGGGTGCAGCTGTTGCAGAGCCTTGCGGGTCTGAAGCAAGGCCGCCTTTGCCGGGCCGCGCTTGAGTTTATCGGACTTGGTCAGCAGCACATGGGTTAGCAGGCCGGCACTGCGACACCAGCCCAGCACCTGCCTGTCCACGTCCTTTAGCGCATGGCGAACATCCATGAGCAGGATCACGCCACACAGCGACTGCCGTGTTTCCAGGTAGCGTGAAATGTTGTGTTGCCACTGGTCCTTGATGGATTTGGAAACCTTGGCGTAACCGTAGCCGGGGAGGTCAACCAGGCGGATGCCGTCGCGTACATGAAAGAAATTGATCTCCCGGGTGCGTCCAGGTGCTTTACTGATGCGCGCCAGTGATCGCTGGCCAGTGAGCACGTTGAGGGCGCTGGATTTGCCGGCATTGGAGCGGCCGGCAAAGGCCACCTCCAGGCCGCTGTCTGCCGGTGCGCCGCGGCTATCCGGTGTTCCGAGGATGAATCGGGTTTGCTGGTAGGGATTATTCATGGCTCAGGTTGCATTAGACGCGACTTCTGCTGCGTTGGAAAGCCACCTGTCCATGAATGCCGCGCAGCCATATGTTGCTTTTGGCCAGTTGACCCGTTGCCTCATGGCAGGTATAAAAAGAACCCTTTTTTGCCAGTGTGCAGCGCGTGATCCTTGCCAGGCTGGTTAAATGCCAGAGAATGGCCGCATATGCGGCTACAGGAGCAGTTCAGATGAAGAATTTCCTTGCAATTACAGTTACTTTGCTTGTGCCGATGATTTTTTCGCAGGCCAGCATGGCGACAGAGACAAAAACCCCGGGTGATGTCGAGGCCGGCAAGGCCAAGTCGGCAAGCTGTGCAGCCTGCCATGGCGCGGACGGAAACAGCCTGAACCCTGAATGGCCAAAGCTGGCCGGGCAGCATGAAGATTATCTGCTCAAACAGTTGAATTATTTCTATGGTGGCGAGCGCGAGAATGCCACCATGAAGGGCATGGTGCAGGGACTATCCGAGAGCGATATGGAAAACCTCGCGGCGTATTATTCCAGCCAGGAGACCCAGTTCGGAACCGCCGACCCTGCACTGGTGGAACTGGGAGAGAAGATCTATCGCAGTGGTAATGCTGAGAGTGGCGTGGCACCCTGCATGGGTTGTCACGGACCTAACGGAGCAGGCAACCCGGGTGCCAATTACCCGGCATTGCGCGGCCAGCATGCCAAATATGTTGAGGGGCAGCTGCATGGTTTTGCCGAGGGCAAGCGCGTCAATGAGAATTCGGTGAAGATGATGCAGCTGCTGGCATCCCGCATGACCAACCGGGAGATACGCGCGGTCGCCAGTTATATCCAGGGCTTGCACTAGGCACTGGCATAGTCAAACCTGCGGCGGCTGCATTCAGCCGGTGCTGCTGCTCAACTGCCTGTCGACGTGATCAGCAGGACGCTCCGGTGAGCGTGCTGGCAAGTGGTTGATGGGGCGCGTCACGGTTACGTGTCACACCCCAGCATCTGGATGAGTCTCTCCCTGACCCTGAGTGAAAACCACTCGCCACATCGCAGCCCGCCGCTGGTCTGCGTTGACTCCCGGTTACCGGGGTGGCAGTCAAGTTCTTGCATGGAACTGCGCGCCGCAAACGCTGTCGATTTGTCATCAGGCCAGGGAGATTCTGATCAAGTCGACAGCTTTTGCAGGACAGGCGTTTAAATCCGGTGGAGCGCACTGCAAACCGGCCTTGCTCATGGTAACATGCTGGTATGTATAGAGTTTATTCTGATGAATGCCAAATGCGTCTATATTTTCATGGGCATTATTTTGAGTAGGCTCTAGAATTAAACGTAACATCAATTCGGGAGTGGTTTGTATGAAATTTTTCGCACGATGGCTGCTGGTTTTTATTATCCCCGCCTTACTGGCGACGGCGGTACAGGCAGAGGCCTATACGGAAGGCAAGCAATACATGGCCCTCGCCAATCCCCAACCCACCAGCAGTGCTGACAAGATCGAGGTCGTGGAATTGTTCTGGTACGGTTGCCCGCATTGTTACCGTCTCGAGCCTTATGTCTCGGAATGGGTGGCCAGCAAGCCGGATGACGTCGAATTTATCCTCATGCCGGCTATCATCGGACCGCCCTGGGAATTACTCGCAAAGGCCTTCTACACCGCAGAATTTCTCGATGTGCAGGACAAGATACATATCGCCCTGTTTGAAGCCATCCACAATGACAAGAAAAAGTTCAATGATGAAGCCGCGGTGCAGGCGCTGTTCGTGGCGCAGGGTGTATCGGAACAGGACTTCAGGAATACCTTCAATTCCTTTGCCGTATCCGTCAAGGTCAACAATGCCAAACTCATGACCAAGCGCTATGCCATCAGCGGCGTGCCGACGATCATCGTCAATGGCAAGTACAGCACCAGCGGCAGCCTGGCGGGCAGCAACGAAAACATCATCAAGGTCGTGGACTACCTGGTTGAGCAGGAACGGCAGGCTATGCCTGCTGCCGTCACTGCAACCGAAGAATAAGCCTTTCCACGGTGTTTCCAGCACACACAAGCGGCCGCTTTCAATGAAGGCGGCCGAACTTTTTATACGCTGCCTTGAAAATGAAGGCGTCGAATATGTCTTCGGCATTCCCGGGGAGGAAAACCTCGATGTGATGGATGCCTTGCTGGATTCATCCATTCGTTTCATCACCGTGCGCCATGAGCAGGGTGCGGCCTTCATGGCGGATGTCTACGGCCGGCTGACCGAACGTGCCGGTGTGTGCCTGGCCACGCTCGGACCGGGGGCCACCAATCTTATTACCGGCGTGGCCGATGCCAACATGGATCATGCCCCGCTGGTTGCCATCGCCGGGCAGGCAGGGACCAACCGCCTGCACAAGGAATCCCACCAGGTGCTGGACCTGACGAACCTGTTTGATCCGGTCACCAAGTACTCGGCGAGCCTGCTGGATCCGGATATCATTCCCGAGGTGGTACGCAAGGCGTTCAAGCTGGCGCAGAGTGAAAAGACCGGCGCGGCCTTTATCGAGTTTCCGGAAAACATCGCGCAACTGGAGGTGGACCTCGACCTGTTGCCGCTGACACAGCACTTTGATCCCGAGCCGCCTGCCGAGAAGGTGGCCGAGGCGGCCGCATTGATCAGTGCGGCGCAGCATCCGATGATCCTGGCGGGCAACGGCGTGGTGCGCTCCGGCGCAGCGGCGCAACTGGCCGATTTTGCAGAAAAACTGAACATCCCGGTGGCCAACACCTTTATGGCCAAGGGCGTGATTCCCTTCAAGCACCGCTGCGCACTTGGCAGTGCCGGCCTGCAGGCCAATGATTATGTCAGCTGCGGTTTTGACAAGGCCGATGTCATCATCTGTGTTGGCTATGATCTTGTTGAGTATCACCCTTACCTGTGGCACCCGGACCGTGATCGCAGCATTATTCATATTGACCACTCACCGGCTGAAACGGATGGCCACTACCCGGTCGCGGTCAGCGTCGTCGGTGATATCAAGCACAGCCTGGATCGTATTGCAGTGTTGACGACACCACACCAGGGAGCGCATGTACGACCCCTGCGGGAACGCCTGGTGGAGGAGATGGACCAGCACCGCGACGATCTGGAATTTCCCGTCAAGCCACAGAAGATCATCTGGGACCTGCGCACGGCGCTGGATCTGGAGGACATCGTGGTCTGTGATGTGGGCGCGCACAAGATGTGGATGGCACGCATGTTCCGCTGTGAATACCCGAACACGTGCATCATTTCCAACGGCTTCGCGAGCATGGGCATTGCGGTACCCGGTGCGATTGCCGCCAAGCTGGTCTACCCGCAGCGCCATGTGGTGGCGGTTACCGGCGATGCCGGTTTCATGATGAATTCGCAGGAAATAGAAACGGCAATACGCTGTAAACTGCCGATTGTCATTCTTATCTGGAATGACGGCAGTTACGGTTTGATTGAATGGAAGCAGATGAACCAGTTTCAGCGCATTTCCAATGTCCGCTTCAACAATCCGGATTTTGTTGCCTATGCAGAATCCTTTGGTGCCCGGGGTTACCGGGTCGAGAGAACGGCAGACTTGCCGGCTATACTCAAAGAGGCACTGGCCAATGACACCGTGAGTATTATCGACTGTCCGGTGGATTACAGGGAGAACATCAAATTGACGGATCAGCTGGGAAACCTGGTATGCCCAACGTAGCCGCCACGAAGTTCCATAGATCCGAGCGCAGCTTGCCGGAATCGACGGCTGCCAATACCGGGCAACGCATTCGCCTGCTCAGCTATAATGTACAGGCCGGCATCAGCACGGAACGCTACCGGCATTACGTCACACGCAGCTGGAGACACGTGCTGCCGCATGCCCAGCGCTTCAGCAATCTTGATCGTGTTGCGCGGCTGGTAAAAGACTATGACATTGTCGGTTTGCAGGAACTCGATGCCGGCAGTTTGCGCAGCGGTTATATCAACCTCACCGAGTACCTCAGCGAAAAGGCACATATGCCGTTCTGGTCAGACCAGACCAACCGGCGTATCGGGCGCTTTGCCCGGCACAGCACCGGCGTACTGAGCCGCTTCCAACCCACTGAAATTGTCGAGCACCGGCTGCCGGGCAGAATCCCGGGACGCGGTGCACTGTTTATTCGCTATGGTAACCGCCATGACTCGCTGGTGGTGCTGATTCTGCACATGGCGCTGGGACGGCGTGCGCGGCTGCGCCAGTTTGATTACATCAGCGAGATCGTCAATGAATACAGACATGTGATCGTCATGGGCGATCTGAACTGCCTTTCGCAAAGCACCGAAATGGACTACCTGATCAACCGCACCATGATGACTGAACCCATCCATGATGTGTGTACCTTTCCCAGCTGGCGCCCGCAGCGCAATATTGACCACATCCTGGTCACGCCGACACTGCAGGTTGACCACGTCAAGGCCCTGGATTTCTCCCTTTCAGACCACCTGCCGGTGGAGATGCAGATTACACTGCCGGAATCAGTGCACCTCGGTAGCAGCTAGCCTCAGATAAAGAGCGTGATGTCCGCGCCCTTGGCCGATGTCAGGTAGGAGGCCGCGCCGGCCCATTCACTGACTTCGGGGATAAAATCCTCCTGCTTCCAGCCAAACAGGTCAACGGTCATCTGGCACGCCACCAGTTTTACTTCCGCCTCGATGCACAGTTCACGCAGTTCAGGGATGGTGGCCACACCCTTGTTCTTCATGGTCTGCTTCATCAGTGTCGTCGCAACCGACTCAAACCCCGGCACACCGGCCATTAACAGGTTGGGCATATTCCATTCGACGTTCTGGAACCATTGCGGGCCAAACGGCATTTTCATCGGCATGGCAGGGTTACCCAGCGGGCTGATATGCGGTCTTAAATCCTTTTTCAGCAATGCCAGACCGTAGAAGGTGAAAAACAGCGAGGTGTCCCAGCCCATGGCCGCAGCGGTCGCGCCGAGGATGAAGGGTGGATAGGCCCAGTCAAGCGTTCCCTTGGTCACCATGATCGAGAGTCGCGGTGTTTTATTCTCGCTTGCCGTTGCCATGCTTTCCGCAAAGCGCATTTCAAACCATGCGTTCAGCGCATCGGCTGACATATCCGCAAGGACCTTGCCATTAATTTCTTCAGTCGCATTCATTCCAGATCTCCTGAATCAGTTGAGTCGGGTGTGGTCTGTTTTCCTGCCAGCATGATGACGTGGTATCGAATCGCGACCGACGGCAATGTGACACGTTCGATGGGCGGGCACATCGCGGGTGCCTCTTTTCCAGACAGTATAGGACAGGAAATTGAATGTAGAGAGAAAAGCTTACCCTGCAGGCACTACATATCAGTTACAGGTGTGTATGCAAAGCGCTCCTGCGCCCAGGTTACGCCTGCAAGAGCGAACGTTGCAGCGAGCAAGGGTTATGAAAGATCAGACGGGCGGCCTGCTGTTTATTCGTGACACAATCCTTTCAGCAGCATGTCGGCATAACCGATGATACCCAGCAGTTTCCCCTGCTCGATGACAGGTGCATAGGAGAACCCCAGCTTGTTGAACAGACGGGCGCAGTAGCGGATATCCATGTTCGGATCGACGCTGACCACCGGTTTCGACATGATTTCGTAGATATTGACACGCTCTGGCGCACGACTGACGGCCAGTACCTCGCGGGCAATATCGGACAGCAGTACGATGCCGTATTCGTCGTTTTCATTACGCTTGTCAACGATCAGCACGACAGCGCCGGTTTCCTTCATCTTCGCAAGTGCCTGGTCGGTCATCATTAGTCCATCGACCAGATGATATTTGTCGGTCATCACATCTTTCACACGTACCGACTCATTGTCACTCATAGTTTTTCCTCCACGGCTTCAGATAATTTGCTTATTTGCTGGCTCACACCGACGGCATCCTCGACATCCAGCTGAAAGGCGATACCGGTTCCGGGGCGTTTGTCGAATTTTCCGATTTCGGCGATGCTTTCGAGGATATCCCGGCTCATATGTTCCTCGACCAGGAACATCAGCATGTCGCGCTGTGTTTCCAGGTTCAGGCCAAAAAAGGTCTTTGCTGCCTGGATGCCCTCGCCGCGGACCTGGCTCAGTACCGTCGCTCCTGTGGCTCCTGCCTCGCGGGCGGCGTCCAGAATAGCATTGGTCTTCTCGTCCTTGACCAGCGCAATAATCAGTTTGAAATGCATGATGTGTACCTCTCTGTGCTACCGCTGTAGTTTAGTCGTAATCCTGTGAATCTTCGTTTTTTTGCTTCTTCTTTAGTCTGCGCATACGCCACTCACCCAGTTGCGCGTAGCCCATGACCGACATAATGGGGAACAGGCTGGCGAAGGCAATCAGTCCAAAACCGTCGAGCAGCGGACTGCGGCCGGGTATGGTGTTGGCCAGTCCAAGGCCGAGCGCCGCGACCAGCGGTACGGTCACGGTGGACGTGGTCACGCCGCCGGAATCGTAGGCCAGCGCGATAATGGCGCGGGGCGCATAGATCGTCTGGATGAGCACGACGACGTAGCCGGTAATTATGTAGTAATGCAAGGGTGTGCCGGTAACAATACGAAAGGTGCCGAGAGAGATACCGGCGGCGACGCCGATGGCCACCGCGCTACGCAGACCCCAGACGGTGATCGCTCCGCCCGATACCTGATGCGCCTTGATGGCCACGGCGATCAGGGCGGGTTCGGCAATGGTGGTGGCAAAGCCGATGGCTGCGGCAAACAGGTAGATCCACTTGTAATCATCCCATTGCAGGGTGGCGCCGACGACGTCGACCGTGCTGCGGATAAAGGCCGGGTCGGTCAGTTGCTGTGCCATGAGCTTGCCAAGCGGAAACAGCGCCTCCTCCAGTCCAACCAGGAACAATGTCAGGCCAATCAGCACATAGACGAAGCCCACCAGCACACTTTTCAGGTTCGGGATGTTCTGCCGCAGCACCAGCAGTTGAAAGCCGAAAATAATGCCGGCGATCGGTAGTACATCGCTGAGGGTAGAGGTGCCGGTCGCCAGCAAGTGCTGCCAAAAATCCATCAGATCACCATGCCGTAGGCCATGACGAATATCATGGGCGTCAGTGAGGCAAATGCGATCAGGCCAAAGCCATCGATCATCGCGTTGCGTCCCTTGATACTGCTGGCGAGTCCGACGCCGAGCGCCGTGACCAGTGGCACGGTGACGGTCGAGGTAGTGACGCCGCCCGAGTCATAGGCAATACCGATGATTTCCGGAGGGGCAAAGAATGTCATGATGACGACACCGAGATAGCCGCCAATAATGAAGTACTGGATAGGCCAGCCGCGGACGATGCGATACACGCCCGCGAGGATGGCCACACCGACCGCCATGGCCACGGTAAGGCGCAGTCCCAGCGCGTAGTTCGCCATGGCGATCTGTTCCTGTGCGATGTGACCTTCGGCGGCAGCGACCTTGGCGGCCTCGGCCGCGACGGCTGTCAGGGCAGGTTCGGCGATGGTGGTGCCAAACCCGAGTGCAAAGGCAAAGACCAGCAGCCAGAAAAGGTTGGCCTTGCGTGCGAAGGCATAGGCAACAGATTCCCCGATGGGAAACAGGGCCTGTTCCAGGCCGCGAACAAAAAAGGCCAGTCCGAGAATGACCAGCAGGGTACCGAACAGAATCTCACCAAGGTCAGCGACTGGCTGCTTGATGACCACGATTTGAAAAAAGGCCACGACCAGTATGATGGGCAACAGGTCACGCAGGCTGGAGAGCAGGGTTTTGAGGAAAGCACTTATGTGATTCAACGTGGTCGTTCCTTGACCTGCCGGGGGCCGCTGCTGTGTGCTGTGACTCGCAACTTTACGTCATCGATGTTGTGGATTCATTCAGGAGTCGCCATCCACCGGTTTGCCGGACAACACCTTGCGGCCTGAAAACATGGCAGAAATGATGCTGCCGCCCTTGCGCACCTCGGTCAACACCACGGCAGTGATATGCACGATGATCAAAAACATCAGTGTATAGGCGGTATAAAGATGGATGATGCCAAACGGCTCCTTGAAGGCCTTGAGGCGTTCGGCTTTGGCTGGTTCCGTGCCGGCCGTGTCATAGGGGATCAGGCTGGCTGGATCGGTTCCTGGTGCAGCAACATATTCGGCGACCAGTGAGCCGATTGGCGGGTAGTAAATATCGGTTCCGGCACGTATCAGGCCGGTAACTGCCATCACCACCATCAACAGCAGCATGGCGCAGATCGCGAGCCGTCCCGGCGGGCTGTGGCCGATAAATTGCTGTGGGTTGCCGCTACTGATAGATGCGCGGTAGTCGCGCAGCGACTGAACAAAGCCCCTGCCCGGCAGGATTGACCGCCAGCGCGCATAGCCATTGCCGATGAAGCCCCAGAGGATGCGAAAGGCGAGGTTAAGGACGAATACATAGCCGATGAGGACATGGATTGTCTTCAGGCTGATCTTTGCCTCCATGCTGGTGATGCCAAGCTCTTTTTTATACAGCATCAGCAGGCCAAACAAGATCAAACCGATCACGGCAGTGAAATTCACCCAGTGAAAAAGACGCACGGGCAGGTCCCATACCTTGTAAACGCTCAGTTCCTGGTTGTTCATAGGGCCTCGGTGGTGGTTCAGTCAATCACAGAATGGCGAGTGTCGTTTATTATAAACATTCCGCAAGCCAATACCCGGTAACTGTCGCAAGTATCAGGCGGGTGTTCTTTGATCAGGGTCAATTATGATGATATTGCGGTGAAAATAAAGAACAATCAGGTGCGTTGCTTCAGGTGTGCAGGCAGTGATACCGAATGCACGAGGCCACTCCCGACTTGAGGTAACATTCACCACGGCGGCACAGAGAATACAGAGTGTGTACGTTGAAATAACTGAAGGAAACCGGCATAAACCAATGCACCAGGATCCTGTTATTGTTATCTTTTTGCGGGCATGATTTTTTACGAAACTTCTCTGTGTACTGCGTGCCTCTGTGGCGTGCTGAATAGTGACTACTTGAGTGTAATAATCCGTCAAAGGGTGTCTGGTCGCGCATGGCTGCATGGGCGGCCGGCACCCGGGTGTGGCTTCACTGATAACAGGGGTTGAGACAGGTCATGGTAGCAAGGGTTGTGCTGAAGATGGGGGATCCCGGGCTGCTTGAAACCGCAAGACCGGTAACGGCCTTCGCGACAGCGGAACTGGATGCGCTGGTCGATGATCTCATGGACACCATGCAGGCCGAGGACGGTGCCGGCCTTGCCGCTCCCCAGATTGGCGTCGCGTTGCGCGTGGTGGTGTTCGGCTTCGAGAGTAATGTCCGCTATCCCGATGCTGATGCTGTGCCGCAGACCGTGTTGATCAATCCTGTGATCGAGCCTCTATCGGATGAACGCGAAGCAGGCTGGGAAGGCTGTCTCAGTGTGCCGGGTCTGCGCGGTGTGGTGTCACGCTATGCCCACATACGCTATCGCGGTCTTGACCCGCAAGGCGTGGCGATTGAGCGCGAAGCGCATGGTTTCCATGCCCGGGTCGTGCAGCATGAGTGCGACCATCTCGACGGCATTCTCTATCCGCAGCGCATGACCGATATGCGGCTGTTCGGTTTTACCGACGTGCTTTCCTGAGAAACATCCCCTGCAGGGGCGCTGAACCAGAACCTCGCTGGTGCAGTTTTAGAGCCGGGTATGACGCAGGCGCAGTGAATTGCTGATGACCGATACCGAGCTGAAACTCATGGCGACGGCTGCCAGCATGGGGGAAAGCAACAATCCGAACACGGGGTAGAGGACACCGGCAGCAATGGGTACCCCCAGCGAGTTGTAGATAAAGGCAAAAAACAGGTTCTGGCGAATGTTGCGCATCACCGCGCGGCTCAGGTGGCGCGCGCGCACGATGCCGCGCAGGTCACCCTTGACCAGGGTTACGCCGGCGCTTTCCATGGCAACGTCGGTACCGGTACCCATGGCGATACCGACGTGCGCCTGTGCCAGTGCGGGCGCATCGTTGATGCCATCACCGGCCATGGCCACGATATGGCCTGCCTCCTGCAGCTGTCTGACGACGTCGGCCTTCTGCTCCGGCTGCACTTCTGCTTCGACCCGGTCAATGTTGAGCGTGTCAGCGACTGCGTTCGCTGTGGTGCGGCTGTCGCCGGTCAGCATGACGATTTTAATCCCCGCGGCATGCAGCTCGCGGATCGCCTCCGGTGTTGAGTCCTTGATCGGGTCGGCCACAGCCAGCAGACCGGCGGGCTGGCCGTCGATGACGACAAACATCACGGTCTGAGCGGCGCTGCGCCCGGTTTCGGCGTGCCGTGTCAGGGTGTCCAGTTCAGCGGAATCGATGTTGAGTGTTTCCAGCAGCTGCAGGTTGCCGAGTGCCACGGCCTTGTTATCTATTGTCCCGGTGACACCCTTGCCGGTGATGGATGCGAAATCATCCGTATCACTGAATGACAAACCCCGTGCCGTCGCGCCGCCGACAATGGCCTCGGCCAGGGGATGTTCGCTGGCCCGTTCGAGGCTGGCTGCCAGCTGCAGTACCTGCGTCCCGGTGAAGCCATCGAGTGCCTCAACGGACACCAGTTCGGGTTTGCCTTCAGTCAGGGTGCCGGTCTTGTCGACCACCAGGGTGTCGACCTTCTCCAGGGTCTCCAGAGCCTCGGCGTTCTTTATCAATACACCCAGCATGGCGCCCCTGCCGGTACCGACCATGATGGACATCGGTGTGGCCAGTCCGAGTGCACAGGGGCAGGCAATGATGAGTACCGCCACGGCGTTGACAATGGCATGCGCCAGTCGCGGTTCCGGACCCCAGAGATTCCAGGCGATAAAGGCGAGCACGGCAATCGCGATCACGGCGGGTACAAAATAGCCGGCCACCACGTCTGCAAGTTTCTGAATCGGTGCGCGCGAGCGTTGTGCCTCGCTCACCATGTGTACGATTTGCGCGAGCAGGGTATCGGCGCCGACCTTTTCAGCGCGCATCAACAGGCTGCCGGTGCCGTTGATGGTGGCGCCGATGACGGCTGCACCGGCGGACTTTTCAATGGCAATCGGTTCACCCGTGACCATGGATTCATCGACACTGCTGTTGCCGTCGGTGACAATGCCGTCCACGGGAATCTTTTCACCGGGCCGCACGCGCAGTACATCACCGGGGTGTACCTGTTGCAGCGGGATATCGGTTTCGCTGCCATCGGCCGCGACGCGGCGAGCCGTATTGGGCGCCAGTCCGAGCAGCAGCTTGATGGCGCTGTTGGTCTGGCTGCGTGCACGCAGTTCCATGACCTGTCCCAGCAGCACCAGTGCAACGATCACCGCGGCCGCCTCGAAATACACGGCCACGGTGCCATCGGCATGCTGCATGACGGGCGGGAAGGCGCCGGGCAGCAGCAGTGCCACGACGCTGTAGCTCCAGGCCACCGCGACACCGAGGGCAATCAGCGTGAACATGTTCAGGTTCCGGCTCCTGAGCGACTGCACACCACGCACAAAGAAAGGCCAGCCGCCCCACAAGACCACCGGTGTCGCGAGCATAAACTGGATCCACTGCGCGGATTTCATTGACAGACCAGCCGGTAACAGGCCGGGGAACATGTCGACCGTCATGGCGAGAAAGAAAACCGGCAAGGCCAGCGCCGTGGATACCCAGAAGCGCCGTGTCATATCAAGCAGTTCGGCGTTCTTTTCCTCTACCGTGATGGTGCGCGGTTCCAGTGCCATGCCGCACTTCGGGCAGTTACCCGGTGCGTCTTGTATGACTTCCGGGTGCATGGGACAGGTGTATTCGCTGCGCGTTAGCGGCGCTCGAACCGCCTCGGGTTCCAGCGCCATGCCACAGCTTGGGCAGGCACCCGGACCCTGCTGCCGGATCTCTGGGCACATGGGGCAGACAAAGGTCTGATCACCGGCATCAGCCAGGCTTGCGGCAGGCCCGGGTGGTTTGAGATAACTGTCGGGGTCAGCAGCAAACTTTTGTTGACAGCCGCTGCAGCAGAAATAGTAGTCAGTGTCTTTATAGGCAAAGTGATGTTCGCTGGCCGGTGTGACCGTCATGCCACACACGGGGTCTGTGAGTTGTGTCGTCATTTGATAGCACTCATTGTGCAGGCGTCGCCTGCAGGATGTAGGTGAGGGGCGTAAGCAGGACGCGGAAGCTTCTCGCCGCGATTCGCGTCGGGGACGGCGCTTACAGGGTAATAGCCGACACGATTACACATTTGAAACGAATCCTGACGAACCATTTCAACTATTATCATCACTGGCGCACGCATCTGTTGCTGGGAGTGGATGGTCCCGAGTCGCGATCGGTGCAGTCACCAGACCTTGGAAAGGTACTACGAATTTCCAGAGGTCGGAGGTCTACATCACCATTATGAACGGTTGTCGGCATGATGAAAGTGTGTGATGTGAGTTTTCGGGAAGGACAATCAAAATGTCCTTCGTAGCAGAGCAAGGTGTGGAATGATGCCTTCAGGAACAAGACTGTTTTAGTTGGCGTTTTCAGGGGACAATTACGAATTCGCCACACACAGGTCTGGCGACAACCCTTGCATAATCAATGCATCCAATATATCATCAAATGATGTTAATAATCGTGCCTTCTGACGATGGGAGCTGCTCATGAGAACCACACTGAATATCGATGACCAATTGCTAGCCGAGGCCCAGCGGATTACCGGGGTGAGTGAGAAAGTCGCGCTGGTGCGTGAGGGATTGCGCGCCCTGATCGAACGAGAGAGCGCCCGCCGGCTGGCTCGGCTGGGGGGCAGCGAACCACAACTGAAACCGATACCCCGCCGGAAGTCCGACCCGGCAGCATGATCCTGGTTGATACCTCGGTCTGGATCGATCATTTGCGTACTGGAGACGCGCGTCTTATCGATCTGCTCGACAGCAGCCAGGTGCTAGCGCACACCTTTGTCATTGGTGAGCTGGCCTGTGGGAATCTGCAAAAGCGGGATGATGTGATCAGGCTGCTCAACGATTTGCCCCAGGCGCCAGTAGCCTCGCATGAAGAGGTGTTGCACTTTATCGAAAGCAATAAACTGATGGGGCAGGGGGTCGGTTATATCGATACCCATCTTCTGGCATCTACCACGTTAGCGGATACGGCCTTGATCTGGACACGCGACCAGCGTTTACAGAAGATCGCCAGGAAGCTGAAGCTGGCTTTTGACGGATGACGCAGGGTTCCCGGTTGATGTGTAAACTGAAAACAATGTGAACCAAAAAACGGAGGAAGTATTCAGGCCTGTCTATCGTGCCTACCCTACAAGTCGCTGCCGCACAAGAAGGTCAAGCTGCCGCCACGGCAGAAACCCGGTGATTACAGGGAGATGGATTACCCGCTCAAGTACGTCCCGGAGAATTTTTAACATATGGCGCCGTGAGAACAACAGAAGCCGGAGGTCAGGCTGGTGGATGAAGTCACTCCGGTGGTTCTAATATGGCATCCAGTCCCGTTCTTGCCGGCAGTTCGGAGGCCCGTGGATTGCCGGGTTTCCGTGGGTCCATTTCATAGGAGACCGCCATGAAGGCTGTGAACAACAACACCGGAGGGTTACGCCTGCCAGTCCTGCAGGGCGTGCTGCCGATAAAGGCCTCACAGATTCCGCTCGAACTCATCGCCGGTCTTACCCTGGCGGCACTGGCGATACCCGAAGTGATGGGTTACACCAAGATTGCCGGGACCCCGGTGATCACCGGGCTGTACACCATGCTCATTCCCATGGCCCTGTTTGCCCTGTTTGGTTCCTCGCGGCACCTGGTGGTCGGGGCAGATTCGGCAACCGCGGCCATGCTCGCCGCCGGCCTGGTGGGGCTGGCGGCCACCGGTTCCGATGAATACGTCGCGCTGGCGGCAGTGCTTGCCTTGATGGCCGCGGCCTTTCTCATCCTGGCGCGGATCATCGGCCTCGGCTTCATGGCGGACTTCCTGTCACGCACGGTCCTGATCGGTTTTCTCACCGGGGTCGGCATCCAGGTCGCACTGGGCGAGCTCTCCGGCATGCTCGGCCTGAAGGGCGGCGGGCATGGCACCCTGCAGAAGATCTGGAACGATATCCAGCAGATCGAACAGGTCAATCTCTATGCGGTGGCCATTGCGATCAGTGTGCTGGTGGTGATTATCGGTTCGAAGAAGCTCTCGAAGAAGATACCGGGGGCGTTGATCGCCGTGGTGGGTGCCATTGTCGCCAGCTGGGCATTGAATCTGGAGGCGCATGTGCACGTACTCGGTGAGGTACCAGGCGGTCTGCCACACATCGGGCTGCCGCAGGTTGACTGGAGCTGGGGGCTCATCGGCAAGCTGGTGCCGGTCGCGTTTGCCATGTGCGTGGTTATCCTGGCACAGAGCGCTGCGACCTCGCGGGCCTATGCCGCACGCTACAACGAACGCTTCAGTGAGAACACCGACCTCGTCGGCCTGGGGCTGGCCAACATCGGCGCGGGCCTGTCCGGCACCTTTGTCGTCAACGGCAGCCCGACCAAGACCCAGATGGTCGACAGCGCCGGGGGTCGCAGCCAGCTGTCGCTGTTGTTCACCACGGTCATCGTGCTGCTGGTGTTGTTGTTCCTCACCGGGCCCCTCGCCTACATGCCGGAGGCAGTACTGTCAGCGGTCGTGTTCCTGATCGGTGTCGACCTGATCGATATCAACGGCATGCGCCGTATCTTCGCCCAGCGGCGCTCGGAGTTCTGGGTGGCGCTGATTACGACACTGATGGTGGTGTTCGTCGGCGTCGAACAGGGCATCCTGCTGGCCATCGCGCTGTCCCTGATCGACCACACCCGTCGTGGCTACCACCCGAAGAATGCCCTGCTCATGCCAGATGAGTCTGGCGTATGGAAACCACAGCCAGTAGCAAGCCAGGCCCAGGCCGCCCCCGGACTCATGATCTACCGTTTCACACACAGCATGTACTATGCGAATAGCCAGCAACTGTCCGAAGAAGTCACGAATCTTGTCAACAGCGCACAGCCACCGCTGCGCTGGTTCTGCCTGGACGCCTCTGCGGTCGATGATGTGGACTATTCCGCGGCAGAGACACTGCGTGCGCTCCACGGCATACTGCATGAAAAAGGCATACGGCTGGTGGTGGCACAGGTCATGGAGGAGGTCAAGGACAAGAGCCGCTACGAGTTGCGGCAGCTGTTCGGTGATGATGCCTTCTTCGATACCCTGGGAGACGTCATGCAGGCCTACCAGCGCCTGCTGACAAACCTGCGGGAAGGCTGAGTTGATCGTCGCCTCAGCAGGCCATGTACTGAGGAGGATGTAAAACATGTATGAAAATCTGGCAATCCTGGCAGCGTTCATCTTTCTCTACAGCATTGCCAGCGGAGGACTCGAGCGCACACCCATCAACGGGGCGCTCCTGTTTGCCGCCTTCGGCCTGGCACTCGGCCCCCTGGGTCTGGGTGTCCTGAGCCTGGATGTGGACAGGGAAGGGTTGCGTACACTTGCCGAACTGGCGCTGGCACTGGTGTTGTTTACGGATGCCGCCAATGCGAATCTCGGCGTGCTCAAGCGGAGCATCGGTACCCCCGAGCGGTTGCTGTTAATCGGTCTGCCGCTGACCATCCTGCTTGGCTTCGGGGTTGGCGTGCTTGTATTCGACGGGCTGACCCTGCTGGAGATCGCCATTCTCGCAACCATGCTGGCACCCACCGATGCCGCCCTGGGCAAGGCGGTGGTGACGAATGAAGCCGTGCCGTCCAACATTCGCGAAGGGTTGAATGTCGAAAGCGGCCTGAACGACGGTATCTGTGTTCCTATCCTGTTTGTGTTTCTTGCCCTTGTGACTACCACGGGTGCCGAGACCAGTACCCCTGTGCTCGCGATGAAACTGGTGGCCGAGGAGATTGGTATCGGGGTCGCCGTGGGCGCTGGTTTTACCGTCCTCGGCAGTTGGCTGCTGAAGATGTTTTCTGACCGTGGCTGGATCACCGAGACCTGGCGGCAACTTCCCGTCCCGGCGTTGGCCGTGGCTTGCTTTGCCGTGGCGCAGTGGCTGGGGGGCAGCGGTTTCATTGCCGCCTTTGCCGGTGGCCTGTTGTTTGGCGGACTTACGAAGCATCATAAACACACACTCCTGCTTGCCGCCGAGGGGACCGGTGATACGCTCGCCCTGATTACCTGGGTGGTGTTCGGTGCCGCCGTGGTCGGTCAGTCAGTCGGCTCTTTCAGCTGGGAGGTTGTGCTCTATGCCGTGCTCAGCCTGACCGTGGTGCGCATGCTGCCGGTCTTCCTGGCGCTCACTGGAATGAAGTTGCGGACCGATGAAAAACTGTTCATGGGCTGGTTTGGACCCCGCGGGCTGGCGAGTATCGTGTTCGCCGTGATTGTGCTCAACGAACACCTGACCGGCGGCAGTACCATCATCAGTACCGTGGTCTGCACCATCGCGCTCAGCGTTATCGCACACGGCCTCAGCGCAAATCCCCTGGTCGCGGCACTCGCGTCGCGGATAAAGCGTGCTGCAGGGAAAAGCGCGGCCAATGCATAATCCACCATATCCTGCCACTTTTATGCTTAGGCAGGCAATCCATCCTTTTGCAGGAGCGCTTCGCAAGCGCGAAAGGTCGAGGATGTGATCTGCTCCTTCAGGTTGATCACGACAGGGTTAACCATTACTGCTGACACCGCGCTGTTTCCAGATCAAAAACACTGCCGGTATCACTACCAGGGTTAACAGGGTCGCACTCACCATGCCGCCAACCATCGGTGCGGCAATGCGGCGCATGACTTCCGAGCCGGTGCCGCTGCCGAGCATGATGGGTAACAGGCCGATGATAATGGTGGCCACCGTCATCATGATGGGGCGTACACGTAACAGTGCCCCGCTGATGACGGCCTGGTGGATATCGTCGGCGTTTAAATCACGCTGCGCCTGCTGGGCTGCGTCGATACGCTGTTGCAGCGCCTGGTTCAGGTACACCAGCATGATGACGCCGATCTCGACGGCGACACCGGCCAGTGCAATGAAGCCCACACCGACCGCCACTGACAGGTTGTAGCCCAGCAGGTACAGCAGCCAGAAACCCCCCACCAGCGCGAGTGGCAGCGTGCCCATGATAATGAACACTTCCGTGAATTTGCGGAAATTGAGATACAGCAACAACACGATGATCGCCAGCGTTACCGGCAGTACCGTGGTGAGTTGTTGCCGTGCACGCACCAGGTATTCGTACTGGCCTGACCAGGCAATCGAGTAGCCGGCCGGGAGTGCAACCTGCTCAAAAACGGCCTGCTGTGCCTCGGCCACGTAGGAACCGAGGTCACGGCCCTCGATATCAACATAGATCCAGCCATTGAGGCGTGCGTTCTCGGTCTTGATCATGCCGGGGCCATCCTCGATACGAATGTCCGCGACCTCGGAGAGCGGGATGTGCGCACCACCGGGCGTGACGATAGGCAGGTTGCGCAGCTTCTCCAGCGAGTCGCGCACGTCGCGCGGGTAGCGGATGTTGATCGGGTAGCGTTCCAGCCCCTCGACTGTTTGTGCCACGCGCATGCCGCCGAGTGCGGTGCTCACCACTTCCTGGACATCGGCGATGTTCAGGGCAAAGCGCGAGGCGGCGATGCGATCGATATCGACGAGTACATAGCGCCCGCCGGCAACGCGTTCTGAATACGCCGAGACGGTACCCGGAATCTCTTTTATAACCTCTTCGATACGCTTGCCGATGGCCTGGATTTCATCGAGGTCGGGTCCGGCGACCTTGATGCCCACCGGTGTCTTGATGCCGGTCGCCAGCATGTCGATACGGTTCTTGATCGGCATCACCCAGATATTGGAAATACCCGGTATCTTTACCCGCTCGTTCAGTTCCTGCTTGAGCTTCTCCAGCGTCATGCCGGCACGCCACTGATCGCGGGGTTGCAACTGGATCGTCGTCTCGACCATGGTCAGCGGCGCCGGATCGGTCGCGGTCTCCGCACGGCCGATCTTGCCGAACACGCGGCGCACTTCCGGGACAGTTTTTATCAGCTTGTCGGTTTGTTGCAGGATTTCCTGCGCCTTGCCTATGGACACGGCGGGAAAGGTGCTGGGCATGTACAGCAGGTCGCCTTCATCGAGATCGGGCATGAACTCCGAACCCAGACGGCTGGCGGGCCACAGTCCCGCAACCACCAGCAGCGCGGCGATTGTCAGCATCGTGCCGGGTGCCTTGAGCACCGTGTTGATCAGTGGCCGGTACGCGGCAACCAGTACCCGGTCGACCGGGTTCCTGGCTTCCGGAATGATGTGACCGCGAATGAAATAACCCATCAGCACCGGTACCAGCGTGATCGACAGGCCTGCGGCGGCGGCCATGGCAAAGGTCTTGGTGTAGGCAAGCGGCGCAAACAGCTTGCCTTCCTGTGCATGCAGCGTGAACACCGGCAGGAAACTGAGGGTAATGATCAGCAGTGAATAGAACAGCGGTGGACCGACTTCAATGGCGGCTTCCCGGATGATGTTCCAGCGCTGCTCACCGCTGGGCGTGGATCGCTCCAGGTGCTTGTGGACGTTTTCAATCATGACAATGGCGGCATCGACCATGGCGCCAATCGCTATCGCGATGCCGCCGAGCGACATGATGTTGGCATTGATGCCCATGCGCTGCATGACAATGAAGGCGCAGAGGATACCAATAGGCAGCGAGATCACGATGACCAGCGCGGAACGCAGATGAAACAGAAACAGCGCGCACACCAGCGACACAATAATGAACTCGATGATGAGTTTGTGATTGAGCGTGTCAACGGCACGCTGTATTAGAGCCGAGCGATCATAGGTCTCGACGATCTCCACGCCTTCAGGCAGTCCCTTGCCAAGCTCGGCAAGCCGCGCCTTTGCCCGTTCAATGGTCTTTTGCGCGTTCTCGCCATAACGCATGATGATGACGCCACCGACGACTTCGCCCTCGCCATCCAGCTCGGCAATACCGCGACGCAGCTGTGGTCCCAGGCGTATCTCGGCAACATCCTTCAAGAGGATCGGTATGCCGCGTTCATTGACACCCAGCGGAATGTGGCGCAGGTCTGCCAGTTCATCAATGTAGCCGGTGGCGCGCACCATGTACTCGGCCTCGGACAGTTCGATGACGGAGCCGCCGACCTCCTGGTTGCCGCGCTGTATGGCCGCATGGATCTTCGCCAGTGGCAGGTCGTAGGCACGCAGCTTGTTGGGATCCAGTACCACCTGGTATTGCTTCACCATGCCGCCGATGGTGGCGACTTCCGATACACCGGGGACGGTCTGCAATTCGTACTTGAGAAACCAGTCCTGCAGGCTGCGCAGCTGGGCAAGGTCATGACGGCCGCTGCGATCGATGAGCGCGTATTCATACACCCAGCCGACACCGGTAGCATCCGGTCCCAGTTCCGGACGCGCATTCGCCGGCAGCTTGCTGCTCGCCTGGCTGAGGTATTCCAGCACCCGTGAGCGCGCCCAGTAGGGATCGGTGCCATCCTCGAAAATCACGTAGACAAAGGAATCGCCGAAAAACGAGTAACCACGCACATTGACGGCCCTGGGTACGGACAGCATCGCGGTCGTGAGCGGGTAGGTCACCTGGTCCTCGACCACTTGCGGCGCCTGTCCCGGGTAGGTTGTTTTGATGATGACCTGTACATCCGACAGGTCGGGTATGGCGTCGAGGGGCGTGTTTTTCACGGCATAGAGGCCCCAGCCGGTCAGCATCACCGTTAACAGGATAACCAGCAAACGGTTGCGGATTGACCAGTCGATAACGTGTGCAATCATGGCTGTGATTCCTGTGCACCGCTGTCAGCCGGACTCATGCGCGTCATGCTGGCCTTGAGACTGGCCTCGGAATCGATCAGGAACTGTCCGGAGGTGACCACCGTGTCACCGGGCTCGATACCGTCGAGTATCTCAACCCAGTCGCCGCTTTCGATGCCGGCGCTGACACTACGACTTTCGAAGCGGCCATCACCGAGGGACAGCACCACGCGCTGCTCACGTCCGGTACGGATCAGGGCCTCGACGGGTATGACAATGACATCATCCTTGGGTCCACCGAAGATCTTCACATCGGCATACATGTTGGGCTTGAGTATTTCATCGGGATTGTCAAAGCGCAGCCGCGTCTTCAGGGTGCGCGTCTTTGCATCCAGACTCGGGTAGATGTATTCCACCTTGCCTTCCCAGGTATGTCCCGGCAGGAAGGCCAGCTTCACCTCGGTTGGCTGGCCGACCTTGACCCAGTCGGCCTGGCGTTCGAATACCTCGGCCAGCAACCAGACACTGGAGAGATCGGCGAGGCTCATGACGCGGGTTGCCGGCTTGATGTACATGCCGTCACGCACGCTCAGCGATGCGACCACGCCATCCTGCGGTGCATACACCGGCACCGTCTGGCTGGGCTTGCGGTCTTTCTCCAGGCGCTTGATCTGGCTGGCGGAAATCCCGAGCGCAGCAAGCCGGTCACGGGAAGCGCGGATCAGGCCGGCGTTGCCGATCTTCAGGGCCTGCACGAACTCTTCCTGTGCATTCACCAGTTCCGGTGAATAAAGGCTGAACAAGCGTTCGCCCTGCTTGACGCGCTCCCCCTCGGACTGCACCACCAGGTCTTCTATCCAGCCCTCGGTACGCAGGTGGATATGGCTGACCCTCGACTCGTCGTAATCGACATAGCCGACGGTATCGATGCCGCGCCACAACCGCGAACGCTCCGCCACGGCTGTACGTACACCGAGGTTCTGCACCATCTCCGGTGCTATGCTGACATAACTGCCATCAGCGGCACTTGCGTCCGCGTACACCGGGACCAGGTCCATACCCATGGGTGACTTGCCCGGTTTGTCGCGCCGGTAATTGGCATCCATGGGTGCGACCCAGTAAAGGATTTCCCTGTCGTCATCGGCGGCAGTCACTGTCAGCGGTGCTGCCAGCAGCACAGCGATGAGGACGCTCGGAAACAATGTATTCAGTGACTGCGTTTTCATGGTGTTGCTCCGGCAAGATACAGCAGGTTGGCCCGTGCCTTGGCACGGTCGACACGAATGCGCAGATCGTCGAGGCGTACTTCAAGGTCGGCTATGCGTGCGCGCATCAGGGTAGTGAATTCGGTGACGCCGCTCTGGTAGGCCTTCAAGGAGGCCTGTGCATTGGCGGCGGCCTCGTGCAACAGTCTGGATTCATAGAGGCTGGCGCGTTCACCGAGGCGTTGCCAGTTGGCATAGTCGCTGTCCAGCTGTTGTTGCAACTCCCGCATGCGGTCATCACGGTTGAGTTCAACGGCAGAGGCTTCATGAACGCTGGCAGCCAGTCGCCGGTCCTGCCGGTTCGCAGTAAACAGGGGCAGGTCCACCGTGACCATGGCCGCCATCATGTCACTGCGGCTGTCGCCGCCGGGGTCATCACCAAAGCGTTTGCGGTACTCGATACCGGCACTCCAGCCGGGTTTGTACTGCTCGCGTGCAATGTTGATGTTCTGGTTCTCGGCCTGCAGCCGGGCTGTCTCGATACGGATCTCCGGGTGTTCTGAAAGACTGGCCAGCAGCGCGTCTTTCGGGGGCAGGGCGGGCAACACCGGGAAGTGGCTGCTGACGGGGAGCCGCGCGGCATCACCGATCCATTTGGTCAAGGCTGCACGGTGCTGGTCTTCCTCGTTTCTGATGCGCGTGGTGCGGTCGTCGAGCCGGGACAGTTCCAGCGATGCATTCAGTACATCCTGCTGGCTGACCCGGCCGGTCGCGTATTGTGACCGGGTGATATCGACCAGTTGCGCGAACAGGCCGCGTGATTTCGTGATGATGTCTTCAGCCTGCACCTGGTAGTAAAGTTCCAGGAACTGTTTGCGCACATCACGCTGCACCTTGCGCTCAGCCAGTTCGGACATGGCCTGCATTGCGGTTGCCAGCCATTCAGACTGTCGCTGCCTGTATTGCAGCGTGTCGCCACGTGGAAAGCTCTGCTCTATGCCCAGCCGCAGTTGCGTGGCGGGGTCTTCTCTGAGATCAAAATCATCGAGTGGCACATTGTAGAGCCCGGTTTTTAATTTCGGGTCCGGTAACTGGCCGTCTGCAACGGCGGCATCGCCAAGTGCCTGTGAGCGTGCACGGCTGGCAGCAATCACGGGGTCATCGAGCAGCGCCAGTCGCACGGATTCATCGATGTCCAGATCGGCATGGCTGTGGCTTGCAACCAGCAGCAACGTGAACGGTAATAACAGTGTCAGCAGTCCTGGCAGTATAATGGCGGGCCGCTGACGGGTGTCAGTTCCCCGTGCGCAGGCACACAGGGGTCGGGTAATACTCCGTGAATAAAACATGGTAACTCTCCATAACGATCAAGCGGCAAGACACACGCACGCACGGCTGCAACGAGCAGGGCGCGTGCGTGACCTGAAAAGGCTAGATCGAAACGGGAGGCCGGTAGGGCGGGGAAAAATTACCGTGTGGAAAGCTGACAAGCAGTGACGCTGTCTGTGGTGCGTCGTGCAGGTCGGGATTGATGGCAATGCTGTACGCAACTGCGATGCTTGAATGTACACAGTCAGCGCAATTGCTGTCGGCACAGCTGCCATCGCACTGGTGGCAACAGTCTTCTGCCGGGTTGTCCGGAGTCGTGGCCTGCTGCTGTGGGCTGCTGTCTGCTGCGGGCATGTTGTGCATCATTTCCGCACAGTGGGACTCAGTGTCGCTGGATGCTATAGCCGGCATGGCGAGCGCACCGCGCAGTGGCGCGAAGGCCAGTGCCAGGGTAATGATCAACAGCAGTACAGTGCGCAGGCGGGTCGTCATGGGTATCAGCTTAGTCCCGTCAGGTACAACGAATCAAGTCTTGAGAGTGGCATGGTCGTCTTTACAACGATCGGCAGCCTGGATTCTGTAATTAAAACTCATTCAGTAACAGGGTCTTCGGGGCCGTGTTCTATTTAGTCATGCGGCTCGATAAAATGCATCAAGCAAGGTAATAATGCCGTTTGCAGCCAACTGGGGACTGCTTCAGGAAGATTCGCGGAAGGAGATGCATCTGTCATGTGCGGTCGTTTCACTCTACATACACCGGCGTCTGTCATTCTGCAGGCATTCGATGTTGCCTCGGACAACGTCGCGCTGGTGCCGCGCTATAACATCACGCCTTCACAGGATATCCCCGTGGTACGTGCCGGTGATGATGGACGTGAACTGGCCATGGCACGCTGGGGGCTGGTACCGGGCTGGTCAAAAGACGCGCGGCCGAAATATTCCACCATCAATGCACGCGTAGAATCCGTCGCCGAGAAACCGACCTACCGTGCGGCCTTCAGGCACAAGCGCTGCCTGATTCCAGCGGATGGTTTCTATGAGTGGCAGAAGCGTGGTGATCGTAAAATCCCTCACTATATTCGCATGCAGGATGAATCCGTGTTTGCCTTCGCAGGTCTGTGGGAACACTGGCAAGGCGAGCAAGAGGTGTTTGACAGTTGCGCCATTATTACCCTGCCCGCAAGCGGGGTCATGACGACGATTCACACCCGCATGCCGGCGATCATTGCAGCACATGACTATGACGCCTGGCTGGATACGGGCATCACCGACAAAGCAGACATCATGCCAAAACTGGTGTCTACAATGTCCGGCCAGTTGCAGGCCTATGCGGTAAGCAGCTACGTGAACTCACCGAAAAACACGGATGCCCGCTGTATAGAGCCGCTTTGATGGTGTAGTGCTACTGGTAGTGCCGCATGAGAGATGCTCAGAATTATTCGTCACCCTGTTAACACGTCATGCCGACGTAATGACGACAGTAGTACATGGCTGAAATGACAACCTGTAGGAGCGGCGTCCCCGCCGCGATTGTTTCCTGTCATGCCCCGAATCGCGCCGGGAAGGCGCTCCTGCAGGTTCGGTGTTTGGACAATGAACGACAGCGTTGCGCCCAATATCGCCCACATGACTAACAGCAACTTCCGGAACCGGTCCCCGGTACACAGCAACTGTTCGCTTTGGCTGACTCGTCGTCGCCACTGAAGGTTGGAATCGTGTCCAGCGAATGGAAGGATTCCCAGGGAATACCCTGCGGATCCTGTGTCCAGTACTTGTCGGAACGCGCGTAGCAACAAGCCGCGTCTCTTTGTTCGCGGCCGGAGATGCCCGCCTGTTCGAGGCGTGACTGAATAGCCATCAGCTCATCATCGCTGTCGGCCTGTATGCCGACGTGATCAAGACCGGGTTTCGCACCGCGTGTTGAGATCGCGAAGTTCACGGAGGGTTCGTCCAGTTCCCACTTGGCATAGTCCGACTTGGTGACGCTGGGTGCATTGCCAAACAGTGCCGAGTAGAAGCGGATGTTTTGCTCGATGTCTTCAACAGCAATATGTACGTGTAGTCGGCTCATGACAGATCTCCAGTCAGTGTGTGTTCTCGTGCAGACGCGCTGCCGGTTGCAGAGGGTGGGCCTGTGATACAGGCTAATGCGCATAATATATGCATAAACATATATATGTTCAAGCGTATATTTGTAAGTATTTTGCGGGTCAACTACAACTGGTTGATGTACAGAGGGAATACAGGCGAGGTGATTAAGCGCTCAGTGTGCGGACGAGCGATCAGCCGCTGCCTCATCCAGCAGCACGGTCAGCTGTTGCCGGGCCGTGATGCGGGCAATCGGCAGGTCGGCACCCTGTTGCCATTGCCTGACGGCTTCGCGCTTGCCGCTGCCAGTGACCAGCACCAGCACATGACGGCTATCGCTCAGTGACTCGGCACTCAGGCTGACCCGTTCAGGCGGTGGTTTGGGTGCGGAATGAACGGCATGCACAAGCTCACCGGGCGGGAAGGCATGGCCGGGAAACAGGCTGGCCGTGTGGCCGTCTTCCCCCAGCCCGAGTATGACCATGTCAAAGGGGCGTGCCAGACGTACAGACTCTGCATACCGATGCGCAGCAGTGGCCGCGCCGAGTTCGGCAGGAATGGGGTGGATGTGGTCGGCCGGGACCTGTCCCCGTGCCAGCCATGCGTCGGCAGCCATCCGGCTGTTGCGCTCGGCATGATCTGCCGGCAGGCAGCGCTCATCACCAAAATAAAGATGCCAGTGGTTCCAGTCTGCCTGTGAAGCAGCGAGTTGCCGGTAGACGTTCCCGGGTGTACGCCCACCTGCCAGCACCAGCCGAAACACGCCGCGTTCCTGTATCGCATGGGCGGCTGCCTGCAGGATCAGTTCAGTGGCGCGCGTGGCAACGGCACCGGCATCTGTCAGGATCAGCCAGTCAATAGACTCACGTGTGGTCTGCATCTCACTTGTCGCTGCTGCAGACGTTGCAGGGTCGCCAGGCGCGGCCGTCGCGGGCAATCAAGTCTTCTGCCTCGCGTGGACCCCAGGTGCCGGCCGCGTAGTTGGGAAAATTGCGTGGTGGCAGCGCGCTCCAGACATCCAGTATCGGTTCCACCAGCTCCCAGCTGGACTCGATGACGTCGGCGCGCTTGAACAGTGTCGGGTCGCCGTTCATGCATTCATACAGCAGGGTTTCATAGCCGGTGGTCGGGCCGTCGCCAAAATAGTCACTGTAATTGAAGTCCATTTCTACCGGGCTGATTTGCGGTATCGGGCTGGGCACCTTGGCATTGAACGACATGCCGATGCCCTCGTTCGGCTGGATGCGCAACACCAGTGTGTTGGGGGGCACCTGTTCGCCGCGCAGCAGGGCGTCGCGGAACATCATGTTGGGTGCTTCCTTGAACTGCACCACGATCTCGGTATAGCGCCCCGGCATGCGTTTGCCGGTGCGCAGGTAGAAGGGCACGCCGGCCCAGCGCCAGCTGTCGATCATGACCTTCATTGCGACGAAGGTTTCCGTGGCAGAGTTCGGATCGACACGTTCCTCGTCACGATAGGCCAGCGCTGTATCGCCGTTTGCGAGCGTCGCCTCGCCGTACTGGCCGCGCACCACCTGTGTCAGCACCTGTTCGGGCAGGATCGGCTGGATGGCGCGCAGTATCTTCGCCTGCTCATCGCGTACCGCGTTGCCATCGAGTGAGTTGGCGGGTTCCATGGTGACGGTCGACAGCAGTGCCAGCAGGTGGTTGGGTACCATGTCACGCAAGGCGCCGGCCTTGTCATAGTAGCCGCCGCGGCTCTCGACGCCGATGGATTCGGCGACGGTGATCTGCATGTGATCGATGTAACGGTGATTCCAGATCGGTTCGACGGTGCTGTTGGCAAAGCGGTAGGTGAGGATGTTCTGCACCGTTTCCTTGCCGAGGTAGTGATCGATGCGGTAGATCTGGTCCTCGTCAAAGGCCGCCTGCAGTGTCTTGTTGAGCGCCTTTGCAGAGGCCAGGTCGCGACCAAAGGGCTTCTCGACCACCAGGTGACGCCACTGGTCACCCTGTTCCGTGGCCAGTCCGGCCGCATGCAGCTGGGTGGCAATCTCGCCGAAGGTGTCGGGCGGTGTGGCCAGGTAGAACAGGCAGTTGCCACCGGTGTGGTGGTCGGCCGCTATCTCATCCAGCAGTGCCGCCATGCGCGTGTAGGTGTCTGCATCCTGGAAGTCGCCACTCAGGTAATGGATGCGCTGCAGCAATTCCTGCCACAGGTCGGCAGACAGGTCCTGCTTGATGTACTCGCGCGCGGCTGCATCGATATATTCGCGGTAGGCCTCTGCGCCGCGATCACGGCGGTCGACGGCGATGATCCTGAAGTGGTCTGACAACAGGTCATCCGTCATCAGGTTATACAGGGCAGGCAGCAGTTTGCGCTTGGCGAGGTCGCCACTCGCACCGAAGATCACCATGACGCCTGGCGGTGCCGGTTGTGCCGTAGTGCTGCGTGAGACGAGCGTGTTCATTTCGTGTCGGTCTGCTTTTCGTGATGACCGCCGAATTCAAAACGCATGGCGGACAGCAGTTGATTGCCGAAGTCGGCCGCGTCGCGTGAATTGAAGCGGTCATAGAGCGCGGCGCTCAACACGTGCACCGGTACACCGGCCTCGATGGCCGCGATATTGGTCCAGCGTCCCTCGCCCGAATCCGACACCCTGCCGGAAAAGTTTTCCAGTCCGGGGTCCTTGCTGAGGGCATTGGCAGAGAGATCCAGCAACCAGGAGGAGATCACGCTGCCACGGCGCCACAGCTCGGCCACTGCACTGACGTCGATGTCATACTGAAAATCGCGGTTGTCGCGCAGCGGTGCCGTCTCGGCATCGTGTTCCTGGGATTGCTTGCCGATGTTGGCGTGCTTCAGCAGGTTAAAGCCTTCCGCGTAGGCGGCCATGATGCCGTATTCAATACCGTTATGGACCATCTTCACGAAATGGCCGGCACCGGCCGGTCCGCAGTGCAGGTAGCCGCGTTCGGCGCTAATGGTGTCACCGCTGCGTCCCGCCGTTCGGGGTATGTCGCCATGCCCCGGTGCCAGTGCGGCGAACACCGGGTCCAGCCGTTCGACGGTCGCCGTGTCGCCGCCGATCATCAGGCAGTAGCCGCGCTCCAGTCCCCATACGCCGCCACTGGTGCCGACATCCAGGTAGTGCAGCTGGTGGGTGGCGAGTTTGTCGCTGCGCGCGATATCGTCCTTGTACCAGGAGTTGCCGCCATCGATGATCGTGTCACCGGGTTGCAGCAGCGGCATGAGATCATCGATGAAGCGATCGACAATGGCGGCCGGCACCATCAACCAGATGGCGCGTGGTGCGTCGAGCTTGCTCACCAGGTCCTTGAGGTCATCCGCGCCGATGGCACCTTCGGCGACCATTTCATCGACCGGTCCGCGGCTGCGGTTGTACACCACGCACTCGTTGCCTGCCTGCATGATGCGGCGCACCATGTTGGCACCCATGCGTCCCAAACCAACCATTCCTATTTGCATGTCTGTTTCCTTGTGTGCTTGACCAGCCTGTGAGGTCTTTTGGAAACCTGTAGGAGCGCCGTCCCCGGCGCGATTCGCGGCGAGACGCCGCTCCTACAGGTATAATTTTTGATGTAGCAGGATTTGTCTATCTAAATCAATACACGGTATGTGTAGTATACGATGCGGCATACACCGCGGCACCCTGCAGCGCGGCCTCGTCATTCAAGACCACCCGTACCGGCATGCGTTCCAGCAGACCCCGCATGCGTCCCTTGGCATGAAAGGCCTTGATAAAGGTACCGCCCTGCAGCTGCTGCATGATCTTCGGCGCGATGCCGCCCGCGAGATAGACGCCGCCGGTCGCCATGACCTTCAGGGCCAGGTTACCGGCCTCGACACCGTAGAGGTGTACAAACAGTCCCAGCGCTTCAATGCATGTGTCGTCGCGTCCCTGCTGTGCGGCCTCGGAAATGGCGGCGGCTGCATCGCCCTCTGTCATCGCCTGCTGTAACCAGTCGGGCACCGGCCGCTGGCGCAGCTCGCACAGGCATTCATGGATGCTCACCAGTCCGTCACCCGAGACCACGCGTTCCCAGCTGACATGCTCGTGCCGCTTTTGCAGGTGACGCAGCAAGGCCATGTCCAGCTCGGTCTGCGCGCTGAAGTCCGCGTGCCCGCCCTCGCAGGCAAAGGGGTGATGCTTGTGGCCATCGAAATAGAAGCCGGCCTCACCGAGACCGGTGCCGGCCGCGATAATCGCGGCGTTGCCGGTGGCCAGCTCGGCGCCCTGTTGCAGTGTAAAGACATCGTGCTCCTGCAGGGTGCGCAGGCCCCAGGCAGTGGCCTCCAGATCGTTCAGCAGTGATACCCGGGTAAGGTCGAGGTGCTCGGCAATGTTCGCGGCACTGATCTGCCATGGCAGGTTGGTGATGCTGGCCGTCTGCTGCTGCACCGGGCCGGCGACACCAAAGCAGGCGGCATGCAGCGTGTGCTGATGCGTGTCCTGAAAGTCCGCAATGATTTCGTCCAGTGAGGTGAATTGCTGGCTCGGGTAACTGGCCTTTGTCAGCGTCTCCAGTTCACGGCCGCTGACATCAAGCACGGCCACCCGGGTGGTGGTGCCGCCAATATCGCCGGCGAGTATGCGTAGGGTCGAATTTTCCATGTGGCTCCTCAGAAACAGGGTTTCACCGGCGCATTATTGAAGCGCTCGATACTGGAGAGTATCTCACGATATGCAGCCTCGCGGTCTTCCCAGCCCTCGATGGTGACCCACTTGTTGGCCTCGAGGTCCTTGTAGTGATCGAAGAAATGCGCAATCTGGTCGAGCAGCTGCTGTGGCAGGTCCTCCATGGTCTGGATGTGGCGATACAGATTGGAGAGCGGATCAATCGGTACCGACAGCACCTTGGCATCCGGGCCGGACTCGTCGGTCATTTTCATCATGCAGATCGGGCGGCAGCAGATCACCGAGCCACTTATCAAGGGTACGGGGGTGATCACCAGCACATCCACCGGGTCGCCATCCTCGGACAGGGTATGCGGCACGTAGCCATAGTTGCAGGGGTAGTGCATGGCCGTGTTCATGAAGCGGTCGACGAACATGGCACCGGTTTCCTTGTCGACCTCGTATTTCACCGGGTCACTGTGCGCCGGGATCTCGATGATGACGTTGATTTCATCGGGGACGTTGTTGCCGGGGGTGACTCGGTCGAGGTTCATGGCGGTGGCTGGGCTCGTTGGGGTTGTGAGGCGTGATGGTACCGTTTTTCAGGGCTTTTCAAAATGGGCGTAGAAACCATGTGGGAATAAGACATGCTGTGTCCAAATGAGGAGATCTGTAAGAAATCCAAGAATCCCTGTTGGCGTACCTTACAGATTACTTACCGAAAACACAGTTGATTCAGACCGGGAATTTTTCAAGGTGCTGATATTTTTGAAAAACGCATATTTGGCCTGAATGTTGCTTAATTTGTGTTGCTATAAAAAGCAGGCCACTGAAAGGCCGCGAGGCTGGAATACCAGCTCGTATAAATACAACCGGAGACGGAGAGAATGAAAAAGATCACGACTTGTACAGTGTGACAGTAATTAACACTATCATAGTTTGGTGATGCCAGTTGCAGCTATAGCAATCACCGATATACTGACACTTTGGCCGCTGCCCGTAAGCTACCTTTGGCGGACCGGCATCCCTCAAGTGCGCCAGCCAGTTTTCCGGCACTATCACGATCACCGTCGCGATGAGTACCGCAGGTATTCAATCCTGCTACCAACGATGGTGCGGGTACGTTGATTTAGGCTGGCAGCAATGTCAAGCTTCCCGGACGAATTTGCTAAGGCACTCTGGAACTTCGACTACTACATCAATATCGACAGGAGAGCTTGGATCTGGGACTATGATTTCTAACGACTGATTATGATTTTGATCCGGCTTTGAATACACCGGTACCAGTTTGACGGATTATTGACGAAATGATATTTGCAATGGCAATGCGATTACAATAGCTTGCGCAGGCTCCGAGAACTGTTTTTAACTTATCTGACGTCCGGTATTCAGGGCGCTAACACCACCTGGTCATTCGATCCCAAGCGCTCGGTGAGTACAATTTTGCTATATGGTGACAGAACGGTCAGGCGACTGTCAGATTGTCGGTGACGTACAGGTAGTGCCCGTTCCCCCCGCCGTCTGGCTGTTCGGTTCCGGTCTGCTCGGTCTGGTCGGCATCGCGAGGAGAAAAGCGGTTTAATCTTCTCTGAAAAGACTTCACTCGGCTGCCCTTGGGCAGCCGTTTTTTTATCCGGGCAAAATTCCAGTTCGGTGAGCAGAGGCAATCTTGCGAGCAGTCTCCGCAGGTACGCCGGCTACCTCTGCAAATTCCGTCCACTTCATTGCTGCCGTTTGCACCTGCTTCAGAATCTCGATTCCCCGCCCACGCTTCATGGACGCATTCTTTTCGCAGGCCACAAAATCATCCAGCTGAAAATCATCGCGCTTGCCGTTGAGTGTCATCTGGTGGCTGCTGGTCCAGTGACCGGTGGGGTTGTAGCTGTAGGTCATGTCAAAGGCGGGTGACAGCGACCAGTTGCCGGTCTTGTCCATCAGGAAGGCGATGTTCTTGACGTGGTCATCCTGGTTGCGGGCGATGATGTTGAAGGCCATGCGCCGGTACTGTTCCTCGATCTGGCTCATGGGCAGGTCCAGTTGCCGCATGGTCTGCAGTGCCTGTTCGTAGGAATAGGCGCCGGCCTGGTTGAAGTCGTAGTGGCACAGCGCGCACAGCGACTGCATGTGCAGCTTCTGGCCAGTGTCCGTGCGATCAAAGCGCCGCGCCATGAAATGACTGCGGCCGTGTTCCTGAAACAGGCGGCAGTCGCTCATCTCGATGCCGGCGGCACGTGCCATCAAATAATAGGCATACTCGATCAGGCCATAACCACGGGGATCTTCCAGTTCCTTGTCGCGGTTTCCCGACACGCCGTCGAATTTAAGCAGCCAGTAGGAGAAGCCCTTGCCTGCTGCCACCTGCCCGGAGCGCACCGTGTTGCTGTCCGGGTTCCAGGCGATGATCGCCTTGGCGCGTGCGCCACCGGCCGAGGTGCCGACGCGCAGGATGTCCTGCAGCGCCGCCTCCCTGTCGGGTGTCGAGAAGGCGCCTTCTACACTGCTGCGTTGTGTCAGGATTTCGCTGGCAAGGTCCACCAGGGACTGCACGTCAATCGCCTTCGCGTGTTTCGGTGAAGGCCCGATCGTGGGAGTAAATTCAAGTGCCCCCATGCCGCGTGTGCCCGTGTAGCACAGTCGTTCAACGGGATTGAAGCTCGCCGGGCTGCGCCCTTCCCTTGCCAGCCAGGTGTCGATCAGTGCATTACCAAAGCGATCGGGCAGGGAGTCCGCCAGCAGGCCGGGCAGGCCGTGAAAGGTGTCGCGGGGCAGGGCGGGGAATGAGTAAATCTGCTCGGATAACGGCATCATCAACGGCGAGACTTCAATGCCGCTGTCTATGAACGCGGGGTCATATTCAAAATGCGCGAGTTGCCTGTCTTCGTCCCAGCTGACGGCGCCGATGGTTCGTCCCCAGAGGTCTACATTCGCGACCGTCATTCATCCGTGTCCCATGTCCAGCGCGTGGGGGTCTGCCGCTTTCGCGGTGACGAGGCGCGCTGCCGCGTCTTGCCCTGCATCCTGGCCTGTTGCAGCGGGCTGATGGCAGGTTCGGGCACCAGCGCGTCGAGATTCTCAAGCAGCTTCAGGGTGCGTAGAATGCGTATCAGGTTCGATGCCTGGGTTGACTGGCCATTTTCAAGACGCTGTACGGTTGGCGTGGATACGCCCGACTCCGTGGCGAGTGCGCCCTGGGTCATGTTTCTGTTCAGGCGGTAGCGGGCGATGCGCTGGCCGAGTTCTTCCAGCACGGCGGCGTCTGACAGGGTATCATTAATCTTCATAAGGCATCATAAATAATATATTAATTGTATTTAACCGCTACAGTACATCACTATTGATGTTAATTAATATAGCAGATATAAATAAAACATCAATAGTATGTTATTAAAAGCAAATAATGGGTTTAATTAGTCATTAATGATGCATTATAATATTTTTTTAAGCTTGGCTACAGCGGCTGCGGCCAACATTCGACTATTCGAAATGACCAGGGGATCAGCAATGAAGATTGACATCGTCTTTCACAGGCTCCGGGTCGTACCGGTTTTTTGCATCATCCTGCTAGCATGGGCCTCTCCGTTGCACGCCGCGGATGCCCTCATTGCCCTTGATAAAGGGCAGAGTATCGAAGACAAAAGAAACGGTTGGTTGCCCTATATCTTTGCCACCGATTCGCTGGGCACGGCCATTGGTGCCGGGGGATTCACGGCCGGTAACCTTCAGCCACAGACCAGCCTGTTTGGTACGGCATTCGTAACCTCGAATAAATCTGCGTTGGTGTCAGGTGTGTTCAGTAATTATCGACTGGGTAACAGCCGCTTCCTCACGGATACCTACCTGCTGCTCGATCATTTTACCGACCAGCGTTTCTACGTCGATCTGGATCTGGATCCTTCACAGGCCAAGGCAGGGTCGAATGATTCTGACAAGAATGATTTCGTCTCGGGTACCAGCAATGAAGTGACCTTTAATTTCACCCTGAAGTACCCCCTGGCGATTGGTAATGCACGGGAGGACCCGGTCAACGTGTACCGTCTCGACCGTGGCCTGCTGGATGAAGGTCCCGTGGGCGGCAAGGAGTGGAACCCGTTGACCAGCGGCAGGACGACACTGGCAAGCCGCTTTTTTTATACGTACCGTGACCTGTCGGATTACAGTGGCGATGAAGATCAGCTGGAGGCCAAGACCAACGGCCTCGATTTCTGGATTGAATACGACAACACCGACTTCCCGCGCAACCCCACCATTGGCAGTCGCCAGCAGTTCAAGGTGAGTCGCGACTTTGGCTGGTTTGACAGCTCCAACAGCTGGACCAACCTGGAACTGGATATGTCCAAGTACTTCAACCTGGGAACGTCGAGCTGGTTCAAGCAGCAGGTGCTGGCAATGAACTTCTGGACCTCCAGTACGCCGACCTGGGAAACAAATCCGGATAATCCCCAGCAGGTGGATCACCGGCCGCCACCGAATTACGGTGCGGAACTGGGTGGCTTCGATCGCATGCGCGCCTACCCGAGCGGACGCTTCCGTGACAAGTCCGCCGTGTATTACGCCGCGGAACTGCGCCTGATACCCGATTACCAGCCGCTGCGTGACTTGCCCATCATCAATTACTTTGAAATCGACTGGTGGCAGGTGGTGCCCTTCGTTGAGGCCGGCAGGGTCGGGCCTGATTACGATTCCGACCTGTTCTTCAAGGACCTGAAATGGGATGCGGGCATCGGTATCCGCATGATGGCGTTCCGTGCGGTTGTGCGCCTGGACTGGGCCGTTTCCGATGAAGGCAGTTCGGTGTGGGCGATGATATCCCAGCCGTTCTCGCGTCCGGGGAATTAACGGCGTTGTCAGTTACGCTACCAGGTATTGAACCCTGTGCTATCTTGCAGCTGCTTTACAGGAGACAACCATGACAGATCATGAACAATGGCGGCAGGTCGCGTCCCGTACACAGGTCAGAATGAGTGATCGGCTGGGCGGATTGTGGCTGGGGTTTCTGCTACGGGGACTACTGGCGCTGGCGCTGGGTATCGGTGCCCTGTTCTGGCCCAGTGCGACGGTCGAATTGCTGGTCCGGCTGGTGGGCATTTTTGCCATCCTCAACGGCTCCGCAGGCCTGTTCAGTGCGTATCAGGCACGCATGCCGGGTTCCTACTGGGTGCCGGGATGGATGAGTCTTGGAGCGGGTGCCGTGCTGCTGTTCTGGCCAGGTGTGACCGTGCACTTGCTGTTCTTGATTCTCGGTATCTGGGCAACATTCCAGGGCGGCAGTCTCTGGCTGTTGGCACGCCAGGCCCCAACAGATGATCCCGACAGGGGCCTGTTGAGCGGTGTTGCTGTGGTTGCAGTGCTGATCGGACTGGTGCTGATCTTCTGGCCGGGTACCGGGGCCGTGGCGATTTCCTGGGTGATTGCCGCGCTGGCGCTGCTGGTGGGATTCATGCTGGTCTACATGGCGCTGCACTTGCACCGTGCTAGGCAGGGAATTAGCAACCTGAGACGTTAGAGGATTTGGCGCGCCCGAGAGGATTCGAACCTCGCCGCAGAGCGGCTCGCCCTTCGGGTATGCGCCTTTGCAAGGCGCTGCTGTCTCGCCCGGCGTTGCCGGACTCGGCTCGAACCGGGGAGGTTTTCATCGGGCCTCGACCGCCCCCTGTCAAAAAAGGCCACCATGAAGGTGGCCTTTTCAGAGTTGGCGCGCCCGACAGGATTCGAACCTGTGACACCCGGCTTCGGAAGCCAGTACTCTATCCAGCTGAGCTACGGGCGCAATTATAACAGTAATAGCTTGCTCTCAATATACAGCACGACTTAACAGCCATGCCTGAGAGGATTATTCGGGCCTTCGGCCCTCACCCCTTCGGGGCCGCCGTCGCCTTGCGACGACGTTCTGCGCCACCTTCGGTGGCTTGTCGAACCTCTGACACCTGGCTTCGGAAGCCAGTACTCTATCCAGCTGAGCTACGGGCGCAAATATAACAGTAATAGCTTGCTCTCAATATACAGCACGACTTAACAGCCGTATCCGAGAGGATTATTCGGGCCTTTGGCCCTCACCCCTTCGGGGCCGCCGTCGCTTTGCGACGACGTTCTGCGCCACCTGCGGTGGCTTGTCGAACCTCTGACACCCGGCTTCGGAAGCCGGTACTCTATCCAGCTGAGCTACGGGCGCTGCGGAGGCGTGATCATACCGTATCTGTCAGCTGGCTAGGAAGCGGTGGCTGTCGAAGTTCGTAAATAGAAACGACTGGCAAGTCACAGTATTCATGCCACGGGAGCAGGGAGCGTGTGGGTCTTTCTGGTGAGACGCACCGCTGTGGAAGGTCTGTGTGGCGCGGCGTGACGTCTCCCGCCCGGGTGCATAAATCGAGGGTCGCTGCCAAGTATCTGAAATTGAAGATTATCCTAGTAATTTCATGTGCTTGGCGTTTCCAGTATAATTCGCCAGCATTCGTTCCCGCCAGCAGTGTATTGAGTATGCGCGATCGTGGTGTCGGTGAACCCCAGGCTTTTAGATTAATCGGGAGAAGACAGTGAGTAAGGATAAAGAATTTTATACGACATTTATTGGACTGATGGGTGGGCTGGCCGTGTTTGCCATTCTACTGGTTATCCTTGCCGGTAAGCTGACCAGTGACGTCTCGGACTACAAGCCTGATGAAATCGTGCTGGAGAACATCAAGCCGGTTGGCCAGGTCTATATTGCCGGTGAGTCGGAGCCGGAAGCGGCCCCGGCTGCTGACACGGCGGTGGCATCCTCCGGGCCCAAGTCAGGTGAGGAGGTTTATAATAGCGCCTGCATGTCCTGTCATGGCACCGGTGCGGCGGGTGCTCCCAAGCTGGGCGATGCGGCTGCCTGGGCACCGCGTATTGCTGCCGGGATGGATTCACTGCTTGCCAATGCCACCAATGGCCTGAATGCCATGCCGCCAATGGGTTTGTGTATGGCCTGTTCGCAAGAAGAGCTGCAAGGCGCTATCGAGTATATGGTCGAGAAAAGCCAGTAGCCGCGCGCCACACCGCAGACAGGGGCTGCCGTTTGTAGCGGTGGCCCTTTTTTTGCCTGCAGGGACGGTCGCTACGGGCATCCTGCCCTCTCGCGACACTCGTACGTCCCTGTACATCGTAGGTACGTCGTGAGAGGCAGGGATGCCGGGAGCGACGTGACGATGCCGAAAGGTGTAACGGGATCAGGATGCGCTACATTTCCCCGCAACGGATATTTGCTGCGCTTCAATGGACAGATCAAGCAGGGCACGGGCCTCGTGATGGGGGACTGGCGGGCTGAACAGGAAGCCCTGTACTTCATCGCATTGCAGGGAATACAGAAAATCAAGTTGCTGCTGCGTCTCGACACCTTCCGCGATGACCTTCAGTCCCATGTTATGTGCCATGGATATGATGGCGCCGACGATCGCCGCATCATCCGAGTCCGTGGTGATGTCACGGATAAAGGAACGGTCGATCTTGACGGTGTTGATCGGGAAGCGCTTCAAATGGCTCAGCGACGAGTAGCCGGTACCAAAGTCATCGATTGATATGTGTATCCCGGAACAGTGCAGCGCGCGCATGGTGGATGACGCGGTGTCGATATCATCCATGATGGTGCTTTCCGTGATCTCCAGTTCCAGCTGGTGCGCGCAGATACCGGTTGCCTCAAGCGTATTGAGAATTTCTTCCAGCAGATCAGTCTGGCGAAACTGTATGGCCGACAGGTTAACCGCGACGGTCAACTGGTCATACCCGGCGTCCTGCCACTCCCTGATTTGACGGCAGGCGGTATCCAGAATCCAGTAGCCCAGCGATGTAATCAGGCCGGTTTTTTCGGCGATGGGAATAAACTCGCCGGGCGGGATCATGCCGATCTCCGGGTGACGCCAGCGTACCAGCGCTTCTACTGAATTGACCTTGCCACTGGCGAGATCAACTTTCGGCTGGTAGTGCAGGTCCAGTTCATTTCTTTCAATGGCGTGACGCAGGTCATTTTCAATTTTCAGATTTTCCAGCGAGTCCCTGTTCAGCTTTTCATTGTAGAACTGAAAATTGTTCTGACCCTGTAGCTTGGCGTGATACAGCGCAGTACTTGCGTTCTTCAGTAGTGTATCAGCGCTGTCTCCGTCTTCCGGAAACAGGCTGATTCCCACGCTGCAGCTCAAATGGATCTCCTGGTCCTGCAAGTCGACCTGTGTGGTGATTGTGTCGACGATACGGTTGACGATTTGTCCGGTGAATTCGGTGCAGTCGAGTCCGGTCAACAGTATCCCGAATTCGTCGCCGCCAAGGCGATAGATGGATGTAACCGCATTGGTATCCGTCAGTCGCGCGACTGAATCCGTGCCGCGCAGTACATCGACGATGCGGTAACTGACAACCTTGAGCAGTTCATCGCCTATGGCATAGCCGAGGGTGCTGTTGATGCGATTGAACATGTCCAGGTCAAGCATCATGACGGACGCATGCTGATGATTGTCCCTGCATGACTGTACGGCCGACACGATGCTGCTGTGAAATTCCTTTCGGTTCGGCAGGCCGGTGAGACTGTCGAGATCCGGCAAGCGTCCGTTGCCGGGCGTATAGCCGCTGGCTGTCCAGGTAGCGGTTGTCTGCGTGGTATTGAGGTGCCTGTAAACAGAGGTCTCCTGGTAATTGAATTTTTCGGGTAACCAGGCTGTTACACGGTTTCTGCCGGTGCGCTTCGAGTGGTATAGCGCCTTGTCTGCGCGATCAATGAGCTGTGAAAGACTTTCAGGCTGGTGTTCAATGGCAGCGACACCGAAACTGGATGTAATGGAAATGCGTTTGCCGTCGGGTTCATCCGCAAGCGCGAGTTGTGCAATATTCTCGCGCGCGCGTTCCGACATCTCGATGGCCCGTGAAAGATCAATGCCAGGCAGTATGATGCAGAATTCCTCGCCCCCGTAGCGGCACACGGTATCCGTCGAGCGCAATGACTGGTGCAGTGTATTGGCGACATTGATAATGACATTGTCACCCTGAGTGTGACCATAGCGGTCATTAATGGACTTGAACAGATCGATGTCTGTCATGATGCAGGCCAGCGGATGTTCTGCCCGTTGTGCCACCCTGAACACGGTTTCGTATTTTTCATAAAATGAACGGCGATTCAGGCAATCAGTTAATGAGTCACGCGTAGCAAGTATCTGCAGCACTTCGTTCTGGCGTCTGATCTCGTCACGTGATTTCTTGAGCATGCCAAGCATCTCTTCGAGCTGGTCATTTTTTGCTTCGCGACTGGTGACGTCATCGAAGCTGACCATGACGCCACTCTGTTTTCCGCGGCTATCCCTGGCGGGGGCGCAGTCGACCACATACAGCTTCTTTTCGCCAAGCCGGTTGACCAGGTACATTTGCTGTCCGGTTTGCTGAATGCCTTTATGTATGGAAACCTTCCAGGGTGACACATGGTCATAGTGGTTGACGTGGTGCCATCCAAAGCTGGCGAGGGATAATCCCTTCAGCTTCCGGGGTGTTGTGCCAATGATCCCGGCGAAGGCCGAATTTGCGATGATAATACGTTCCCTTTTGTCGATCAGGACAACGCCTTCGGTGAGTGCGTCGAGTGTGGACTTGAGTAGTGTCGGTGCAATGGCAGCCAGGTCGATGTGATTGTGACTTCTGGAGATGATGAGCAACCCAATGGCAACACCCAGAACAGTGATCACAGTGATCATGCCCGCCATATGTTCCAGGTGCAGATTGAGTGCTTCAGCGAGCAGTACCGAGCAGATCATCAAGACGACCAGCCCGATGGTTAGTCTCAGTGACAGCGGGATGCTCAGCATGCGATGTCGGCCCCGGACGGATGTGTGTGTATCACTCGATGCAATGACATAACTCCATGAATACCAGGTATAAATCCGTTCGGGTCGTTGGGGTTTCCGGTGCCACAGGCGCCATGCAGGATGCGCTGCTGCGATCTCCAAGGCTATCGGCACCGACGGTGTTTTATTCACCCCCCTGGGCAGTGGTATTTGTGTGCTGACTGCCGGGCTGATGTCCGCCACGCACAGCCGGGATGCTGCGAGTGTCAGCGGAGCGCGCGCGTCGCCGTGTGAAACAGTGCGTCTAAAGAAAGCAGTGGAGATCACGATAGCCTTTGATATATAAGTATGCGGGAACGGCTGGCCCTCATTTATATGTGATTCTCTGCCTGGCAGGAGCCATCGAGTCATGAGCAAGCAATGGATGAAAGCATTGCAACAGACATCGTTGCTCGATGGTGGTAACGGTGCCTATCTCGAGGCCTTGTATGAATCCTGGTTGCGTGACCCGGACAGCGTTTCCGAAAACTGGCGCGACTATTTTTCCGGGCTTCCCCGGGTTAACGGGCAGGAAAGCCCAGACTTCCTCCACTCGGAACTGCGCCAGGAATTCTCGCAACTCACCGGTCGCTTGCGTGGCCACCGTATCGCACGCCTGACAGGTGCGCGCCTTGATCAGGAGCGCAAGCAGGTTCGCGTTCTGCAGTTAATCAATGCCTACCGTTTTCGCGGGCACCAGCATGCGCGTACCGATCCGCTGCGCCGTATCGATCCGGAACGGGTTCCGGAGCTCGATCTCGGTTACTACGATCTCTCCGAGGTCGACCTCGATCGTGTTTTCCGGACCGGTTCGCTGGTGGGTCCTGAAGAGGCCACACTCGAGGAAATTCTTTATGCCCTGAACCGCACCTACTGCGAGACCGTGGGTGCCGAGTACATGCATATCACCGAGACGGAGGAAAAGCGCTGGTTACAGCAGCAGCTTGAAAGTGTGCAGTCACATCCGCAGCTGTCGCATGACGAGCAACGCTGGTTACTGCAGCGACTGACGGCGGCAGAAGGCATCGAGCGTTACCTGCATTCGCGCTATGTGGGACAAAAGCGTTTTTCACTGGAAGGCGGTGAAAGCCTGATCGCGCTGATGGGCGAACTCATCGAGCGTGCCGGTGCGCAGGGTGTGAAGGAAATCGTAATGGGCATGTCGCATCGAGGCCGCCTCAACGTGCTGGTCAACATCCTCGGCAAGCTGCCTTCGGAACTGTTTTCGGAATTTGAGGATGTACATGACCGCATTCATGCCTCCGGTGATGTGAAGTATCACCAGGGCTTCTCGTCGAACATCCGCACAAGTGGCGGACTGGTTCACCTGGCGCTGGCCTTCAATCCTTCACACCTCGAAATCGTTTCACCCGTGGTGCACGGTTCAGTCCGCGCGCGTCAGCAACGCTACCGCGAACATCCAGGCAGTCGGGTCATGCCGGTTGTTATCCATGGCGATTCCGCGTTTGCCGGACAGGGCGTGGTAATGGAGACCTTCAACATGTCCGGGCTGCGCGGCTTTAGCACGTCAGGCACCGTGCATATCGTGGTCAATAACCAGATTGGTTTTACCACCAGTCATGTCAAGGATGCACGCTCAACACTGTACTGCACCGATGTGGCAAAGATGGTGAATGCACCGATTTTTCACGTTAATGGCGATGATCCGGAGGCAGTGCTGTTTATTACCCGGGTGGCACTGGATTATCGCATGCAATTCCGAAAGGATGTGGTCATCGACCTGGTGTGCTACCGGCGCCATGGGCATAACGAGGCGGATGAACCTGCTGCAACCCAGCCGATGATGTACAGCGATATTCGCGCCCTGCCAACGACACGCAGCTTGTATATGCAGCGCCTCGCTGCCCTGGATGTCACCCCGCAGCAGGACGCCGAGCAGATGGCTGTAGATTATCGTGATCAGCTGGATGCGGGCAAAAGCGTCACGCCTGCCGTGCTGTTGCACCAGCCAATCGATGCCACGGTTGCCGTGAACTGGAAATCCTACCTGGGCTATAACTGGGATGTGCCATGCAATACCACGGTCAGCATGGAGACTCTCGAGAAGCTTGCCGCACGCCTGCAACAAATTCCGACAGGGTTTGAGCTGCACCCGCGCGTTGCCAAGGTGATCGAAGATCGCCGCAAGATGGCAGCCGGTGCCATGCCGGTCGACTGGGGGTTTGCAGAGACGCTGGCGCACGCCAGCATCTTGTACGAGGGATACCCGATTCGAATATCGGGGCAGGACAGTGAGCGCGGTACATTTTTTCACCGCCACGCGGTGTTGCATGACCAGAAGAGCGCTGACACCCATGTGCCGCTGCAGCATGTAGCCGACGAGCAGCCACGCTTCCTGGTGATTGACTCGTTACTTTCAGAGGAAGCCGTGCTTGCCTTTGAATACGGTTATGCAACCACCGACCCGGAAACGCTGTGTATCTGGGAAGCACAGTACGGCGACTTCGCCAATGTTGCACAGGTGGTTATCGATCAGTTTATTACCTCCGGTGAGGCCAAGTGGGGACGTTTGTGCGGGCTCACACTGTTGTTGCCGCATGGCTATGAGGGTCAGGGTCCGGAACATTCCTCGGCGCGGCTGGAGCGTTTTCTGCAATTGTGTGTCGACCACAATATCCAGGTGTGCAACCCGACCACCCCGGCCCAGTTTTTCCACATGCTGCGCCGGCAGGTGATTCGCAAGGTGCGGCGACCACTGATTGTCATGTCGCCGAAGAGTCTGCTGCGGCACAAGCAGGCGGTCTCTACCATGCACGAGCTGGCACGGGGACATTTTGCGCCGGTCATCGGTGAGCGACTGCTCGGGAATAACCGCAAGATCACCCGGCTGGTGCTGTGCAGCGGCCGGGTGTACTACGACCTGCTGGCGCGCAGACAGGCAACCGAACTTGCCCATGTCGCACTGGTCCGCATCGAGCAACTGTACCCCTTTCCCTGGCGACTGCTGCGCACCGAACTGGCGCGCTATCCTGCCGCCAGGGAATTTATCTGGTGCCAGGAAGAACCGCGCAACCAGGGTGCATGGTATGCCATGCGGCACAAATTCGAAGAGCTTATTGGTGATGAAAACAAACTTATCTATACTGGCCGCGAGGCAATGTCCGCCCCCGCGGTGGGTTATGCCAGGCTGCATGTGCAGCAGCAGGCGAGGCTTGTGGACAAGGCGCTGGGTCTGGAGACGATATGACGACAGAGGTAAAAGTACCCGCCCTTCCTGAATCCGTCAGTGACGGTGTGGTGGCCTGCTGGCACAAGCAGCCGGGTGACGTGATCCGGCGCGACGAGGCGCTGGTCGATATCGAAACCGACAAGGTGGTCCTGGAAGTGCCCGCCCCGGAAGACGGTGTGCTGGAAAAGATCCTGGTTGCAGACGGAGACCTGGTGACGGCCGACCAGGTCATTGGTTTGATCGGTGCAAATGGTTCAGCACAAAAGGCAGCGAATATCGTGGACATGCCGGTACAGAAAAACACGCCACTGCAGGAGGGCAGGGAACGCAAAAAACCGGGACCGGCGGCACGCAAACTGATTGCGGAGCATGAGCTGGCTGGGGAACAGATCGCCGCGAGCGGCAGGCGTGGCCAGGTGACCAAGGGTGATGTGCTGGCACATATCGAATCACAACAGCCTGCCCCGGTCATCGACAGGCAGCAGCCGGATATCAGCGAAGAACCCGCGCAGCCGGTTGCGCCGACACCCGGCCTGCCCGAGATTGAGGAAGACCGTCCGCAGAAGCGGGTGCCGATGTCCCGTTTGCGGGCGCGGGTGGCCGAGCGCCTGTTGCAGGCAACACAAACCACCGCCATGCTGACGACATTCAACGAGGTCAACATGCAGCCAGTCAAGACGCTGCGTGAAAGGCACCGTGAGTCATTCGAGCAGACACATGGTGTGCGTCTTGGCTACATGTCTTTCTTCGTGCGTGCCGCAGCCGAGGCGCTGAAGCGTCATCCCGATATCAATGCATCCATCGATGGTGACGACATTGTCTATCACGGTTTCTGTGACATTGGCGTGGCCATCAGTACCGACCGCGGACTGGTGGTGCCGATCCTGCGCAATGCCGAATACATGAGTCTTGCCGAGATCGAAACTGACATACTCGAGTTTGCAAACAAGGGGCGTGACGGCAAGCTGTCCATGAACGATATTACCGGTGGTACCTTTTCCATCACCAACGGCGGTGTATTCGGTTCCATGCTGTCGACACCGATTCTGAACCCGCCGCAAAGCGCCATTCTCGGGATGCACAAGATCCAGGACCGTGCTGTGGTGGAGAATGGTGCAGTCGTGGTGCGACCCATCATGTACCTGGCGCTGACCTATGATCACCGTATTGTCGATGGCAAGAGTGCGGTAACCTTTCTCAAGACCATTATCGACCTGCTGGAAGACCCGGCGAGCATGTTGCTGGATTTGTAGCTATTAATCCGCAGCCTGATAAACACAACCTGTAGGAGCGCCGTCCCCGGCGCGATTGTTTTTTGTCATGCTGTGAATTGCGCCGGGGACGGCTGCTCCTGCAGCTGAATAAATTAGATATTTATTATGAGCACTGACTACGACGTAATCATCATTGGTGCCGGCCCGGCCGGGTATGTCGCGGCGATACGCTGTGCGCAGCTGGGTATGAAAACCGCCTGCGTAGACAGGTGGCTGGGCAAGGATGGTCAACCGGTGCCTGGCGGTACCTGTCTGAATGCCGGTTGTATACCCTCAAAGGCACTGCTTGAAAGTTCACAGTTTTATGAGCGACTGCAGCAGCACGCGGGCAGTCATGGTATTACTGTCGAGGGGGCCACACTCGATGTGGCCGCCATGATCAAAAACAAGGATACGATCGTCAGTGACCTGACGCACGGTATCACCGCGTTGTTCAAATCGAATGGTGTCGAGTGGATCCAGGGGAGTGGACAATTACTGCCCGACCGCCAGGTGCAGGTCGCACTGCATGATGGCAAGCAACTAACGATTGCCGCCGGGCATGTCATTCTCGCGCCGGGGTCTGCACCGGTACAGCTTGCAGTCGCACCGCTGGATAATGGCCGCGTTGTTGATTCGGAAGGTGCACTGGACTGGACCGATGTGCCGAAGCGCCTGGGTATTATCGGTGCGGGTGTTATCGGACTCGAGCTGGGCAGTGTCTGGCGGAGGCTGGGGTCGGAGGTGATATTGCTGGAAGCCCAGGATGTATTCCTGTCGATGGCAGACCAGCAAATTGCGAAGTCGGCCATGAGGCTGTTCAAGAAGCAGGGACTGGACATACGTCTGGGTGCCTGCGTCAGCTCCACCACTGTCACCGATGCGGGTGTGCAGATTACCTATGACAATTCCGAAACAGAAAATTCAGTAACCGTTGACCGCCTCATTGTCGCGGTTGGCCGGCAGCCATGTACCGAGGGCCTGGCGACGGCGGAAGCCGAGTTGTTGCTGGACGAGGGTGGCTTTATTCACGTTGACGAAGACTGCTGTACCAGTGCACCCGGTGTCTATGCGATTGGTGATGCCGTGCGCGGCCCCATGCTGGCACACAAGGGATCTGAAGAGGGCGTTGCCGTTGCCGAGCGCATCGCGGGCCAGCACAGCGAAGTCAATTACGAAACGATTGCCTCCGTGGTTTATACACATCCCGAGATCGCCTGGGTTGGCAAGACCGAGGAGGCGCTGAAGCAAGCCGGCACAGACTATCGAACGGGGTTGTTCCCGTTTGCGGCCAGTGGTCGCGCGCGCGCGATGCATGAAACCGATGGCATGGTGAAGATACTGAGTGACGCGGCAACAGACCGTGTGCTGGGTGTACATATACTCGGTGCATCGGCGTCGGAATTGATTGCCGAGGCGGTTACGGCCATGGAGTTCGATGCCAGCAGTGAGGATATTGCGCGGACTGTGTTTGCGCACCCGACATTATCAGAGGCCCTGCACGAGGCGGCACTGGCAATCGACAATCGTGCGATCCACGTGGCGCGTTCCAGGCGCCTCGATTGATCTAAAATCGACAGGCTTCGCGAATCGCGCCGGGAAGGCGCTCCTGCACCAGTAAATACAACTGTAGCGGCGGATTACATCCGCGATTTGTCTATGCAGAATTTTCCTGTTCGACCCAGCGTGTGCGATCAGACAGGGTTTCTTTCTTCCAGAACGGCGCCTCGGTCTTGAGGGTATCGATCATGTACTCGCAGGCGCGAAATGCCTGCTTGCGATGGCGGCTGGCAGCGGCGACAAAAACGATATTGTCATTCGGGGACAGCGGCCCGACCCGGTGAATGATCACTGTGGCGGTTAATTCCCAGCGCTCGTTCGCCGCCTGCTCGATGTTTGCCAGTGCTTTCTCGGTCATGCCGGGGTAATGTTCCAGCGTCATTTGCATTACCGTGTCGCCCGCGTTCAGGTCACGTACCAGCCCGGTAAAGCTGACCACGGCACCGGCCTGCCCCTTGTTACTGCTGCGCAGTCGCTCCAGCTCGGCGCCTGCATCAAAGTCTTCTGTCTGCACGCGAATCATTTGACTAGCCACCGGTGACTGGCGGGAACCAGGCGATTTCGTCACCGTCCCTGATGGCAGTATCCGCCTTGACGATTTCCTGGTTAATCGCAACATGCAGACGGCTGTCGGCAAGGGCGCTTGCCCAGGTTTCATCACGGTCCTGCAGCCAGCGGGTCAGGCCGGGCAGGTCATGAACACCGTCGGGTAGCTCAACCTGTTCGTCACCAGTGCCCAGTGTCTCACGCAGGCTGGCGAAATAACGTAGCTGAACCATGGCGACTCGCTACCCGCTTAACCGCCGGTTCTGGACATGAAGCGCACCACCTGTTGTGGCTTTTCACTAAACTCGTGGCGCTCCGGTTTCAGTGCAATGGCTGCGCGTGCCGCATCCTGCAAATCGCTGTCGCTGATACCCGCACGCAGCAGTGGCCGGAATTCAAACTTGTGTTCCTGCCCCAGGCACAGGTACAGGGTGCCATCGACGGCCAGCCGCACCCGGTTGCAGGCTTCGCAGAAGTGTTGCGAGATCGGTGTGATAAAACCGATACGCAATTCGGTACCGGCCACCTGTACATAACGCGCCGGTCCGCCACCGCGCATGACGCAGGGAATCAGCTCGTAGCGTTCGGCCAGCCTGTTTTCCACATCCTGCAAGCTGAGATAATGGGAGCCGGCATTGCGGCCGGTATTTCCCACGGGCATGGTCTCGATAAAGCGCAAGGTGAAGTCGTGCTCGATACAAAACTCGATCATGTCCTCGACTTCGTCATCATTGATGCCCTTCATGATGACCATGTTGATTTTGATGGGACTAAAACCCGCCAGTTTGGCACTCATCAGGCCGTCAATGACCTTGTCAAGATTCCCTTTGGTGATGTTCTTGAAACGATCGGTGCGCAGTGAATCGAGGCTGACATTGATACGGCTGATGCCGGCTGTCTTCAGGGCAGTTGCCTGGCGCGTCAGGCTGACAGCATTGGTGCTGAGGGACAGATCTTCAATGCCGGGGATGCCGGAGAGTCGTGTCACCAGCGCCGGCAGGTTCCTGCGCACCAGCGGTTCACCGCCGGTTACCCGTACACGCTGTACACCCAGTGAGGCATAGGCACGAATCACGCGCTCGATTTCATCAAAGCTCAGCCACTCTTGCGGCTCGCTGAAGTCGCGGTAGTCATCCGGCAGGCAGTAGAAGCAGCGCAGATCACAGCGGTCAGTCACAGACAGCCGCAGGTACTCAACGCTGCGCCCAAATGGATCAATCAGACGGGTGCTCATGGCGTTCGAGACTAGCGCTCCTTGATATTGTTATCTACCCTGCATAATCAAGGGACAAGTGTAGTCCATGTTGCCGGCTTTGTACCCCGCTAGCCGCAAATCTTGCCTTCCAGTACCCATTTGTCTTCCGGGGTGTTTAGATTTGAAAAGGTATCTGCCGAGTCCGGGAAGTCGGCAATGGCGAGGCGCTGCTGGCTGAACCAGGTTTCGACCTTGCGCCCCCCCGCGTCCAGGTAGGCCAGCAGGCCGGGAAGCAGCTCGCAACGTAACAGCGCAAACACCGGTTGCATGCGCGTGCCATCATGCGCCACGCTGATATCAGCCTGATTGTCGAGCAGGGCACGGGACAGGGTTTCCACGAGCGTGCCGGGTATAAAGGGTGAATCACACGGTACCGTCACGATATATGGCCTGTTTGTGGTATACATGCCCGTGGCCATGCCGGCCAGTGGTCCGAAATAACCACCCAGCATGTCGGCGACCACCGGCAGGCCATAGACCTCGTACTGCATCTGGTTGCGGTTGGCATTGATAATGATGTCGGCAGTCTGTGGCCGCAGGGCGCTGATAATGTAGTCGATCATGGCCCTGCCATTAAGTTTAATCAGGCCCTTGTCTTCCCCATCCATGCGGCGCGCCTTGCCACCTGCGAGGATGACTGCTGTGATGTTGTCTGCGGGTATGGCTGTCGTCATTTCACTAAAGTGCTATCGTTGCTGCCCTGGACCGGCACCAGGAACGGGTGCTGCAGCGGTGGTGACGCTGGTTCCAGCGAACCAGCTGATCAACTGGCCGAGGAGACCGGTTGACGGTCTGCCCGGTCAGGACTGCGTAGCGGTGGCATTCCATTGGCCACTGCGGCCACCGGACTTGTGCAGCAGGCGCACGCTCTCGATAACCATGCTGCGGTCGACGGCCTTGCACATGTCGTAAATGGTCAGTGCAGCAACCGAGGCTGCGGTGAGGGCTTCCATTTCAACGCCGGTTACGCCCTTGAGTCGACAGGCGGTGGTGATATGGACGCAGTGATTGTCGGTTTCCAGCGTGATATCGACATCAATACCTGTAAGCAGCAAGGGGTGGCACATCGGGATCAGTTCGGCACAGCGTTTTGCCGCCTGGATACCGGCAACCCGGGCCACGGCAAGCACATCACCTTTTTTATGTCCGCCAGACTCGATAAGATGCAGGGTCTCCGCCGCCATGCGCACACGTGCTTCGGCACGTGCCTCGCGCAGGGTCTCGGGTTTGTCGCCAACGTCGACCATGCGGGCGGCGCCACTGGCATCGAGGTGTGTGAGCTTGCTCATAGGGAATGTTTGGAATACATAAGAAGGAATATTGCTCATGAAGCGATTTATTGCAAACCCGGCTTGTTCGCTACTGGTTTATAAACATCCAGCCACGAGGAGATACCCGATGATAGCATCCCTGTTGATATTAACCGCGGGCATGCAGACGCCGGTCTCTGTGCTCTATGACAGCAATAATGTCGCTAGCGTCCACGAGCCTGCAAAGGACTTTTACGACACCCTCCCGAGGGAGCTGGAGAAAGAGGTTTCAACTAATGAAGGACAATGAAATAGAGAATCAGCCCGGCTGTGAAGATGAACTGAATACCGGCCTGTTGACCGTGGATGAGGCGCGTGCACGCATCCTGGAAGCGGTGAACATGATACGTGACACACACACGGCTGCCTTGCGCGATGCGCTGGGACGAGTGCTGGCGACAGATGTGGTGTCACCGGTTGATGTGCCTGCTCATACAAATTCCGCGATGGATGGCTATGCTGTGCGTGCCGTTGATTTACCTGCGGACGGGACCCGGACCTTTCCTGTGTTGGGGACCTCGTGGGCCGGTCGGCCTTACATTGGGCCTATCGGACCGGGCGAGGCAGTCCGCATCATGACCGGTGGCGTGATGCCGGAGGGCATGGACAGCGTCGTCATGCAGGAGCAGGTAGAAATTGATGCCGACAACAACAGCGTGCGTATCGGTACGGGTCATAGCGCCGGCCAGAATGTGCGCGCGGCCGGGGAAGATGTAGAGGCAGGGCAGACAGTGCTGAGCGCCGGGCGACGCCTGACGGCGGCTGACATCGGTGTGCTGGCATCACTGGGTCTTGGCAAGGTCAGTATTTACCGCAAGCTAAGGGTGGCGTTTTTTTCTACCGGTGATGAACTGCGCGCGGTCGGCGAGCCCTTGTCTCCCGGCGAGATCTACGACAGCAACCGCTATACGCTGTACGGGATGCTGAAGAAACTCGATATCGAGATTATCGACATGGGTGTGGTACGCGACCAGCGTGAACTGATTGAACAGGCCTTCAAGGATGCTGCGGCCAGTGCTGACGTCATCATCACCTCGGGTGGTGTCTCCGTGGGTGAGGCCGACTTCGTCAAGGAGACGCTGGAAAAACTTGGCGACATGTCGTTCTGGAAGATTGCCATGAAGCCGGGACGGCCGGTGACCTTCGGACATATCAAGGATGCCGTATTTTTTGGCCTGCCGGGCAACCCGGTATCGGTGATGGTGACCTTCTTCCAGTTCGTGCGGCCAGCGCTGCTGAAGATGACCGGCGACAGCGGTACACTGGATGCCTACACGCTACATGCACGCACTACCACGGCCTTGCGCAAACACCCCGGCCGTTATGAATTCCAGCGCGGTGTGCTGCAGCAGACCGCACCCGGCGAGTTCAGCGTACGCAGTGCCGGTGCGCAGGGTTCCGGTATCCTGCGCTCCATGAGCGAGGCCAACTGTTTTATCCTGCTCGATCCCGATCGCACCCGTGTGGAAGTGGGCGAAGTGGTCGAGGTGCAGCCCTTTCAGAATCTGATCTGAGCAGACGAGAATCATCATGCCCGGCAACCCCAACGAACGTGAATTCAAACCCCTCAACATCGCTGTCATGACGGTGTCGGATACGCGTACTGACGCCACCGACAAGTCCGGCGATACGCTGGTGAAACTGCTGACAGAAGCCGGTCACCAGTTGGCAGAAAAATGTATCGTGCCGGACGATGTCTACCAGTTGCGGGCCGTGTTATCCCGATGGATCGCCGACCCGGCAATTAATGCCGTCATCACCACTGGCGGTACCGGCATTACCGGCCGTGACAGCACGCCGGAAGCCGTGAAGGTGTTGCTTGATAAGGAGATAGAAGGTTTCGGTGAGGTGTTTCGTGCCGTGTCCTACGAGGAAATCAACACCTCGACCATACAGTCGCGTGCACTGGCCGGGGTGGCCAATGCCACCTTCCTGTTCTGCCTGCCGGGTTCCACCGGCGCCTGTCGCACCGGCTGGGGAAAGATCATCAGCCATCAGCTCGATTACCGCACCCGTCCCTGTAACCTGGTGGAACTGATGCCGCGGGTGCTGGAGAAAGCCTAGCCGCCTGCTGTCGGGCTACTGCGTTGCCACGTGACTGACCCAGTCCTGGCTGGCGACGCGGGTCAGTTCCGGTATTGCATTGGGAAACAGTCCACCGGCAAGAATCAGCGCGGCCAGTACGATCATCACCAGCAATTCACGCCGTCCTAGATCAAGTGCATCGCTCCGCACCCGGGACACGAAACGTCCCGCCTGATTTCTCGCGCAGGCAGTTTTTATCCTGCTGAGCTGTTGCTACGCAGCCAGTCGATAATGAATGCGGCAATGGCACGACTGTCGTTAATATCCAGTGACGGCAGTTCGCGGCAGTCAGCCGGGTGATCCGAGGCCACGGCGATGATGTTGCTATCCTGCGGGTACATCAGTGTCTTGCCGAGTGCCTGTCGATGCAGTTCGATCTTTGCAAACGGCACTTGCTTGAAACCTTCGACCAGTACCAGGTCGAGAGTGTCGAGATCGAGGCGGGTAATGAGTTCGTCAAGACGCGGTTCCTCTGGCGTGACGTTTTCGGTCATTAATGCCTGGCGCTTGCTGGACGCGATCAGCATTTGCCGCGCACCCGCCGCGCGCAGGCGATAACTGTCCTTGCCCGGCTTGTCGATATCAAATTCATGGTGTGCATGTTTCACCATGCCGATGCGAATGTCCTGTGCAGTCAGTAGCGGGATCAGCTTCTCCAGCAGGGTGGTTTTGCCGGTGCCGCTGAACGCTGCAAATCCCAGTACCGGTAGGGTGTTTTTCATGTGAGTGGATTTCCTGGTGGCAGTTAGCTTTGTACGATGCTCAGGGCATTCACCGGGCAGGCGGCCACACACATGCCGCAGCCGGTGCAGCGATCGCTGTCGACCCGGGCGCGGCGCTGGTGCTCGGTGCTAATGGCCTGGTAGTCACAGCGGTTCTGGCAGGCCATGCAGATTACATCATCCCAGGCGATGCAGCTGTCACGGTTCAGGTGTGCCGTGCCGATGCGGGGGTAAGTGGCTTCAATGACCTCGATCTGCAGCGGGCAGGCCGTGACGCAGGCCTTGCAGAAGGTGCAGCCGGAGGTTGCAAAATCAAGATAGGGCGTGCCGGCCCGTTCATGGTCGGCCGGGTGCAGCCGGATAATGTCCGGTTCGCAGGCGGCCACGCAGGGGTGCGTGCAGCCCTGGCAGACCTGATGCAGCGCCAGCCCCTGGTGCCACGGTGGAGGTGGACCCAGTGGCTGCTGCCGTCTTACTTCTGCCTTGCGTCCGCTGCGGGTCAGCAAGGTGCCACGCAGAAATGCCCTGCGCCCGCTGTCCACCTTACTCAACGATAGGTGCTCTCGACCAGCGGCGCGGCGTTCGACTGGGGTACGTGACACCGCTTACAGTTGAAGCGCGCAACGTCCACTTCCTGCATGTCCATCGTCGCATAGTGGTCCTGTGACATCGGGCTCTTGGTTTTCACCATTCGGTCCATGTTCCTGGGCTTGTCTTGAGAAATTCTCTGCGTGTGACGTCCATTGCTCTCTCCTGAACAGGTATGGTCGCGTATCTGCTATGCGCCTGTGGTGTCTGGCATCGAGACATCCAGGCAAGATGCTAACGTCTGCGACTTGAATTTCACAGTAAAATTACGGATTATGAAGCGGAGATAGCCGTGGGGGCACCGGGATGGATCGCATTGGTGATCGTTTTCCCGGCAAAACTAAAGATAAAAACATGTCGTATATCGTTTCAGTTTTCTGTGTCTTTGTATGCCTGCATCTGCCCGGTGACGGGTCTGTGCCTGTGTGCGTAACGGTCAAGTATTCCCGTCTAAGGAGAAAATGAATGAGTCAACTAACACCTGAAGAGGAACAGAAAATCCTTGATAGCGCGCCGACCGGGACCTTTGCGCTGATGCTGCTGGTTGGTGCGCTGCTCCTTGCCGGCTGGGCCTACATGTTTTTTTTCATGTTTCTTGAACACGGACCGGTCAACTAGGAGGCGCGGGTATGTTTGCTGATCCCCTGAAAAACATCTGCGAAGATTCACTGGAAAGAAAGTGGATCTGGATATCGTTGTTCCTGGCATTCTTTATGGCCGGCATGCTGGGCTTTTATGCCGTCGCCAGCAACATCCACCCGCCGAGCAATGTCGAAACCATAGACTCCTCGCGACTGCACCTGACGGAAGAGTTTGCAGAGGACAAGCTCGGAGTAAGGACCAATGCCGATGGCAGCCTCACCGTTACCCTGGTGGCGGCCCGCTATGGTTTCTATCCACCGGTCATCGAGGTGCCGGCCGACACGCCGGTGACCTTTCGCATCGCCAGCGCGGATGTGCTGCACGGTGTGCATGTGCCCTTTACCAACATGACCACCATGATCGTGCCGGGCTATATATCCGAGGTAAGGACGAGCTTTCCGCGCACCGGGCAGTTCTCCCTGCTGTGTAATGAATACTGCGGCCTCGGGCATGATTCCATGTGGTCGCGCCTGGTGGTGGTTCCTAAATCCGCAGGAGGGGCATCGTCATGAGTCGGTCAAATGCTGCCGGTATCAGCCTGGCCAGTATGTGGGTGGGTTTTACGGCCTTTGTTGTCGCGGCCCTGCTGGGTGTCTACCAGGTCATCGAAAGGATCGACCTGATCCCCGCGCTGAAATCGCCGGAACTGTATTTCGGCTCCGTGTCGACCCACGGGGTGCTGATGGGTTTCGTGCTGACCACGTTCCTGGTGATGGGATATGGCTATTACACGGCGACCACCAGTCTTGATCAGCCGTTGTGGAACAAACCGCTGGCGTGGTTTGGTTTCTGGCTGGCGCTGATCGGTGTGCTGCTGGCGGCCGGGCCGCTGCTGACCGGTAATGCCTCGGTGCTGTATACCTTCTACCCGCCATTACAGGCGCATCCGGCGTTTTACATCGGTGCCACCCTGCTGGTGGTGGGTTCCTGGGTATGGTGCCTGCAGATGGTCATGATGATGACCACCTGGAAGAAGGCGCACCCGGGTGAAACCGTGCCGCTGGCAATGTACGGCACCACGGCGAATGCCATTCTCTGGTTCATTACCAGTCTCGGGGTTGCCTCGGAAGTACTGTTCCAGCTGCTCCCCTGGTCACTGGGTATTATCGAAACTGTCGATGTCGGGCTGGCACGCACCCTGTTCTCCTGGACGCTGCACGCGATTGTGTACTTCTGGCTGTTCCCGGCCTACATCGCACTGTACACCCTGTTGCCGAGTGCGGCCGGCGGCCGCTTGTTCAGTGACCAGATGGGGCGCGTGGCGTTTATCCTGTTGCTGGTGTTTTCAGTGCCTATCGGTTTTCACCACCTGTACATGGATCCCTTTCAGGCGGCCGGCTGGAAGTTCCTGCATATGATGGGTACCTTCATGGTGGCGGTGCCGACCCTGATCACCGGTTTCACCATCATCGCCTCGCTGGAGATTGCCGGCAGGCTGCGTGGTGGCAAGGGACTGTTTGGCTGGATTGGCACGCTCCCCTGGGGTAATCCCATGGTGCTGGCGACCATACTGGCGCTGCTGATGCTCACCTTCGGTGGTTTTGGCGGCATGATCAATGCCAGCTATGCCATGAATACCATGGTGCATAACACCCAGTGGGTGACTGGCCATTTTCACCTCATCTTTGGCGGGACCACGGTGATCATGTACTTCGCGATTGCCTACACACTGTGGCCGAAGATGACGGGACGGGCGCTGTATTCCACCCGCATGGCACTGCATCAACTGTGGTTGTGGTTTGTCGGTATGCTGATCCTGACACTGCCCTGGCACCAGCTTGGACTGGCCGGCCAGCCGCGGCGTATCTCGTCGACGCCGTATGACGAATCCTTCGTGCAGGCGTGGCTACCGGCCGGATCCGCCATGATCGTGGGTGGCGCCATCCTCTTTATTTCGGCGCTGATGCTGGTCTACAACCTGTTCAAGACCCATGGCAACGCACAGGCGGAAGAAAATCTCGAGGTCGAGTATGCTGAGCCACTGCACGCCATACAGCGCATGCCACAGCTGATGAACAGCTTCGGCTTCTGGGTGCTGCTGGTGGTGGTGTACATGGTAGCCAGTTATGGCTATCCAATCGCCCAGTTCTTCCTCATGGATACCTACGGTACTGTCCCATGGAGCATATGATCATGATGCGTTTATTGACTGTATTCATCGGAATGATGCTGCTGGCCCCGGCAGCGGGAGCTGAACCGTCATCGGCGGTGGCCTTTGACGTGGCTACCGTACAGCTGTTGCGCACGGCGGACCCGGCACGCGGCGAGGCACTGGCAAAGGAGAGCAAGTGTTCCAAGTGCCATGGTGATAATGGTGTCTCGGAGGATCCTGCAGACGTGAATATCGCCGGGATGCGGCCCAGCTATATCTTTAAGCAGCTCAGCGATTACCGCGATGAAAACCGGGATGACCGGGACATGTACAAGCAGACGCGTGACCTGGATGACCAGCAGCTGGCCGATCTGGCCGTCTGGTTTGCCGCGCAGCAACCGCTAGCGCCTGCGGCTGATCGCAACAGGGATCCGGCCATTTTGCGCCTCGTCTATGAGGGCGATCCAGAACGGCTGATCAAGGCCTGTGCCTCCTGCCACGGCCGACGTGGCCGCGGTGGACAGTTTGATCACCCGGCCCTGGCCGGTCAGTACCCGGAATACCTGGTCTTTACCCTGACCGAGTTCAAGGAAGGTGACCGGACCAATGATATCTACGCACGCATGCGCGGTATTGCCGAGGCGCTCACCGAGGAGGAGATCGAGGGACTGGCCGCCTACTACGGTGCTGCCGTGCCGGCGGAATAACGCCCGGTTATTGTTATTAATATAAATGCAGGAGCGGCGTCCCGCCGCGATTCGCGCCGGGGACGGCGCTCCTACATGTGTGCATCCTGAAGCATGGCGACGGGTACCGCGCAATCGCGCTGTTTTCACTGCGGCCTGCCTTTACCGGCCTCCGTGCCGATACCGCAACTCGAGGTCCTGGGCGAGCCGCGTGCATTCTGTTGCCATGGTTGCCATGCCGTGTGCAAGGCGATATGCGATGCCGGCCTTGACGACTACTACCGGCACCGCACCGACCCCGCCGTATCCGCCAACCGCGAGTTTGTGCCGGATTTCCTCAAGCAGGTGGAGCTGTTCGACCGCCCGGAGATCCAGCAGGATTTCGTCGTTCACGTCGGAGACAGCCGGGAAGCGGCGCTGTTGCTCGACAACATCCGCTGTCCTGCCTGCCTGTGGCTGAATGAACGGCACTTGCGCAGCCTGCCCGGGGTGCTCGACGTGCACATCGATGACACCACGCAGCGTGCCCGCGTGCGCTGGGACCCGCAGACCATCCGGCTCAGCGAGATCCTGCGTGCCATTACCGACATTGGCTACATTGCCCATCCCTATGACGCCACCCGCAGCGAGCAACTCAACCGGCTGCGGCGCCGGCGCAGTACCGAGCGCCTGATATTCGCAGGCGCGATCGGCATGCTGGTGATGAATTTTTCACTGGCCACCTATGTCATGGATGAAACGGATGCTGCAGGGGCGCTGCCGCTGTGGATCACACTGGGCCGCTGGACCAGCGTGCTGCTATCCGTACTGCTGCTGGCCTATCCGGGGCAGGAGTTTTTCGCGGGTGCCTGGACTGATCTCAGGCATCGGCGCCTGGGCATGGATATCCCCGTGGTGCTGGGGCTGTCGGCCGCGTTCATCGGCAGTTTGCACGCCACGGTCACCGGGCACGGCGAGGTGTACTTTGACTCCATCGCCATGTTCATCTTCTTTCTGCTGCTGGCGCGACGCTGGGAATTGCGCGGCAAACTGAGTGCGGCCGACCGGCTGGAGCGACTGGCACGCATCACACCGCGCACGGCATCGCGGCTGGATGCGTCGGGTACGGCGGTCGATGTTGCGGTTGATGAACTGGCAGCGGGTGACCTCATCCGGCTGCTACCCGGAGAAACCCTGCCAGTGGACGGGATCCTGGTGACCGGCAGCAGCAGCTTTGATGAATCGCTGCTGACGGGCGAGGCACAGCCGGTCGTGAAACAGCCGGGTGATGCAGTGATTGCCGGCGCGGTGAATGGTGAACAACCGCTGACCATCCGGGTGACTCATACAGTGCAACACTCCGCCGTCAGCGAAATTCGGCAGCTGGTGGAACGGGGGCTGGAGCTGCGGCCACGCTATGCGCTGCTGGCGGAACAGGTGGCGAGCGGGTTTGTCATCGTGCTGTTGCTGATTGCATCGGCAACTGCCGCCTACTGGCTAGTGACGGACCCGGGCAACTGGCTACCCAGTACCATTGCCGTGCTGATCGTGACCTGTCCCTGTGCGCTGGCACTGGCGACACCGGTGGCGCTGGCGGTCAGTGCCGGCCGCTTTATCGACCTGGGTGTGTTGCCGCTGCGGATGCGGGCACTGGATGCGCTGGCGTGCAGTGACCAGTTTGTGTTTGACAAGACCGGTACGCTTACCACAGGGCAGCCGGCCATCGCCGCGGTAGTGCCGACCGCCGGCATGGATGAACAGGCCTGTCTGCACACTGCAGCCGCCCTCGCAGCCGAGTCGGCGCACCCGGTGGCACATGCCCTGCGTCACGTCATTGTACCGCCGCAGATGGCTACCACGGCGGTGGTTAATGTACCGGGCGCCGGTATCCGCGCCTTGATCGAAGGACGCGAGTGGCGCTTCGGTAAACCTGACTTTGCAGCAGACAGTGCGGACTATGACGAACATACCCGTGCGCTAATTACTGACGGCCGCGCCCGCGGTCAGCTGGTCTCCGTATTGGCCAGTCCCGAGGGTGTGCAGGCTGTGCTGACCTTTGCAGATCCGCTGCGGCCGGGTATCGAGGCACTGCTTGCCGGCCTGCAAGAGAGTGGTGTGCGGCAGCTTGCGATCCTCAGCGGTGATGCGCCTGACAGTGTGCTGAGACTGGCCAGGCAACTGGGTATTGAAGAGGCACATGGAGGCCTGTCGCCGGCCGAAAAACTCGACTGGACGCAGGCACGGCAGGCACAGGGACGACAGCTGGCCATGCTGGGTGACGGTATCAATGATGCGCCGACGCTGGCCGCCGCCGATGTGTCGATTTCTTTTGCCGATGCGACCGACCTGGCGAATGCAAGCAGTGATTTTCTGATACTGGCAGATGACGCCAGCGTGCTTGCGCATGCCCGGCAACTCGCCAGGCGAACACGGCGCAATATCATGCAGAATTTTGCCTGGGCAGGCGCTTATAATCTGATCGCGGTGCCGTTTGCCGCCGCCGGCTGGATTCCACCCTGGGGGGCGGCCATCGGGATGTCATTCAGCTCGTTATTTGTCGTGTTAAATGCCTTGCGCCTGCAGCGTGGATGACCGCCGCGGGCTGAACGGGAAAAATGAAAAGGTTCATCGATTAACATCTACTGGAAGCGGAGTAAAATATCATGTCAATAGAACGAACCCTGTTTGCATTTGGCGGCACCATGGTCATGCTGACCTCGTTGCTGGCCTTGTTTCATCATCCAAACTGGACCTGGTTAACGCTGTTTATCGGCTTTAATTGTTTACAGAGTTCCTTTACCGGCTTTTGTCCACCCAGTTGGCTGATGAAAAAATTCGGTATGAAAAGCGAGGCGGAACTTGCACTGGGTGAATAACCTTAGCATGGCCATGCAATGGGGCTGCTAACCGTATTGGCCACGAAAAAATGTAATGGCAATATTCGGGAGTTCTAATAGACATGATTTAAAGGGCAGCACGATGGTCATGTCGCTGCGGAGATTCCCGCTATACTTTTGACGTGGGGGTTATTTGCAATTAGAGTTATGCTCCACAAGCCGCATAAATGCCCGACAAGGATAACCAGAAGGGCGGCTGCAATGCCTGCAGGGGGAGCCTGCAGTAGAATATCAACGGGGGCGTTACGGGCATTGCCTTCTCTGCTGATATCAGAAGATTCATCGCTATTTCAATGAGGAGATAACAATCATGTCTGCTAGAAAAACACTCGCAGTGCTATTGGGGTCCGGCTTTTTGCTGGGTAGCGCCCACGTGTCAGCGGCACCGACCGCCACCATGCTGGCTGATACCTGTGCCGGTTGTCATGGTACCGATGGTGCCAGTACGGGGCCTGCCACACCCTCGCTTGCCGGAATGTCGGAGACCTACATGGTCGATTCCATGAAGGCATTCAAGAGCGGTGAACGTCACAGCACGGTCATGGGCCGTATCGCCAAGGGCTACACTGAGGAGGAGTTCAAGCTCATGGCCTCGGTGTTCGCCAAACAGCCGATTCCAGTAACCAGCCAGACAACGGATGCCGCCAAGGTGGCAGCCGGTGAGAAGCTGTATGGAGATAACTGTGAAAAATGCCACGATGAAAAAGGTGGCCTGGCCGATGACGATGCCGGCATCCTCTACAGTCAATGGCTTCCCTACCTGCAGTATTCCATGCAGGATTTCAAGGGCGATAAAAGAGAGATGCCCAAGAAGATGAAAAAGAAGGTCGATGCGCTCAGCGATGCCGAGATTGAGGCATTGTTGCAGTTCTTCGCCAGTCAACAGTAGGGGAGATAAAGAATCATGAACAAGATTAATCGCAGAAGTTTCATCAAGATCGCGGGCGGTGCCACGGCTGCCAGTGCGATCGGTTTCCCCATGATCGCCGCAGCGGCGGGCAAGAAGCAGGTCGTTATTGTCGGCGGCGGAACCGCGGGCGCGACTGCCGCGAAGTACATCCGCCGGGCTGATGCATCGGTCGAGGTGACACTGATCGAGCCGAACAAGGATTACTATACCTGTTACCTCAGTAACGAAGTCATTGGCGGCGGTCGCAAGCTGGAGTCCCTGAAGTTCGGCTATGACGGCCTGCGCAAGCACGGTGTCACGGTGGTACACGATACCGTCACCGCCATCGATGCCAAGGGTAAGAAGGTGAGCACCAAGGGCGGCAAGAGCTTCGCCTATGACCGCTGTATCGTTGCCCCCGGTATTTCCTTTGTGGACAATATCGAAGGCTATGACGCGGCTGCAATGGAGAAGATGCCGCATGCCTGGAAGGCGGGTGCGCAGACCGCACTGCTGCGCAAGCAGCTGGAAGCCATGGCTGACGGTGGCACGGTGTTGATTGCACCGCCGCCGAATCCCTTCCGCTGTCCGCCCGGCCCGTATGAGCGTGCCTGCCAGATCGCCAGCTATCTCAAGGCCAACAAGCCGAAGTCCAAGATCCTTATCCTTGACAAGAAGGACTCGTTCTCCAAGCAGGGGCTGTTTACCCAGGCCTGGGACCGGCACTACAAGGGCATGATTGAATGGGTCAAGGCGGTTGATACCGGCGGTGGTGTACAGAGCGTCAATGCCAAGACCGGCACGGTGTCCACGGAGTTCGAAGAGTACAAGCCGGCGGTTGCCAATATCATCCCGGCGCAGGTCGCCGGTTCAATTGCCAAGACAGCCGGTTTGACCGACGATAGTGGCTGGTGCCCGGTTACCGGCAAGACCTTCGAGTCGACCATCCACAAGGGTATCCATGTGATCGGTGACGCGGCCATCCAGGCACCGTTGCCGAAGTCCGGCTATGCCGCCAACTCCGAGGCCAAGGTAGTTGCTGCCGCAGTCGTGGACCTTGTCAATGGTCGCGAACCGGGTACGCCATCCTGGGTCAATACCTGTTACAGCATCGTGGCCCCGAATGACGGTATCTCGGTCGCCATGGTCTACAACCTGGTAGATGGCAAGGTCGCGAAGGTCGAGGGCTCTGGTGGCCTGACGCCCATGGACAGCTCCCCGGAAGACCGTGCCCGTGAAGTGCAGTATGCCTACAGCTGGTTCAATAACATCACCAGCGATATTTTTGGCGGATAGCTGTTGTTGACAGGTAAAAGTACACGGGGTCCGCATCTGCGGACCCCGTCGTTTAAGGAGTGGAATGGATGAATACCAACATGAAACGCCGGCTGTTCCTGAAGGCCTCTGTGGCGGCCGGGACGGTCGGGATGGCAGCAAGTGCCGGCCTGTTAATGCCGAGGACCGTGCTGGCAGCCTGGAACGAGGCTGCATTCAAGGCCGATACACTTGCGGCTGCCCTGAAGGAAGGCCTGGGCAGTGATGCACTGACGGAATCAGCCGAGGTCTTAATGGAGGTGCCGCCTAACCCGGAGAACGGTGCCGTGGTGCCGGTTGCGGTGAGCACCACGCTGGCCGGCGTACAATCGATCGCAATACTGGTGGAGAAAAATCCCAGTCCCCTGTGCGGTGTTTTTACTCTCGGCAAGCGCATGAAGCCGAATGTGTCCATACGGGTGAAGGTGAGTGAATCGGCTGACATCATTGCGGTGGTGAAAGCGGGTGACAAGCTCTACAGCACGCGGACACCCGTCAAGGTCACGATTGGTGGCTGCGGGTGATCACGGGCGTCCTGTAATGAATGCAGATATGAATAATCTAGAGGTATAGCACACCATGGCCAGCAAGAGCATAAAGTTGAAAGCCAAAGCGGAAAACGGCGAAACCACCGTCAAGGCGCTGATCAAACACCCGATGGAGACCGGCCGACGCAAAGACAAGGAAAGCGGCCAACTGGTCCCGAGTCAATACATTCAGGAAGTCAGCTGCAGTTACCAGGGCGAGCCGGTGATGACCGCCGAGTGGGGCCCAACCATTTCGATGAACCCGTTTCTGTCCTTCACCTTCACGGGTGGTGCCGCGGGCGAGGAGATCGAGATGAGCTGGAAGGACAATACCGGCGACAGCGACTCCGCCAGCGCCACCATTACTTGACTGGCAGGATCCTGGTTTAAACGTGTCGGCGGGCAAGCTGCCGACATGGTTCTGCATCCTGGCTGTCAAACGCAGCCGGGAGATCGTGTTCCGGAATCCCGGCTTTAGCTGATCGCAAAAAAAATCACTGAAAAATTGATGTATGTTAAGGCATGTTGTTGCTGCCATGCGCGAACATCCCCTGTATGTGAGTTCCTGTCTCGGTACGCATGACATTTTGACAAGGATTTCGCGACAGTTTTGTCATGTTGTCATTTCTGTTTTTTTGCCTAGACTTAACTCCTGTGTATACAAGAAATTAATCATCAATACACGTCAGGGGGGTAATGCTGATGAATAAGAAAATGTGGTTATGGGGCCTCGGTTTGCTCTGTCTCGTATTTCAGTCGATGGCTATGGCTGCGCTCAGCAATCAGACACTTCCGATCAAGGAACTATCGGAGGAAACCAAGGAATGTGTGAAATGTCATCAGAAGAACAATCCCGGCATCACGCAGGAGTGGGGCAGGAGCAAGCACTACGGCGCCAATGTCGGCTGCTACGAATGTCACGCCGCTGAAAAAGGTGACGTCGATGCCTACATACATGATGACAAAAAGGTCAAAAAACCGATTGCCATCCTGGTGACACCAAAGGACTGCGGCGTCTGCCACGAAAAGGCCGCGCACGAAATGACCAGTTCCCGTCATGCCAAGGCCGGACATATCCTGGATTCACTGGATAATCTCCTCGCTGAAGTCGTCGAGGGAAACAACGCCATGATCACCCCCGGATTCCCGGGTGGCAACTCGGCCGCCGCGGTCAATGGCTGCTGGCAATGTCATGGTTCAAAGGTCAAGGTGCTGGAAGACGGTCAGCTGGATCCGGCCACCTACCCGAATACCGGTATCGGACGTATCAACCCGGACGGTTCCGAGGGCAGCTGCTCGGCCTGTCACAGTCGCCATCAATTCTCGACTGCGCTGGCCCGTGAGCCTGATAACTGCGGCAAGTGCCACCTCGGTCCGGATCATCCGCAGAAGGAGATCTACGAGGAATCCAAGCACGGTATTGCCTACAAGGCCTACAAGGACGAGCTGAACCTGGACAGTTCCAAGTGGGTTGTCGGCGTGGACTACACGGCCGCACCTACCTGTGCGACCTGCCATATGGGTGCAACGAAGAAACAGCCGTCCAGTCACAATGTCGGTGACCGCATCAGCTGGACCAACCGGCCACCGGTCTCGGTACGTCCCGAGGTCATGGATGCAAAGATGGGCCTGGAAAGTGCCAACCTCAAATGGGACACGCGTCGAGCAAACATGAAGGACGTGTGTAATGCGTGTCACAGCGAGGATCATACTGATAAGTTCTACATCCAGTATGACGCCCTGATCGAGCTCTACAACGAGAAGTACGCCAAGCCCGGCAAGGCACTCATGGAGACAGCCAAGCCCCTGCTGAAACCGGCCAAGTTCAGCAACAAGGTCGAGTGGACCTGGTTCGAGCTCTGGCATCACGAGGGTCGCCGTGCACGTATGGCAGCTTCCATGCAGGCACCGGACTACACTCACTGGCATGGTACCTACGACCTGGCCAAGCACTTCTATACCAAGATGGTTCCGGAGCTGGAGGAACTCGTGAACGAGAACCTCGATTCCAAGGATCCGAAGAAGGCCCAGGCGGCCAAGGACCTGCAGAAAAAGCTGATTGAGGTGTTTAACTCGGACAACCACAAGTGGTATATCGGCAAACGGGACAATGCAAAATAGTTCCCGCGGTTGCTGTCTTTAAACATCGTGCCTTAGTCCATGGCGACTCCCTTCGCGTTCTGCGAGGGGAGTCGCCAGCCGCTTGATTTGCCGTCTGTTTTATTTCTGCGTGATCATCACATGCAAGCGACAGCGTTGCTGCTATCCAGACAAGCCACGAAAACACAACTATCCGACAGGTTGTGGTTGCTGAGGAACAAATTGATAGTCGCTGTATTGCTTGCCGTGTTCCTCGCGGCGCCGGTGGTGGCAGAGGATGTCGACAGTCTGGTCGTGGCAGGCAATAAATTCTGGTCAGAAGGCAAACTGGCGCAGGCGGAATCGACCTTCCGCGAAGCGATCGAGCTTGATCCCGGGACCGCGTTACGCTGGCGGATAGTGCCGAGTGCAACCACTACAGGGCGGAGGTGCTGAAGTTCCTCTACAAACGCCAGCTCAATCCGGAATCGGGAGACAGCAGCAGCAAGAAGGAGGCTGTGCAGGAAACCGCGGAGGACAAGCTGTTACAGGTGGTTGCCCGTATTGCCGCCGCCTGAGTGCGGCACCTGGCTAATCAGCCGCAACGGGTGTTACAGGGAAGATCATGCAAGGGTGTTTATAACGCCATGCATGAGGGCGTCGGCTAGTCCTTTTCACTGAGCTTGAGCCTGCAATTGATGTCGGTAGAGATCGCCACGATCGCGACATAACCAATCAAGGCCATGAAGCCTATAAAGGCATAGATCGACATGGCATTCTTGAAGAAAATCGCAATGTTGAGTGCGCTCATAAAGAGCAGTAATAATAGTATTTTCAGCGCGCAGGCAACCGGACACCTTCTTGCACGTTGCGTGAGTTCGCTCATAAAAACCGGCATACAACCTCCATTTTCACCATCTCTGTTAATTGGATATGACTCCCCTGTTAGCGAATGAATGTCAGTAATTCAGCCTGACAGGCCGGTCCACAGCCAGTACAAAAACAAGGGCACCACGGTCACGATGACAACCATCAACAACGCTGCCAGCGAGCATCTCAATAAATCATCACAGGCCATGTATCACCTCTGTGTAGCTGTGTGTCGGAGAGCTGCCGGACAGTGCCGGTGCTCGTAAATCGCAAATTCATTATATAACTGAATACTGATTAGTCAACTAAAACACGTTTGCGATGCCGATGCCAGTTCCATGGTTGATGTGTCAGTTTAATGTCAGCCAGAACAGCACAACTGGCATGGTTCGCAAGCTTTCTCAACATAAGCATGAAACGGGCCAGACGATCGAATTACGGTTTAAAGGCGTTATTTGCAGCAAGTGCATGGCTGTAATAGTGCCTGTCTGACAGATGAAGACGCACCCGTATGGTTCAATAAAGACTCATCCTGCCCTACGCAGGTGCATGGTGTGGTGTAGGCAAGGTAATAAGCTGTTGATTTATAGTGCCTGCTGATTGGCATCAATCCTGCTTTATCACTGAATATCTATAGACAGGATGAGGAAGTGCCATGTCCACCCATACCAGTCACGGTTACCTGCCCGCCGGGCGTTACGTCGTCAACCATGACATCATGCATTGCACCGCGGAAGGCGTGGAGGGTAATGATCTTTATTCAGGCCGCGCGCTTGGACTGACCGAGGCGGATGATTACATCCAGCTGCACCCGAGTTTGAAGCCGCTGTGGAAAGACATTACCGCCCATTACCGCCGTGTCGGTCTGAGTCACAGTGAAAACGTGATCTGGGACCTGAGCCGGAAACGGCTGTCTGCCTTTGAGGGGTACCAGCCATCGGTGTTTTATTTCGGGCCGCATGAATGCAAGGCCTGGAACGACCCGCAATGGCTGGAAACCGTCGAGTACATTAACTCGAAAAACAATTTCATGGCACTTGCAAAACAGCTCGATATCGATGTGCCGCAGACGCAATGTTTTTCCAGTGTCAATGACATCAGCGAGATGGAAATCATTTCCTTCAGCATGCCCTGTTACCTGAAAGCGGCGATATCGGTTTCCGGTGTCGGCATCTATCGCTGCGCCAACCGCGAAGCACTGCGCGATGCGATGAAAAAATTCGCTGCCGATGTGCCGGTGCAGATGCAGGAAGAAATCAGAAGCGAAATATTCCTCAACATGCAGTATCGCGTCATTGACGATCGCCTGGTACGCCTGGCCGCGAGCGAACAGATACTCGAGGGCTGTGCCCACCAGGGCAACCGGTTTCCTTCCAGCCATGAGCCATGGGATGCCATCGAACCGATGGCTCTCTGGCTCAAGGAGCGGGGGATGAAAGGGATATTTGCCTTTGACGTGGCACTGGTTGAAATGCCCGACGGGGGTATCCGTTTCCCTGCGATTGAATGCAACCCGCGCTTCAATGGTGCCTCCTACCCGACCGTCATCGCGCAGAAACTGGATATTCCGGAATGGAGCGCAATGACTTTCAAGACAAAATACCGCAAGCTTTCCGATCTCGATCTCGGCGACCTGGAGTTCGACATGAAAACAGGAGAAGGTCTGGTGATCGTCAACTGGGGGACCCTGCTGAAAGGTAAACTGGTACTGTTGCTGGCCGGATCACCCGACTACCAGGAAGCACTTCGGAACGAGTTGCTGTATCGCCTGGGATAGGCATCTTTTCCGGGAGTCCTGTTTGCTGATGCGTGACAGGCGCGTGTTGTTGATATCGCACGCACCGGGTCAGGATGGCAATACCGAGGAAAGCTGATAATGTGGATCCGGACTACCTGTAATCTCGAGTTTCAAATGCTCGAGTCGACCCCCTTGATACTCATGCTTCGCCCCCGCAGCGGCATACAGCAGTGGATAGCGCGAGAGACCTATTCACTATCGCCGAGTATTCCGGTACGTGAATACACGGATATCTTCGGCAATCTTTGTCAGCGCATGGTGGCACCGGCCGGGGAGTTCTCCGTCCATACCACAGCTGATGTGATGACGATGGACAGCGTGGATAAAGCCCCGGGTGCCAGCTTTGTTGAAATCCAGACGCTACCGGATGAGGTGCTGATGTATCTGCTCCCGAGCCGCTACTGCGAATCGGACAGGTTCGGTAATCTCGCAAGAGACATCGTTGACGGGGTGTCGCTCGGCTATGACCAGGTGAACAGGATCAGCGACTGGGTTAAAGGCGCGGTACAGTACATACCCGGATCCAGTGTATTCCCGTTGTCCGCTGTCGAGGTGAATGTTCAGTGTGAGGGTGTGTGTCGCGATCTTGCCCATCTTGGTATCGCGCTATGCCGCAGCATCAGCATCCCTGCACGTCTGGTGGTGGGCTTTCTTCACGGCCTCGATCCCATGGACCTGCATGCATGGTTCGAGGCGTACGTCGGTGATCGCTGGTATACCTTCGACCCCACGGAGGATGTTCCTCGCGGGGGTCGGCTTGCAGTGGCCTACGGGCGTGATGCAGCCGATGTCGCGGTTTACCATCAGTTTGGTCCGCCGGCACTGTTCAGCAGTATGGACGTTCGGGTGGAGTTGCTGGATGCCCCCGGTGTCTGATCAATGACCTTCGCAGTTTCCGGCACCACCTTTTGCGGGAATTATGCTGGCTGATGTGTGACAATGCGCAGGTGAAAAATGACCACCTGAACAAGCCATGAGCAGCAGCGGCAGCTATTCACTGATGGTCCATGGCGGTGCGGGTGCGCTCGATAACGTCAAGGACGATAAAACCGCATTTCGTTACCTCGACAGTATTCGCAGAACACTCGAACATGGCCGTGATGTCATGGAACTGGGTGGCTCGGCATTGCAGGCGGTGGAAGCCTGCGCGTCATTGCTGGAAGACGATCCGGTTTTCAATGCCGGCTGCGGTTCGGTGCTTAACGAAAACGGCAAGGTCGAAATGGACGCCGCCATCATGGATGGCCGTGACCTGTCGGCCGGTGCCGTTGCTGCTGTCGATAATATTGCCAACCCGGTGCAACTCGCACGTCTGGTGATGACTGAAAGCGAGCACGTTATGCTTATCTCCGAGGGCGCCATGCGCTTTGCCGATCATTGCGGCATGGAGCGCGTGCCCGAGGACTATTTTTACACCACTGACCGCGTCGAACAGCTTCGCCAGGCACGCCTGCAGCACAAGATCATGCTCGACCATGATGACACAGAGGAAGACACGGAAGACCAGAAATACGGCACCATTGGCGCCATTGCCCGTGACCCGCAAGGGAATCTGGCCGCAGCAACATCCACCGGTGGCATCGTTAACAAGCGGATGGGACGTGTGGGAGATTCCCCGATAATCGGTGCCGGCGTGTATGCGGACAACGAGACCTGTGCCGTCTCTGCAACGGGTTTTGGCGAGGACTTCATGCGTTCCGTCATCTCGAAAACGATAGCGGATTTCATCTATATGAAAGGTATGGATGCAAAACAGGCAACGGCAGCAGGCATCGAGTACCTGGTGCGCAAGGTCAAGGGGCGCGGTGGCGTCATTGTTATTGATAGCGAGGGAAACTGCAGCAGCGGTTTTACCACGAAGAAAATGATTCATGGCTGGATTGAGAGGGGCGGCGAGACTTGCTGCCGTTTCTAGGCAACCTCCGGGTTGTCGATAGCCGATCGATCAGGCTTTAGAGTCCCAGATTGGGGATCCGTGATTCCCCGCCTTTAGGAGGCGGGTCAGTCAGTATGTACGCATAAGATATTTAGTAGAAAAAATATAAACTAAAACGAAGAGTTCCTTAAGAGGGGGTTAATTCGCCGAACGAACGTCGGTTTCCGGGGGGCGGAGTGGTCGTTCGGCGAACGGCCTTCTTCATCCCGGTGGTGATAAAGCTACTACCGGTAGTACTCCTTCAACAGTTCAGCACTCGCTGAGTTTTCATGGTTAGGGAACGGCAACTCTGTACTGGAAACGGACCTTCCTACTATCCAAAGAATGACAGATATGTTCTTTGATCAATTGGAACAGAATGGTTTTAAAAAAGTCAACATAAAGCCAGGCTCATATACATTTTCTATCTTTCCTCCAGAAAATGTAAAAAGCTCATCCAATATAAAAGGCATTCTTAACTTTGTGGCTGAAAAAAATAGAACCTATTATATCGTTGGCGGTTTCGATGGAGGGAAACAATGGGCAGCACCATTTGCAGGTTCACCCTATAAGTTAATACAAGTAACATCTAAAGAAGCCGAGATGCTAATGTTAAAAGAGAAGTAGTTCTGCATAGAAATTAGACATTCATTCTGAGAAACCAAAAATATGCTAACAAAGGCATTGAGAGAGATCGCTCACAAGCTAGCGGCGCCTCATGCCTGCCGTTATGAATGACCAGTGTTGCTGAATCCCGGTCATCGACAGTAGCACCGGGAATGTCGCATTGTGGCCGGTAACGGGTAATACTCCTTCAACAGTTCGGCACTCGCTGAGTTTACACGGTTAGGGAACGGCAACTCTGTACTGGAAGTTACCGTTCTCGGGCCAAGGCTATGCGCGGCAATCCGCCACCCTAAGCTGAAGTTCACGCGCTTGATACATTCATGCGCTGGAATGATGCCATGATCACCTCAACGGCCGGGTGTCTGCCAATGGTGATTGTCGCACTGACGACCTCCGAACCCGGTTGATGTGACATTGCGTCTAATTTTATTCCCATCCGGTCCACCGACACCGAATTGTGCTTGACCCGCAGAAACTGTGACGGGTGGTTGAGCACGCTGCATACCTGCTCCAGGTAATCATCCAGTGTTACTACGCCGGTACGCGCTTCCTGGAGCTTGCGTCTGGTGTCCTCCAGACGCTGTTCCAGTGTCTGCTGTTCCTGCGTGTCTGCAGGCGGGGCCGTGACAAGTGCATCCAGGCCACGGTGCTGCGATTGCATATCGCGCAGCTTCATCTTCAGCAGGGCGCGCTGTTCTTCGAGTTGTGTGGTGCCTGCTTTCAGGTGGGTGATGTTTTCCAGTGCCGTTACGGCAAGGAAGTGAATACCGCGCCACTTCAACTCACTGCGCAGTTCCGACTCGCTCGCCGCACGGACAATGCCAAGGCGATGCTCCGAGAAATTCACCGAGGTGCGGGCGACATCCCGGCGCATGATGTCACCACTGATCGCCATGCCAAATATCTGTTTTTCACGTTGCCGCATGACGAGCGGCACGTAGACTAGATCGCAGCCGGGGTTGTCCAGGAAGAAGTCCCGCAGCATTTTGCTGTTAGCAAACAGGGTATCAATGTCGTCGACCGAGCCGAACAAGGCATTTACCTGCGGGTCGCTGCCGTAGGTCTTGCGGCTGACTTCAAACGGACCGGGAATCCGCCCGATCAGATCGTCTGCATACACCAGTGATCTTACTACGGGCTTTCTGAGTTTCCTACGGTAAGCGCGCACGAAGCGCAGCCGCGGATCGGTCTGCTCGACAATGATGTCGATCGCCCGCTCGATGTCCTGTTCGTCCAATCGTGCATACCTGCCGCGCAGTCTGTCTGCCAGGCGCCTCAACATGGCATTCTCCTCTTTACGTTGTGTCGTACTCGACGCTATCAAGTATAAACCGTCCCGCGCAGTTCCTGGCTGGATCTCGGTCTGGGATGAGTATTTCAGAACAGAATCGGCTGACAGTTGAAGAACGATTGCAGCATGGGGAACGACCGTAGTTGCTGCACTCCTGCCGTTCGCTATCCGTCCGGGAAGGACAAGTTCACGCCGTACTTCACCTTTCACAAGAATAGTGTGTGGCGCAACTCCGTCCTGGCTGTGAACGTCAGTAATGCGGCGGACACCGGAAGTAGACCGGTTGACCCTCTGTAATTACAGCTATACGGTGAAAGTCGAGCCTTTCAGGAAGTACAGCATTTCAGCTTGGAAGGCAGGAAAGTACTGTAGTCTGTCATACCCGTGCCGGATTGTGATCGGCTACCTACGACCTTCTCAGACCTTCATAGTGATGCCAATAAGCTTTCGACTGGATGGGCAAATGGACCCAAGATACAGATTGATACAGTTAAACTGGTGTATGCAAAATAAAGGGATAATGCGGTAAGTTTTAATGTTTTCATGTCCCCATAGCCACTGTTATCGGCGGCCTACTCAGCGAATTTGGAGAAATTAATAATGTTGAAACTCACTGTCATTCTCTTAATTAGCTTTGATTTAATGCTCGCGACAATCTTCTGGCCGGCTGGAAGCTTTCATTGGTTACAAGGTTGGCTCTATATGGGACTATTATTCACCTTTACCATCATCAATGTTGTATACATCATAAAAGTAAACCCCGAACTAATTGAACACAGGCTAAAGATCGGTAAAGGGACAAAAAAATGGGATAAAGTATGGATTGTGTTCTTCACGCCTGTGTTCCTGGCAATTTATGTTACTGCAGGTTTCGATGCAGTACGTTTTGAATGGTCGACAATGACATTATGGCTGAACTTGCCTGGTATTTCGCTATTTGTTGTAGGTGCGCTGCTACTTAGCTGGTCTATGGGGGTGAATCCTTTTTTCGAAAAAACTGTAAGGATACAGGTGGAGAGAGGACATCGAGTTATCGATACAGGTCCGTATCGTTATATCCGGCACCCGGGATATGTGGGTTTTGCCGGCTGGATATTATCAACACCGCTTTTACTTGGCTCATGGTGGGCATTCATCCCATCTATTATCTCAATCGCCGCTCTCGTCATACGCACATCATTCGAAGATCGGACGTTGCGCGAAGAGTTGGATGGCTATATCGAATATGCTGAACGGGTCCGCTACCGCCTGATCCCAAATGTCTGGTAATGCTCCTGCTAGGAGGCACTCACTGCATAACGGGAATGATAAGTTTGCTGCTTTTTCACCATTCGCCAATGTAACGGGAGTGGTAACTATTGGCCGGAGTTACTCCTTTACCAGAATAGTGTGGTGCAACTCCGTCCTGGCTATGAACGGCAGGTATGCGGCGGATACCGGAAGTTTAAGGGTTAACCCTCTGTAATTGCAGCTATACGGTGAAAGTCGACCCTTTCGAGACCTTCGCGACCAATCATTTCAGATAGCCTTCTTGTAAGTCATATCCAGATACCCATGACGTCGCATTGGCATTCACGGAGCCAAACTGTACCGGTTTCGCCGCGGTAGTTGATTTGGATCAAGTAAACAACAATAAGTCGTGGCTACGACGTTTGGAAGTGTGCTGCTACTTCTACACTTAGGTTACAGGGACCGGAAATAATTGGAGGGAATACAATGAACGTTCATATAAGCAGTAAGTTAATTGCTATTGGCGCTGGACTGGGACTGATTATGCTTTCACCGATATTGGTATATGCAGGATGCAGTCAGAGTGATTTAACAGGGACTTGGTTTGCATATTCTATGTCTGTTGATGCTTTAAGTGCTTCTCCTCCTGCCACAGTTAATTGCAAAGTAAAGCTCAACTCATCTGGCAGTATTGTAGCCAGCAAATCATCATGTAATATGAGGGATTATTCAGATCCGGTGAAAATTCCCGTATCTGGCGGCAACATGAAAGTAACTTCTGGCTGTAATCTTAGCGGGACACTTAAGTTGGATACACCAGTAGGTCGGCAAACACTCAAAATTGCGCATGGCACCTTGGCAAAGGACAAGGTGACGCTTTTTGCAGTTGGTTATGCCAAGGAATACCCGTCTTCCATAGCCCACCTGACTGCCGCGAAAAAGTGAATTTTGTAAGTATCTTGAAATCGAGAGCGGCGGCCTTCGGGCCGCCTTTTTTCTCTTCGGGAAGGGCAAGTTCACGCCCTGAGTTACTTATTCGCACATCATCAAGAGATGCCTCTGTTCTCGCCGTGAACGGCAAGTTTACCGGTTAATACCGGACTTAGGGAGTGATTCTAAATAAGAAAACACTACATAGCCGGAGTCGACCCTAAGCAGAAGTACATTTAGTTCATTCTTAGCGCATTCAGATGGAGGATGAGGGTAAGAGCGTTTACTATGGCATAATGTTGTTCATGCGGTCCATTGGCTGCATGCTGTGGGTCATGTCACCCATGTAATCACGCATACCCTCCATGGTCTGGATCATGGTATATGTCTCTTTGTTAATATTTTCCAGTAAAAGGCCAATACCGTACATGTTGGCGAGCATGGGTTCCATATATTCCATTGTTTCCATTCTGTCTGCCATGGCTTCCATAGATTCGGACATATGGTAGATACGCCGCGTCATGGTTCGCATATTTTCTGAAAGATAGATAACACTTTCCGATATTTGCCTGAGATGCTTGCCCAACTCCGGGTCCATTCCCTGCGCCATTGTACCTATATCCTTGCTGAGGCTATAAATCAGGAAGAAGCCATATGCAGCCAATAGTACAAAAGCCAGCATGGCCGGATACATAACCAGTTCCCAGCGACGTGCGCTCGATTCAAACGCTCTCACGAACCGATCCATCGCATCACCTTCAGCAAACAGTTTCCTCGTGGAATCTGTACCGGTACCCCCTGTTCTGGACTGCTTGTCCGGGTTTATTATTTTGTCGCTCATTTACGCTATATGGGATTGATTATTAGAGGACACTTGTCCTGTGTTGCGGCATATCGCTGACATCAGTCCTACTAGTATGCCTAATTTCAGTGTCAGTCAACTAATTTGCCAAGATAGAAAGCATCGTAATAAATGGTTGGGGTTGGCCGTAATACCACCTAGGGACCGTTTCTAAAATAAACATCTCTAAAATACAGGAATCGACCCGAGGCTAGAGGAGAGTCGATTATGTAGCCGCGATATTGTGCTCGCAACTGTCTTTTCTGCGTGGATACTCACGAGATGCGTGGGTTATGATGCTTCCTGTACTCGTTTCGATTAGTGTCTGGCAATTTGTTAATTAAACCACCGAAATATTCTATGCACTACTCCATCAGTGAAACGTCACTTCAAACCCGTAAGAAAAACATTCTCTTGGGCGCGCTGTTCGCTCTGGTATTAGCTGCCGTTATTACGGCCGGACACTTTCAATACCCGGAAACTTACAATGATATGGTTTTTTGGTCCGTTATTATCGTGGTGGTTGTTGGCAACCTTGTCAATTACTACCGTTATCGCCGTTACCTGCGTCTAGTCGAAGATCATCGGATTGAAATTGGCGACGATGAAGTTTCATTTTTTACCGGAACCGATAAATCCGTGCTGAACACTAAAGAAATTGTTGCACTGACTTTTTATCGCAGGAAAGGTCAGGTTGAGCACATTCAACTGAAATTGAGGAATGGTCGGGGTATACGCCTGGAGGGCTATGCCGATTTGGAGCAGTTGGGTGGTGCTATCGCAGACCGGATACCCAAAGAACTGGTGGTTGGCAGGAAGCCCTGAATATTGCTCGTTGGTCGTCGTTTTTGTAGGCGCTAAATGTCGCATATTGGCCGGTAGTACCCCTTGCCGGCCCAGCAACGAGCGGGTGCTCAAGGATCAACGAACGGCAAGTATCAGATCGAACCCGGAAGTTCCCGGGGTAAGTAGTTGTAACTTCAGCTAAACGGGGACAGTCGACCCACTCCGGTCATTTGGCATTTAACGAGATACCACTCGCGGGTGTCTGTCAGTCTATTGGCCATCGTCAATGCTCCTCACAAATGTTTTGTTTTTCTACGTGATATCGGTCACACATAAAAAAACAGGATGGAAGGACAATCTACTACCCGTAAATCCTGGCAATAGCCTATTAGACAGTCGCCGGAATGATTCTTCTCCAACCTTATTACACACAGTTGGCGCGAATCATGCCTGCCCAGTTATATGTCGAAGACTAGAGAGATGCGATGAGAGCGATTATTCGTTACTTCTTAATTTACATGGCACTCACCTCCAACGTCCACGCGATCGTGTTTGGAACGGATGATGTTCTCAATACCTACTCGTCTGTGGGTTACACGATTACCACCGCTGGCGGACTCGGCAGCGTCGTCGCCCTCGACCAAAACTGGATTTTGACCGCCGCCCATGTGGTCGAGTCTGACCCGGCATTGTTGGTGATGGGTGACTCCTTTTCCGGTACGGAAGGCGTCTACTATTTTTTCGAAGAAGTCCTTACTCACCCTAACTACGTATCGGGCGAATTTCATGACGATCTGGCATTGGTCAAGCTGTCAACGATCAATCCAATTATTCCGATCCCCGGTTTGATCGACGCTTCCTTCGCCACGTTGTCGAACGCCGATCTCAGCGGCGATCTGCTGCCGGCAACGGCAACGCTTACAGGGTACGGCCTGACCGCGGTCGATGGCGCCCTGGATTCGGGCGACCCAATACTTCGTCGTTATGGAGTTGCCGCTACGGACCCCTTCGGACCATCGACTCCCACCGTTGATCCAGGCTTTCCTTACGACTGCTCTCACGCGATGTGGCTGTGTACCTACGGCACGATGGGCGGCGCACCTGGTGACAGCGGCGGGGCCATGTGGCTCGATTATGGAGGCGGGGAAGTGGTGGCTGGAATCAACTCGTTCATTTTCGACGAGAACGATCTACTTAATCCATCTGGGGCGCCTGACTGGAGCGACGGATACTGGACGGTTGGGACGTCTACAGCATATTACCAAGACTGGATTACAGACTACGTTCCGACGGCTATGTTTGGTAGTTCACATGTGCCAATTCCTTCCGCTGTCTGGCTCTTCGGTTTTGGCCTACTGGGCCTGGTCGGAATGGCAAGAAGGAAAGTGGCTTAACACTTTACAAAGACGCCTGGTGGTTTAGATTCGCTATGTGTAAGCGATCAGTGCTTGCTCACCCGAATGACACTATTGAATAAAATGGAGTATTACCGGTGAAACAAACATTTGTAACTGACTGTCTCTGGATTGTTCGAGTGGCATTATTCTTGTGGCTGGCAGCAATCATGCAAGTGGGTACTGCTCAGGCAGCGACAGTAAGCTATGCATTGAACGAAGTAATTTTGCATAATGATTATAATGGCCAAGAGGGACAAATGACTGGCACATTTTCATGGACCTACGATTTAGGTGACTTCGAAAATGGTGTCGGGACATTTAGTGAATTATTCATCCCGTGGCTGGCCCCTAGTGATTATGCTTTGCTGGTCATAACCTTTGACATTGGAAATTCTATCGAATTTACACGAGGAGGAATTAGTGGGCACGATGCCGGAATAGATGTCACCCTCTTTTTGAAAGAAGCTCTTACACCCACTGGTTCTACGTTGATTGATCAGAGCAGAAGTAAATTTGATATCGGTGGCAATGGTTTTATCTTTGGGGGTTTCACTAGTGGAAGCATATCGCCAGTGGTCTCTTCTGTTCCGATCCCAGCTGCATTCCCCCTGTTCATGGGAGGCCTTGGCCTGCTAGGACTGCTTGGCTGGCGTAGAAAGTGGATAGCGGCAGGAGTCTAGAGCGTACACAAATTCTGCTTCAGAACGGTCCTTCGGGACCGTTTTCGTTTCTGTGAACTTCCTGCAGGTAGTGGACAGTCGTACCATAAACATTTCTAGATTGTTTTGAGACCCCTATCATAAAGTTCGTCTCTGCATCTCTCATGCTGAAGACAATGTGAGCGTAATCACGCACATCATCATCGTAACCGCTTAACTTACCCATCTGTAACGTCACGACTCACTACTGATGACTGCTGTCGAGTTTATGGGAATTCGGAAACGAACCACTGAGAACTCACCAACAAACCAGCACTGTTTCATCTGAAGAGGCAACTATCTTCAACACATAGAGATGGAGAAGAGAGCATGAAAAAGGCATTCAGGATAGCAGTAACGACAATCGGAGCATTGCTGTTTACGGCAGGCAATTCTTGGGCAAACACTGTTGTTTACGACAAGGTGGAGCTCTTCGAGATACAGACGTTATTCACCGATACGTTTGAAATCTTCGATGCAGGTAGCTACGTGGCGACCCTGGCAGACTTCGGGTTCCCGGCGTCCATGACGAACACCGGTATGAATGTTACTACAACGACAGGCTCGCTGGGCAGCCTCTTGGCACCAGGATCTTTCACTTTCAATGCCACGCCGGGCAACTACTTTGTGAGCTTCTTTGGTTTCGCTGATGCACCATTACAGCTCGGACAGTACGGTATCGAAATCAGTCAGATACCGGTTCCAGCAGCCGTGTGGCTGTTTGGCTCCGGCCTGCTGGGGTTGTCCTTGATATCCAGACGCGAGAAAGCAGCTTAACCGTTACAGCATTCCCCATACTTATTTAGCATACGGGCGGTGTCCATGTATGAGCATCACTAACCACTTCCTCATAGTGCCCCACTGATTTATCAACAATTTACCCTTAAGTTACGACATCAATCGCCGTCACAGGATTTATGCTTTAGCAATCAGGAAATTACTCGGATTAGCACATATGGAACACGTCAAGCAGGCACTGGAAATGGCACGACAGGAACGGCAAATCAGACAGCCGGTCACTTCACTGAGAACAATGCTGCATGACCTCCCGAGTCCTGATGAAAGCCAGACACAAACCATCACCCTCGATAATGCCGTGTTGCGGGAAAACCGGATCGTAACAGGCCTTGAGCCCGGGCCGTTTACCGAAGCAAACAATCTCTTGCGCACACAGGTGCTGCAGCGTTTCAAGGAAAACAACTGGAATGTGCTGGCCGTCACCAGCCCGGGCGAGGGCGAGGGCAAGACCCTGACGGCCATCAACCTTGCCATCAGTATTGCGCGCGAGGTCGAGTACACGGTATTACTGGTGGATGCGAACCTGCGCAACCCATTGATGCTGGAACACCTTGGTCTGGCACATCGCAAGGGACTCAGCGACTACCTGATAGAGGATACCCCGATCGCCGAATTACTGATCAAGTCCGGCAGTGTGGAGCACCTGATGATCCTGCCGGGCGGCCGTCCGCTGATCAACTCCTCGGAAGCGCTGAACTCGCCGAAGATGGCGCAACTGGTCAAAGACATGAAGTCCCGCTGCCACAGCCGCATCATTATCTTCGACCTGCCACCAGTGCTGACTTCCTCGGATGCTCTCGCCTTCTCACCGTATATGGATGCCACCTTGCTGGTGATCGAGGAAGGTGTCACCCAGAAGCACGAGATTGAACACGCTATCGAACTGCTTGGTTCGACCAATATCATCGGCACGGTGCTCAACAAGGCCGAACGCAAGAGTGCCTGACGGGTATTCATCGGGCTCTGCCCCTGATTGAGATGGTAGCGTCGGCTCCGGCCTGCTGGTTACCACTCCGTTATGTTTAAGTGCATGTCATGCACATCTATAAGGGAGAATATCTATGAAAAAGTCATACCTGTTAGGTGTTATGCGCAAGACTTTATTTCTCTTTCTTGCCTTCATTGCTGGGTTGCTATCATTCTCATCTGTTGTACAAGCCTCTACCTTATCACTGCCTAACGATTTCACAGGTACCTATGGCATTGATTGGCCAATTATCGCCCCGGTTTATAATATGAGTGACGATAATTCTGCAACTACAGATTACTTCTATGAATGGACTTTGACTTCGCGAGATTCATCAAATAATCCAATCGCGGGATTTACCAATTCTGTCGAAAGCTGGATGCCATTATTAGACTGGGGCTCACTGCTTTTCCCCGGGCCTGGTGTCTACACGCTGACACTACAGGCAGCCACATTACATCAAGCAAGTGGTCTGCAACAATGCGGGCCACATAGTGGCTGCTATGACTCTTCACTAAAACATAATTTTGACTATGCAAGTAATGACATGCTCGTTACTTTAAATGCAATCCCCATTCCTGCTGCCGTCTGGCTCTTCGGCTCCGGACTGCTGGGTCTGGTCGGCATGGCAAAGCGTAAGAGAGCTTAAACTGTTACAACTATATCAACAGCGGCTCCTTCGGGGCCGTTTTTGTTTCTGCTGTATGACCGGAGTTGGCCGGTTGTACCCCTTGCCGGTCATAACAACATTTGGCATTCAGGGCACGACGAAGGGTGAGTAACTGGCACAAACAGGACGTTCCTGAAGTGAGTAGCTGTAACTGCTGCTAAACGGGGATTGCCGACCAACAAGAGACATTCATTGCTTGGCATTATTAGGTGTCAGTCGCTTGACGGACATCAACACCCCATCTCCTCAAATGAAGTAGTCTCCAAAGGTGACAACAGGAATCCGTCAGGCTGGTATATGACGATTAACAAGGAGATATTATGAATATCATTGAAGCTATCATGTCAGCATGCATTGGAGCAGCGGTAACACTTGGCATCCTCTTTCCAGTAGCTACGCAAGCTGCTTGCAATCAGAGTGATTTGTCTGGGATATGGATGATACATGGGGTATCTGGTGATACTTACCTGGGAGACCTTTCTGAGACAGACCGCTGCAAGATTAAGGTTAATTCTTCCGGAAGCATTGTTGGGAGTGCTTCATCTTGTACAGGCAGCGATTATAGTGGCGCATTCAAGGTGAATATTAAAAGTGGTTATTTACAAACCACAAGTACTTGTAAGGTTACTGGAAAGATAAGAGTATGCGGAGACGTATGTGGAAACGCGATAATAGAGCATGGTACCTTGTCGAAGGATGCAAATGTTATTTCCCTGGTCGGATACGATGCGGGAGATAGAGGTGTTGTAATTTCATGGACAGCAGTTAAAAGATAGTTTCAATATTTATTGACTATTTACAACGGCGGCCTTCTTCATTCGTTGGTCGCCGTTTTTGTGTGCGGCTAAAGGTCTCCTTCTCCGAACTTTACCTTACACAGTAGCGCTAGGTTAAAGCTATATCCTCGCCGTGAACGGCTGGTTACCGCTCAAACCCGGACCTATTGGGCAAAAAAATCAGATTGCGCTAACAGACCGGAGTAAACTCTACCCAGTCATTGAAAGTAAACATCTGAATGGACGAATAGCAGTAGAAGCATGACGTTTACACCTTAATAACTGTTAGATGATATTAAAGGGAGCGGCGTTGAATAAAATTAACCCGAAAAAATTGCTTAGCAGCAAATGGACGGCGGTAGAACCGAAGAAGAGGGAAAAGCACTTCATGGTCACGGAGCTCGAATTTGATGAAGAAGGAGCTGTCATTTCCTGCTCCATAGAAGCCATCATATCCAAGCGCTCAATTCCAATACAATGGCAGGATTTGAAAGATATGAGTCACTGGGTCCATGGCTGGAAATAATTTGCATTGCATGACAATGACATCTAACAAGGAGCTGCTGTCACACAATTTTTCCGCTGCGCGCCAATATTGATGCAGAGCAAGACATTATGAATGACAGCTACTGGTCGACTCTCGCCCTTTAGCAGTTAATAATATTTTCGACTGAAAAATTTCCGAGAATATTGCAGAACCACCATTCAGTAGACTTGATTTTGTCAAAAATTAGGGTTCTCGTGTCGCATTGAGCCACTTTTCTTTACTTAAAGCAAATGAGTGCTGATAATCCAACGTAGCTATTAAGTAAACCATAAGCAGGAAAAGAAGGAGTATGCCATGGCAGCAAAGTTTGTTATCACTAAAGGCAAAGACGACAAGTACTATTTCAATCTCAAAGCCGGGAATGGGGAAGTTATTCTGACCAGTCAGGGCTATAAGGCCAAGGCCGATTGTATGAACGGAATCGAATCCGTAATAAAGAATTCACAGAGTGAAGGGAAATTCGAAATCAAGAAGTCGAATGACGGCAAGGATTATTTTGTGCTGACTGCAACAAATGGCCAGACCATCGGCAAGAGCCAGGTGTACAAGTCACAAAGCGGCTGTAGTAACGGAATGAAGTCGGTGACAAGCAGCGCAGCGGATGCATCAGTTAGTGACGAATCAAATTAGTTCTCACAGGCGTCTAGTCGGAATTGCAAATCACACGAAAGCCTAACCAGTCAAAACCCTTTCAATAGTGGCGGCCCTCGGGTCGCCGTTTTTGTATATGGCTAAAGGTCTGGTCGTGGCAGTATTGAGACTTTTAGGAATTTTAGTTGATACAGGAGAGTGATGTGAAAGAGCACACGTATAAACATATTGAGTTAACTGGTAGTTCAGAGGTCGGTACAGATGATGCGATCCGTAACGCTATTTCGAAAGCATCAAGGACGGTAAGGAATATGCATTGGTTCGAGGTTATCAGCACCCGCGGGTATATCGATACTGACGCAGTCCATTACTGGCAAGTAACAATCAAGATTGGATTTAGGCTGGAAGACTGACGGACCAACCGACAAGCCATCTATTAACTGCTTCGATCAACCTAGGGAAATCAATACAGCTCTCATTAATATTTGGGTGGCCGCATGGCTCAAGCCATTTTTGTTTGGGAATGAATGTCGCATTGTGGCCGGCACCCCCTCCCCCCCTCTCACCACTCTTTCTAAAACATACTCTTCCTCCCCACAAATTTCTTATCTCTCTTTCTCTCCCTCTCTCAAAATCCATCCCAACCAACCCACCCCCCTCCCTTACCCGCCAACCCTCGCCGGAATACCCACCCCCCCCAACCCCCCCCCCTCCCCCCCCCCCTCCCCCCCCCCCCCCCCCCCCCCCCCCACCCCCCCCCCCCCCCCCCCCCCCACCCCCGCCCCCCCCCCCCCCCCCCCCCCCCCCCCCCCCCCCCCCCCCCCCACCACCACCCCCCCCCCCCCCCCCCCCACCCCCCTCGCGACAGGATAGCAACCCAGGAAACACCACACCACACCCCACCACCCACCCCCCCCCCCCCCCCCCGCGACAACTCACCATCCCACCACCACGGGAGACGACACCACCCCCCCTGCGCAACTCCAGCCCCCACCCCCACACCACCACCCCCCCCACCCCCCCCCCCCCCCCCCCCCCCCCGCGGGCCCCCCCCCCCCCCCCCCCCCCCGCGCCGCCCGCCCCCCCCCCCCCCCCCGCCCCCCCCCCCCCCCCCCCCCCCCCCCCCCCCCCCCCCCCTCCCCCCCCCCCCCCTCCCCCCCCCCCCCCCCCCCCCCCCCCCCCCCCCCCCCCCCCCCCCCCCCCCCCCCCCCCCCCCCGGCCCGTCAACCCAGGCCCCCCCCCCTCGCCACTCCCCCCGGCCCCCCGACCTATACTCCCCGGCGCACTCTCGCCCTCCCTCACACCACCCAGCTCACCTGCGCTCACCCCCATCAACGATCACGCGAGAAATCTATGGTGCTGATCTGGATCCCCCGTCCTGTACCCGTCCCCCCTTCGACAAAAAACATCACGAGATTAGGCGCGGGCCCCCTATCTCCTCCTCCGCGGCGTGTTGCTGTCTCCCTTTGCGCTCCCCCCCCCCTTCCTGTATCCTTTCTCCCCCCTCCCCCTGTCCGGCATCTGAGACCTTCCTGATAATGCCGGGAATGTCGCATTCTGGCCGGTTGCCGCCTAACAGGAAATCAGCGCCAGTGTGTTTTCTGGCTCTGCTGGAAGGCAACTATGTACTGAAGTCGGACATACAGCGGACTCAGAATCCGCTTCGTCAACCTCCATCGTACTGTCAGCATATCATCCGCTTGTTATACTGACAGGATTTCAATAACGTGATACTTGATATGCTGAATATTTCGAATATCTGGGAAAACGTATGTCTACTCAGGCTGACCGACGGGTCAGCCTAATACCTGTTAGATATCTTTAGTTGGTATACGCTCTGCGAGGAAAGTAATGAGCAATATTTTCTGGGCTTTACTGTCAGTAATTGCGCTACTGGGATCTACTCAGATATTTGCGTCTGAATCTGACCACTCTCACAAACACAAACATGATCAGATAGAAATTTCTTCTCATAGCGAGAAACCCGCTGTTTCGCTCGAGGTAGCACGTGACGACGTTGGCGGGTGGAATATATACCTGAAGGTAAAGAACTTTCGCTTTGCTCCAGAAAACGTTAATGGGTCTCCTGTTCCTGGTGAAGGCCATGCCCACTTGTACGTGGATGGAGAGAAGGTCGCGAGGTTGTACGGTCCATGGTTTCACCTTGGAAGTCTTTCCTCCGGCCGACACACGATATCCGTGACGCTAAATGCGAATAATCACGCCAGCCTTGTGCTGAACGGCACACCAGTTGAGGCAACCGCAGAAATCGTGCAGTGACCAGGGCGATATCTAACACTTATGAGGCCCCCTCCTGTCAAGGGCTAACAGAAGCCTATTAACGATGGCTATCCTTAGCGAAGACAGGTGTGAAAGACCAAGAGCAAGTGTGCTGACTTTATTTCCAAAATCGGGTTACAGAAACGCGTCTGCATCAAACACTTATCGAGGTTCTGGCGTTCGTATGTATAGAACGCTGCAGTGGTTAACCACTGCAACCTGGAAACACATCAGTTCCCTCGTGCTGAACCGAAGCAAGTCAATGGCCTCAGGTTAATAAACTACCTGTCCAGTTAGTGAACGGCTCGGGTAAGGGGCAGAACACGAAACACCTGGTCGAATCACGCCTGTTTGGGTGGGCTGCGAAGCAGTGGTCCAATCAAAGCAAAGGGCTGCCGGGATAAAGTCCATGATCTGCTCGGGGGTCACAGTCCCATATGGCGATGCCGGGTGTTCGCAAATCTTTGCAGGATTGATCCCATTGTGGTGCCAGTTAGGCTTCAGGCTTCGCTGCTCCCGCCCTTAACACGAAAAGAACTTGTTCATATCAAAGGCCTGTTTTCGTTTCAGCATGAAGTAAACAGCCCGCCCCAGCTTCTCGGCAAAATCAGGGATTGACTAAATCAGTAACGGCGACCTTCGTTTATTCGTTGGTCGCCGTTTCTCATTTTCGGGAATGTCGCATTCTGGTCGAAGTCAGCTGTATCCTGTTGTTGGATTATTTCAGGCTGCCAGGTTGAATAATGTCTGCTGTGCACTCAATTGCTGATCTTCAGTAGCCTTGCCTCACTAGCGCGCTTTTAAAATATTTGGGAAAGGTTGATCGGGTGTTGATCTGCCTACATAGTGCCTGCACAGCTATACCGTTAGGCGATGAGCTATGTAACTTATGGCCGATCGATCCGGTTCTCAGCCGTAAACCGAAGCCACCGGATTTAGCCGGTGGTTGTTTGTCTGCCAAGTATTCATGACTACCTTGGTTCGCCATCCCCTGTCGGCCTTCACGCTTGGTGCTGATCATTACTACCTGCCCCTGTATCGGGTTCCGGCAGGCGTGACATGTCCACCGACACTTGCGGCTTGTGGCCCGGGTCGCCACCGAAGATTACGCCCTTGAGCGGCGTCACATCGGCGTAGTCCCGTCCCCAGGCTGTAGTGATGTGCTGGTCCAGTGGCACACTGTTGTTGGTGGGATCAAAGTCATGCCAGCCGACATCGGGCAGGTAGACCGAGAACCAGGCATGCGATTCGTCGGCGCCCCGTTGTTTCACCTGACCCGGTGGCGGCAGGGTTTCAAGGTAGCCGCTGACGTAGCGTGCCGCCAGTCCGAGGCTGCGCAGGCTGGCAATCGCCAGGTGGGCAAAGTCCTGGCAGACACCCCGACGATTGGAGAGTACTTCGCTCAGCGGGGTGGAGACGGTGGAAAACTGCGGGTCGTAGGTAAAATCATGGTGGATCCGCTCCATCAGTTCACGCACCGCCTCCAGCAGCGGCCGTGTCGGCGGGAACGACGTGGCCGCGTACTCGGCCAGCTGTGGTGATGTTGCGGCAAGCGGTGAGTCGAGTACGAATTGCAGGTTCTCTCGATCACTGTCGGTAAGTGGTTCCGCCAGACGCGTTTGCACCTTGTCCCAGGGTATGTCCTTGTCCAGCGCCAGCTGATCGTTGCCGGTCTCCAGTTGAACCTCGCTGGTTGCTGTAACTGTAAGGGTCTGGTGCGGCTGCGTGATGGAAAAGTAGCTGACGTGGTTGCCGAAGAAATCCTCGTGCTCGGCAAGGTCCATTGGCAAGGGGTCTATCTGCAGGCGATGACCCAGGCACTGCTGTGCGGCCAGGTTGCGGGGGCGCAGGTGGGCCAGGTTGTGACACTGGCTGACGGTGATGCCGTAGAAGTATTCGGTCTTGTGCACCACGCGGTATTTCATGGCGCTTGAGTTTCTTTATCGACCAGCTGGTAGGGACGCTGGGCATGGGTGAAATAGGTCGCCGAGAGGGCGATCGAGGTTTCGCTCAGGCTATGGCCCAATCCGGCGAGCAGGGTATCGAGTCGTGGCCGGGTACCGCCATCGGACTCCATCAGTTCCTCGGCATCTGCCATGTTGAGCAGGTTGACGGCTTCGAGAATGAGGCGCATTTCCTTCTTGTAGGGGCGTCCTCCCTGCCCAGGCAATACCGCGAGGTGCTGCCGGGCGGCATTTAACTGGTAAATCAGGGAACGGCTGTTGGTTTCATCCAGTAGCAGCAGGTCGAGCGTGGCCTCGAACTGCGGCCGATTCCGAAAACGGCGTCGATAGAGAGTCAGGCTCTCGGCAACAGCGAGCACCGACTCCAGCAACAGTACCTCAACTTCCGCTGTCTCGCGGGATGTCAGCACGGCACGCAGCAGCGCAATCAGCAACAGCGCGCGCTCGATGCGCCTGCCGAGGTTGAGGAAGTGCCAGCCGAGGTCGCGGCTCATGCTTTCGCTGGCTGCGCCGGCGATGGCCATCAGGGCTGTGATAATGCGATCCTGGGCACCCTGCAGGAGCTGCAGGTCGCCAGGCGCTTGCTGCGACAGGCCGGCCAGTTCATCGCCGATGTCATTGAATACCCGGCGCGTATCCACTGAGAAAAGGTTGCGTACCGCATAGGCCGCGTTCAGGAAGGCTGCCAGGTTGGCAGCCAGGGTTCCGGTGCGTTGCTTGTTGCAAATCAAGCCGGTGATCTCTGCCGTTGGCTCGGCCAGCCGCGCTTCTGCCCCGGCACCTGAGAAACCGGGGTAGGTCATGCTCATGTGCGTCAGTCCCCGCAGCAGCACGATGAGTGTTGCCTGGTTTACCGGGTCCCCGAGCTGCAGAATTTCATTGCGGCGTTTGTGAATATTGCGGATCAGCCGGATCATGTTTTCGGCGCGCTCGGCATAGCGTGCCAGCCAGAACAGGTTCTCGGCGGCGACACCGGGCAGGGTTTCCTGCATTTGATGGTAGGCGATCTGTGTCTGTGGCAGCAGCGTATCGATCTGCTCGGGTTCCGAAGCCAGCACCCAGGTGTCCTTGCTGATGGCGCCGGTCTGGTTGGTGACAATGCGACTTTCCGGTTGCTCGCCGACGCGGGTCAGTCCGCCGGGCATTACCACGAAACTGTCATGCGAGGCCGTCAGGAATGTCCGCAGTATGCTTTGACGCGGCTCCAGCAGGCCGTTGCGCAGAGTCGGTGCCGAGGAGGGCGGCAGTTTTTCCTGGCCGACATACAGGTGTGGCTGTGCGCGGATCCGCTCACGCCATGATGCCAGCGCTGCATTGTCGAGCTGGTCGCCGAAGACCGGTCTGCTGCCGGCGGCGCGGTTGATCGAACGCAGTACCAGGGTGGGCAGGTTGGCGAGCACATAGTCCAGCTCACGCGGCTGCCCGCACCACCAGGTGGCTACCGAGGGCAGGCGCAGCTCCTGTCCCAGTAAATGCCTTGCAAGTCGCGGGAGAAAGGCCATCAGGCCGGGGCTTTCGAGGACGCCGGCACCGAGTGGATTGGCGATCGCGACACGCCCCCTGCGCACGACTTCTACCAGTCCCGGGACGCCAAGCAGCGAGTCCGGACGCAGTTCCAGCGGGTCGCAGTAATGATCGTCGACGCGTCTCAGGATGACGTCCACCGGTTCCAGCCCGCTGACGGATTTGAGCCAGATACGACCGTCGCGCACGGTCAGGTTGGCACCCTCGATGAGGGTGTAATCAAGGTAGTTAGACAGGTACAGATGCTCAAAATAGGTTTCGTTGTGCGCCCCGGGTGTCATGATCACCACCCGTGGGTCATCACGCCCGCCTTCCGGTGCCAGTGCTGCCAGTGATTCCCTCAAGCGCCGGAAGAAGGGTGCCAGCCGGTGCGGGTGGGAGTCGCGAAACAGGCTCGGTATCAGCCGTGACATGACGGTGCGGTTTTCCAGGGCATAGCCCATGCCCGATGGAGACTGGCTGTGGTCTTTCAGGACCCGGAAATGGCCATCCGTGCAGCGCACCAGGTCGGCGGCGCACAGGGTCAGCCCCGGTGCACTGGCGGCAGGAGGGACCACGCAGGCACGCAGGAAGCCGGGGTCGGCGTAGACCAGGCTTGGTGGAATCAGGCCCTTCCTGATGAGGCTGCGTGGTCCATAGAGGTCGCGCAGGATCAGGTTGAGCAGTTCCGCCCGTTGTATCAGGCCGGTCTCGATGCCGGCCCACTCGCTGCTGCTTATCAGCAGCGGTACCGGGTCGAGCTGCCACGTGCGGTTGAGTCCGTCCAGTGCACCATAGACATTGTAAGTGGCACCGTCACTGCGCAGCATCTGCACCGTGTCGCGCTGCCGCTGCTGCAGCGCCTCGGGGCCCATCGCATCCAGAGAATCAACCAGGTAGCGCCAGTGCTTGCGTACCTTGCCCTGCCCGGTGCACATCTCGTCATAGCCCGTTGACGACTGCCGGTAAGCCGGACAAACGGCGCTGCGTTGAGGTGTGTTGCTCACTTGTGAATCAGTCACATTTGTTCCGGTATCTCAGGTCCAGTGTGCCAGGGTACTCCGGATTGATTTCCTCGGCAGGTGGCGCCATGGGTCCCGGGATGTGCCCCTCGGGCAAGAATTTCGACAGCTCTGCATAGGCCGGTGGCGCCCTGAGGGGGCCGGCATGGTGGCCGTGATTCCAGAAGCGGCTGAAGCGTCGCGTTTCAGCCTCGTAAGCATTCACCGGGAATACATCGTAGTGCCGCCCGCCGGGGTGCGCCACGTGGTAGGTGCAGCCTCCGATGGAACGGCCATTCCAGGTGTCGATGATATCGAAGACCAGCGGGGAATGACTGCCGATGGTGGGATGCAATGCGGAGGGCGGCTGCCAGGCGCGGAAGCGCACGCCCGCCACGTATTCGCCATGGGTGCCGGTATTGTGTAACGGTACCCGGCGGTCATTGCAGGTGACTACGAAACGCTCGTGTTTCAGCCCCGTGACCTTGACCTGCACGCGTTCCACCGAGGAGTCAACGAAACGCGCGGTACCCTGACTGCTCATCTCTTCGCCAAGTACGTGCCATGGTTCCAGCGCGGCATTGAGATCGAGGCGGATATCCTGAACGCTGATTGAACCATAGTGCGGAAAGCGGAACTCCAGGAAAGGCGCCAGCCACTCCAGCTGGAACGGGTAGCCATCGCGCTGTAATTCGCACACCACGTCCTTCATATCGGACCACACATAGTGCGGCAGCATGAAGCGGTCGTGCAGTTCGGTACCCCAGCGCACCAGCCCGTGCCGGTAGGGCCGGTTCCAGAAACGCGCAATCAGGGTGCGTAGCAGCAGCATCTGTACCAGGCTCATGCGCGCATGGGGCGGCATCTCGAAGGCGCGGAATTCCACCAGCCCGAGGCGTCCGGTCGACGAGTCCGGCGAGTACAGCTTGTCGATGCAGAATTCCGCACGATGTGTATTGCCGGTCATGTCGATCAGCAGGTTGCGCAACAGGCGGTCCACCAGCCAGGGTTGCTGGACATCGCCCTCGGGCATTTGCTGGAAGGCGATCTCCAGTTCATAGAGGTTCTCGTCACGGGCCTCGTCGACCCGCGGTGCCTGGCTGGTGGGGCCGATGAACATGCCGGAGAACAGCGTCGACAGGCCGGGGTGATGTTGCCAGTAGGTCAGCAGGCTGCGCAGCAGATCGGGGCGCCGCAGGAACGGGCTGTCGGTCGGGGTGGCGCCACCCAGCGTGACATGGTTGCCGCCACCGGTGCCGGTATGGCGACCGTCGAGCAGGAATTTTTCCGTCCCCAGCCGTGCAAGGCGTGCCTCGGCGTAGAGCGTCTCGGTGCACTCGACAAGTTCCTGCCAGTTATGCGCCGGGTGGATGTTGACCTCGATGACACCCGGATCGGGGGTGACGGCCAGCTTGCGAATGCGCCAGTCCCGTGGTGGTTCGTAACCTTCGATACGCACCGGTGTCTTTAGCTTTGCGGCAGTCACTTCAATGGTGGCGAGCAGATCCAGGTAGTGTTCAATGTGGGTGAGTGGCGGCATGAACACCCGCAACATGCCCTTGCGTGCCTCCACACACAGGGCAGTATGGATCACCTCGATGCGCTGCCGTGTGCGGCTGTCCGCCGTATGCTGTTGCCTGATTTCCGGGTGGGCGTCCTCTGCCGCCTCGAAATGGCTGAAACGGCGCATCACCTCGCCATAGTAATCCCCCAGTGCCGGGCGCGGTTCAAACAGGTCGCGTTGCGGCTCTATATCGCGTTCCTCTTCGGCGACCCAGGGCAGGGCATCGAGGGGCAGGCGCAGCCCCATGGGTGAATCGCCGGGTGCCAGGAACATATGCCCGCGACGAAAGCTCCAGCCGCAGCTTTGCCAGCCGTTGCCGGCCTCGTCACGGCGCAGTGGTAATGCGTAGCCGGCGGGTTTGCCGAGATCGCCGGCAAGCAGTTCCACCAGCCGGCGGCGCTCGTCCGGTTTTTTCAGGTCGGTGCCGAGCAGGTCCACGTTGACGGGCTGTTCACCTTCTTTCCAGAGGTAGTAAAGGGTGTCCTCGTAGGCGGGGAGCAGGTGCTTTTCTGCCAGTCCCAGTCTGCGCGTCAGTGCTGCAGCAAACTGCCGTGCCTCGGCGGGCCCACTGCCGTAATCGACGCCGTCCTGAGCCATCAGTTTCGGGTCCTGCCATACCGGTTCACTGTCGACCCGCCAGAAGCAGTTCAGCGACCAGCGCGGAATCGGCTCGCCCGGATACCACTTGCCCTGGCCGTAGTGCAGCAGTCCGCCGGGTGCGAAGCGCTGCCACAGGCGCAACAGCAGGTCACCCGCCAGTTCACGCTTGTGCGTACCCAGCGCGGCATCATTCCACTGCGTCGATTCCATGTCATCGATGGAGACGAAGGTTGGTTCACCACCGAGGGTCAGGCGCACATCGTCTGTGGCAAGGTCGGCATCGACCTTGCACCCCAGGGCCTGGATTGTTTGCCACTGGGTTTCGGTATAGGGCTTGGTAACCCGCGGATCTTCATGGATGCGCTGCACGTGGTTGTGGAAGCTGAATTCCACTTCGCATTCATCGGTTGCACCGGTGATCGGTGCGGCGCTGACGGGGTGCGGTGTACAGGCCAGCGGGATATGACCCTCGCCGGCAAACAGGCCCGAGGTCGGATCCAGCCCCAGCCAGCCGGCGCCCGGTATGTATACCTCGGCCCAGGCGTGCAGGTCGGTGAAATCGTGATCGGTGCCAGAGGGCCCATCCAGCGATTTTTCGTCCGGCGTCAGCTGCAGCAGGTAACCGGAAACGAAGCGCGCCGCCAGCCCGAGGTGGCGCAGGATCTGTACCAGCAGCCAGCCGCTGTCGCGGCAGGAACCGAGGGCCTTTTCAAGGGTGTACTCGCAGCTCTGGATACCGGGTTCCATGCGGATGGAGTAATCGATGTCCTGCTCCAGGCGCTTGTTGAGATCGACCAGAAAGTTATTGATCTCCTGCCGCGAACGGTCGATGGCCGCCAGCCATTTTTGCAAGCGCGGCCCGTCCTCGGTGATTTCCAGGTAGGGAGCCAGTTCCTTGCGCAAACCCGCGGTATATTCGAAAGGATAATGCGTGGCATATTTTTCCACGAAGAAATCGAACGGGTTGATGGTCACGATTTCTGCCACCAGGTCGACCTCGAAGGACATTTCCGTCACCGGCTCGGGGAACACCAGGCGTGCGAGGTAATTCCCGAAGGGATCCTGCTGCCAGTTAATAAAGTGTTCTTTCGGCAGTACCTTGAGTGAGTAGGATTCTATCGGGGTGCGGGTATGTGGTGCCGGGCGCAGTCGCACCACATGGGGTGACGCCTTGACCGGCCGGTCGAAGCGGTATTCGGTTTTGTGATTGATTGCGACTCTGATTGCCATTCCGCAGCTGCCTCGTTAGACGGTTTAATCGATACTATGCATTATTTCGGGCACCAGTGGGGTACCTGGCGTTCAGATGGCCGTGGAAATGTTCAACTCAGCCGCTGCGTGGCTTGCCATGCTGCAGCCGTGATTGTGCCTGTAGTTCCAGCAGTTCCTCATCGACCCCCGCAGCATGCGTGAGTTCGGCAACATTTTCCTTGGTGAAGAAGCCCTGGAAATCACCGAAACGCTGCACATACTCGATGATGAGGGAGGAATGTTCCGAGGCGCTGGAGAAGATCTGTTTCAGACCCTGGTCCCGGGAGCCAATGACGTCGAGCAGGAAATTACGTCCCTGGGCGGCAATCTGGCTGACGACATGCTCGATGTTCTCCCTGCCGTCGGTTTCGCCGTCGCGTACGGCCAGGGCAAGGTGATGCAGTCGCGGACCGTAGTTGCGTGCAAAGGTTTCGGTGGGCGAGGGCAGCCCGTCAAGGTGGTTGACGAAGTAGGGTGTGTTGTTGGCGGTGAATACCTTCGCCGGACTGTGGATCTCGCTGTTGTGGTGCACGCTCTTGGTGACATTGGTCGAGGAGTTCTGGTCACTGATATCGTAGGAACCCCAGTAGTAGTAGCTCGACAGGGACAGCCATTCGAGGATGGCGACCTCCCGGTTCTGGCTGTAGATGCGCGTCGCGAGATGGTCGATGGGCAGTATCAGGTCGTTGATGCGCAGTTTCTTCTGCAGTTCCTTGGCAGCCAGGTAGACCTCCTGCACCTCGCTGTTGATGCTGCTGTTGCCGAGGGCGTAGACGCGCAGCTGGTCAAGCGGGCGTTCCATGTAGCTGAGAATGTTATGCGTGTAGGGTGACGGCTTGACGATGGCGAGGTTGCCGGGCAGCTCCAGCTTGCGAAGCTCATCCTGGGAGAAGAAGCGGAATTCCCGGCCCTGCTGGCATTCGACCACGCCGTGCAGGTCCTGCACGCGCAGTATTTCTCCCATGTAGCGGCTGTTGGGCTTGCGCGCGCCGATGGGATAGACCTCGTTGAGGCTGCGAAAGATGCCGCGGGTGCGACGGTCCTTGACTTCGCGTACCAGGAAGTCCGGCGAATTCATGTCGACGCGCAGAATATGCGTCCAGTGACTCTTGCTTTCCAGCGTCACCAGGTAGTTGTAGGGCGTCATCAGCGCCAGTTCGCCAATGTAGCGGATGGACTGGCCGGGATCGACGGTGATCATGATGGCCTCGATCTGGTCGATCATGTCGGTGAGGCCGCTGTGGTCGCGCTCCTCCAGCAGGCGCACCAGGTATTCCTCGAAAAATGGCGAGTTCTGCTTGTCTCCGTTACGCGGGAATGTGATTGAGCAGGTCATGTTGAAGTTACACCGGTTAATTACAAATCCTTGCTGACCTGCCTATGCGAACCAGGTCTTGCCAATCTGGTTATGTATGGCCGAGATGCCGATCTGCAGGCGGTCAACCTCTGCGTGCAGCGATTCGGCATCGAGCTTTTCCGGCTTGATACGGCTGACGCGGCGACGAGCCTCGCGAACAGGTTTGAGTGTCTCCTGGTGGCGTGGCAGGTCGCCGATGCACTCCTCGATCTGGTCGAGGCAATGCGCAACCGAGCGTGGCAGGTAGTCATTTTGCAGCAGGTAGCTGACAACGTCCGCACAGTGAACACCCAGTTGTATATCCTTGCGGTACATCTGGTAGGCGTTCAGCGCGCGCAACATGCTGGTCCATACATGCACATCCAGGCTGCCGACATCATCCGGGTTTTGCATGCTCATCGCACCGATATCAACGACTCGCGTCGTCATGTCGGCGCGTTCGAGATTGCGTCCGATGCGCACGAAATCATAGGCATGGTCATGGCTCATGGTGCCCGCCAGCAGCCCGGTCAGCTGCTGGCAGTGTTGGATGATCTCGGTGAGAAATTCGAAGCGGCCACGGCGCGGCAGGGCATCGCCGATGCGGGCGTTTGCGTACAACTGCAGTTCGTTTATCTGCTCCCAGGCCTGGCCGGGCAGCACCTCGCGTGAAGTGCGGCCGTTTTCGCGTGCCGCGGCAATCGAGTTGAGCAGTGATCCCGGGTTAGTGCTGTCGGCCAGCAGGAACTTGACCGTGTTGCGTTCGTCATGGCGCTGGTACTGCTCGCTGAACATTGGGTAGCTGCCGGTAATCACGGGCAGTATTTCCCAGCCGATGCGCGTGCCGCGCGGCAGATCCAGTAACAGAAAATGATAGGTGTTGACGAGGCGTGCGGTATTCTCGGCACGCTCGATGTAGCGCGCCATCCAGTAGGTGCGTCTGGCAACACGTGACAGCATTATCCGCCCTCGTTATCCACGATCCAGGTATCCTTGCTGCCGCCACCCTGGGATGAATTGACGACCAGCGATCCGCTCTTCATGGCGACCCGGGTCAGTCCGCCTGCGGTGACATAGGTCTCGGCACCCTGCAGGATGAAGGGCCGCAGGTCCAGATGGCGTGGCTCCACCGTGTGGTCACACAGGGTTGGCGCCGTCGACAGCCGCAGTGCCGGCTGACCGATATAGTTGCGCGGGTTGCTGCTAACCAGCCGCCGGAATTCCTCACGTTCCCGCGCTGTTGATTGTGGCCCCACCAGCATGCCATAACCGCCTGACTCGTTCGCAGGCTTGACCACCATGGACTCCAGGTTGGCGAGCACGTGCTCACGTTCCTTTGGGTCGTTACAACGGTAGGTTGGCACATTAGGCAGCAGTGCGTCCTCGTCAAGGTAATAGCGGATGATGTCCGGCACGTAGGAATACACCACCTTGTCGTCGGCCACACCGCAACCCGGTGCATTGGCCAGTGCCACATTGCCCTTGCGCCAGGCGCGCATCAGGCCGGGGACGCCGAGCGCTGACTCCGGCAGGAACACCTCGGGGTCCAGGAACAGGTCATCAATGCGCCGGTAGATGACATCCACACGGGCAGGGCCATTGATGGTTTTCATGTAGACATAATCGTCCTCGTCGACCATCAGGTCGCCACCCTCCACCAGTTCGGCACCCATGCTGCGCGCGAGGAAGGCATGTTCAAAATAGGCCGAGTTGTAGATGCCGGGCGTGAGTACCGCAACCTCGGGGTGCTTGCGGCGGCTCGGCGAGATTGACAGCAGCATCTCCAGCAGCTTGTCGGGATAGTTATCGACTGGCAGGATGGTATTGTTCTCGAACAGTTCCGGCAGAATGCGCTTGGTGACCTCGCGATTTTCGATCATGTAGGAGACACCGGAGGGCACGCGCAGGTTGTCCTCGAGTACATAGACGGTGCCGTCACAGTCGCGTACCAGGTCGCTGCCGCAAATATGCGCCCATACCCTGTGGGCAGGTGTGATGCCGATGCATTCCTTGCGAAACCCCTTCGACTCCGCGATCAGGGATTCCGGGATAACACCATCGCCGATGATTTTCTGTTCATGGTAGAGATCATCGATAAACAGGTTGAGCGCCTGCAGGCGTTGCTTCAGTCCGGCCTCGATGTTGCGCCATTCGCGTATCGGCATGACCCGGGGGATGATGTCGAAGGGCCAGGCACGGTCAATATTCTCGCCATCGCTGTAGACCGTGAAGGTGACGCCTTTGTCGATGATGGCCAGTTCAGCATCCAGCTTGCGTGCCTGCAGATCCTCGTCCGACAGTGAGCGCAGCCAGGCGGTGAGGTTGCGAGCCGGCGCACGGGCATAACCGGGCGTACTGATGAGTTCATCATAGAACTCACCGGGGTCATAACTTTTCCAGTCAATGGTCATGTCACTGCAGGCTCTGCAAAAATCCCAGTCCGTCGAGTCATTCCATTTGAACTTTGACGGGTGTAGGTTGCGCCTGACTCAATTGTTGCCTGAACGGCCCCGTCCATGAAGTGAATCTGGCTCTATGGGGTGATTCTTGATGCAGGATGCGTGCCGCTTGTGCGTGTATGCACTTGCATGGATGCATTTAGCTGTACCGGTTGAGGGCTAAGGACAGGATTAATCAGCACTTGGCCTGCTAACAGCAGCGTTGGCGGTGTTGGTAGCATCCCTGGTATGGCACGTGGTGTTTATTTCAGAGGCATTACGAATGCACCGCTATGGTGCCACCGGAGTGTTGTTGCACCGTAATATGGCAACCTGACCGCATTTATTTATGCAGTGCAATCGCGGCAGGCCGCTGTGCGGTTACCTGCAGCATGTATCAAATGGTTGATTGTCAGCAACATACATCGTTGCTCCGGGTGACGGCAGGCTAAATGACGGGCCACCTGTCGCTGTGGCGCATTACTTGCAAAAGCAACAGCCAATGAATCAGAGCAAACAATGCAACACCGTCGACGTGGAGACTGCGTGTGTGGAGTCACCGATCATGGATTACCTGCATGAACTGAGGGACCGGTTTGCCGATCTTGATGCGGGTGAAGTCGCCGATTACATACCCGAGCTTTCCAGGGCAAGCAGTCAATCGTTCGGTATTGCCGTGGCAACAACGGAAGGCCACGTCTATGAAGTTGGCGATAGCCGCCATGAGTTTACCATCCAGTCGATATCGAAACCGTTCGTCTACGGTCTCGCGCTGGAGGATAATGGACGCACCGATATGCTGAATAAAATCGGTGTGGAACCAACCGGTGACGCATTCAATTCCATCAGCCTCGACCCGCTCACCGGGCAACCGGCCAATCCGATGATCAATGCCGGTGCAATTGCCGCGGCCGGGATGGTCATGGGGCATGACAATGATAAAAAGATCAATCGTGTCATGGATATGCTGTCAGCCTATGCCGGTAGACCGCTGTCGCTGGACGAGGCAGTCTACCTGTCTGAAAGCGAGACCGGTCACCGCAACCGTGCCATTGGTTACATGTTGCGAAATTTCAATATTCTCGAGCAAGATCCGTCCGCGACCCTGGAGCTGTATTTCAAGCAATGCTCGGTCTCCGTCAGTTGTCGGGATCTCGCGATCATGGGCGCTACGCTGGCAAACGCAGGTATCAACCCTGTGACGCAGGAGCGTGCCATACGCGGCGAGTATGTGGAAAGCGTCCTCAGTGTGATGGGGTCCTGCGGAATGTATGACTACGCGGGTGAGTGGGTTTACAAGGTGGGTATGCCGGCAAAAAGCGGTGTCGCCGGTGGCATTGTCGCCGTGCTACCCGGAAAACTGGGGATTGGCGTGTTTTCGCCGCCACTGGATAAACGTGGCAACAGCGTGCGTGGTATCGAAGTGTGCAACAAGCTGTCCATGGACTTCAATCTGCACATGTTCAATGTGGTGCAACCCGGCAAGTCTGTCATTCGCAGTGCCTATGATGGCGGTCATGTCAGCTCGAAGCATCTGCGTGACGCAGCCGGTCGCAACCGTTTGCAACGGGAAGCGCATCGTATCCAGGTTTATGAGATTCAGGGTGATCTGAATTTTTCCACCACGGAAGTTATCGTCAGTGAAGTGGTGAATAAAAGTAATGCTGCAGATTACTTTATTATCGATTTAAAACGTGTGCTGACCCTCGATCAGAGCGCCTGCCGCCTGTTCTACCAGTTGCTGGTAAAACTGGCTGACAGGGATAAAGAGTTGCTGTTTACTAATTGTGATGCCTGCCCGGCGCTGGGCAAGTACATGCGCAGAAAGCATAAGTTCGCTGGCGGACCGCCCTGGCAAAGCTATGAAGATGACTACGCGCTTGAATATTGCGAGAACCGGATCCTGGAGGAGGAGGAAGTCACGTGCGCCGCGAAGTCGCTGCAGTCATTTGAACTGTTTGACGGGCTCAGCGCCGGGGAGATCGATGTGATTGGCAGCAAGCTGACGAAACAGCGTTACCTGCAGGGCGAGACCATTATTGAACAGGGCGAACCCGCAAGTCAGTTATACCTGCTGGCCCAGGGGCAGGTCAGCATCAAGATTACCCTGCCGGATGGAAAGATCAAGCGCCTGGCCACCCTGTCGCCGGGGCTGGTGTTTGGAGAGATGGCATGGATTGAACGTACTGAACGTTCCGCGGCCGTGACCGTCGATACTGATGCACTCTGCTACAAGCTGGCTATTGATGACTTTGATGCATTGATGGTGGATCACGGCCCTGTCAAGGTGAAGGTGCTGGAAAACATGTGTCGACTGTTTAGCCGGAACCTGCGCAAGGCAAACACGGAGATCGGTGTGCTGAGTTGATCGTGGGTAACTGACCGGTATTTCTCTATTCTGTTTGAGATGTAAAGGCTTCATTAATGATGGGCACGCTACGCTTTGCCCATCCTACGGGCAGGTCACGGGTGTAGGTTGGGCAAAGGAGCGCAGCGACGTGCCCGACAAAAATAGATGCTTTTCATCTTTTTATTGTATGTTCAGGTAAACAACATCAGTGAGCACGGTTGCGGTCCAGTTGCCGGTAGCCAATGGCTTCGCCCAGGTGGGCGCTTGCTATTGCTTCACAGCCGCCCAGGTCTGCGATGGTGCGCGCCACCTTGAGGATGCGGTGATAGGCGCGTGCCGAGAGTTGCAGTCGCTCCATGGCGCGTTGCAGCAGCAAGCGGTCGGCGTCATTCAATGTACAGAACTGTTCAATCTGCCGGTTGTCCAGGCGGCTGTTTAGTGCATTGGCACGTCTCTGCTGGCGTTCACGGGCGCCAGTCACACGCATGCGCACAGCGGCACTGGCTTCACCCCGTGGTCCCTGCAGTTCGTTATACGCGACGCGCGGCACCTCGACATGCATATCGATACGGTCAAGCAGCGGGCCGGAAATTTTGCGGCGGTAACGATCTATCTGATCGATGTTGCAATGACAGCGTCCTGATGGATCACCGAGGTAGCCGCAGGGGCAGGGATTCATGGCGGCAATCAGCTGGAACTGTGCCGGGAACTCCGCCTGGCGCGCGGCGCGTGAAATCATGATGCGACCACTCTCCAGCGGCTCACGCAACACCTCCAGTACCCTGCGATCGAATTCCGGCAGTTCATCGAGGAACAGCACGCCGTGATGCGCGAGCGAGATTTCACCCGGACGGGGACTGGAACCACCACCGACCAGTGCCACGGCCGAGGCGGTATGGTGCGGCGCGCGAAAGGCGCGGCGTTTCCATTGATGTACGTCAACCGGCAGGTTACTGATCGAGGCAAGCGCAGCTGTTTCCAGTGCTTCCGTCTCGCTCATCTCCGGCAGGATTCCGGGCAGCCGACTCGCCAGCAGCGATTTACCGGTGCCAGGCGGGCCCAGCATCAGCAGGCTGTGGCCGCCGGCCGCGGCAATTTCCAGTGCGCGCCGCGCGTGCTGCTGGCCGCGTACATCGGCAAGATCGGCTGCGTCATTGGGTGAAGGGCAGTGCTCTACCGGTGCCTCATGGTCCAGCCGTTTGCTGCGTGTAAAGTGTGCAGTGACAGCAAGCAGCTGTTTTGCGGCAATCACCGTGGCGTCTTTCACCAGCATCGCCTCGGCAACATTGCCGCTGGCGATGACCAGTGTGCGTCCTGCCCTGCGGGTTTGCAGGGTCATCGGCAGGATGCCCTGTACCGCGCGCAGTTTCCCCGAGAGCGCCAGCTCGGCGGCGAATTCATGCTGCTGTAACTCATTGTCGGGAATCTGTCTGGATGCTGCCAGTATGCCGAGTGCAATGGCGAGATCGAAGCGGCCACCTTCCTTGGGCAGATCGGCCGGTGCGAGGTTGATGGTGATGCGGCGTGCCGGAAAGTCGAATTGTGAATTGAGTATGGCGCCGCGAACCCGGTCCTTGCTTTCCTTGACGGCGGTTTCCGGCAAACCGACGATTGACAGTGATGGCAGGCCGTTGGAGAGATGCACCTCGACCGTGACCAGCGGGGCATCCATGCCGACGCAGGCGCGGCTGTAAACGATGGCGAGTGACATGCGCGATACCCGGGAGCAGGGATGTTCAGGATAACCGCCAGGGTTACTCGCAGGTGCTAGCTGTCTTCGTCAATCAACGTAGGAAAATACTGATTGTTGTGGTGTGGCGCGATGGCTTTCTGGCTATTCGCGGAAGCGTTCCGCTCCTGCAGAAAGGCGCGCTGGCAGGAGCGATGTGCAAGCGCAATGGCTTGATCAGGGCTTCTTTGCTTCCAGCTCGGAGACCAGTTTTTCCAGATGCTCCAGTTTTTCGCGGGTACGCAACAGCACCTGTGACTGGGTATCAAATTCTTCGCGGGTGACCAGGTCGAGTTTGGCGAGAGCGCCCTGCAACAGGGTGTGGATGTTTTTCTCGAGGTCCTGTTGCAGTCCTTTTACCCCGGACGGGACGCTGTCGCTGATCTGGCGGGCGAGATCGTCAATAAATTTAGTATCAAACATCGGCTAACCATAGACGATTCTGCTGTCTCGCGTCCACGTTCAGATGCTGTAAATCCATGCGCACAATTATAGTGCATCAGGTTTGTCTGTTGCACCAATATAAAGCATTGGAGGCTGGCATCCTTCGATTGTTAATACATAACACATTGTTAAATAAATAAAAATAATGATTGGCACACGTTATGCTAACAAACCAAGTGATTTCCCCTGATGCACAGAGTTGTAGTCATTGCACACCTACATTCTTTTGCAACTTTAACTTTTGGAGACTATGAAATGATCAAGAAAACACTTATTGCAACAGCTCTGCTTGCAAGTACTTCATCCGTATTGGCCGAAATCCCGGATATCTCAGCCAATGTCACGCTGGCCACCGATTATGCCTTCCGTGGTGTCTCGCAGACGGATAACCAGTTTGCCATCCAGGGTGGTTTTGACTGGGCTTCCGACATGGGCATCTACGTGGGCACCTGGGCCTCGAACGTCGATTCCCAGTTCTTTGGTGGTGCCACGGATCCGCAGATCGAGCTCGACCTGTACGCCGGTTACGCCGGTGAACTCGGCAACGGTTTCGGTTATGACCTTGGCTACCTGCGCTATCAGTACCCGGGTGGTAGCGACTTCAACACCAACGAGTTCTATCTCAAGGGCAGCTACATGGGCTTTGGTGCCTCGGTGAACTATTCACCCAAGCTGCAGTTCGTCGGTTCTGACAGCAGCGCCTGGTACTGGGCAGCCAGCTATGACCACACCTTTCCGTATGAGATCGGCTTTAGTGCGCACATTGGTTACAACGCCGGTTCTGCCTATAGCGACGACGACGCACTGGGTGGCACCTACACCGACTGGAGCCTGGGTCTGTCCAAGACTGTGGTCGGGGTTGATCTCGGCCTGACGTATGTAGACAACACTGTCAGCAAGTCAGATTGCGGAAGTAACGTCTGCGAGGCCAGGATTATCGCCAGCCTCAGCAAGTCCTTCTAAGTTAAACCGCAACAGCCTGCCCTGGCAGACAGGGCAGGTCCATTAAATCAAGGAGTAATAACCAATGAAGCTAGTAACTGCAATCATCAAGCCGTTCAAGCTCGATGATGTCCGCGAAGGCCTTTCGGAGATCGGTGTGCAGGGCATTACCGTGACCGAGGTGAAGGGCTTCGGGCGTCAGAAGGGTCACACGGAGCTTTATCGTGGTGCGGAATATGTAGTTGATTTCCTGCCCAAGGTAAAAATCGAGGCCGCCGTGGCCGCCGACATGGTCGATAGGGTCATTGAGGCGATTTCCAAGGCAGCGAACACAGGTAAGATCGGCGACGGCAAGATTTTCGTCTCCAGTCTTGAACAGACAGTGCGAATCCGTACCGGTGAGACCGGTCCGGATGCGCTCTGATCAGGCAGACGGAGGAATACATTGTGGATGCAATAACTGAACTGAGTTATGCGCTGGATACCTTTTATTTTCTGGTAGCTGGTGTACTCGTTATGTGGATGGCCGCGGGATTTTCTATGCTTGAGGCCGGAATGGTGCGTGCCAAAAACACGGCCGAAATCCTGACCAAGAATATTTCCCTGTTTGCCGTCGCCTGTATCATGTACATGCTGATGGGCTACAGCATCATGTACCCGGCCGAGGCCGTCAGCGCATGGTGGCCTGGCTTTGGCGGCATTCTTGGCGCTGAAGACAATTCTGCGGCCGATGTGCTCGCCAGTGGTGGTGAGACTTATTACTCCGGTCTGTCGGATTTCTTCTTCCAGGTTGTGTTCGTGGCAACCGCCATGTCGATTGTCTCCGGTGCCGTGGCAGAACGCATGAAACTGTGGGCGTTCCTGTTCTTTGCAGTGGTGATGACCGGTTTCATCTACCCCTTGCAGGGTTACTGGAAGTGGGGCGGCGGTGGTCTTGACGCGCTTGGTTTCCTTGACTTCGCAGGTTCCGGTGTCGTGCATCTGTGTGGCGCAACGGCGGCCTTCGCCGGTGTGCTGTTACTCGGTGCTCGCAAGGGCAAGTACAAGCCTGACGGTTCGATCAATCCCATCCCGGGTGCGAATATGCCGCTGGCGACCCTGGGTACCTTCATCCTGTGGATGGGCTGGTTCGGCTTCAACGGTGGTTCCGAGCTAATGATCTCCAATGTCGAAGAAGCCAATGCCGTTGCCCTGGTGTTCGTCAACACCAACATGGCTGCAGCCGGTGGTGTGATTGCTGCGATGATGACTGCCCGCCTGCTGTTCGGCAAGACGGATCTGACCATGGCGCTGAACGGCGCACTCGCTGGCCTGGTGGCCATTACGGCTGAGCCGCTGACCCCGACACCGTTGCTGGCGACTGCCATTGGTGCTGTCGGTGGTGTAATCGTGGTGTTCTCAATCATCTCGCTGGACAAGATGAAGCTCGATGATCCGGTCGGTGCGATCTCCGTCCACGGTATGGTCGGTATGTGGGGCCTGCTGGCGGTAGTTCTCTCCAACGAAGATGCAACCCTGGTTGCTCAGTTGACTGGTCTCGGTGTCATCTTTGCCTGGACCTTCGTCGCCAGCCTGCTGACCTGGTTCGTCCTCAAGATGGTCATCGGTATTCGCGTCAGCGAAGAGGAAGAGTACGCCGGTGTCGACTTGTCGGAATGTGGTCTGGAAGCCTACCCGGAATTTGTGGGCTCACAGGGTTCCGGCAAGTAATTCACGAGAAAACAAACTGTTGGCATTTGACGGGCGCTTCGGCGCCCGTTTTTTTGCCTACAGGGACGTAGGTATGCCGCGGGAGGCAGGGATGCCGGGAGCGGCGCGCCAGGGACGTAGGTATGCCGCGGGAGGCAGGGATGCCGGGAGCGGCGCGCCAGGGACGTAGGTATGCTGCGGGAGGCAGGGATGCCGGGAGCGACCTCTCGGCGAACCACTGAAGGTTCCGGATAATCGAGTCTGACCTCATCGATCCTCTTTGGTATGATGCTCGACCGGATCAGGGGTATCCGCATAACCGGAGAAAATAAATGAAATTAATCACAGCAATAATCAAACCCTTCAAACTTGATGATGTGCGCGAGGCATTGCACGAGATTGGCGTAAAGGGCATCACCGTGACCGAGGTGAAGGGGTTTGGGCGCCAGAAGGGGCATACCGAACTGTATCGAGGTGCCGAGTACGTGGTGGACTTCCTGCCCAAGGCCAAGCTTGAAATTGGTGTTGCGGCCGACAAGGTGGATCAGGTGATCGAGACCATCAGAAATTCTGCCAATACCGGCAAGATCGGCGACGGCAAGATCTTCGTAAGCAACCTGGAGCAGACCATCCGCATCCGCACCGGCGAAACCGGCCCGGATGCCCTCTAGACCCAATAAACTCAAGCAATAACGGGGGAGAATGACAATGAGCCTTGTAAAACCGAAGGGGGGGGTTGCTGTGGTGCTGACCCTGCTGGTCGGTATGCTGCCATCAGTGGTGCTGGCAGACGAATTGAATGGTGCCGACACTGCATGGATTCTGACATCCACCGCACTGGTGCTGTTTATGACCATCCCCGGCCTGTCGCTGTTTTATGCCGGCCTGGTGCGCAGCAAGAACGTGCTGTCGGTACTGATGCAGTGTTTTGCCATTACCTGCATGGTATCGGTGATGTGGCTGGTGTTCGTCTACGGCCTGGCCTTTGGCGATGGCGGCAGCATGAACCAGTGGATCGGCGGCTTTGACCAGTTGCTGCATGGCGGCATAGACCGTGACAGCATGGTCGGCAGCATCCCGGAAAGCGTGTTTTCCATGTTCCAGATGACATTTGCCATCATTACGCCGGCACTGATTGTCGGTGCCTTTGCCGAGCGGATGAAATTTTCCGCCATGCTGTGGTTCTCGGCCATCTGGCTGGTGGTGGTGTATGCCCCGGTAACCCACTGGGTGTGGGGCGGCGGCTGGCTGCAGGACATGGGCCTGCTGGATTTCGCCGGAGGCACCGTGGTGCATGTCAATGCCGGTGTCGCGGCGCTGGTGGCCGCACTGGTACTCGGCCCGCGCAAGGGCTTCGGCAAGACGCAGATGCCACCGCATAACCTCACCATGACCGTCGCCGGTGCCGGCATGCTCTGGGTCGGCTGGTTCGGCTTCAATGCCGGCAGTGCGCTGGGCGCCAATAGCAATGCCGGCATGGCGATGCTGGTGACGCATATCAGTGCCGCGGCCGGTTCACTGGCGTGGATGGCAATGGAATGGATCCGTCACGGCAAGCCCAGCGTGCTGGGTATCGTCACCGGCATGGTGGCCGGTCTCGGTACCATAACCCCGGCATCGGGTTTTGTCGGTCCTGCCGGCGCACTGCTCATCGGCCTCACTGCCGGCGTGGTCTGTTACAGTGCCACGGCATTCATGAAGCACACCCTGAAGATCGATGATTCCCTCGATGTGTTTCCGGTGCACGGCATGGGTGGCATCATCGGCACACTGCTGGCCGGTGTGTTTGTCGGCATCCTCGGTGGTGCCGGTCTTGCCGAGGGCATGACCATGGGTGGCCAGGTGTGGGTGCAGTTTGTCGGTGTGGCCGCGACCTTTGTGTATTGCGGCGTGCTCAGCTGGATTATTCTCAAGCTGGTCGATGCCGTCATCGGACTGCGTGTCACTCCGGATGAAGAGACCCAGGGTCTGGACCAGGTGCTGCACGACGAGACGGGCTATAACCTGTAATCCAGGTTTTAGTTTGGGAATAAAGACGGGCGCTTCGGCGCCCGTTTTTTCTGATGTTATGGTTAATTTGCGAAGTTAGTTCCTTTTTTATTCGCCTGTTACGTCATGTAGGGTAACGCTCTTGTGTTGCTTCTTATTTCGCCCTATTGGGCGAAATAAGAAGCTAAAAGAAGCACGCCGCCCAGGCAGGCGAAACAAGCAGGTTAAGAATACCTATTACTCACCTGGTACAGGACCGCTGCAAGTACGAATCTCTACAGGGATTTATGCTTGCCGTCGCAAAACGGCTTGTCGCCGCTGTGCTTGCAGCCGCACAACCAGACCTTGGTCGCTTCCGTAATCTCGAACTTCACCGGTACAAACCCGGTATCCTTGTGGGAACCGTCGCAAAACGGCTGAGACTTTGATTTGCCGCAGGCACACCACCAGTAGGTCCCCGGCTCAAGTTCCTCGGCATAGGGCGCTTTCTGTGCGATCGTCGGTTCTGACATAATGACCTCTCAGTGAAACAGGGAAGGCCTGTGAGTAAAACATCCCCGCTATTGCAAATCAACCAGCTGCAGAGACTGATGATTGGTCCGCTGTCGCTGCAGGTGGAGGCGGGCGATTGCCTGTGCATTTCCGGGCCATCCGGTAGTGGCAAGTCGCAGTTGCTGCGCGCGCTTGCCGACCTCGATCCACACACGGGTGAGGTCCGCCTGCAGGGTGTGCCTGCCAGTGACATCCCCGCCGATGTATGGCGCACCCGGGTTGGTTTGTTACCGCCGGAAAGTGTCTGGTGGCTGCCACGGGTCGGAGACCATTTTCATGGTGACCTGCCGGTGTCGCTGGAGCATATCGGCCTGTCCGCTTCGGTGCTGGCGCAACCGGTCGGACAGCTGTCCAGCGGCGAGAAACAGCGGCTGGCCTTGATGCGGCTGTTGTCGAATCATCCACAGGTGTTGTTGCTGGATGAACCGACGGCCAATCTCGATCCCGAGAACACGCGTCGTATCGAGGCCGTGATTGAAGAGTACCGTCGTGCACAGCAGGCGGTGATTATCTGGGTCAGCCACGACGACGCACAGATTGCGCGGGTGGCCGACCGCCACTTCGCCGTCAGTAACGGGCTGCTGGAAGAACGAACGATCGAGGGCAGTCAATGGTTGAACTGAGCCTTGCCGATCTGGCGATTGCAGCAGTGCTGGTTTTGCTGCTGGCGTTGCTGAGCATCCGCCTGCGATCCAGGATCAGCCAGCAGCTCATCATTGCGGCCATGCGTACCGCCGTGCAGCTCACCCTGGTCGGACTGGTGTTGAAAGTACTGTTTGCCAATGCCAGTTTTGGCTGGGTGATGCTGATGGCATTGATCATGTTGCTGGTTGCCGGACGCGAGGTGATGGCGCGTCAGGAGCGGCGCTTCAAGGGGTGGCTGGGGTATGCCGTCGGTACCTTTTCCATGTTTCTGTCATCGTTTGCCGTGACGGTATTTGCGCTGGTGGTGATCCTTGGTGAGGACCCGTGGTATACGCCACAATACGCGATACCGTTACTGGGTATGTTACTCGGCAATACCATGAACGGCATCGCCATCGCGATGGACCGCCTGACGCACTCGGCCTGGGAACAGCGTGCGGTCATCGAGGCGCGGCTGATGCTCGGAGAGCGCTGGGACAGGGCAATCGCGGATTACCGGCGGCAGGCGATTCGCAGTGGCATGATACCGATCATCAATGCCATGGCCGCGGCCGGTATCGTCAGCCTGCCGGGCATGATGACCGGGCAGATCCTGGCCGGTACGCCACCGGTAGAGGCCGTGAAATACCAGATCCTGATCATGTTCCTGATCTCGGCTGGCACCGGCCTGGGAACGCTGGCAGCGGTGTCCATTGGCTCAAAACAGTTATTCGATGAACGCCAGCGCTTGTGCCTGGAGCGCTTGAGGCAGCCATGAAGAGGCACATGGCGTTGCCTGTTGTCCTGCTTGTCTGCACACCGTTGCACGCCGCCATCTACAAGTGCACCGATGCACAGGGTGACACGCAATACAGCGACGAGCCGTGTGGCGATACCAGCACTGTGTTTGTTCCCAGGGCTGTACCATCTGTGCCCGCCGTGGATGCCGCCGAACGCATGGACAAAACACAGCGCCTGCTGCGTGCGTACGAAGTCGAGAATGCAGAAAGACAGCGCCAGGAAGCCGCAGCGCGGACTGCCCGGGTGGAGGCGGAAAAAAATTGCGTCACTGCAAGGGACCGCTTGCGCAATATTTCACAGGCACGCGCGCTCTATCGGCTGGATGAGGACGGTAACCGTGTTGTGTTGTCGTTTGAGGAACGTGCCGCCGCGGAAGAGCGGGCGCAAGCGGCAGTGGAACGCTGGTGTGATTGACCCCCTGTCCCCAACCCGGTCCTGGAGGGAGAGGGGGCTACTAATAAACTCGCTTGATATATTTATCTGGTTATTGGCACAGCACCAAAAGGTTAATGCTTACGTAAGACTTCTATTTCCCTCTCCCTTCGCGAGATGGCACGGAGAGGGGATATCAATCCAGTGCTTTCAAAAAATACTCCGGTGCAGCCAGCGCCGCACGGTGAATGGCCGCGTTGTAATAGCGAGTCTCAAAGGACTTGTTGCGTGCATCGGCCTCCCTGAACTGCTTCTCCAGCGACTGCTTGCCTGCCAGGGTAGCGCTCCACCAGCCGGACGGATAACAGGGTTGCGGAAAGAACAGTGTCTGCGTATCGCTGAAGCCAGCCGCCTGCATCGCCTTGCGCATCGGCATGATGATGTCCATGTGGTACAGCGGTGATTCGCTCTGCTGCACCAGGATGCCAGCATCCCCCAGTGCACGGTAACAGTCGCGGTAGAAGGCCTCGGTAAACAGACCTTCCGCGGGGCCGATCGGATCAGTGCTGTCGACAATAATAACGTCCACAGTGCCGGGATCGGCATCCTTCATCCACTGGATGCCGTCAGCGAACAGAATGTCGGCACGAGGGTTCGCATTTGATGCGCATAGCTCCGGGAAAAATTCCTCCGCCAGTCGCGTCACGCGCTCATCGATCTCGACCTGCAGTGCGCGTGTGACCCCGTCATGCTGCAGAACTTCGCGTAGCGTGCCACAATCGCCGCCGCCGATAATGACAACGTGTTCCGGCGAGGGATGGGTGAACAGCGCCGGGTGCGACATCATTTCGTGATAAATGAAATTGTCCCGTGTTGTCAGCATGACAAAGCCGTCGATGACCATGAGGTTGCCAAATTTCTCCGTGGCGTAGATCTCGATACGCTGGAATGCTGTCTGCTCCTCATGCAGTTTTTCCCTGATCTTGAATGAAAAGGCTGAACCACCTTCCTCGCAGATTTCCGTAAACCACTCGTCTTTGTTCAACATGGGATATCCTCTATGGGGCAGGCAGGGGCGCGACAATACAAGATCAGACGGTGTCCGGACAAGGATTTCCCCGGCCGTGGGAATATGGCTTGTGCAGGCAGGCATCAGTCTTTATCGTTGCCGCCATGAACTGGAACCGTGACGCTGCCCGGCAGCAGTACAATATTTCCGGCTGGAGTGCCGGTTACTTTGACGTGGGCGAGGACGGTCACCTGCTCGCCCTGCCTGCCGGCAGCCCGGACAGCCCTGCCGTAGACCTGCATGCACTGGCGCACGCGCTGCGTGATGCCGGCCTGTCCTGGCCGGTGCTGGTACGCTTTACCGATATCCTGCACCAGCAGGTCGACCGCTTGTGTGGCGCCTTCGAGGCGGCGATCAGTGCCAGACACTACGATGCGGGTTATACCGCCGTCTATCCCATCAAGGTCAACCAGCAGCAGCACGTGGTGGATGCGATTGTGCAGCATGGTGACGAACGCGTCGGTCTTGAAGCGGGCAGCAAGCCGGAGTTGCTGGCGATCATCGGTATTGCACCGGCCAATGGCATCATTATCTGCAATGGCTACAAGGATGCGGAATACATCCGTCTGGCCCTGCAGGCCCAGCGGCTCGGGCACCGCGTCACTCTCGTCATTGAGAAGCTCTCCGAGCTGGAACTGATCATCCGTGTGGCGGAAGAACTGCAGCTGCGGCCGAGTCTCGGCCTGCGGGTGCGACTGTCTGCCGCCACGGCCGGCAACTGGCAAAACACCGGCGGCGACCGATCAAAGTTCGGTTTTACCGCGGCCGGTGTGTTCGTGCTGCTGGAACGCGTGCGTGCGGCGGGTCTGCAGGATTGTCTGCAACTGTTGCATTGTCACCCGGGCTCGCAGGTCTCCAGCCTTGCCGATTTGCGCCGTGCGCTGACGGAAGTGGCACGTACCTGGGTCGCATTGCGCAATGCCGGCGTGCCGATCGACAGCGTCGATGTCGGCGGTGGCGTGGGTGTGGATTACGAGGGCACAGCCAGTAACAGCAGCTGTTCCATCAACTACAGCATTGAAGACTATGCACACACCGTGGTAGATGTGTTCGCGACGATCTGTCGCGAGGCACGGTTATCCGCGCCGGCCCTGCTGAGCGAATCCGGCCGCTTGCTGACGGCGCACCACGCGGTGCTGCTGACCAATGTGATCGATAGTGAACAGGTACTGGGGCATGTCCACGTCGATCCGGGTACTGCCGCACCGCAGGTACGGATGTTAAGCGCCGCCATGGAACAGTGTGATGTCAGCAGCGCCAGTGCGGTGTATCAAAGTGCCACCGACTCGCTAGCGGAACTGCGCGCTGCCTTTATCGAGGGCCGCCTGACGCTGGCGCAACGGGCACATGGCGAATCGCTGTACTACGCACTGTGCCGCAAGCTGCAGGTGCTGTTGCAGGAACTGCCGGAGCCGCCGGCCGAGCTTGATACCATCAACCGGCTGCTGGCGGACAAGTACTTCTGCAACCTGTCCGTGTTCCAGTCGATGCCGGATGTCTGGGGCATTGACCAGGTGTTCCCGATTGTGCCGCTGCAGCGCCTGCTGGAACGTCCGGAGCGGCGCGCCACACTGCATGACCTGACCTGCGATTCCGATGGCCACATCGAGCATTATGTGGATGCCGCCGGTGTCGAATCGAGCCTGCCGGTGCATGCACTGCAGGCCGGGGAGCCTTACCTGCTGGGTTTTTTCCTGCTCGGCGCCTACCAGGAGATTCTCGGCGACATGCATAACCTGTTCGGTGACACGGATGCGGTCAATGTCAAGCTGACCGCAGAGGGCGGCTACCGGCTGGTCGAGCCGCATCACGGTGACAGCGTCGACGAGCTGCTGCGCTACGTGGAGTTCGAACCCAAGCGCCTGATTGCGCGTTATCGGGAGAAGGCCAGGGCAGCGGGACTGCAAGGAAAGGACAAGGCGGCCTGCCTGCAGGCGCTGGAAGGCGGGTTGAGTGGCACCACCTACCTGGAAGACGAATAGCTTTCAAACAATCACTGCAGGAGTGCCGTCCCCGGCGCGATTGATATTTGTTTTGCACCGAATCGCGGCGAAGACGCCGCTCCTGCAATAAATAACCGACACCTCATCACCAGTGAAGAGGGACGCAGAGAGGAAACTATCACGATGAAAACCGGTGTTATCGGCCTGGGTGCCATGGGTGCACCCATGGCGCGCAATCTGCACAAGGCGGGCTACCTCGAGGCGGTCTGGAACCGCAGCCGTGATAAAGCCGGGCAACTGTCTATTGAGCTGGGCGTTCGTCTAGCAGAAAACCCGGCGGCCCTTGCCGCTGAGTGCGAGCTGCTGGTGCTGTCCGTGTCGGCAGATGATGACCTGCTGCAGGTGATGCAGGCCTTGTTACCCGGTCTGCATCCGGGTTGCGTGCTGCTCGATACATCAACCGTCAGCCGTGACACCGCCATCCAGGCAGCCGCACTGGCGCATCCCGCGTCTTTTCTCGATGCCCCCGTATCCGGCGGTATCGAAGGTGCGCGCCAGGGAACGCTGGCGATGATGATCGGTGGTGAGGCCGCCGTAATCGAACGTATTACGCCGGTACTCGATACGATCGCCGGACGCATCGAACACATGGGTCCGGTCGGTGCCGGACAGGCGACCAAGGCCGTCAACCAGGTCATGGCTGCCGGCATCAACCAGGCAGTGACCGAGGCGCTGGCGTTTGCAACGGCGCTGGAACTGCCGCTGGACAAGGTGATCGAGGTGGTCGGTTCCGGTGCCGCGGGTAACTGGTTTCTTGCCCACCGCGGCGCATCGATGACACAGGGACAGATTTGATCCCGGTTTTCGCGTGGCCCTGCATCACAAGGACCTGACGATCTGCAGGCAAATGGCCGAGCAGTTCGATGTCGCCCTGCCGCTTGTCGAGATGACGCTGATCCACTACCGTCGCCTGATGGAGGCGGGATTTGGCGACGAGGACATCTCCGCGTTGTTTCGGGAGAAGCAGGCACTTTTTAAGCAGGTGGACGGACTACCAAAGCGGACCTAGCCGCTGTCCAGCGGGCTACGGACACCACGACTGCCTTTGGTCAGGACATGCGTGTTGATCATGGTGAAAGAAGAGCTGACAGTGCCTGGACCGAATTGCATCACGCACCTGCAGCAACAGACGCTTTTTTCATGCTGACGCCATGTCATGTTTGTATATTCCATTAGGCCGTGTAATATGACTTTAAGTTGTTGAAAACAATATGGTCAATATGCTTGTTCGGTGTAAAAGTCATAAGGCAAATCTGACTTTTATGCCTTCTAAATTGTAATTATGTGCAATAGATGAATATGGCGTTAAGTGAATTTGAAATAAAGAAGTGTGAGAAGCTGGTAGGCGAATTTATCAAGAAACGCCGTCCGCCGGCTCACATCCGAAATGAACTCGATTTAGGGTATCGCATTAAAGGGCAAAGTGTAGAAATTTTCGAAATACGTCCTGTGTGGCGAAATCCTGATGAAAAGATTGAGGAGGCGGTTGCAAAGACGACCTATGTAAAAACGAGAAGAACCTGGAATGTGTATTGGCAGAGGGCAGATTTAAAGTGGCATCGCTATGATCCAGATCCGGAAGTAGGAAGTCTCGAAGAGTTTCTGGAGATTGTGGATCGGGATGAATATGCATGCTTTTTTGGTTAACTGCACATAACAAATCATTCGAGTACGCTCCTTCGATGCCGGATGCGCTGACGTGTGCCGCTCAATTCAGACCTTGGCAGGCTAAAAGAGAAGTACATTTTGAAGATAAGGCGTTCTACAGAATCTGACCGCATTGCAATTAGTGGTATCCACACGAGTGCTTTTGGACAGGAGCAAGGTCAGGAAATTGTAGAACTCGTCAATGCTCTACTGGTCGATGATACGGCAAAGCCTTTGCTGTCACTGGTGGCAGAGAAAGACGCAAGCTTGGTGGGTCATATCCTTTTCACAGTGGCAAGACTCCAACCCGAGGATCAAGAAGTCTCGGTTCGGATTCTCGCCCCGCTAGCAGTTTCAAGTGACTTTCAAGGCGAAGGCATCGGTGGTGTGTTGATTAGAGAAGGTTTGAAACAGTTGGCGGAGTCAGGCGTGGACCTGGTTTTCGTTCTTGGTCATCCTGGTTACTATCCGATGTTTGGATTTCAAACCGCAGGTGTACTTGGCTTTGAAGCTCCTTATCCGATTCCTGCGGAGCACGCAGATGCCTGGATGGTGCAGGAGCTGAAGGCTGGTGTCATTGATAGTATTGAAGGAAGGGTTCAGTGCTCAGAGGTCTTAAACCAGCCCCGGCATTGGCGGGAGTAGAGCCTGCTAACTACAATACGTCGCAGCACAGCTGAACGCATGCGTTGTCGCAAAAAAAGACAGACATTTGCGAGGTAAAATGACAAGTATCATTGTTATGGCAATAACAGGAGCCGGGGTGGTGACGGGATTGCTGTTCGCATTCTCGAACTTTGTTATGCGAGCACTGGCCACTCTGCCCGATGATAAAGGGATGCTCGTGATGCAGCGCGTGAATGAAACTATACTTAATCCTGTTTTCCTTGTTCTGTTTCTTGGAACTCCGATTCTCTGTGTCATGATCGTAATTAAATCAGTCCTGCAACCCGTTTCGTCTGGCAGTCTGTTTTTACTCATGGGTGCGCTGGCATATCTGATCGGGCCATTTGCTGTCACCGTGTTATTCAATGTTCCACTAAACAACAAATTAGCTAAAGCCGGGCTATCAGTCGCTAATGAGGTGTGGCCCGTGTATCAGAAACAGTGGCAGCGCTGGAATCATGTTAGAACCTGCATTGGAGTAGTATCAATTATTCTGCTCGCGATCGGGCTTGGCACTGGATAGGGTTGATATCGCGAACAACTGAAGTAGCGCACACTCGCATATCGAGGTAGAAGGATGGGAAAAGATACTCGAGTGGCGACAGAATGATGGCTATGTTCTCCTCTACCCAATGCCACGCATGTATCACATAATTCCAAAATCCATCGAAGAATCAGGCTTCGATTTGAAGTCTTTAATTGCTGCCCTTGGAAAGAAGGTGGGCAATGAAACATAACATGACGATTTCAACCGGGCGCATTGCCGTGTGTTGTTCAATTCATCTGCCAGGTTGCTAGAGGAACCCGGTCATGACCACTTTAATCATTATTTTTGGAGTATTAATACTGTTAGCCGGGGTCGTTATTCTTGTTAACCCGGAAATAATTTTCGGCTTCTTGAGTAAACATATAGACAAGATGGAACTGCAGGTGCTGGCCATTGTGGTAAGGCTGGCTATTGGTGTATTGCTTATTCAGCAATCCGGCGTTTCCAGATACCCACTTGTAATTGAAGTTATTGGTTGGCTTGCTATTGCCGCCGCTGTAATTTTCACTGTCATCGGACGCAATAATTTCAGGCGGCTGATGTCCTGGGCGTTGTCCCTGACAAAACCGTATGGCCGTATCGGTGGTATCGTGGCGGCAGGCTTTGGCGCCTTTCTGATTTATGCGTTCGTCTAGACAGGAGGTGGTGCGCGTCTCAAATCGACGCAAATAAGAAGGGTGATGCACAAGCCCGTACACTGCAGTCGTATGAAAGCAAGCATGAAAAAGCAGAGGGTCTGGTGTTGAAAGAAAACAGCGCAATCAAAATACCTGTGCCCTTGCTTGTGCTGGATATTATCGGTGCGATCCTGCTGGGTCTTGGTTTGGCTGAATGGTTTGCTGATACGGGTTTGGTTCCGGAAAGATTGCAGTTCGAGAGTTGTTATATTGCCATGGTTATCTGTGGCGTTCTGTTCATGCTCCCCCTGATTATTCATATTGTAAGAACGACCGTCCTCAGTAGGAAAGAGCCATGAGCAAGACGCTGCTGTTCATGTTTTAGGAGGTAGTGTATATACCGGCAGTCGAGGTGGAATTCGCAGGGTGAGTTGCTGTCACACATGTTTTACATGTCACAATACGGCTACACTGGGCCTGAATCTCTCGTCAGCCGTTACGTCAATTGGGAGTTGTTATGGATAGTTATGAAAAGTGGGGATATTCGCTGCTGGCAATTATCATGATTATTTATATGGTTGCCATGTTCATAGGTATGATTGCGGCCTTCCCGTACGGTCTCCTGGGCCTTTTATTCGTGGCGGGACTGGGTATTTTAATGGTCAAGGTGCTTAAGGAAAGGATGCGCAATAAAGAGGATGATTATTACTCCAGGGAGGTCGACAAGTAATGCTGATTACTACACAGGATGAATTTGCAGATTATGAAATACTGGAAACCCTGGGTTTGGTCCGTGGTAATACCATCAGGGCCAGGCATATTGGGAAAGATATCCTGGCCGGGCTGAGAAATCTTGTGGGTGGTGAAATAACCGAGTATACAAAGATGCTTGCAGAGTCCAGGGAGCAGTCCATTGACAGGATGATTGCTGAAGCAAAGAGTAAGTATGCAGATGGCATTGTTGCCATGAGGTTCGTTACCTCGCCCGTGATGCAAGGCTCTGCTGAATTGCTCGCCTATGGTACGGCAGTTAAATTGCGACGCAGGAATCCCTGATGAGCCACTCTGCAGCAGTCGGGTGGATTCAGGAACTGAATTATTCAAGTGGCAGACGAACAGATTGAATCCCGGGAGTTGGAAATGACACAAGCATATCTGGAAATGCCTGATAAGAATGGATACTTTGGTGAGTATGGTGGGCAGATTATTCCACCACCGCTTGTAGCAATCATGAATGAGATCAATGATGCCTACGATGAGGTCACCCAAACTGCGTCTTTTCAGGAGGAACTGCAACAGCTGTATGCGGACTATGTTGGCCGTCCCAGCCCTGTTTACCATGCAAAACGTTTAAGTGAAAAACAGGGGGGTGCCCGTATCTTCCTGAAGCGCGAGGATCTCAACCATACCGGCGCGCACAAGATCAATCATTGTCTTGGCGAGGCATTGTTGGCCAAATATATGGGTAAAACCAAGGTATTGGCAGAGACGGGGGCTGGGCAGCATGGTGTCGCCCTGGCAACAGCCTGTGCGCTTGTCGGTATCGAGTGTGAAATACACATGGGTGAAATCGACATGGTAAAAGAGCACCCCAATGTCACCAAGATGAAGATACTGGGTTGCACGCTGGTGCCCGTGACACGGGGTACAAAAACGCTTAAAGATGCGGTAGACAGTGCCTTTGAGGAATATTTAAAAGACCCCGTGAACTATATCTATGCAATCGGTTCGGTGGTGGGGCCACACCCGTTCCCGAAGATTGTGCGCGACTTCCAGAGTATTGTTGGCAAGGAGGCAAGAGAACAGTTCCTGGCAAGAGAGCATAAGTTGCCTGATGTGCTCGTTGCCTGTGTGGGTGGTGGCTGTAATGCCATTGGTTTGTTTACCGCATTCCTGGGTGATGACACTGTGAAAATGGTTGGCGTAGAGCCGGCTGGCAAAGGCCTGGATACGGCTGAGCATGCAGCCACCCTTACCCTCGGAACCAAGGGGGCTATTCACGGCTTTGAATGCTATACCATACAGGACAGGGAAGGTAATCCGTTACCTGTCTACTCGATCGCCTCCGGCCTCGATTATCCCGGTGTCGGTCCGCAGCATTGCTATCTAAAGGATATTAAACGTGTGGTTTATGAAACCATTGATGACAGGGAATGTCTGGATGCCTTTATGCAGCTGTCTCGCCTGGAAGGCATTATCCCTGCCCTGGAGAGTGCCCATGCTGTTGCCCATGCCATGAAAATTGCAAAGGACATGTCTCCTGAAGAAACGATACTCGTTAACCTGTCCGGACGCGGGGACAAGGATGCAGACTTCGTGGCGAACTATTTGTCGCTATAATGTCATCTTGTCTGGTAGCCGCTGATTGGTAGACTTCTGGTTTCCCGCCAGCGAGGAAATGATGGAAATTTATTTATTGGTGGTTCTTTAGCTGCTTGTTTCGCGGTCGTTGGCTGCAAAATAAATAATCGGAAAATAAGTGTATGAGTAATACAGTGTTAGTGGATAACCATGTTCCTGCCAGTGAAGTAAAGTTATGAAAACAGCATTATTTAGCTTGACAGCTATCATCCTTGCAATGGTTGTCCTGTTTTTTATTCTGGGCGTGATGTCCAGATCAGGAAAGGCTCCGGGGTTGATCGATGGAAGACTGTCGAAATGTCCCGGCAAGCCCAACTGCGTCTGCAGCGAATATAAAGCATCCAGCCATTACATTGAGCCCCTTGTTATTCCTGATAACCTCACATTTGATACTTTCCCTGCATTAACAAATGCAATACAGAAGATGGGTGGTCGTGTTGAAACTGAAAGCGACAATTACATTGCGGCTACATTTTCGTCAGCCTTGTTCGGATTCATTGATGACCTGGAAATCAGGATCGATTCAATACAAAAAGTGATACATATTCGCTCTGCGTCCAGGGTCGGGCATAGTGATATGGGTGTTAACAGGGACAGGGCAGAATTACTCCAAAAACTGTATATAAACAAGGTTACTGAACAGGCCAGGCCGTCACCCGGTACGCCTCCGGAAAGCGGCGCGCATTAGCGCAGCTGCCGGGTTGCCATGAAAGAACATCGACAGAGACACTGCTCATGAATCGTACCCTCCGAATTATTCTTGCAATAGCGGTCTTGAACACTGCAGTGATGGATGCCATGGCGATCGAAGAAGCAACCTACACAGTAGTAGACAGTGACAACAGCTTCGAGCTTCGCGATTACGCTCCTTACGTTCTCGCCGAGACTGTTGTTGAAGGAAACCTTGAAGAGGCGGGAGACAAGGCGTTTAACGCGCTTTTTCGCTATATCTCCGGCGCTAACCGCTCGCGTGAGAAGATAGCGATGACGGCCCCCGTTTCCCAGCAGCCAAAAGGGGAAAAAATAAAGATGACCGCTCCCGTCGGGCAGCAGCGTGTTCAGGAAGGCTGGGCAGTCAGTTTCATGATGCCGGCCGCTTACACGCTGGAAACCCTTCCGGAGCCAGAGGACCCTGCAATTACCTTGCGCCAGGTACCTGCCCATCGAATGGCCGCCGTGCGCTATTCAGGTTTCTGGAGCGAGAAGGGCTACCTTCGAAATAAACTGGAACTGGAGTCGTGGATTCAGGAAAGAGGGCTCACCATAGCGGGTGATCCCGTCTGGGCCCGCTATAACCCACCCTTTATGCCCTGGTTCCTGCGTCGAAACGAGGTTCTTATACCGGTAGCAGCAGATGTTGACTAGAACACAGTAGTATTCATCAGACACGTAATCACAAGAGCGGATTGTTATCATGATAAAAGCCTACGCAGCCCTTGAACCTCGCAAAGAACTGGTTCCCTTCGAGTATGATCCAGGTGAGTTACGGGACCACGAGGTGGAAATCGATGTTCACTACTGTGGTATTTGTCATAGTGACCTGAGTGTCATCGACAACGACTGGGAAATGACCCAGTACCCCGTTGTTCCCGGCCATGAAGTCGTGGGAACCATTGCCAGGGCCGGAGAACATGTCAAGCACCTGACAGTCGGGCAGGCTGTGGGACTGGGCTGGCATTCCGGCTACTGCAATGAATGCGCGTTTTGTCTGTCCGGCGATCAGAACCTGTGTGCCAATTCACAAGCGACTGTCATTGGTCATCATGGTGGCTTTGCTGACACGGTGCGTGCGGATGCCAACAGTGTGGTACCGATTCCGGAGGGTATGGATCTGGAATCAGCCGGTCCACTGTTTTGCGGAGGCATTACTGTTTTTAATCCCCTGGTTCAGTTTGATGTGAAACCAACCGACAAGGTGGCGGTGATTGGTATCGGGGGGCTCGGCCATCTGGCATTGCAGTTTCTCAATGCATGGGGCTGCGAAGTGACGGCCTTCACTTCCAGCGACAGTAAAAAGAAGGACGCGCTGCAACTGGGTGCCCACCACACGTTAAACTCCCGAGACGAGAAAGAACTCGAGGCAGCAGCAGCCAGCTTTGACCTGGTGATTTCAACGGTTAATGTCAAGCTGGACTGGAATCTCTACCTGGGCACATTGAAACCACGCGGTCGCCTGCACTTTGTTGGCGCAACGCTGGACCCGCTCGATATCAATGTGTTTTCACTCCTTCTGGGGCAACGGTCAGTGTCTGGCTCTCCGGTTGGCAGTCCTGCAACCATCGCCGCAATGCTTGAGTTTGCGCATCTGCATAACATTAAGCCGGTCATCGAGAAGTTCAGCCTTGAGAATGTAAACGAGGCGCTTACAAGGTTACGCAGCGGCAAGGCACACTATCGCGTTGTGCTGTGTCGTTAATGTTTGACGATTGCACCTAAGAAAGCCTCAAAGATGAAAATAGCAGCAGTCGTCCAGTCAATGCGGGTGCCGTTCCTGGTGTTAACGCCGGTGTGCGTATTTTTGGGTGCAAGCACGGTTGCGACAAGTGAAATAAATACAGGTTTGCTGCTGCTGGTGCTGCTAGGTGCATTACTGGCGCATATCAGTGTGAATGCCCTTAATGAGTACTCTGATTTCAAAAGCGGACTGGATCTCGCGACGACCAGGACACCGTTCAGTGGCGGCAGTGGTGCGTTGCCCGGAAATCCGGAAATGTCCGTGGCGGTATTGGCCGTTGCTGCCGTCTCACTGATGGCTACATTGGTAATTGGCGGCTATTTTGTCTGGAAATATGGAGCAGGCATTGTGCCGATAGGTGTTGCTGGTTTGATATTGATCGTAACCTATACTGACTGGATCAATCGCTACCCGTTTCTCTGCCTGATTGCTCCCGGTATCGGTTTTGGGTTCCTGATGGTTGTCGGTACCCAGTTCGTATTGCAGGGGGAATATGCACCGCTGTCCTTGCTGGTCGCTGCCGTCCCTTTTTTTCTGGTCAATAATCTGCTGTTGCTCAACCAGTATCCCGACATCGAGGCTGATGCCGGTGTGGGCCGTAATCATTTTCCTATTGCCTATGGTGTGAGTCGCAGTAATCTGGCTTATGCAATTTTTGCCCTGGCTACAACAGCCATCATAATAAACTCCGTCTTGCTGGGCTACTTGCCCGCGATGAGTTTTATAGCACTGCTACCCATGCCGCTCGCCTTTCTGGCTTTATACGGAGCAATAAAATACCGCGAAAATATAGGAAATTATCCGCAATATCTCGGTGCCAATGTCGGCGTTACCATACTGGCACCATTGCTGCTTGGTTTTTCAATCATAATCGGCTAGAAGAAAATCAATCTGTGCGATCAACTGCGTCCACATTCTACTGTCAGAATGATGTCTCGTGATGCATGCAACAGGTATGACATGAAATGAAAATATGGGTAGATGCCGATGCCTGTCCTGTGGTGATCAAGGAAATTCTATTCAAGGCGGCAGAGCGCACCGGGGTGCAGTTGACACTGGTCGCCAATCAGGCAGTGCGAGTACCGCCGTCGCGTTACATCAAATCAATACGCGTGGCTCCGGGTTTCGATGTCGCAGACAACGAGATTGTGAAAAGGCTCGACGCGGGTGATCTTGTGATTACAGGCGATATTCCACTGGCGGCCGAGGTGATCGAAAAGGGAGGTTTTGCACTGAATCCCCGCGGTGAACTGTATTCAACTGACAATATAAGGGCGCGCCTGAACATGCGGGATTTTATGGATACGCTCCGGGCCAGTGGCATAGACACCGGGGGACCGTCATCACCCAGCATGAGTGACCGGAAAAATTTCGCTGATCACCTCGACAAATTATTAACTCGCTATGCCAGAGAGGCATAGTGCAGTGATTGCAGCCGAACTTTCTGCCAGCCCCGACTTCAAGAGCCGCGCTGTCCTGAACAACAAAAAGGATAAAAAATGTGCCAGTGATTAAACATCAGGCATCTGAACAGCCGGACCCCGTGTCCTTGTAGGAAGCGCTTGGCTATTGGTTGAAGCTCGGTTTTATCAGTTTTGGCGGGCCGGCCGGTCAAATAAGCATGATGCACCAGGAATTGGTGGAGAACAGACGCTGGATTTCAGAACATCGTTTTCTGCATGCGCTGAATTACACCATGGTGCTGCCGGGACCAGAGGCGCAACAGCTGGCAACCTATATCGGCTGGCTGATGCACGGTGTCCCGGGTGGCATAGTCGCGGGTGTCTTATTCGTGCTGCCATCACTGTTCATTCTCACTGGCCTGACATGGATTTATCTGGCCTACGGCGATGTGCCGGCCGTTGCAGGGATTCTGTACGGAATCAAGCCGGCGGTCACCGCAATTGTCGTTTTTGCAGCCTGGCGCATTGGTTCAAGGGCGTTAAAGAACAATGTGCTTCGTGCCATGGCGGTACTGGCATTTATCGCTATTTTCGCCTTTGATGTGCCTTTTCCCTATATCGTGCTCATGGCCGGGATCATCGGTTACCTGTGATCACAGCTTGCACCTGAATATTTCAGGGCGGGCGGACATCACGGCGATTCGAATCAGTCCTACGGCCCCGCGCTCATGGACGATGACACGGAGGCTCCGGCCCACACGCGCTTTAACCGGGGACGGTTAATCGTGCTGGCCCTGGGCGGTGTTTTTATCTGGGCGCTGGTGATGGGCATGCTGGCATCGGCCCATGGCTGGCAGGGCACGCTCACGCAGATGGGCTGGTTCTTTACCAAGGCGGCACTGGTCACCTTTGGCGGCGCCTATGCGGTGCTGCCCTATGTGTATCAGGGAGGTGTGGAGCAGTATGCATGGTTAAGCGGCACGCAAATGATCGATGGCCTTGCACTGGGTGAAACAACGCCCGGCCCGTTAATCATGGTGGTCGCGTTCGTGGGTTTTGTCGGTGGCTGGACTAAAGAAATATTTGGCTCCGGCATGCTGCCACTGGCGGGCGTGGCGGGTGCATGTGTTGCCACGCTGTTCACCTTCCTGCCGTCATTTCTGTTCATCCTGATTGGCGGGCCGTCGGTTGAAGCGACGCGCGGCGATGTAAAATTTACGGCACCGTTGACGGGTATTACTGCCGCCGTGGTCGGTGTAGTGCTCAACCTGGCGGTATTTTTTGCCTACCATGTGCTCTGGCCAGAAGGTTTCGATGCGACCTTTGAATGGTTTTCCGCGCTGATTGGTGCACTGGCCTTTATTGCCCTGTTCAAGTACAAGGCGGGTATTATGCCGGTGATTGGCGCCTGTGCGGTGCTGGGTCTGGGCTACTCAATATTGTTGTAAAAAGGTCGATCACTTGGTCTGTGCGCCCTCGCGAGTCTGGTCGTTATGGCGTGACAGGTTTCTTTTTCCGTACTTTTTTCTTGACGGGTTTCCCGGGGTGTGCTGCTTTTTTACTACGTGGCTTGACTTCCTTTTTTCCGGCACTTGCCGGGCGCTTGTCCGCTGTGCCGTGACCCCCTTCCCTGGTCAGGCGGGAAATCCTCAATTGCTGCCCCGAGACCCATGCCTTTCTGAGGTTGGTAAAAGCGCCCTTCGGCATACCTTCAGGTAAATCAACCAGGCTGTAGTCGTCATAAATACTGACGCGGCCGATGTGCTTGCTGTCGAGACCTGCCTCGTTGGCGATTGCACCGACGATGTTACCGGGCTTGACGTTATGCTTGTTTCCGACTTCCAGTCGAAAGCGCTGCATGCCCTCTTCAGGTTGTGAGTCTTTCCTCGGTGAACGCGCAACCGGCTTACGTGCCGGTTTTCTGTGCGCCGGGCTTTCACCTGTATCCCAACTTTTATCTGCCTTGCGTTGTGGCTTGTGCTGCATCAGGAAAGGGGTGTCGCCCTGTAACAGGCGCGCAAGCGCCGCGGCAACCTCCTGCGCAGGTACGTTATGTTCCTGTTCGTACTGTTCGATCAGCGAGGTAAACAGTTCCAGTTCTTCATTTGCCAGGGTATCGGTAATGCGCTGCTTGAATCTGGCGATGCGCTGGTCATTGATCAGCTCGGTAGAAGGCAGTTCCATGAGGTCGATCTTCTGCCGGGTGGCCTTTTCAATGGCGCCCAGCATGCGTCTTTCACGCGGTGCGACAAACAGGATGGCATCGCCCTTGCGGCCGGCCCGACCGGTACGCCCGATACGATGCACATAGGCTTCCGTATCATAGGGGATATCGTAATTGACCACGTGACTGATCCGTTCCACGTCCAGACCACGGGCGGCGACATCCGTGGCAACCAGTATATCCAGCTTGCCATTTTTTAACTGTTGCACGGTGCGCTCGCGTTGACTTTGCGGAATATCGCCGTTCAGTGCTGCCGTGTCATAGCCGCGTGCTTCGAGTTTTTCAGCCAGTTCAAGCGTTGCGGTCTTGGTGCGCACGAAAATCAGCATGGCATCGAAGGGCTCGGCCTCGAGGATGCGGGTCAGGGCATCCAGTTTATGCACGCCGCTCACCGGCCAGAAGCGCTGGCGAATGGTCTCGACCGTGGTGGTCCTGGTCTTGATAGTAATCTGTTCGGGGTTGTTCAGATGCTTCGTTGCAATACGGCGAATCTGTTGTGGCATGGTCGCGGAGAACAGGGCGATCTGCCTGTCTGCGGGCGATTGCTCCAGTACCCATTCAACATCATCGATAAAGCCCATGCGCAGCATTTCATCGGCTTCATCCAGCACCAGTGTGCTGAGATTGTCCAGTTTCAGGGTGCCACGACGCATGTGGTCCATTACCCGTCCGGGTGTGCCTACCACGACATGGACGCCACGTTTCAGGGCATGAATCTGTGTGCGGTAATCCTGACCGCCATACACGGGTAATACGTGAAAGCCCTTCAGGTGCCGGGCGTATTTCTGAAAGGCCTCGGCGACCTGGATCGCCAGTTCGCGTGTCGGCGCCAGTACCAGTACCTGCGGATCTTTTTGTGTTAATTCCAGGCCGGACAGGATCGGCAGTGCAAAGGCCGCGGTTTTGCCGGTGCCGGTTTGTGCCTGACCGAGCACATCCCTGCCATCCAGTAACAACGGAATCGTTGCTGCCTGAATCGGTGACGGCGTTTCATACCCCACTTCTTCGAGTGCTTTCAGGATAGGTTTTGTCAGCGCTAATTGACTGAACGCTGTTACCGTGTCGGTAGTCATGGGCAGTGCCTGGGATAGATGGAATGCGTGTAACGATGAAGGATAGCCGACGTATCCGGTTTGCCCCTGTTCATGGTGGGCCCGGCTAATATTCCGAAGGGCCGGGTAGTGTACCGGCTTGTATGCCGTGTTGCATGCTTTATTTAGGATGAACTCTCGAAAATTACGTTGGAAGGCAAAAAACGGCGCCTTTGAAAGGCGCCGTCAATGGGTGCAAACGTGAAGTGTTGAGGGTCAGCTCTGTGCCTCGCGCTCCTTGGTTTCCTTGATAACAAGCTCTGCAACATTTCTGGGGCAGGGCATGTAGTGCAGGAATTCCATGGTGAACTGGCCACGACCCGAGGTCATGGTACGCAGGTCACCGATGTAGCCGAACATCTCGCTCAGCGGGCACTCGGCCTTGATGCGCACGTTGGTGGCACCCGGTTCCTGTGACTTGATCATGCCGCGGCGGCGGTTGAGATCGCCGATGACATCACCGACATGTTCGTCCGGGGTAAACACGTCAACCTTCATGATCGGTTCCATCAACTGCGGTCCGGCCTTCGGCATGGTCTGACGATAGGCTGCGCCTGCGGCCAGTTCGTAGGCAACGGCCGATGAGTCGACCGGGTGATAGCTGCCATCCATCAGGGTCACCTTGAAGTCGAGACACGGGAAGCCGGCGAGTACGCCTTTTTCCATGCTCTTCTTGAAGCCCTTGTCCACGGCCGGCCAGAATTCCCGCGGCACGGTACCACCGGTCACGGTCGATTCAAATTCGTAGCCGCTGCCCGGCTCACCGGGTTCGATAATGTATTCAATTTTCGCGAATTGCCCGGAACCACCCGTCTGCTTCTTGTGGGTGTAGCTGTCTTCGACACGCTGGGTAATGGTTTCACGATAGGCCACCTGCGGCTTGCCGACGGTGACGTCGATGCCATGGGTGCGGCGCAGGATGTCGATCTTGATGTCGAGGTGCAGTTCACCCATGCCCTTGAGGATGGTCTCGCCGCTGTCCTCGTCGGTCTCCATGCGGAACGACGGGTCTTCCTTGATCATCTTGCCCAGTGCAATACCCATCTTCTCGGCAGCAGCCTTGTCGTTGGGCGCGACCGCGATGGAAATCACAGGATCAGGAAACACCATCGGTTCCAGCGTGGCCGGTTGCTTGGGATCACACAGGGTGTGGCCGGTCTGCACGTTCTTCATGCCGATGACGGCAACGATATCGCCGGCCTGGGCGCTGGTGAGTTCCTCGCGGGAGTCGGCGTGCATCTCCACGATGCGGCCGATACGCTCGGTCTTGTCGGTGAAGGTGTTGAGCACGGTCATGCCTTTTTCAAGCTTGCCGGAGTAGATGCGGATAAAGGTCAGCGCGCCAAAGCGGTCATCCATGATTTTGAATGCCAGTGCACGCAGTGGCCGCTCGGGGTCAACGATGGCGAATTCGCCGGTCTCGTTACCCTCGAGGTCGACTTCCGGCTGCGGAATGACCTCGGTCGGATTCGGCAGGTAATCCACGGTGGCGTCGAGTACCAGCTGGATGCCCTTGTTCTTGAAGGCGGAGCCACAATAAGTCGGGAAGAAATCCAGCGCGATGGTGCCCTTGCGAATGCAGCGCTTGATGTCCTCGATGGAGGGTTCGTTACCTTCCAGATACTGCTCGAGTACATCGTCATCCTGTTCAACGGCCATCTCGATGAGCTTCTCGCGCCACTCCTCGATGATGTCAGCCATGTCGGCCGGTGGTTCCTGGATTTCATAGGCGGCCGGGTCGCCGGAGTCATCCCAGATCCAGGCCTTGCGCGTCAGCAGGTCGACGACGCCGCAGTAATCATCCTCGATGCCGATCGGCAGCACCATTACCAGCGGCTTGGCATCGAGCACATCCTCGACCTGTTTCACGACACGGTAAAAGTCTGCACCCATACGGTCCATCTTGTTGACGAAAATTACGCGTGCGACACCGGACTCGTTGGCGTAGCGCCAGTTGGTCTCGGATTGCGGTTCTACACCGCCGGACCCGCAGAACACACCGACGCCACCGTCGAGTACCTTCAGTGAGCGATACACTTCAATGGTGAAATCAACGTGTCCAGGTGTATCAATAATATTCAGGCGATGGCCATTCCATTCGCAACTGGTCGCAGCGGACTGAATGGTAATGCCACGCTCCTGTTCCTGCTCCATGAAGTCAGTGGTCGCTTCACCATCGTGTACTTCACCGGTCTTGTGGATCTTGCCGGTCAGTTTCAGAATACGTTCCGTGGTGGTGGTCTTGCCGGCATCCACGTGTGCGAAGATTCCGATATTCCTGTACTTGCTTAAATCAGTCATAGTCCTGCTACTCGTCTATAGGGTTTTGTAGTCAATCGAATTGTTGCGCCTGTACTGCTTTGTCCAGGACAGCCGCGCGGGTGCCGGTAGTCCATTTCTGCCGCTTCCCGTACCCGAGAGAGACGAGGGCGATATCAGAGCCGGCGGATTATAAACCAGAATGGCAATATAATGAATCACAGAGTCTAAATGGCGGCATAAGCCCGATTGAATGGCCTTAACCGACGGAAATGCACCCAATCCGGCATAATTCCCCTGGTACAGTGTCCGTTTATAATGAAAGTCGCCTCGCAGGCGGCTACAGGAGATGAAGCAGATGGCAGGCATGAGATTACACCCACCATGCATTTCACGGTTCACCGCGGTGCTGCTGATGTTGCTGCTGGTTCCCCAGGCGCAGGCGGCACCGGGTTACCATCCCGGCAGTTACTATGCTGCACATGTGATTCGTGATGGTGGTGAACTGGTTCGCAATGAAGACACGGACAATGGCTATCGCTGGGAAGAATTCTCGGTGCTGCGTATCAAGGGTAACCGCATACCGGCAAAGACCGGGCATGGTCTGGAGGTGTTCGCGGATGTCTATGGCATGCCCGTTGGCAAGCCGGTCACATTGAAGGTCACCCGACCGGTGAGGATGGCAGGGGGTGAAGCAGGCAGTCGCACCTACACGCGCACACAGTCGCTTTACAAGTCTGATTCAGACGATGTGCAGGTGTTTAGCTATACCTATTTCCTTGACGAACCCGATGAGCTGGTCACCGGCGAATGGATTATCGAGTTGTCCTACCAGGACACGTTGATACTCAGGCAGACGTTTGAGGTATATCCGGATCCATCGTAAAGTTTCACAGGCGCGGCCTGCTCCAGCGCGCATATAATTAACCCGCAGCAGCGGGGAACAACCGCGAACAGCTTAACCCCGGACCTTGATCGGGGTACTGTTGATGCCTTTTTTCTTCAGGGTCTGGCGGGTCCTGTCCAGTTCGTCCAGCGTACCGAAGGGACCTACCCGGACGCGGTGATAGGTTTCCTTGTTGTTGATGGTGACCTTCTGGATGCTGGTCTGCATGCCCATCATCCCCAGTTCTGCCTTGAAACGTTCAGCCTTTACGCCATCGCTGAAGGAGCCAACCTGCAGGTAATAGGTTCCGGTGGCTGGTGCCGGTGCGGCCGGCTTCGGTGTCGCGGTGGGTGTGACGGCCGGACTCGGTGCCACCTGCGGTACCGGTTCTGCCTTGCTGGCAGGCGTGGCGGGCGGCGGTGTTGTCGCGGGCGGAGGTGCTGTCTGTTTCAGGCCCTCTGTGATTTCCTCTTCGGGGATGACGACCTCCATCTCCGGTAACAGGGTATAGAAATCAAAACGCGGTTTCGGCGGTGACGAACTTGCCGTGGCCTCTTCACTGTGCGCCTCGACTGCCGCTTCCTCGCTGGCTGATGCTGCCGGAGGTGGCAGGACTTCCTGAACATAGACCGGCTCGTCAGGTTTGGGCTGTGACTTTATATAGACCAGGAAGGCGACAAACAGTCCAATCAGCAGGCCGGCCAGAACGCCGACCAGCGGCGACAGCGTTGGGCGTTTCCTGCCGGGGTTGGCCCTGTATTTGTAGTCGCGTGGCATTACATGCTATCCGGTGCGGAAACACCCAGCAGTCCGAGGCCGTTGGCGATTACTTGCCGGGTTGCCTCGATCAGGTTCAGGCGTGCGTTGCGCACTTTAGGATCCTCAACCAGGAAGGTGTGCGCGTTATAATAGGTGTGGAAATCGTTGGCCAGTTCGCGCAGGTAATGCGTCAGCTGGTGCGGTTCATGGTTAATGGCCGCCGCTTCCAGGATTTCGGGATAGCGCGACAGCTTGATGATCAGATCCTGTTCATGGCTTTCTGCCAGGGCGGACAAACCCGCACTACCGGCCTCGCGGTCCCAGCTGTAGTGTTTTTCCTGCAGCTGGCGGAACACACTCCTGACACGCGCGTGCGCATATTGAATGTAGTAGACGGGATTGTCATTCGACTGCGAGCGGGCGAGATCCAGATCGAAGTCCATGTGCTGTTCGCATTTGCGCATCACGTAGAAAAATCGTGCGGCATCATTGCCGACTTCGTGGCGCAGCTCGCGCAGTGTCACAAACTCTCCGGAGCGCGTCGACATCTGCACCTTCTCGCCGCCACGGTAGAGAATGGCAAACTGCACCAGCAGTACATCCAGCTTGTCCGGATCATCGCCAAGCGCCCTGAGCGCGGCCTTTACCCGTGGTACGTAGCCGTGGTGGTCGGCACCCCAGACGTCGATGACACGGTCATAACCGCGTTCCAGTTTATTGGCATGGTAGGCGATATCCGAGGCGAAGTAGGTAGTCTGGCCATTATCGCGCACGATCACACGGTCCTTCTCATCTCCGTAGTCAGTGGAGCTGAACCACAGGGCGCCGTTCTTCTCGTAAACGTGACCACTCTGTTGCAGCCGCTCGATGCATGCCTCGACGGACTTGTCATCGGACAGAGATCGCTCTGAAAACCATTCGTCATAGACCACGCCGAACTCTTTCAAATCCTGGCGGATATTGCCGAGTATGGCGTTCAGGCCCTCGTCGAAGACCAGCCGGTACTGTGTTTGTCCCAGCAGGGTGCGGCAGCGATCGATGAGCGCATCAATGTGTGTTTCCTTGTCGCCACCGGACGGTTCATCAGGCGGTATATCCCGGAAGACCCCGGTGACCGGGTGCTGCAGTGACTCGCCGTGTTCACGGTGCAGGGTGGCGGCAATGTCCCAGACATAGTCACCCTGGTAGCCGTTGGCGGGGAAGACGACGCTTTCACCGCACAGGTCCAGGTAGCGCAGGTAAACACTGGCGGCAAGGATATCCATCTGCCGGCCGGCATCGTTGACGTAATACTCGCGGTGGACATGATAGCCGATGGCAGCCAGCAGGTCGGCCACCGCGGCTCCGTAGGCGGCACCGCGGCCGTGTCCAACGTGCAGCGGTCCGGTCGGATTGGCGGATACGAACTCCACCTGTATGCGCTTTCCCTTGCCATAGTCACTGCAGCCGTAGCGATCACCCTCAACAAGGATGTCATCGACAACGGAATGCCAGGCCTCATCACCGAGGAAGAAGTTGATGAATCCCGGGCCGGCAATTTCAATCTTTTGCACCGTATCACCGGCCTTGATGGCGGCAACCAGTTTTTCCGCAATGTCACGTGGCTTGCTGCGCGCGGGTTTAGCCAGCAGCAATGCCAGGTTACTGGCGTAGTCGCCGTGTGCGCGGTCACGGGTGCGCTCGATCATCACGTCGGGCGAGATGTCGGCCGGCAAGGTGCCGTCGGCCTGCAAGGTGGCTACGGCATCGGTGAGCAGTTTGGTGAGCTGTGTTTTCAAATGAATAATGAAATGTCGTGTAGGAGCGCCGTCCCCGGCGCGATTCGGGGCAAGATAAAATAATCGCGCCGGGGGCGGCGCTCCTACAGGTGCATTGTTTATTGTCCGGTCACTCGTTCGGTCTGAACGGGCCGCCTATTATCCCGCTCGCCCGCCATCTTGCAACTTCAATAGTGGCTTAATAGGTATCCACCGGATCAACGTCCACAGACCAGCGTACCCGGCGTGCCTCTTTGGTCGTTTCCAGCTGCCTGACAAGGCTGCCCAGCAGGCGCTGTAGCTCGCCGCGCTGCGCCGATTGCAGCACCAGCTGGGCACGATAGCGCCCGGCGCGGCGCTCCATGGTTGCGGGTACCGGCCCCCAGACCTCGACTGCACGGTTGCCGCTCGCGCTGATCCGCGCGGCAACCGCCTCCAGAAAGCCCATCGCGGTATCAGCCGCCGGGGCCTCGGCGCGCAGCAGCACCATGGCGGTTGTTGGGGGCATGCGGGCTTCCCGGCGCTCTGCAAGGGCTGCTCGCGCAAATGCCGGATAGCCCTGGTTGATCAGCAACTGCAGTAACGGGTGGTCCGGGTGGCAGGTCTGGATGATGACCTCACCGGGTCGCTCATGGCGTCCGGCGCGCCCGGCGACCTGCACAATCAGCTGCGCCATGCGCTCGCTGGCGCGAAAATCGGTACTGAACAGACCGTGATCGGCATCCAGGATGCCCACCAGGGTGACATTAGGGAAGTGGTGGCCCTTGGCCAGCATCTGGGTGCCGAGCAATAGCCGGCCTTCGCCGCCGCGTGCCTGTTGCAGTAACCGGTCCAGTTCGCCCTTGCGCCGGGTGGTATCGCGGTCGATACGTACCCGCTTGACGTCCGGAAAGTGTGCCTGCCAGTGCCTGTTCGACCCGCTCCGTTCCCTGTCCCTGCGGATGCAGGTCGCTGCCCTGGCATTCGGGGCAGACGCTGTCGACCGGTCGCTGGCTGCCGCAGTGGTGGCAATGCAGCAGCTGGTCGTGCTGGTGCCAGGTCATGCGGGCATCACAACGCTTGCACTCCGCAACCCAGTCGCAGTCATAGCACATCAGGGTGGGAGCAAAGCCGCGCCGGTTCAGGAACAGCAGCACCTGGTCACCCGCGTCTAGGTGCTCGCGTATACGCTGCAGCAGCGGCCGGGACAGTCCGTCCTCGAGCGGTTGCTTGCGCACATCGAGCACCCGATATGTCGGCTGCACGGCCACGCCGGTGCGCTCCGGCAGGTCCAGCTGCCGGTAACGCCCCTGTTCTACATTCAACAGGCTTTCCAGGGACGGCGTGGCTGAGCCGAGTACCACAGGGATATTCAGCTGGCGTGCCCGCCATACGGCAAGATCACGTGCTGAATAGCGAAAACCGTCCTGCTGCTTTAGCGAGGCATCGTGTTCCTCGTCTACGACAATCAGACCGGGCCGGGCCATGGGGGTGAAAATCGCCGAGCGTGTACCAATGATGATGGGTGCTTCACCGCTGCGCGCCAGTCGCCAGGCCGCCAGCCGTTCATGGTCCGTGAGCCCTGAATGCAACAATGCCAGCGGCACCTGGAAACGTCGCTGGAAGCGTACCAGCAGCTGCGGGGTCAGACCGATCTCGGGTACCAGCACCAGGGCCTGTTGCTGACGGGCCAGCGTGGTTTCTATCAGCTCCAGGTACACCTCGGTTTTGCCGCTGCCGGTAACACCGGCGAGCAGGAACGGTGTAAAGCTATCCAGTTGCCCGAGGATCGCATCGACGGCCTGCCGTTGTGCCGGGTTGAGCGTATGAACGGAGGGCACAACGCGGTGCTCATCGTGTGGCTCGTCCAGGGTACAGGTCTCTATCCAGCCCTTGTCGGCAAGTGCATGCAAGACACTGGCGGGTACATCAATGACGCTGCGAAGCACGCCTTGCGGATGGGCCTCGAGCAAGGCCATGACCCTTGCCTGGCGTGCCGCACGGCTGAGTGTGCGGGTATCGATTGCCTGCCCGGCAGGTGTTATTCGCCAGGCCGTATTGTCTGCCGCCTGCGGTTGCTGGCCGCGGCGCAGCAATGCGGGCAGTGCTGCACTGAACGCCTCGCCGATCGGATAATGATAGTAGTCACTGGCCCATTGCACCATCGCCATGACGTCAGGGCTGACCACGGCTGTTTCGTCGAGTACCTGCAGTGCGCGTTTCAGTTTATGTGCATCGATGTCGGATTCGTTGCCAACAGCAAGCAATACGCCGATCACCGTGCGGCGTCCAAACGGAATGCGAAGTCGTATGCCCGGTTGTAACGCAGCGGGGTCCGCATCGGCCGGTTGCAGGTAGTCAAAACTGCGCTGCAGCGGTGATGGAACGGCGATACGCAGGATGAGATTGTTCACGATATCAGCGCCGCGGGCATGATGAGGAAAAACAGCCAAGGTTAGCGATCATGCTTGATATTTTTATTACCTAGTGAAGCTAAGTCCTTCATCTGATTAGAGGCTGATTTTTATCCACATAAACTGTGGATAACTCTGTGGATGAAATGGGGTCAAGTTCATCAAAAGCCTATTTTTCCAGTGTTGCTGTTAGATTGTCCTTTTTTTATCCACAAAATAAATATTAATAAAAACAATAAGTTAAAGTTAATTATAAGTTTCTAATATACTGGTTACGCCACGCTGTCGCGAAAAAACATCAGTTGCTGGTTGGCTGTGTATAAGCCCGGTGTTGTGGAACGAGCCGAGTGGCTTTATGCAACCCCTGTTTTTACAGTGTTTATGTCATTTTTACGGCCTTTCAGGAGGTCGTTAAGCACCTGAACGGTGCGCTGCCAGTGACGTTTTGTGGACGCCATAATAGCACTGACGCGGCGGGTGTATGGCTGGATATCTGTTGGTCAGGGGACAGAAATAAACTACGCCTCGTCCTTGAGGCGTACGGTGGCGTACGGAGGGAGGAGTATTGAAAACGCCACTGTCATACAGGCTAGCGAATCTACCGTCGTGTGACTATTGAACTGAAGTACAGGTAACGTCTGCATGCCCTGTTCTGGGCCGTGGTAACTGCGGCCGACCGTTGTTCATGCGCGGGTCGTTATGGCTGCCGGCTCAGAGTTCTTTTACTGCCTCGATCAGTTCGCCGACCATGGCCTGACCGTCGCCGTAGAGCATGCGGGTGTTATCACCAAAGAACAGTGCATTCTCGACACCGGAGAAACCCTTGCCTTGTCCACGCTTGATGACAATGACATTCTTCGCCTGGTCGGCATTGAGGATGGGCATGCCGTAGATCGGGCTGTCGGGGTTGGTGCGCGCTGACGGGTTGACCACGTCGTTGGCACCGATCACCAGTGCGACATCGGTTTGCGGAAAGGCGGCGTTGATCTCGTCGAGGTCATAGAGGCGATCATAGGGGACGTTGGCCTCGGCCAGCAGCACGTTCATGTGGCCGGGCATGCGACCGGCAACCGGGTGAATGGCGAACTTTACATCCACACCGCGTGCCAGCAGCATTTCCATCAGTTCGAATATCTTGTGCTGGGCCTGTGCCACGGCCATGCCGTAACCGGGAATGATGATGACGCGTTCAGCGAAGGCCATCATGACGCCGGCATCGACCGCATCAATCGGTTTCATACTGCCTTCCACGCTTTCTTCAGCGCCACCGCTGGCGCCGAAGGAGCTGAACAGCACATTTCCGAGCGAGCGGTTCATGGCCCTGGCCATTAACTGCGTCAGCAGGGTACCGGCCGAGCCGACCACGGTACCGGCGATGATCATGGCCGCATTGTTAAGCACGAACCCTTCGAAGGCGACGGCCAGACCGGTGAGGGCGTTGAACAGTGAAATCACCACCGGCATGTCCGCACCGCCGATCGGCAGCGCCATGAACATCCCGTAGGCAAGTGCCGCGACGAAGAAGATCAGGATAATGCTGCCAGTGAATTCACCCTGGGTAACCAGCACGGCGCCAAAGCCCGCGGCAACCAGGAACACGGCAATGTTGAACAGCTGCTGACCGGGGAAGCGCATGGGCCGGCGGATCAGGCCCTGCAGTTTTGCAAAGGCGACCATCGAACCCGAAAAGGAGATCGAGCCGATCAGTGCACCCAGTACGGCGAGCGTGAGGAAGGTCTGGGAATGAAAATCACCCTTCAGCAATTCCACGGCGGCAATGGCACCCGCGGCACCGCCACCCATACCATTATAAAGCGCGATCATTTGCGGCATGTCGGTCATGGCAACCTTTTTGCCTGACCAGAAGGCCGCGATACCGCCGACGAAGATGGCGGTCGTCATCAGCAGGTAGTTTTCCATCCCCGGCTCGAAGAAGGTGATCAGCGAGGCTACCAGCATGCCGACACCGGCCCATAAGATACCGCCGCGCGCGGTCACCGGCGAGCTCATGCGTTTCAGGCCGAATATAAACAGGATGGCCGCAATGAAATAACTGATTTGTATGATGTTATGCATCATTTGCCGCCCTTGCTGCTTTTGAACATTTCAAGCATGCGCTCGGTGACGACATAGCCACCGACGGCGTTGCCGGCCGCCAGTGCAACACCGATAAAGCCGATTACCAGTTCCAGGGTGGTGTGTGCATGGCCCATGGCCACCATGGCGCCGACCAGTACGATGCCGTGCACAAAGTTGGAGCCGGACATCAGCGGGGTATGCAATATTACCGGCACGCGACCAATGATTTCATAGCCGGTGAACGCGGACAGCATGAAAATATAGAGCGCTGTCATTCCTTCAATCATGAGGCATCTCCTTCGACCAGCTTGCGGGTGGGTTCATGGCGGATTTCCCCCTGGTGGGTCAGTACGCTTTCCGCAAGCACCTCGTCCTCCCAGTCCGGTGCAAGGGTGCCGTCCTTGATCATCGGGGTGAGGAAATTGAGCAGATTTTTCGCATACATTTCACTGGCATGGACCGCCAGCATGCTGGGTACATTGAGTGGGCCTGCGATAACGACGCCATGATGTTCGATGTCTTCGCCCGCTTTGGTTAATTCACAGTTACCACCGCCCTCGGCCGCGAGGTCGATAATGACCGAGCCGGGCTTCATGGACTCGACCATGGCGCTGGTGATGATTTTTGGTGAAGGTCTGCCGGGCAGTGCGGCGGTACTGATGACGACGTTGGCCGCGGCAATGTGCTCGGCCAGTATTGCCTGTTGCTGCTGTTTTTCTTCCTCGGTCAGCTCGCGGGCATAGCCACCGGTGCCCTCGGCGGCCACGTCGATGTCGATAAAGCGGGCGCCCAGCGATTCCACCTGTTCCTTGGTGGCGGCGCGAACATCGTAGCCCTCGACGATCGCACCGAGGCGTCGCGCGGTGGCAATTGCCTGCAGGCCGGCGACGCCGGCACCGATGACCACCACCCTGGACGGGCGGATGGTACCGGCTGCCGTGGTCAGCATCGGGAAAAAGTGTCCGGAGTGTTCGGCCGCCATGATCACCGCCTTGTAGCCGGCGGCGGCTGCCTGCGACGAGAGTGTATCCATACTCTGGGCGCGCGAGATGCGTGGCACCAGTTCCATGGCAAAGCTGGTGATGTTGCGTTCCTTGAGGCGGGCAACGTGCTGCAGTCGTTGAAAGGGCAGCAGCATGCCGACAAGGATGCTGCCTTCGCGCAGTTGTTCGATCACTTCCAGCGCAGGTGGCTGTACAGTCAGGATGATATCGGCTTCGCCATAGAGGCTGCCTGCATCACTGACGATACGGGCAGAGTCAAAGGCTGCATCAGGGTAATGGGCTGCATCACCGGCGCCCGATTCGAGCAGTACCTCGATATCGAGTTTCGCCATTTTCCGGCTGACTTCGGGGATCAGGGCGACACGGCGTTCGCCTGGATAGGTTTCTTTGGGTACAGCAACGCGTATCGGCATCATGGCCTCCGATGCGACTTGTCGTGCCGATAGCCCGGAGCAAGTAACATTGACAGGTTGATCATGGGGTACAGTGCATCAAGCGCAGCGATATTAGCCTAAAGCCTTGCGCAAGGACAAGGTTCGCTCGCATATAAATACCTGCCCGGGTGCGGCACAGTATGCAGATTTTCCCTGTCATTCATTCATAGAACGCCATAAACCCTTGACCCTGTCAGCGCCTGATGTAGCGTGCGATTTGTCAACATGATAGTCTCCCGTGCAGGTAATTTACCGGCCTGTCGAGACGGGCTGGCAGGAGGCAACGCCAAGGGTGCTGTAATGATCGATTTGAATCATCAGGTCCTGAGAACAGATATATCGGGTATGCCGCTCGAATGGGTGGGTTACCAGGACGCTGTACGTCTCTACCACCTTGGGCAGGTCGCCTACACCTGCGGTACCCTGCTGTACCGGATACACGGCGGGATTTCCGCCAGCACCGGTCGTCGCAGCACCATCGATGTGAACTCCATTATTGCCACCCATGGGCGTAACCATGCCCTCAGCAAGTTTCGTAACCAGTATTCGCCGCCGTTGAATAACCCGGCCCTGTTCAGGCGTGATTCACACGTCTGTCTCTACTGTGGTGAGACCTTTAACCATGGCGATTTGTCACGCGACCATGTCACACCGGTCATACAGGGCGGTCAGGACATCTGGAGTAATGTTGTTACCGCCTGCCGGCGCTGCAACAATCACAAGGCGGGACGCACACCGGAGCAGGCCGGCATGCAGTTGCTGGCGGTGCCGTTTGTACCAACACATGCCGAGTACATCTATCTGCAGAGCCGGCGTGTACTGGCCGACCAGATGGAATTCCTGCGCGCGCACTTCCCGCGCAGCAGTCCGCTGCACCAGCGCATTGCACTGAGTACCTGAGCGTCGTCCTGCTGTCGTGGCCGAGAACCAGCGGTGCGGCGCGCGTGCAGCGCTTGCTGCAGGAACACCGTGCGGCCGCCATGCTGGCGCGCCAGCTGACTGCAATCGCCCTCGACTCGGAACTGCAGGTAAAGGATTCGGATATTGCATGCCGTCGCGTGCCTGCCGCTGATGTGCAGGATGTCTGCGCGCGGCTTGGCCTGGGGCGCATGACTGCGTCGCGGTTGACGCGCGCGCTGTCTTGACCGCGATTATTGGACGTTACATGTCATTGTGGGAAAACATTGCCGCTGATATTGGTGCTGCCACCGGTCAGCAGTCAGACCTTCAACAACAGGGGGCGGTGGGCGGTGGCTGCATCAACCAGGCGCAGCGGGTGCGGTTTGCCGGGACCGACTACTTTGTAAAACTCAATCACGCCAGCCAGGTCGATATGTTCGCGGCGGAGGCCGATGGCTTGAATGAACTGCGCCAGTGTACGGCGCTGCACATTCCTGCAGCGGTATGCTATGGCAATGATGAGCGGTCGGCCTGGCTGGTGATGGAGAGCCTGTTGCTGGGAGGGCGTGGCGACCCGGTGGTTCTGGGGGAGGGGCTGGCAGCGATGCACCGGATTACCCGTGATCAATACGGTTGGTACCGGTCCAATACCATCGGTGCGACGCCGCAGGATAATACCAGCTGCGATGAATGGGTCATGTTCTGGCAACAGTATCGTTTGCAGTTCCAGCTGGACCTGGCTGCACGCAACGGGGCCGGAGGACGATTGCTGTCACAGGGTGAGCGATTGCTGGTGGAATTCCCGGCCTTGTTTGACAGTTACGTGCCGGAGGCCTCGCTGTTGCATGGTGATCTGTGGTCGGGAAATTATGCCTACCTGCAAACGGGCGAGCCGACCCTTTTTGATCCGGCGGTATATTACGGTGATCGGGAGGCCGACCTGGCCATGACCGAGTTGTTTGGTGGTTTCGGCGCAGACTTCTATTCCGCCTATAACAATGCCTGGCCGCTCGACAGTGGTTACCGGACCCGCAAAACCCTCTATAACCTGTACCACATTCTTAACCACTTCAACATGTTCGGTGGTGGCTATCTCGGCCAGGCGCAGGCGATGCTGGATTCGCTGTTGAGCGAGTTGCGTTAGGAATCCATCCAATAGATTTGTCTATTGGTGCAGGTGCGGCGTCCTCGCCGCGATGGAGCGTAATCGCGCCGGGGACGGCACTCCTGCAGGTTGTTTTTATTGATGGTATTGCGCGCTTAGTTCATGCACCGCATCGACCAGCACACCGGCATGTTCGGGTTTTACATCCGGTGTGATGCCATGCCCCAGGTTGAACACATGTCCAGAACCTGTGCCAAATTGCGCCAGTACGTGGGCGACCTTTTCGCGGATAACTTCCGGTGTTGCGTACAGCACAGCCGGATCGAGGTTGCCCTGCAGGGCAACGCGGTTACCGACACGCTTGCGAGCCGCGGCCATGTCAGTGGACCAGTCCAGTCCCAGCGCATCCGTCCCGGTATCCGCCATGATCTCCAGCCACTGGCAGCCTCCCTTGGTGAACAGCACCACGGGTACCTGCTGGCCATCGGCCTCACGCGTCAGGCCGGCAACAATCTTTTGCATGTATTGCAGCGAGAAGTCGCGGTAATCATCGGGTGTCAACACGCCGCCCCAGGTATCGAAGATCATGACGGCCTGGGCACCGGCGGCAATCTGGGCATTCAGGTAGCTGGTGACAGATGCTGCAACGGTATCAAGTAACTGGTGCAACAGACGCGGTTCGCTGTAGAGCATGCCCTTGACATACGAGAAGGTTTTCGTCGAACTGCCTTCGACCATGTAGGTGGCCAGTGTCCAGGGGCTGCCGGAGAAACCGATCAGGGGTAAGCGATTATCGAGTGACTTGCGAATCAGACGCACCGCATCCATGACATAACGCAATTCGGTTTCCGGGTCCGGGATGCCCAGTGCATTGACATCGGCCGCCGAACGCACGGGTTTCTTAAAGCGTGGGCCTTCCCCTTCCTCGAAGTACAGGCCAAGTCCCATGGCGTCGGGAATGGTGAGGATGTCGGAGAACAGGATGGCGGCGTCCAGTGGAAAGCGTTCCAGTGGTTGTAGTGTCACCTCGCAGGCGAGTTCGGGGTTGGTGCACAGGGCCATGAAGCTGCCGGCCTGTTTGCGGACCCTGAGATATTCCGGGAGGTAACGTCCTGCCTGGCGCATCATCCATACCGGTGTGACATCTACCGGTTGGCGCAGCAGGGCACGGATGAGTCGGTCGTTCTGGAGTGGTTGCATGGGGGTATTGTATGCGGGGATGGGTGTTTTCGTAAGTGGCGATTTTTACTGCCCGGATTGTGTTTGTTTGTTGGGGGTTGTTTTATACATTTATTTCGCCCAATAGGGCGAGGTACTTTTCTTTGCTCCGCCAAAGAAAAGTACCCAAAAGAAAGGCGATCCCGGAGGCTTGCCCGCTACGCGGGTTCCCTGCGCTTCTCGTAAAGCCCGGCGCTCGCGCAACTCGCTGCGCTCAAACAGGGCGCGAGCGTCATCCGGGCTTTACTGCGATGCTCGGCTGCGCCAGACGGGTAGGTAAAATCTACCCCCCAAACCCAACCACACTTACCCGTTTGCACTCACCGAGTACCGCAGCCAGTCCGGGATCAAGGTGCGCACCCTGTTTGAGCGAATCGAGCGCAGCGAGATCGCGAGTTGTGCGCGCCCCCGGATTGGCGAGGAACGGAGGGGATCGGCGTAGCCGATGAGTGCAGCCGGGCTGCCCTTCTCTTTGGGTACTTTCTCTTGGGCACTCAAGAGAAAGTACCTCGCCCGAATGGGCGAAACAGAAGGGTAAAAAACATCTCGCTCTTTAGTGCGAAAACAAAAACAGAAAAATGCGACTAAGTTAAAGGCTACAAATTATCTGGGTAATTCAGAACTACCCATCAAATACTCATCCACGGCGCGGGCACACTGCCGCCCTTCACGGATCGCCCACACAACCAGCGACTGGCCACGGCGCATATCACCGGCTGAGAATACCTTGTCGATAGAGGTCTGGTACTGCTCGGTATCGGCCTGCACATTGCCGCGCGGATCGAGTTGCACACCCAGCTCTTTCAGCATGCCCTCGTGTACCGGGTGTACAAAACCCATTGCCAAAAGTACCAGATCAGCCTGCAGCTGAAATTCACTGCCGGGGATCTCTTCCATTTGCCACTGGCCGTTGTCACCCTGTGTCCAGTTCAGGCGTACACAGTTGATGGCGGTGACTTTACCCTGTGCACCTTCAATGGACTTGGTGGCGACCGACCACTCACGAACGGCACCTTCATCCTGGGAGCTGGAGGTGCGCATCTTGTTTGGCCAGTCAGGCCAGGTCAGTCCCTTGTTTTCCTTTTCCGGGGGCTGCGGCAGGATTTCCAGTTGCGTGACAGATACTGCACCCTGCCGGAACGAGGTGCCGATACAGTCGGATCCGGTATCACCGCCACCGATGACGATTACCCGCTTGCCGGTTGCCGTGATGGATGCAATCTCGTCAATGTTATCACCGGCGTTGCGCTTGTTCTGTTGTGGTAAAAAGGTCATGGCGAAATGCACGCCATCCAGATCCCGGCCCGGCGCCTCCAGGTCGCGGCTGTGTTCGGAACCGCCGCTCAGGACCACGGCATCAAACTGCTCCAGTAACTCTTTTGCAGCCGTGCTGGCACCGATATTTGTGCCGGTGTGGAATTTAACACCTTCTGCCTGCATCTGGGCCATACGGCGGTCAATGATGTGCTTTTCCATCTTGAAGTCGGGGATGCCATAGCGCAGCAGTCCGCCGATACGATCGTTCTTCTCGAACAGTTCTACTTCGTGCCCGACACGCGCCAGTTGTTGTGCACAGGCCATGCCGGCGGGGCCGGAACCGACGATGGCAATACGTTTGCCGGTCTTGTGTTCGGCGATCTGCGGCTTGATCCAGCCCTGTTCCCAGCCCTTGTCGACAATCGCACATTCGATCGTCTTGATGGTGACCGGGTTGTCATCGATGTTCAGGGTGCAGGCGGCCTCGCAGGGCGCCGGGCAGATGCGGCCGGTGAATTCCGGAAAGTTGTTGGTTGAATGCAGTACCTGAAGCGCTTGCTGCCATCGACCCTGGTACACCAGGTCGTTCCAGTCCGGAATGATGTTGTTGACCGGGCAGCCCTGGTGGCAAAAGGGGATGCCGCAGTCCATGCAGCGTGCACCTTGCTGGCTCAGCTCGCTTTCCTGCAGCGGGATGACAAACTCCTTGTAGTGCTGCACGCGGTCTGCAGCCGGCGCATAGCTGCGATCAAGCCGCTCGTATTCGAGGAAACCGGTTGGCTTACCCATGCCTAGTGTCCTCCCTTGGCAGCGTGCGAGGTGGCATTTTGGGCAGCCTGCATATCCTGCAGTGCGCGCCGGTAGTCAACCGGCATGACCTTGACGAATTTCGGTAAATAATCATTCCAGTTATCCAGTATCTTGCGCCCACGTGCACTGTCGGTGTAGTGCACGTGTTTCTCGATTAGTCGGCGCAGGCGCAGGGCGTCATAGCGGGTCAAATCGTGACTGATGTCGACAAGTCCATGGGTCTCCAGGTCGCCACCCTGGTGATCCAGTTGTTCCAGTGCGGCATCTTCCGCCGGGATTGGCTCGAGTTCGACCATGGCGAGGTTGCAGCGCTGTTCGAAATCACCGCGCTCGTCCAGCACATAGGCGATGCCGCCGCTCATGCCGGCTGCGAAGTTACGTCCTGATTCACCAAGTACCGCAACAATGCCGCCGGTCATGTACTCGCAGCCGTGATCGCCGACACCTTCGACAACGGCAGTTGCGCCGGAATTGCGTACCGCGAAGCGTTCACCGGCGACACCGCGGAAATAACATTCACCGCTGATGGCACCGTACAGCACGGTGTTACCGACGATGATATTTTCCTCTGCAATGATCGGCGTCGCGCTGGGCGGGTAGACCACCAGGCGGCCGCCGCTGAGGCCCTTGCCGACATAGTCGTTGCCTTCGCCGATCAGTTCCATGCTGACACCGCGTGCAACAAAGGCACCAAAGCTCTGGCCGGCAATACCATGCAGGGTGATACTGATAGTGTCTTCCGGCAGTCCGCTATGGCCATAACGCCGTGCGACCTGGCCGGACAGCATGGCGCCTACTGTACGGTTGGTGTTGCGTACCGGCAGGTCGATTTTTACCGGTGTCCGGTTCTCCAGTGCCGCCTGTGACAGTCGGATCAGTTCATTGTCCAGCGCATTGTCAAGTCCGTGATCCTGTACCTCGGTATGGTAGATGCCGACTCCGGGACCTGCGTCCGGTTTGTGCAGGATACGCGAGAAGTCCAGTCCCTTTGCCTTCCAGTGATCGATGGCCCTGCGCATGTTCAGGTGCTGCGACTGACCGATCATGTCGTCGAATTTGCGGAACCCCAGTTGTGCCATCAGCTCGCGGATTTCCTCGGCGACGAAGAAGAAATAGTTCACCACGTGTTCCGGCTTGCCGGTAAAGCGCTTGCGCAGCTCCGGGTCCTGGGTGGCGACACCGACCGGGCAGGTGTTGAGGTGACACTTGCGCATCATGATGCAGCCCTCGACGATCAGTGGTGCGGTAGCAAAACCGAACTCGTCGGCGCCGAGCAATGCGCCGACGACGACGTCGCGTCCGGTACGCATGCCGCCATCCACCTGAACGGCGATGCGGCTGCGCAGGTTGTTCAGCACCAGTGTCTGGTGGGTTTCGGCAAGACCGATTTCCCAGGGCGAACCGGCATGCTTGATGGATGTCAGCGGACTGGCGCCGGTACCGCCGTCGAAACCTGCAATGGTGACATGGTCGGCATGTGCCTTGGAAACGCCAGCTGCAACCGTGCCCACGCCCACCTCGGCGACCAGCTTGACGCTGATGTCGGCCTGTGGATTGACGTTTTTCAGGTCGTGGATCAGTTGTGCCAGGTCCTCGATGGAGTAGATATCGTGATGTGGCGGCGGCGAGATCAGGCCGACACCGGGTGTCGAGTGGCGTACCTGTGCAATGGTGGCATCCACCTTGTGGCCCGGCAATTGTCCACCTTCACCGGGCTTGGCCCCCTGGGCCATCTTGATCTGGATGACATCGGCATTCACCAGGTATTCCGTGGTAACACCAAAACGGCCGGAAGCCACCTGTTTGATGGCCGAGCGTTTTGAATCACCGTTTTCCAGCGTCTTGAAGCGCTCTGGCTGTTCACCGCCCTCGCCGGTATTGGATTTGCCGCCAATGCGGTTCATGGCGACGGCCAGTGTCGAGTGTGCCTCGTAAGAGATTGAGCCGAATGACATGGCGCCGGTGGAGAAACGCTTGACAATTTCGCTGGCCGGCTCGACCTCGTCCAGCGGCACGGGTTCGTTGCTGAAATTGAAATCGAACAGTCCACGCAGGTTCAGCAGGCGCTTGTTCTGCTCATTCACCAGCTGTGCGAATTCCCGGAAGGTACTGGCATCGTTGGCACGTGTCGCATGTTGCAGTTTGGAAATGGTGTCGGGTGTCCACATGTGATCCTCACCACGCATGCGGAAGGCATAGTCACCGCCCACGTCCAGACTGTTTTGGTAGATGGGCGCATCGCTATAGGCATCACGGTGCCAGCGCACGGTTTCAGCTGCAACCTCCTGCAGGCCAATGCCTTCAATGGTCGTTGCGGTACCGGTGAAATACCGGTCAATAAACTCTGAATTGAGGCCAACGGCATCAAAGATCTGTGCACCGCAATAGGACTGATAGGTGGAAATGCCCATCTTCGACATGACCTTGAACAGTCCCTTGCCTATGGCCTTGATGTAACGTTTCTGGATTTCGTGGTCATCGAGTTTTTCATGGAGCTGCTCACGGATGGAGGCCAGCGTTTCGAAGGCGAGGTAGGGGTTGATGGCTTCTGCACCGTAACCGGCGAGGGTCGCGAACTGGTGTACCTCGCGTGCGGCGCCGGTTTCAATGACCAGTCCGGATGCCGTGCGCAGTCCGGTGCGCACCAGGTGGTGATGGACAGCAGACGTCGCCAGCAGTGCAGGGATGGCAATGTGGTCGATATCGGTGCTGCGGTCGGATAGGATCAGGATATTGAAACCTTCGCCAACCGATTGTTCGGCCTGCTGGCAGATTGCATCCAGCGCAGCCTGCATACCTTCAGCCCCCTGATCGGCCGGATAGCAGATATCAATGGTGCGTGTGCGGAAGGCACCTGCGGTGTGATTCTCAATGTGGCGGATACGCTCGATATCGGTATTGGTCAGGATCGGCTGACTGACCTCAAGGCGCATGTGTTCACCAGCGGATTCATGGCCCAGCAGGTTGGGGCGCGGGCCGATCAGGGTGACCAGCGACATCACCAGTTCTTCGCGGATCGGATCGATCGGCGGATTGGTGACCTGGGCGAAGTTCTGCTTGAAGTAATTCGCAAGCGGCTTGGACTTATTGGAAAGTACCGCTACCGGGTTGTCTGCACCCATGGAGCCGATGGCTTCCTGTCCCGTGAGCGCCATGGGTGTCATCAGGAACTTGATGTCTTCCTGCGTGTAGCCAAAGGCCTGCTGCCGGTCGAGCAGGGTGTCGGTATCCGGTGTCATCGGGCTGATCTCGCCCGGCAGATTCTCCAGCTGAATCTGTGTTTTCTGTAGCCACTGCTGGTAGGGTTGGCTGTTGGCAAGGCTGTCCTTGAGTTCCACGTCATCAATGATGCGGCCCTGTTCCATATCGATCAGGAACATCTTGCCGGGCTGCAGCCGCCACTTCTTGATAATATGTTCTTGCGGAATATCCAGCACGCCCATTTCCGAGGCCATCACGACCAGGTCATCACTGGTGATCAGATAGCGCGCCGGTCGTAGTCCGTTGCGGTCCAGGGTGGCGCCAATCTGGCGGCCATCGGTAAAGGCCACGGCCGCCGGACCATCCCAGGGTTCCATGACGGCGGCATGGTATTCGTAAAATGCGCGGCGCTTTTCATCCATTAACGGGTTGCCCGCCCAGGCTTCGGGGATCAGTAGCATCATGGCGTGTGCCATGGAGTAACCACCGGTCACCAGCAGTTCCAGCGCGTTGTCAAAACAGGCAGAGTCGGACTGGCCTTCGGCAATCAGTGGCCAGAGTTTTTGCAGGTCATCACCGAACAGTTCGGAAGCCATGGAGTGGCGGCGGGCATTCATCCAGTTGATGTTGCCGCGCATGGTATTGATCTCGCCGTTATGAGCGATCATGCGAAACGGGTGAGCAAGATCCCACGAGGGAAAGGTGTTGGTCGAGAAGCGCTGGTGTACCAGTGCCAGTGCGGTGATTACACGATTGTCATTCAGGTCCGCGTAGTAGCGGTTGACCTGGTTGGCCAGTAGCATGCCCTTGTAACAGAGTGTGCGGGTGGACATGGACGGGACATAAAAACTCTCGCACCCATCGAGTCCCGACTCGCGGACTGCATTTTCAACGCGCTTGCGGATGATGAACAGCTTGCGTTCAAAATCGTCCGTTGTCGGGCAGTTATCACCGCGGCAGATGAATAGCTGGCGAATAACCGGCTCAACCTCTTTAACGCTTTCACCGAGGCCGGTATTGTTTGTTGGGACATCGCGCCAGCCAAGCAGTTGCTGGCCTTCTTCATTGATGGTCTGCTCGATCAGTTGTTCACAGTGGCGGCGAGTGGCTTGCGGTTGCGGCAGGAACAGCATGCCGACGCCATAATTGCCGGGCTGCGGCAGACTGATCCCGAGCGCATCGCATTCTTCGCGCAGAAATTCATCTGGAATCTGGATCAGTAAGCCTGCACCGTCACCGGCATGAGGGTCGGCGCCAACTGCACCGCGATGGGTCAGGTTTTCCAGAATACGCAGGCCCTGCTGGACAATTTCATGGCTTTTGCGGCCTTTGACGTTGGCGACAAATCCGACACCACAGGCGTCATGTTCATTGGCAGGGTCATACAGGCCCTGTATTGGAGGCAGTGTGCCAGTGGTCATCGGAAATACCTTTAATAACAGTAAGTAGAAGCCATGTGATCCTTGTTGGACTGGTGGGAAACCCGCGCATACGACCCCGCAGCCAAAAGGCTCAACAGTATAGCGCCGGACGGCCACTGGTTCAATTTGGTCGGGTGTGTTTTTCCCTTTTACTTTCAGGGGTATGCAAACAGGCTGTCTGCAGTTATTGCGCCTGCGCCTGCATGAAAACAACACGAAAGCCGCGCTGGATTTGTTCATCACGTATTTTCAGCAAGGCGGCTTCGGCCGTCGCATGATCCGCAAAGTGCTCACGTTTCACTCGTCCGGAGGCGCCCTGGTAGCCCCATTCACGAATCAGGGTCCAGCCTTCAAGCAAGTCTTCCTGCAGATGCAAATGATAGTAACGGGGTGCCTTGTCTCCCTCGGGCGGGATCTGCATGTAGATGCGCATGGCAATAATTTAGTGTCTACGGGTGCGTAGTGTCAGCTGCAGGGGTGTAATGATGCAACATAAGATACTGTAATAATGTGTAATTATTGATTTGCATTCATAGCGCTGGATTGAAGGTACGTTCATATTCGGCGATGGCATAGCGGTCTGTCATCCCGGCAACGTAATCGGCAACGGCGCGGGCGCGTCCATCCCTGCCGCTAAGCGATTCGAGTTGACTGACGTGTTGCTGTGCCTCGATCGGCATGAGTCGCGGATCATCAATGTAGGCCTCAAACAGGGCGGTGATGGTGCGGGCCGCCTTTGTACTCATGCGGTGGACACGGTAATGCCGGTAGAGGTTGGTACGCAGAAAGCGCTTCAGCTCGAGGTTCTTCTCCAGCATGCTGTTGCTGAATGAGATGAGCGCCCCCTCATGGTGACGTACGGCATCACTGCTGTCCGGGCTGACCCTTTTCAGATTGACCTGGCTGGTCTCAACGAGATCAATGACCTGGCAACCTATCAGCCGGCGCACCACTTCATGAATGGTGCGTCGCGGTGCAAGATCCGGGTACAGCGATCGTACGCTTTCGTACTGTTCCCGAAACAGCACGACGTCTGTCAGTTCCTCGACGTCAATCAAGCCGGAGCGCAGGCCGTCATCGACATCGTGACTGTTATATGCGATCTCGTCGGCGAGGTTGGTCAGTTGTGCTTCCAGCGAAGGTTGAAGTTTTTCTATAAAACGCCGCCCGAGCTCACCCAGTGCTTCTGCATTTTTCAGCGAACAGTGCTTGAGTATGCCTTCGCGGGTTTCAAATGTGAGATTCAGGCCGGGGAACTCAGCGTAACGTTCTTCGAGTTCATCAATGACGCGCAGTGACTGCAGATTGTGTTCAAAGCCACCGTAGTCTTTCATACAGGCATTGAGTGCATCCTGACCCGCATGTCCGAACGGCGTATGGCCGAGGTCGTGTGCCAGAGCGATGCCCTCGGTCAGGTCTTCATTCACTTGCAAGGCACGCGCAATCGAGCGTGCAACCTGGGCAACTTCTATGGAATGCGTCAGCCGGGTGCGAAACAGGTCGCCTTCGTGGTTGACGAATACCTGGGTCTTGTACTCCAGACGACGGAAAGCGGCCGAGTGAATGATGCGGTCACGATCACGCTGATACTCACTGCGATAGACCGGTGCGGGCTCGGGATGCTGGCGGCCCCTGGTGGAGGCCGGATCGGATGCATAGGGCGCAAGCGAGTTGCCATGATCGTTTGTCACTCGCATGCTCACGGGTTCAGGCCGCTGATCTCAGGGTCTCGCCAAGCAGTTCCGCCTTGTAGTCTCCCGTGACGATGGCATCTCCGATTCCTTTCAGCAGCACCAGCCGAAGTTCACCCTCAACGACCTTTTTGTCAATCGCCATCAAGTTCATGAACTGTACTTCATTCATTTCAGCGGGTGGCGAGGTGGGTAGAGCGGCACTTTGCAGCAGTTGTTTCGTGCGGTGCACCGTTTCAGTGGATACCCAGCCATGACGTGCGGACAAATCGGCAGCCATCAGCATGCCGGTTGCGACGGCCTCACCGTGCAGCCAGTTGCCATAGCCAGTGCAGGTTTCTATGGCATGGCCGAAGGTGTGGCCCAGGTTAAGCAGGGCACGTTGCCCGCTCTCGCGTTCGTCGGCGGCGACGATTTCCGCCTTGATGGAACAGGAACGTTCAATGGCGTAGGCCAGTGCCTGTTTGTCGCGTGCCCGCAATGCAGTCATGTTGGTTTCCAGCCAGTCAAAAAAACCTGCATCGCGAATCAGGCCGTACTTGATCACTTCCGCGAGTCCGGCGGAGAGTTGTCGATCATCTAGGGTATCAAGGGTATCGGTGTCGATGATGACGCACCCGGGCTGGTGAAAGGCACCGATCATGTTTTTTCCCAGCGGATGATTAACCCCTGTTTTGCCACCAACCGAGGAGTCCACCTGGGCCAGCAGGGTTGTCGGTATCTGCAGGAAGGCCACGCCGCGCTGATAACTGGCGGCGGCAAAACCGGTGATATCACCAACGACGCCACCACCCAGTGCAACCAGAGTGCAATCACGGTTAAATCGTTGTTCCAGCAAGGCCGTGAAAATGGAATTCAGGGTATCGAGGGTCTTGTACTGCTCGCCATCGGGAAGAATGACAGCTGCTGTGTCGAAATGCGACAACTGTTGCCTGATGCTCTCCAGATACAGGGGCGCAATCGTGTCATTGCTGACTATCATTACCTGCCGGCTGCGTATGTGCGGGGCAAGCAGACCTGCATCGCCAAGCAATTGTTGCCCGATATGAATGGGGTAGCTGCGGCTGCCGAGTTCAACTGTCAGGGTTTTCATGTGTAAATAATTTGCAGGGGTGATTGGTCGAGCATATACAAAAATAATAGCCAAGAGCAAAAAACAGTCGCTGCTAGCGCTTCAAGGTGATATTTGCGGCTCTGAAACTGTGGATATCACCTTGAAGGCGTAGTTTATGCCAGTCGCCGCATGATTTTATTGACTACGTCGCGCACCCGCATGCCATCCGTCTCGATGACAAGGTCGGCGATTTCGCGATACAGGGGGTCACGAACAGCCATCAGTTCTTCAAGTTTTGCGCGCGGGTTATCGGTTTGCAGCAATGGCCGGTGACGGTCTTTTTGCGTGCGCTTGAGCTGCTGGTTAACCGACGCGTGCAGGTAGATCACCCTGCCGCGTGTTTTCAGGTGTTCCCGGTTGACCGGGTCCAGTATCGCACCACCACCGGTTGCGAGCAGAATATTCGGCAAACGGGTCAGTTCATCAATGACAGCGGCTTCACGTTTACGAAAGCCACTCTCGCCTTCCAGTTCGAATATCAGCGGGATATCCACCCCGGTACGTGATTCGATCTCATGATCACTGTCGAGGAACGGCAGGCCAAGCTGTTTTGCCAGTTGCCGGCCTATAGTGGATTTTCCGGCGCCCATCGGGCCCGTCAGAAACAAACTGCCCGGCGTTTTCATGCCGGGCAGATATGACAGATTATGCGCTTGCTGGCAAGTGCTGCCAGCACCATGTAACTAGATATTGAGATCTTCCTTGACGATTTTGGGTGTCACGAATATCAGCAATTCTGCCTTGTCATTGGTGATGGACGTGTTCTTGAACATCCAGTCAACCAGTGGCAGTGAACCGAAGAACGGTACCCGGTCTATCTCCTCGATCTTCTCCTGTTCATAGATGCCACCAAGGACCAGCGTTTCGCCGTTATCGACAAGCACCTGGGTAGAGACCTCGTTGGTATCGATACTGGGTACACCAAGAAAGATTTCGCCAACACTGTCCTTTTTGACATCCAGATCCATGATGATGCGATCATCCGGTGTGATCTGCGGGGTGACTTTCAGCTCCAGCACGGCATCCTTGAATGAAACCGAGGTGGCGCCACTCGAGGTCGCCTCCTGGTAGGGGATTTCTACACCCGATTGAATGAAGGCTGTCTTCTGGTTGGATGTCAGTACCCTTGGGCTAGAGATAACCTCGCCCTGGCCCTCTGCTTCCATGGCGGTGAGTTCCAGGTTGAGCATATAGCTGCCAATCTTGCCGACGGCGAGACCGATGGAACTGGTTGCTCCGATAACCGGCAGGTCAACCAGCAGCCCGTCGGGTGAAAAGCCGGGGTCAATAATGTTGTTGCCTCTAATGTCGTTCAGGGTACCACCCACAGCAATGATGTTGTCATCGTTGAATGTGGTTTGCTTGCTCCAGCCAAACTTGACACCGAGATCTCTGGAAAAGTCATTACTGGCGATCACGATACGTGACTCGATCAGTACCTGTCTGACCGGTATATCCAGGGTGGCGACTAGCTGTCTGATTTCTACCAGTTTAGCGGCCGTATCCTGTACCAGCAGTGTATTGGTGCGCTCATCGGTGGTTACCATGCCGCGATCAGACATCAGCGTGGTGTCGGTACTCTTTAACAATGATGCCAGGTCTGATGCCTTTGCATAGTTGACCTGGATGAATTCTGAATACAGTGGCTCCAGTTCCTCGATTTGTTTCTGCGATTCCAGCTCCAGTTTTTCGCGCGCAGCGATTTCTTCACTGGGTGCAACCAGCATCACATTACCGCTCTGGCGCATTGCCAGTCCCTTGGTCTTGAGGATGATATCGAGAGCCTGGTCCCAGGGAACATTCTTCAATCGCAGTGTCAGGCTGCCGCGAACGGTGTCACTGACAACGACGTTGAGGCCTGTAAAGTCAGCAATCAGCTGTAATACTGAGCGGACCTCGATATCCTGGAAGTTTAGCGATAAACGTTCACCGGAATAGCCGAATTCATCCTTCTTGCTGGCTTCGACCTGTTCCCTGGTCAGTGCTTTCACCTCGATGGTGAACTGATTATTTGATTGATAGGCCAGGTAATCGTAATCGCCCATGGGCGTGATTACCATGTGGACATTATTGCCCCGGGTGTAAGTATCAATGGTTTTGACCGGTGTTGCAAAATCGAGGACATCTAGCCGGCGTTCCAGTTCTTCAGGCAACTGGGCACGGTAGAAATCGACAATGACTTTGCCACCCTGCTGTTGCATGTCGACCGGGATGGACGGGTCCGAGAGGTTGACAATGACCCGGCCCTGGCCTTCTTCACCGCGACGGAAGTCAATGTTGGTAATGGTGTCTGTACCACCACCGGCTGCGCGTGATGCGACTGCAGCCGCTTCTGATTGTTCGCTGCCGGCATTTTGCACGACCAGAATCACCTGGTTGCCCTCCGAACGTGCCTCGTAGGGAACCATGTCCACCAGGTTAACAACGACACGGGTACGGTTCTGTGCTTCGACGGCGGTTATGCTTTCGGCCATGCCAATACCGATATTTTGCGAGCGCTGCTGCAGACCGTTGTTGGTATCCGGGAAGTCCAGGGCGATACGCGCTGGATTATCGATGGTGAAGCTCAATGGTGCGGGTGCGGGTTTGCTCAGTGTCAGGGTGATTTGTGCCTTGTTACCAGGCAGTTCGGCAAAATCGACGGATTGCAGTGTATTGCCGGTGGCCGGATCGGCCGCACTGGCAGGAATAATGCAGCCGGCAAACAGGCAGCCTGCGACAAGTGCGCCACGCCACAGCTTGTGGGTGCGATGTTTGATGATTTGCATCATTGTTGGTTCACCTGTAGGCAAGCGGTCTGGCAAGTTTCCGATCATTGATTTCACCCTGTGGGATTATTCGCTGATTGCTATTGATGACTGGCGTTCTATCCAGCCACCGATACCATCAGGCACGATTTCCGTAAGTTCAACCTCAAAGTCTGTAATGCGCGTGATTTTACCGTGATTCTGGCCCGCATAATTTCCGGGTTGGACTCGATGAATGGTGCCATCTGTATCATTAATCAGTGCCCACTGGTCCTCATGTTGCTCCAGAGTGCCTACCATGCGCAGGCTGTCGAGCGGAAATTCCTCTAGCGGCTCGGTAGGCCTGTCAAAATCAGGTTTTATCCCGTTGTTGCTTGGGGTATTGCTGACTGCCCTGGTATGCGAAAACGTGGGTTCGGTAAACGGGTCACGCAGATCAGCCGCCTGGTAAGTGAATGACTCGTAGGGCTTAAATTCGGGTAACGGTTCAATGTGCGATTTCTGCTGGCTCTTGGTCGTTCTGACGTAGTCTTCCAGGTCTGCACTCGGATTATCCGTGCAGGCCAGCAGACTGCCGCACAGTGAGACGATGGCCAGCCAGCGTGCCACGTAAAGGTGGTCTCCAGTCATCAGATGTCGCCTCCCTCTGTCGCCTCATCATCTTCGATATAGCGATAGGTCTTGGCGGTCAAATTCATACCAAGCAGGTCGGAGTTGGCAACCCGGCTGATGCTAATATCATGGATTGTTACAATACGCGGCAGAGCAGCTACACCACTGACAAACTCCCCAAATTCATGGTAACCACCGATTACACGGATGCTGATCGGCAGTTCAGCATAGAACTCTTTCGGAATCTCGGCGCGCGGCTGAAACAGTTCAAATTCAAGCCCGCTGGCCAGTCCTGTCTGGGAAACATCCACCAGCAGGTCGGCTACTTCTGTCTGGTTGGGAAGCTGGCGCAGCATGGCACCAAACGATTCACGCATTTCTTCAAGTTGTTTCTCGTAGGCTTCCAGGTTGGCAGCCTGTCTCGCCTTGGTTTCGAATATGACCTTCAGTCCTTCCTCTTTGTCCACGGCGCTATCAAGTTCCACCAGCTGATCCTTGGTATGGAACCAGTAGCCCAGAAAAATGACGCCACCCATCAGGAACAGGATAACCACCGCACGCGCCGCGGTTGGCCAGCGGGCAACATCAGCCAGGTCCAGTTCGTTTATGTTCATATTCATGGCGTTGCCTGTGCAGTATCGTTGATAGGCTGACGAGCTTTCTGGCTACCACGCAGGGTGAAATTGGCTATGCGCCGGCGTTTGGCTTCAGTCGTTTTGATTACATCGAGACTTGGGCCGGTAAACCATTCAGAGGTGTCGATTTGACGCATGTAATCTGAAACGCGCGCATTTGACTCGGCTATACCTGTCATTGTCAGGGCCTTGTTCCTTTGCTGGAACGTTTTCAGATGCACACCTTCCGGCAGGGTTCTTACCATCTCGTCCATCAGGTGGACACTTTCCGGACGGCTGCTTTGCAGTTCCTGAATAACATTCATACGTGCCAGCAGGTTGTCTTTCATCGCCTCGAGCTCACGAATACGGCCGATGCGTTTGTTCAGGATGTTGATTTCGCTTTGCAGATAGGTATTGCGCTGGTTCTGGTCACTAATCAGACCCTGGACATGAAAATGAGCCAGCAACACGATCAGGCCTGCGATAACAACGGAGCTGATGGCCGTAATGCCAAACTCCTGTTGTTTCTGTTTGCGCAGTTCTTCACGCCAGGGAAGCAGGTTAATACGTGCCATATCAGTCAAAGCTCCTCAGGGCCAGTCCGCAGGCTATCAGCAATGCGGGTGCATCATTGCTAAGTGTTTGTGGTTTCACACGAGCAGACAATGACATGGACGCAAACGGGTTGGCGATTGTGGTTTCCACGCCAAGTTTTTCCTGGATCATTTCATCCATACCGGGTATGGAGGCGCTACCGCCAGCCAGTACGATGTGGTCGACCTTGCTGTGCGGGCTGGATGAGTAGAAGAATTGCAGTGAGCGACTTGCCTGCTGCACCATGGCTTCCTTGAAGGGTTCGAGTACGTCCGTAAGGTAATTTTCCGGCAGACCACCCTGTCGCTTTGCCATGCCGGCCTCTTCATATGACAGGCCATAACGGCGCATGATCTCTTCTGTTAACTGCTTGCCGCCAAAAACGGTATCGCGTGTATAGATACTTTTAAGGTTATGCATGACGTTCAGGGTCGTCATGGTTGCGCCGACGTCGATGACGGCAACGGTTTTTTCAACGCCCTGGTTCGGCAGCTGATCTGCCAGCAGTGCGAAGGCATTTTCACTGGCAAACGATTCAACATCCATAACCTGTGTACCCACGCCGCCGGTTTCGACAGCCGCACTACGCAGGTCTACGTTTTCGCTGCGGCATGCTGCCAGCAGGACGTCCACTGTATCGGGATTTTTTTCGGACGGACCCAGGACCTCGAAATCGATGTTTACTTCTTCAAGCGGGTAGGGAACGTACTGGTCCGCTTCCAGGTCAATCTGGGCTTCCATGTCATCATCGTTGAGCCCGCCTGGCATGGAGATGATCTTGGTAATGGTGGATGAGCCGGCAACGGCAACGGCAGCATGTCGGGTGCGGGTGCCGGATCGTTTCACCGCGCGTCGGACTGCTTCACCTACGGCGTCGACATCAGTTATATTCTTCTCGACAACTGAATTGGGTGGCAGCGGTTCGACAGCATAGCTTTCAACGCGGTAGCGTGATCCGCTGCGACTAAGTTCCAGCAGTTTCACAGCCGTGGAACTGATATCCAAACCAATTAACGGTGGTTTGGTCCGTTTAAAAAGTTGCGCGATCGGCACAATATTTCCTTTTAGTTACCCAGTGTTGTACAACAAAGGTAGTTCGCCGCATTAGAGTGCAAAGCCAACTGTTTGTCAACAAATGCGAATGTAAAACAAATGTTATGGTACTCATTATCGGACAGTCGCCATTTTTATTGAGAGAAAATCAACACTCGCGCTGTTATTCGTCATACTGTTTTACTTTATATGACTTGGCCGAAAACAATTCTTTGAAACTGATCACAGGTTTTTGACGCTGATATGATATTACGCCGCATCGGACGCTTTTTAGTTTATTTATTTCTTCTGGGTAGTATCGCAATGGCAGTGCTGGCCACCGTCATTTACCTGAGAATAGAACCGCAACTTCCTTCCATCGAAGTGCTTCGCGAGGTGCAGTTACAGGAACCCTTGCGCATCTTCTCACGCGACCGGCGTATCCTGGCTGAGTTTGGCGACAAGCGGCGTACGCCCGTCAATATCGATGAAGTACCGCAGACACTGGTACATGCCTTCCTGGCCGCAGAGGATGATCACTTCTTCGATCACTCCGGGATTGATGTCCCGGGTTTGATGAGCGCAGCAGTTGAACTTGTACTTACCGGCAAGAAACGCCGTGGGGCCAGTACTATCACCATGCAGGTGGCTCGGAATTTCTTCCTCTCCACTGAAAAAACCTATTGGCGCAAGCTCACGGAGATTCTGCTGGCATTCAAGATTGAAGAATCGCTTGGCAAGGGTGAGATACTGGAACTGTATCTCAACAAGATCTATCTTGGTCACCATGCCTACGGTGTCGGGGCGGCGGCACAAGTATATTACGGCAAGACTCTCAACGAGCTTTCCATTGCGCAGATGGCAACCATTGCCGCATTGCCTAAAGCCCCTTCCCGCGTCAATCCGATCAGCAACCCGGAAGAGACTCTGGAGCGGCGTAATTACATCCTCGGGCGCATGAAGAAGCTCGGTTATATTGATCAGGCAGCCTATGAGGTGGCTATTGCGGAGCCGGATGATGCATCCCTGTACAAGGTGCAGGCAGAGGCCAATGCGCCTTACGTGGCTGAAATGGTACGTCAGGAAATGGTCAAGCGTTATGGCAAGTCGGTTTATACCTCTGGCTACGAGGTCATAACCACGCTGGAGGTGAAAGACCAGCAGGCAGCCAACCAGGCTCTGCGCGAGGATCTGATTGCCTACTCCCGGCGACATGGCTTTCGCGGTCCCGAGGCTCACCTTGCACTTGAGGAGATACCCGCTGAAGACTGGCCCGCGTTGCTGAAAGATTTCCCTGTGATTGGCGATCTGGTTGCCGGACTGGTAACCGGTGTGTCTGAAAAGAGTGTCGAGGTAATGTTGCAGGATCAGGAATCCGTCACGATCGGTTGGGATGAATTATCCTGGGCGCGCCCTTACATAAGTGCAAATCGAATGGGCAAATCGCCGAAACAGGCCAGTGACATCCTTGCGGTGGGTGATGTAATCCGTGTGCAGCAGCAGGATGATGGCATCTGGAAATTGACACAGGTTCCGAAAATAGAGGGCGCACTGGTTTCACTGCGACCGGATGACGGGGCAATTGTCGCGCTGGTCGGTGGTTTTGACTTCAAGAAAAGCAAGTTTAATCGTGTTACGCAGGCAAAGCGCCAGCCGGGTTCCAGTTTCAAGCCGGTGGTCTATTCAGCGGCACTGGAGAAAGGTTTTACACCTGCCAGCATGATCAACGATGCGCCGGTGGTGTTTGATGATCCCAACCTGGAATCGACCTGGCGACCCGAAAATTACAGCGGCCAGTTCTATGGGCCTACGCGGCTGCGCGAGGCCCTGTACCGGTCCCGCAATCTGGTCTCGATACGTATATTGCGTGCCATTGGAGCCAGTTATGTTGTCGAGTATGCGCAGCGTTTTGGTTTTACCCCTGACCAGTTACCAAACGATCTGACACTCGCGCTGGGAAGTGCATCCGTCACGCCGTTGCAGATGGCACGCGCCTACGCAGTGCTTGCAAACGGCGGTTACCTGATTGACCCCTATTTTATTCACAGCATTTACGACCCGTCAGGTGAAGAGATTTTCACAGCCAATCCGGCGATTGCCTGTTCACAGTGTCCCGAATCAAACGAGATTATCGACGAGTCCGGGGTAGCTGCGGTCAACCTCGCGCCACAGGTTCTGACGCCGCAGAATGTCTGGCTGATGACGTCCATGATGAAGGATGTGATCCAGCGGGGTACCGGGCGCAAGGCACGTGTGCTTGGCAGAACAGACCTGGCCGGAAAAACAGGTACCACCAATGACCAGAAAGATGGCTGGTTTTCAGGGTTCAATCATGCGCTGGTGGCAACTGCGTGGGTGGGCTTTGACAAGCTTGAACCACTGGGGCGTGGTGAAACCGGTGGCCGCTCGGCATTGCCAATGTGGATTGACTATATGGCGGTTGCTCTTGACGGTGTCAAGGAGCAAAAAAAGGAACCACCCCCGGGACTGGTGACAGTACGCATTGATCCAGCGACCGGACTACTGGCTGGTAGCGGGCAACGAGATGCAGTGTTTGAAACCTTCCGGGAAGAGAATGTGCCACTGCAGAGCAGTGATGCTCTTGGCGGCATTGGTGCGCACGGTACAGCTGATGGCACAACGGAACAATTGTTCTAATTAACCGGCCGGGGTTTCCGCCTGAATCGTGGCTGCAGGACGGGTTACAGGTTTTTCAGGTCGGCGCAAATGCTGTCGATTGAGGCCTGAAATCCGGCCTGTTCAGCTTCATCCAGTGGCAGTTCGACAATCTTTTCGATGCCGTTTCGGCCAATGATCGCTGGAACACCGGCAGTAATATTGCTCTGCCCGTACTCACCGTCGAGGTTGCACACACACGGCAGTACACGACGGCGGTTATGGCTGATGGCATCCACCATGGTGGCGATCGCGGCGGCCGGGGCGTTGTAGGCACTGCTCAGTTGACGCAGGGCCAGTACTTCGGCGCCCGCATGCCGGGTGCGCTTGTTAATGCGTGCGATACTTTCTTCGTCGAGGAAGGTGCATGCCGGCACCCCATTGACTGTGCAAAATCGTGTCAGTGGCACCATGTAATCACCGTGGCCACCGATGACCATGGCATGTATGTCCTTGATCGAAAGTCCGGTCTCTTCTGCTATGAAGCAGGCCATGCGCGAAGCATCCAGCACACCAGCCATACCAAATACCCGATGTCTTTCCCATCCGGTGCGCTTCCACGCCTGCCAGGTCAATACATCGACGGGATTGCTAACCAGCAGCAGCAGGGCGTCGGGAGCGTATTCAAGTACATGTTCACAAACGCTGTTGATGACGGAGCGGTTGATATCCAGCACATCGCTACGCGACATACCCGGTTTGCGCGGTGATCCGGCCGTGACAACGACCAGATCAGCATCCTGCAGCACGGCAGGATCGGTGCCGCCGGTGACGCGCGTGTCGAAACCGAAATAAGAAGCAGATTGCATGATGTCCAGTGCGGCACCGGCTGCTGCACCCTCCCTGATATCCAGGAGTGTTATTTCACTGCAGGCTTCCTGCTGGGCCAGTGTATGTGCTGCTGTTTCGCCGACGCGACCGGCGCCGATAATGCTTATTTTGTTCATGCTGTTCTCTTTTATAACGCGGCGGGTTGCCGCTCATAATCCCATAGATGAGGCGCGCATTCAAAAAGCGGCTGCTTAGCGCACAATCTTGAGTATCTCCGATTCCACAGGTTCTCCAAGCGGATACTGGTCATTCAGCAAGCGTAGCTGTTCCTCGGCATAGTGGGTGATGGGCGAGCGTTGCGCCAGGCTTGACCAGGTCGCACCCTTCGGCGCGCGGATGATATCCAGTTTTTTTCCGGTGGCGAGTTTTCTTTCTGCCTCGGTAAGAGGATGAAAACTTTTAGCTGTGGCCATGATGTCAGCATCATACTTTCCGGCTGGATCCGTTGCGCGGGCAGTACCGGCAAAGATGTAGACCTCGTTACCACGATAGACGATCACGTAACGGATCTGTCGTCGTCCGTAGGGCGTGTCGCCTACGGTAATAGCGGTGTAACCTTGCAGACCATTTGCAGTGAAGGTCTGGCCTCGCCACAGCTTGCTTGACTTTAGTTGCTGTTGCAAAAACTGCTTTGGTGCAAGCTGCCTGTCGAGCGTGGCCATGGTCATCTGAACCAGTCCATCATCAGCCTTCGGCGTGGCAGTGACTCTTGAAGTCTGGTTGTTTATTTCCCAGCCGGGTGGAAAACTTAGTGAGAAGTCGAGGTCCTTGTGATAAAAATGATTGCCCCGGACCACGCCCTCGCGTTCACTGTCACCGAAGGTCAGACCATCCAGACGCAGCAGGTAGCTGTCGCGCCCGATACGCGAGGTGCCGTCTGTCTTGTATTTTTTTGCGGCATCAACGACTTCCCGAAAACGCGCATCATTATCAGGGTGCGTTGAAAACAGGCCGTGATACACATTGGGCTGGCGTCCTTCCTTGTTAGCGATCGAGACCTCAAAGGCTTCCTGATTTTTCAGAACGCTGACCACTTTCAGCATTGCCTCCGGATCATAGCCGCTCCTTGCGAGATATTCTGCGCCAAGGCGATCCGCCTCCAGTTCGTGTTCCCGCCCGTAGCCGCGGACAATGGCGGTACCGGCCAGGTTGGTGAGTGAATCGGCACCCTGGATACCGGTTGAAGCCGCCAGAACCGCACCAAGAATCCCGGTGACTGCAGAAGTGCTCTGTTGCCGGACGCTGTGGCGTGCTGTGACATGGCCAATCTCGTGACCCAGAACGGCAGCCAGTTCGGCTTCGGAATTCAGGTAGGCAAGCATGCCGCGGGTGATGTAGATATAGCCACCGGGCAGTGCAAAGGCGTTCACCTGGGTACTGTCGACAATGGTGAAATGGTATTCGAGTCCCGGACGGTGGCTGTGTTGCGCCAGTTTCTTGCCGACTCGTTGCACCAGTTCTTCCAGTACAGGGTCAGAATAGGCCGGCATCTCTTTAGATATTTCGGTACTGTATTTTTGTCCCAGGCTTATTTCCTGCTCCTCGGACATCAACACGAAATCACTGCTACCGGTGACCGGGTTGGTGGCACAGCCTGTGACGAGCCAGCCCAGTGCAACAAGCAATATGCTGGCAGGCAGGACAGCGACCATGATTAATAGCGCTGCTGCGGTGCCCCGGTAATGGCAACCACTGCAGCCGGATGTTGTATCTTCATGCGCAATCCGTCACGGTCCTGCTTGACCCAGCCACGGACTTCCACCTGCTGCCCGACCAGATTTTCAAGAGAATCAAAGTTGACCAGGTCCTTTCTGGAAACTTGCAGCACCAGCGGACCATCCATGTCGACCCACAAGGTATCCCTGGTCGTACGAATCTCGCTGATCTGTCCGTGCACGATGCGAAATCCTCGTGTACTCAACGGCAGTGACAGAGCCGCTTGCGGCTGGTAATCGGGCAGAGCCCAGAGGCCCCTGCGATCGAGGCGTGCTTCATTTTCGACACGTTGATAACAGTCTGCACCCCAGCTATTGGGTGGTACGACAAGCGTTGTGGCGAACCCCTGTTGCAGCATGTAAACGGCGATGTTATCGCCGTCTTCAAGAAATGCGTGTGCCAGCAGGCGCCCATAGTGGTCATGATCCTGCGTACCGTATTGCAGCAGCAGAATGCGGTTATGGGTTTCCAGCAGACGTTGCAGCGCTGAGCGCGCCGCATCCGCAAGGGGGTGCGTTGGCTGGTCCTCGTGGCCGAGTTCCGGTGTATTGATGCCAATGAGGCGCAGGCGCCGGCCGTCGTTCAGTTTGACGGTATCGCCGTCATAGACATAGACGACCTGGACGCGTTCACCTGCTTTAATCGCCTGGCATGCAGATGCGGTTGCCGTCTGAGGGCTGACGGCAAGCAGGAGAATTGAAGATAGCAGCAGCCAGAATGCAAAAGGGGCGACCCTGTCGGACGCCCCTTTGTTGAATGCTGTAACAGGCATTGCTTGCGTGATCAGTTCCCGTAACGCTTGCGGAATTTGTCAACACGGCCACCGGTATCAACCATCTTCTGCTTGCCGGTATAGAAAGGATGACACTGCGAGCACACCTCAATTGCAAGGTCCTTGCCAACAGTCGAGCGCGTTTCGAAACTCGAGCCGCAACTGCAGGTAACTTTAATCGTGTCGTATGCCGGGTGTGTATCAGGTTTCATAACTGCCTCTAGTCAATCGTTGCTGCACTCGGTAGCGGCCAGGTCGCTACCGTGAAAAGGGCGAGGATAATACGTCATTCATCTGAAGGCGGCAAGCTGGAAGTTACACGATCTTGAAATTGAAGGATTTTTGCCGTGGTTTGCCTACCGCTATCGGGGGGTGCCCCTGATTGCAGACGCTGCAGGCAATGCAGCAGGCCGTGTTCACTGACAATGTTCTCCCACAATAGCCGGTTGATCTGCAGGCAGGCTGCCATCGGTGTACTGGCAAGGTTGCGTATCTGGTCAAGCTTCCATTGCAGGCAGCGTAGCCGCTGCTGTTTATCGGCAGGGGCTCTCATGAGCGCCCGTTCAATGAGTAATTTTCTCTTTAATTCAAATTCTTGAGGGTTATTACGGGCGAGTTCCGCCCAGGCGTTGAAGTCAAATTTCGGGCGTGTGTCTGTTGTGTCCATACGCTGCCTGGCTTGATTCCGTGTCATACACGGTCACTTGTTGTTGGTTTTGGTGCACTTCAAGCCTAGCACTGCTGTGTATTGCAGCCTATTGGACGTCAGTCCACTGGCTTTATGTGGCTGACTTCAATGCAGATAGCGTCTATCTGCCTGTGGACAAGCTTGTGGATATCCTGGTGGATAGGTTGTGCGGAAGGGGTGCTTGTTGCTTAAGGGGGCAGGGCGACAGTTGCAGATTTTACCGGGCTATATTTAATTAATCCAATATAAACAATAAGATAAAGATATTGCGTGGATGGCTGCAGGCGCGTTTCCTGACACCGGGGTTCCACAGGCAGGCGTTACAGACTCTGTGTATAACTGTCGCCGTGGCTCAGTTGGCAGATACTGTGCGATCTCTGGCCCAATTACGCAATTGCGTCATTTGTTCGGCCATAACCCGGGACAGTGGTCGGGTTTGTTCAATTTCGCTGCGCAGGTGTGCGGTATTCAGGGCAACCCCCTGTTCACGGGCCAGATAAGTGGCAGCGACGATCGACTGTTCGATCTCGGCACCGGAAAAGCCTGCCGTGATCCCCGTCAGTGCCATGAGATCGAAATCCAGCGGTTTGTGCTCTCGCTTGCGCAGGTGAATGGCAAAAATCTCGGCACGGGTGGCGGCATCCGGCAAGTCGACAAAAAAGATTTCATCCATGCGCCCCTTACGGATCAGTTCCGGCGGCAGCTGTTCAATGGCATTTGCCGTTGCCACAATAAAAACAGCTGCAGTGCGTTCCGCCATCCAGGTCAGCAGGGTAGCAAGCAGTCGCCGCGAGGTGCCGCCATCGTTGTCACCGGAGGCAACGGCCTTTTCGATTTCATCAATCCAGAGTACGCAGGGCGCCATGGCCTCGGCCGCTCGCAGTGCCTCACGCAGGTTGCGTTCGGTTTCGCCATGGAACTTGTTGTACAGCGTGCCAAAATCAAAACGCAGCAAGGGCACGGACCACATGCCGGCAACGGCCTTGGCCGCGAGGCTTTTGCCGCCGCCCTGTACGCCGACCAGCAGGATGCCACGGGGTGTGTCCAGCGTACTGTCCGGTCGCAGGAAGACGTCGCGCCGCCGTTTGATCCAGCGTTTCAGGTTTTCCAGACCGCCGACCTCGGCAAAGCTGCCGGTATCGAATTCACAGGACAGGGCACCATTGGCTTCCAGTAGCTGGTAGCGTGCCTGTGTTACCCGTTCCAGGTCACCACTGTTGATGGCACCGTCATCATGGATGATGCGACGAATAATGCGCCGTGCATCGGTTGCTGTCAGTCCGCGTAACTGACTGATGATGAGATCCAGGGTGCGTTGACTGGTCTTGACCTTGCTTCCCTTGTGCAAGCCTGACCAGTGACCCGCCTCTTCCCGGATGATGGCCTCCAGCCGTTGACTGTCCGGCAGTGACAACGAAAAGCGCGCACTGAAACCGGCCAGTTCCGGCGGTAACTCGAGTTCGTGGCTGACCAGTACCAGTGTGTGCCCGAGGGTGGCATGCGCCATGGCGATTTCCTTCAGCAGCCGGACGTTGTAGGCATCATCAAGGTAAGGGTGAAAATCCATCAACAGGTAGATGCCGGGAGTCCCGGTCGCCTTGATCTGGCCCAGTGCCTGTTGCGGCTCACTGGCATGCCGTTGAGGTGCGGCGTCGTAGTCGATGCGCTGCAGACCGCTGGTGGCAGACCATGCCATTACCGGTGTGGCGCGCGAGATGGCTATCTCTGTGAACAGCCGGATGACCCGTTTTTCATCCTGTGTCTCGATAACAATCAGCGGCACGCGGGAGCGCAGCAACAGTTCGAGGTCGTGTGAATCGTCCATAGTTCCTTGTTAGCTGAACGCTTGCCGGTTGCCGTCAGTCATCGTCGCGCCGTGTGGTCAGCGAGGCCAGTTCTCCATCCATGCCGACTTGCAGATGGAATTCAATGGGTCGGCAACAAACCGGGCAATCTTCAATATAATGCTGGTTGCCGCATGATGTATCCACGCTTGTTTCAAAGGGTTCGCCGCAATAGGGACAGTCAACGTGTTTCAGCATGTTTTGGTGATTCCGGCATCCACTGCTGCAGTAACTCGTTCAGGTAGCGCTGTCCTTTTTCAGTCGCCTTGATGATGTCATTGTCGTCTGTCATCAATTGACGCTCAATGGCGGTGTGTACCCGGGTTTCGATCACGGCATAGGGCAGGCTGGTTGCCGCCGTAAAAGAGGATCTCGCGAAACCATTGTCCAGACGCAGGCTGTTCATGGCAAATTCCAGAATGACGTCGTCCACTGACAATTCGTTGCGGCTGCCGATGCGCGCATCACTGCCGGCTGCATCAAGGTAGGCCCGCGGATGCTTTACTTTTGATGAACGCGTGATGGTCTGTGTGGCGGCATTGCTGATCTTGGCGTGGGCACCGGCGCCGATGCCGAGGTAGTCACCAAAACGCCAGTAGTTGAGGTTATGCCGGCACTGTCGTCCCGGTTGCGCATAGGCCGATACCTCGTAGCGCTGATAGCCGGCAGCGTCCAGCAGGGATCGCCCCGCTGTTTGCATCTCCCAGAGGATATCGTCATCCGGCCGCCGGGGCGGGTGCCGGAAGAACCGGGTGTTCGGCTCGATGGTGAGTTCGTAAAAGGAGATATGTGCCGGATGCAGGTCCACGGCCGTGCGCAGGTCCAGCAGCGCCTGCGCGGTGGTTTGTGCCGGCAGGCCAAACATCAGGTCGAGGTTGATGTTTTCAAATCCAGCGCGGCGTGCGGATTCGACTGCAATTCGGGCTTCGCTGCCGCCATGAATGCGGCCGATCGCCGCCAGCAAATCGTCCTGAAAGCTTTGTATACCCATCGAAAGCCGGTTGATGCCGGCTTCCCTGAAGCCTGAGAAGCGCGTCTGGTCGACTGTGCCCGGGTTTGCTTCAAGGGTAATTTCGGCGCCGGGTTTCAGTGGAATGCGTGCGCGGATCTGACTGAGCAGTCGTGCAATACCGCGTGACGAGAACAGGCTGGGTGTGCCGCCGCCGATGAACAGCGATTCGACCGTGCGTCCCCAGACGGCTGGCAGGTCCTGCTCCAGGTCGGCAATCAGTGCCTCGATGTAACGCTCTTCAGGGAGTTCTTTGCGGACTTCATGCGAGTTGAAATCACAGTAGGGGCATTTGCTCACACACCACGGGATGTGTATGTAAAGCGACAGTGGCGGTGTGGCGGTAAAATTGAACATCTCTCTGTCAATGCGGGACATTCCGGGTGGCGGCGCAAGGACTATTGTTCGCGGTAGTGTTGCAGTGCGGTGACCAGTTGTCGCAGTGCCTGCCCGCGATGACTGAGGGCATTTTTAACATCAGCCGACAGCTCGGCCGACGAACAGTCATGGGTCGGGACGTAGAATACCGGGTCATAACCGAAGCCGTTGTCGCCACGCGCCGTAGTCAGAATGCGCCCTTCCCAGGTGCCCTGGCAGATCACGGGCGTCGGGTCGTTGGCATGCGCCATGAACACCATCAGGCATTGAAAGCGGGCACTGCGCTGTGCCTCGGGCAGACCCTCGAGTTCGGACAGCAGTTTTTCAAGATTCGCCTGGTCGCTGGCGTTGTCGCCGGCAAAGCGCGCAGAGTAGATGCCGGGTGCGCCATTGAGGGCATCGACTTCAATGCCTGAATCATCCGCGATAGCGGGCAGGCCGGTGTGTTGTGCGGCATTGCGTGCCTTGAGGATGGCGTTCTCGACAAAGGTCAGGCCGGTCTCCTCGGCATCGATGACGCCGAATTCGCTCTGCGGCTGCACATGCAGGTCAAGCATGGCAAGCAACTGGTTGATCTCGCGTACCTTTCCCGGGTTACTGCTGGCAAGGACGATTTCTTTCACTGCCCTGTTACTCCTGCGCCAGCGCTGCCTGCTGGCTGGCAAGCAGTTCCGTGATGCCTTTCTTCGCCAGTGCCAGCATGCTGTTCAATTCATCCTGGCTGAACGGGTGGCCCTCGGCAGTGCCCTGAACCTCGATAAAATCACCGGCATCACTCATAACCACGTTCATGTCGGTTTCTGCATTACAGTCTTCCGGATAATCCAGGTCCAGTACCGGTGTACCTTCATAGATGCCGACGGACACCGAGGCGACGCGCCCGATGAGCGGGTTTTTGTCGATGACTCTCTTATCCAGAAGCGTCTGGATGGCATCGGCCAGTGCGACATATCCACCGGTAATGCTGGCCGTGCGCGTGCCGCCGTCGGCCTGGATCACATCGCAGTCAATGGTGATGGAACGTTCGCCGAGCAGCTTCATGTCCATGACGGCACGCAGCGAGCGACCGATGAGACGCTGGATCTCCATGGTGCGGCCACCCTGTTTGCCGCGTGCGGCTTCACGCCCCATGCGGCTGGTAGTGGATCGCGGCAGCATGCCGTATTCAGCCGTCACCCAGCCTTCGCCCTTGCCGCGGAGGAATCCCGGTACCCGCTCCTCAAGAGTGGCATTGCATAAAACGCGGGTGTCACCGAATTCCACGAGCACGGAACCTTCGGCATGTTTGGTGTAGTTGCGGGTGATGCGGACGTGCCGCATTTCGTCCGGGGCGCGGTGGCTTGGGCGCATAAGGGGATCCTTGCTGATCAAAAGAGGCGCGGATTATAGCGTGATACTGGTTGCCCGCGCCTGTCTGTATTATTTCAACGGGCGGCCTGTCACAGGAATCTGCCGAGTGCGGCGGCGCTTGACTGGTGTTCCGGGGCGGGTTGCTGTGCCTTGCGGTAATCGAGCCCTGTCTGTTAAAGCCTGTCCTTTAGGCTTACCATGTTGGCCTTTAATACGGATGAATGAGTCTCTGGTGACAGCATGATACGCAGCATGACGGCCTTTGCACGACAGGAGCTGGATACCGGTTCGGGAGAACTGGCCTGGGAAATCCGCTCGCTGAACCATCGTTACCTGGAACTGGGGGTGCGCTTGCCGGAGGAACTCCGTGCCATGGAAGCGGCGGTACGTGAGCGGGTGGGTGCGCGTCTCGGGCGTGGCAAGGTGGAATGTTCCTGCCGCTACCGGCCGGCAGTAACCGGGGCCGTACCGGTCGATATCGACCAGGATAATCTGTCGCGTTTGCTGACTGCCTGTGACATCGTATCTGCCAGACTGCCGGCATCAGTGCCCCTGAACCCGATTGAACTGTTGCGCTGGCCCGGTGTATTGCGTGAGGAGTCTGTCGACACGGCACCGCTGGTCAAACATGCGCTGGCTCTGCTGGACCGTACCCTGGATGAATTGATGCAGTTCAGGGAACGCGAGGGTGAGCAAATCAGGCAGCAGTTGTTGCAGCGCTGTGATGCCATGAGTGAACTGGTGCAGCAGGTGCGCAGCAATCTGCCGCAGCTACAGGCGGCGCTGCGGGAAAAACTGGAAGCACGGCTGGCCGACCTGGAGACGGCGGCCGATCCCGGGCGCCTGGAACAGGAACTGGTCATACAAATCCAGAAAAGTGATGTGGATGAGGAAATGGAGCGGCTGCAGGGGCACATTGACGAGGTGCGCCGGGTGCTGGCGGGCGATAAACCGGTTGGGCGGCGCCTGGATTTCCTGATGCAGGAACTGAACCGCGAGGCAAACACGCTGGGGTCAAAGTCGGTCGCGGCAGTGACAACCAATATCTCGGTCGAGCTCAAGGTCCTGATCGAGCAAATGCGCGAGCAGGTACAAAACACGGAATAACCGGCAGGCATCGGGAAGCAGCTGGCAGCTATGAACAACGCAACGACAGACACGGGTACGCTGTATATTATTTCCGCACCGTCGGGTGCCGGTAAATCGAGCCTGCTGCGTGCACTGCTAAAAACCATGGGCAGCAGTCTGGCCCTGTCCGTATCACACACCACGCGCAGTCCGCGTCCCGGCGAGGTGAATGGCAAGGACTATCACTTCACAGACGTTGCCACGTTCAGGGAGATGGTGGACGGCAACGCGTTTTTTGAGCATGCACAGGTCTTCGATAATTTCTACGGCACTTCAAGGCAGGGTGTGACGGCGCAGCTGCAAGCCGGGTTTGATGTCATCCTCGAGATCGACTGGCAGGGTGCTCGCCTGATACGCAAGCAGATGCCGGATGCCGTCAGTATCTTTATTCTGCCACCCTCCCGCGAGGCACTGCAGCAGCGTTTGCAGGACCGTGGCCAGGATGATGCAGCGGTGATTGCACGCCGCATGCGCGATGCGGTCAGCGAGATGTCGCATTATGACGAGTATCATTACCTTGTAATCAACGATGTTTTTCAGACGGCACTGGATGAGCTGGCAGCCATTCTGTCTTGCCATCGCCTGCGCCTGCCGGCGCAGCAGCAGCGGCATGCCGGTTTGCTGGCCGCACTGCTGGCGCCCGCGCAGTGATTCGGGTACACTCGCACGCCCCGTTAGTCAGTATTTGCAGGTTTTCCGGAGAGTTACATGGCACGCGTTACCGTAGAAGATTGTCTCGACAAGGTTGATAACCGCTTCCAGCTGGTGCTGGTCGCGACCAAGCGTGCCCGCCAGCTCGCTAACGGCGTGCAGCCCCTCGTGCCCTGGGAAAATGACAAGCCGACCATCGTCGCGCTGCGTGAGATCGCCGAGGGTCTGGTCGGCCCGAGTATCCTGGAAGAGACGGTTCATTCCGTGTTTGAGGATGACGAGGAAGAGGCTGTGAGCGATGCCGCTGAAGAAACTGCACCACCCGAAGCCGCGGTAGCAACCGACGCCGAAGTCCCTGAAGCCACAGCCACAGCAGCAGAAGCTGCAACACCTGACGACGAAGCCGACACACCGCCCGCAACAGAAAGCTGATCCCGGGATCACGCCTGCCCGCAACACAGGGCAGCGGCCATTCGGTCGCAAACATCCTGAATACTGCTGTGCCATGACCGCGTCGGTGACGTGGTGCATGCCCGTGTAGCAGTCCCGAATATTTTTGGGACTCCCGGGCAGTCATTGATTTATTATCAATGTCGGATAAATCGCAGTCAGTACAGGCAGGCACCGCTTAGCAAGGTTTTATGGCCACTAACCCGGATTTACACGCAGCAGATGAATCGCGATTTCTGATCAGCGATCTGTGCAAGATGCTGGAGTCCTACCTGGACCTGGACCAGGTGCAGGAGGTCTATCGTGCCTACCTGTTTGGCGCAGAGGCGCATGAAGGACAGCACCGCTTGTCCGGTGAGCCCTACATCTACCACCCCATTGCCGCGGCACGCATTCTTGCGGAGCTGCGCCTCGATCACAAGTCCATTATTGCGGCCATTCTGCATGACGTGATCGAGGATACACCGATCGCCAAGGAGCAGATCGAAAGCGCCTTCGGTGCCGATGTGGCTGAGCTGGTGGACGGGGTCAGCAAGCTGACGCAAATAGAGTTCGAGAGCCCGGCAGAAGCCCAGGCGGAGAATTTCCGCAAGATGATTCTTGCCATGGTGCGTGATATCCGCGTCATCCTGGTGAAGCTGGCGGACCGCCTGCATAACATGCGCACGCTGGGTGTGATGCGGCCTGACAAACGCCGGCGCATCGCCCGCGAAACCCTGGATATCTACGCCCCGATTGCCAATCGTCTCGGTATCAATGCGTTGCGCGTGGAACTGGAAGACCTGGGTTTTGCTGCACTCTACCCGCTACGCTACAAGGTGCTGGAAAAGGCGGTGCTTGCTGCACGTGGCCACCGCAAGGAAGTCCTCAACAAGATAGACGCGGCCATCAAGCGCCGCATACAGCAGGAAAACCTGTCCGCGCGGGTACTCAGCCGCGAGAAGCATCTCTACAGTCTGTACCGCAAGATCCGTGACAAGACCCTGTCATTTGAAGAGATCTACGACGTCTACGCGTTTCGAATCATTGTCAATGATGTCGATGCCTGTTACCGGGCGCTCGGTATCATGCACAATCTGTACAAGCCGGTACCGGGCAAGTTCAAGGACTATATCGCCATTCCCAAGGCCAATGGTTACCAGTCACTACACAGTATTCTGTTCGGCCCCTATGGTGTGCCGATCGAGGTGCAGATTCGCACTGAGGACATGAACAAGGTCGCCGAATCGGGTGTGGCGGCACACTGGGTATACAAGGCAAACGAAGAAAGGCTTGACCAGATGCACGCCGGTGCACGTGAGTGGATGCGCGAGCTGCTGGAGATGCAGACCCGTGCAGGTGACTCGCTGGAGTTTCTCGAGAACGTCAAGGTTGACCTGTTTCCGGATGCTGTTTATGTGTTTACCCCGGCGGGAGAGATCATGAAGCTGCCCTACGGGTCGACGGTGATCGATTTTGCGTACGCCGTGCACACCGATGTCGGCAATACCTGTATCGATGCGAAGGTTAACCGCCAGGTCGTACCGTTGCGCACCATGTTGCATAACGGCCAGACGGTCGAGATCGTGACTGCCCCCGGTGCCTGCCCGAGTCCCGCCTGGCTGAGCTTTGCGGTGTCTGCCAAGGCGCGCTCCAATATCCGCCATTACCAGAAAAGCCTGAAACGGGAAGAGGCCATCCAGCTGGGGCGTCGCATGCTGGATCGCGCACTGGGTGTTTTTGAAGTCACCGCGAAGGACATATCAAAGAAGCGACTGCAGGTATTATTGAAAGAGTATCACCTGAAAACTGTCGACGATCTGCTGGTAGAAATAGGTATGGGAAGACGCTCCTCGGTGCTGGTGGCGCGTGCCCTTGTGCCGGCGGAGGATGCCGGTTCAAAAGACGGCGATATGGCCATGCGACCGTTGGTGATCAAGGGTACCGAAGGCATGGTGACACGCTTTTCGAAGTGCTGTCGCCCGATACCGGGTGACCCGGTTATCGGTGTTATTACCGGTGGGCGTGGCCTGATGATTCATGCCCAGAACTGCAGAAACATTGCCGACAGTAAATACCCGCCGGAAAACTACCTTGATGTGCAATGGGAACCGTCGATTGAGGAAGAGTTTCCCGTTGAAGTCAGCGTTATCGTCGAGGATCGCAGGGGCGTACTGGCGACGGTTGCCACTGTCATCGGTGATTCGGATTCCAATATCGAAAACGTCGGTATCGAGGAACGTGACGGGCTGACCAACAATCTGCGCTTCACCATAACGGTACACAATCGTCGACACCTGGCACGCGTCATGCGTCGAGTGCACAATATCCCCTCGGTCATCAAGATTACGCGGACCAAAGGCTGAAGTCGTTTCGTTCCAGAATTTTTCATATCCAGGGGATTGCTATGACCCGTAAAACCATTCAGACAGACAACGCGCCACAGGCCATCGGGACCTATTCGCAAGCGGTTCGTACCGGCAACACCGTCTACCTGTCAGGGCAGATTCCACTGCGACCCGATACCATGGAACTGGTCGGCGATAACATGGAGGCACAGATCCGGCGCGTGTTTGATAACCTTGCCGCGGTTGCGGAGGCGACTGGCGGGTCACTGGCCGATGTTGTCAAATTGAATGTATTTCTTCTCGATCTCGGGCATTTCGCGCTGGTCAATGAAATCATGGCCGAGTACTTTCGCGAGCCCTATCCGGCACGCGCGGCTGTCGGTGTTGCCGCGTTGCCCAGGGGTGCACAGGTGGAAATGGATGCGGTCATGGAGCTGGGCAGCGGTTAGCCGCCAGCCGGATGGCGTCATTGCCACGCGGGCAGCAGCGCGCTGATTCGTCCGCGGGTGGCAACAAACCTGAATCCTTGAGCCAAGCATCCGACAATCTCGACACGCTCCCGGTTACCGTGCTCAAGGGTGTGGGACCGCGCGTTGCGGAGCGCCTGCAGCGACTGAATATCCGTACGCTGCAGGATGTGCTGTTTCACCTGCCGGCACGCTACGAGGACCGTACCCGGGTCACGCCCATGGGGGCGGTGCAGCCCGGCCAGCAGGTGGTGGTGCAGGGTGAAGTCGATCTGGCGGAAGTTCGTTTCGGGCGGCGGCGCAGCCTGCTGGTGCGTATCAGTGACGGCAGCGGTGCCCTGACGCTGCGTTTTTTCCATTTCAATGCCAACCAGCAGGCCGGTTTTCAGCGCGGCACGGCGATTCGCTGTTACGGGGAGGCGCGTGGCAGTGCCGGCTCACTGGAATTGATCCATCCCGAGTACACGTTGCTGCCGCTCAATGCGCCGACCGTCATGGAGGCGCATCTCACGCCCGTGTACCCGGCCACAGAGGGTGTTCATCAGCTCACTTTGCGTGCCTTGAGCGAACAGGCACTGGACTACCTGGGCGGGCAGGACAGTGACAACGCCAGCGTTCTGGTTGACTGGTTGCCAGCGGCGCTGGTGCGTTCATTCAAGCTGACGTCACTGACGGCGGCACTGCGTTATGTGCATCGCCCGCCACCGGATGCGCCACTTGAGTTACTGGCGACCGGCAGGCACCCGGCCCAGCAACGGCTTGCCTTCGAGGAGCTGCTGGCGCATCACCTCAGCCTGAGACGCTTGCGCCAGCGTACGCAGCAGCTGGCGGCGCCGGCCTTTGGCAGTAGCCAGACACTGGTCGATCGCTATACCCGCAGCCTGCCGTTCACGCTGACCGCGGCGCAACAGCGGGTGGTCAGCGAAATTCAACAGGACCTTGCCCGCCGGCACCCGATGGCACGCCTGGTGCAGGGCGATGTCGGCTCCGGCAAGACGGTGGTGGCGGCGTGTGCGGCATTGATGGCGGTGCAGGCCGGCTACCAGGTCGCGTTGATGGCGCCCACGGAACTGCTTGCCGAACAGCATTACCGCAGCTTCAGTGAATGGTTGTCGCCACTGGATATCCGCGTTGCCTGGCATGCCGGTAAATCGAAAGGCAAAACGCGCAGTGCTGCACTGCAGGCTATCAGTGACGGCAAGGCAGCTGTGGCGGTTGGCACGCATGCGCTGTTCCAGGACGAGGTCGACTTTTCCCGGCTGGGACTGGTGATCATCGATGAGCAGCATCGTTTCGGTGTGCACCAGCGCCTGGCACTGCGTGACAAGGGCAGGACGGGCGAGCAGCGACCGCACCAGCTGGTGATGACAGCCACACCGATACCACGCACGCTGGCGATGACCGTGTATGCCGACCTGGATACCTCGGTGATTGACGAATTGCCGCCCGGGCGACAGCCGGTCAAGACCGTGGCAGTCAGTCAGGAGCGCCGCGAGGAAGTGATCCGGTCGGTACGCAAGGCCTGTGCGGCCGGGCAGCAGGCCTACTGGGTGTGTACGCTGATTGAAGAATCCGATGTGCTGCAATGTCAGGCAGCCGAGAAAACCGCTGCCATGCTGGCAGAGTGCCTGCCGGAACTGCGCATCGGGCTGGTGCACGGACGTCTGGCCGCGGCACAAAAGGAAGCCCTGATGGCTGCGTTCAAGGCAGCTGCTCTGGACCTGCTGGTCGCAACGACGGTCATAGAAGTTGGCGTCGATGTGCCAAACGCCTCGTTGATGATTATCGAGAATCCGGAGCGGCTGGGGCTGGCGCAACTGCACCAGTTACGCGGGCGCGTCGGTCGTGGTGCCCGGCAGAGCAGTTGTGTGTTGCTCTACCAGCCGCCGCTCTCCGAGACGGCGCGCGAACGCCTTGCCGTGCTGCGGGCCAGCAATGACGGTTTTGAAATTGCCCGCCGTGACATGGAACTGCGCGGTCCCGGTGAGGTGCTGGGCACCCGCCAGACCGGGGAAATGCAATTTCACATTGCCGACCTGTTGCGTGACGAGGCATTACTGACTTCAGTGGAGGCCGCCGCCGTACAGCTGCTGGCGCTGGCGCCCGACAATGTGGCACCGCTGATCCGTCGCTGGCTGGGGGCGGCGGTTAATTACGGGGAGGTCTGATCTGCGGAAACCGGCGCACAATCATGCGATAATCCGGGCCCCTTTGAACCCTGGTAACAATCTGCATTGAATATGCCCGCTCCCGACACTCGCTCCACTTGCTGGAAGCCCGGCCGGTGTTTTCTGCGTAGCAGTATTCCGCAGGATCTTTCCGGCTGGCTGCTGGATACGGCTTCATTGACCCTGCGCCTGCAGCGGCTCTGCCCGGGAAAATTCCAGGTGCGGGTGTTGTCACAGGTCTGGGGAATGCCACGGATAGATGAGGCACGGGTGCTGGAAATGAAGCCGGGTCGCCTGGCGATTATCCGCCAGGTGCAACTGCTCTGCGACGGCCACCCCCGTGTTTATGCACGTACTGTCATCCCGGTAACATCACTGCGTGGTAAATTGCAGCGTCTTGCACACCTGGGTACGCGACCGCTGGGTGGCATGTTGTTTGCCGACCCGGGTATGCAACGCGGTGGAGTCGAGTTGGCGCGGATCGGCAGGGGACAGTCTCTTTATCTGGCCGCTACCCGCCATTTGCGTCAGCGCCCCGCGGCGATCTGGGGACGGCGCTCGGTGTTCAGGCTCTCCGGCAGGCCGCTGCTGGTGAGTGAATTATTTCTGCCGGGTTTTCCGGCGGGCAGGCCTGCAGCGCCGTGCTGGAGAAGCGCCGGCATGAAGCTATGACGGGCAGCAAAGAACGCACAGAGCGAGAAGTGTAAAACGTAAAACAAGCACCATGTCATCATCGATAACAACGCGCCTGGGTGATTATGCCCGCCTGATGCGGCTCGACAAGCCGATCGGCATCTTTTTGTTGCTGTGGCCGACACTCTGGGCACTGTTGATTGCCAGTGAAGGTCACCCCGATCAAAAGATCCTGGTTATATTCGTGCTGGGCGTCATCCTGATGCGTTCCGCAGGCTGTGTCATCAATGATTACGCCGATCGTGACTTCGATCGTCATGTCTCGCGTACCCAGAACCGGCCGCTGACCAGCGGACGGGTAACGACCAGGGAAGCAAAATTCCTGTTCCTGGGACTCTGCCTGCTGGCCTTCCTGCTGGTATTGCAGCTCAATTCCCTGACAATGCTGTTATCCATTGCCGGCGTGCTGCTGGCCGCCATCTATCCCTTCATGAAGCGCGTCACGCATCTGCCACAGGTATTTCTCGGTGCCGCATTTGGCTGGTCGGTACCGATGGCTTTTGCCGCACAGACCGGCGCGGTGCCGCAAATTGCCTGGCTGATGTTCCTTACCACACTACTGTGGGCGACTGCCTACGATACCCTGTATGCGATGGTCGACCGTGAAGACGATCTGGCGCTGGGGATCAAGTCGACCGCCATCCTGTTCGGTGATTCCGATCGCCAGATCGTTGGCCTCATCCAGGTGATGGTGCTGTTGTGCCTGTTGATGATCGGTCGCCAGGCGGAGATGGGGGGTATTTACTATCTCGGCGTGCTACTGGCCGGTGTACTGGTGGTTTATCAGCAGTACCTGATTCGCTTTCGTACCCGTGAAGGTTGTTTTCAGGCTTTCCTGAATAACAACTGGTTCGGGATGGTGATCTTCCTGGGCATCCTGTTCGACTATATGTTTGCCTGACAGGGTGCATGTGATGCCCTCAGAACCATTTTTAACCCGCGCGCGCAATCACCCATACCTCTACCCGTTCCGCACCGGCCCGTTTTAATACACGCGCCAGTTCGTTGCTGGTATGACCGGTGGTCATGACATCGTCGATGATGGCGACATGCCGGGCCACGCAGTCGTCCTGTACGCTGAAGGCGTTGCGCAAATTCAGGCGCCGAGCATTGGGAGACAGCAGCGATTGTGGCCGGGTATCGCGGTTGCGTCTGCAGAGCCGGTGATCGCTGCGGATTCCCAGTTCGCGACCGACACGCCGTGCCAGCTCCGTCGCCTGGTTGAAACCACGTTCACGCAGACGTGTCGGATGCAGCGGCACCGGCACCAGCAGCGAGGGCAGGTTAGCTGCACGCGTTGCCAGTCGCGCAGACATGAGTGCCGCCAGCAGCGGCACAATGCCCAGCTCACTGGCAAACTTTAGCTGCTTGATCAGGTAATCAACCGGTGGCCGGTAATGGAACAGTGCCGTCGTGGTATCAAAGGCGGGCGGCTGTTTCTGGCAGTGACCACAGCGGCTGTCTTGCGCCTCTACCGGCAGGGGTATGCTGCACTGTATGCAGGCATTCCTGATCCAGGGTGACTCTGCCAGGCATTGCGAGCACAGCCGCAGGGCAGTGCCGGTGGCGATACCGCACAGGCGGCACTGTGGCGGGAACAGTCGCGATTGCAGCCATTGAGTGTACTTGTAAACCATGCAAGCCTTTTCAGGTTGACAGCGAAAAAGTATCGTCCCATAGTCATCGACCACTGAAACGGGGTATGCCAAGCCTATGAGTAATCAATCAGCCTGTCTGTCGGATAAACCTGAAAATGCCGTACGCCATGACTGGTCGCGTGACCAGGTCAGGGCGATTTTTGAACTTCCTTTCAACGAGTTGCTGTTTCAGGCGCAGACCCTGCACAGGCAGTATTTCGATCCAAATGCGGTACAGGTCAGCACCCTGCTGAGTATCAAGACCGGTGGTTGCCCGGAAGATTGCAACTACTGCCCGCAGAGCGTGCATCACGACACGGGGCTTGAGTCCGAGCGCCTCATGGATGTCGAGGCGGTGGTGACGGCGGCAAAGCGTGCGAAGCAGGCCGGTGCAACGCGTTTTTGCATGGGGGCCGCGTGGCGAAATCCCAAGGGCAAGAATTTTGAGCGTGTGCTCGAGATGGTGAGCCGGGTGCAGGCCGAGGGGCTGGAGACCTGTGCGACCCTCGGCATGCTGGATGCAGGGCAGGCAGTTGAGTTAAAGCAGGCCGGGCTGGACTACTACAACCATAACCTCGATACCTCGCCGGAATTCTACGGCGACATCATTACCACGCGGACCTACGATGACCGCCTGGATACCCTGACACAGGTGCGCGAGGCGGGTATCAATGTCTGCTGTGGCGGCATCGTCGGTCTCGGCGAGGGCCGTGAAGACCGGGTGGCGCTGTTGTGCGAACTGGCAAACCTGCCTGAACATCCCGGCAGCGTACCGATCAACCAGCTGGTGAAGGTGGAGGGTACGCCACTTGAGCGGCAGTCAGACATCGACGCCATTGAGTTTGTGCGCACCATTGCGACCGCGCGCATCCTGATGCCTGCCTCATACGTGCGCCTGTCAGCCGGGCGTGCCGAAATGACCGACGAGGTGCAGGCGCTGTGCTTCCTTGCCGGTGCAAATTCCATCTTTTATGGCGAGAAATTACTGACCACCGGCAACCCGGATACCGCCAGGGATGATGCCCTGTTTGACAAGCTGGGCCTGCACCCGGCGTAGTTGCATCGGGAATATCGGCTGGAAATGGCATAAAAATTCCCGCAGTTTTGTTTTATTCCGGATATGAAAAACCTTGCCACACAACTGCAGGCGCGCAGGGATCATCAGCTGTATCGCGAACGGCTGATCATCGATGGTCCGCAGGGTGTCACGCTTCGCGTGGATGGCAGGGACTACCTGTCATTCTGCAGTAACGACTACCTGGGGCTTGCCAATCATCAGGATGTCGTCAGCGCCTTCCACCGTGGTATAGATGAGTTTGGCTGCGGCAGTGGTGCGGCACACCTGATCACCGGCCACAGCCGCGCACATCATGCGCTCGAAGAGGAACTCGCTGATTTTGTGCAGCGGCCACGGGCACTGCTGTTTTCGACCGGCTACAGTGCCAACCTCGGTGTGATGGCAGCGCTGCTGGGACGCGGTGACCGTGTCTTCGAGGATCGCCTGAATCATGCCTCGCTGCTGGATGCGGCGCGCCTGAGTCGTGCCCGGCTGCTTCGTTATGAACACAATGATGCGCTCGCGCTGGCATCGCGGCTGGCCGCTTCCCCCGCGTGTGAAACCCTGGTGGCCACCGATGGCGTCTTCAGTATGGATGGCGATATGGCACCGCTGGCAGACTTGTCCGCTGTCGCTGCACAGCATCATGCCTGGGTGCTGGTGGACGATGCGCATGGTCTGGGTGTGCTGGGTCCACAGGGTCGCGGCAGTGTTGTGCAGGCGGGCCTCGGGGTCAGCGAGGTGCCCATCCTCATGGGGACGCTGGGCAAGGCGTTCGGTACCTTTGGCGCCTTTGTTGCCGGCAGTGATGACCTGATTGAAACGCTGATTCAGCAGGCGCGTACTTATATATACACGACGGCGCCACCCCCCGCGGTGGCCTGTGCGACCCGTGCGGCCCTGCAACGGGTCAGGGAAGATGACTGGCGGCGCGAGCACCTGCAAGGGCTGATCAGGGTCTTTCGCAGCGGCGCCAGGCAACTGGGGTTGACGTTATGTGATTCGCAGACGCCGATTCAGCCGTTGCTCGTAGGCGCTGCCGGACGGGCACTGCAACTGAGCCAGGCCTTGCGGGATCGAGGGATATTGATCAGCGCAATCCGTCCACCCACGGTTGCCGAAGGTTCGTCACGGTTGCGCATCACGTTTTCGGCGGCGCATAGCGAGGCGCAGGTGCAACAGTTGCTGGCTGCGCTGGCGGCTGCGGCCATGGTGGTCTGATAGTGAGCAGGTGCTGGCAGTGAATCTCTACACAGAAACAACTGGCAGCGGACCCGAGTTGGTTATGATTCACGGCTGGGGTTTGCACAGTGGTATCTGGGATACATTCGCACCCCTGCTGGAAGCAAACTTTCGGGTCACGCGCGTTGACCTGCCCGGTCATGGTCGCAGTGACTGGCGGGGTGCGACGTCGCTGGATGAGTGGGTCGCTGCGGTGCTGACTGTGGTGCCGGCGCCTGCTGCCTGGCTGGGATGGTCACTGGGCGGGCTGCTGGCAAGCCGGGCAGCCATGCTGGCGCCGGAGAGGGTTGCCGCGCTGCTGACGATCGCCAGCAGCCCCTGCTTTGTACGCAAGCCGGGTTGGCAAACTGCAATGCTGCCGTCTTTGCTGGAGAATTTTTCAGCCGAACTGGCCGAGGATTTCGAACGTACGCTGACCCGGTTTCTGTCGTTACAGGTGCGCGGCAGCGAGCATGCTTCTGCCGTGCTGAAGATGCTGCGCACGACCCTGCTTGCGCAGGGCGCGCCGCAACCGGCCGCGCTGGCTGCCGGACTGGAGATGTTGCGCGCAACCGATTTGCGCCCGGGTATGCAGGCCATCGATTGTCCGATGCTGGTGATCATGGGCGAACGGGATACGCTGGTGCCGGTGAATGCCGGCAGAGAAACGCTGGACCTGTGTCGTGATGCACGGCTCGAGGTGATCGATGGCGCCGGACATGCACCGTTTCTGGCCGCGCCCGAAACGGTTGCTGATCGGATCAACCGTTTTTTATTGTAGAACGCCGTCCCCGGCGCGATTGTCTTTCTTGCAGTGAATCGCGGCGGGGACGCCGCTCCGGCAGGAATATATTCAGGTTTTTAAAGCTTATGGCTGAAAAAAATAGCATCGACAAGCAACAGGCGCGCCGCGCCTTCAACAAGGCAGCGACCACCTATGATGCCGTGGCCGAGTTGCAAAACGAGATCGGTGATCGCCTCATCGAGCGGCTTGACTACGTCCGGCTGCAGCCGGCACGTATCCTCGACCTGGGTGCGGGCACCGGTTTTTTCAGCGATGCGTTGCTGAAGCGTTATCGCAAGGCGGATGTCGTGGCGCTGGATATTGCCGAGAACATGCTGCAGCAGGTGCAGTCGCGGGGTGGCTGGTTTCGGAAACCGCGTTGCGTGTGCGCGGATGGCGAGTCACTGCCGTTTGCGGATGACAGCTTTGATCTTGTTTTTTCAAACCTGATGCTGCAGTGGTGCCTCGATCTCGAGACGACCTTCACGGAGTTGCGGCGGGTGCTGGCCCCGGGTGGATTGTTGATGTTTACCACCTTCGGGCCGGACACCCTGATGGAGTTGCGTGCCAGCTGGGAGGCGGCTGACGGTTACAGCCATGTTAATACATTTATTGACATGCACGATGTCGGTGATTCCCTGGTAACTACCCGCTGGGCGGAGCCGGTGATGGATGCAGAGCGCATCACCGTTACCTACCGGGAATTGCGTACCCTGATGAAGGAGCTGAAACAGATCGGTGCGCATAATGTCACCCTGGGTCGGCCAGGTGGGCTGACTGGCCGGCAGCGCATGCAGCGCATGGCCGAGGCCTACGAGCGCTACCGTGCCGATGGTGTACTACCGGCCAGTTATGAGGTGGTCTATGGGCATGCATGGTCACCGTCGAACAAACAGGCGGCCGGCTCCAGCAATGAAGTGCCGCTCGCCAGCCTGCAGCGTCCCGGTCATGAGTGATCGCTGCGGTTACTTTGTCACCGGTACCGATACCGGGGTCGGCAAGACCGTGGTGACGCTGGGCCTGATGCAATGCCTGCAGGCGCAGGGGCACTCCGTTGCTGCCATGAAGCCGCTGGCATCCGGGTGCGAACATCATGCAGCCGGGATGCGCAATGCCGATGCACTGCTGCTGCAACAGCAGGCCTCTGTGATGCTGGCATATGACCAGGTGAATCCCTATGCCTTCGGGCCGGCCATTGCGCCGCATATTGCCGCGAAACAGGCCGGTATCATCATTGAAACTGTAAAAATAATAAATAAATACAATAACATAGAAAATTCTGTCGATTGTATGCTGGTTGAAGGGGCAGGTGGCTGGCTGGTGCCGCTGAACGAGAACGAGACGCTGGCTGATCTGGCGCGGCAGCTGGGGCTGGACATCATCATGGTCGTGGCGATCCGCCTTGGTTGCCTGAACCATGCCCTGCTGACGGCCGCCGCCATCACGGCGGCGGGCTGCACGCTGGCTGGCTGGGTGGCGAATCTCTTGCCGCCGCTGTACGGGTCTGCGGAGGAGAATATTTCTACATTGGAATCAAGAATTTCCGCGCCGCTTCTGGGTGTGCTACCGGAATTTCAGGGGTTCAGCGCCAGGGCAGTGGCGGAAAAGCTGTCGCTGCCGCCGCTGAGGAATGGCTGAATTTAAAAAGTCATTGCTTCGTGTTCTCAATTGAAACTTGGAGAACCTGCATATACAATGCGCGACACTTTGTCGCACCAGAAAACCTGAATTTGTGATTAAGTGGATCGGGTTATAGGGGGCGGTTTGTGCGTCCAGTTAGCTGGTAGACCACGAGCAAGGTGCGATTAACAAGCAGTGCTAGAACGGGTATGTAAACCATCGGGACTTGACTGTCACTGGGTGATTCGACCAAACCAGTCCCTGTCATGGCGCGCTGCGGTAAGGATTTACACGGCGATTGCCTTGTGTTGTCTGGGCATAGGTGTCTTTTTCGCACTGCTTGGATACTGGCCGGTGCTGCCATTTGCCGGTCTGGAGGTCATTGTACTGGGGATTGCCTTTTACCGTTGCCTGTCGCGCAGTCAGCTGCGTGAAGTGGTCACTGTCGGTACCGAGGTTGTCCGTGTGGAAAAGGGGCGCCAGCAGCCACAGCAACGCTGGGAATGCCCACGCGCATGGGCACGGGTTGTGCTGGAGCGTGCACCGATCGCCTGGTACCCGAGGCGCTTGACGGTGGCTTTCCAGGGGCGGCGAGTCGAGATCGGGCAGTTTCTGAATGAAGAAGAACGCGGTGTGCTGGCAGACGAATTGCAGCAGGTTCTTCACAGCAGCGGCTGGCATCACGGTGACGGGTAAATGCGGTCAGGAAGCGCGAAACGAATTTTAAGTATTATAAACTTTGTGTGAGGGAGATTGATGCATGTTTGCTAAAACACTAGGGCGCACCTTGAGCGTCATCTGGGGCGCGGTGCTTCTGCTGGGCGCAGGCAATGCCTTTGCAGGTTTTTCCGATACCCTGAACCTCAGGGAAGGCGTTACTGCTATCAGCCAGAAGGTCTTCGACCTGCACATGCTGATCTTCTGGATCTGTGTCATCGCGTGTATCGCAGTATTCGCGGTTCTGATTTACTCCATTTTTACGCATCGCAAGTCCAAGGGTGCGGTACCGGCCACTTTCCATGAGAGCACCACCGTCGAGATCATCTGGACCACGATCCCGTTTCTGGTGCTGGTTGCCATGGCGGTACCGGCGACCACTACACTGCTGGCGCTCGAGGATACCCGTGATGCGGATATGTCCATCCAGGTCACCGGCTACCAGTGGAAGTGGAAATACGACTACCTTGATGAGGGCATCAGTTTTTTCAGTGTCCTGACCACGCCACGTGACCAGATCGAGGGCGATGCACCGAAAGATGACACCTATCTACTGGAAGTTGACAACCCGATTGTTGTTCCAATCAACAAGAAGATCCGCTTTCTTATTACCTCCAACGATGTCATCCACTCCTGGTGGGTGCCGGACCTGGGCTGGAAACAGGATGCCGTGCCGGGCTTTATCAACGACGCCTGGACCGAGCTGAAGGAGCCGGGTACCTACCGCGGCAAGTGTGCCGAACTCTGCGGCAAGGACCATGGCTTCATGCCCATCGTGCTGATTGCCAAGACGGAGGAGGATTACGCCGCCTGGGTTGCCGAGCAAAAGAGTGCCGCCGAGGCTGCCGCCGGTGATGCTACCCGGACACTCACCATGGACGAGCTGATGGCGAAGGGCGAGGCTGCATACAATGCCAACTGTGCCGCCTGCCACCAGGCCAATGGTCAGGGTATCCCGGGCGTGTTCCCGGGTATTGCCGGCAGTGCAGTTGCCACCGGTGACGTAGCCAAGCATATCGACATCGGTGTAAACGGCGTCGCCGGTACCGCCATGCAGGCCTTCGGCGAGCAACTCAGCGCTGTTGACCTGGCAGCCGTGATCACCTACCAGCGTAATGCCTTCGGCAATGACACAGGTGACATGGTTCAGCCAGCCGACATTACCGCAGCCAAGTAATAAAATTCAGGATACCAAGTGGAGAGATGATGCAATGAGTACAGCAACCACACACGACGAGCACCACGATCACGGTGCACCCAGCGGCCTGATGCGCTGGGTCACGACCACCAACCACAAGGATATCGGTACCCTGTACCTGTGGTTCGCCTTCATTATGCTGCTGATCGGCGGAGCCATGGCCATGGTCATCCGTGCCGAGCTGTTCCAGCCGGGCCTGCAGGTCGTTGACCCGAACTTCTTTAACACCATGACCACCATGCATGGCCTGATCATGGTGTTCGGCGCCATCATGCCGGGCATGGTGGGGTTGGCCAACTGGCAGATTCCGCTGATGATCGGTGCGCCGGACATGGCCCTGCCGCGTATGAATAACTGGAGTTTCTGGATCCTGCCGTTCGCCGGCACCATGCTGCTCAGTACCCTGTTCATGGAAGGCGGCGGTCCGGCATTTGGCTGGACCTTCTATGCACCGCTGTCGACCACCTTTGCACCGGCGAGCACCGACTTCTTTATTTTCGCGGTGCACATGCTGGGTTTCTCCTCCATCATGGGCGCCATCAATATCATTGCCACCGTGCTGAACATGCGTGCACCGGGCATGACCCTGATGAAGATGCCGCTGTTCGTGTGGACCTGGTTCATTACTGCCTTCCTGCTGATTGCCGTCATGCCGGTACTGGCGGGTGCAGTGACCATGATGCTGACCGACCGCAACTTCGGCACCAGCTTCTTCGATGCGGCCGGCGGCGGCGATCCGGTGCTGTTCCAGCACGTGTTCTGGTTCTTCGGCCATCCGGAGGTGTACATCATGATCCTGCCGGCGTTTGGCGTGATCTCCGAGATCATCCCGACGTTCGCACGCAAGAAACTGTTCGGCTACAGCTCCATGGTGTATGCAACGGCCTCCATCGCGTTCCTGTCATTCATCGTGTACGCGCACCACATGTTTACCACCGGCATGCCGGTGGCCGGTGAGCTGTACTTCATGTATGCCACCATCATGATTGCTGTGCCCACCGCCGTGAAGGTCTTCAACTGGACGGCCACCATGTGGAAGGGATCCATGACCTTCGAGACCCCGATGCTGTGGGCGGTTGCCTTTGTATTCCTGTTCACCATCGGCGGCTTCACCGGTCTGATGATGGGTATTGCACCGGCTGACATGCAGTACCACGATACCTACTTCATTGTCGCGCATTTCCACTACGTGCTGGTAACCGGCGCGCTGTTCTCGATCATTGCCGCCTTCTACTACTGGGCACCGAAGTGGACCGGCCACATGGTAGATGAGCGCCTCGGCAAAATTCACTTCTGGTGGTCGGTGATTTCCGTGAACGTGCTGTTTTTCCCGCAGCACTTCATCGGCCTGGCCGGCATGCCACGCCGCATCCCGGATTACTCGCTGCAGTTTGCCGACTGGAACATGGTCTCCAGTATTGGCGGCTTCGCCTTCGGACTGGCACAGGTGTTCTTTATCTATGTCATTATCAAGACTATCCGTGGCGGCAAGGCGGCCACCGACCAGGTCTGGGAAGGTGCGCATGGCCTGGAATGGACAGTACCGTCACCGGCGCCGTATCACACTTTCGAGACAGCACCGGAAGTCAGGTAATTCAGAACAGGCACGGGCCCTGTGGCCCGTGCGGAATTCAGGGTTGAATTTAATGGCAAAGCAGGATCAGACAACAACTCAGCGAGCAAACCGCAAGACGCTGACGATTGCCGTGCTGGTGCTGGTGGCACTGGCGTTTTACGTCGCCAGTTTTTTCGTGGTAACTGGGTGATATGAACGCCACTGATCGTGCTGCAGCCAACCAAAAGGTCGTTAAACGACTGGGAATTGCTGCCGTTCTGATGTTTGGTTTCGGTTTCGCCCTGGTGCCGTTGTATGACGTGTTTTGCGAAATCACCGGATTGAATGGCAAGACCGGCCGCATCGAACTGGAAGAGGCACTGAGCCAGGCGGTGGATGAAGACCGGCTGGTGACGGTGGAATTTCTTGGTACGGTACACAGTGACCTGCCATGGGAATTCAGGCCGATGATCAGAAGGATCAAGGTGCACCCTGGTGAAGTGACCGAGGTGAATTACTACGCCATGAACAAGACAGACAATATCGTCGCCGGACAGGCGGTGCCGAGTCTGGCACCGGGGCTGGCGGCAAAATATTTTAACAAGACAGAGTGTTTCTGTTTTACCCGCCAGTCGCTGGGCCCGGGAGAAGCCAAGGAGATGCCGTTGCGCTTCGTGGTCGATCCGGCTTTACCTGAAAACGTGCGGACAGTGTCATTGTCCTACACCTTCTTCCAGGCAGAGGCTGTCGCAGCGGATAAGGAAAATACCAGTGAATCAGGTTCACTTGATTCTATTTTGTGATTTGAAAACGTGTATTCGTATAAATAAGGGAGTCATCAATGTCATCATCTAACGGGGGTTACTACCTGCCAGCACCCAGCCATTGGCCGATTGTTGGCTCAGTGGGTATGTTCTTGTTGCTGTTCGGCTTTGCCAGTTTCCTGCATGGCAGCAGCAGCCTTGTCATGATTGCCGGTGCCGTGGTCATCATTTTCATGCTGTTCGGCTGGTTCGGTACGGTCATCAATGAAAGCCTGAGTGGCAAATACAACAACCAGGTGGATACTTCATTCCGCATGGCGATGGGCTGGTTTATCTTCTCCGAGGTCATGTTTTTCGCGGCATTCTTTGGCGCCCTGTTCTATGCGCGCATGTGGGCCATTCCCTGGCTCGGCGGCGGCTCCAACAATGTCATGACCAACGAGCTGCTGTGGCCCGCTTTCGAGGCCGTGTGGCCGACCAACGGTCCGGGTGAAGTCGGTGGCACATTTCAGCCAATGGGTGCCTGGGGTATCCCGGCAATCAATACCCTGATCCTGCTCTCCAGTGGCGTGACGATAACCTGGGCGCACTGGGGCCTGAAAAAAGGCGATCGTACCCAGTTGATACTGGGACTGATGGCCACTGTTGCCCTGGGTTTCCTGTTCATCAGTTTGCAGGCCTACGAGTACTACCATGCCTACCACGAGCTTAACCTGAAGCTGACGTCCGGCATGTACGGCACGACCTTTTACATGCTGACCGGCTTCCACGGGCTGCACGTGACACTCGGTGCCATCATGCTGTTTGTCGTCATGATCCGCGCGATGAAGGGGCACTTCACCGAGGAGCATCACTTTGCATTTGAGGCGGCGGCCTGGTACTGGCACTTCGTGGACGTCGTCTGGCTGGGTCTGTTCGTGTTCGTTTACTGGCTGGTCTAGACGGCGGTTGCTGACAAAAAAAACGGGCGCTGCTCATCGCGGCGCCTTTTTTTTGCCTACAGGGACGTAGGTACATCGTGGAGCGCAGGGAGGCGCGGGAGCGATGCGCCAAAGGGACGTAGGTACATCGTGGAGCGCAGGGAGGCGCGGGAGCGATGCGCCAAAGGGACGTAGGTACATCGTGGAGCGCAGGGAGGCGCGGGAGCGATGCGCCAAAGGTACGTAGGTACATCGTGGAGCGCAGGGAGGCGCGGGAGCGATGCGCCTTGCCAGGGATGTGTAGAATCAAACGCGCATGCAAAGCGCTCCTACACCAATTGTTACACCTGTAGGAGCGGCGTCTCGCCGCGATGATTTTACCGCAAGAGCGTTACGCTTTACGCTAGCCGGGATAAACACCGTGGGGTTGCAGTACCCCGGTAGCGAAACCGATCATCAGCAGGATGAACAGCAGCACGGACAGGCTCACACGCACGGTCAGGGCTCTCACGGTGCGTTCTGACGTGCCCTTGTCCTTCATCAGGAAAAACAGGCCGCTGAAGAGGCTGCCGACAATGCCCAGCAGGAACAGGACAATAATAATTTTGGTGATCATGGCGGTGAACCGGAGTGGTTGAGATAATGAAGAGCAGTATAGCAAATCAGGGTGAATAATGAGATTCGGCAGTTATGACTTTTCGCCGTCGCTGTGGCCGACGATCGCAACCCTGTTGCTGTTGCCGGTATTGACCGGCCTCGGTATCTGGCAACTGGAGCGGGCAGCCTGGAAGCAGCACATGGTCGATACGCATACTGACAGGGCGCTCCTGTCGCCGGTTTCGTTGCAATCCCTGCATGACTACCGGGATGCCGAGCAGTATCGCAAGGTTTTTGTGCGCGGCTATTACGACATGGAGCACCAGTTGCTGCTGGATAACCGCACCTATGAAGGCTATGCCGGCTACCATGTGCTGACACCGTTACGACTGGATGAATCGGAGAAGACGGTGCTGGTCAACCGCGGCTGGGTTCCTGTGGGCAACAGCCGCGCCATATTGCCGGACATTCCGGGTACCACGGGCGAAGTACTGGTCGATGCAACCATCAAGCTGCCGCCGCAGAAACTGTTCAGGCTGGGTGGCATGGACGAGGTGCATGAGGGATGGCCCCAGGTGGTGCAGCAAATTGAGATCAGCGAGCTTGAAGAGCGCCTCGGATATCCACTGGAGCCGCTGATACTGCTGCTGGACAAGGATGACGAGTTCGGTTTTATCCGCGACTGGAAACCGGTGTACGGGGTTACGCCCGACAAGCATCGCGCCTATGCCGTGCAGTGGTTTACACTCGCCGCCGTGTTGATGATGATCTACATTGGCGTAAATTCAAAACACATACCAAGAGAGCCATGAAACGAAACTCATACACTTCCAGGCAGCGCGGCTTCCTGAATTCACGCCAGGCACTGGTGCTGCTGGGACTGCTGTTCATGACACCGGCATTCGTAGCCTGGGTGATGCATAACAGCTCCGGGCAGGGCTGGCGCCCGGAGGGCACCACCAACAGGGGCGCGCTGGTGCACCCTGCGCGGCCGTTGACAATGCCGGCGGATCTAGAGATTGCCGGTCGGGTGGCGAACGATTACCTGCAGGGCAAGTGGACCTTGCTGTATATCGGTGACGCCGACTGCGATGCGGTCTGCAATGAAAATCTCTACAAGATGCGCCAGATAAGAACGGCGCAGAACGAGAATATGAGACGTGTTCAACTGCTCTACCTGGTGCGGGACGAGGCCATCCCCGCACCGCTGGCGGCACTGCTTGCCAGGGACTACAAGGACACCGCGGTGACGTTGCTGACATCCGCTCAGGTCGAGCAGGTTGCCCCGTATTTCCTCATCGACGGTGTCGCCATGCAGGCGGCCGAGCGGGTGTATGTTATTGATCCGCTTGGTAACTTGATGATGTACTATCCGCCGGATGCCGACCCGAGCGGCATGCTTAAAGACCTGAGAAAACTGCTCAAGTATTCGAAGATCGGCTGATGAAAAGCCAGTTACAAAGCTATCTCGGTCTGTGCAAGCTCAAGGTAGTGGCGCTGATCGTGTTCACCGCCATGGTCGGGATGTTCCTGGCGACAGCGCCACCCGGAATGGTGCCATGGGACGTGTTGCTGTTCGGGAATCTTGGTATCGGTATGGCTGCCAGTGCGGCCGCCGCCATCAACCATGTACTGGATGCCCGTGAAGATGCGAAGATGACGCGCACCCACAACCGTCCCTTGCCGCAGGGTGAAATCAATGGCCGCAATGCACTGATCTTTGCGCTGCTGCTGGGGTTACTGTCGATGCTCATCCTGGTGGTGTTCATCAATACCCTGACGGCCGTGCTGACCTTCCTGTCACTGCTTGGCTATGCCGTGGTGTACACCATGTACCTGAAGCGTGCGACACCGCAGAACATCGTCATCGGTGGTGCTGCCGGTGCTGCACCACCGATACTCGGCTGGACCGCACTCACCGGTACGGTCGATCCGCATGCGCTGTTGCTGTTCCTGATCATCTTTATCTGGACGCCGCCACATTTCTGGGCGCTGGCGATTCACCGCCGCGACGAGTACGCCAAGGTGGATATACCCATGTTACCGGTAACGCACGGTATCCCGTTTACGCGCCTGCAGATACTGCTGTATACCGTGATGCTGATTATCGTCAGCGTATTGCCATTCGTGTTCAGGATGAGCGGCCTGTTTTACCTGGTCGGTGCCCTGCTGCTGGGCGGCGGCTTTCTGCATTACGCGATTCTGTTAATGAAGGGCGATGATGAAAGTGTCGCCATGAAAACCTTTGGTTATTCCATCTGGTACCTGATGGCAATGTTTACCCTGTTGCTGGTGGATCACTACCTGCCGCTGCTGGCATGGTGGTGATTTCCACGCAGGCATAAAAAACGGCCCCGCGGGGGGCCGTTCAGGGACCATGCAATATGGCGTCAGGCGAGCAGGGTCTTTTTCAGTTTGCCAAGCGCGCTCTTTTCAAGCTGGCGAATGCGCTCTGCAGAGATGCCATAGCGGGCAGCCAGTTCATGCAGCGTACTCTTGTTATCTGACAGCCAGCGCTCTTCCAGGATGGTGCGGCTGCGCTCGTCCAGTGTTGCCAGTGCATCGCCCAGGTTGCTGTTGTTCTCGCTGTTCCAGTCGTTTTGCTCAATCGTCAGTGCCGGATCGTTGGAGGCATCCGTTAGATAGGCGGCCGGCGCAAAATGATGTGACTCCTCGTCATCATCCGCGGCGCTCAGGTCAAAACCGATGTCCTGTCCACTGAGACGGGATTCCATCTCCTGTACCACCTCCGGCTTGACTCCCAGATCTTCTGCAATACCATTGACCTCTTCCTGGTTGAGCCAGCCAAGGCGCTGTTTTTTACTGCGCAGGTTAAAGAATAATTTGCGCTGGGCCTTGGTAGTCGCCACCTTGACGATACGCCAGTTACGCAGAATGAATTCATGTATCTCTGCGCGCACCCAGTGCACGGCGTAGGAGACCAGGCGCACACCGGCGTTCGGATCAAAGCGTTTCACCGCTTTCATCAGGCCGATATTGCCTTCCTGCACCAGGTCACCGAGTGCCAGGCCATAGCCACTGTAACCACGCGCAATGCGAATGACGAAGCGCAGGTGCGACATCACCAGATCACGTGCGGCGTCCAGATCGCCCTCGTTTTGCAGGCGTAGTGCCAGCGAGCGTTCCTGCTCGGCGCTCAGCAGCGGCACACTTAACGCGGCCTGGATATACTGATCCAGGTTGCCTGTCGGCATAGGTATCGCAAGTGTTTGATTTCTGGTTACTAAATCCTTTGTCATGAACTGCCTCTCTGTATCAGTTAGCGCTGATCTTAGCACTCCTTAACATTGAGTGCCAATTCCCGGATAAGTTCCTGTGGTTTCGGTCGTTTGATGGAATTCCTGAGGGTACGACGGGGCTTGTTCGGTGGCGGCCATGCCAGAATTGGGCTCAACTGGGTTCAATTGCGGCCAGATGGCGCCCGACAGCCAACCAGGAACCCAGCAGGCCAAGCAGTGTGCCGCCCGCAAGCAATATCCCCAGCAGTTGCAGCGGCAGGGTTTCGAGGCTGAAGTCGCTGTGGTAGAGGCCTGCGAGCCGGGAGACCGGTTCAGCTAACAGCCAGAAGCCGGCTTCTACCACCAGCCAGGCGAGGAGTGCGCCGAGGACACCGTACCAGATGCCGGCGTAGAGAAACGGGCGGCGTACGAAACCATTGGTCGCGCCGATGAGCTTGGTGACCAGGATCTCCTCGCGCCGATTCTGGATTTCCAGGCGGATGGTGTTGCCAATGACGAGCATGACGGCGAGCGCCAGCAGTACACCGATGATGAGGATGACGCGCCGCGCAATGTCCAGTATGGCCGCGAGACGCTGTACCCATTGCAGGTCAAGTTGTGCCAGTGCTGTTTCAGGGAGCTTGCTGAAGCGTTCGCGCAGTGCGCTCGCTGCTGCCGGGTCGAGGCTGTCGCCGGCCGGTAGTACGATCAGCACGAAGGGCAACGGATTCTCCTCGAGCACACCAAGGACATCCGCAAACCCGGATTGCTGGCCAAATTCTTCCAGCGCCTGTGAGGGTGTGATCAACTGCACGGAATCGACCTCGGGCCATTCACGGACCTGTGCAGCGAGCGTCTGCGCCCTGTCATCCGTGATGTCCTGTTGAAGAAAGACCGACAGGCTCGCCTGTCCGTCCCATGAACCACTGAGACGTTCCAGGTTACCGAGCAACAGATACAGTCCCGAAGGCATCGCCAGCGCGATGGCGATCACGGCGGCAGTCATTGCTGAGGCAAGCCGGTTGCGATACAGGCGTCCAAGGCTGTCGAGTGCGACCTGTGTGTGGCGTTGCAGGAAGGTTCGCGGCGACAGCTTGCGGCGCAGGATATCCTGCCAGTCATGCTGGGACTGCCGCCTGTTTTTACGCAGCCAGGTCATGCGGCGCCGGCGACGGTATGGCTCAAGCGGCCCTGCTCGAGGGACAGTACCGGGTAGTCGAGTGTTTCAATCAGGGGAATATCGTGACTGGCAATGAGCACGCTAACACCGACGTCATTGAACAGCGAGAACAGCGACATGATCTCACGCGACAGTTCGGGATCGAGATTGCCGGTGGGTTCATCGGCCAGCAGCAGCATGGGTTTGTTGACGACGGCACGGGCAATGCCCACGCGTTGCTGCTCGCCGCCCGACAGCGTGATGGGGTAGAGCCTTTCCTTGCTCAACAGGCCCAGTTTGTCGAGAGCGGCACGCACCCGACGGCCGATTTCCTGGTGCCGGTAGCCGGCGATAATCAGCGGCAGGGCGACATTATCAAACACGGTGCGGTCAAACAGCAGGTGATGCTCCTGGAAAATAAAACCGATTTTGCGACGGATGTAGGGGATGCGATGCTTGCCGAGGCGCGTGACATTTTCACCATCGACAAAGACCTGGCCACGTGTGGCGTATTCTATCAGGGCAACCAGTTTTAACAGGGTACTTTTGCCGGCGCCCGAATGTCCGGTGAGGAAGGCCATGACACCTTTTTCCATGTGAAAATTAACGTTGCTGAGGGCCTCGTAACCGCCCGGGTAGCGCTTGCTGACATTGGTGAAGCGGATCATGTGTTCAGTCGGTCCGTGTGGTGCGTGTGTTATTCTGCTGGTGCAAATAGCGCATCAACGAATTCTTCCGCATCGAATTCACGCAGATTTTCAATGCCTTCTCCGACGCCAATGAAACGTATCGGGATCTGCATGCGTTTCGCGATGGCGAATATGATGCCACCCTTGGCGGTGCCATCCAGCTTGGTGAGCGTGATACCGGTGAGTCCGATGGCATTGTTGAATTCCTGCGCCTGGTTGAGTGCGTTCTGGCCAGTGCCAGCATCCACCACCAGCATCACTTCATGGGGCGCGTCTGCATCCAGCTTGCCCATCACCCGCTTGATTTTTTTCAGTTCTTCCATCAGGTTGCTCTGCGTGTGCAGGCGCCCGGCGGTATCCGCGATCAGCACATCAATGCCGCGCGAGCGTGCTGACTGCAGCGCATCGAAAATGACCGAGGCCGAATCCGATCCCTGTTGCTGCGCAATCACCGGGACGTCGTTGCGCTCGCCCCAGGTCTGCAATTGTTCAACCGCCGCCGCACGGAAGGTATCACCGGCGGCCAGCATCACCTTCAGGCCCTGCTGCTGCAAACGGTGGGCAAGCTTGCCGATGCTGGTGGTCTTGCCGGCGCCATTGATGCCGACCATCAGTATGACATAGGGATGTCCCTGTTCCGGAATGACCAGTGGCTGACTGCTGGGTGCCAGAATCGCACGCATGCGGCTTCGCAGGGCAGACATCAATGCCGCGCCATCCCTGATCTGGCCGAGCGCGATCAGCTCGGTGAGGCCATCGATAATCTCGCGTGTGGCCTCGATGCCGACATCGGCCACCAGTAGCCGGGTTTCGATCTCTTCAAGCAACCCGTCATCGATTGACTTGCTGCTGCGCACCAGATCGGTGAGTCCGTCGGAGAGGTTATGCCGGGTACGCGACAGGCCCTCCCTGAGACGTTTAAACAGTCCTGGCTTTGCAGTCTCGTCGGTGGCGGCCGATGTTTTGTTTTTTCCGAAACCAAGCATGAAAATGGTTGTCTCTGCAGATTAGGTAATACCGGGGCCGATATCCTATCATCCCCTACCCATCAGGGTTAACTATCCGAAGTACAGGAGTACATGAATGCGAAGATTGCTTGCGACGGGCCTGTTGCTGGTCAGCCAGCTGGTGCTGGCAGCCGGGGATGTCCATGAATATCAACTGGATAACGGGCTGAAACTGATTGTCAAGGAGGACCACCGCGCGCCGGTGGTGGTTTCACAGGTATGGTACAAGGTCGGGGCCAGCTACGAGCACGACGGCATCACCGGTGTTTCGCACGTGCTCGAGCACATGATGTTCAAGGGCACAAAGGACCACCCCGCGGGTGAATTCTCACGCATAATTTCTGAAAATGGCGGCACCGAGAATGCCTTCACCAGCAAGGACTACACGGCCTATTTCCAGAAACTGGAAAAAAGCCGGCTACCCATCAGTTTCGAACTGGAAGCTGACCGGATGCGCAGTCTCAACTTGCAGGATGAAGAATTCCAGAAGGAAATCAATGTAGTGATGGAAGAACGGCGCCTGCGTACCGATGACAAGCCGACGGCGCTGACCTATGAACAGTTCGCTGCAACGGCCTTTATCAGCAGTTCTGTACGTATCCCCACCATTGGCTGGATGAATGATCTGGAAAACATGCAGCTGGCTGATTTGCAGCGCTGGTATGAGCGCTGGTATGCACCGAACAATGCCATTGTCGTGGTGGTCGGTGACGTTGATCCGAAGGCCGTACTGAAACTGGCAAAGAAATATTTTGCACCGTTGCAGCCGGAAGAGATTGTGCCGCCCAAGCCCCGCATCGAGCCACCCCAGAAAGGCCGGCGTGACATCACCGTGCGCGCCCCGGCCGAAGTGCCCTACACCGTCATGGGTTACAAGACGCCGGTACTGGCAACCGCCACCGACAGCTGGGAGCCCTATGCGCTGCAAGTATTGGCCAATATCCTGGACGGGGGTGACAGCTCGCGTCTGACCCGTGACCTGGTGCGTGGCAGCCGGATTGCGACCAGTGCCGGTGCCGGATATGACCTGTACGATCGCCAGGCGGGCATGCTGCTGCTGGATGGCACACCGGCAGGTTCGCACAGCATTGCCGACGTGCAGGATGCACTGTTCGAGCAGGTTCGGAGACTGCAGGATGAGCCGGTTACAGACGAGGAGCTGTCACGGGTTAAAACCACGGTGGTGGCCAGTGCCGTCTATGAACTGGACTCGGCTTTTTACCAGGCGATGAAGATCGGGCAGCTGGAGGCAGTCGGGCTGGACTGGCGACTGGCCGATGAGTACGTGGAGCGCATCAATGCAGTCACCGCCAGGCAGGTACAGGCGGTCGCGAAAAAATACCTGGTAGAAGAGTCCCTCACCGTGGCTGAACTAGATCCCCTGCCCATGGAGACCGGGCGCGAGCCGCGTCCTGATAACGGTGGAGGCACTCATGGCCACTAGCATCGCAATGACTTTTCACAAACTGACCGCTGCCGTGCTGCTATTGTGTCTGCTTGCCATGCCTGCGGCCTCCGCAATGCCGGTGATACAGCACTGGGTCACGGATAACGGTGTGCGGGTCTATTTTGTCGCGGCCCCGGAATTGCCGATGGTGGATATCAATGTCACCTTTGCCGCGGGCGGCGTACGCGATGACGGGCATGCCGGTCTGGCGCACATGACCAGCACGCTGCTGGATATGGGCGCGGCCGGTCTCAGTGCGGATGAAATCTCCAGCCGGGCAGAGTCGCTGGGTGCAAAGCTGGGAACCGCATCGGCGCGTGACATGGCGTGGATCACGTTGCGCAGCCTGAGTGATCCTGCCTACCTGCAGCCGGCACTGAAACTGCTGGCGGATGTCATTAACAAGCCGGACTTTAACGAGAAAGACTTCGAGCGTGAGCGCGAGCGTACACAGGTTGCGATACGACGCAGTGAGCAGTCACCTGCTACGGTCGCTGAGTACACTTTTTTCCAGTCCACCTACGGTGAGCATCCCTATGCGCCGCGACCGGGTGGTACCGTGGAAAGTATCGCCGCGCTGCAGCTCGACCAGATCAAGGCGTTCTACAGGCAGTACTATGTTGCACGCAACGCGGTCTTTTCCATCGTCGGTGATCTCGATCGCAAGGCGGCCGAACAACTGGTCGAGCAGGTGATCGGACAGTTACCTGCCGGCAAGCGTGCACCCGCGGTGGCGTCAGTGCCGGTGTTGACCAGGGCGCTGGAGCAACGTATCTATCATCCCTCCACGCAGACCCATGTACACATGGGGGCACCGGGCATGCGTCGTGGTGATCCTGATTACTTTCCATTGTATGTGGGGAATCATGTGCTGGGCGGCGGCGGGCTGGTATCACAGCTGTTTGAAGAGGTGCGCGAGAAACGCGGACTGTCCTACAGCGTCAACAGCTATTTTTCTCCCATGGAACAGAATGGACCTTATTTGTTCTCGCTACAGACCCGTAATGACCAGGTGGATGAATCACTGGTCGTTATGCGCGCGACCTTGCGGAACTTTGTTGACAAGGGTCCCACTGAAAAAGAGCTGGTTGCCACGAAGAAAAACATTACCGGTGGCTTTCCCCTGAAAATTGCGAGCAACTCCAGTATCCTGGATTATCTGAATGTGATCGGATTTTATGACTTGCCACTCGATTACCTTGAAGTATTCAATGACAGGGTCATGGCCGTCACGCGGGAACAGATCATCGATGCCTTCCAGCGCCGTGTATCACCGGACACCATGGTAACCATCATCGTCGGTGGTGATAGCTAGTGTCTGCCCCTGGTTTCTCGCAAAAGCGTCAGGAAAGATGCATTAATGTAATTGTATAGTAATCGCCTGTAACCAGGTGGTCTTTACGTCCTGCCGGGAGTTTTTTAGCTGAAAACCGGCCAGGCGATTCACTCCAGCTTCTCGAGCGTTCTTCGTACACGGCCTGTCAGTTCTGACTGACGGGCCGTGTTGCATTCTGCCGACTGATCCCTCACTGCATGCTCTGTAAGGTAGCGCACTGGACACCCGGAGACGGGCCCGGGCAAGGAAGCCTGCTTTTATTGAATCAACTGACCCATGGAGGGCGCTATGTTTTATACAGGGAAATCGAGGTTGCGTTTTACACAATGTGTTTGTATCGGTGCTGCGGTGCTGTCAATGTCGTCCGCACAGGCGCAAACGGTTATATCGGAAGTGCTTTATGACGCGAGCAGTGCAGATAATGGCAATGTCTTTGTCGAATTGTACGGTTCGCCTGGAACGGTGCTCGACGGCCTGCTGCTGGAGGGTGTCAACGGTAGCGACGGCGTTGTCTACCGCAGCGTCGAGCTTGCCGGTGTTATTCCATCGAGTGGTGTGTTTCTCATCGGCGATGACAGTGGCGACGGCAGCAGTTTTATCAGTAATGCCGATCTGGTAAGCGAGATCGATTTACAGAACGGACCTGACTCCGTTGTCCTGCGTGATGGTGATACGGTGCTTGATGCCCTCGGCTATGGCGACTTTACCGGCCTGTTCTTCAGTGGCGAGGGGAATGCGGCGCCGGATGCGTCGGCTGGCCAGAGCCTGGCACGTCGTAATGCAGGGCTCGATAGTAATGATAATCTCAGTGACTTTATAGTACTGGACCTGCCGACACCGGGTGCCGTACCGGTCAGTGCAGTCCCGGTACCGCCCGCACTGGGTCTGTTCCTGTCCGGCATCATTGGACTGGCCGGCGTGGCACGCAAGCGCGGTGGACCTGCCCGTGGGGCAGGAGCATTGACGACTGGCTGACAAGGGCTGATTATGCGCTTCACATGAAAGCAAATCAGGCAGCTAATCAGGTACGCATTATTGCCGGCTGCTGGCGCGGACGTAAACTGTCTTTTGCGCCAGTGGCCGGGGTGCGTCCAAGCCCTGACCGGGTTCGCGAAACACTGTTTAACTGGCTCAGTCCGGTGATTAGGGATGCACGTTGTCTCGATCTGTATGCCGGCAGCGGCGCCCTGGGTATAGAGGCCGCATCGCGTGGTGCGTCCAGTGTCGTGCTGGTCGACAGTGATCCGCAGGTCGTCAACTGCTTGCGTGAACAGTTGCAGCTGCTCGGTGCAGCGCAGATCGAGGTGGTGCAGTCGACGGTTGAAGCCTGGCTGGCTGCGCCGGCAGATCCTTTTGATATCGTGTTTCTCGATCCCCCCTTCCGGAGAAATTTGCTGCCTGCCTGTATACAGGTCCTGGAGTCTGGTGGCTGGCTGGCGGCGGATGCGCGTGTGTATATCGAGGCGGAACGTAATCTTGAACCAGTGTTGCCGCAAAGCTGGGAATTGACACGCAGCAAGCGTGCGGGGCAGGTGGGTTACCATCTTGCCAGGCGTGTTTAATGCTGTGCAGGCAGGACATGCAGCACCAGGATAGCGAGTGACAGATACTCGATGATCATGGAAAGCCTGCGGCCAGTGGCTGTCGTGCGTGTGAGCACTGTACGAAAATAACAGTATGCGCCATAATGATTGCATGGATATCGTCGTTTACCCGGGTACCTTTGATCCCATTACCAATGGCCACACAGACCTGGTTGAACGTGCCTCGCGATTGTTTGACACTGTGATCGTGGCGCTCGCCGTTAATCCTGACAAGGGGTGTGCATTTCCAATCGAAACCCGTGTGGCGCTGGCGCGCGACGTGCTGGCACATGTCGAAAATGCGGAAGTCTGCAGCTTTGACAATCTACTGGTGGATTTTTTGCACCAGCGGCAGGCGCGCGTCATCCTGCGCGGACTGCGAGCGGTATCGGATTTTGAGTATGAGTTCCAGCTTGCAAGTATGAACCGCCGTCTTGCGCCTGAAATTGAAACATTGTTTCTGACGCCGGCCGAACAGTACGCCTACATTTCATCAAGCCTGGTACGGGAAATTTCCGGCCTCGGTGGTGATGTGACACCGTTTGTCCACAGTAAAGTTGTGGCTGCATTACGCGGGCGTGTGAATTAATGTAGTATTCTGGCAGCAGCCGTGTACGCGAACACTTCTGGCAGGATCACCTCATGGCCTTAATGATTACCGATGAATGCATCAACTGTGATGTATGTGAACCGGAATGCCCGAATGATGCAATCTACCAGGGTGTGGAGATCTACGAAATCAATCCTGACTTGTGCACGGAATGTGTCGGGCACTTTGAAACCTCGCAGTGCGTCGAGGTATGTCCTGTAGAATGTATTCCGATAAATCCGCATCGCATCGAGAGCCGTGAAGACTTGTTACTCAAGTATGAAAAGCTGACGGGTAAGAAAGCAGAATGAAGCTAGTTGCATGGTTGCTTTCCGCAAGGCTCCGTTCAGGAGCCTTTCTGCTGCTTGCGTGCTGTGTTTTCTCATCGGCACTGTTTGCTGCACGACCACCTGTGGCCGCGCTGGCCAGCGCGCATCCGCTGGCTACGCAGGCAGGGATGGATATCCTGGCCAGCGGCGGCAATGCGTTCGATGCAGCGGTTGCTGTCAGTGCTGCACTGGCCGTGGTGGAGCCCTACGGTTCAGGTATCGGCGGTGGCGGTTTCTGGCTGCTGCACCGGGAACGCGACGGTTTTGAGGTCATGGTTGATGGCCGCGAGAAAGCACCGCTGGCGGCTCACCGCAATATGTACCTGGATGATAACGGCGATGTCGTGCCGGGCCTGTCAGTCAATGGTGCGCTGGCGGCCGGCATCCCGGGTGTGCCGGCCGCGCTGGTGCATATCTCGCGCCGCTACGGACGTCTGCCTCTGCAGCGCAGTCTTGCGCCGGCCATTCGACTGGCACGCGAAGGATTCAAGGTCGACGCCATCTACCGGAAGATGGCGCAGTTCCGCCTTGCCGCCTTGCAGGATGATATGGAAGCAGCCGGTATTTTTCTGCACCGTGATGAGGTGCCGGCTATCGGTCACCGTATCGTGCAACAGGACCTGGCTGATACCCTGACAGCCATTGCACGTTTTGGTTATGGCGGTTTTTACCAGGGTGCGCTTGCGCGTCGGCTGGTTGAGGGTGTGCGCGCGGCGGGCGGTATCTGGTCAATGCAGGATCTGGCAGAGTACCGCATCGTGGAGCGCGAACCTGTCCGCGGTGAGTATCATGGATTACGCATTACCTCTGCAGCACCACCTTCATCCGGTGGCATTGCGCTGATCTCCATGTTGAATATGCTCGCTGACTTTCCGCTGCAGACGCTTGATAACGCGACGCGCACACACCTCGTCATTGAGGCCATGCGCCGTGCCTACCGCGACCGTGCCGAGTTCCTTGGTGACAGTGATTATGTGGCTGTCCCGGTTGAGCGCCTCAGCAGTCGCGCTCATGCACGGCAAACAGGGTCATCGATCCGGCTGCAGCAGGCGACACCGAGCTCAACACTCAGCGGCAAGGCTATGGAAACCGGGGGACTGGATACGACGCATTTTTCCATCCTGGATAATGCCGGCAACCGGGTGGCAGCCACCCTGAGTATCAATTATCCGTTTGGTGCCTGCGTGGTCCCCCCGGGAACCGGAGTATTGTTGAATGATGAGATGGATGACTTCTCAACCAAGCCGGGTGTGCCCAACGTCTATGGTCTGGTTGGCGCCGAGGCAAATGCCATCGAGCCCGGTAAACGTCCGCTCTCCAGCATGACGCCAACCTTTGTCGAGAACGGGGTAGCTGTGGCGATACTGGGCACGCCGGGTGGCAGTCGCATCATCACCATGGTACTGCTGGGGATACTTGATCTGGATGATGGCAATGGCCCGGAATCATGGGTCAGCCTGCCCCGCTATCATCACCAGTATCTGCCGGATGTGGTGCAATTCGAGCCCGGTGCGTTTGACGCTGAACTGCAGCAGGAATTGCTTGCACGCGGCCATGAGTTGAAACCGCTGGATTCAGACTACGGAGACATGCAGGCGATTTACTGGAACAAGCAAACCGGCCAGGTGCTACCTGCGAGTGATCCGCGCGGTATCGGTGATGCAAGGGTCGGATTATTCAGGGAGAAGTAGGCCGCGACGTGCTTCTGCCGGACAAGCGTGGTTGTTCTATTGGAGTGAATGAGAAACCATGACCGGCGGCGCCGGATCTGTGTGCTGCATGGCCGCGGCGTTTATGCCATATCAATAATCTTGTAAATGGTGAACAGCACGACAGCACCGAGCAGCAGGGATGTTTCCATCGTGCCAATCCCGAGTGCGTGAGAAACTGCCAGAATCGTTGTGCCAAGTATGGAGTCCATATCTTACCTCTCACAAAAAGTTTGGGCTTTCAGTGTGTGGTTACTGCTCATACGCAGACCGCCATGTCGTGCAGAAATCCAGGATTTGTTATTTGGTCTATGTGACGGCTCTCGTGTTGCTCCAAGGTTAAAAGAGTATGCATTCAAGCTGACGCGCGTAGTCTAACAGCATCTTGTATGAATTTTAATACTAGTACACATCCACTGGAATACCAGCGGAAATTAACCAATCAAGAATATACTAACATTCACTGGTCTTATAACCAGTGTAGTGTTTATGCGCTTTGTGCAACTACACTGCAGCTTTGGTTCTCGATTCCTGTTGTCAGATTGTTGGCTATCAATCTACCCCGATGCTATCCGGCCTTATGATGGGCCACGTTCAGGTTTAGCGAAACAAAAAACGGCGGACCCTGCCGGGTAAGGCCGGCAGCAGGTGACAAATAACAGCCTGTCGTGATGATGTTATGTTAGCCAGCTGTCACTTGCCTTTCGTGCTACTTGTCCTGATTCTTTCTCTTGTCGGACTTGTCGGACTTGTCGGACTTGTCGGACTTGTCGGACTTGTCGGACTTGTCGGACTTGTCGGACTGTCGGACTTGTCGGACTTATCTGACTTGTCTTTCTTTTTCTTATCCTTCTTCTCTTTATCTTTATTCTTGTCTTTGTTCTTTTTCTTCTCTTTCTTGTCCTTTTGATCGCGCTTGAAGCTGGCGTTGTCGCTGGCATTCTTTTCGGCCTGCTCGCTTGGCCCATTGCCACCACCCGGGGCAGCGTAGCTGTGGATTGGCATTAACAGTATTGATAGTGCGGCAAGAACCGCGATGATTTTTTTACTCATGACATGGGACCTGTAATATCAAGCATTAAAGCAGTTGTTAGGATATGTACTGAAAAAATGTATGGCGTTCCATGATGGAACGCCATACAGGTGCAGTGGTAAAATCATTTTTTAACTGCGAGCGGGATCTTGTCTACCAGTTCGTAATCAATGACGGCTTCAATCTTGTTTTCAATCTGGTAGTAACGAAGTACCTTCTGTGCGGGCAGGACCTTCTTGAACTTGCCCAGGTAACTCTTCTTGAGCTTCAGGGAGTCTGCCTCGATTTTCAGGTAACTGTCCATGAGCTCTGATGCCTTTTTGTCAGACAGGGTTTCGAAATTAATGGCAAATTCCTCGATCAGGTCAGCCGTGCGCTCGTAAAGCTTGGCAATTTCCTTCTGGTAATCTTCATAAACCGCCCAGAAACCCTCTTTTTCATTTGCATTCAGGTTCATGTTGGCCGCAACGACCAGCTTCTTGTTTGCGTGGATTGCTTCACGTGCGAGTTCACGGCTGTCATCGTCCCCGGTAGCCATGGTGTGTAACGGCAACAGCAACAGTGCGAGCATCAATAATCGGGTAACAGACTTCATGTATATCTCCTGGAAAAGGGTTGATTTCCCGGCAGGCATCGCCTGCGGGTGGCACGATTATACCTGCAGCCTTCGTTAAAGGTCGTGCAGAAATTCAGTGGTTTTTTGATACGAACAACGCGTGCGCATGCCTTGAGGTCGTTCTCCTCTGTGCCCGTGGTTATGTCGTCCCGCAAGGGGATGTCATTGCAGTAAGTTAGCTGTCCGTTCCCTGTGAGTCGTGTCAAAACCGGTAGCGGATTTATTTCTGGCACTTTGGGCAGTAAAAGCTCGATCGCTGCCCCTGGCGAATCTCCCTGATGGGCACACGGCAGCTGATACAGGGTTCGCCAGCTTTGCCGTAGACGTTCAGATACTGGCTGAAATAACCCGGTTTGCCGTTGCCATTGACAAAATCCCGCAGTGTCGTACCGCCCTGGTCAATGGCGTCATTGAGTACTTCCTGTATGACCTCGGCCAGCAGCCGGTACTTGTTCCGGCTGATGCTGCCGGCCGCCCGGGTCGGGCGAATGCCGGCCATGTACAGGGCCTCGCTGGCGTAGATATTGCCGATACCAACCACGATATGGCTGTTCATGATGAACTGCTTGACGGCAACCTTGCGTTTGCGTGATCGCAGGTACAGGTAATCGCCGTTGAACTCCTCGCCGAGTGGTTCGCAACCAAGTGAACTGATGAGCCGATGTTGCATGGCCGGGCGGCGTGTCCAGTGCAGGCTGCCGAAGCGCCGCGGGTCGGTCAGGCGCAATGCTGACTTGCCAAAGACGATATCGACATGGTCATGCTTGCGCGGTGGTTCGGCAGCCGCAATGATTTTCAGGCTGCCGGACATGCCAAGGTGCAGGATGGCGGTACCGGCGTCTGTATCCAGTAACAGGTATTTGGCGCGGCGCGTGACGCTGCGGATGACCTGGCCGCTCAACTCCGTCGCCAGACGTTTGGAAACCGGCCAGCGCAGGTTCGGGTTGCGCACGATGACGCGGCTGACGCGCTGCCCACTGATATGCGGGGCAATACCGCGGCGGGTGGTCTCGACTTCGGGGAGTTCAGGCATGCTGTCGCACCGCAGGGCTCGTCTTCAGGGTGCGTGAGGGACAGTATTATCCAGCTGTAATGGGAGTGTGTCGGTTTCGCCGGCTGTTTCCGGTGTTGCCATGCCTAGCAGCGTTTTTCTCATGTTTGCGGGAAAATGGTACTGCAGCCCCCAGTCGGGCCGGGCAAGTACAAGTTCAGCCGGCTGCTCGTTTATGTAGAAGGTCATGGTGTCCGCGCCATCAGAAAATGTCAGTGTTATTGCTGCGCTTGTTGCCGTGCCGTCATAACGGCGTATATAGGTTGCACTGGCGTTTTGCCACTGTGCAACAAGGTCCTGAATGGCCGTGGCATTGCCTGCATCCATTGCGGGTGCTGCCTGCCACTGCTGCTCGTTATCCAACGTCAGGCTCAGGCCGGGCAGTTCAATACTTTTCAATGCGGCATTCTCCGGCAGCAAGCGGCGCTCGATAAAGTTTGTCCAGTCGGCATTGATCAGGTGCTGGTAGATATCGGTGACCAGGTAGACGGTGTCTTCGTGGCGGATATAACGTTTGCGTTCCAGTGGCTCGGTGTTACCAATGGTGATGAGGGTGTCATCCAGCAACAGTGTTGCCTGTGGCGGCTCCAGGCCGGAGTTACCGGGGTCCAGGGCGCTGGCCGGATAGCTGCGCTCGGGCCGGGTACCGGGTACGCCGAGCAATGCGCGTATTTGAAACGTGCTGGCTGGAAACGCCTGCTCTTTCAGCAGTTGCCAGCCGCTTGCAGTTTTAGTAAAGGTCAGTGGTGTGCGTTCTTTCCGGGTTACCCGTATGTTGCTGATGCTGTCCGCCTCCAGGTTGCTGATGGGGGGTGCAACGGCACTCTTTTCAAGTCCAGGCTGGTAGACAACAACCAGTCCGAGGAGCAAGGCGATAGTGGCCAGCGTCAGGTTAAGCAGGGTTCTGCTGCTCATCAGCGTCGCCGACGCCGTAACCAGATGCCAATTCCAAGCAGCAGCAGTAACAGCGGTATACCAATGAGGAAACCGATAGCAATCACTGCCTGGGCAACCTTGCCCAGTACCAGGGTGGTATCGGGTGCTGATTTGACGCGTATCTCGATGGTGGCATCGTCATGGCTGAGCCAGCGAACAATGTTTAAGCCCAGATCGAGGTTGCCCGGATTACCCAGGTAAGTGTTGGACAGAAAATCACCGTCACCGATGACAACAACACGCTGCTCAGCGGCGCTTGCGTCATCCCCGTCAGTGTCGCTGGCAGCAGAACGGGTCATTGCGACGCCGATCTCGAGTGGCCCGGCGCGCTCGTCGTCGTCACTGTCAAAGCTTATGTCGCCCTCGATTTCACCGATTTCTGTCCACGAGTGTTCCAGCGTCGTGAGCAGTGGCGTGACGCTCCAGGCGGCGCTGTCATTGATCTCCAGTGCGGCGGCCTCGGGGAACACCGTGACAGTGGTCATTTCGCGGCTGATGTCATGGCGTGGATAGCCGGTTATAACCACAAATGTCGGGTTCTCGATGCCGAACATCCGGGTGGTGGCATCGACCACCGTGCCGGGCAGAAAATAAATGCCGAGTTGTTCAGACAGCGCTTCCAGTCCGCGTGGTGAATCCGGCTCGGCCAGCCATAACAGGTTGCCGCCTTTGTTAATATAGGATTGCAGCTTGTCCATTTCTCCGGGAAGCAGGGCGGTCTGTGGACTTGCCAGTACCAGCAGGTTGGTATTGGACGGGATTTCCGCTTCCACCAGGTTGATGGACTGGATATTGAGGCCCTTGCGTTCAAGTTCCTTGCTGAACTCCCCCAGGCCATGATTGGTTTCACCCCCGGCGCGACGTTCGCCATGGCCAGTGAGGAAAACAATCCAGCGCTCATCCTGTCGTGTGAGTCGCAGCAGTGCGTTGGTGAGGTGCTGCTCGCTGAGGTTCTGGATCTTTTCGTGACGATCCCGGTAGTGAATAACAATCTCACCGCCGCTGGCAATACCGAGTTCGCGGATGCGCTCCGGTGCCAGGTCCGGGTTGATGAATTCCAGCGTGATGTCGTCCTTGAAGCGCTGGTAAGTGCCAATCAGGTCCTTGATCTGGCTGCGCGTGAGTTCATCCTCGCGCACAAAGGCCGTGATCCGGACCGGCTGGTCCATGGCGTCCAGCAGCCTGCGGCTGCCATCGGATATGGTGTTGCGTGACCCGCTGGTCCAGTCTGCCTGGTAGACATACTGCGTACTGAGCCATGCCAGCATAGCGATGACGGCGATGAACAGGACTGTAAAGATCAGGCTTTGCAGACGCAGCAGCAGACGGGAACGACGGGTAACTTTCATAAAAATTCAGGGTTGTAGCCGGGTTGCATCCAGGCGCCGGATGCTGAAGCCGATGAAGAGCACGATAAGCAGCAGGTAATAGGCGACATCCGTGCTGTTAAACAGCCCCTTTAACAGTGGTTCATAGTGGCGCAGCATCGAGAGGTAGGCGAGTGCATTAGCGCCATCAGTCTGGCCATTACCTGCCCAGTCAATAATCCACAACAGCAGCAGCAGGCCGAAGGTGGTGACGGCCGCAACGGTAGGCTGTTCGGTCAGTGACGACATGTACACGCCGATGGCGGCGAAGGCTGCGACTACCAGGATAAGGCCGAGCATGCCGGCGGCCAGTTTGCCGAGATCCAGTTCGGTGCCGGCCAGCAGCGACAGTGGCATCAGTGCCAGCAGTCCCAGCAGGATCAGAAAGAACGACAGTACGCCAAGGTATTTGCCGACTACGATTTCCGTCATTGACACCGGTGCGGAAAACAGCAGGCTGAGGGTGCGGTTACGGCGTTCTTCACTGAGGACACGCATGGTCACCAGGGGCGTGATCAGCAGCAGTACCACCGCGGCATCCGCAAACAGCGGTGCGACAACAATGTCAGCCACGCCCGGTGCACCGTCCAGTGCGGCGAGCCGCGGTTGCAGCGTGATGTAGGCCTCGATCTGTGACAGGAACAGGTAGGCGAGGATAAACAGGGTTACGGCCAGAATGCTCCACGCCAGTGGTGACAGGAACAGACTGCGTAATTCGCGTGCCGCGATGGTTGCGATCATCAGGCGGCATCCTCGTGCAGGGGCGTTTCACTGCAGGTGAGTTCGATGAATATCTGTTCCAGTGTGCGCCGCTCGGGTGCCAGCTCACACAAGCGCCAGTGCTGGTTGACTGACTGCTCGGCCAGTGCCTCGGCAGGATCCATGTCGCTGTAGTGAATGCGTATCCGGCCATCAGCCAGTTGTTCGGCATGGTCCACGCCGCTTACCTGCAGCAGGCTGTCGATGTCCGGTGCGTTATAAAACGCCGCGATCAGTGAGTTTGTGTTTAGTTGTTGCTCCATACCGGCAGTGGAATCCGCGAACACCAGTTTGCCGTGATGAATGATTTGCACGCGGTTACAGGTGGCCTGTACTTCCGGCAGAATGTGCGTCGACAGGATGATGCCATGCTCCTTGCCGAGTTCGCAGATCAGCGCGCGTATCTCGCGGATCTGGATCGGGTCGAGGCCAACCGTGGGTTCATCGAGGATGACCACCGCAGGGTTGTGAATGATGGCCTGTGCGATACCGACACGCTGCTGATAACCCTTGGAGAGGTTGCCGATCAGGCGCCGTCCCACGTCACCGAGGCCGCAGCGGTCTTTCGCAGTCGTTACCGCCGCCGCAATGTTGCCGCGCGGGATGCGGTTCAGCCGGGCACAATAGTATAGGTATTCATCGACCGTCAGCTCACGGTATACCGGCGGTTGCTCGGGCAGGTAGCCGATCTGCTGCTTGGCGCGCTTCGGCTGGTCGAGCAGATCAATACCGGCGATGCAGATCTGACCGGCATTCGGTGCAAGATTGCCGGTGATCATCTGCATGGTGCTGGATTTGCCTGCGCCATTGGGTCCCAGGAAGCCCAGTACATCACCCTTGGCAAGGTCAAAGCTGACATCGCTGACCGCACAGGTCTGGCTGTAATAGCGCGTCAGGCGCTCGATATGAACCAGGGCTTGATTCGACATGGTGGGTATTATTACGTTTGTGGCCGTGATTACAAGCCGGCAGGAAGATATGATAGTACGGCAGCAGGCGGCACTAAACAATGAATAGTCCTGATCGCACAGAATCGCGCGCGTGGCTCGGTATAGACACCGGCGGTACGTTTACCGACTTCGTGTTTTACGATGGCGAATGCCTGCGGATCCACAAGGTGCTGTCGACACCACAGGCACCGGAGCAGGCTATCCTGCAGGGTATCCGGGAACTGGGCGTGTCAATGGACGGTTTGCAGGTGGTGCACGGGTCGACCGTGGCGACCAATGCGGTTCTGGAACGCAAGGGTGTGCGCACGCTGTATGTTGCTAACCGTGGTCTCGGTGATGTCTTGACGATTGGCCGTCAGGCGCGCCGGGAACTCTACCAGCTGCAGCCGCAACCCCGGCCTCCGCCGGTACCTCGCGACCATTGCATCGAGGTCAATGCGCGCATCGCGGCCGACGGGCAGCGCATTAGCGAGCTAACCACCACTGACCGGGAGACCCTGCTGCAGGCCATACGGGTGCTTCAACCCGATGCCGTTGCCATCAATCTGCTGTTCTCCTTCATCGATGACAGTGATGAGCGTGCCATCGAGCAGTGGCTGCCCGAAGCGCTGTTCGTGTCGCGTTCCTCGCGGGTATTACCGGAATACAAGGAATATGAACGCGGTATTGCTACCTGGCTGAATGCGTGGATCGGCCCGTTGGTTGCCGGTTACCTGGCACGCCTGAATACCGCACTGGCGCCGGCGCCGGTTGCTGTCATGCAGAGTTCAGGCGGCACCGTGAGTGCAGCCAGGGCCGGCGACAAGGCCGTGCAGTTGCTACTCTCCGGTCCGGCGGGCGGTTTAATGGGGGCAAGATTTATCGGCCAGTACACGCGTCAAACGCGGTGCCTGACATTCGACATGGGCGGCACCTCAACGGACGTTGCCCTGCTTGATGGTGACATTGCCCTGACCTCGGAAGGTCATATTGGTCCCTGGCCCGTGGCCGTACCGATGGTGGATATGCATACCATCGGTGCGGGCGGTGGCTCGATTGCCAGTATCGATAGTGGTGGTTTGCTACAGGTCGGTCCTGAGTCTGCCGGCGCTACGCCGGGGCCGGCCTGTTACGGACAGGGCGGCACGTTGGCAACAGTGACCGATGCCAACCTGGTGCTGGGACGCTTGCAGCCACAGGCGTTTCTGGGTGGCGCCATGTCGCTGGACCTGGAGGCCGCAACAAGGGCAGTCATGATGATTGCCGGGCAATTGCAGGTCAGTGTCGAGGCGGCTGCAGAGGGCATCATTACACTCGCGAATGAACACATGGCACAGGCGCTGCGTGTCATATCCGTGCAGCGCGGAATCGATCCGCGCCCCTATATGCTGGTGTCGTTTGGCGGCGCCGGTGGCCTGCATGTCTGTGCGCTGGCAGACGCACTGGGAATGCGCCGTGCGCTGGTACCGATTCATGCCGGTGTGCTGTCGGCATTGGGTATGCTGGCCGCACCACGCAGCCGGCAATTATCGCGAACGCTCACCGGTATACTGGCCGATTTTTCCGAAGATCAATTAACACAAAAATTACAGATACTGGCCGCTGGCGGCACACAGGAATTAATCGCCGAGGGCGTTGCAGTCGCCGACATCGAAACGGATTTCAGCCTCGATCTGCGCTACCAGGGCCAGTCCTACATGCTGAATCTGCCCTGGCAGGGGGTGACGGCAACGTCATCCGCGTTTCATGCAGCACATGAACGGCGTTACGGTCATCGACTTGATGCAGCCGTGGAACTGGTCAACCTGCGCTGCGGCCTGCGGGCCAGTCCGCCGCAGATGCAGTTGCCGCTGCTTGCTGATGGTGTGGTGGAGAGCCAGGAACCGTCGCTGGCCAGTCTGGCAGGTGTCGGTGAGCCCGTCCCTGTGTGGGCGCGCAGCGTCCTGTGCCCCGGTCAGGTGTTCGCGGGCCCGGCACTGGTGACGGAAACCGTGGCAACGACCTGGCTGCCGGCAGGCTGGAGTTGTCGCGTCGACCAGCTGGGAAACCTGTTACTGCAGCGTGATGATATTTAAACAGACGCGAAGGAGTGGCGTCGCCTACAGGGATGTAGGTGAGGGGCGTGAGCAGGACGCGGAAGTTTCCTCGCCGCGATTTGATTACCGAAAAACACAATCGCCCCGGGGACGGCGCACCCACGGAAATTGATATGGGTGCGGGGATATTGTTACAGGCAATAAAAAACCCGGCCATGCCGGGTTTCATCTATTGGCTATCGACTGCACGGCTATTTTATCTTCGCTTCCTTATAGGGCACATGCTTGCGTACCACCGGGTCAAATTTCTTGATTTCCATTTTTTCCGGCATGTTTCGCTTGTTCTTGGTGGTCGTGTAATAGTGACCGGTGCCGGCGCTGGAGACGAGTTTGATTTTGTCACGCATGATGTAAGCTCCTAGACCTTTTCGCCGCGCGCACGCAGGTCGGCGAGTACGTTCTCAATGCCCAGCTTGTCGATAATGCGCATACCCTTGGCAGATACACGCAGTTTTACAAAGCGCTTTTCCGCGGCCACCCAGAAGCGGTGTTCATGCAGGTTGGGCAGGAAGCGACGACGGGTTCTGTTATTGGCGTGGGACACGTTGTTGCCGCTTTGCGGACGCTTACCCGTGACCTGACATACTCTGGACATTGCTCTAAACCTCGTAAAAAAACCCCGCCAACAGCGGGAAGGGCGCACTTTATACCAGAAACAGCCGCGCCTGACAAGGCAGGCCGCCGCCTGCTAATCTGTCAACTTCCATGGAAATCAATGGCATGCAGAATTGATGATGATAATTCTGTGATCCTGGCAGTTCAGATCAGTCCGCGTTCTGCAAATGATACACCGCTGCCGTCACCCACCACGACATGGTCAAGCACCCGCACATCCACAAGTGTCAGAGCGTCCACCAGCCGGCGCGTCAGCTGTACGTCGGCACGGCTCGGTTCTGCCATGCCGGAGGGATGGTTGTGGGCGAGAATAATGGCTGCTGCATTGTGATGCAGGGCGCGTCGTACGACTTCGCGTGGGTGTACGCTGGCGCCATCAATGGTGCCGCGAAACAGTTCCTCAAAATCTATCACCCGGTGGCGGTTGTCCAGGAAGAGACAGGCGAACACCTCGTAGGGAAGGTGTCGCAAACGACTGGAAAGGAACTGGCGCGTCGCATCCGGATTCTCCAGCGGATCACCTCGCTGCATCTGTTCCTGCAGGTGGCGGCGCGCGATTTCCATGACCGCCTGCAGCTGCGCGTAGGTCGCTTCTCCCAGGCCGTGATGGGTGCAAAAGCTCTGCCGGTCTGCCTCCAGTAACGGCCGCAGACCACCGAACAGGGTCAGCAAGTCGCGTGCCAGATCAACCGCCGTTTTACCCGCTACCCCGGTGCGCAGGAAGATGGCGAGCAGCTCGGCATCCGATAACGCATTCGGACCACGGCGGAGCAGTTTTTCACGTGGCCGTTCATCGCTGGGCCAGTCCCGTATGCTGTGCATGGCTCTATATGCCACAGAAAGCAATCGCTACACAGAGGGAAAATTCACTACTTGCCGTAGGCAGCAGGCGCTTGTCAGCGCTATCGCGGTCACAAACAATCATCTGCTAAACTGCTGCGTAATGAACGAGCTATCCGGAAAACACATTCTGCTTGGCGTGACCGGCGGTATTGCCGCTTACAAGAGCGCCGAGCTGGTACGGCAACTGCGACAACAGGGGGCCGAGGTGCGCGTGGTCATGACAGCGGCAGCCATGGAGTTTGTAACTCCGCTTACCTTCCAGGCGTTGTCCGCGCATCCGGTGCACACCGATTTGCTGGATAGCGGTGCGGAAGCGGCCATGGGGCATATCGAACTGGCACGCTGGGCGGATGCACTGTTGATAGCACCGGCTACGGCGGATTTTATCGCCCGACAGGTATCGGGACGCGCCGACGATCTGTTGACGGCCGTGTGTCTGGCCTGTGATGCCACGATTGCTGTTGCACCGGCCATGAACCGTGCCATGTGGGGTAATCCGGCCACTGTGGATAATGTCATGGTCCTGAAAAAGCGCGATGTGCGAATACTGGGTCCTGCCGAGGGAAGCCAGGCCTGCGGGGAAAGCGGCCCCGGCAGGATGCTGGAGCCTGTGGAGCTGGTGGCTGCGGTTACCGGCTTGTTTAACACAGGCGTGCTTGCCGGCCGACGCGTGCTGGTAACCGCCGGGCCAACCCGAGAGGCTATTGACCCGGTACGTTACATCAGTAATCGCAGTTCCGGTCGGATGGGCTATGCCGTGGCCGCTGCCGCGGCCGAGGCAGGCGCGAGTGTGCTGCTGATCAGCGGACCGGTCAGTCTGGAGACACCTGCCCGGGTACGGCGTATCGATGTAGAAAGTGCGGCCGAAATGCATGCCGCCGTGATGAAAGACATTGCCGATATAGACATATTTATCAGTGTAGCTGCCGTCGCCGATTACCGTCCGGCAAGCGTTGCTCAGCAGAAGCTGAAGAAAACCGCAGCGACGTTGTCACTGGAATTAACACCTAACCGGGATATTCTGGCAGACGTGGCGGCACTGCCCGATGCGCCGTTTACAGTCGGCTTTGCGGCGGAAACGCAGGCCCTCGAAAGCAACGCCCGGGACAAGCTGCTGGCAAAAAAACTCGATATGATCGCCGCCAATGCTGTCGGGCAGCAGCAGGGTTTTGATCAGGAAGACAACGCACTGCATGTGCTATGGGCACAGGGTGAGCAGTCGTTGCCCCTTGCGAGCAAGTCCAGACTGTCCCGGCAACTGCTTGCGGTCATCGCCGAACGTTTCGAAGATAAACTTCGCGGGGATAGCAAAACCCGTCAGGAAAAGGTAATCAGGATTCATGCAAAAGATTCAGCTTAAGATTCTCGATCAACGCCTCGGCAGCGAGTTTCCACTGCCACACTATGCAACGGATGGCTCCGCAGGTATGGATATGCGCGCCTGTCTGGATGCGCCACTGGAAATGGCGCCCGGTGATACCCACCTGATACCTACCGGTATGGCGATTCACGTGGCCGATGCCGGGCTTGCGGCGGTATTGTTACCGCGCTCGGGCCTGGGTCACAAGCACGGCATTGTTCTTGGCAATCTGGTGGGACTGATAGATTCGGATTATCAGGGCCAGGTGTTTGTTTCCTGCTGGAATCGTGGATCGGAAACGTTCGTCATCGAGCCAGGCGAGCGTATCGCGCAGATGGTGATCGTACCGGTGGTGCATGCAGACTTTGAAATCGTTGAGGATTTTGTCGTCAGTGAGCGCGGCGCGGGTGGTTTCGGGCATTCGGGACGTCACTAGGGTCAACTAATCGGCCCGCCGTGCCGATACACTGCTACTGGTAGTCTTTCCAGCTTCCAAAGAAAACACAAGGGCTTAGAGTCTATTTCCACTGTCATGAAGTTATCGCTTCCCAGCTTTCTCAACCGCAAAAAATCAGCAGATGACGAGCCGGTTTCGAAACCGATGCCGCAGCTGACAGGGGATATCAAGCCGGCGAGTCTGGGCAAGATACGGTTTCAGCTGCTGCTTGCGGGCGTCGCGTTGCTCGGGGTGCTGGCGGCTTTTATTTTACAGCTGATGTCCGGCCCCATTTTGCGTGCCACGGAACAGGAATCAAAAATTATCACGCAGCAGGTCGCGCTGCGGGTATCGGCAATGGCCGCTTACTATGGATCAACAACCGCCTTGCTGGCCAAGGACCCGGATATTGCCTATCTGTTGATGGTCGGTAATGAGTCAGCCCTGCAGTCCAGGGAGGAATCCCTGCGCTACGTGTTTCCGAAGGCGATCAATGTACAGTTGCTGCCTCCCGGTATCACCGACGTGGATATGAATGCCTCGCCACCGTTGAGTTATGCCGCCCTGGCGCAGATGCGCGCAGCGGAAGCCGCTGAAGCTGAGCCACCGATAGAGGTGCATCTGTTCAATACGCCGCAACAACATATCAATATTGCCCGTCGTGTAGTGGATCCGGCCGGTAGCGGTGTTGTCGGGCACTTGATGGTGTCCCTGTCGGCCGATGTGTTGCAGAATATCCTCAACGATATACGCGAGCTGGATGGCTATATTGAAGTGCAGCAGGACGGTACCAAGGGTGCTCCCGTGGTAATCACCCGCTATGGCGATCAGGCACTCAAGCAGGGTGACGCGGACCGGGTGGTGCGTATCGAGGGCAGCCGCTGGCAGGTGGCCTACTGGCCGGCCGTCAGTGGCCTGGTGGCACTGGGTGGTATCAGTATGTGGGTGCTGGGCGCATTTTTACTTTCTGCCGCTGCGATGGTGGCCTTGATCATTGTCCTGATCGGCAAGATCAAGAACGCATTGCGCGTCGACCAGGTCAGTATGGTTACCATTATGAAGGATTTCCGCGATGGGCGCTCACGACGTGAGTACCCTTCGGGCCTTGCGGAAATGCATGAAAGCATCGAGTTCATGACACAATTGGCAGCAAGCAGTCAGACAGCGCAACAATTTACACCGGCACCACGCGAACGGGATGCTGACTACCATGGGGCAGCAGCTGAGTCCGGTGATGATATGGACGAGGGTGGTATTGATGAAGGTATTGCAGCCGACTTTGGTTCTGCCATACGAAGTGACAACCTGATACTGGAGGAAGATCCACTGATCATGGAAGCAGATGATGAAAATGTCGATATCGACCCCTCGATATTCCGGGCTTATGACATTCGCGGTGTTGTTGACCAGTCACTGACGACAGCCGCTGTGAGGCTGATCGGACGTGCGATCGGCAGCGAGGCACTGCAGCGTGGACGTGACACCGTTGTTGTCGGGCGTGACGGGCGTCTCTCCGGGCCATCACTTTCCGAGGCACTGATTGCCGGAATTGCATCAACCGGTTGCGATGTGAAGGATATAGGCTGCGTACCGACACCGGTACTCTATTTTGCCACCCATTATCTGGATACCCAGAGTGGCGTGGTGGTGACAGGCAGCCACAATCCACCCGACTATAATGGCCTGAAGATAGTGATTGATGGCGAAACCCTGTCGGGTGAATCGATACAGTCGCTGCACGAGCGTATCAAGGCGGGGAAATTCATCTCCGGCGAAGGCAGTATCGAGATGATCAACGTGGTCCCGGACTACATCGAACGCATTCGCAGTGATGTCACTGTTGCCCGGCCGCTTAAAGTGGTCGTTGATTGTGGTAACGGCGTTGCCGGTGGAGTGATCCCCCAGTTACTGAAAGGCCTGGGGTGTGAGGTTACCGAGCTGTTCTGCGAGGTCGATGGGAACTTTCCAAATCATCATCCCGATCCCAGCAAGGCCGAGAACATGCAGGATCTTATCGCTGCTGTCGCGGACACACAGGCTGATATCGGCCTGGCATTTGATGGCGACGGTGATCGCCTCGGTGTGGTCACTGCGGATGGCAGGATTATCTGGCCGGATCGCGTGTTGATGCTATACGCGATCGACATACTGACACGCAATCCGGGTGGGCAGATTATCTATGATGTAAAGTGCACGCGTTACCTGGACACCATTATTCGTGAACATGGCGGCGAGCCGCTGATGTGGAAAACCGGGCATTCCTTTATCAAGGCGAAAATCAAGGAGACCGGTGCGCTGCTGGCCGGTGAAATGAGCGGCCATATATTTATCAAGGAGCGCTGGTATGGATTTGATGATGCCCTGTATGCGGCGGCACGCCTGCTTGAAATTCTTGCCAGGGACGAGCGTAGCAGTACCGAGGTGTTCGCTGCGCTGCCTGACAGCGTGAACACCCCCGAGATAAATGTCACCATGCGGGAAGGAGAGCCACCCGTATTCATCAACCAGTTGCTGGAAAGTGCCCACTTCGAGGGTGCGACGGTCTCTACCATCGATGGTCTGCGGGCCGACTTCGAGGATGGCTGGGGGCTGGTGCGTGCATCGAATACCACGCCGGTGCTGGTATTGCGATTTGAGGCTGACAATGATGAAGCGCTGGCACGCATCATGGGTGATTTCCGACGTGTAATGCTGCAGGTCAACATGCACCTGTCGCTGCCATTCTGATCACTGACTTGTCTGTTTGCCTTTTCACCGCGTACACTCGTTAACCGATTCTTTTGACGGCTGCCCGGTGCAGCAATGAATGCCATGTCCCTGACGACTGACGCTGCAAAAAATGTTGCGCAAGTGCTTGCCGAGGCACTGCCCTATATACGCCGCTTTCGTGGCAAGACCGTGGTCATCAAGTACGGCGGCAATGCCATGGTGGACGAGACGCTGAAAAGCGGCTTTGCGCGCGATATCGTGTTGATGAACCTGGTGGGGATCAAGCCGGTCGTGGTGCATGGTGGTGGGCCGCAAATCGGTGATCTGCTGCAGCGAATCGGCAAGGAAAGCAAATTTATCGACGGTATGCGGGTGACTGATAGCGAGACCATGGATGTGGTCGAGATGGTCCTCGGTGGCCTGGTGAACAAGGAAATCGTTAACCTGATTACCCGTCATGGCGGGCGCGCTGTTGGACTGACCGGTAAGGACGGCGATCTGATCCGTGCACGCAAGTTGACCATGACACGCAATTCACCGGAACTGGATGTGCCCGAGATCATTGATATCGGCCATGTGGGCGAGGTGGAAAGTATCGATGCCAGTGTTGTCGATATGCTCGTTAACAGCGAATTTATCCCGGTGATTGCACCTATTGGTGTCGGTGAGGATGGCCGTTCCTACAACATCAATGCCGACCTGGTTGCCGGCCACATGGCGGAAGTGCTGAAGGCGGAAAAACTTATCCTGTTGACCAATACCGCGGGTTTGCTGGACAAGCAGGGTGAGTTATTAACCGGATTAGGTGTCGATGATGTTGATGCCCTGATTGCAGATGGCACGATACACGGCGGTATGATGCCTAAAATCAGATGTGCCCTGTCGGCGGTCAACAGCGGGGTGAAGGCCGCCCATATCATTGACGGGCGGGTAGAACATGCCGTCATGATTGAGTTGTTTACAGACGAGGGTGTCGGCACGTTGATACGTGCGAAACGAACGTAGCTAGTTGCTTGCAGTCAGCTGGCGGTAGCGCTTGATGTCTGCCGAGTATTGTTGCTCAATGTCGGATTTTTCCTTGTTTTTCAGTGCCAGCAGTTCCTCGCTCTGGGCGATACTTTCCAGAACATTCTTCATCTGGCCAAGTAATACCTCGGGAAGCTTCTGGCCCCTGCTCTCGTATTCATCAGCGTTATCCGATAGTTCGGCAAAATGAATCTGCATGGATGCAATGCGTTCACTGGTTAGTGCAATCAGCTCATTGATTGACTCAAGCTTCTGTTCCTGCTCCAGCACGAGGTCTTCTTCGTCGCCATAGGTTGTTAGCAGCGTCCGGTCATGGCGGGTAAGTTCGATGTTCGGATTGTTCTTCGCCGCTTCAAGATTTGCGATTCGCTGCGCAGAGGTTTCCGTGTTCTCCCGCTCTGCGGTCAGTTCGATGAAGCGACTGATGTCCGCATCAAATTGCTTGTTTATATCGCCCAGTTCCTGCTCTTTCTCCTTGATGAAGGCCTCGTTCCTGATGATCTGGGTGCGCAGATTGGTTATTTGAGCTTCGACTGTGTGTGGCAGTTGTTTGCCGCTGCGTTCGTAGGTCGCTGCCTCCTCGGTCAATTCATGCAGCCGTTGTTTCATGGATGCAACCCGGCTGCTGGTCAGCTGCAGCAGTGCTTCAACAGAGGCGACCTTGCCATCACGCGCGAGCAGCATATCCTGCTCGCTGGCATAGGTGGCAAGCAGACTGCGATCATGAATAGCACGCTTTTCATCGAGGGATTTTTTTCTGGCTTCCAGTTCAGCGGCTTTTTCCGCGGCCGCTCTTTCCTCGGGTGTCTTGGCGGCCTCGTAGACCTTTACCGTCCGACCCTGTTCGTTTATTACCTTGCGTTCTTTTTTGGCATACTCGGGCGGGACGCGGTTGCCGTAGTGAACCTGGCCTTCATTATCTATCCACTTGAAGGTACGTTCGGCAGTTGCGCTGGTTGCGCCTAACAGTGTCGCCAGCAAAATAAAAGCGTGGAAAATCTTCATGTGTGACATCTGTCCCGGTGTCATACCCTGTATTCTATCTGGTGATTTCTCAAATTATAACGTTTCTGTGCAAATCGGGAGTAGTGGTGGACGCTCTGGATCAACTCATCCTGTTTATCGTGTCCCTGGTAGCCAACCTGTTTTCAGCCTTTTCGGGTGGTGGCGCCGGGCTGATCCAGCTGCCGGTCCTGATCTTCATGGGCCTGCCGTTTGCCATCGCATTGGCAACTCACAAGGTTGCCAGCGTCGCTCTGGGTATCGGCGCTACTGTCAGGCACTTGAGGGAGCAGCCGCTGGAACGACAGCTGACGCTCTATATCCTCGCGTTCGGTCTGCCGGGCGTCATTACCGGGGCGAATATCATCCTCGATGTTCCGGAACGATCAGCGAAGGTGGCTCTGGGGATTCTGACGGCTGCCCTGGGGATCTATTCATGGCTGAATCCCGGCCTCGGCCAGCAGGTGCAGGCGGCGCACCGTGACCGGCGTGGCCATCTCGTTGGTGGCCTGGTGTTGTTTGCGATCGGTGCGCTCAATGGCTCGCTGACATCCGGAACGGGCTTGTTTGTGACACTGTGGCTGGTACGCTGGTTCGGGCTGGATTACCGCCGCGCAATCGCCTACACCTTAATACTTGTCGGGGTCTTCTGGAATGCGACCGGTGCCGTGACGCTGGGACTGCTGGCCGAAATCCGCTGGTCCTGGCTGCCGGCGCTGCTGCTCGGGTCGCTGCTGGGCGGTTATCTCGGTGCGCATCTGGCCATCCGGTCCGGTAATCGCTGGATCAAACGCGTCTTCGAGGTGGTGACGTTGCTGGTGGGTGTCAAGCTCATTTTCGCCTGATGCGTGTTCGCTCTCGCCCTGTAAACCAGGCTATCCTGTCTGACAGCTGCTGTTATATACCGTACTGTTCGCGATAGGCTTCGATCTTCTTCACGTCTTCGGCGTGCCCGGGCTTGCTGCGCAAATATTCAAGCAGGTGCGTCAGTGTCACAATACTGGTGACCCTGATGCCGAGTGTTTCCTCGACCTCCTGAATCGCGGAGCGCTCATCCTGGCCGCGCTCCTGCCGGTCAAGGGCGATGATCACGCCGGCGAGCATGGCACCTGCGGCCTTGATGATGTCGACTGATTCACGGATTGCCGTACCGGCAGTGATGACGTCATCAATAACCAGAATTTTTCCGGATAAGCCGGCACCGACAAGGTTGCCACCCTCACCATGATCCTTGGCTTCCTTGCGATTGAAACACCAGGGTATGTTGCGTTGATGATGGTCTGCCAGCGCAATACTGGTCGCTGCTGCCAGCGGGATGCCCTTGTAGGCGGGGCCGAACAACACATCAAAATCAATGTTGCTGTCGGTAATGGCCTGTGCATAACAACGACCGAGTCGGGCCAGCTGTTCGCCGGTATTGAACAGTCCGGCGTTGAAGAAGTAGGGACTGGTTCTGCCGGATTTCAGAGTGAAGTCACCGAAGCGCAGTACGCCGGCATTGATGGCAAAGTCGATAAAGTCATGCTGGTAGTTTTTCATGGGTAGTTAGAGGTCGTTATCGCTGGCTGGGGTCGCTATCATACACGCCGGATCCAGCCGGTGAGAACCATGCGCATCATTACGATCAACGTGAACGGCATTCGTGCGGCCGCCCGGAAGGGCTTTTTTCAGTGGATGACACGGCAGCAGGCGGATGTTGTCTGTATCCAGGAAACAAAGGCACAGTTGCATCAGTTGCAGGACAAGGTGTTTCATCCACGCGGCTGGCATGTAAGCTTCCATGATGCCGAAAAGAAGGGCTATAGCGGTGTGGCTATCTACAGCCAGCGCAAACCCGACAGGGTCATTACCGGCCTGGGTTGGCCGGACATGGATGCTGAAGGGCGCTACATCGAGGCCCGCTTTGGCGCATTGAGTGTCATATCCGTCTACCTGCCATCCGGTTCATCCAGCGAGGCGCGACAGGCCGTCAAGTTCAGTTTTCTGGACCGCTTCATGCCCTGGCTGCGCTCGCTGAGGAGGAAGCGGCGCGACTATATTCTCTGTGGCGACTGGAATATTGCCCATAAGGAAGTCGACCTGAAGAACTGGCGCGGCAATAAGAAGAATTCCGGTTTTTTACCGGAAGAACGTGCCTGGATGGATGAATTGTTTGGGCCCGCAGGCTATGTGGATACGTTTCGTGAGGTGAATCAGGAATCCGAACAATATACCTGGTGGTCAAACCGCGGGCAGGCCTGGGCGAAAAATGTCGGCTGGCGGATTGATTATCAGGTGGCAACGCCCGGTATTGCAAAGACAGTCCAGGCGGCACACATCTACAAGGCGAAACGCTTTTCTGATCATGCACCCCTTATTATGGATTACGACTATGAACTGTAGTGTGCAGGCGTTTCATGCCTGTATACCGGGGATTATCTGCTAGTCAGGGTCGCGCTGTGGCAGTCCCGCGAACATCAGCAGTCGTTCCTCGAAGCTGGTGTTGCGTAGGCGTCGATCCCTCACCCTGCGTCGATCGGTAACCACAATGAGGCCACTGGAATCCCTCAGCGGGAACTCGGTATGTAGTCCCCAGCGGCGTTGACCTTTTGAGCGTTTATCCGTCGTTATGTACTCTCTCATGATTAGAGCGTAGTCGATAACGATCCGGATGCCTATAAAACGCCTTTATGGACGTGCTGTCGGGTCGCTCCGGAAGGAATGCAGGTGTGTCGCCCTGTGATATATATTCTGTATATTTATCATAAGGTTATTGCTGTGTTGCTGAGTGGGGCGGGCTGTGTTTCATGAGAAAAATAACCAGCAAAATGGCCGGCACACCGAGCAGACCGGCGTACAGGAAGAAACTCGCATAACCGCTTGCATCCACCACCACACCGGCAAATCCACCAATGAATTTTGCTGGCAGTGTCATCAGCGAACTGAACAGGGCGTACTGGGTGGCTGTGTAACTGGTGTTCGTCAGGCTGGATAACCAGGCGATGAACGCCGATGTTGCCAGTCCGCCACTGAGATTGTCGGCGCTGATGATGACGGCCAGGTGAACCAGGGAAGGTTCGCTAACTGCCAGCCAGACGAACAGCAGGTTAGTGCTTGCCACCAGAATCGCGCCGGCCAGCAGCGGTCGCAGGATGCCGAATCGCACGACCAGGATGCCGCCGAGACCAGCGCCGAAGATGGTCATAAAGAAACCGAAAATCTTGGTGACGTTGGCGATGTCTCCCTTGGTGAAGCCGAGGTCGAGATAGAAAGGATTTGCCATGACCCCCATGGTGATGTCGCTGAGTTTGTAGCAACCGACCAGCAACAGGATCAGTACTGCCAGCCGGCCACTGCGTTCGAAGAATTCCACGAAGGGGCCGATCACGGCGTCGGCGAACCAGGCCGCGACACGCGCCACAAGTCCCTGCCGGCCAGCGATGCCGATGCTGGATTCCAGCCGGGATTCCAGCTCCCGTGTGCGCCAGTTTTCAGGGTGCGATGGTTCCGGAATGCTCAATGTTGTCAGCATGCCGATGGCCATCAGTCCAGCCATGATGATGTAGGTCAGCGACCAGTTGGTCATTTCTGCCAGGTGCAGTGCGCCAGCACCCGCGGTCAGCAGGGCCAGCCGGTAGCCGAGTACATAGGTCGCGGCCATGGCGCCCTGCAGGTCTTGTTCGACAGCCTCGATACGCCAGGCATCGATAGTGATGTCCTGGGTGGCGGAGCCAAAGGCAACCAGCAGGGCGAACAGCGCCAGCTGTGTCAGGTGGCTGCCCGGGTCGGTTAATGCCATCCCTGCCAGGCCGCAGGCAATGGTGACCTGGGCCACCAGCATCCAGCCGCGACGTTTGCCGAACACGCGGGTCAGCAACGGGAACGGCAGACGATCAATGACCGGTGCCCAGAACACCTTGATTGAATAGGTAATGCCAATCCAGCTGAAAAAACCGATAGTGGACCGTGAGACGCTGGCTTCCGTGAGCCAGGCGGATAGTGTGGTAAACACTAGCAGGAATGGCAGGCCGGCGGCGAAGCCAAGAAACACCATGCCGACAACCCGTGGTCGGGTATAGACGGACAGGGCTGTGCGCCACTTGCCTCTTTGGGGTGTGGCCGGACTCATCCGGACATGGGTTTCCTGTCGATGAGGAGAAAACCCTTGCCGACATGATTGGACATCGTTAGCGGCATTACAGGAGAGTTGTCTTTTTTATTGTTTAATGATCAGCGGAACTTGATCGGCCATGAGTGAGTTCAGGCCGGCAATCGCGGAACATTGCACGCCATCAGTTCGTGTAGAAATCCTGACTGAAGCGGACCTCAACCGTTTCCTGTGTACCTTGCGGTCGTGCGCGTACATTGAAATTCAATGTTTCCTCGTTGGCAACGCCAAACTCGCCTATATAGTAAATGGCATTGCCTTCGCGGATCTCGCGCATGCTGATTGTACGACCCTGACCGGCCAGGTTGAGGGCATTGACCTCGACACGGGCATGTACCGGTTGGCCGGCACTGCTGAGTACTTTTTTCAGTACCGTGATATTGATCATGCCGCGGTTTTGACTACGTGTAATACGGTACTTGCGTGCAACTTCAGGCGGTACCATGTCGGTAGCCATGGCATTGTAGTGGATGACGAAGTCACCGAAGTCCTTGGAATTCTCGGCGCTGGCCGAGAGCGGAAGCAGCAGTGCCAATACCACTAACCATGAAAATACTTGTCTTTCTGGGCGCATACGATTCACTCCAATTTAGATTTTGTTAACTATAGACGAATACGGCATATATTATGTGTCAGTCGCGATTAATTCAAAACAAAGCAGGCAAATCGTACGACCTGGCCGGTGACGGGGTTCTCGGCACGTGTCTGCAGATCTTTGTTCAACCCAGTAACGGCATGACCAGCATCCGTAGCACCTGCAGCCCGATTATTGCAACCAGTGGTGAGAGATCAATACCGGATATCGGCGGGATGAGGCGTTGCAGCGGCCGCATTATCGGGCTGGTTATGCTGTAGAGCAGTGCAGTGACCGGGTTGTAGTTACCGGGATTAACCCAGCTGAGTATGACCTGGATAATGATTGCGAACATGAAAACATTGATAGCCAGCATCACCAGTTCGCCCACCGCCACGATCAGCAGGGTAACAACCGGAACACTGATACCGCGTAACAGGACGACCAGTCCGAGAGAGATGAATTGCAGTAGCAGCATCAACAACAATGCAGAGGTGTCGTACCGGCCGAGACTGGGGATCACCTTGCGCATGGGTAGCAGCAGGGGATTGGTAATGCGCACCAGGAACTGGCTTACCGGGTTGTAGAAGTCGGCACGTACTACGCCGAGCAGGAAGCGCAGCATGACAGCAAGTATGTAGAGGCTGAAAAGCGTGGTGACCAGGAATTCCAGTGGATTTGCCAGATAACCGCTGTTCACTTATTTGCTTCCAAATTCACTGGCTAGTTCACGAGAGCGCTCTGCCGCCGCATGCAGTGCAGTACTCACCAGTTCCATGAATCCACCCTCCTGCAAGGTGTTGATAGCGCGTTCCGTTGTACCACCCGGTGAAGTCACCCGCTGCCGCAGCATGGATGCATTTTCCTCGCTCTCCAGCGCCATCTTCGCCGCACCAAAAGCCGTTTGCAGGGCCAGTAGATAGGCGGTGTCTTCGGAAAAGCCCAGTTCACGGCCAGCGGCCTGCAGGGCCTCGATAAACAGGAACATGTAGGCGGGACCGCTACCCGAGAGGGCGGTTGCCGCGTCCATCATGGGCTCGTTATCAACCCAGATAACGATACCAACAGCACGCAAAATCGACTCTGCAATGTTGCGTTGGTCAACGCTTACATGCGGGTTTGCGTACATCGCGGTCGCTGCGCTTTGCACCATGGCCGGGGTGTTGGGCATGCTGCGTACAATAGCGACTTTTTCACCGAGCCAGCGACGCAATGCGGCTTCAGGTATGCCGGCAGCGATGGAGATCACCAGCGGCTGTTGCTTTGATACACTGCTGGCGATGGCCTGCGCAACGGTTTCCATGACTTGCGGTTTTACCGCCAGGACAATCACGTCGGCGCCTTCAACTGCAACATTATTGTCGCTTGTCGTCATGATCGGGAAGCGCTGTGAGAGTCGCTCCAGTTGTTGGGTATCCGTGTCGGAAACCCGGATACTGGACGGGTTCCAGCCGTCAGCAATCAGGCCGCCTATCAGGCTGCCTGCCATGTTGCCTCCACCAATAAAACTCAGGGTCGTATTATTCATGCGAGTGACGATACAGGATAAAACCGGCATGCGACAAGCCGTCCCGGTCGGATAATCGACGTTCCTGCTGTGACGGCAGAATCATACCTTGCCGGCTGCTGTCGGTATAGTTTATGTGACTGATTAATGGCGGTTTATACGCGATATAAACTTGCTGCGGGAGTGTAATGAGGCATACTTCGGCTACCAATAGCCTGGTTGTTGAAGTTTCTCCTGTTGATGGGGAGTGCTGTCGGTAAAGAACCTGCTCGTGGTTCGTGAGACCGGACAAGTTGCCGATATAGAAAGCATTTTCAAGTATCCGGTGCCATTGACGATATCAGGGTGACATGAAATTTATGTATGGGAGTTGGTATGGATATAGCTGAGTTACTGACCTTTAGTGTTAAAAACGGCGCATCTGATTTACACCTGTCAGCCGGGTTGCCGCCAATGATTCGGGTAGACGGTGACATGCGCAAGGTCAATGTACCTGCACTGGATCATAAAACCGTTCACGGGCTCGTCTATGACATCATGAACGACAAGCAACGCAAGGATTATGAAGAGTTCCTTGAAACCGATTTCTCATTTGAAATTCCCGACCTTGCCCGCTTCCGTGTCAACGCGTTTAACCACAATCGTGGTGCCGGCGCTGTTTTTCGTACCATTCCTTCTGACATTCTGAGTCTTGAAGACCTCGGTACGCCACAGATCTTCAAAGACATTGCCGACACGCCTCGCGGGCTGGTGCTGGTGACCGGACCGACCGGTTCCGGTAAATCGACCACGCTGGCGGCAATGATCGACTATATAAACAGCATGCAATATGCACATATCCTGACCATTGAAGACCCCATCGAGTTCGTACACCAAAGCAAGAAGTGCCTGCTCAACCAGCGTGAGGTACACCGCGATACCCTCGGTTTTAACGAAGCTCTGCGTTCGGCATTGCGTGAAGACCCGGATATTATCCTGGTGGGCGAGATGCGTGATCTTGAAACGATTCGCCTGGCCTTGACAGCAGCCGAGACCGGTCACCTGGTATTCGGTACCCTGCATACCACCTCGGCAGCGAAAACCATCGACCGTGTTATCGACGTATTCCCGGCAGCAGAGAAAACCATGGTGCGCTCCATGCTTTCCGAGTCATTGCGCGCCGTCATCGCACAGACCCTCATGAAGAAGGTCGGCGGTGGTCGTATTGCAGCCTGGGAAATCATGATTGGTACGCCCGCGATTCGCAATCTGATACGCGAGGACAAGGTCGCGCAAATGTATTCGTCTATCCAGACCGGTAACGCGGTTGGCATGACTACACTGGATCAGTATTTACAGGATCTTTTGTCGAAGGGGCTTATCACAAAGCAGGATGCACGTGCGAAGGCCGCTAACAAGGAAACTTTCCGCTAATTATCCGCCGGGAGAAGGGCTATGGACTTATCAACACTGTTGAAACAAATGGGTGAGAAAGGTGCCTCTGACCTTTTTTTGACGGCCGGAGTTCCTCCCACGATGAAAGTCAACGGCAAGACGGTAGCGGTCTCGAGTGAGGTGCTTGCGCCCGAGGACTCGATGGACGTCGTGACCAGCATGATGTCACCGGCACAGCGCGACGAGTTCGAGGCGACGCATGAATGCAACTTCGCGGTCAGTGAAGAAGGGGTAGGCCGTTTTCGTGCCAGCGCATTTATACAGCGTGGCCAGGCCGGTGCGGTGTTGCGTCGTATCGAAACCTACATACCGAGCATGGAGGAGCTGAATCTGCCACCCATCCTGAGGAATCTGGCCATGACGAAACGCGGCCTGATTATCTTCATCGGAGCAACCGGTACGGGTAAGTCTACCTCGCTTGCTGCCATGCTCGGCTATCGAAACAAGAATGGCACCGGCCATATCATTACCATCGAGGACCCGATCGAGTTCGTTCATAATCACGAGGGTTGCATCGTCACCCAGCGTGAGGTGGGTATCGATACCGAATCCTATGAAACAGCACTGAAAAACACCCTGCGCCAGGCGCCGGATGTCATTCTGATTGGCGAGATTCGTGACCGTGAAACAATGAACCACGCCATTGCATTCGCCGAGACCGGTCACCTGTGCCTGGCTACCCTGCATGCCAACAATGCCAACCAGGCGATGGATCGCATCATCAACTTCTTCCCCGAGGACCGTCGGCCGCAGTTGTTTATGGATCTGTCCATGAATCTGAAGGCATTCCTTGCGCAGCAACTGATTCCGCGCGCAGACGGTAACGGTCGGCGGGTGTGTGTTGAAATCCTGCTCGGTACCCCGCTGGTGCAGGATGTTGTCCGCAAGGGTGAAGTGCACAAGCTGAAGGAATTAATGAAGCAGTCATCGCAGCAAGGCATGATTACTTTCGACCAGGCCCTGTTCGAGCTATACAAGGCCGGTGAAATCAGCTACGACGATGCAATACACTATGCCGATTCTGCCAACGAAGTACGCTTGATGGTCAAACTGGACAAGGGTGACGTCAACCAGTACGCGGCTGCCATGGACGACGTCTTCCTGGTGGAAGAGGACTAGCCATTTGTTACACCCAGTTGACGGTCCGTGCATCAAAGACCGGGCCGTCTACACAAACTCGTTTCATCGCAGGGCCTGCAGCTGTGTTGATCTCCACGACACAGCCTGCGCAACCGCCAACGGCGCAGGCCATGTATTCCTCCAGTGACACCTGGCAGGGCAGGTCGTAGTCACGCGCCAGCCCTGCCACAGCTGCCAGCATCGGGTGCGGTCCGCAGGCGAATACACTGACCTCGGAACGATGTGATTCATCCAGCGCATCCAGCCAGTGCCGTGCAAGATCCGTGATGTAACCCTCATGACATCCCGGGTACCCCTGCAGGCTCGTCAGGCGGCTGGGTATTCCCCAGTCTTCGAGCAGTGGCATGGAGGCAATGACGGCATCCGGCATGCCGGGCAGTAAAAAACGCGAGGGTCTTGCGGTAAAGGGGAAGGGAACTTCCGAGCCCATGAATACCACAGGTTGCCAGTGTTTGTCGGTACGCAGGCTGTCTGCAAGAAACACCATGGGCGGAATGCCGACCCCGCCGCCGAGCAGCAGGGTGCGTGGCCGTGACCGGTCTGCGCTGAACGATCTGCCGATAGGCCCCATCAGGCTGACGAATTCACCTGGTGTGCGCCGGCTCAAAGCCTGTGTGCCGGTACCAACAGCCTTGTAAAGAAACTCAACCCAGCCTGCACCGGTATCGGTGCGCATAATGGACAGTGGTCGGCGCATGGGGAGCGCAGGGTCACACTGTAAATGTGCGAAACTCCCCGGCAACGCATGAGCAGCGCATTCAGGTGCATGCAGGCGCAGTACATACTGCTCACCGGGATAGCTGTCGTGAAGCAGTATTTCTGCATCCTCAACAAAGATCGTGCCGCGTTGCGACTGTTTTTCGGTGTCCGGCATGATCAGTTCAGGGTATATACCAGCTTGCCTGCCAGCAGTGTGTGGGTGACGCGTCCCTTCATTTCCCAGCCCATAAACGGCGTGTTGAGGCCGTTACTCCGAACGCTGTTGCTGTCGAGCAGCCAGCTGGCTGACGGGTCGAATATACAGATATCAGCGCTTGCATCAACTGACAGCGTGCCATACGGCAGTCCGAGTATCCGTGCCGGCCCCGCGGTCAAACGGTGTATCAGTTCTGTCAGCTCAATGGACTGTTCGTCAACCAGCCGCAGGCACAGGGGCAGTAGCGAGTCCAGTCCCGAAATGCCCGGTTCTGTATCCGGAAATGGACCCAGTTTTGCATCAGGTTCATGTGGCTGGTGGTCTGAACAGATGGCCGACAATGTACCTTGCTGCAAGGCATCCCGTAATTGCTGGCGGTCTTCAACAGTACGCAGTGGCGGGATCAGATGGCACTGACTGTCAAAGTCACTGATATCAACTTCAGATAAATACAGATAGGGAATGGCGACATCAGCCGTCACCGCTGCGCCGTCATATTGTGCGCGTGCGACCATCCTGGCGGCACGACCGGATGTCAGCCTGCAGAAGTGTGCGCGTACACCGGTTTGTTCAATCAGTGCGAGGTCACGCGCGACGGCGGCTGTTTCGGCGGCCTCGGGTATACCCGGCAAGCCCAGGCGTGTTGCAACCCGGCCCTCGTGAGCGCAGCCCCTGTTAGCCAGCCAGTGGTCATTCGGGTACAGGAATACAGTGAGGTCAAAGGTGGCGGCATATTCCATTGCGCGACGCTGTATCAACGGGTTGAGCAGCGGCTGCAGCGCATTGCTGACACCGACGCAGCCGGCCCTGTCCAACGCAGCCATTTCGCTCAATTGCTCCCCCCCAAGGGACTGGGTGAGTGCACCCAGCGTTACTATCCGGCAGTGACCGGCGGCTTCTGCACGCAGCCGAATGAACTCGGTGACAGCCGGGGTATCTATAACCGGGTTGGTGTCCGGCGGACAGCACAGCGTGGTAATCCCGGCACTGGCTGCGGCCAGGGACTCCGTGGCGATAGTTGCTTTCTGTTCCTGGCCCGGCTCCCTCAGGCGGGCACTGATGTCTATCAGACCGGGGCAGACGATGTGCTGGCTGGCGTCGATTTCCATGTCGGCCCTGAAGCCCTGCGGTGCATGACCAAGTGCAATCACCTTGCCGTCCGCAATATATACATCCTGGACCGTATCAACGTTGTTTGCCGGATCAATTACCCGGCCACCACTGATCCGGATCCTTGTTGCTGTGTTGATAGCTGACATAAGACTAGCCTGCGTCGCCTTCCTTGCGCGACATCGCCATCGACATCACGGCCATGCGCACCGCGATGCCATGCGTAACCTGTTCGAGGATTACGGAACGCGGGCCATCGGCTACTTCAGAGTCCATTTCCACGCCGCGGTTGATGGGGCCTGGGTGCATAACGGTGACGTCCGGGCTGGCATGTATAAGTTTCTCTTCGGTCAAGCCGAACAATTCAAAGTACTCATGTTCGCTGGGCAGTAATGCACCTTGCATGCGCTCCCGCTGCAATCGCAACATGATGATGACATCAACGTCCTTTATACCGGTCTGCAGGTTATGGTGCACCTGTGCACCCAGCGATCCGGCATGTGCAGGAAGCAGCGATTTCGGTGCAACGATGCGTACTTCCCCGGTATTCAGCAGGTTCAGCGCATGAATCTGGGAGCGTGCAACGCGTGAGTGCATGATGTCACCAACGATGGCAACCCGCAGTGCACCGAAGTCTGCCCCCTTGACGCGGCGGATGGTAAACATGTCCAGCATGGCCTGCGTCGGATGAGAATGCCAGCCATCGCCGGCATTGATGACGCTGATGTGTGGCGCAGTATTGGCGGCAATGAAATGAGCGGAACCACTGTCAGCATGTCGCACTATAAACATGTCAACATGCATGGCTTCAAGGTTGCGGAGCGTGTCAAGCAGGGTTTCACCCTTGACCGTGCTGGATTGTGTGATGTTGATGTTCAAAACATCCGCAGACAGCCTTTTCGCAGCGAGTTCAAAGGTGGTGCGGGTGCGCGTACTGGCCTCGAAGAAAAGGTTAACAATGGTTTTGCCGCGCAACAGGGGTACTTTTTTTACAGACTGCTGGGTGACACCGGCAAAGGATTCCGCAGTATCAAGGATCTCTGTGATCAACTGACGATTCAGTCCGCTTATGGACAGGAAATGGCGCAAGCGACCGTTTTTGTCAATTTGCAGATTATGGCGGGTCATGCTGTTTTCTGAATTTCCAGTGCCAGTGGGTCCGGGCCCAGCAGCTTGATGTGTTCGCCCGGACTCAGTTCGACGTGCCGGCCGACAACATTCGCCTGGATGGGTAATTCCCGTCCGCCGCGTTCAATCAGTGTTGCCAGCATGATGGATGCTGGACGCCCGTAATCAAATAGTTCATTCAGGGCTGCACGGATGGTACGCCCGGTATGGAGTACGTCATCAACCAGGATGATATGACGATCATCGATGCTGAAGGGCAGTTGTGAGGGCTGCACCACCGGATTCATACCGATGCGGGTGAAATCATCCCGGTAAAAAGAGATATCCAGGCTGCCAAGGGGTTCCTCAATCTTCAGCTGCCGGTGCAGGTGCTTGGCAATCCATACACCGCCGGTGTGGATGCCGACCATGGCCGGTTGGCTGTTGCAGGTCCGGGCAACCTGCTCAGCCAGTTGTACAGCCATGTCAGCTATGATTTCAGAAATATTCCCGAGGTCATTCATGTGCTTGTGTTTCCAGCCAGTTCTGCAGGATGATCATGGCAGCGACGGCATCGACTTCCTGCTTGCTGGTCGATTGTCTCATGAATTGTTTTGCTGCGTGGCTGCTGAGTCTTTCATCCATGGGGTGTACCGGGAGCCGATAACGATTTTCCAGTTGTTGCGCAAATCTTCTTGCTGCCTTGCTAAGGTTCGAATCACTGCCGTCGTCGTGCAATGGTAGCCCGACGACCAGAGCATCGGGTCGCCAGTGCTCGATTAGTCCGGAAATTCGGTCCCAGTCAGGCTTGCCATGCCTGGTGTTGATTGTACACAGAGCGGTTGCTGTCCCGGTAATACTTTGTCCAACGGCGATACCGATGCGCTTTATGCCAAAATCGAACCCCAGCAGGGTTTGCAAGGTTAATGGTTCCGCCTGGAGATGGCGGGCTGGCAGCAGGTGTTACCCATTCATGCATGCCCCATGTCACTGGACAACAGGTTGAGATCGACACCGAGCAGTGCTGCGGCAGCCATCCAGCGTTCCTCGCTGGGGGTTTCAAATACAATCTTTGAGCTTGCAGGACCACTCAGCCAGGTATTGGCGGCGAGTTCCTGTTCCAGCTGCCCGGCCCCCCAGCCGGCATAACCCAGCGTCACAATGGCTTTCTCCGGTCCCTCGCCGGCGGCGATGGCCTGGAGTATGTCTCGAGACGAGGTTATACCGATTTTGTCTGTAACCTTCAGCGTGGCTTCCCAGTCACCGGATGGCTCGTGTAACACAAATCCCCGGTCACTCTGAACCGGCCCGCCCATATAAACCGGCCAGGATGAAATTTCATCACTGCCGGGTTTGATATCCATGTGTTTGAAAATATCAATTAACCGCATATTCAGCGGGCGATTGATGACAACTCCCAGTGCGCCGTCCTCATCGTGTTCACAGATGTAGGTGGTTGTATGATGGAAATTGGGGTCGTCAAGTGCCGGCATGGCAATGAGAAAATGATTGCTTAGTGAGTTACTGATGCCCATGTTCATAGTATCAGGCAGACGGCCGGTTACCTTCAAGTCCCACTGGGGATATAGCCTCCACGTCAGCCAAGGCGGGCTAGTGGCTCTTCAACTGGTGTGCAGTGGAAAATTCCCATGTGCGTGTAATGTGCAGGATATCCGCATCCTTGAGGATTTCAGACGGGAAAGGCGCAAACGGGGCCGCCAGGTTCACTATGCGGATGGCTGCTTCATCAATGACAGCGTGACCGGAAGGGCGCAGGATATTGATGTTGCGTACCGTTCCGTCGGCATTCATGGTGACATCCATTACCAGCTTGCCGGAAAGACCTTCGCGGCGCGCATCGTCCGGGTAATTCAGGTTGCCGACGCGCTCAACCTTCTTGACCCACTCACTCATGTAATTGGCATATTTGAATTCCTGGGTGCGTGCCGAGACATAGATATGGCGCGGCCGCTGTGCGTAGGCCCGCATTGATTCGCTGAGTTGTTCATTCAGGTTGACCATTTCCATGCTGCGTTCTATCAGGTCGGTGGCCGTGACATCCGGTTTTATGGTTTCAGGGATAACACTGTTCTTTTGATGGTGCTTCCTTTCAGCAATATCTGCAGTAACAACCTGGGCGGGTGCAGGCGTTGCCTGTTGAGGTTTAACAGCGGGAGCCTGTTCGGGAATTGCCTGTGCAGGGCGGACCTTTTCAGTGGTATTGCCACCTCCCTCCTGGCTTGTCTGTGCCAGGTAGTCCGCCTCCTCCGGCGCCGGTGTGCGGCGGTTGGATACGGTGATATCCAGTGTTGGCAGAATATTTTCAGGCGCAGGGTCATCATGCAAGCCAAAGGTAATGCCAAGGATAATCATGGCATGCAGGGCGAGGGCAAAAAACAGCGTCAGGGCCATACGATCAACTGGCGTGACGGGTGATGTATCGAGGACAGGGGCATCTATGTTTTGCATGGGGCATCTTCACTGCACATTGTGCGGGCAATTATACCGCTGCCGATTCCAAACAATAGTGCGGCGGTTAACAGGACCGGGAACAGATGCCAGATAGCCTTGTGCGGGATAAATAAAAGCCATGCAAGCACGAACTGCCCGGTCATGTGGGCCAGCGCTGCCAGGATACTGTAGCCAATCGGGCCAAAGCCCTCGCCAGGAAGGCGGCAGGCCAACCACAGTATTGTAACGCTGCATACAGCCCCGCCCATGCTGAGAATAAAGGTGGGCGACAGGAAGGTACCCAGCAACAGGCTGCCACAGAACACGCGAAGCAGGCTCACCCAGGCGGCTGTGCGCCAGCCGAATTGCAGCAAGACAGCAATGGTGATGACGTTTGCGAGTCCCGGTTTCAGTCCGGGCAGGGGTGAGGGAACGGCACTCTCCAGAATATGTATGCAGATGGCCAGGGCAGTGAGCCATGCAATTCTGTGGTCTTCAGGTGTTGTCTGTATCTGCATTCAAGCGATGGCATTCCGGGGTGTGTGCATTATATTAACTGTTACCAGCAATTGTTTCGCAGATACCTTGAGTGTTTTTTGAAATTTTCATTTCCGCTTGAGTTCTTGAACATTTCCCTGTTTTCGGCACACCGTGAACGCCTCGCTGCACGCTGACGGTCCGAGTCGATTTTTGCTGCTTGAACGCGATGCTGCTGTTGCCGCTGACGCTGTTCCATTTTATTGAGTTGCTTGAGTTCACCCTGGCGTAATCCGGGTTCGCTGTCCGCCTGTTTCGTTTTCCGTTGCAGGGTGATTGTCCTGGAATCGGCGCTGGCAGACGGTTTATCACCATAGTGTATCTGCCCCTGCTTGTCAGTCCATTGATAGGCGCTGTCCATGGCGCGGACGACGCCCGGCAGGGCGAGATACAGTATCGATGCAGCGATCAACGCCCGTTGCATAGGTAACTCCTTTGTCATTGATTATAAATATGAAACATGGTGCTTGTGGCAGTGCTCGATGTGAATATCAGCAGCAGACATTACCTGCGTCCCGGTGTTCGAGCTATGGGTACTCGACGGCGCCGGCTGTAGGAATCTTCCTTTTTGTGCTGTTAAAGCGTCATGGTGTGGCGCCGATAATTGCATCCAGTAGCGGAATATCGCGCTGTAATGGCAGGAATTGCAAAAAGAACAGCCCCCGTGGTTGCCGGCAGTATGGATACGTCGTTTGAGATCAGGTAAGCAATCTATGCTTCAAATCAACAAAGATTCAGTGAGCCTCGGTGGCCTGATGCTGGGGCTGGTGCTCTGGCTGAATCCCGCTATTGCTGTGCAGGCGGAGGATGATTACCTCAGTATTCTGGAAGCCGAGGCTGAAGATACGGGCGCAAGCAGTAACACTGTCAGTAAAACAGACAAGGCGAATCCACGTAATGACAAGATCAAGAAGTTGAAAGCAGACAAACTGATTGAGCCGGGACTGAGTTTCGAGGCTTTTGAAGAAATGCTGAGTACACATTATAGCGGCAGCAATTTCCTGTATGTGAAGTTAACAGCAAGCAAGCGTAAAGGTGTCTACAGGTTTTATCAGGGCGATAACCGGATTTCATCTGTACGTGAAGAGATCGTACGCCTGCTGTCCTCCAGTTCATGATCGAAACTCGCCAATATTTGAAAAGGGGTATGTATATTATGAAGCAGCTTATTGCCAGATCATCCGTGCTCGCGTTGCTTGTGTCAGCGGTGTTTCTCGCTAATTCCAATGCCATAGCGCTGGATGTAAAACTAACTGATTATCTTGCCTATATTGATGTAAACCACGGTGGTGACCAGGTGCGGGTACAGCGTATTCAGGATGAAGATCATATGCTGGACGATGGCTTTGCCAAGACGTCGCGAAAATGTCCACCTTTCTGTATCCAGCCCATGAAGGTCGCGCCCGGCGTGATCACGGTTGGCGAGGCTGAAATTTTCCGTTTTATGGAGCGCGAACTTGCCTCTGGCAACGGACTCATTGTGGATGCACGAACTCCTTCCTGGTACGAAAAAGGAACAATTCCGGGCTCCATCAACATACCATTTACCGAGTTTGTTGCAGGCGAAGATTCTCCGCAAACACGCAAGACACTGGAAACACTGGGTGCTGTGCGCCGCGAGGAGCCAGGCTGGCTGACACGCAGTTTCGAGAAACTGATGGGCAGACTTGGCCTGTTTGGTGCGGATCAGAAAACCGACAAGTGGGATTTTTCGAATGCGAAGAAGGTGGTGTTCTGGTGTAACGGTCCCTGGTGCGGTCAGTCACCACGGGCTATCAAGGGGCTGCTTGAGTATGGATTTCCGCCTGAAAAAATAGCCTACTACCGCGGCGGTATGCAGATGTGGAAGGTGCTGGGTCTGACCGTGATCGTGCCCGACAGCCCGAAATCTGTTGCTCTGAAGTAGGCTGTTGCCGCTGCTTTACAAGGGACGGTTAGCCAGCTCCTTTTCGTGTGGCCAGTAGATTGTATATGCTATTATATTAAATTAATCAATAGTTTATAGCGTCAAAGCGTGGGTCCTTACCAAGGAGCGTCAGGCTGATACGGTTGGGCAGGCAGGCGGCGAATTCTCCTGCACTTGTCAGCCAGCCGCTGTGAACGCAGACCTGTGTTCTGCAGGGTGAACTGGCAAACCGTATACGGCCATTGTTTACCTCGACAGTGCTTTCTCCGAGTGGTCCGGAAATATGCAGCATCCGGTCCGGCTGCAGTGTTTCAATGACCGGTACGTTGTTGCCGTTTCGAATTTGCGCGAGCCCGGCAGGCTCTTCGCCAAACCAGAGATGGAAGTACAGCAACGGCATGGCGCACACTGCCAGTAGTATCAGTATGTGATCGGCACGGGTCATTGCAGTGGGGCGCTCAGTCTTATTTCCGCATTTATTCCGGGTTCAAAATGAATGCGTGACTGCATTGCCGGATTTATATGGATGGTTCCCAGGGCGTCTATCAGCATGACGTAGCGTATACCCATGTCGTTTGCCGTAGACCACCATTGGTCAGGTCCGGCAACAAATAAAGCGGTTGAGGCTGCATCTGCGGTTACGGCATTGCTGTGAATGACGGTGACAGAGGTGGTGTTCATTGCCGGGTAGCCCGTGCGCGGATCGATTATATGGTGATAGCGCTTGCCGTCTACCTCGAAAAAACGTTCATAGTCTCCTGATGTAAAGACACTGTCGTCACCGGACACGTCGATGCTGGCAAGAATACCGTTTTCCCGTGGGTGACGAATGCCGATGTGCCACGGTCGCTCACCGTGTTTTCCAATGGCGCGCAAATCGCCGCCGGCATTGATGATGGCATTGTGAATGCCCGCCTCGCGCAAATGCTCTATTGCGCGATCGATCGCATAGCCCTTGGCTATACCTCCGAGATCATAGGCAACAGACGGATTTCGGCTGCTTATGAGTGTGCCATCTATATTAATATCATTGCTGGAGGGAGACTGAGCGAGCCATTCACTGATTGCAGTTTTGTCGGGTAATGTTCCAAGCGGCAGCGTATTGTCATGAAAGCCCCAGAGCGCAATGAGGTTTCCCATCACCGGATTGAACAAGCCAGCACTCAGTCGGGACAGTCGCTGCGCCTCCATGAGCAATGGCAGGATTGACGGTTCAATCGTGTCTTCTTCGAGAGCAGACAGGTGCCTGTTCAGTGTGGCGAGTGAGCCCGGTTGCCATGCATGCCAGCTGGCATGCATGGCCATGAAATCCTGTTCTATCTGTCTGCATACAGATTCAGCAAGCGGTTGTTCAACGCCGTACAGACTGATATCGATGAGTGTGCCGAATGCAAAGAACTGGTCATGGTATACAGGATCATTTTGTTGCTCGCATCCGATAATACCGAGTACCAGTAGCAGGCAACCCAGTCGAGAAAGCTGACTTGTCATGTCTCAAGACGCTTGACGACCGTGTCCAGAAACTGGCCGGCAATGTCCGCATTATATAATGAATCGAGTTCGCGTATGCAGGTAGGACTGGTGACGTTTATTTCAGTCAGGTAGTCGCCAATGACATCCAGTCCGACAAACATCAGCCCCTGCTCGCGCAAGGCAGGTCCAACCTGCTCGCATATCCAACGGTCCCGCTTGCTGAGATCGACCCCTTCACCCCTGCCGCCCGCAGCGAGATTACCGCGTGTTTCGCCGCTTGCCGGTATCCGTGCCAGGGCGTGAGGGAAGGGTTCCCCGTTAATCATCAGGATGCGCTTGTCTCCAGCTGTTATTTCAGGGATATAGCGTTGTGCCATGGCGCTGATCGTGCCGCTAGCGGTGATGGTCTCGAGGATGACATTCAGGTTCGGGTCGCCATTCTGGACACGAAAAACCGATGCGCCACCCATGCCATCGAGTGGCTTTACGATGATGTCACCATGCTCGCCAAGGAATTCCTTCAGTCGCCCTATGTCACGGGTGACCCGTGTGGGCGGACCACATTGGGAAAACCATGCAGTATAGAGTTTCTCACTGGCATTGCGGATCGCTCCGGGATTGTTAACGACAAGTACGCCATGTGCCTCGGCTCGTTGCAGCAGGAATGTGGTGTAGATGAACTCCATATCCACAGGGGGATCCTTGCGCATCAGGATCACATCGAGTTCGTCAAGGGGGGCAGTACGCTTGTCTGACAGGGTGTACCAGTCATTATGATCATCCCGGACTTCCAGACCGGTGAGCAATGCATGGCAGCGACTACCCTCAAGAAACAGGTCGCCCTGTTCCATGTAATACAGGTCCCAACCGCGTTTCTGCGCTGCCAGTAACATTGCCAGTGAACTGTCCTTGTAAGCTTTAATTGACCCGATTGGGTCCATGACAATGCCGAGTTTGATGTTCATAAAATACCTGTTTGTGTTGTCGGGTGGTGGCTCGCTATCTCTATGACTGGCCAAGATAAAGTTTGCTACTCGATTGACGATAAACCGGTGTAGCAGAAAGCCAATAGTAAATTAATTCTCTTGCCGGTGTATGGATAGTGACGCCGGTGTTCGGGCAGCAGCTCGGCGTGTGAATGAATGGTCGGATTAAGTTATGTCAAATCAAATGGATAGAGGTCATCATGCAGAGTACTGTACCGACAGCTGAAGTGAACGAATCCGTCAGTGACGCTGAGGCGCGGGTCGCCGACGGGGTGGCAGGGAAATGCGTCAAGGTCATGGTCATTGATGACAGCAAAACGATTCGCCGTACTGCAGAGACGCTGCTGAAAAAAGAAGGCTTTGAAGTAATCACGGCGACCGATGGGTTCGAAGCGCTGAGCATGATCGCCGACCATCAGCCCAATCTGATCCTGCTGGATATCATGATGCCACGTCTGGACGGTTACCAGACGTGTGCATTGATCAAGCATCATCGGGTTTTCCGTCATACACCCGTGATCATGCTCTCCAGCAAGGATGGCTTGTTTGACCGGGCCAGGGGTCGGGTTGTTGGTTCGGATAACTACATAACCAAGCCATTTACCCGGGAAGAATTACTCACAGTAATCGAACAGCATATTGATAGCACTGACTAGCAGACGCCAAACGCTTGATCTGAATACGAGGCACTATGATGACACAGATAATGATTGTTGATGATTCTCCGACGGATATGCACCTGTTGAAGAAAATTCTGGAAAAAAATGGATTTAATACATTGACTGCATCGGGTGCTGACGAGGGCATACAGGTTGCAAAACGTGAACGACCGGATCTGATCCTTATGGATGTTGTGATGCCGGGGTTGAATGGTTTTCAGGCTACCCGGGAGTTGTCTTCGGATCCGGAAACATCCGCTATACCGGTCATCATCGTGACCAGAAAAGACCAGCAGGTTGACCGCGTGTGGGGCATGCGTCAGGGCGCGCGTGACTATATAACGAAACCGGTCAAGGAAGGCAAATTAATGAGTCTTATCAGAGAGGCGCTGGCAGCGTAACTGAATATGTCGGAACAGAAGCTGATAAATCCAGTCGCGATCCTGAGGGAGATTGAAGAGTGCTGCCGTGGTTCAGAAGACGGTTTGCCACGCAAGGCCGAGGTGTCGAACGAGTGGCCGGGTATTGTCTTCCGAATGGGACACAACACCCTGGTCGCCTCAATGGATGATGTAGTCGAGATCCTTGATTACCCGCCTCTTTCGAATGTGCCTCTTACCCAACCATGGGTGCGTGGCATAGCAAACGTCCGCGGCAATCTGCTGCCGGTCATCGATCTCAACGGCTACCTGGGCAATGAGCTGCTTCAGGTGACTGGCAAGACACGTGTACTGGTTATCAATTTTAACGGCATCTATTCCGGACTTGTGGTTGATGAAGTGATGGGACTCAAGCATTTCCATGAAGATGAATTGACAGATGAAGATCCCGGTGTAGATGAGAAATTTCACCCTTATTTGCGGAATGGCTTCCGCAGGGGTGAGCAGGTATGGGGTGTATTCAGCCTGCTGTTACTGGCTGAGTCGCCAATGTTTTTACAGGTGGCTGTCTAGCTGACCGATTCAAAAGGACAGAACCAATAGTTAACTATTCAATGCAATGCGGACAAACGGGCAGGAGACAGTTCATGAAAACGATGTTTGATGTGAAAAAGTTTGGTGCAAGCAACAAGATGAAGATGCTTGCATTCTTCATGCTGTGCGCAATCTGGGCCATGGCCTGGACCTTCGTCAAGGTGGGACACCAGGTTGAGATAGATCAGGCAAGGCTTGCTGATGTCGGTGAACAGCTTGTTTTGTCACAACGCATAGCAAAATATGCGCTGTCTTCATCGACGGGCGATACGGACTCGTTTGCCAAGCTGGAAGCCTCAAAGAACAAATTTTCGGCAATCCTTGATGCACAAATGTCTGACTACGGTGATACTTCTGGTTTGAGTGACTCACCCGAGAGCATGGCCCACATCAATCTGGATAATCGCTGGAGTGGATTCCGCAACAACATCGATGAGGTTCTGGAAGGCCAGATCCTTATCATGGCGATGTCGGAGGCGACAAGTCTTATGAATGAGGTCATGCCCCAGTTGATGGAGCACACCAATGCGATTGTCGATGAACTGATGAAAGACGGTGCCAGTGCCGCACAGGTGCGTCTGGCTACAGAGCAGGCAGTCCTGGGGCAGCGTATCGTGAATAGTCTGAATGCAGTGATGACTGGCGAAGTGACCGAATCCGCAACGGTCGCATTTGCCGAGGATACTCGTGAGTTTGGTCGTGTGCTGGATGGCTTCATGCGTGGGACTGGCGGTATTGAGCAACTCAAAGGCAAGGCGTTGCAGTCCAGGATTCAGGAAATCGCGCTGTTGTTCAGTCGTGTTAGCGACAATGCCGGCTCCATCGTTGAAAATGCAGAAGAGTTGGTCGGAATTCAGACCGCAGCAGCTGAAATTACCGCACAGAGTGAGGCCTTGTTCGAAGCGGTGGAAGAGCTCAAGTCTGTACTACTCGCAGCGCCTGATGACCGTGTCGTGTCAACCGAGCTGGCTTACTTTATGGGCGCTGTGGCACTTCTTATTCTGTTCTGGATGGCCTATGAAACACTGGTCAGCCAGCGTCGGCGCAGTCAGCTGGTTGAGGAAGAGAATGCCCGTAACCAGGAAGCGATTATGCGGTTGCTGGATGAGATCGGTGATCTCGCTGCAGGTGATCTGACAGTCAAGACGACGGTTAGCGAGGACTTTACAGGTGCCATCGCCGATTCCATAAACGTAACGGTTGAATCATTGCGTGGTCTTGTAAAAACGATCAATGACACATCTACTCAGCTGTCTTCATCGGTTCATGAAACAGAGCAGATAGCCAGTCGCTTGTCTGATGCGAGTAAACAGCAGTCGCAGGATATATCCGTTGCCGGCTCTTCAATTAGTGAAATGTCAGTATCCATGGATGACGTATCTACAGAAGCCAATGAGTCGTCAAAGGTGGCCATGCGTTCTGTTGAGATCGCGAAAAAGGGCGGTGAGGCAGTGAAACGCACCATGGATGGTATGGACAATATTCGCGAGCATATACAGGAAACGTCGAAGCGCATTAAACGGCTCGGTGAGAGTTCACAGGAGATTGGTGACATCGTTGAGTTGATTAATGACATTGCCGAGCAAACCAATATTCTTGCTTTGAACGCATCCATCCAGGCAGCCATGGCTGGTGAGGCCGGACGGGGATTCGCGGTCGTTGCTGATGAAGTGCAGCGTCTGGCCGAGCGCTCGGCAAATGCTACCAAGCAGATTGAAGCACTTGTCAAGACCATTCAGGCAGACACGCATGAAGCGGTGATATCAATGGAGAAGAGTACTGCTGGTGTTGTTAACGGTGCTCAAATTGCAGAGGATGCAGGTAGTGCGCTGGAAGAAATTGAATCGGTGTCGGACCAGCTTGCCGGCTTGATTCAGAAAATTTCCACATCAGCCCGTGAACAGGCCAATGTGGCAACCCAGCTTGCTACCAGTATGAACAGCATTCAGGAAATGACCACACAGGCAAGTGAAGGCACAGAACAGACTGCCCGATCTATCGGTAACCTTTCCCGGCTGGCACAGGACCTTGATACATCGGTGACTGGATTCAAATTGCCGCAATAAAGCCTGCTGTATTTCTGACCACTTGATGTATCGCTGGCGGCGCATGGTTACTTGACAGAACTCGTCTGTACCATGTGCTGCCAGACTGATTGGCCTGCAAGGAAACGTTATTATGCATGAAGCTATAGATTACAACGCACTTGGCTGGGTTCGCAAAGAACTGGGTGAAACACTCAAGCAGGCGCGGTTGCAACTTGAAGAGTTTGCAGCAGATACCTCGAATATGGTTCTGTTACAGCATTGTGCAACGCAATTGCATGAAGTTCTCGGGCCGTTACAGATGGTCAATATCAAGGGCGCAGTACTGCTGGTGACGGAGATGGAGGGTGTGGTTGCAGACCTGCAACTGGGAGCAGTTGAAGAAACAGAAACGGCGATGGAATTATTGATGCAGTCGCTTCTGCAGTTGCCGGATTACTTGTCAAGTATCCGCTCCGGTCGTGAGGAAAGGCCGGAGATACTCCTGCATCTGGTTAACAGCCTTCGTGCTACCCGCGGTGAACAGCCACTGCAGCAGTCAGATATTTTTTCACCTGACCTGCATATACGCGTGCCTGCATCTGTTTTTGACGTTCGCGCAAAGCCAGCCAGTCTTGATGTGCCCTCGATGGCGCGTGCCGCTCGTGTCCGGTTTCAGAGTGGGTTGCTGGAGTGGTACAGGAACGCAGATGGCAATGGCGGCCTGAATACACTGGTCGAGGTTCTGGAGCACCTGCAACAGTATGCTGGTAGCGAACCGGTAGCGCGAATATGGTGGGTGGGCGCCGGTGTGGCAGAGGCGCTGCGGGATGGTCTGCTGGAAGCAACTGTTGAAACGAAACAGCTATTTGGTCAGCTTGACCGGCAGATCAAGCGCCTGATGGATTCGGGTGAGGCAGTATTTAACGACGTTTTGTCAGACGATCTTATGAAAAACCTGTTGTACAGGTTGGCACAGGTTACAACAGAGTCGCAGAGAATAAGTCTGATAAAACAAACCTATGGAATAATGCAGCTGTCCATTGACCTCGAGTCGACAGGCTCCGTTAATGATGGGCAGATAAGTGATGAACTGATACAGACGGTTGCTGTAACCGTACGCAGTGACATAGATCGCATCAAGGAAAATCTCGACGACTATAACAACAGGAGTGATCATGATTCATTATTGCTTCTTCCGGTGGCAAATGATTTGCATGCATTGGCAAATACGCTGGGCATGCTTGGCCTGGAAAGACATTCTGAAGAAGTAGCGCTTCATAAACATATAGTCGATGAGACAATATCGAATGATTGTATACCGGACGATTCCGAAATTATCGCACTGGCAAACATGCTGATATCTGTAGAAGATGCTCTGGGATATCTTGCTGAAGGTGGCTCGGGAGATGCTGTTTTCAATCAGGGCCTTGACGCAGTTTTACATGAGGTTGTTGCCAGTATGGGCATGGCTAAGGAAGCAATCAGCGAGTTTATTGGGTCTTCCGATAATTTCGATTCACTCTCTATTGTACCGGGTTTGCTCAATCAAATAAGCGGTGGTTTACGTTTGGCAAACCAGGATCGGGCTGCCGTTGCAATAGGTCAGGTCAAACAGTTTATAGTGCATGAGTTAATCGAGAAGCATCAATCGATGTATGAAGATCAGCTTGATTCTCTTGCTGATGCGATTTGCAGTATCGAATTCTATATTGAGGAGATAGCTGAGAATCGCAGCAATACCGGAACAGCACTGGATGTGGCAGAGCAAAGTATGAATAAGCTCGGCTATCCGTGCCCCATGGTCGATGAGTCGATATTCTCGCCAAATGCAGAAGATGGTCACCTGGAGTCCTGCGGTGAGTTGGATATCGCTGACCAGTCCGTAGGTGAATTTGAAAACAGGGTCAGCCAGCCTGATCAGCAGGGTAGTGAGGTTGATGGAACGGTAGACATCTGCGGGATGCAGATTATTGCACCCGATGTAGATGAGGAAATACTTGAAATATTTATAGAAGAAGCTGATGAAGAATTGCAGAAACTTGCAGCATTCATACCGATGTGGACTGCTTCAATTGATGCCAGCGATTATCTGGTAGATGTCCGGCGTTCTTTTCATACCCTGAAAGGCAGTGGCCGCATGGTGGGTGCGCTTGCTGTCGGTGAGTTTGCATGGGCCATAGAAAACCTGGCTAACAAAATCATGGACGAGACTGTGGTGCCGAATGATGTTGTTAAGTCGATCTTTATCGACTCGGTAGATGCACTTGCACAATTAATCGCACAGGTTAAAGGTGAGGAAGTTATTCAATCCATTGATGTTAACGGTCTTGCCGGGCAGGCACTTATATACAGCGACCCTGCTGCATATGTAGAGGAAGATATCGCGGAAAAACTTCCTGAAGAGCATGTTGATAATACTGTTATGGAACATTTGGAAGATCAAGCCATTGTTCTGGAGAATGCCGTTCTCGAGCATGCAGTATGTGAGCAATCGTCACCCGTGGAACTGCCTGTGTTGTCAGCTGATGCAGATGCCGAGATAGTTGAAATATTCCTCGAAGAAGCAGCAGAAGAAATTACGGTTGTTACGGCAGCTATACCAGCATGGCTCGGCCAACCAGGTGATGGTGACACACTTGCCACGCTGCGCCGGAGCTTTCATACCCTCAAAGGCAGTGGCCGAATGGCCGGGGCCATGCTGATAGGTGAGTTTGCCTGGTGTATGGAAAACCTGCTGAACAGAGTAATAGAGGGTACAGTAGAGACGAATGAGGGTATGTGCTCTCTGCTGAGTGATGTACCTGATGCACTCTCTCAACTGGTAGAGCAGATACAGAGCGGAGCGGTTCCTGTAGTAGATGTGGCAAGTATGATGCAGAAAGCGGATGCATTAAGCCATGGCGAGGAGATTGAGTCGGTAGTCGATGAGGGATTTGTTGGTGGCGAGGAGATTGTAGAAGATACAGTCGGCGATGTTGACGAGTGCTACCCGGTAGAGTCAAGCAAGCAAGACGCAGATGAAGATGCGTCATTACTGGAAATATTCAGCACCGAGTGCCACGAGCATCTGCGTGCTGTTGAGGAATATATTGAGACAGGTGATGAGCCGCGCCCTGTCAGTGAAAAACTATACCGGGCACTGCATACACTATCAGGTATATCAGAGTCCGCAGAAGTGGTTTCAATAAAGCAACTGACAGGCGAGTTGTACGACTATTTCTACGCGTACTATCAGGTGGATCAGTTGGTCAGTGAAGATGCGATTAACGTATTGCGCTCGGCTGTTATTGAAATTACCGATGCAGTACAACGTTTACCTGACCTCTCATTCGATGAGTCAAGGCAGAAAACATTGCGTGATCAGATAGCTGCTCTTCCTCATGCAGGGGAGCAGTGTGAGGAGAATGATACTGTCTCTGGTATTTCTGATCCAGATGTACTGGAAGTCAATGCCGTTGAGGAAGGCGATGCTCCGCTTGCAGCAGGACCTGATCCTTTCCAGGATATGGATCAGGAACTATACGAAATATTTATTGAAGAAGCCGCGGAGATTATTGACAGCAGCGAGGTGGTGTTGCGTGCATGGGTTCAGCAACCTGAAAACAGCGAACATATGACTGAATTCCAGCGTCAGCTGCATACCATAAAGGGCGGGGCGCGCATGATGGATATTCAGGCAATCGGTGATTTGAGCCACGTGCTGGAATCATTGATGACCCGCATCGCAGACGGGGTGATTGCAACGTCTGATGAGTTGTTTGCACTGATGCAGGAATCACATGACCGTTTGTCCGAGATGCTGGAACAAGTCAAGACGCGGAAAATGCCGGCAGTGGCGCAGCAACTGCAGGCGCGACTCGATGCGCTTTGGCAGGCAGACGATGCTTGTGTGGAAAGTGACGAACCAGTCTGTACGGCTGAAGCAAATGATGAAACAGGTTACGAGTCTGTTGCTGATGAAACAGCGATGGCTGTGGAAGAGAATGTCGTAGTGGAAGAACCGGATCAGATGGATAGTGCTGCTTCAAATGATGATGTGGCAGAGTCGCCTGACACAGGCATCGAGGCGGCGTGCAGTGACGGGGAAGTATCACATGAAGAGAATGCAGATACTGATTTGCCGGCACGTGCAAATATCTCCTTTCCGCAAAAGGTAGAACCCCAGAAGCAGGCGAAGGTACAGGGTGAGCAGGTCAGGATTCAGTCAAATCTGCTCGATGACATGGTGAATTACGCCGGCGAGATTAATATCTACCGTTCGCGTATGGAACAGCAAGTGACTGATTACCGGTTTAATCTTGCTGAACTGGAACAGACGATTACCCGCCTGCGCGACCAGTTACGCCAGCTGGAGATGGAAACTGAAGCACAGATTCTTTTCCGCTATGAGCAGGAAACGGACATCGTCAACCAGGGCTTTGATCCGCTTGAAATGGATCGCTATTCAAATCTGCAGCAGTTGTCCAGATCCCTGATTGAAAGTATCAGTGATTTACGCAGTCTCCAGGAGTTGATGGAGAATACTACGCGTGAATCAGAAACCCTGCTTTTACAGCAGTCACGCGTCAGTACTGATTTGCAGGAAGGCTTGATGCGTACCCGGATGATCCCGTTTTCTGGTCTTTCCTCTCGCCTGAGACGTATTGTGCGGCAATCTGCACGGCAGTTGGGGAAGAAAGTGGAGCTTGAACTGGTTGGTGCCGATGGCGAGATGGATCGCACGGTGATTGATCGGGTCATTGCACCTCTGGAACACATGCTGCGCAATGCTGTTGCGCATGGTATCGAAACACCAGAGCAGCGAAACGCAGCAAGCAAGCACGCCACCGGGTCGATTACAATTACATTTGACCGGGAAGGGCCCGAAATTGTACTGCGTATCGAGGATGATGGTGCGGGTATCAACACGGCAGCGATACGCGCACGCGCCATAGAACGTGGCCTGATGTTGGAAGACTCGCAACTGAACGACAATGATGTGATGCAGTTTATTCTGCAGACAGGGTTCAGTACTGCTGCAGAGGTGACGCAGATATCCGGTCGAGGTGTGGGGCTGGATGTTGTTAACAGTGAGGTAAAGCAGCTGGGTGGATCCCTGCATATTGAATCAACTGCCGGTCAGGGCACCTTATTCACGGTGCGTCTTCCCTATACACTGGCCATCAACCAGGCATTGCTGGCCATGGCCGGGAATGAAACCTTCTGTGTGCCTCTGGGTTGTGTTGAGGGTGTTGTGCGTGCCAATTGTGAAGAACTGGCGGCCTGCTACCGGTCTGATGAGTCAGTCTATGAATATGCCGGTAATGAATATCAGCTCAAACACCTCGGGACCCTGCTGAATATCACCGCTGTCGATTTGTCCGGAGCACATGGACAGGTCCCCGTGTTGCTGGTTCGCATTGGTGAAAAGCGAATTGCCTTGCAGGTTGAAGCGTTGCTGGGCAGTCGTGAAATCGTCATCAAGCCTGTTGGTGCACAACTCAGTACGGTAGATTGTATTTCAGGTGCCACAATACTGGGTGATGGCAGTGTCGTCATGATGCTGGATATGGCGGCAGTGGCGCGAATGAATGCGCGTGCGCGCTTGCCGGAAGTGCCTTTTGTGGCGGAAAAAGAGTCCCGACTTGTGGTTATGGTTGTGGATGATTCAATTACCGTACGCAAGGTTACCTCACGTCTGCTTGAGCGAAACGGCTACAAGGTATTAACAGCAAAGGATGGCGTTGATGCCATGGGGCAGCTGCAGGAAGTGGTGCCGGATATGATGTTGCTGGACATCGAGATGCCAAGGATGGATGGTTTTGAACTGGCCACACATATACGTAACGACGAACGCCTCAAGCATATGCCTATCATAATGATTACATCACGAACCGGTGACAAGCATCGGGAGCGTGCACAGCAAATTGGCGTGAACAATTATCTGGGTAAGCCCTATCAGGAGAATGATCTGCTGAATTCCATTCACCGTATCATTGGAGCATCAGTGGCGGAAGCAGTGGCGTGAATGTTACAGAAACGAGTGAGGTAGTCAGGATGGATGAAACACAGGACAAGGTACGCAGCTTATGGGTGCCTCTGCGGCAGATGAACCTGTTGTTACCTAATGTGGCTGTTGCGGAGATCAGCAGTTACCGGGTGCCAAACCATCGCGAAGGTATGCCGGAATGGTTTCTTGGTATGGTCCAGTGGCGTGCACAGGAGATCCCTGTTATTTCACTGGAATCCGTATGTGGACTGACGGTACCCTCGAATCCGGTCTTCTCTCGATTGATGATTGTTAACTCTGTCAATCCGGGGAGCCCGCTTAAACACTTTGCAATCGTCACTGCCGGCCTGCCAGGACTGATTCAGTTTGGCGGCGACACGGCGGACGAGGTCGTTGATAATTCATTCGATGGCCTGAAATGCATCGTCCGCATCGGTAGTGAAGAAGCCGTGATTCCTGATCTGCCATATTTGCAGGCCCTGCTGGAAACCTGCCTTGCTGACGCGGCCTGACACAAAAAATGGCTATTAGTTAAAATCCCCCCATAACGTTTGCATGGCGGCGACAGCGGCAAGTGCAGCGGTTTCTGTACGCAGGATACGAGGTCCAAGACGAATTCCGACGAAACCGGCCGATTGAGCCAGCATTTGTTCTTCAGCGTTTAATCCGCCTTCCGGGCCAGCGAGCAAATGAATCCTGTCATCCGGCGCTTGCAGCGCGCCCAGTCCGATCTCGCTGTCCGGCTGTAGCAGGAAGCGCAGACCACGGTCATTACGGAAAAGCATCCAGTCTGAATAAGTCATGGTTGCACCCAGTTGTGGCAGGGCGGCCCGACCGCACTGTTCACACGCACTGATGATTACCCCCTGCCAGTGTTTGCAGCGCTTCTCGAGTCGACTACCCTTCAGGCGCGTCTGGCTGCGTTGCATCCAGAGTGGCTGAATGTTGTTGACGCCCAGTTCAACCGCTTTCTGCAATATCAAATCCATGCGGTCGTTACGTGCAATACCCTGTAGCAGGGTAATATCCAGTGATGGCTCCTGCAGTACCGTGAGTGCCTCGGCAATCTCCAGAATGATTTCGGAACGCTTGATGGTTTTAACGGTGGCACGATGCTCGCACCCTTTGCCATCGAATACTGAAACAGTGGCACCGCTGCGTATGCGTAGTACATGTGCGACGTGATGTGCCGTCTGCCCGGTTACAGACAGTTCGTCTCCCGGTATGAACACTTGCGGTGTATAGAGACGGGGTATGCGCACTGGATCGGATACTACACGTTGCCTGTAAATAAAGGTCCTGCCACTGTTATGTCGATGGCAGGGGGGCTGGCGTCGTTAATACTGGCGTGGCGTGCCAAGCCCCAGATTATTCCAGATTGCGAGTGCCGGCGCGGCACGATTGAGGGTGTAGAAGTGCAGCCCTGGCGCACCTTTTTCGAGTAATTGCGCACACAGGCTGGTGACAACCTCTTCGCCGAAGGCGCGTATGGATTCCAGATTCTCGCCATAGGCTTCAAGACGTTTGCGTATCCAGCGTGGAATCTCTGCACCACAGGCATCCGAGAAGCGCGCCAGTTGATAATAATTGGTGATCGGCATGACGCCAGGGACGATATCGATATTGATGTTGACACTATTGCATCGGTCGATAAAACGGAAGTAGGCGTCCGGGTTGTAGAAATACTGGGTTATGGCGCTGCTGGCACCGGCGTCCACCTTGCGCTTGAAATTCTCAAGGTCCTTGTCCGGACTGGTTGCCTGCGGATGATATTCAGGATAGGCAGCGACCTCGATATGAAAATGGTCACCAGTCTCCTCGCGAATAAATGCGACCAGTTCATTGGCATAACGAAACTCACCAGCCTCTCCCATACCCGACGGCATATCACCGCGCAATGCCACGATATGGTTGATACCCCTGTCGCAGTAACCGTTGAGCATTTCACGGATATTCTCACGCGTGGAACTGATGCAGGACAGGTGCGGCGCCGTATCTATGCCGGAGTTTTTTTGCAGACTGATGACTGTCTCGAAGGTACGGTCGCGTGTTGAACCGCCGGCGCCAAAGGTAACGGAAAAGAAGCGCGGCTGTACCGCAGCCAGCGCCTTGCTGGTTGCCGCCAGCTTGTTGATGCCATCTTCCGTTTTTGGCGGAAAGAACTCGAAGCTGTAGGCCGGACCTGTTTGTGTCATTGGATGTATTTAGTCGCCGCGTGTACGTCTTGATACCTCAGTAACGGTAACGCTCCGGTTTATAGGGGCCCTCTATGGGTACACCAATATAGTCAGCCTGCTGTTGTGAGAGTGTTGTAAGATTTGCGCCAATCTTGCCCAGGTGCAGCCGCGCAACTTCCTCATCCAGCACCTTGGGCAGGGTATAAACGCGGTTTTCATACCGGTCACCGTGGTTCCACAGTTCCATCTGCGCCAGTGTCTGGTTGGTGAAGCTGTTCGACATGACAAAACTGGGATGGCCGGTGGCACAACCCAGATTTACCAGCCGCCCTTCCGCCAGCAGGATGATGCGATTGCCACTGGGCAGGATGATATGGTCAACCTGGGGTTTGATATTCTCCCATTCGTATTTCTTCATGCTGGCAATGTCGATTTCATTGTCGAAGTGACCGATGTTGCAGACAATCGCCTGGTCCCTCATCGCCAGCATGTGATCGTGGCTGATGACGTTATAGTTGCCGGTTGCAGTGACGAAGATGTTGGCCTTGTCGGCGGCCTCTTCCATGGTGACAACACGATAACCTTCCATGGCGGCCTGCAGTGCGCAGATGGGGTCTACTTCGGTGACCCATACGGTGCAGCCGAGACCCTTCAATGACTGGGCGCAGCCCTTGCCAACATCGCCGTAACCGATAACCACGGCAATCTTGCCGGCAATCATGACATCGGTGGCGCGCTTGATACCGTCCACCAGTGATTCGCGGCAGCCATAGAGGTTGTCAAACTTGCTCTTGGTGACCGAGTCGTTGACGTTAATGGCAGGGAAGGGCAGTTCGCCGTTTTCCTGCATCTGGTAGAGGCGGTGTACACCGGTGGTCGTTTCCTCGGTGACACCCTGTATGTTTTTGAGGATATTCGAGTACCAGCCCGGGTGTGTGGCGAGGCGGTTCCTGATGCTATTGTACAGGGCGATCTCTTCATCGCTGCCCGGGTTGTCCAGTACCGACGGATCCTGTTCAGCCTTGCTGCCGAGTATGATGAGCATGGTGGCATCACCGCCATCATCGAGGATCATGTTCGGTGTGCCGCCATCATGCCATTCCATGATCCGGTGTGTGTATTGCCAGTAATCATCCAGCGATTCACCTTTCCAGGCAAAGACGGGTATGCCGCGTGCGGCGATGGCTGCTGCAGCATGGTCCTGCGTTGAAAAGATATTACAGGAAGCCCAGCGCACCTCGGCGCCCAGTTCCACCAGTGTTTCGATCAGTGCGGCGGTCTGGATAGTCATGTGCAAACTGCCGGCAATGCGTGCACCCTTGAGCGGTTTTTCTGCACCGTACTGTTCGCGCAGTGCCATCAGGCCGGGCATTTCAGTCTCGGCAATGGCAAGTTCCTTGCGGCCCCAGTCGGCCAGTCCGAGATCGGCGACCTTGAAATCGGGTGAGATGTTTTCAGCAGTTTGTGTCGTCATTCTGTGTCTCGCAGGTGATTAATCGGTTTTGTCAGTGTTGTACAGGCCGGCGGCTTCGCGCAGGATGTCGGCCTTGTCGGTTTTTTCCCAGCTGAAATCGTTATCCTCGCGGCCGAAGTGGCCGTAGGCCGCCGTGGCTTTATAACCCGGTTTTAGCAGGTCCAGCATTGCTACCAGTCCACGCGGGCGCAGATCGAAATGCTCGCGTATCAGTTCGACGAGGCGGTCCTCCTCTATCAGTCCGGTGCCGAAGGTTTCCACGCTGATGGAGGTTGGCTCGGCAACACCAATGGCATAGGACACCTGGATTTCGCAGCGTTCGGCGAGCCCGCCCGCCACGATGTTTTTTGCGACGTAGCGCGAGGCGTAAGCAGCCGAGCGATCGACCTTGCTCGGATCCTTGCCGGAGAAGGCGCCGCCACCGTGGCGTGCCATGCCGCCGTAGGTGTCGACAATAATCTTGCGACCGGTAAGGCCGCAATCGCCAACCGGACCACCGATCACAAAGCGACCGGTCGGATTGATGTGAATGTGCTCACCGGGGCACTGGTCGAGCCATTCCGCTGGCAGTACCGGTTTGATGATTTCGTCCATGACGGCCTCACGCAGGGCGTCCAGTGAAATTTCAGGATCATGCTGGGTAGACAGCACCACGGCATCAATACCCACCGGGCGGTTGTTCTCGTAGCGAAAGGTGATCTGGCTCTTCGCGTCCGGGCGCAACCAGGGCAGGGTGCCATTCTTGCGTACCATCGACTGGCGCTTTACCAGGCGGTGGGAATAGGTGATAGGTGCGGGCATCAGTACATCGGTTTCACTGGAGGCATAGCCGAACATGAGGCCCTGGTCACCGGCGCCCTGTTCGTGGTCTTCGCTTTCATCGACACCCATGGCGATGTCCGGAGACTGCTTGCCGATGGCATTCAGAACCGCACAGGAAGCCCAGTCAAACCCTATTTCTGAACTGTTGTAGCCGATCTCGCGCACGGTCTGGCGGACGATTTCCTCCAGGTCCACCCAGGCCGAGGTGGTGACTTCACCGGCGATGATGACCATGCCGGTTTTGACCAGAGTCTCGACGGCGACGCGGGCACGCGAATCTTCTTCAAGCATGGCGTCAAGTACGGCATCGGATATCTGGTCGGCCACCTTGTCAGGATGGCCTTCGGAGACGGACTCGGATGTAAATATATGATTACTGGACATAAAAAATTATTTTCATTTAAATTAAACGCGCCAGTCTACCTTATGATGGTGGCGTTTTCACTCGATATTTAATCCCTGCTAGTATGTTGATCCATTTGTCACCAGGAAGGTTCAATTATGGTTAGTCTGGAAACCCCGATATGCGAGTTTGGTAAAGCAGCCATCGACTTTTCGTTACCTGGTATCGACAATCGGGTATGGACACTGCAGGACTGCCGTGGCCCGCGTGGGCTGCTGGTGATGTTTATCTGTAACCACTGCCCGTATGTGAAAGCGATTCTCGAGCGTCTGGTGCGCGATACCGGCGAGTTGCGAGAGTCAGGCATCAACAGTGTCGCCATCATGTCCAACGATCCGACACTATATAAAGAGGACAGCTTTGAGAACATGCAGGCGGTGGCACGGCAATATGATTTTCCATTTCCCTACCTGATGGACCACACGCAGGCTGTTGCAAAGGCCTATGGCGCCGTCTGTACGCCTGACTTCTTTGGCTATAACAGTGACCTGCAGTTGCAGTATCGCGGGCGACTGGATGCGAGCAACAAGGTGACCGCTGCGCCTGATACGCCCCGGGAACTCTTCAATGCCATGCGCGAGGTAGCTGAAACGGGCCATGGCCCGGCACACCAGGTGCCTGGCATTGGCTGTTCGATCAAGTGGAAGGAGTGACTGCGACAAGATTTCGGCTCTGGCTATAAGTTATTGTTATGCTGCGATAAAGCCTTGGTTTGCTGGCGGCTACCCACCCCCATCCGTGCTATTGCCGTATGAGGCAAACTAGTGGAAAATAGCGCGCCTTAATACCGAGGGACGCAGACCAGATTGGCAGCAGCAGTGATGTGCCCGGTCTTGCTGGCTATTTCTGATGTGGTTGATGCCTCAGTGCTTACAAACCGGCGCTGGAGGCTTTTTTTATCGCTATCACATCAGGTGGCTCAAGTGGAATCCCGGTAGCGCCATGATGTGGCGATGTAATTATTTACCGAATTCAAAATCAGAACAGGAGAACAACATGGCTCAGCGGAAAGAACTCGCCAATGCCATCCGTGCGCTCAGCATGGATGCCGTGCAGAAGGCAAATTCCGGCCACCCGGGTGCACCCATGGGTATGGCGGATATAGCCGAGGTCTTGTGGAACGATCACCTGAAACACAACCCGGGTAATCCGAACTGGTCAGACCGGGACCGCTTCATACTGTCGAACGGTCATGGTTCCATGCTGATCTACTCGCTGCTGCACCTGACCGGCTACGACCTGACGATTGACGATCTGAAGAACTTCCGTCAGTTGCACTCAAAAACACCAGGCCACCCTGAATACGGTTATGCGCCAGGCGTGGAGACGACCACCGGTCCTCTGGGGCAGGGTATTACCAATGCCGTTGGCATGGCCATCGCCGAGCGTTCACTGGCTGCAGAATTCAACCGTGACGGTCACGATATCGTGGACCATCACACCTATGCCTTTCTTGGCGATGGTTGCCTGATGGAGGGCATTTCGCACGAGGCCTGTTCCCTGGCCGGTACTCTGGGCCTGGGCAAACTGATTGCCTTCTGGGATGACAATGGCATCTCCATCGATGGCCATGTTGAAGGCTGGTTCACAGATGATACACCCGGACGGTTCGAGTCCTATGGCTGGCATGTGATTGCCGACGTTGACGGACATGATGCAGCGGCACTGGACAAGGCGATTGTTGAAGCCAGGGAAGTCACCGACAAGCCCACCATGATTTGTTGCAAGACAACCATTGGTTACGGTTCGCCCAACAAGGCCGGTACCCATGGCTGTCACGGTGCCCCGCTCGGAGAAGACGAGGTTGCACTGACACGCAAGGAACTCGGATGGGAGCATGCGCCGTTTGTAATACCCCAGGACATCTATGACGGCTGGGACGGCAGAAACAAGGGGCTGCGTGCGGAATCAGAATGGAATGATAAATTCGCCGGCTACAAGGCGGAATTTCCGGAACTGGCTGCTGAATACGAGCGTCGCATGGCGGGGGACCTGCCGGCGGACTGGGCTTCCAAGGCCGCAGCTTTCGTCAAGTCCGTGGATGAAAAGGGTGAGTCACTGGCCACACGTCAGGCCTCGCTGAAGTCGATTGAAGGCTATGCACCGCTGCTGCCGGAAATCTTTGGTGGCTCGGCTGACCTCGGTTGCTCAAATCTGACCGAGTGGTCGGGTTACAAGCCGATGCGTGCCGACACTCCTGACAGCAACTATGTCAACTACGGGGTGCGTGAATTCGGCATGTCGGCCATCATGAACGGCATTGCCCTGCATGGCGGTTTTATCCCCTTCGGCGCTACCTTCCTGATGTTTTCCGAGTACGCACGTAATGCATTGCGTATGGCGGCCTTGATGAAGGTGCAGAGCATCTTTGTCTACACACATGACTCGATCGGTCTCGGTGAAGATGGACCCACGCACCAGGCCATCGAGCAGATTCCTACCCTGCGCATGATTCCGGGTATGAGTGTCTGGCGGCCGTGTGACACGGTGGAAAGTGCCGTTGCATGGCAAGCAGCCATAGAACAGCAGAACGGACCATCCTGCCTGATTTTTTCCCGCCAGGGACTGCCGCACCAGGCACGCACTGCAGAGCAGATTGCCAATATTCGCAAGGGCGGTTACATCCTCAAGGATTGTGACGGTACCCCGGACGTCATCATTATTGCGACCGGTTCTGAAGTGGCGCTGGCAATGGGTGCTGCCGAGCAGCTGGCCGACAAGAAGATTCGCGTCGTGTCCATGCCGTCAACAACCGTATTCGACGCGCAGGACGAGGACTACCGGGAGCTCGTGCTGCCGGGCAATGTGACGGCGCGTGTAGCCGTCGAGGCCGCGGTCACGGATGGCTGGTACAAGTATGTCGGGTTGAACGGCGCTGTGGTTGGTATCGATCGCTTCGGCGAATCTGCACCAGCCGGCCAGCTGTTCGAACTGTTCGGCTTCACGGTTGACAACGTTGTCAAGGCAGTTAACAGCGTTGCCTGAGGCAAAACCGTCTGTAAATTCATGCTTCCCCGGATACGGGGCGGATTAGTGATTTTTAATAAAACTGTAGGAGAAAAACGATGACTATAAAAGTCGGTATCAATGGCTTTGGTCGTATTGGCCGTATGGTGTTTCGTGCTGTAGCAAATGATTTTAATGATATTGAAATTGTCGGTATCAATGATCTGCTGGATGCGGACTATCTTGCATACATGCTGAAATATGACTCGGTGCATGGCCGCTTTGCCGGTGATGTATCCTCGGATGAGAACAACCTTATCGTTGACGGCAAGAAGATCCGCCTGACCGCGGAGCGCGATCCTGCCAATCTGAAGTGGAATGAAGTCGGTGCGGAAATTGTTATTGATTCCACCGGTTTCTTCCTCACGGAAGAAAGTTGCCAGAAACACATTGATGCCGGTGCGAAGAAGGTTGTACAGAGTGCGCCTTCCAAGGACGGCACCCCCATGTTTGTTTACGGTGTCAACCACGAAACCTATGCAGGTCAGGCAATTGTTTCCGCAGCTTCCTGCACCACCAACTGCCTCGCACCTGTCGCCAAGGTGCTGAACGATAACTGGGGTCTGAAGCGTGGCCTGATGACCACGGTGCATGCTGCAACGGCTACCCAGAAGACTGTTGACGGTCCTTCCCAGAAAGACTGGCGCGGTGGCCGTGGCATCCTGGAAAACATCATTCCCTCATCCACCGGTGCCGCCAAGGCAGTCGGTGTCGTGTTGCCCGAGCTGAACGGCAAACTGACCGGTATGGCTTTCCGTGTACCGACCTCTGATGTCTCCGTTGTCGACCTGACAGCCGAACTGGATAAAGAAGCTTCCTACGAGGACATTTGCGCGGCCATGAGGGCGGCCTCTGAGGGCGCAATGAAGGGTACGCTGGGCTACACTGATGACAAGGTCGTGTCGACTGATTTCCGTGGTATCAGCCAGTCATCCATTTTCGATGCAGGTGCAGGTATTGCCCTGGATGGCACCTTTGTGAAAGTGGTTTCCTGGTATGACAATGAGTACGGCTACACCTGCAATATGATGCGTTTCGTGCAGCACATTGCAAAATAAGCCGGGTTCTCTCCCGGCGGCACGCTGGAGGCTGTCGCCGGGGGAAACACATTGTGAACCACCCATAGCCTGATTGTAGCTAACAAAATTTTGGAGTCGTCAATGACCGTACTCAAGATGACCGATCTCGACCTGTCAGGCAAGCGCGTCCTGATTCGACAGGATCTGAATGTCCCGATCAAGGACGGCAAGGTTGCCAGCGACAAGCGCATCCGTGCCAGTTTGCCTACCATTGAATTTGCAGTAAACGCCGGCGCACGCGTGATGCTGATGTCCCACCTGGGTCGCCCGACCGAGGGTGAGTATGCCGATGAATTTTCATTGCGCCCGGTTGCTGAACATTTGTCCGGCCTTTTGGGTAAAGAGGTAAAACTCGTCGCCAATTACCTGGAGCAGGCACCGGAACTGAATGATGGTGACGTTGTGCTGCTGGAGAATGTTCGTTTTAACCGGGGTGAAAAGAAGAACGACGAAACGCTGGCCAGACAGTATGCATCCTTGTGTGATATTTATGTGATGGATGCCTTCGGTACTGCACACCGTGCGCAGGCCTCGACTCACGGTGCCGGTCAGTATGCAGCTGCTGCATGTGCCGGACCCTTGCTGGCGGGTGAACTGGATGCACTTGGCAAGGCGCTGGGTAATCCAGCCAGGCCCATGGCTGCCATCGTTGGCGGATCCAAGGTTTCCACGAAGTTAACGGTACTCGAATCACTCTCCGGGGTGGTTGACCAGCTGATACCGGGTGGTGGTATTGCCAACACCTTTATTGCAGCCAGTGGCTACAATGTCGGTAAATCCCTCGTTGAAGAAGACCTGATTCCAGAGGCGAAACGCCTGATGGAGGCCGCTCGTGCAAAGGGCGGTGATATACCGGTGCCGACGGATGTTGTTGTTGGCAAGGAATTTTCCGAGTCTGCCGAGGCAGTTGTCAAAAAGGTTGAGGACGTCGCGGATGACGACATGATCTTTGATATCGGTCCGGAAACCGCTGCTAAATTTGCCGATATGATGAAGAGTGCCGGAACCATCGTCTGGAATGGCCCGGTGGGCGTGTTCGAATTCGATCAGTTTGGAGAAGGCACAAGGACTCTTGGACTTGCAATCGCTGAATCCGATGCATTCTCGATTGCAGGTGGTGGTGATACGCTGGCAGCCGTGGATAAATATGGTATTGCGGACAAGATCTCCTATATCTCTACTGGCGGTGGTGCTTTCCTCGAGTTTCTTGAAGGCAAGAAACTTCCGGCGGTGGCGATGCTGGAAGAGCGGGCAAAATAGCACGCGGACCCGGGTAGCATTTCCAGAATAATATAAACTGACGCTATGCCAAGACGAACAAAGATTGTTGCGACCCTTGGCCCTGCCACGGATGGCAAGCATGTACTCGATGAAATGATCCAGGCAGGTATGGATGTCGTCCGGGTAAATTTCTCTCACGGCACCCACGAAGATCATATCAAACGTGCCGAGAGTGTTCGTAACCGCGCACGTGCTCACGGACACCAGGTCGGTGTGCTGGCTGATCTGCAGGGCCCCAAGATCCGCATCGAGCGTTTCAAGGAGGGCATGGTTCAGCTGGAGGAGAATGATAACTTCATCTTCGATACGGCCCTGGCTGCTGATGCAGGGAACCGTGAAAAGGTGGGTGTTACCTACAAGGGCCTGCAGGATGATGTTTCCCGTGGTGATACCTTGTTACTCGATGACGGACTGCTGGTGCTATGGGTCGAGGAGGTGCAGGGAACCGAGGTGCGTTGCCGGGTTGTTGTCGGCGGACGACTAACCAATAGCAAGGGTATTAACCGCCTTGGTGGTGGACTCAGTCCTGCATCCATAACAGAGAAAGATCGTGAGGATATCAAGGTCGCTGCTGCCATGGAGGCAGACTATGTGGCAATTTCCTTTCCTCGCTGTGCAGATGATATTCACGAGGCACGTGAACTGCTGCGTGCCGCAGGGGGGCACGGTGGCATTGTCGCCAAGATCGAACGTGCAGAGGCTCTGGATGCACTTGAGGAAATAATTGAAGCCTCCGATGCAGTCATGATTGCACGTGGTGACCTGGGTGTTGAGATCGGTGATGCTGAATTACCGGCCGTGCAGAAGCGCATCATACGCGTAGCCCGTTCGCATGATCGTGTTGTAATAACAGCTACCCAGATGATGCAGTCCATGGTTGAAAACCCGATCCCCACACGTGCCGAAGTGTTTGATGTCGCCAATGCGGTTATAGACGGTACTGACGCAGTGATGTTATCTGCGGAAACGGCGGCGGGCCGCTATCCTGCCAAGGTAATTGAAGCAATGGACCGGATTTGTGCCGGTGCTGAACGTCAGCGCAGTACCTCTGCAGCCGAACGCCGTATCAACATACGTTTCAATCGGACCGACGAGGCCATTGCCAAGGCGGCAATATATACCGCTAACAGTCTCGGGGTGAAGGCCATTGCTGCCTTGACCGAGTCAGGTGCAACTGCCTTGTGGATGTCCCGCATCAGCTCCGGTATCCCGATCTTTGCGATGACGCGTCTTGTCGAAACACGCAGAAAGGTGACCCTGTATCGCGGTGTTTATCCTGTAAGTTTTGATGTGACAACGCCGGACCATGCAACTGTCAACAAGGAAGCGATTGATGAACTAATGCGGCGTGGTGCGGTACGGGACGGAGATCTGGTGATTATTACCAAGGGTGATTTAATGGGAGTGCACGGTGGCACCAATGCGATGAAGATCATACGCGTTGGCGAACACGAGATTATGGAACAATAGTTTGATACCGGGTGACTGCCCTGCGTGGTGGCACTCAAAATGGCTCATCGAGCCTCAATAGCTGTAATATACGAGAACGTCTAACCTGTAGAATTTTAGGAGAAAACAATGGCCATTATATCCTTACGCCAACTGCTGGACCACGCTGCCGAACACGGCTACGGTGTCCCGGCCTATAACGTTAACAACATGGAACAGATGCATGCCATCATGGAAGCTGCCGATGAAACTGACAGTCCGGTTATCTGCCAGGCATCGGCCGGTGCGCGTTCCTATGCGGGTGCTCCATTCCTGCGTCACCTGATACAGGCAGCTGTCGAACAGTGGCCGCACATTCCTGTCTGTGTCCACCAGGACCATGGTGCATCACCATCAGTGTGTCAGCGCTCCATACAGCTGGGATTCAGCTCGGTCATGATGGACGGTTCGCTGGGTCCTGACATGAAGACACCGATGAGCTATGAGTACAATGTTGACGTGACCAGCAGGACGGTTGCGATGGCGCATGCCTGTGGTGTTTCTGTTGAAGGTGAACTGGGTTGTCTGGGTTCACTTGAAACCGGCATGGCTGGTGAAGAAGATGGCTCCGGTGCAGAAGGTGTGCTCTCTCATGACCAGCTACTGACCGATCCGGAAGAGGCTGCAAGGTTTGTTGAAGACACCAAGTGCGATGCTCTGGCAATTGCCATCGGTACCAGCCACGGCGCCTACAAGTTTACCCGTCCGCCGACAGGTGACATTCTTGCCATAGACCGCATCAAGGAAATTCATGCGCGTATTCCGGACACTCACCTCGTCATGCACGGCTCGTCATCTGTGCCCCAGGACTGGCTGGCGATAATCAACGAGAATGGTGGCGACATGGGTGAGACCTATGGCGTCCCGGTCGAGGAAATCCAGGAAGGCATCAAGAATGGCGTTCGCAAGGTCAATATCGATACAGACCTGCGCATGGCCTCTACCGGTGCCATTCGCAAGCACATGCATGACAATCCTTCAAACTTCGATCCACGCAAGTATCTGAGGGCAGCTACGGACGGTATGCGTGATATCTGCAAGGCACGTTACGAGGCATTTGGAACCGCCGGCCAGGCATCGAAGATCAAGGTGATCACGCTGGAAGACATGTACAAGCGCTATGAAAGCGGTGAGCTCGATCCCACGGTAAACTAGCCGGGATCGGTGTCTTGGAAAAAAGGCAGCTGCGGCTGCCTTTTTTCTTGTTTAAATTATTGTTGCGCGAGCGTTAGATATTATTTAACACTTAAATATCTTGAGAGCCGACATATTTATTTCAGGTGAGTCATGTCCAGGGTCTACCCGTTTGCTGCCTATGATAAGTATATGAGTCTGAAACTGGACTCAAATTTGTGGTTCATTATTGTGTACTTCCTGCACCCGTTCATACTCAAAGCATCGACCTTCCAGATGGGACGCGGGGCTAAATCAGACAGTGTCAGTGGATTAAAGAACCTTGTTTATCCGAATGACTTTGGATTCTTCCTCGCATTCGTTGCAACCATTCCTGTTCTGCTGCTTGTATTCGCTTATGCCAAAAGGAAGCCGGGTGCCTCTGAATTTGTGCAGTCACTGTGGCGAAATGGCAGAAACTTGCTGGTTGCGGCCGCGACGCTGAACATTATTGTCGTTTTTGTTCCTTTTCTGGCGAATATTACCCATTCAATCAATATCTATGGCTGGGGCCAGCTCGCGCTGGCGGTTGCCATTATCATCTACCTGTATTCATCCAAACGCGTTACGGATACGTTTGCCGATTTTCCCGAGGAGACAGAAACCGAACTGAATAAAAAGTAGCGCGACTACCCGGGTAAGATTCTGCACCATCCATCCAGGCTGGCGCCACCAGGGTGTCTTTATAATTCATATAAATATCAATTAGATAATGCTCGCAATGCACCGACTACAGGCATTTCGCCTCTCTGTGCTTCAAATTTTGTACGCTGTCTAAATATACCCTGCGTCTGTCCGATATCCTTTCTGTAAAAGCCTATATATTTCTGTGCCTTGCGGGCATCCAGACAACAGTTAAAAGTTTATGGCAGGTCATCCAGTATGAGTACGAGAGAGCACGGGCAGGCTGGTAGTGAAACCGGTCGTATCGATCTCGATGAGATGGTACTTCACTGTGTGAGCGTGTTCGAGCCCGAGCTGGAGAAGCAACAGACAGAGCTTGTCTACACACAGTCAACGGCTGCCCTGGTGACGGCATTCGTACTGGCTGTCTTCGTAACGCTCGGCCTATGGGGTATCGCAGACCACAATCAATTACTGCTGTGGCTGGGTGCACAGTCTGTCCTGACTGCTGCGCGGTTCACGCTTATCTACCAATACAAGCATGCACAGGAAAAACAACTGGAGTCTTCCCGATGGGCAGCTCTGTTCTTCACCGGTGCACTGTTCTCGGGCGTTGTCTGGGGTTGTCTTGGCCTGCTGTTCAGTTTTTCGTGGCCGGTGGAATATCAGACACTGGTTGTGATGAGTCTCGCCGGAGTGCTTGCCGGTGCAATTTCGTCCTATGCAGCGATGCTGTCTGTCTACATTGCCTTCATGGTACCGGCGATCCTGATTCCTGCCCAATCCATGCTGATACACAACAGCAGTATCAGTCACAACATGGGGCTGTTATTAATGTTGTATGCCGGCGTGCTGCTGGTGATTGCAAAAAACTATAACAAGAGCGTGCTCAAATCGTTGCAACTTCGCGAGGAGAATAATGCACTGTTGCGTGAAACCGCTGATTTCAATATTGCGCTGCAGACAGAAGTGAACAATCGTCACCAGATACAGAAGCAGTTACTGCGGGAACGGCAATTATTTACAAAAGGCTCGGTAACCGTGTTCAGATGTGCAGCGGAACAAGGCTGGCCTATCGAATATATTTCAGAAACGATTTCACAGTATGGATATGACAGTGAACGCCTGGTTAAGGAAAAGACCCAGTATGCAAAAATTGTGCATGCCAGCGATGTTCAGAGAATTGCTGATTCGGAACTGCAGTCGGGACAGGATGGAACGCACTATATCGGGATCGATTACCGTATAGTTTGCAGCAATGGAGATGTGCGCTGGGTCTATAGTTATAGCATCCCGGTGAAGGATGATGACGGCAAGCTGACACATTATGCCGGTTATATTCTCGATATAACGAGTCGCAAGCAGGCAGAATTTGACCTGGAACAGGCAAGAGAGCGTGCGCAGGTGACATTGCATTCAATTGCAGATGCTGTGATCACAACAGACGTCAATGGCCAGGTCGAGTATCTCAATCCCAGGGCCGAGCAACTAACGGGTTGGGAGAGCCGGATTGCCCAGGGTTTGCCGCTGTCGCGGGTACTTTGCCTGTTTGATGAAGAAAGTCAGAATTCCCTTGAAGATCCTGTAAAACAGTGTCTGCGTTATGGTGAAATAATCCAGTCAGGCAGTGACGCAAGTCTGAAACGTCATGACGGGGAGTACTATTCTGTTCAGTATTCTGCCTCACCGATAATGTTTGAGAGCGGGTCAGCCCTCGGTGTCATACTGGTTATTCATGACGTAACCGAGGCGCGACAGATGGAACAAAAGATCTCGTACCAGGCGACACATGACGCGCTCACGGGACTGATTAACCGCACTGAGTTCGAGAAGCGACTCAACTACTCAATCGAGTCTGCCCTGTATGCGGAAGAAAACCACGTGCTCTGCTATCTGGATATCGACCAGATGAAAATCATTAATGATACCTGTTCGCATGAGTCGGGCGATGCCCTGATCAGGGAGGTGACCGGCTTGCTTCACGGATGCCTGCGCGAGTCAGATGTACTGGCGCGGTTGGGTGGCGATGAATTCGGTGTATTGCTGAAAAATTGTTCTCTGGACGATTCTGTCGAACTGGTTGAATCCATGCTTGGCGTCATTCGTGAATTGCATTTCTCAAGATGCAATCGTGTTTTCGATGTGACGGCCAGTATCGGAATGGCGGCGATAGATGCAGCCACCGGCAGTGCACCTGATGTGATGATTGAAGCCGACCTCGCCTGCCATGCAGCAAAAGACAACGGCGGTGACCGGTTTCATATTTATTATCAGGAAGACCAGAACCTTGCGCGCAGACACAGTGAAATGCAGTGGGTCTCGAAGCTCACGGAAGCAATCAAATCAGACAGGCTGGTACTGTATTGCCAGCATATCGTACCGGTAATGCCAGATATAAAGGCCGGCTATCACTTTGAAATACTGGTGCGGATGATCGATGACAATGGTGACATGATATTCCCTGACAGCTTTCTGCCAGCTGCCGAGCGTTACAACCTGATTACCAGCCTTGATCGCTGGGTGGTCAGTCACTGTTTTTCATGGTACTCCGGACACTGCATGATGACGGGTATGGCAGGACTCGACACTATAGCGATTAACCTTTCTGGCGCATCTGTCACGGATGCCGCATTTCTCCAGTATATAAAAAACGAGATGCTGCACTATGAGGTACCAGGCAGCGTTATTTGCTTTGAGATTACCGAGACGGCGGCTATTGCAAATATTGAGGTGGCGACAAGATTTATCCAGGAATTGAAACAACTGGGTTGTCGATTTTCACTGGATGACTTCGGTAGTGGTTTGAGTTCCTTTACCTATCTCAAAAATCTGCCGGTTGATTATATAAAGATCGATGGCAGCTTTGTGCGGGATATGGAAACAGACGCGGTTGACTGCGCGATGGTTAGTTCCATTCACCAGTTGGCGAGTGTCATCGGGATAAAAACGATTGCGGAATTTGTCGAGAACGACGGAATACGCAACAAGCTGGCAGAAATCGGTATTGATTATGCGCAGGGATACGGCATATCCAGGCCGATGCCGTTGCTGGAAGTGGATATTGCTGCGATGCGCTCAGCCTGATGTCAGCACCAGTAACAGCGCAATAGCACCGGGCAATGCCTGCACAAAAAAGATCACAGGCTTTACCGTCAATGCACCATAAACACCGGCGATGATAATACAGACAAGAAAAAACACGCTTATTTCGTCTGTAGACTGGCGTGAACTCAGTCCCCATACAAGACCGGCAGCAAGAAAACCATTGTAAAGTCCCTGGTTAGCCGCCAGTGCAGCCGTCTGCTCCGCGAATTCACGATTTAATCCGAGGATTCGACGTCCCAGTGGTTTGTTCCACAGAAACATTTCCAGTATCAAAAACGCAAGGTGCAGGAAGGCGACAACAATCACAGCAATGGTGGCAGTCATAATTGACTCCTTTTGACATTAAATAACGATTGCGGGTTCATCCAGCAGGCTTGCCTGTTCTCTTAGTGAAAGAACGTGTTCTTCCCAGAATCGCGGGCTGTTGAACCAGGGGAAGGCCTGCGGGAATGCCGGGTCATCCCAGCGACGTGCCAGCCATGCAGCATAGTGCATGATACGCAGGGTACGTAACGGCTCAATTAGCTGCAGTTCACGGTGATTAAAGTCACGGAACTGCAGATAACCCTCCATGATATCCATCAACTGCGATTGCATTTCGTGGCGGTCGCCGGAGATGAGCATCCATATATCCTGGATAGCCGGCCCGGTTCTGCAATCATCGAGGTCAACGAAGTGCGGTCCCTGATCTGTCCACAAGATATTACCCGGGTGGCAATCACCATGCAGACGCAGGGTCTGTACGTTACCGGCACTGCTGTAAGTCCCGGTTATCTGCTGCAGCAGATCTTCAGCGAGTGTGCGGTAGGCCAGTTCAATATGCGAGGGAATAAAGCCCTCGGCGAGCAGGAACTCGTATGAGCGGTAGCCGAAGCTGTCGATGTCCAGAGTCGGCCGATGTGAAAAGTTCTGTGATGCACCCACGCAATGAATGCGTGCAATAAAGCGGCCCATCCATTCGCGATGTTCCTGTGTATTCAGTTCAGGCCAGTGACCACCCTGACGGGGAAAGAGGGCAAAACGGTAGCCATTAAAACTGTGTAGTGAGGCTCCGTCGATGACCAGGGGGGCAACTACGGGTATTTCCTGCTCAGCCAGTGCCAGTGAGAATTCATGTTCTTCAATGATCGCTTCAGTTGACCAGCGCCCCGGGCGGTAGAATTTTGCAATCATGGGCGATCCATCTTCCATACCGACCTGGTAGACACGGTTCTCATAGCTATTGAGTGCGAGAAATCGGCCATCACTGAGGTAGCCGCATTGATCGACGGCATCCAGCAGGGTATCGGGCGTCAATCCGGAGTAATCAACAGGTTCGGTGGATGTCACATCAGTGGACACAATCGGAGAATGCTCTGGTTATATTATTACGTATGGTAGTGGAAAACAGGCTGTGTCACTAATCCCTGTGAACAGCCGGGGACTTGCGGGAGTACGAGTGCTTGTCGTTGACAGGAGATACGACTGAGATGTTGCTTTAGGTGAAATTATCCATGAAGCAACATGGCAAATGTTGCCCATGTGTGCTATCTGAAAATCCCGTGATGCAGGGCTACGGGAGTCTTGCTGCAGCTGATAAGTGGCAAGTCAACCGGTGCAATCGTTGCGAATCCTGAATAATCAGAACTCCGCCGCCTCGACTTCCATGAACGCCTGCGCACCCTGCGGGCCCAGTTCGTCGTCGTAGCCTGACCAGTCCTTGTATTGCGTCGTGGCCTTTAGTGAAATTGCTTTCACGTCGCTGCTGTCGAGATCTTCATTAAACGCCTTTTCTGCAGATGAATAGACCGCGTGGAGGTAGTCGTGGTAGGCCTTTAATATCGTTGCATCACCGGTCGGACCATGACCCGGGATCCATGTTGATGCATCAATTTCGCTTATTTTGTCGACCGTGCTGATGTTTCCCATGAAGTTGCCATCCGTCATTCTCGGAATACGCTTGGCGGTAACATTGTCTCCCAGGAAAACCACTTTGTCCTCCACGACCTGAATCATGATGTCGGTGCGGGTGTGCGCCTGACCGTAGTGGTGGATACGAAAGGTCTTGTTGCCTATCTTGATAGTATCGCCGTGTTTGACCGCATGACTGGGACCGACAACACGGGTACCTTTTGTGGCACCTTCTGTCAGCCTGTCCATCAATTCAACCCATGTGTCACCGCTGCCGGCCTCCACCATGGCAAGCATTTCCGTGTGGCCATATATCGGTGCCTCCGGGTAGGCGGCGCGGATTGCCTGGTTTCCCAGCCAGTGATCACCGTGTATGTGCGTGTTGAAAACCGCGATCACCGGTTGATCGGATACCTTTTTAAGCATCCTCAGCACCATTTCACCGGCCTGTACACTGGAGCCCGGGTCAACGACCACGACGCCACTATCGGTTAATACAATCCCCGGATTGTTCATGAATCCCTGGTTGCTGACGTTGGGCATAGCCAGGGGGCCATGTATTACCCAGGTGTTTTCTGCCACTTGCTCAAACGGGTAATCCTTTACCGGTCCACCAGTCGCTGCCGACAGGGACTGGCCGGAGACAGATAAACACGCCAGCAGGAAGATCGGAAATAGTCTATTGTTCATAATCGTGTACCTGTAGGTAAGAGCCATGGGCGATACCAGGGCTGTTATGCAGAGTGTCGGCTGTCCTTGATCTGTTCATAGGCGGCCTTGATTTCCTGTGTCTTTTCCGTGGCAAACTGTATCATTTCTTCCGGCAGTCCCTTGGCTATAAGTTTGTCAGGATGATGCTGACTCATCAAGCGCCGGTAGGCCTTTTTGACTTCCGCATCGCTGGCTGACTTGCTGATTCCCAGAATGTCATAGGCTTTCGAGATCGATTGCTTATGTGTGCCCGCCACTGGACCGGGACCTGCCATGTTGAACAGGTGTTCAATATCGGGACGGCTGAAACCCAGCTGTTCGCCAATGTCAAACAGAACACGTTTTTCACTGGCATGCATGTGGCCGTCAGCCATGGCCGTGGCAATCTGAATCTCGAGAAATACCTGTGCAAGGTTGCGCCGACGCATGCATTCACGGCGAAATTGCATGATAACGTCATGTAATGGAAAGCCGTCTTTCTTGCCTTCATTGAATAACTTGATGGCTGCCTTGCGTTGCAGTGCACCGAGTTGCATGTGGCTCATGATGCCTTCGGCTGCAGCAATCTCATTCGCTGTGACCTTGCCGTCGATCTTTGCGATATGGCCCATTACCGAGAAGGTGGTAGTGAAGAAGGCCGCCTGCACGCGCTCCTGCTGGCCTGCGCCGAAGGCTCCGTGCTGGTCGGTAATTTTTATACCACGGTCAAAGTTTCGACCCAGAGCGGCACCGAGCAGCGCCCCGAGCGGGCCACCAAACATGAATCCCAGCGTGCCGCCAAGCACTGTTCCCCACCAGGCCATCAGTGAAACGACCTGTATCGGGAATGGCCTGTCACGGCAAGCAGGGGGTTATTCAGGGCGACAGAACAGAGTGAAAACGTCATCGTTATTTGAAGGCCGGCAGGGGAGTGGTGATATACCAGTCCTTGATTTCCGGATCATACTTCCATATCTGATTGTCGGTCAGTGTCGTCAGTGTCATGCGCTCGTCATGGTAGTAGACGATCTCAACCGTCATTCTGACTTCGGCATGATCGGCAGTGGTCGTAGAGTTGAGGACTTCGTACGAGGTGACCTTGATGTGTTTCAGCAATGCCGGGTCAGGCGAATAGGTGGTGTTTCCTTCAGGTCGCCGCATGCTGTTGGCGGTACTGAAGTCCACCCAGCGTATGGCTGTTTCATACTGCCACAGTGCCTTGTCGAGAGTGATGGTCTTCTTGCTGTCGTCGACAGCCGCGCAGGCCGACAATAGCAGGCCGGTTACCAGAAGCAGGATGAGTGCGCGCATGAAGAGCCCCGAGCGAATAATGGTTGCTGAAAATGCGGCCATTATACCCGAGCGAAGCCGTAAAATTGATTTATATCCTGCCGGGGTGCATGCCGCGCACCGTATCTGTGCGTTGTTCTGCAATCACCGGTTGTTATTGCAACCCCCGGATACCGGGTGCTATTTCCTGTCAGCCGCGGAGGATAGCAGTGACACCAGTTGCCCGATGTGCCCGGACAGTGCCTCGCGTGCCTGGCGTTCCACGGCACAGGCAGCCTGCATTTGTGTTACTGCCTCGCCGTACGCAGTGAACTCTGTTTGTAGCGTGCACAAGGCGGACTGTATGGCGGTGATTTGATCCTCGCTGTCAACTGCTGGCGATTGCCTGTTTGTGGATACCTTGTCGTGTTGTTGCGTGTTGCCCGGTTCATCCGCTTCGACGAGTGACCACACATCACCGGCATGTTGCTGCAAATCAGCCGTATTTTCATGGATAGTCATATCACCGGAAGCAACCGTGTTCAGTCCCGGCAGGTCGGCGGGCACACCGTTATTCAGACCACCATCGAGCACGCAGACATCCAGGCCACGCTGGCTTAACAGGAAGGCGGCGGCGGCACTTCGGCGTCCGGTGTCACACAAAATCACGTATTTATGACCGGAGGAGAGTGCCGGGGCCTTGTCCCGGATGCTGGCCAGGGGCACATTTTGACTGTTTTCAAAGGCATATTTGGCATGCTCGTCCGGGAGGCGTACGTCCAGCCAGATGCCACCGTCTTTCACAACGGCAGAGGCCAGTTCGTAGTCGACATGGTGAACGAGTGGTTTCTTCAGCAGTTCCACGAAGTCCTTTTTCGACAGACGCATCAGGATGCCATCGGTCATCATGGTGACAGTGGCATTACGCGTGGCATCCGAGACCAGGGCTTCCTCACCAAAACAGTCACCCTTGCCCAGTTCGGCAAGGGGTACATCCCAGCCCTCACCCGATGCCAGTCGGGTCACTGAACAGCTGCCTTCCTTTATAATATAGAAATAGTCGCCCTCATCACCCTGACGGATGATGACGTCGCCGGCACTGACTACCACGGATTGCAGTGTCTGCAACAGGCGCTGGATATCTGCCGGGGGTAATTTGATGAACGCATCGGACTGTAACACGCGGGTCATCCAGTCCTCGCCTGTTTCGGTGCAGATGCCAGAGGAGCCAATCGCCGTGGACTGGTCCAGGGTCAGCATGACATCCAGCAGGGTCGAGTCAATGGTTGCAATCACGGACTTGGTCGCGACGCGTGCCGTGATAATGCGCGGTTGTTGATTGGCAATCGGGTAACGCGCTGGATCGGTTCCGGCGGACACGACGCCGGTGACCCGGCCACTGGCATCGATAAAGCTGATGACGCCGTCCAGTAGATAAATGGAGCGGTTATCGCGGTCGCCCTCACCAAACAGGTAACTGCCGGCGCTGACGTCCTCGATGCTCAGGCTGCCGGTGACTTCCTTGAAGCGATCCTTGCTGAGGGCATTCAGCGGGATCAGGTCCTGGAGAATTTCATTGCCGGAGAATTTCTTTTGCGGTGCGGAGTTGCTCATGGTGACATCCTGGCCGGTTAGCGGTTTATTGGTCAGCTGGCGGTGGCTAACTTATTGATGCTATCGGCATTTACGGCTGGATGTAGAGGGTGGAGCCGGGGTGCAACGCCCCGGCGATGCGGGGGTTACGCACTGCAGGTCGTGAACTTGGTGTAATTTACACAAGTACTTGATTATATTATATTTTTATACCTTTTTGGTTGCGGGCCGGTGGTCATGAGGCGGCCTGTTTCTCAACCGCCTCAACCTGCAGTATGACACCCTGCACACCCACAACCTTGATGCTCGAACCCGCTGGCAGGTCGCGACCATTGATTCGCCAGGTGGAATCGTCAACGCGTATGACACCGTTATTGTTGATGATCGGTTGAGTGAGGGTAAAGGTACGGCCAACGTATTGTTCGCCACGCCGGTTCAGGGTGGGCTGGTCTGTGAGCTTGGTACGGGACCGCTGGTAACGACGAAAAGCGCTGATGCTGACAATCGAGAGGCTGGAGAATATCAGTAACTGGTATTCCCAGCCAAGATCGGGTACTGCCAGTAACACGAACCCGGTGATGGCGGCGGCGATGGTCAGCCAAAGAAAAAAGAAACTGGGCGCGCTGACTTCAATAATCAACAAAATGCCGGCAAGTATCCACCAGTACCAGTAGTCGATGTTGGACAGGAAGGCGTCCATTATGTTGAACCCTGTTTACCCAGTGCCTCCTTGGCCAGCTCGGCAATACCGGCAATTGAACCGATTATTCCCGAGGCCTCGAGCGGCATTAATATCAGTTTCTGGTTGGGGGCAGATGCAATGTTTTGCAGGGCGTCCACGTATTTCTGTGCCACGAAATAATTGATGGCATTGACGTCGCCCTTGGAAATTGCTTCAGAAACCATTTGTGTTGCTTTTGCTTCAGCCTCCGCCGCGCGCTCACGCGCCTCGGCATCCCGGAACGCGGCCTCCTTGCGGCCTTCGGCATCCAGCATAACGGCGATTTTCTCACCCTCTGCACGCAGAATTTCTGACTGACGCAGGCCCTCGGCATCAAGGATGACGGCACGCTTCTCACGTTCAGCCTTCATCTGGCGTGCCATGGAATCAATCAGGTCCTGGGGCGGCTGAATATCCTTGATTTCGATGCGTGTGACCTTCACGCCCCACGGTGTGGTCGCGGCGTCAACGACAATCAACAACTGGGCATTGATCTTGTCACGCTGTGATAACAGCTCATCCAGGTCCATGCTGCCCATGACAGTACGGATATTGGTCATGGTCAGGTTGTTAATCGCACGATCCAGGTCATTGACCTCGTAGGCCGATTTGGCGGCATCGAGTACCTGGTAGAAGACGACGCCGTCGGCGCGCACCATGGCATTATCGCGGGTGATGACTTCCTGACTCTGGATATCAAACACGGTTTCCATCATATTGATCTTGTGTCCGATGCGGTCAATATACGGGACGATCAGGTTCAGGCCGGGGCGCAGGGTCGAGCGGTAGCGGCCGAAGCGTTCTACTGTCCACTCGTAGCCCTGTGGTACCACTTTGACACCCGCAATAACCGTGACGACGGTCAGTACGAGTACGACCAGTGCAAATGTTGAAAAACCACCCATGTCTCTCTCCTTGATTACTTTGAAATGAGCTAACAGCCGAGGCAGTCTGCATTGTAGAACAGTCCCGGCTACCATGTCCTGCCAGTTGTCTGGCGGGACTGGATAATCCTTGCAATTTGTCAGGGTGAGTCGTGCGCAGGTATTTTAAACGGGATACTATAGAGAAGGCATTTCTTATCAGGCAGGTGTACCTTGGCTATCAGCGTTTTTGACCTCTTCAAGATTGGTATCGGTCCCTCCAGTTCACACACCGTCGGGCCGATGCGTGCAGCCGGCATGTTTGTCGAGGGGCTGGCGGACAGCGGCCTGATTGGCACGGTGTCACGCTTGCAGGTCGAGCTGTTTGGGTCACTGGGCGCAACGGGCAAGGGACACGGAACCGACAAGGCACTGCTGCTGGGTTTGCAGGGCGAGGTACCGGAGCAGGTGGATACCGACAGTATTCCCGCCCGCATCGAGCAGGTGCGCAGCAGTGGTCGCCTGCTGCTGCCGGGTAATGTGGAACTGGCCTTTGATGTCGACAAGGACCTGATCTTTCATCGGCGCAAGGTGCTTCCCTATCACCCCAATGGCATGATCTTTCATGCCTTCGACAACAACGACCAGCTACTGCTGCAACGCAGCTACTATTCCGTGGGTGGCGGCTTCGTGGTCAACGAGGCGGCGGCCGGGGCCGACCGTATTGTAGAAGACCGCACGGCGCTGCCGTTGCCGTTCACCACGGGCACGGCATTGCTGGCGCAGTGCGTCGAGCACGGCCTGTCCATCAGCCAGGTCATGTTGCAGAACGAACGTGTGTGGCGCACGGATGATGAGATCAGGACCGGCCTGTTGCATATCTGGGATGTGATGCAGGCGTGTGTCACGCGCGGTTGCCGCACGGAGGGTGTGCTGCCGGGCGGCCTCAAGGTGCCGCGCCGCGCCGCCAGACTGCATCGCCAGCTATCCAGTGAACAGGAATTGCACCGTGTGCCGCTCGGTACCATGGACTGGGTGAATCTGTATGCGCTGGCAGTCAATGAAGAGAATGCAGCCGGTGGCCGGGTGGTAACGGCCCCCACCAATGGCGCCGCCGGCATCATCCCGTCGGTATTGCATTACTACTGGAATTTCTGTCCCGGCCACTCCGAGGATGGCGTGGTGCGCTTCCTGCTGACTGCCGGGGCCATCGGTATCCTCTACAAGGAGAATGCCTCCATTTCGGGTGCGGAGGTCGGTTGCCAGGGTGAGGTTGGCTCGGCCTGCTCGATGGCTGCCGCGGCACTGACCGAGGTCCTGGGTGGTACCCCCGAACAGGTTGAGAATGCCGCGGAGATCGCCATGGAACACAACCTTGGACTGACCTGTGATCCGGTGGGCGGACTGGTGCAGGTGCCGTGTATAGAACGCAATGCCATGGGTGCGGTAAAGGCTATCAATGCCTCGCGCATGGCGCTGCGCGGTGACGGCACCCATTTCGTGTCACTCGACAAGGTTATCAAGACCATGCGCGATACCGGTGCCGACATGAAAACCAAGTACAAGGAGACTTCCCGCGGTGGTCTCGCGGTCAACGTGATCGAATGTTAGTTCCTGGTTGATGCCCGAATCAGCGGGCCAATGGTCAGACCCTGCACCAGAATCGAAAACACCACCACTATGTAGGTGACCACGACCAGCGCATCGCGTACGTCACTGGCCGGTAATGACAGTGCCAGTGCCACCGAGATGCCGCCGCGCAGCCCGCCCCAGGTAAGTATCTCGATGGCCCTTGGGCTGAAATCGCGGAAGCGGCGCATAATGGTAATCGGTATGCCGACAGTAACGAAGCGTGCCAGCAACACAATGGGTATGGCCAGCAGTCCTGCCAGCAGGTACTGCTGGTTATATACCAGTGTCAGGACTTCAAGCCCGATGAGTACGAACAGCACGGCGTTCAGGACCTCGTCGACCAGCTCCCAGAAAGTGTCCAGATGCTCGCGGGTTTTTTCCGACATGGCCAGTGTGCGCCCATGATTGCCGATTAACAGTCCGGCGCAGACAACCGTGATGGGCGCCGAGAAATGCAGGAATTCCGCAGTCGCATAACTACCTGTTACCAGCGCCAGTGTCAGCAGTACTTCAACCTGGTAATTATCGACACTCTTCAGCATCCAGTAGGTGAGGGCGCCGGCACCCAGCCCAAACAGTACGCCACCGATGGCCTCCTGGGAAAACAGCAGCAATACTTCAGTTGCAGAAACCCCGGCGCTACCGGTTGCGACACGCAGCAGCACCAGAAACACCACCACCGCCATGCCGTCGTTGAACAGCGATTCACCGGTGATCTTCGCTTCCAGGCTCTTCGGGGCATTCGATTGCTTGAGGATGCCGAGTACGGCAATCGGGTCTGTGGGAGAAATCAGTGCGCCAAACAGCAGGCAATAAATAAACGGGATGCGCAGTCCGGCCAGGTCAAAGGCGAACCATGACAATGCGCCAATGATAAACGTTGTGCCAACGACCCCGGCCGTTGCAAGAAAGATGATGACGCCCCGCTGTTTGGACAACTCGCTAAGATCAACATGCAGCGCGCCGGCGAACAGTAGAAAGCTCAGCATGCCATGCAGCAGTGTGGCATCGAAATCGATGCTGCCGAGCATGATCTGAACTTCATGTTCGATGTTGATGCCGATGGGGCCCAGCAGGTTCAACAGCAGTGAAAAAGTCAGCGCCACCAGCATAATGCCGATGGTGGTTGGCAGTTTCAGAAAGCGGTGATTGATGTAGCTGAAGATGGCCGAAGCAGTCAGCAGGATGGCGAGGATATGAAAGAGGCTCATTGTCAGGGTTTACAGTTCGATAAGGTGGTTCGGGAGAGCATCGGTTTTTTCACCTTCTACCGGAAAATGCTCTGCCAGTAGTGCGCCGCAGGCGTTGATGGCTGTGAGGAAACCGTCGGCAACGCGGTTATTTTTCACCTCCTCGACAAACCGTGCAACGATTGTCTCCCAGTCGCTGTCCTGGACCACGTCGTTGATACCCTTGTCAGCAATGATCTCCACGTAATGCTCGGCGACCGAGACAAACAGCAGGACGCCGGTGCGTCCCGGGGTGGTGTGCAGGTTCTGCAGGAAAAACTGCTCCTGTGCCAGGCGGTGCGCGCGCAGTTTCTTTACGCCCGGTGGAATCAGCCGGACCTTCACGGGTGGCCAGTTAAATATCACGGCTGCGGCAAGAAATACACAGATCTGTAGCAGATAGTGCAGGTTGTCCGCTAGCGGCACGTTAGCCAGTGTCAGGATACCGGGCACCAGCAGAGCCAGCAGGGCCGCCCATAGATAGGGTATGTAGCGGTACTCGTCACTGCTGGCGGGTAATGACGGTGACCAGTTCACCGGATGTCTGACATTCAATTGCGGTGATGGCGGCACTGATGCGCTGTTTATCGCTGTCGTTCAGAAAGTTCATCTGCTACCAGCGCCCTGAGGCACCGCCGCCGCCGAAAGAGCCGCCGCCACCACCGAATCCACCACCAAAACCGCCACTGCCGCTAAAGCCACCGCCACGGTAATTGCCGCGTCCATGACTGCTTGTCGGGCCGCCACCGCCACCGATGAAAAAATGAAAGATAGCGATAAAGAAGGCGATCGCCAGTGCGATTGCCAGTGAACCCAGCAGCATCCAGCTGAGCAGTCCGGCGATACTACCCAGTACCCCGGCAGAAACCACCCGGGAGCCGAAGAACGAGGCGAAGCTCTCACCGATACTGATGAAGATAACAAACAGCATAAACAGGATGTTAGGGTCTACAGCCGGTCTGCGGGCGACCGGTTCATAGGTGCCTTGCAGGCTGCCAAGGATGGCGTCCACACCCTGCAGAATACCGGCCTGGTAATCTTTGTCACGGAATGGCGGCAGGATCACATCCTGAATGATGGCGTGACTGCCGGCATCAGTGAGCGTGCCTTCCAGGCCGTAACCGACCTCGATACGTACCTCGCGTTCATTCGGGGCGACAATCAGCAACACGCCGTTGTCACGCTCACTCTCGCCGATGCCCCAGTGGCGACCCAGCTGGTAACCGTAGTCATCAATGGCATAGCCCTGCAATGAGGGCAATGTCACGACCACCACCTGGTTACTGGTTTCCTGCTCATGCTGTGCGAGCTGTTGCTCCAGCTGCTGCTGCACATTTCCGGAAAGCAGCCCGGCGGCGTCAACGACGCGCCCGGTCAGCGCGGGAAAATCGGGTGCTGCCCGTGTGACGCCCGTGCAGAGCAGTACCAGCAGGAGTAGCCAGTAACGGTGATGCGCACGATACAACACGATCATCCTGCCCGGTGACGATACACGTGTCTAGAATTCAACCCCGGGTGGTTGCTGAACGTCCTCTGACACACTGAAGTTCTCGCGCAGTTCTGATTCCGGGTAGAGAAAGTCGCGCCACCAGCGGCCGGGGATGGTGCGCAGCTCGGTGTTGTAGCGTTTTACTGCCTGGATATAGTCGCGGCGTGCCACGGCAATGCGGTTCTCCGTTCCTTCCAGCTGCGACTGCAGGGCAAGGAAATTCTGGCTGGCCTTCAGGTCAGGATAACGTTCCACTGTCACCAGCAGACGCGACAGTGCGGAGCCCAGTGCATCCTGGTTGGCCTGGAACTGTTTGAAGGCCGCCGGGTTGGAGAGAATGTCATCCGGAAGCTGCATCTGGCTGACTTTGGCACGTGCCTCGACGACATCGGTGAGCACTTCCTTTTCATGGGCGGCATAGCCCTTCACGGTTTCGACCAGGTTGGGTACCAGCTCCGCGCGACGCTGGTATTGATTGAGCACCTGGCTCCAGGCAGCGCTTACCTCTTCATCATAGGTCGGAATATTGTTGATGCCACAGCCACTCAGTAACAGTGCGGCAGCGGCAAGAGACAACAGTTTTATCCAGCCGTCGAGTGTTACTTTCTGCATGTGAAGTCCTCCGTAAGACCAGGTGGTTTTTGTCAGGGCGAGTACATGGCGCGTGTCACCGCACTGTCTTGAGCTTTTTATGCATGTCCAGGATGCAGCGTTCGGTTGTTTCCCAGTCGATGCAGCCGTCAGTGACCGAGACACCGTACTGCAGATCATCCAGGTTGTCGGGGATCGGCTGGTTCCCAAAGTTGATGTTACTTTCGATCATCAGTCCAATGATGGAGCGGTTCCCCTCGACGATCTGGTTGATCACGTTTTCGGCAACCAGTGGCTGCAGCGCCGGGTCCTTGCTGGAATTCTCGTGGCTGCAGTCCACCATGATGTAGGGGCATACAGCCGCATGCTCGAGTGCCTTCTCGCAGGTGGCGATATTGACCGAGTCATAATTGGATTTGCCATTGCCGCCACGCAGCACGATATGACCGTACCTGTTGCCAGCCGTGCTGACAGTCGAGACCTGCCCCTGTGAATTGATGCCGAGGAAATTATGCGGGTGGACGACGGATTTTAATGCGTTGATGGCAACCGCGAGCCCGCCATCGGTGCCGTTCTTGAAGCCCACGGTACAGGAGAGACCGCTGGACATTTCCCTGTGTGTCTGGGATTCGGTGGTGCGCGCCCCGATTGCCGACCATGAAATCAGGTCCTGTATATACTGCGGTGAGATCGGGTCCAGCGCCTCGGTGGCCAGTGGCAGACCCAACCCGGCAAGATCGAGCAGCAGGCGGCGGGCAATATGCAGGCCTTCTTCTATCTGGAACGAACCGTTCATGTGCGGGTCGTTGATCAGGCCTTTCCAGCCAACGGTACTGCGTGGCTTCTCGAAATACACCCGCATCACCAGATACAGGGTTTCACTGACCTGTTGTGCCAGTGCCTGCAGGCGCCGACCGTAGTCCATGGCAGCCACGGGATCATGGATAGAACAGGGGCCAAGCACCACGAACAGGCGTTTATCCTTGCGCTCGAGAATATTCTTGACTGTTTCACGGCCGCTTATGACCGATGCTGTGGCACTCTCGGATACCGGCAGCGCGCGTTTAAATTCCTCGGGTGTTATCAGTCGTGTACAGGAGACGATATTGAGGTCTTCGATACGTTTGTCAGTCATGCAGCTTTCCGGTCAGCGAGTGTTATGAAACAGGGACGCTAGTTTACGTTAAAAATCACGGTATGCGCCCGTGAAAACGCTGAAATTTTTCTTTTGCAACCGGCTGAATGCCCGCTCGCGGGCAAATCGACCGCGTCACACCGTCGTCGCCCTTGACAGGGCATAATACGGCTAGCAAAAACTGGATGAGGAAACCGGATGACCATGAAGGACGTGAATCGAGGCTGGATGCGTGACGTTAACTACGAGGATTTCGAGCGCGAGGTACTGCAGCGATCACAGCAGCAACCGGTACTGGTGGATTTCTGGGCAGAATGGTGTTCGCCCTGCCTGGTGATTGCGCCGCTCCTCAAGCAACTGGTCGAGGAATACGCAGGGGCCGTGTGGCTGGCAAAAGTCGAGGTCGATGTCGGTGAGAACATGAAACTGGCCGGTCGCTACCGGGTGCGTGGCTTTCCAACACTGATGTTGTTCAGCAGGGGAGAAGAGCAGGGCCATTTCAGCGGGGCAAGGCCTGCCCGCTATATCTGCGAATTCCTTGAACAGCATGGGATACGACCTGCCAGTGGCTAGGGCACGCCGCGGTATCGTGTCGTCGCTACTGTTCCTGGGCTTGCTGTTTGCCGTCTGTCAAACCCGGAGCCTGGCCGCACCCGCTGAGGCCATGCCTTCTGTACTCGTGCAGCTGGCGAGGGTATTGCATGAGTCGCCACTGCCGATGCGCTCGGATTTTGCATGGCTTGCCCTGACCCAGATGGCCGAGTTTTATAATGAAGAGGCTGCCCGGGCACGCAGGGAGGCGCGTAATACGTCGCGTGCTCGTGATGCCGCGCAGTGGGCCGCATCGGTCGAAGACTATGCGCGCAAGATTTCAGCACTTGCCGATTCCATCACCTCTGCGACAGCCATCGACATCAGCGTCGGCATTGATAACAGTGTGCAGGTTTACGTCGGCGGGCATCCGGTGATCCTGTCCGAGGCGATCAGCGGACAACAGTCTGTGTACGAACAGCGCGTGCTGGAACGTTTCTGTATCCTTTATATCTGTGAAGATTTGCTGCCGGAGCTGGATATCGTTGCACGTGCACTGCCCGAAACGTTAGCGGCTACTGATGAAACGGTCGCCTACTGGAGTTTCAGCCAGCACGCGGGACCGGTGTGTATGACCAACGATGGTCTGGAATTCCAGTTCCAGCAGATGGCGGGGCTCGGTGAGAAACGCGAGGCCTGTAGTCGGGTGGTTGCAGAACTGAGTGAACTGGCCCGGGCGATTGCCCGTGAGCAGCAGCAGGGTACCAGAATTAACTGGCAGACGCTGGAGGTCCTGCCGGCGCCAGCTGACGAACCGCAACGCGTCAGGCTTGCCACCCGGGTCGAGATACGCCTTGAACTGCCGATGCTTAACGGGAAACCCGGGCTGCTCAAGATTGTGCGCCCCTGGCTAATGGCCAGGGTCAGGGGAGATACCTATTCACTGGTTGTGCTGAACGCCGACCGCCTGATGGGGCTGGATGACAGTCACATCAGCGAGCCTGCCAGCCAGCGCTATCCAGCCTTCAACACTGCCAACGAGTGATGCCCGCCGAATCAGACTATGAACAACACTGCACCCATAACCCGCTATCCCCTGCATCTGACTATCAGCGCCCTGTTCATAACCCTGATCGTCATCCTCGGGGCGCTACTCAGCTGGCAAAACTACAGCAAGACGTCGGACATTATCCGCTCTTCCGCGGGAAAGATGTATGACCAGGTGGCTACCGAGCTGTTGCTGGATATCAAGGGCACCTATCGACCGGTCGGTGACACGCTCGGCCTGCTGGCACTCACGCCGATTACCCGTGCAGGCTCCCTGGCAGAGCGTCTCGATGCCATCGACATGCTCGGGGAAGCGCTGCGCAGCAGTCCGTCTGTCACGGGTATTCAGGTTGGCTACCCCAACGGGGATTTCTTCATTCTCAGGCCCTTGCCCGACAATATGGCTCGCAAGCAGTTTGCTGCACCCGCGGGTGCCCTGTTTGTCGCGGACCAGGTCGATAGTGACGCAAGCCAGCGGCGGCAATTGCTGCGCATATATTTAGACGCCAACCTGCGGGAGATCAGCAGAAATCCGCCCGAGATCACGGACTATGATCCGCGGCTGCGAGACTGGTATACCGAGGCAGTCGCGGCGACAGAGCTGGTGCTGACCCGGCCCTACCTGTTTTATTTTGCCCGCAAGGTGGGTGTCACCCTGGCAAGGCAGGTTGCTGAGAGCGGTGTCGTGGTCGCCTCCGATGTGACGCTTGATAATCTGTCGGACACCATCAGCCGTTACAAGATCACGCCAGGGTCGGAGATCGTGCTGTTCAGCGAGGACGGCAGTGCCATTGCATATCCTGACGCGGGGAAACTGGTTCGGGTGTCAGGCGAGAATGACATACGCATTGCGCAGTTAGCCGATCTTGGCAGTGACGTACTGGCCTACCTCGACAAGAATCTGCAGGTAGAACCGCGCTCGCTGCAGTTCACCTATGACAACAGGAAGTGGGAAGGCACGATCCGCAAGGTCACCCGGGATGGGGTTGCGGCGATCTACGTGTTGATGGTCTCACCGGTTGATGAGCTGCTTGCCGATGCGGTCGCCATACGTACGCAGTCAGTGATGATCATGGTGCTTATCATCCTGATCGCGATTCCTGTCGTCTGGTACATGGCAGAAAAGATTTCCGGGCCGATCCGCCGGCTGGCGACGGTGGCCGGGCAGATCAGCCGCTTCGACTTCAGTGGTTCAAAACAGTCGCGTTCTTTTATCAAGGAAGTCGACGAGCTGTCACAGACCATGGACATGATGAAGGCCACTATCAACCGTTTTCTGACCCTGATTAATTCACTGGCCAGCGAGCAGGACTTCGATTCGCTGTTGCAAAGCATCAGCCGGGAGACCATGGCAATCAGCGAGGCCGATGGCGTGCTGGTTTACCTGCTGAGCGAGGATGAATGTACCCTGCAGCCCGCTATTCTTGCAGACAGTGTGCGCGGGACACTGGACGTGAGCCGGCTTCCCGGGTTGCCTGTGTCCGACGGGGATGAGCTGGTAAAAGCCGCGAACAGCAACGGCAGCAGCATACTCCGGCTGTCAGGGCCGTCAGCGGGAAAGCTGGCCGCTTTGCCGGGCTTGTTTGAGGGAGCGTCTCTCACCCTGATTGCACTGCCGTTGCGCAATCGGCAGGAAGAGATGATCGGCGTGCTGAATCTCATCTACCGGGATTCGAGCGTGTCGCGCGATGACCGTGCGCAGGATGATCACATTGCCTTTGTCAGTGCGCTCTCCGGGTTTGCGGCGGTCTCGCTGGAGAGCCGGCAGCTGCTGATGATGCAGAAGGCCCTGCTGGATGCCTTCATTAAACTCATCGCCGGTGCCATTGATTCCAAGTCACCCTATACCGGCGGACACTGCCAGCGCGTCCCGGAATTGACCCGGCTGCTTGCCGAGGCGGCCTGTGACAGCAGTGCGCCGGCCTTCAGGGATTTTGATCCTGATGCACAACAGTGGGAGGCACTGGATATCGCCAGCTGGTTACATGACTGTGGCAAGGTCACGACGCCGGAATACGTCGTCGACAAGGCAACCAAGCTGGAGACCCTGTACGACCGGATTCATGAAATACGTACGCGCTTCGAGGTGCTTAAGCGTGATGCCGAGATACGTTACTGGCGGCAGCGTGCCGGGGGCGGTGACCAACAGCCTCTCGATGCTGACTTGCAGCAGCAGTTAAATCAGCTGGATGAGGATTTTGCCTTTATTGCAGAATGTAATCTCGGTGGTGAGTTCATGGCGCCTGAAAAGCTTGAACGCCTGCAGCGGATTGCGGCCTATAGCTGGCTACGCACACTGGATGACCGGCTCGGCGTTTCATGGGAGGAGCGACAGCGCATGGAGCGCGAGGCGGCGAGTCCGCTGCCTGCCACGGAGAGGCTGCTGGACAACAAGGTGTGGCACCTGATTGAAAGGGACAGCGTTGACGGCTTGCCGGCGGATAATCCCTGGGGCTTCAAAATGGATACCCCGGAGTACAAGTACAATCGCGGCGAACTCTACAATCTGGAAGTGGCTCGCGGTACGCTGACCGAGGAAGAACGCTACAAGATCAACGATCATATTATGCAGACCATCATCATGCTGGAGAAGTTACCCTACCCGAAACATCTGCGCGACGTGCCCTTGATCGCCGGTTGCCACCATGAAACCATGGATGGCAAGGGTTATCCAAAACGGCTCACCCGTGAGCAGATGCCGTTGATGGCGCGCATGATGGCCGTAGCGGATATCTTTGAAGCGTTAACCGCATCGGATCGGCCCTACAAGAAAGCCAAGACGCTGGGCGAGGCCATTCGTATCATGAGCTTCATGAAGAAGGAACAGCATATCGATGCAGATTTGTTTGACCTGTTCCTGAGCAGTGGCGCCTGGCTTGAATACGGCCGCCGGCACTTGCAGGCGGAGCAGCTGGATGAAGTCGATATTACGCAGTACCTGGGCTGATCGCGTTGCAGTCGACAGACCTGGCAGGCAAGTAAAAAGCAAAAGGGCAGGGCATATGCCATGATTCGCGTAGACAACTTTACCAAGACCTACAATGATTTCGTCGCGGTACGGGATTTAACCTTTAGCGTTGCACCCGGTGAAATACTGGGACTGATCGGACCGAATGGTGCCGGCAAGACGACCACGCTGCGGGTTCTGTCCGGCATCATCCCGCCCGGTTCGGGCACGCTGTCCGTGGCGGGGCATGATATTGTCAGCGAGCCGATTGCGGCCAAGCAGTTGCTTGGTTACATCCCCGATGATCCACGCCTGTTTGATACCCTGACGGTCTGGGAACACCTTGAGTTCATTGCCGCGGCCTACGGCGTGCATGATTACAAAGCGGCCGCCGGGTCGTTGCTGCAGTTCTTCAGTCTTGACAGCAAACGTGATCACGTCGTGCAGGGCCTGTCGCGCGGCATGCGGCAAAAACTGGCCATCGCCTGCGCCTATCTGCATGAGCCGAAAGTGATCCTCTTCGACGAGCCGCTCACCGGCCTGGATCCGGCCGGTATTCGCGCCATCAAGGAGTCCATGCGCGAGCGCGCCCGCCAGGGTGCCGCCATTATTATCAGTTCGCACCTGCTGGGCCTGGTAGAAACGCTGTGCACGCACCTGCTGGTACTGAACCATGGTCAGGCGCAGTGCTTTGGTCGCATGGATGATGTGCTGCGTACCTTTGATGAAGCAAAGGATGACACCACGCTCGAAGACGTGTTCTTTTCGATCACCCATGCGGATGAGTCAGAAGCGGGATAACTGCGAAGCGTGGATGCGATGCTGGTCAAATTGCTGCTGTTACGCCTGCGGGGTGGTGTCCGTCACCGTCTGCAGGAACTGAAAACGCTGCGTGGTCTGCTGTTTCTGTGCGTCACCATTGCAGTCATTGTGCTGCTCATGAAGCAGGCAGGATTACCCGCGAATCCGCTGGGCGGCAGCGTGCAGGAGGGTCCGGAACAGCTCAGGGAACAGCTGGCCCGGCTGATGCCGGCGGGTTTGCTGGCGGCCTGCCTGTTGACGGTGTTCACTTCCTCCGGGCCTGCCATCCACTTCAGTCCATCGGAGATTAACCTGCTGTTCAGCGCGCCGTTCAGTCGGCGTGCATTACTGCTGTATAAAATGTGCTTTTACGCCTTCGGCGCGTTGCTCAGCAGTCTGCTGATTACGTTGCTGGTGCCGGCGTTCACGCACACACTGCCGGCGGCCTTCCTCGGTGTCTTTCTGACACTGATGTTTATCCAGTTGTTCAGCGCGGTGATCGGCCTGCTTGGCCAGTTGCTGGCCGGCTACTGCTATGTGCCGCTGCGGCGCAGCCATGCCATCATGCTGCTGGCTGTGATGATTGCTGGCCTGGCCTGGTACTTTTCCGCCATCGACAATGGCCTCGCCGCTGCGCTCACCCTGTTCCAGTCTTCACTCATCGGGACCCTGGCACTGGCGCCCTTTGAGGTGTTTGTCCATATCTTCCTGGCGCCATCGATTTATCCCGAATTACTGGGTTGGGCGACACTCGGCCTCGCAATCAATATTGGGCTGCTTGCTGTCATTATCCTGCTGGACCGCCATTCCTACGAGGCGTCCATTGCCGCCAGTCTGAAATTGCACAAGCGCTGGATACGGGCACGCCGCAGTGGTCTGCTGTGGGGCGCACAACCTGTCGTGGTGCGCTCATTCAGGCCGCCGCCGGTGGTAGGCGGCAGCGGGCCTGTTGCCTGGCGGCAGCTGCTCACGGCACTGCGCACTTCCAGCAAGGCGCTGCTGGTATTCATGACGGTGGCGATGCTTGCCGGGCCGTTGCTGGTGATTGCCGCTGCCGACATATCCGTGTGGTCGCGTATCGGTTTTGTGTTTTTCGTTGCCGTGTACATATTGCCAAGGACGCTGGTGTTTGATTTTCGCAGCGACCTGGAGAATATGGAAAACTTCAAGGCGCTGCCAGTCAGTTCGTGGAGGCTGGTGGCCGGTCAGCTGGCTGCACCGGTACTGCTCACCAGCCTGATTGAACTGCTGTTGCTGTGCAGTGCTGCGATATTCCTGGACGGCGCTCCGCGGACCATCGTCATCGGCCTGGTCGCGTTTATCGTGCCCTTCAACATGCTGCTGTATGGTCTCGAGAATACCCTTTTTCTGTTGTTTCCGACGCCACTGGTCCCGGTCGGGCGGGTTGACTTTGACTTCCTCGGACGCACCATGGTGGAGTTTGCGGTCAAGACAACCCTGCTGATCAGTGGCTGTGGCCTGGCGGCCGCTGCCGGTATGCTGGTGTTGAATGCGACGGACCGTTCATGGCTCGCCTCTGCACTGGTGGCCTGGTTTTCGCTGCTTGTGATCGCGCTCTTGACAGTGCCCGTGCTGAGCTGGGCCTTCGAGCGTTTTAATGTCAGTCGCTACTAGCGTGCGGGGAGAGGGCGGGATCAAGCCTTAGTTCGATGCCCCTGGCCGAGCGGCTCATTACCGTGGCGGGCAGGCGTACTGATTTGGCAGTCGCCCCGGTGCCATTGACGAACTCTATTTCCAGCCGCGAATTGACCGGGTAGTGCAGGGGATCGATGGCGATAAACAGCCGCGAGGGTGCGATGCCGGTGGCATAACATTTTGCTATCAGCAGCCCGTCCCTGTGGATTCGAATTTCTGTCCCGGTCTGCCCGTTGGCGGACAGCCTGTCTGAAGATTGTGCCTGATTCAGGGGGACGCCCTCTGCAAGGGTTGCGATCACTTTTTCCGTTGCCAGGCTGGTCACATGCTTGCGTGGTGCTTTTTTTACAACCATGGTTGGCCACGTATCCTTTTTGTGGGTTCAACTGCCGCTTCGGGTTTGGAATGCAACTTTATATGATTGATCACCCGATGAATATCCGTGGAACTACGTACATCGGGACGGCTGGCAGGCCGCTACTTCAAGGCGTGGTTTCCGCTTTCGAGCGCGATTGCCATCAGTTCAGTCAGTGATTGTGCACCGGTTTTCTCCATGATCCGGCCACGGTGGGTCTCGACGGTACGGGTGCTGAGGTCCAGTTTCGTGGCAATCTCTTTATTGGCATGGCCGGTGACAATCAGCAGCATCACTTCATGTTCCCTGCGTGTCAGCGTTGCCAGACGGGCGCTCGCATCGGCCCTGCGCGCCTTGCTCTCCCGATTCGACCGGTCCAGCCGAATGGCCTCATGGATACGTTCCAGCAAGACATTTTCATCGAACGGTTTTTCCAGAAAGTCGACGGCACCGCTGCGGAATGCCTTTGCTGACATGGAGACATTGCCATGCCCGCTGAGAAAGATAATGGGGATATTGACGGACTTTTCCGCCAGTGCCGCCTGCAGTTCCATGCCGCTCATGGCCGGCATGCGGATATCCAGTACCAGGCACCCGGGGCGCCCCGGGTCATAATGCTCGAGGAAGGCCGCTGCCGAGGGATATGAAACGGTCCTCAGGCCCAGGGAATCCAGCAGTAAGTCGAGTGCATCACGGACGGCGTCATCGTCGTCGACAATAAACACCGTGGCTTTATCTGTGCTCATGTCGCAGTGGTCGAGACTGTGAAGTGGAAGGTGGCTCCGCTACCTGTTGAAGACTCTACCCAGAGTTTACCGCCATGTGCCTCGACAATGGAGCGGCTGATGGCAAGGCCAAGCCCCATGCCATTCTTTCGGGTGGTAAAAAAGGTATCAAAAATTCGCTCAAGTGTGGCGGTATCCATGCCGGGGCCGCTGTCCTTGACCGTTACCTGCAGGGTGTCCGCAGCGTTGCGCATGCTCGACACCCGCAGCAGGCGCATATGATCGCTGGTGGAAAACATCGCCTCAATGGCATTGTGCAGCAGGTTAAGGATGACCTGTTCTATCTGGATTTCATCGGCAATAGCCTCTGGCAGGTCTTCAGCGAGGTCGAGTTGGAGTTTTATCTCTTTGCGGCTCAGCTCCGCTTCAATAAAACCGAGCACATTCTTTATCACCTGGTTGATGTCGACCGGCTTGCGCCGTACCACGCCCTTGCCGGTGAAGCGGCGCATACGGCGGATAATCTCGCCGGCACGTTGTGACTGAATGGAGGCGTGTTCGAGGGCATGGGCAAGCTTTTCAGGCTTGTCTTCAAGGCTGTCAATGATGCGCAGACCGGCCTGGCAGTAGGTGGAAATCGCGGATAACGGCTGGTTCAGTTCATGCGCCAGGCCGGAGGCCATTTCCCCCATGATATTGATTCGATCGACGTGTGCGAGGTCGGCCTGGTGCTGCAGCGCACGTTCCTCGGCCTGCTGGCGCCGTTTCTCCTTGCGCCTGAGTTGTTGCAGCATCAACAGCCCGACGACTGCGAAGGCACTGAAAACAAGGGCTGCATAGCCGGCATTACGGGCCAGTTCACTGCGAAACAGTTGCGCATCCGGCAGGTCAACAAGTTCCCAGCGGCTGTTGGCGATGGTGCGAGAATAAAGGAGGCGCTCGAGTTCATCGCCGTTCAGAGTGAAATCCCGCTGCAGTTCTGTGCGGGTTCCCCGGTCGGTTACCTCGATCAGGCCCATCTTGTCGGTTCGCAACAGCAGCAGCGCATGCCCTGGTGGTTGTATTCGCTGCAGCGTACGCGCCAGTATCCCGGGGGGGAAGCTGAGGAAGAAGATACCTTGCGGCTTGCCTTCGTCGCCCCACGGTGTCATCACGTCGAAGTGATAACCCAGCGGGTTCGGGTGAATGTAACCCGCATGCGTGTAGCCCTCATCGATAAATGCGTGGATGTCCTGCTCGCACAGTTCATTGACGGCGTTGTCAAAATCCGGTCGAAGAACCTCGCCGGCTGTGTTCGTGAGCGTCATGCCAAAATATTCAGGGAAATGCCTGTTGACAGCCTGCTCCAGGCGGGTCCAGGCGGCATCATTTGCCGTGTCACTGGCGATTTCCTCGAACAGGGCGCGCTGCTCATCGGCAAACAGCCGCATGGAGCGTTGTCGTTCGCTTATCAGGAGTTCCAGTTCGACCGCGGCACCGGTGACCGAGGTCACCGCCAGTTGCTGGTGATATTCCCTGAAGTTCCGGGTACTTATCCAGGCCTGCCAGGTGAGCATGGCGCCGACCATCAGCAGCGTGATCAGCGCGTAGCTGCCGTAGTTCCGGCCGGGCAGGGAGTCGGACCGACTGTGTGCTTCCCTGGCCATCAGGACGCTTCTACAAACACGTCACTCAGGCAGAGGCCAGTTGGCAGAATGTCACTGGTCGCAAATATGCTTGTTGTCGCCTTCGCTTTCAGTGTAGTCATGCGGGGTCGGCATGCCGGGCATCGCGCCTTGCATCATCTTGCTGCACTCCTGCATTTTCTGCAGCGTCGGGGTGCTGGCGACTTCCCTGCCAAATGCGATGGCCTCTTGCTGCGCCTCGTCACGCTTGCCACTGGCGCACAAGGCCTTGACGCTGGCTTCCATCTGGTTGGCGCGCTGTTCAAACTTTTTCAGTTCGGCCTGATCGACACCCGCCATGCAGGCCTGCGCCTGCTGCATTTGTTGCATCATCTTCTGCATGTCAGCTTCGCTCATGTTCTGGTAATTCTGGGCACTGGCGATGACGGGCACTATCAGCAGCAGGCTGGCGGTTAATCCTTTCATGATGTGTTCTCCGTGTTTTTGTTGGGTGTTTCAGGTGTTTGCCTGTACCCAGCGGATAATATCATGTGCGGCCATGGCACCGGACTGGCGTGCGACTTCACGGCCTTTCCTGAAGACGATCATGGTCGGAATGCTGCGGATGCCCAGCTGGGCTCCAATATTCTGTTCCGTCTCGGTATTCAGCTTGGCCAGGCGTACCGCGGGTTCAAGCTGCCCGGCAGCCTGCTCAAAAGCCGGCGCCATCATCTTGCAGGGGCCACACCACGGTGCCCAGAAATCGACCACCACCGGGATATCGTTGCGCTTGATGTGCTGCTGAAAGTTGCTGCCAGTCAGCTCAAGCGGGTGTCGGTTAAACAGGGGTTTATGACACTTGCCACAGTTGGGTGCAGCATTCAGCTTGTCTGCAGGAATACGGTTGGTCGTGGTACATACAGGACAGACGATATGCAGGGGATTAGTCATAGTCAGGCCCAGATAATTTATGAAGTTGTGTACGCAACTGCTGTAGTTCCTCGATCAGGTCCAGAGCCAGTGCCACACCGGCGAGGTTGACGCCAAGGTCCTGTTGCAGTCGTTTTGCCGTACGAATCCGCTGCAGGCTGATGCCGGAGAAACACCAGTGCGATTTGTCGATGCCGGTTGGCTCGATCACGCCTTCATCCACCAGTTCGGTAATGAACTCGACATGCACGGCGCAGGCATCACAGAGTTCGCGCAGGCTGAGGCGGGTTTCCTCCTCGATGATGATGCCGGTCAGGATGTCAGTGCGTTGTGTCGCCATGGTTACACCCCCAGTCTAGCGCGCGGGTTGAAATCAAGTGCCTGCTGCATGTCTTTATAAATCTCCTTCGCCCTGTCGGTGCTGGCGGCCGGCAGCGCTATGCCGAGGATCACGTACAGGTCGCCAGGCGGTTTACCGGGTATGCCGCGCCCCTTGAGGCGTAACTTGCTGCCATTGACCGAGCCCGGCTTGATCTTCATGTCAACAGGACCGGCAGGCGTGGGCACCTTGATACTGGCGCCCAGCGCCGCCTCCCAGGGGGCGATCGGCAGGTCAAGATAGACATCACGGCCATCGACGCGATAGATGCTGTGCGGATTGAATTCAATTTCCAGGTACAGGTCGCCGGGTTTGCCTTCGCCCATGCCGGGATTGCCCTGTCCGGCAAGGCGGATATGCTGGCCCTGCTTGACGCCTTTGGGAATGTTGACCTTGAGCACGCGTTCACTGGTGGTGACATGGCCCTGCGCATCCACCTTTGGAACCCGCAGGCTGAACGAGCGGGTGGCGCCGTTCATGGCGTCTTCCAGGTCAATCAGCACCTTGGCGTGGTGGTCGCTGCCACGCGCATGGAAACCACCCTGGGTACGGAATCCACCCTCGCGGCCGCTCTGGAAGCCCTGCCCGAACAGCGATTCGAAGAAGTCACTGTAGGCACCGGCGCCAGCGCCATTGCCGAAGCCGCCGGTGTAACCGTCGCCGCTGAACTCGAAGCCGGCATCCCAGTCCGGCGGGGCATTGAAGTCCTGGCCGGCTTTCCAGTTGGCACCCAGCTGGTCATAGGCAGTGCGCTTTTCCGGGTCCTTGAGGACCTCGTAGGCCTCGCCGACTTCCTTGAAGCGTGCCTCGGCGTCGCCATGCTTGCTGACATCGGGATGATATTTACGCGCCAGTTTTCGATAGGCGCGCTTGATCTCGTCCTGGGTGGCGTCCCGCTTGACGCCCATTACTTCGTAGTAGTCCTTGAATTCCATGTGGTTCCCGTTTTGCCGAGTTGCTTTTTCGTCATTCCCGCGGATGCGGTCATTCAAAATACCTGCAATTTTTCTTCTGGATTGCGAATCTCCGCCATGCTCCGTCCGGAATGACATGGTTTCGAAAGGAACAGCATACCTGTCTATTCTATTGGGCGCCGATCAAGGTTTTTCAATCCGTAATTTCTGGCTATACCTCAAATACCTCATGCAGCTGCGGCATGATCACGCGGGTATTTTTCAGCAGCTGGCTAAAGGCACTCATGCTGTCTTTTTCACCGTGTACCAGGAAGGTGCTGTCCGGGTTGCCTGTCTGGTGGTGCCAGGCGAGTAGTTCCGTCTGGCCGGCGTGTGCCGAGAATCCGCCAATGGTATATATCTTCGCCCGTACCGGGTACTGGTCACCAAAAATACTGACGCTTTTTGCGCCGTCGACGATGCGCCGTGCCAGAGTGCCCCTGGCTGCATAGCCGACGAACACGATACTGCTGTTTTGATGACCCAGGTAGCGTTTCAGGTGGTGACGGATGCGACCGCCAGTACACATGCCGGAGCCGGCCATGATGACGGCACCGCCGCTGATCTGGTTGATGGCCATGGAATCCGCTGTCTCGCGGGTGAAGTGCAATCCGGCAAACTTGAACGGGTCATGGCCACTGGCAAACAGGCCGGCGGTATGTTCGTCATAGCATTCCGGGTGCCGGCGGAAGATCTCGGTCGCGGAGATCGCCATGGGGGAGTCGAGAAACACCTGCAGGAAGTCGGGCAGGATGCCCTGCGACTTGCCGGCATGCAGGTAGAACAGCAGTTCCTGTGCACGCTCCAGGGCGAAGGTGGGTATAACGACATTACCACCACGCTTCAGCGTGTCGTTGATGGCGTCATACAACTCCTCGATGGACGGTTCGAGTTGTTTGTGCTGGCGGTCGCCGTAGGTGGTTTCCATCACCACCACGTCGGCGGCGGGTGCCTTGTCCGGGTCGCGCAGGATTGGCCGGGCACTCAGTCCCAGGTCGCCGGAAAACAGGATGCGCCGCTGCTCGGAGCCCTCGGTCAGTTCCAGCAGGATACAGGCCGATCCGAGGATATGTCCGGCATCCACAAACGTGGCCTTGATACCGGGAGCCAGCTGCAGGGTCTTATGGTAGTTCGCGGTACGACCAAAGAACTCGAGTGCGTTCAGGGCATCGAGGGTGGTATACAGTGGTACGATGACATCCGCTTTCTTGCCGCGCTTGCGCGCCCGGCGATTCAGATAGCGCGCCTCTTCTTCCTGCAGGCCGGCGGCATCCAGCATGATCAGGCGCGCCAGTTCACGGCTGGCGGCCGTGGTGATGATCTCGCCGTCGAAGCCGCGATTCACCAGCAGCGGCACGCGCCCGCAATGGTCCAGGTGGGCGTGCGTCAGCAGCAGGTAGTCGATGCTGGCCGGATCAAAGCCGAAGTCGTTGGCATTGTCTTCTTCCAGTTCACGGCCGCCCTGGTAGAAGCCGCAGTCAACCAGGATGCGCTTGCCGGCGCATTCCAGCAGGTGACAGGAACCGGTGACGCCCTGTGCCGCGCCATGAAATGAAAGTTTCATGCTGTGTCCTCCTCGGGAATGCCGTCAGGGATCAAGGGTTCACCGCTCTGTTCATACCAGCCGAGGATGCCCTGCCAGGCCTCCTGCGCAGTTTCCGCGAACCAGAAGATGTCGCGGTCCTCGCTGTCAATGACACCTTCATCCAGAAGAAAGTCGAAATCGACTGCACGCTGCCAGTACTGGCGGCCAACCAGGACCACCGGTACCGGCTTGATGGTGCGTGTCTGGATCAGTGTCATTGTCTCGAACAACTCATCCATGGTGCCAAAGCCGCCGGGGTAGGCGACCAGTGCCCTGGCGCGCTGCAGGAAATGCATCTTGCGCAGTGCGAAATAACGGAAGCGGAAACACAGCTCCGGAGAGATATAGGGGTTGGGGTACTGTTCCAGGGGGATATCGATATTCAGCCCGACGGTCTTGGCGCCGGCATCAAATGCGCCGCGGTTGGCTGCTTCCATGATGCCCGGGCCGCCGCCGGTCATGACCACCAGGCGGTTGTCCAGCGAGCCGTTGCCGGACTCCGCCACCAGCCGCCCGAATTCCCGTGCGTCGCTGTAATAGCGGCTTTTTTTCAGGATGCGGCGGGCCACACCGAGCTTGTGTTTTATGTCACTGTTATCCGGTTCAGCCAGTAGTTCCTCGTGCAAGCGATCAACCCGGTACTGCGCGGTCGCTGGCTCGGCAATGCGGGTGCTGCCAAATACGACCACGGTATGCGTCACACCCGCCTCACTGAGCAATAGCTCGGGTTTCAGATAGTCAAGGTGCAGGCGCAGTCCATGCGCCTCGTCGCGTTCCAGGAAATCAACGTCCTTGTCGGCGCGCCGGTAGCTCGGGGAATCCAGTAAAGTCTGGATGCGTGACGGGGCACCAGGGTCTTCCTCGAAAGTTTTTGGGTGGGTTTCCGGCAGCGGCTCGTGCCGCTGTTCAGGGTTCGGCGGTTCCGGAATATCCGGACGGCCCCTGTCATCCTTGTCGGCCATGCTATTCCTCTTTCAATGCCTTTCGCCTGCCATGCGGGCCCTGCTGATGTCAGTGACCATGGCCGGATTCCTGTGTGAGGTTATCGATGCTTGTTGCTATAGTGTATATGAACTGTCCCACAGCAGTTGTTGATGTGTATCAAGAAGCCACCCCGGCGTTCAGGCAAGCGCTGCAGGAGCGTCGTCCCCGGCGCGATTGTTTTTGTCATACCCCAAATCGCGCCGCGGACGACGCTCCTGCAGATTATATTTCTGCCGTTGTTCTGGCTATGGAATTAACGGGACAGTGTCATTCACCCAGTATCCAGGCACGGGCCTTGTCCAACTCTCCGAAACCAAATGACTTGATGTCTGCACTGACAAAGTGGCTGCCGATGGTCTCCGCCAGGTTGCTGATAATGGAATCGGTGACAAACGCTATCCGCGGTATTATTTTATGGTGCTCTTTGACGAACGTCAGGTGGGAATGCATCGCCTGGAAGGAATCCCAGCCGGGAAAGGATTCGGTGTGAATGATCAGGCCATTGAGGTGGCCGGCTTTCTCGATAAACGGGTCAATGATTGTGCTTGCTGACTGGAAATCGTCCTTGCTCAGAGGGCCATCAGGTTCCAGTGTCGCGATTCCGTGTTGTTCGTCCAGCGTAATGTTGAGCATGATCTCGTTCCTCCTGAAGGGTGTCAGCGGTGCCTGGATGTTCACGGGTCGTGAGTTCAGATGATGACGATGACGTAAATGATATAGCCAAGGCTGGATAAAGCCAGCCCCGTGCCCCAGATCGCCATCCAGTAGTGCCTCGCTGCGCATGCCGGCGAGTACAAAACCGATTCCGATGACCAGGCTGAGTATCGCCAGAAACAGAAAGGCGCCCTGGTCCAGAGACATGACCGGTTCATTCGGAGTTTCGCCAATTCGATAACGCATGATTTCTGTAGATAGGGTATGCCTTGTTTCAAGGCACCATTCACCTTCAGAGGTATATGGGACACCTATCCAGAGGATGTCATCATTAAAACCCCATTAGCAACGGAATCCACGGAAGAACACGGAAATATTTCTTGTAAGGCTTTTATTTTTTCGTGTTTTCCGTGGATTCCGGTGTTCAAACAAATGCCTTTCGCCTCTCTTGTTTCTGTGGTGAGCTGAATAGTTACGTTTCAAGTACAGGAACACAACAGTGCGTCCAGCCTGTCAAGCAACTGCCATCATACCGGTTCAGGCATGATGGTTTCCAATGTCCGGCGATTGCCTTGTCACTACAGGCAGGCTTCCCTACTCTAGGCTGCATGAGTGTGCTCACCATCGCCTGGTCTTTTTGTGCATCGGTCTGCCTGATGCTGGGCTCGATCCACATGCTGTTCTGGCTGAGGAACCGCAAGCAGCCTGTCTACCTGCTGTCATCCCTGATGGCCTTCAGTGCCGGCGTCAGTGCGATGCTGGAACTGGGACTGCTGCTTACCGAGTCACCCGACAGCTACCGGGTTCTGATGCTGTGGGAAAATGTCGCGGTGTTCATGATCCTGGTGCCCATGGTGTGGTTCATACAGGCCTATTTCGGCACCGGACGGCGCTGGCTGGCCATGATCATCACACTGTTGTGGACTCTCGGCTTGCTGACCAACTTTCTTTCCCCGCATACCCTGACGTTCATCGAGGTGAGTGAACTGCAACGCCTGACGACGCCCTGGGGCGAGGCCTTCACCATCCCGCTGGGCACCGCGAATCCGTGGAAGCTGCTGGCGGATATCGCGTCGTTGCTGATTCTTGTCTACGTGGCGGATGCTTCGATGCGCTTGTGGCGTCAGGGTGGCAAGCGCACGGCAACTGTGATTGGCGGCGGCATCATCTTCTTTATACTACTGGCCGGTATCCACACCCTGCTGGTGGATGCCGGTGTTACGCTAACACCTTATATGATTAGTTTTGCCTACCTCGCCATTATCGTTTCCATGAGTTACCAGCTTGCCGACGATGCAATGCGTTCAGCACAGTATGCGCGGAAACTGCAACAGAGCGAGCAGGCAGTTGAGCGGCTGGCACGCGCCAACCTGCTGGGCGAACTGTCCAGTACCCTTGCGCATGAGCTGAATCAGCCGCTCAGCGCGATCCTGAGTAATGCACAGGCAGGACGTCACCTGCTGGCGTGGGAACCCGCAAAGCTGTCAGATATCGGGGACATCTTAGACGATATCGCTCGTGACGATCAACGTGCCGCGGATATCATTCATCGGCGCTTCCGGACGTTGCTACAGACTGGAGAAACTGTGCAACAGCCGCTTGATATCAATTACGTGATGAAGGATGCGATCGGCCTGCTCAGTGGTGAAATCAGCCGGCAGCAAGTGACGCCAATACTGGAGTTCGGGAAACATCTCCCCGACGTATTGGCCGGTCAGACCGAGATCCAGCAGGTGGCCATCAACCTGATTATTAATGCCCTGAATGCCCTGAGTGACACACCCTCCGCGCAGCGCCAGCTCATCATCCGAACCTCGCGCCACAAGGACAGTGTCGAGGTTACGGTACGCGATAATGGCAGGGGTGTATCCGAGGAGGATCTGCCCCGCATATTTGAAGCTTTTTTTACCAGCAAGGCTGGCAGCATTGGCATGGGGCTGTCCATCTCAAGGCGAATTATCGAGGCGTACGGGGGCCGAATTTCGGCAGAGAGCATGGCAACGGGCGGTGCCAGCTTTACCTTTGTGCTACCAATAGCCCCTCGTGAGCAGGGCCCGGGGCATGTCTGATACCCCTTCACGGATCTTCATCATTGATGATGACAGCTCTGTACGCACCAGCCTGGCACGCCTGCTGGATGCCGCGGGATATGCAACCGAGGTGTTTGCCTGTGCGGAAGACTATCTTGCCCGGGAGCGATTCGACGGGTATTGCCTGCATTATTCTCGACGTGCGCATGCCTGGCAGCAGTGGCCTTGAATTGCAGGACACGCTGAAGGGGCTGGAGAGTGATTTACCGATCCTGTTCCTCACAGGGCACGGTGATATCCCCATGTCGGTCAAGGCCATCAAGGGTGGCGCGGTCAACTTCCTGACCAAACCGGTGGATGAGACGGTGTTGCTCGCGGCTGTCAGGCAGGCACTGCTAGTGCATAAGAAGAAACTGCAAGACAATGAGTTAACCAGGAAAGCACGGACATGTTTGGCGACGCTCACCAGCCGTGAACTGGAGGTGATGCGTTACATCCTGTCGGGTGTTCGTAACCGGCAGGTCGCAACCCACCTGGATATCACGGAAAAACCGTTAAGGCCCACCGGGCAAAGATCATGGTCAAGATGGGGGTATCCTCAGCCGTGGAGCTGGGGCAGGGTATGTGCAACTGGAGATTATGCCGAAAACCATTGCTTCTGAATAAGCGCCTGTAGGGCTTTAGCCCAATAGGCAGGTAATCGAATCATTGTAGAATCAGGCGCATTGGTTTGGTCATTCATTTTGTTTTTCATTTATTGCCTGCAACACACAGGCTAAAATTTCCACGAATTGAAATGATCATGTCCGACGACGTGGGCGTCACCAATCTCAGCGCCTACAGCCGAGGGATGGCCGGCTATCACACGCCGAATATCGACCGCATCGCGCAGGAAGGTGCGCTGTTCACCGATTACTACGGTGAGCAGAGCTGCACTGCCGGTCGCTCCGCCTTCATCACCGGACAGTCGCCCGATCCGCACGGGCTTGACCAAGGTCGGTTTGCCCGGCGCCTCCATCGGCTTGCAGAAAGGACCCGACCCTGGCCGAGATGCTCAAGCCGCTCGGCTACGCCACCGGCCAGTTCGGCAAGAACCACCTCGGTGATCGCAACGAGTTCCTGCCGACCGTGCACGGCTTCGACGAGTTCTACGGCAACCTCTATCATCTGAACGCCGAGGAAGAGCCCGAGAACCCGGATTATCCGCAGGACCCGGCGTTCCGCGCCGAAATCGGACCCCGTGGCGTGCTGGACTGCAAGGCCACGGCCACGCCGAGCGAGATCAACGACCCTCGCTTCGGCCCGATGGGCAAGCAGGAATGCGAGGATACCGGGCCGCTCACCAAGAAACGCATGGAGACCGCGGACGAAGAGTTCATCGGCCGCGCCATGGACTTCATCAAGACCAACACCAAAGCGGGCACACCCTGGTTCGCCTGGCTGTCGACCTCGCGCATGCACTTCTACACCCACCTGAAGGAGGAGAGCGAGGGCGTCACCGGACTCGGCATCTTCGCCGACGGCATGGTGGAGCATGACGGCCACGTCGGCCAGGTGCTGGACCTGCTCGACGAGCTCGGCATCGCCGACAACACCATTGTGCTCTACTCGACCGACAACGGCCCCCACTACAACCAGTGGCCGGACGGCGGCATCACCCCGTTCCGCAGCGAGAAAAACACCAACTGGGAGGGCGGCTACCGCGTGCCCATGTTCGCGCGCTGGCCGGCCAAGTTCAAGGCCGGGAGCGTGATCAACGACACCACCTCGGCGCTCGACTGGGTGCCGACGCTGATGGCCGCGGCCGGCAACCCGCAAATCAAGGAGCAACTGATGCAGGGCACCAGCCTCGGCGACAAGAAGCTCAAGGTCCATCTCGACGGCTACAACCTCCTGCCCAACCTGGCCGGGGAGTCGGGCAAGGACGCCGACTGGCCGCGGCGCGGAGTTCTTCTACTGGAACGACGGCGGCCAACTCGTCGGCCTGCGCTACGACGACTGGAAGCTGGTCTTCATGGAGCAGCGCGAGCGCAGCTTCATGGTCTGGAGCGACCCGTTCGTTCCGCTGCGTGTCCCGAAGATCTTCAACCTGCGCACCGATCCCTTCGAGCGCGCAGACACCGACTCCAACAACTACAATCGGTGGTGGATCGAGCGTGTCTTCGCGCTGGTGCCGGCGCAGACCTTCAAGCCGGCCAAGTTCAATGTGGATGACGCCCTGGCGACGTTGAAATCGGCGCCAAGTAACTGATTGCGAGTGGCACAGTCGTCACTGCTCTTGAATGCGGGGACGGCTGTGCCAGTGTGCATACGGAAAGTGAAGGGTGTTGTGCTGATACAAAGCGGCCCGTTTGATGGCTTCATGACGGCCCGGTGGGACTTGGAAGTGGATCGACTAACAGACGGATGATGACGAAATGAAAAGAGTTGCCTTATTAATAGTTGCTGTGATGCTCAGTACGAATGCCTGGTCGAGCGATGATATACGCTCCGCCGTGCAGAATCCGATCAGCTCGATGATCAGCCTGCCGTTCAAGTTGAACCTCGACTACGGTGCCGATGATGGCGATGCAACCATCCTGAATATTCAGCCCGTCATCCCGGTGACTGTCGGCAAGTGGAACCTTGTGAACCGTGCCATCATTCCGCTCGCGCATGTGGATGGCGCCATCCAGGGGCCGAACAAC